>NZ_JAFIWC010000010.1 GCF_017163755.1 Xanthomonas sp.
CGTACAGCGACAACGCCGCGGTGGTGGAAGGGCATCCGGCCGCGCGCTTGTCCAGCGCCTGGCGCAGCTGCGCCGGCGGCAGGTAGCCGCCGAGCTGGGTGCCGTCCGGGGCGAAGATCGCCGGGGTGCCGTTGACGCCCAGGCGCTGGCCCAGGTTGTACTGCAGCGTCACCGGGTTCTTGCAGTTCGCCGCGCCGGGGACCTTGCCGCTGGTCTTGGCCTCGGTCAGCGCCTTCTTCTTGTCGGCCGCGCACCACACCGCGACCATGTCCTTGTAGTCCTGGCTGCCCAGGCCCATGCGCGGGAACGCCAGGTATTCCACCGCGATGCCCTGCTTGTTGAGCTCGGCGATCTCGCTGTGCAGCTTGCGGCAGTAACCGCATTCGATATCGGTGAACACGCTGACGGTGTACTTCGGGTTGGCCGGCGCGAACACGATGCGCTCGGCGCGCGGCGCGCTCTCCAGCAGCTTGCGGCGGTACGACAGCAGGCCCTCGCTGGAGGCGAACTGCTTCTCCTGGATATCGAACGGCTGCGCCTGGAACAGGTAGCGGCCGTCGTCGGAGACGTACAGCACCTGGCCGCCGACCACCACCTCGCGGAAGCCCGGGAACGGCGCGGCGCCCATGTAGTCGGGCTTGAAGTCCGGATCCAGCTGCAACAGCGCATTGCGCACGCGCTGGTCGGCAGGACCGGCGGCAGCGGCGGCGGGCTTGGCGGCCGGCGCGGCGGCGCTCTTGGACGGCGGCGGCGCCGGCTGCGCGCAGGCGGAAAGGCTGACCGCGCCCAACAGCGCGCTAAAGGCAATTCGGAGGAGCATGGCTATCCAGAGGGCTGACGAACCGGCGGGATTGTCGCATACCACCCGCGGCGCTTCGTGTACACGGGCGGCACGCGTTCGATCGCCGGCATGCTCGGACTGGCGCCGGGCGGGTCGTGCAGCGCGGGCGCGCAGCGTCCATGGCTGCGCGCCGTCCGCGCCCGACCACACGGTCTGCGCTTGCCGGCGTTCGCTATCGCGATGCCGCCGCCACACCGGGGTGCCGGCGCCCGAACAGCAGGCCGCCATCGGGCCGCGCCAGCAGATCGTGCCGGTAGCGCGCGCCGTCCGCCCGCCAGGCCTGCGCCAAGGCTTCCCATGGCAGCGATTCGGCAGGCAGCGGCGGTGCATCTTGCTGGGTGCGACGAACGCGATCGGCGGCGCGCCTGCGGCACCGGCAGTGTTCATGCGAGCGGCAACATGGCCACATGCGCCGGCGGCTGCAGCGGGCGCCGCGGCGCTCAGCCGCGCGGATGGTGCTTGCTGTGCAGCTTCTGCAGGTGTTCGCGCGCCACCAGCGTGTAGATCTGGGTGGTGGACAGCGAACTGTGGCCGAGCAGCATCTGCAGCGCGCGCAGGTCGGCGCCGCGGTTGAGCAGGTGCGTGGCGAAGCTGTGGCGCAGGCCATGCGGGCTGATCCGCGCCGGATCGATCCCGGCCAGCGCGGCATAGCGCTTCACCAGCACCCAGAACTGCTGCCGGCTCAACGGGCGGCGCGCGGCGTCGATGAACATCGGCACTACCCCGTCGCTGGCCGGCACCGCCTGCCCGGCCGCCAGCACCGGCCGCGCGCTGTCCAGGTAGCGCTGCAGCCAGTGCTGCGACTCCTCGCCCAGCGGCACCAGGCGCTCCTTGCTGCCCTTGCCGGTGACGCGCAGCACGCCCTGGCGCAGGTTCACCGCATTGGCCGGCAGCCCGACCAGTTCGCTGACCCGCAGGCCGGCGGCGTACATCAGCTCGAGCATGGCGCGATCGCGCAGGCCGGTCGGCTGCGCATCGTCGGGCGCGGCCAGCAACGCGTCGATCTGGCTTTCGGCCAGCGCCTTGGGCAGCGAACGCGGCAGCTTGGGCGGGTCCAGCAGCGCGGTGGGATCGTCGCTGCGCTCGCCGCGGCGCAGGCGCAGGGCGAAGAACGCGCGCAGCGACGACAGCCAGCGCGCGTTGCTGCGTTGCGAGTAGCCCAGCCGGGTGCGCCAGGCCAGGTAGTCGAACAGCGCCTGGCGGTCGGCGCCGGCCAGCCCGCCGCCGGCGCCGTCGCGCCAGCGCGCGAAGCCTTCCAGGTCGCGCCGGTAGCTGTCCAGGCTCTGCCGCGCCAGCCCCTGCTCGGCCCAGGCCACGTCCAGGAACTGCTGGATCGCGGCGGCATCGGCATCGCGCAATGGCGCGAGCCGCTGCGCCTGCTGGCGGCGTTCGGCGGGGGTGGCGAGGTCGGGCATGGCTACAGCTTACGCGGGACTCGGGACTCGGGACCGGGGACCGGGGACCGGGGACCGGGAAGGCTAGCGGGTGCTTATCGCGGCGCAAGGCCACCGATGCTGCCCGATGGCGGCGGTTTGTCGCGCCAGCGGCGCTGCCGCTAAGCTGTGGCGATGACCGATTCGCCCGCTGTCGACCCGCGTCCGCGCGCCCTGTTGCTGTGGCGCCTGCTCGCGCTGTTCTACGACCTGTGGCCGGTGCTTGCGCTGTGGTTCGCGATCTCGGCACTGTTCACGCTCGGCTATGCGCTGAGCGGGCATCCGCCGCGCGACAACATCGCCCCGTTCAGTGGCCTGCAATGGCTGCTGTGGCTGTGCTGCTGGGCGGTCGCCGGACTGTACGCCACGCTGAGCTGGCGTCGCGGCGGGCAGACCCTCGGCATGCGTCCGTGGCGGCTGCGCCTGCACGCCACCGACGGCACGCCGCCGTCGTGGTCCGCGTTGTGGCGGCGCTACCTGGTCGGCACGCTGTCGCTGCTGCTGGGCGGGCTGGGGTTCTGGTGGGCATTGTTCGACCGACAGCAGCTGGCGTGGCACGACCGCGCCAGCGGCACGCGCCTGACCCGGCTTTCCAAACCGCGTCCATGAACGCGGCGAACGCCGTGGCGCAGGAGAAGCGGCCGTCTTTCGCGTCGCTGCGAAGCGAGACGGCCTCGCCGGGGTCATCCGGTGGACAGCCTTCCGCGCCATCGGCCTGACCGCAGCGCGGCGCGCGGGCGGAATCGCCGTTCCTGCCCTCGTCCTCTCAGCTGGGTTGCGGCGCAGCGCCAGCGCGAATGCGGCGGACACCGGCTTCCAGCGCATGGCCAAGCAGGTAGCAGCCGGCGAACACCGGGGGTACCAGCAGCAGGTACGCCACAGTCCAGGACATGCCGTGCAGCCACCGGGTCAGGCCGAGCGCGTGCAACGCCGCCGACTGCAGCGCGATGGGCAGCTGCAGCAGCACGAAACGCCCCTTGTCGTCGCCGCCCGCGTCGTGCGCGCCCCACAGGCACAGCGCGATCGCCGCCGCATACGGCAGGCACAGCGCCAGTCCGGTCAGGCTGATCCGCCGCATCGGCTCAGCTGCTTCGCTTGCGGAACAGCATCCACGACACGCACAGCATCACCGCCGGCGGCAACGCGTAGGCGATGCGGTAGTCGAACTTCAGCGCGCCGGCCATGCGCCCGAAGAACAGCTGCAGCAGCCAGAACGCCAGCGCGAACAGGATGCCCAGGAACAGGCGCTTGCCCATGCCGCCGCTGCGCAGCGCGCCGAACGCGAACGGGATCGCGGCGAAGCACAGCGCCAGCACGTTGAGCGGGTAGAACCAGCGGCTCCAGTACTGGTCCTCGTAGTCGCGCGCGTCCAGGCCGTTGCGGCGCCGGTACTCGATGCTGGTGTGCAGGTCGCGCGCGGACAGGTTGCGCGGCTTGGCCAGGCCCGACGCCAGCGCCGCGGCATCGAGCCTGGACGCCCACGGCAGGCTGTCGAACTTCTCCCGCGTCACCGAGCGCTCGGCGAAGGTATCGCGATACACCCGCTTCAGCGTCCAGCCGTCGTTGCGGTGCTCGGCGACGTCGGCGTGGGTCAGCGTCGCCAGGCGGCCGCCAGCGTCCAGTGCGTACAGGCGCACGTCGCGCAGCTCCAGCCAGGTGCCGCCGGCCTGCTCCAGGTGCTCCTCGCCGGCCTGGGCGTTGAGGAAGGTGTCGCCCTCGCGCGCCCACAGCCCGGAGTAGCGGGCCATGCTCATGTTGTTGTTGTACTTGGCGTTGGCCTTGATCGCATCGGCCTGGTTCTGCGCCCACGGCGCCAGCGTCTCGCCGCTGACCACCATGCCGACGGTGAGCAAGGCCATGGTCGCGGCCGCGGCCACGCTCAGCCGGCGCCGCGACAGACCCAGCGCGCGCAGCGCGGTCAGTTCGGAGGTGGCCGCCAGCTGGCCCAGGCCCATCAGCGCGCCGATCACCGCGGCGGTGGGGAACAGCGTGTAGGCGCGCCGCGGCACGGTGTAGGCGACATAGGACGCGGCGTGGCCCAGGCTGTAGCTGCCTTTGCCGATGTCCTTGAACTCGTTGGACAGGGCCATGATCACGTCCAGGCCGAGCAGCACCGCCCAGGTCAGCAGCACCGTGCCGAGCACGGCGCGGCCGATGTAGATGTCGTGCAGGTACGGGCGCAGCCTCATGCGCGCCTCCGCGGCCGCGACAGCCGGCCGTCGCGCAGATAGGTCCAGATCGCCAGCCCCAGCAGCGGCAGGGTCAGCCACCACAGGCCCAGCGCGCGCGGGATCTTGTCCACCGTCAGCCACTGGGTGCCGATGAACATCAGGTTGGTGCCGAGCAGATAGGCCAGGAACGCCAGCATGATGCGTCCGTAGCGCTGCTGCCGCGGCGCGCTGCGCGACAGCGGCAGGGTCAGCAGCGCGAACGCCAGCGCCAGCAGCGGCGGGGCGATGCGCGCGTTCAACTGCGCGTTGGCTTCGGCGCGCGGGTCGCCGAACAGCTGCGCGGTCGGCATCAGCTCCGGATCGTCGTCCTTGCGCGTCTGGCTGCGGTCGGGCAAGGCCACGTCGTTGCTGGCAAAGCGCATCAGCCGGTAGTCCAGGTTCTCGCCGGCCAGCGGCCCCTCGATCCGGTAGCCGTCCTCCAGGCGCAGGTAGCGGTCGGCCTTGCCTTCGAAGAACATCGCCCCGCGCTGCGCGGTGACCACGTCCAGGCGGCCGTCCTTCTGCCGCTGCATGAACACCTTGCCCAGTTGGGTGCCGTCGCCGGACAGCGAGCTGATGTAGACGATGCCGCCGTTGGCCAGCGGCGTGAAGCGCCCCGCCTCCAGGCCCGCCAGCACCAGGCTGCGGTTGGCCTCCTCGATCAGCCGTTCGGAGGTGCGGTCGGCCCACGGGCCCAGCCACAGCGAACACAGCCCCACTAGCGTCACCACCGGCAGCACCAGCAGCAGGATCGGCCGCAACAGGCGCCGCGGGCCCACGCCGATGGCGGTGATCACCGCCATCTCCGAATCGCGGTACAGCCGCCCCAGCGCCAGCAGCAGGCCGAGCATCAGCGCCAGCGGCAGGATCAGCGGCAGGTACACCACGAACTGCAGTCCCAGCTGCGAGAACAGCAGCTTGGCCGGGATGCGGCCATCGGCGATGTTGCCCAGCACGTCCACCAGGACGCCGCCGACGCTGACCACCAACAGCACGATCAAGGTGGCAGAGAAGCTCTGGACGAAATCGCGCAGCAGGTATCGATCGAGCTTCGGCATGGGGGTGGGTTGATTTAAACTCTCGGATTCGTTCGCGGCGGTTCCAGCCTAACCGGCTGGAGGTAAACAGTCCGCGATTGTACGGATTTGCCAACGGAATCTGATCAATGGCCCTGGAATTCACCCTGAACCACGACGCGCCGGCCACCGCCGCGTTCGATTGCATCGTCGTTGGCGTGTTCGCCGACAAGCGCCTGACGCCCGCCGCGCAGGCCCTGGACGCGGCCAGCGACGGACGCCTGGCGGCCCTGGCCGCGCGCGGCGACATCGGCGGCAAGACCGGCGCCACGGCCCTGCTGCACGACCTGCCCGGCGTGGCGGCACCGCGGGTGCTGGTGGTCGGGCTGGGCGAGGCGGCCAAGTTCGGGGTGCCGCAGTACCTGAAGGCGGTCGGCGACGCGGCGCGCGCGCTGAAGAGCGGGCCGGCGGCCAAGGCGCTGTTCACCCTGTCCGAGCTGGAGGTGAAGGGCCGCGACCGCGCCTGGAACATCCGCCAGGCGGTGATCGCCAGCGACCATGCCTGCTACCACTACACCGCCACGCTGGGCAAGAAGAAGGCCGAAGACGGCGGCCTGGCCGCGCTGGCGGTGTCCGGCGACGACGCCCAGGCGCTGGCGCAGGGCCAGGCGATCGCCGCCGGGGTCAAGTTCGCGCGCGAGCTGGGCAACCTGCCGCCGAACCTGTGCACCCCGGCGTACCTGGCGCAGACCGCGGCCGAGTTCGCCGCCGGCCACGACGGCGCCGAGGCGGAGATCCTCGACGAGACGCAGATGCAGGCGCTGGGCATGGGTTCGCTGCTGGCGGTGGCGCGCGGTTCGGCCAACCGCCCACACATGGTGGTGCTGAAGTGGAACGGCGGCGGCGACGCCAAGCCCTATGTGCTGGTCGGCAAGGGCATCACCTTCGACACCGGCGGCGTCAACCTGAAGACCCAGGGCGGCATCGAGGAGATGAAGTACGACATGTGCGGCGGCGCCAACGTGATCGGCACCTTCGTCGCCGCGGTGACCGCGCGCCTGCCGTTGAACCTGGTGGTGGTGGTGCCGGCGGTGGAGAACGCGATCGACGGCAACGCCTACCGCCCGTCCGACGTGATCACCAGCATGTCCGGCAAGACCATCGAGGTCGGCAACACCGACGCCGAAGGCCGCCTGATCCTGTGCGACGCACTGACCTACGCCGAGCGCTTCAACCCCGAGGCGCTGATCGACGTGGCCACCCTGACCGGCGCGTGCATGGTCGCGCTCGGCCACCAGACCGCCGGCCTGATGAGCAAGCACGACGACCTGGCCGAGGAACTGCTGGCCGCCGGCGAGCACGTGTTCGACCGCGCCTGGCGCCTGCCGCTGTGGGACGAGTACCAGGGCCTGCTCGATTCCAGCTTCGCCGACGTCTACAACATCGGCGGACGCTGGGCCGGCGCCATCACCGCCGGCTGCTTCCTGTCGCGCTTCACCGAAGGCCAGCGCTGGGCGCACCTGGACATCGCCGGCGTGGCCAGCGACGAAGGCAAACGCGGCATGGCCACCGGCCGGCCGGTGGGGCTGCTTTCGCAGTGGTTGCTGGATAGGGCCGGGACTCGGGACTCGGGACTCGGGACTCGGTAAGGCGCTGCCATGTCGCTCTCCCGAACCTGCCTCAGCACCGGCAGGATCTTCCTGGGTTCCAGAAAGATCTGCCCGTGCTCGCGAACCCGCTTCCCGAGTCCCGAGTCCCGCGTCCCGAGTCCCGGCCTCCCCGGACCCGAGTCCCGGGTCCCGAGTCCCGCCCTCTGATGCGCGCCGACTTCTACCTGATCGCCAAGCCGCGGTTCCTCACCGAGCCGCTGCGCCTGGTCTGCGAACTGGCGCGCAAGGCCAACGACGCCAACCTGTGGACGCTGGTACTGGCGCGCGACCAGGCGCAGGCCGAGGAACTGGACGAGTTGCTGTGGGCGTTCGACGACGACGCCTACATCCCGCACCAGATCGCCGGCGCCGATGTCGACGAGGAAGAGGCGCAGGTGCTGATCGCCCCGCCCGGGATCGAGGCGCCGTCGCGCGCGCTGGTGATCAACCTGCGCGACGATCCCTACCTGGGCGCGTGCGACCGCGTGCTGGAAGTGGTGCCGGCCGACCCGGCCGCGCGCGAACCGCTGCGCGAGCGCTGGAAGCAGTACAAGGCGCTGGGCTTCGAGCTCAACAAGTACGACATGTGATGAAGCCGGGATTGGGGAGTGGGGATCCGGGATGGGTTCCCACTTTTCTTCCACCGGCACCATCCCCGCGACGCATCCCCACTCCCGAACAACGAATCCCGGCTTCCCCATGACCACCCTCGCCCCCAGCTACGACCCCAAATCCTTCGAATCGCGCCTGTATGCGGCGTGGGAGCAGGCCGGCTACTTCAAGCCGTCCGGGCGCGGCGAGCCGTATTGCGTGCTGCTGCCGCCGCCGAACGTGACCGGCACCCTGCACATGGGCCATGCCTTCCAGCAGACGCTGATGGACGCGCTGGTGCGCTACCACCGCATGCGCGGCTTCGACACGCTGTGGCAGGTCGGCAGCGACCATGCCGGCATCGCCACCGAGATGGTGGTGTCGCGCAACCTGACGCTGGCCGGCAACGGCGAAACCCGCGACTCGCTCGGCCGCGACGGCTTCATCGCCAAGGTGTGGGAATGGAAGGCGCACTCGGGCGACACCATCGAGCGGCAGATGCGCCGCCTGGGCACGTCCAGCGACTGGTCGCGCAGCACCTTCACCATGGACCCGCAGCCGTCGGCGGCGGTGGTCGAGGCGTTCGTGCGCTGGCACGAGCAGGGGCTGATCTACCGCGGCCAGCGCCTGGTCAACTGGGACCCGGTGCTGAAGACCGCGATCTCCGACCTGGAAGTGGAGAACGTCGAGGAAGACGGCTTCCTGTGGTCGATCGCCTACAAGCTCGAGGAAGGCGCCAGCTACGAGCACGTCGAGCACGACGCCGACGGCAACGAGACCGTGCGCGAGACCCGCGACTACCTGGTGGTGGCCACCACGCGCCCGGAGACCATGCTCGGCGACACCGCGGTGATGGTGCACCCGGACGATGCGCGCTACGCGCACCTGGTCGGCAGGACGGTGACGCTGCCGCTGACCGGCCGGCAGATCCCGGTGATCGCCGACGACTACGTCGACCGCGATTTCGGCACCGGCGTGGTCAAGGTCACCCCGGCGCACGACTTCAACGACTACCAGGTCGGCGTGCGCCATGACCTGCCGATGATCAACCTGTTCACCCCGACCGCGGCGGTCAACGACAACGCGCCGGAGAAGTACCGCGGGCTGGACCGCTACGACGCGCGCAAGGCGGTGCTCGAAGACCTGGAGGATCTGGGCATCCTGGTCGAGACCCGGCCGCACAAGCTGCAGGTGCCGCGCGGCGACCGCACCGGCCAGGTGATCGAGCCCTACCTCACCGACCAGTGGTTCGTGAAGATGGACGCGCTGGCCAAGCGCGGCCTGGAGCTCGTCGAGAGCGGTGCGATCCAGTTCGTGCCGCCGAACTGGATCAACACCTACCGGCACTGGATGGAGAACATCCAGGACTGGTGCATCAGCCGCCAATTGTGGTGGGGCCATCGCATTCCGGCGTGGTTCGACGACGCCGGCAATTGCTACGTCGGCCGCGACGAGGCGCAGGCGCGCGCGAACAATGGCCTGGGCGCCGACGTCGCCCTGCACCAGGACAGCGACGTGCTGGAGACCTGGTTCTCCTCGCAGCTGTGGCCGTTCTCGACGATGGGCTGGCCGGATCCGCAGGCGATGGCCGCGCGCGGCTTCGAGCGCTACCTGCCGTCCAGCGTGCTGGTCACCGGCTTCGACATCATCTTCTTCTGGGTGGCGCGGATGATCATGGCCACCGACAGCTTCACCGGGCAGGTGCCGTTCCGCGACGTCTACATCACCGGCCTGATCCGCGACAAGGACGGGCAGAAGATGTCCAAGTCCAAGGGCAACGTGCTCGATCCGCTGGACATCATCGACGGCATCGGCATCGAGGACCTGGTCGCCAAGCGCACCACCGGGCTGATGAAGCCCAAGGACGCGCCGAAGATCGAGAAGGCCACGCGCAAGGAATTCCCCGAAGGCATCATCGCCCACGGCGCCGACGCGCTGCGCTTCACCATCGCCGCGCTGGCCGGCCACGGCCGCGACATCAAGTTCGACCTGGGCCGCGCCGAGGGCTACAAGAACTTCTGCAACAAGCTGTGGAATGCCAGCCGGTTCGTGCTGATGAACACGCGGGACTCGGGACTCGGGACTCGGGACTCGGCACGGCTCGTGCCAGTGACCGATGCGGAGAAGTGGATCCTGGTGCGGCTGGACAAGGTCGCCGCCGAGGCGCAGGCGCACTTCGCCGCCTACCGCTTCGATCTGCTGGCGCAGTCGCTGTACGAGTTCGCCTGGAACGAGTTCTGCGACTGGTTCCTGGAACTGGCCAAGCCGGCGTTGAACGGCGACGACGCCGTGGCCGCCGACAGCACCCGCCACACCCTGCTGCAGGTGCTGGAGACGCTGCTGCGCCTGCTGCACCCGCTGACCCCGTTCGTCACCGAGGAACTGTGGCAGCAGGTCGCCCCGCGCCTGGGCATCGCCGCGCCGACCATCTCGCTGCAGCCGTATCCGCGCGCCGGCGATCTGGACGTGGCCGCGTACGCCGGCGCCGAGGCCGATATCGAATGGCTCAAGGCGATGGTCTCGGCGCTGCGCCGGGTGCGCAGCGAGCTCAATGTGCCGCCGTCCAGGCTGGTGCCGCTGCTGCTGCAGGGCGGCCAGGCGCAGGACCGCGCGCGCGCGGAGCGTTTCGCCTCGCAACTGAAGTTCCTGCTGCGGCTGGACGCAATCCGGTGGCTGGACGCGACGCAGGACGCGCCGCCGGCGGCGGCGGCGATCGTCGGCGACCTGCGGCTGCTGGTGCCGCTGGAAGGCCTGGTCGACCTGGACGCCGAGCGCAGCCGCCTGGACAAGGAAATCGCCCGGGTCGGCGCCGAGAAGGACAAGAGCGCGGCCAAGCTGGAGAAATTCACCGACAAGGTGCCGCCTGCGGTGATCGAGCAGGAGCGGCAGCGCCTGGCCGACTGGAGCGCGCAACTGGACGGCCTGCGCCAGCAACGCGCCAAGCTGTAGGTTCGCGGCTCGCGCTGCCGGCAAGTGCGCTGGCAGCGCGATATGCGGTTACCCGCGCGTTCTTCCCCGCAACCTGCCTGCAACCTGCAGGAGCGGCTTCAGCCGCGACAGGCGTTACCAGCAAAGCCCGGGTCGCGGCTGAAGCCGCTCCTACAGTGGCACCGTCTGCATCGAAGCGGCACGCGTACCGCTGCCCGGCGTGCCGGGCAGCGGCGCCGCCTCCCTCAGAGCTTGCCGGCACCGGCCTTGGCCTGGACGTCGTTCGCAACCTGGTTCGCCGGCAGCAGCGAATAGGTGTACGGCGGCGTCCAGCCGATGCTGTTGTTCCACGCGCAGGTCAACGCCTGGCCGTTGAGCAGCGAGCCGAAGTCGCGGTACACGCTGCCGCCGTAGTCGGCGGCGATCTTGTCGCAACCGCTCACTCCGCTGATCTGGAACGCGTTGTTCTCGGAGAAGATCTTCGACTCCTTGCCCACGCCGTGCGCGTGCGAGAACTTGTACACCGGGTGGCTGGTGCTGCCGACGTGGTAGTTGTTGTACAGGTGCACCTGGCCGAAGCGCACCCGCGGCGCGCGCGCGGAGATGTTCTCGAACAACGTGTTGTGGATGGTCACCTTCAGCTTGCCGCTGTCGGTACTCGAGGCGCTGTCGCTGGAGCCGATCAGGTTGTTCTTCTCGTGCGACTTGAACGCCGAGTACGACACGGTGACGTAGTTGGCGCCCTTCTTGATGTCCATCGCGCCGTCGTGGTGCTGCTTGGGACGGCCGTTGGCGGTGCCGTTCTGGTCGTCGGTGCGGCGCCCGTCGGTGAAGGTGACGTGGTCGACCCACACGTTGCTGGCGCCCTCGACGGTCAGGCCGTCGTATTCGGCGTTCCAGTTGCCGGCGCTGCCGTCGTCCGGATCCCACACCGGCTCCGGATCCCACGGGTTCTCGATGGTCAGGTTGCGGATGATCACGTCGTTGGCCTTCACGTACAGGTAGCCCTCGCGGATCTCGGCGTTGCTGCCGATGCCGATCAGCGTGGTCTTGGTCGGGATGTCCAGCCGCGCGCGGCTCTTCATGTCCGCGGTGGAGGTGTAGGCATTGCCTTCGCTGATGTCGATCACGCCGTTGATCTTGATGATGCGGCCGTTGCTGCCGACGCTGGCCTTCAGCGCGCTCTTGAGCTGGGCGGCATTGCTGACGGTGTAGATGTTGGCCGCTGCGGCCTTGGAGCCGCCCTTGGTCCCGCCGTTCTGGGTCGCCCAGCCGGTGGTGGCCACTTCCAGGCTGGGGTCGGCCCAGGCGCTGCCGCCGGCGCCGGCAAGGCACAGCGACAGGACCAGCGCGCGCGACAACGGTGCGGTGCGGGGCATCGTGTGGGATTGCATCTTCATACTGGAAACCTCATGGACATGGGGAACTGCCGTCGCGTCCGCCATCGCCATGGCGGGCGCAGCCTTGTCCCGCCGGACAGCTGCAGCGATTGCGCTGAAACAGGGCCTGCACCGGAGGGGGCGCCACTCTATGGATCGGCGCGCCCATGGGAAGGAAATGCTGGAGCAGCCCGTAGCCGGCGCCGCGATCTGCGGTAGTCATCCCACAAAACCACGCTGCGCAAGCGCCTTCCAGGCCGTCGCTGATGCGGGACAACAATCGTGTCTGCACGCCATACGGCGACATTCGAAGCGGCGCCCATGCGGGCGCGACCGCGCGCGGCTTGCGCCGCCGCATCGGCCGGCTCTGGCACTCCATTAGCCACGCGCGCGCGGCATCGCGGCGGCCGCGACATGAGGCGCATGAAAGAAAGTGGATTCACCCGCGCGCGCCGGAGCGCGCCAGGTCAGGACATGCCGTCGAAGAACAGCTCGATGGCCATCACCAGCGCGTCCTCGCGGCCTTGCGCGGCGGGGTAGTAGCGCGGGCGCCGACCGATCTCGTTGAAGCCTTCGCTGTGGTACAGCGCGATGGCGTTGGGATTGGACGGGCGCACCTCGAGGAACACGCGGCGCGCGCCGAGGTCGGCGCCGTACTTGATCAAGGCGCGCAGCAGCAGCCGGCCGTAGCCGCGCGACTGCCGTTCCGGGGCGATGCACACGTTGAGGATGTGCGCCTCGCCGGCGGCCACGCTGATCACGCCGTAGCCGACGATCTCGCCCTGCTCCTGCAGCACCCAGCCCGGATAGCCGGCCTGCAGGCAGTCGCGGAAGATGCCGCGGGTCCACGGGAACGGATAGGCGCGCCGTTCGATCTCCATCACCGCATCGATGTCGGCTTCGCGCATCGCGCGCAGCGTCGCCGGCGACGAGGCATGGCTCAGCGCGCTCATCGCGGCGCCTTCTTGCGCAGCGTGCGCAGCTGCGGCCACAACGCGCGCTTGGCGGCCGGATTGCCGCGCAGTTCGGCCAGCGGCCAGGTGGCCATCAAGGTTTGCGTGGCCGGATCGCTGGGATTGCAGCCGGAGGCACGCAGCAACGCGATCTGCAACCGGTCGGGCAGGCGCAGCCCGGCGCGCCGGACCGGCGCGGCGGCGGTTTCGCGCGGCGGCGGCTCGCGCGGGGGGGCCGGCGGCGCGTTGCGCTGCGGCGTGGCCACCGGCGAGGCGCTGCGCCGTTCGACGGCAGCCGCTGGCGCGGCGCCGGCCGTACGCGGTGCCGGCACCGCCGCAATGGGTTCAGCTTCGTGTTCCGGCGCGGCGGCCTCGGCGTCGGCGCCGCCGGGCACGTAGAGCGTATAGCCCATCGCCTGCAGCCAGCCGTGCTGCTCGGCGGACCACAGGGCATCGGGCGCGGCCATCGTCGCCTCCCCGCTCACGCCGCGTCGGGCAGCTTGCGGCCGCGGCGCCACAGCCAGTAGCCGGGCCCGGACAACGCATAGATCACGCCGATGCCCAGCAGCGCGCGCGCCAGGTCGATGACCAGCACCGCGATCACCACCGGCGCCAACGCCAGTACCAGAAACGGCACGCGGTCCGCGCGCGGCCCCTTGTCGCCGCCCTTGAAGCTCCAGAAGCGGATCCGGCTGACCATCAGCAGCGCCGCGGCGATGGTCACGCCCAGCGCCACGTAGCGCAGCTGCTCGCCGTCCCAGCCCAGGGTGCCGTCGGCGAACGCCCATACGAAGGCCATCATCAGCCCGGCCGCCGCCGGGCTGGCCAGGCCGACGAACCAGCGCTTGTCGACGGTGCCGACCTGGGTATTGAAGCGCGCCAGACGCAGCGCGGCGCACGCGGCGTACAGGAACGCGGCGGCCCAGCCCACACGCCCCATCACGCTGCCGTCGAACTTCAGCGCCGACAGCGACCAGTGGTACATCACCAGCGCCGGCGCCATGCCGAAGCTGACCAGGTCCGCCAGCGAGTCGTACTGCACGCCGAACTCGCTGCTGGTGCCGGTCAGCCGCGCCACCCGCCCGTCCAGCCCGTCCATCACCGCGGCGACGAACACCGCGATGCTGGCATTGACGAACTGGCCATTGGCCGCGGCGATGATCGCGTAGAACCCGGAGAACAGGCCGGCGGTGGTGAACAGGTTCGGCAGCAGGTAGATGCTGCGCGAACGGGGCGGTGGGCGGGAAGGTTCCATGCCCGGCAGTTTAATCGACTTGCCAGGCCCGCCGGCGGGTGCTGCAATCGGCGCCTACCCCGCCCTCCCCCGGAGACCGTGATGCGTGCCCTGACCCGGCTTTGCTGCCTGTGCCTGTTCGCCAGTTCCGCCGCCAGCGCCGCCACCATCTACCAATGGAAGGACGCCCAGGGGGTCACCCATTACTCGGAAAGCCCGCCGGCCGGGCAGAAATACGAGGCGCGGCGCATCGACGCGCGCGGCGGCACCGCGATCCAGGCCGAGGCTGCAGGCGCGCCGGCGGAGAACGCCAACTGCACCACCGCGCGCAAGAACCTGGACCTGCTGAACAAGCCGGCGCCGGTGATGTCCGACAACGACGGCGACGGCAAGCCGGACGGGGAACTGAGCGCAGCGCAGCGCGAATCGCAGAAGACCCTGGCCGAGGCGGCGATCAAGGCCTATTGCACGCCGGCCAATCCCGGCACCTGAGCGCCGGCCCCGCGCGCCGCCGGGCGTGGCGCCGGCGCCCGCAACGCGGGCAATGACTGGCAAAATAGGCGATTCCGCCGTTTCGCGAAGCCCGCTAATGCGCCTGTCCCAGTTCCACCTGCATACCACCAAGGAAACCCCGGCCGAAGCCGAACTGGTCAGCCACCGGCTGATGCTGCGCGCCGGCATGATCCGCAAGCTCGCCTCCGGCCTGTACACCTGGTCGCCGCTGGGCCTGCGCGTGCTGCGCAAGGTGGAGGCCGTGGTGCGCGAGGAAATGAACCGCGCCGGCGCGGTGGAAGTGCTGTTCCCGACGATCCAGCCGCGCGAACTGTGGGAAGCCACCGGGCGCTGGGAGAAGTTCGGCGGACTGATGCTGCGGATCAAGGACCGCAAGGAGCAGGAATACTGCTACAGCCCCACCGCCGAGGAAGCCGCTGCCGACTTCGCGCGCCAGGAGCTGAGCAGCTACAAGCAGCTGCCGGTCAACTTCTACCAGATCCAGACCAAGTTCCGCGACGAGATCCGGCCGCGCTTCGGGGTCATGCGCGCGCGCGAGTTCCTGATGAAGGACGCGTACTCGTTCCACCTGACCGACGAGGATCTGGCGCGCGAATACCGCAACATGCATGCGGCCTACAGCCGCATCTTCACCCGCCTGGGGCTGAAGTTCCGCGCGGTGCAGGCCGACTCCGGCGCGATCGGCGGCGATGCGTCGCAGGAATTCCAGGTGCTGGCCGAATCGGGCGAGGACGCGATCGTGTTCTCCACCGGTTCGGACTATGCGGCCAACCTGGAAGCGGCGGTCGCCGCCGAACCGGCGCCGCGCGCGGCGCCCGCCGAAACCCTGCGCAAGGTGGCGACGCCGACGCAGAAGACCTGCGAGGACGTCGCCGCGCTGCTGGGCATCGCCCTGCAGCGCACGGTGAAGTCGGTCGCGGTGATGAGCGCGGCCGGCGAATTCGTGCTGGCGCTGGTGCGCGGCGATCACGGCGTCAACGAGATCAAGCTCGGCAAGGTCGCCGGCCTGGCCGGCTACCGCATGGCCGGCGAAGCGGAGATCGCCGATCACCTCGGCGCCGAGCCGGGGTTTCTCGGCCCGCTGTCGCCGCGCAAGCCGATCCGCGTGGTCGCCGACCGCGACGTGGCGGCGCTGGCCGATTTCGTGATCGGCGCCAACGAGAACGGCTTCCATCTCGCCGGCGTCAACTGGGGCCGCGACCTGCCCGAACCGGATGCGGTCGCCGACCTGCGCAACGTGGTGGACGGCGATCGCGCCAGCGACGGCGGCGAGTTGCGCATCGCGCGCGGCATCGAGGTCGGCCATGTATTCCAGCTCGGCCGCCAGTATGCGCAGGCCATGAACGCCACCGTGCTGGACGAGAACGGCAAGGCGGTCACCCTGGCGATGGGCTGCTACGGCATCGGCGTATCGCGCATCGTCGCCGCGGCGATCGAGCAGAACCACGACGACGCCGGCATCGTCTGGCCGCAACCGATGGCGCCATGGACGGTGGCGATCTGCGTGATCAACCCCAAGCGCGAGGACAGCGTGATCGCCGCCGCCGAGGCGTTGCTGTCCGAGCTGCAGGCCGCTGGCATCGATGCGGTGCTGGACGATCGCGGGCTGCGTCCAGGCGCGATGTTCGCCGATATCGAACTGATCGGCATTCCGCACCGCGTGGTGGTGTCCGAACGCGGCCTGGCGGCCGGGACGTTCGAATACCGCGCGCGTACCGCCAGCGATGCGGAAAACCTCGATCGCGCGGCGCTGCTGGCGCGGCTGCAGGGTTAATCGACAGCGGCCGGGAATATATTCCCGGCCGTTCTCTATAGCCGCGATCGCAGGCGGCAGGCGGGCGTATTTCGCCAGCGCTGCCGTTCAAGCCATTGAAATCGTTGGAACTGCGCCATCGATGGCGGTGTCCGCCACGGCGCCGCAGCGCCGATATCGGCGGTGATTCGGCCGCCTTTGACCGAATTGAATATCCCCCGCTATTTGTCAAGCCGATAAACCCTCATTATGCTTCCGGCCTAGCCAGGGAATGGCCTTACCCAACATCCATTTTCCGGAGTAACGATGACCATCGATCTCAGCGGCCTGTCGGCCAAGCAGTTGGGCGCTCTTATCAAGACCGCGAAGAAACAGCAGACCCTCGTCGCCAAGCGCACCCCGATCGCGAAGGTCCGCACGCAGCTGGCCCGCATGGCCAAGGCCGAGGGTTACAGCATCGAGGAAATATTCGGCGGTGCCGCCCCAGCCAAGCGCGGCCGCAAGGCTGCCGGCAAGCCGGGCCCGAAGCCGGGCCGCAAGCTGGGCAAGGTCGCGCCGAAATACCGCAACCCCGCCAATTCCGCGGAAACCTGGACCGGCCGCGGCAAGCAGCCGCGCTGGCTGGCCGAGCAGGTCTCCAAGGGCAAGAAGGTCGAAGATTTCCTGATCGCCTCGGCCGCCAAGTCCGCAGCGCCGGCCAAGAAAACCGCCAAGAAGGCAGGCAAGAAAACCGCCAAGAAGGCCAGCAAATCCGCCGCGCCGAAAAACTGATCGGGCGATCCGATTATCCGAGAAAACGCCGGCGCGAGCCGGCGTTTTTTTGAACCCGGTTTACGCGGCGCCAGCGACCAGCGCCGGACTCACAGATTCTTGCGCGCCGGCGCCAGCAGGTTGCCGAACAGCAACCCGGCGACCAGCGCCATCACGATATTGGTCACGCCCAGCAGCGCCGATTGCCCGCCGAGCACGTCCTGCTGCTGCACCAGGGTCAGCAGCCCACGAAGGCTGGCGCTGCCGGGCACCAGCATGATGATGCCGGGCAGACGGATCAGCGCGCCGGGGCGTTGCACCACCCGGCCGAACACGTTGCCGGCCGCGGTCAGCGTCATCGCCGACAGGAAGATGCCGACCGGGCTGCCCCAGGCCTCGCCGGCATAGCGCGCGATCACGTAGCCGGCCACCGAGGCGGCCATCACCCACGGATAGTCGCGTCGGCTGGCCTTGAACAGCAGCGCGAAGGCGAACGCGGCCACCAGCAGCGACGCCCATTCCACCCAGCCGGCCTGCGGCCGCGACGCGCGCACCATCGGCTCCAGTCCGAGCAGGCGCGCCAGCGTGACCGCGATGACCGCGCCGACGGTGAGCTTGAGCACCGTGGTCACCGCGCCGGCGAAGCGCGCGGTGCCCGACACCCAGTGCTGGCTGGACAGCTCGTTGACCGCATTGGTCAGCGCCATGCCCGGCAGCAGCACCACCAGCGAGGCGATGATCACCGTGTTGAGATTCAGCGGCGCCACATAGGTGGCCACCAGCGTGGCGACGAAACCGGCCAGCAGCGCCGCCAGCGCCTCGTTGGCCTCCTTGGTCGCCGCACGCTTGTCGGTGGCCTGGGTCAGCAACCCGATCAGCAGGCCGATCACCGTGGCGGTGGCCGTGTCCAGCCACGGCAGCCGCCACAGCCCGGCCACGCCGGCGGCGGCCAGGCCGAAGCCGAGCACCTGCATCGCCTTCCAGCCGCGGCTCGGCGGCTGGTCCAGCTGGCGCAGCGCGGTATGGCCCTGCGCCACGCTCATGCGCCCGCTGGCGACGTCGTCGGCGATCCGGTCGGCGACGCTGAGCTTGTGCAGGTCGTTCTCGCCCGGCGCCAGCCGCACCACGCGGGTGATGTCGCTGGAACCGATCGCCTTGGTCGGGTCGCTGAAGCTGAGGATCAGCCCGGTCGGGTTGGACCAGGGTTCGCAGTCCAGATCCAGCTGCTGCGACAGCGCCACCACCGCCGCTTCCAGGCGCTGGGCGGTGGTGCCGTAGGTGTGCAGGCGGCCGGCGATCTCGGAGACGAAGGCGATCCGCTGCGCATAGGTGGCGTTGGCCGACGGGCTGACGGAGGGGGCGAGGGGCATGTCCGCTAGTATGGCGCGAACGCCGCGCGCGGCCACCCTCTGCGCGCCGCCGCGGCGGCCTTCGGCGGCCCGGCGCCGCACCACGTTGCGCTGCCGGCGAAACAGGTATGCTCGCGCGTCGGACGACCCATGATCGAAACCCAACCGCCAAAATTCAGCCAGGACGACCAGGACCCCTCGCGGGTGCGGCTGTCCGGCAGTTGGACGCTGTCCACCGCGCTGGCGGTCTCGCAACTGCTGCGCGAGCTGCCGCAGGGCACCACCGGCATCGACGCCAGCGGCATCAGCCAGCTGGATTCGGCCGGCGTGCTGCAGCTGATGCGCCACGCCACCCGCAGCGGCCTGGCCCACGACGCGCTGAACTTCCGCGCCGACCACCAGGCGCTGGTGTGCACCATCGAGGAGGTCGCCGACGACCGGCCCAAGCGCAAGCGCGACTACGGCTTCGCCGCCGCGCTCGAACGCCTGGGCTACGCGGTGCACCGCAACGGCAAGGAGATCGTGTCGCTGATCGGCTTCCTCGGCGAGACCCTGGTCAAGGTGCTGCGCCTGGTGCACGAACCGCGCCGTTTCCGCCTCACCTCCACCGTGCACCACATGGAGCAGGTCGGGCTGGACGCGGTGCCGCTGGTGGCGCTGCTGTCGTACCTGGTCGGCGCGGTGATCGCGTTCCTGGGCTCGACCATCCTGCGCGACTTCGGCGCCGAGATCTACGTGGTGGAACTGGTCAGCATCGCCTTCCTGCGCGAGTTCGCGGTGCTGCTGACCGCGATCGTGCTGGCCGGGCGCACCGCCAGCGCCTTCACCGCGCAGATCGGCGCGATGAAGGCGCGCGAGGAGGTCGACGCGATCCAGACCCTGGGCCTGGACCCGATGGACCTGCTGGTGATTCCGCGGCTGGTGGCGCTGATGGTGATGCTGCCGCTGTTGACCTTCGTGGCGATGATCGCCGGCTTGGCCGGCGGCGTCACCGTCGGCGCGTTCGACCTGGGCATCCCGCCGCAGATGTACCTGGCGCGCATGCACGACACCATCCAGCTGCGGCACATGCTGGTCGGGCTGTCCAAGGCGCCGGTGTTCGCCGTGGTGATCGGCCTGATCGGCTGCCTGGAAGGCCTGCGCGTGGAAGGCACCGCGCAGTCGGTGGGCGAACGCACCACCTCCAGCGTGGTGCAGACGATCTCGCTGGTGATCATCATCGACGCGATCGCCGCGCTGTGGTTCATGAACGTGGGGTGGTGAGATGAGGCCGGGGATCGGGAGCCGGGAATCGGGAATGGATGGAGCCAGGTGCGTCGCGGCACCTGGCCGGGAGTGCATGCCTTGACGATTCCCGATTCCCCGGTCCCGGTTCCCGATGAAGAACTGGCGGTCTCGGTGCGCGGCCTGCTCAACCGCTTCGGCGCGCAGACCGTGCACGAGGACCTGGACCTGGACGTGCGCCGCGGCGAGATCCTCGGCGTGGTCGGCGGTTCGGGCACCGGCAAGTCGGTGCTGATGCGCAGCATCCTGGGCCTGCGCGAACCCGACGCCGGGCGCATCCGCGTGCTCGGCGTGGACACCGATTCGCGCCGCCGCGAAGACCGCCTGCACGTGGAGCGCAACACCGGCGTGCTGTTCCAGGACGGGGCGCTGTTCTCGTCGCTGACCGTGGGCGAGAACGTGCAGGTGCCGCTGAAGGAGCACTTCGGCGAGCTGCCCGACAGCTGGCACTACGAACTGGCGCTGCTGAAGGTCAAGCTGGCCGGGTTGCCGGCCGACGCGCTGAACAAGTTGCCGTCGCAGCTGTCCGGCGGCATGCGCAAGCGCGCCGGGCTGGCGCGGGCGCTGGCGCTGGATCCGCCGCTGCTGTTCCTGGACGAACCCACCGCCGGCCTGGACCCGATCGGCGCGGCCGCGTTCGACCGCCTGATCCGCACCCTGCAGGAAGCGCTGGGCCTGACCGTGTTCCTCATCACCCACGACCTGGACACCCTGTACGCTATCTGCGACCGCGTGGCGGTGCTGGCCGACCGCAAGGTCATCGCCACCGCGCCGCTAGCCGAGATCGAGCAGGTCGACCATCCGTGGATCCAGGAATACTTCCACGGCCCGCGCGCGCGCGCGGCCCGCGACGCCAAAACCGCCTGGACCGAGAACGTCTAGGGCCGACCGACGCCATGGGAACGAACCGCCGCGCCCCGGCGCGCGGGCAAGGAACAACGAGAGAGCTTATGCCGACAAGCAACCCAGCGATGACGCGGTCCCGTGCGTGCCCCGGCGCGGCCTTGCGCGCCGGCCTCCCTAGCGTTGACAGGTCCTAATCATGGAAACCAAAGCCAACTACGTCCTGATCGGCGCCTTCACCATCGTGGTGGCGCTGGCGCTGCTGCTGTTCGGCCTGTGGGCGGCCAAGTACTCGTCCGACCGCACCTGGCAGGAGTACCGGGTGGTGTTCCGCGAGGCGGTCACCGGGCTGTCGGTCGGCAGCCCGGTGCAGTACAACGGCATCTCGGTGGGCTCGATCACCGAGCTGACCCTGGCGCCGAACGATCCGCGCCAGGTGGTCGCACGGGTCCGGGTCAATTCCACCACCCCGATCAAGAGCGACACCCGCGCCAAGCTGGGCATCACCAGCCTGACCGGACCGTCGATCATCCAGCTGTCCGGCGGCACCCCCGAAGCGCCCACGCTGACCTCGATCGACAAGAGCGACGCGCCGATCATCCAGACCACGCCGTCGGCGCTGCAGAACATCACCGACACCGCCAACCGCATCGTCGAGCGCATGGACGAGGTGCTCAGCGACCGCAACGTGGCCAGCATCTCGGCCACGCTGCAGAACCTGGAATCGATCAGCGGCTCGCTGGCCGACCGCGACCAGGGCATGCAGTCGCTGATCGTCAGCGCGCGCGACGCCGCGCGCAATCTGGATGCGACGCTGAAGACCACCAACGGCACCATCCAGCGCCTGGACCAGAACCTGGTGCAGCAGCTGCCGCCGATCCTGGAGAAGCTGGAAACCACGCTGAGCAAGCTGGATTCGGCCGCCGGCAACGCCGATACGATCCTCGGCGAGAACCGCTCGGCGATCAACAGCTTCGCCAACGACGGCCTGGGCCAGCTCGGCCCCACCCTGACCGAGCTGCGCGGGCTGATCCGCGACCTGCGCCGGGTCAGCGACCGCCTCGACAACAACCCCGCGCGCTACCTGCTCGGACGCGACGCCCCGAAGGAGTTCGAACCCAAATGAAGCCGACGCGCGCTCCCCTGCTGCTCGCCCCGGCCCTGTGCCTGCTCGCCGGCTGCTCCGCGCTGACCGGCGGCAGCAAGGAGCCGGCGACGATCTACGCCCCGAACGTGCGGGTCAGCGCCGATCCGGCGTGGCCGCGCGTGGACTGGCAGCTGGCGGTCGCCAAGCCCAGCGCCGCGCGCGTGGTCGACAGCCCGCGCATCAACGTGCGCCCGACCCCGGGCGAGCTGGAGGTGTACCGCGGCGTCGGCTGGGCGCAACCGGCCACCGACATGGTCGAGGACGCGCTGGTGCGCGCGTTCGAGGACTCCGAGCGCATTCCCGGCGTGGCCCGCCTGGGCAGCGGCATCCGCGCCGACTACAAGCTGGTGCTGGACCTGCGCCGCTTCGAGTCCGACTACGCCGGCCGCGAAGTGCCATCGGCGACGATCGAACTCAACGCCAAGCTGCTGCACACCAGCGACCAGCGCGTGGTCGCCTCGCGCACCTTCCTCGCCGCGCAGCCGTCGGCGAGCACCGCGCCGGCGCAGGTGGCCGGCGCGTTCGAGCAGGCGCTGACCCGGATCACCACCGATGTCGTCGGCTGGACCCTGCAGCAGGGCCAGGCCGACGCGGCGGCCATGCCGGTGCCGCCGGCCACGATCCTGTCGACGCCGCGGCGCTGATCGAGATGGCCTCGGCCCCTTCGGGGCACCTTCTCCGCTGGGAGAAGGGAGCGGCGATGCACCCGCTTCAGCCCCTCTCCCTCCGGGAGAGGGGTTGGGGTGAGGGTCCGGCAGGCAATGACGCCAGCGGGCACCACCTCCAATCAAGCGCCGCGGACTGGAGTCACCAGGCTTCGCCACCAACCTTCTCCGTCCCTAGAAGCCTTCAGGAAGCGGAGCCCGCCACTACGCTAGTCCGCAGCGATCCGGCGGAAGGTCAGGTTGATGCGCTCGCCCACCGGCCTGGCGGTGCGCGGCAGCGCGTGGCGGTACAGGCGCTGGGTGTCGCCGCGCATCAGCAGCAAGCCGCCCGCGGTGAGGTCCAGCGCCTGGCGCAACGCCGGCTCATGGCGATGGCGCAGCGCGAAGCGGCGGGTCGCGCCCAGGCTCAGCGACGCGATCAGCGGCTGCGCGCCGAGTTCCTTTTCGTCGTCGCTGTGCCAGCCCATCGCATCGCGTCCGTCGCGATAGCGATTGGCCAGCACGCTATTGAACGCCACCCCGGTGTGCGCGACCAGCCGTTCGCGCAGCGGAAGCAGCGCCGATGGCCACGGATGCGGCGCAAAGCGCGTGCCGGAATAGCGATAGCTGGCATCGGCATCGCCGATCCAGCAGCTCAGTCGCGGCGAGTCCACCTCGCGCCCGAACAGGCGGATGCGGTGCACCTCCCACGCCACCATGGCCTGCAGCTGCGCGAACAGCGCCGCGGCCGCGGCCGGCGCCAGCCAGTCCGGGATCCACTCCACGTCGGCGCCGGGCAGATCGAGCTTCATCGCCCTCACGCTAGCATGCCCGGGTTCACCATACGCTAGCGTCCGGAGTTTGCCCCGCGGGCGACAAACCCTGAAAATGCGGGCAGCCACAATGAGCCAACGGGAGCGGACGACATGACGGGAGTGGACGGGGACAGCGGCACGCCAGAACCGGTGGAACGCGACGTGATGGAGTACGACGTGGTCACCGTCGGCGCGGGTCCGTCCGGGCTGGCGTTCGCGATCCGGCTCAAGCAGCTCAACCCCGACATCTCGGTGTGCGTGATCGAGAAGGCCAGCACCGTGGGCGCGCAGATCCTGTCCGGCGCGGTGATCGAGCCGGCGCCGCTGGACGCGCTGCTGCCCGGCTGGCGCGACCACCCGCCGCCGGTCTGCGTGCCCGCCGGCGAGGACGAATTCTGGTACCTGAGCAAGGACGGCGGCCGCAAATCGCCGCTCGTGCCGCCGGGCATGCGCAACCACGGCAACTTCATCGTCAGCCTGGGCGCGCTGTGCGCGTGGCTGGCGCCGCAGGCCGAGGCGCTGGGCGTGGAAATCTACCCCGGCTTCGCCGCCGCCGAGACCCTGCACGACGCCGACGGCCGCGTCGCAGGCGTGCGCATCGGCGACATGGGCGTGGCCAAGGACGGCACGCACAAGCCCGGCTACACCGCCGGCATCGACATCCGCGCCAAGGTCACGGTGCTGGCCGAAGGCGCGCGCGGCCACCTGACCAAGCGGCTGATCAAGCGCTTCTCGCTCGACAAGGGCCACGACCCGCAGGCCTTCTCGATCGGCATCAAGGAACTGTGGCAGGTCCCCGAAGGGCGCGCGGTCCCCGGCAAGATCGTGCATACCGTGGGCTGGCCGGCCGACAGCAAGACCTACGCCGGCAGCTTCCTGTACCACCTGGAGAACAACCAGATCGCGCTCGGCTACGTCAGCGGCCTGGACTATCAAGACCCCGAGTACCGGCCGTGGGAGGCCTTCCAGCAGTGGAAGAACCACCCGCTGATCAAGCCGCTGCTGGACGGCGGCAGCATCCTGTCGGCCGGCGCGCGCGCGATCGCCAGCGGCGGCTGGCAGTCGCTGCCGAAGGTGGAGATGCCCGGCGCGCTGCTGATCGGCGATACCGCTGGCCTGCTCAACGTGCCCAAGATCAAGGGCACCCACCAGGCGATCCGCAGCGGCATGCTCGCCGCCGAGCACCTGGCCGCCGGCGCCGCGCTGGACCCGGCCGGCTTCGACGCGCGGCTGCGCGGCTCGGAGGTGATGGCCGAGTTGCGCCAGGTGCGCAACATCAAGCCCGGCTTCAAGAAGGGATTGTGGTTCGGCCTGCTCAATGGCGCGTGGGAGACGCTGGTCAAGGGCGCCTCCCCCTGGACGTTGAAGGTCACCGCAGACTGGTCGTCGATGGACCGGCTCGGCGAGCACGAACAGCCCCGGCGCGACTACGTGCAGCGCGAACTGGCCCCGCGCGACCGCCTGCAAGGCGTGTATTTCGCCGCCACCGAACACGACGAGGACCAGCCCGTGCACCTGCGCGTGCTGGACCCGCAGATCTGCGTGACCCGCTGCGCCGAGGAATACGGCAACCCCTGCACCCGCTTCTGCCCGGCCGCGGTCTACGAGATCGTCGACGACGACGCCGGCAAGCGCCTGCAGATCAACGCCGCCAACTGCGTGCACTGCAAGACCTGCGACATCAAGGACCCCTACGAGATCATCGACTGGGTCACCCCGGAAGGCGGCTCCGGACCGAACTACCAGAACCTGTGATTTGCATCTGATGAGCCCTTCCCTTCTCGAACGTTTTCGCTCTGCCGTCTATCGGCTATTGCGGACCGCTTTTCGCGTCGCTCCGATTTCTGAAGGAACACGAGACAGATGGCGGAGTTGGTTCCTGGACAACCATGCAGCATGGATACCGACGCCGCCAAAGGGCCATTTTTCCGAAGCAGGCAGCATCACCCTACGTCCACTCTTTCGCAGCGACGAAGCCGCGATTGGGCATGTTCCGCATTGCCGCGACGACATGCCATCGCCGCTACCCGCCACCTTGATTGCGTTTTATCTTCCGCAATTTCATACAATCCCGGAAAACGATGCCTGGTGGGGCAAAGGATTCACCGAATGGCGGAACGTGAGTCGCGCACTACCGCAGTTTTATGGCCATATGCAGCCGCGGATTCCAGCGGACCTGGGTTTTTACAATCTACGTGACGGAGAGGTGATGCGCCGACAAGCGGAGCTAGCCTCCGAATATGGAATCGGCGCCTTTTGTTTCTACTTCTACTGGTTCGCCGGCAAAACGCTGTTGGAAGAGCCTGTACGCAAATGGCGAGACGACGCCACGATCACCCTGCCTTACTGCCTTTGCTGGGCGAACGAGAATTGGGCTCGCCGATGGGATGGCCGCAACGCGGATGTCCTGATCAGTCAGCAACATAGTCCCGAAGACGATCTGGAATTCATCGCGCATATCGGAGGCTATCTGCGCGATACGCGCTATCTGCGTGTGGAAGGAAAGCCCATCCTTCTGGTCTATCGCCCTGCTCTGATGCCGGACCCAAAGGCGACGGCACAGCGATGGCGCGTGTGGTGTCGTGCAAACGGCATCGGTGAAATTCACCTAGCTTACGTGCAGGGATTCGAACGCCCAGACCCACGCGACATCGGTTTCGATGCTGCGGTGGAGTTCCCCCCGAACATGAGCAATCCGCCGTCGATAGCCGCATCGCAGCGGCTCATCAATCCCGATTTTTCCGGGGATGTGGTGGACTGGCGTGTAATGGCCGCCGATCTGGCCTCGAGGCCTTTGGCGGACTACACGCTTTATCCTGGCGTCAATCCAGGTTGGGACAACGAACCCCGCCGATCCGGCAAGGGGCGCATCTATCAACATGCCTCGCCAAGAGGGTACGAAGACTGGCTCGGTCAAACCGTCCACACCAGGCTTGCCACCGCGCCTGACGCGCATCGTTTGATTTTTATCAACGCCTGGAACGAATGGGCAGAGGGAGCTGTCCTGGAACCAGATGCACGGCTGGGCCACGCATGGCTGGAAGCGACCCGGCGTGCGCTTCGACGAAATCAAACGGCCGCCCCCATTCCCCATGTGGTCATTCATGCGTGGTATGTCGATGTGCTGGACGAACTGCTTGCCCAACTGCGTGATGCCGCCTTCGATCACCATCTCATCGTAACGACCCCTCACAACAACCTCGATGCCGTAAACCGAATCATTGCGCTCCACGCGATCAAGGCCGAAGTCGTCGTCCACAACAATCATGGCCGCGACATCCTGCCGTTTCTCCATATTGCCGACCGGCTGATCAATGCAGGCGCGTCTTTGGTGTTGAAGCTGCATACCAAACGCTCCACTCACCGCCATGACGGCGATCACTGGCGGCGAGCGATGGTAAATAGCTTGCTCACGCGCGAGCGTGCCAAAGCAATCATTGACGCCTTCAATGAACGACCTGAGCTCGGCCTGGTAGCACCGGAAGGTCATATCCAACCCCTGTCTTACTATTGGGGTGCCAACGAACAACTCGTGCGCTCACTGACGACACGCATGGGAATCACACAACCGGACGTCGAGAAAACCCTATTCGCTTGCGGCAGCATGTTCTGGATCCGCCTGGACGCGATGCGCCCCATCCTGGATTGCCATCTTCGGCCAAGCGAATTCGAGGAGGAGGCCGGACAAGTGGACGGCACTTTGGCTCACGCCATCGAACGCTTGTTCAGCCTGTCTGTACTCCACAAAGGCTATGCGCTATGCAGCGCAGCA
Source organism: Xanthomonas sp. (assembly GCF_017163755.1). Classification (GTDB taxonomy): domain Bacteria; phylum Pseudomonadota; class Gammaproteobacteria; order Xanthomonadales; family Xanthomonadaceae; genus Xanthomonas_A. The sequence continues at coordinate 27,105 of NZ_JAFIWC010000010.1, forward strand.
TCCGTCGTTGGAGCGCCGGAAACCGCTTCCGGCGATTACAGATACGCACGCAAAAGTTGATCGTCACGCCCTGAACGACGTATACCCGCCTAGACGCGGAAGGACACGCCTGTCTTGGCCTGCAATTCGGCCGGGTCCACACCTTCGGCCGCCTCGACCAGCACCAGTCCATCCGCGGTCACGTCGAACACCGCCAGGTCGGTGATGATGCGGTCGACCACGCCGACCCCGGTCAGCGGCAGGTCGCAGTCGGGCAGGATCTTGTGGCTGCCGTCCTTGGCCACGTGCTCCATCAGCACCACCACGCGCTTGACCCCGGCGACCAGGTCCATCGCCCCGCCCATGCCCTTGACCATCTTGCCCGGCACCATCCAGTTGGCCAGGTCGCCGCGCGCGCTGACCTGCATCGCGCCGAGGATCGCCAGGTCGACATGGCCGCCGCGGATCATCGCGAACGAGTCGTGGCTGCCGAAATAGCTCGCGCCGGCGCGTGCGGTGACGGTCTGCTTGCCGGCGTTGATCAGGTCCGGGTCCAGCTCGTCCTCGGTCGGGAACGGACCGATGCCGAGCAGGCCGTTCTCCGATTGCAGCCATACGTCCACGCCGTCGGGGATGTGATTGGCGACCAGGGTCGGCAGGCCTATGCCCAGGTTCACATAGGCGCCATCGCTGAGTTCGAGTGCGGCGCGCTGCGCCATTTCGTCGCGGGTCCAGGCCATGTCAGGCGTCCTTCTGGCGCAGGGTGCGCTGTTCGATGCGTTTTTCCGGATGCGGGTTGTGCACGATCCGATCGACGTAGATGCCGGGCAGGTGCACCTGGTCCGGGTCGATCGCGCCGGTCTCGACGATCTGCTCGACTTCGGCGACGCAGACCTTGCCGGCCATCGCGCAGGCCGGGTTGAAGTTGCGCGCGGTCTTGCGGAACACCAGGTTGCCGGCGCCATCGGCCTTCCACGCCTTGACCAGCGCCACATCGGCCTGCAGCGCGGTTTCCAGCACGTAGTGCTTGTCGCCGAACTGGCGCGTCTCCTTGCCGTCGGCGACGACCGTGCCGTAGCCGGTGGCGGTGTAGAACGCCGGGATGCCCGCGCCGCCGGCGCGCAGACGCTCGGCCAGGGTGCCCTGCGGATTGAACTCCAGCTCCAGCTCGCCGGACAGGTACTGCCGTTCGAACTCCTTGTTCTCGCCCACGTAGGACGAGATCATCTTGCGGATCTGCCGGGTCGCCAGCAGCAGGCCGAGGCCGAAGCCGTCGACCCCGGCATTGTTGGAGATCACGGTCAGCTGCCTGGCGCCGGAGTCGCGCAACGCCGCGATCAGCGCCTCGGGGATGCCGCACAGGCCGAAACCGCCGACCGCCAGGGTCTGCCCGTCGGCCACCACGTCGGCCAGGGCCGTCGCCGCGTCCGGGAACAGCTTGCCGCGCCGACCGGTCGCCCGGGAAGGTGTATCGCCCATTGCCCGCACCCGCTTTGGAAGTGGAGCGCCCATTTTAGCGGCTGACTGGGCGCTGTCCCCAAGCGGCTGTGCAGCACGACGAATTCAGCACTGGAACGTTACACTCGGGGTTCCCCCAACCAAGGACCCTCCCCTATGCCGCTTCCCGCGTTCAAGGCCTACGACATCCGCGGCCGCGTTCCCGACGAACTGAATGAGGACCTGGCACGCCGCATCGGCGTGGCCCTTGCAGCGCAACTGGAGAATGGACCGGTGGTGGTGGGACACGACGTGCGCCTGGCCAGCCAGGGGCTGCAGGACGCGCTGTCGGCCGGCCTGCGCGCCAGCGGCCGCGAAGTCATCGACATCGGCCTGTGCGGCACCGAGGAGGTCTACTTCCAGACCGACCACCTGGGCGCGGCCGGCGGAGTCATGGTCACCGCCAGCCACAACCCGATGGACTACAACGGCATGAAGCTGGTGCGCGAGAACGCGCGCCCGATCAGCTCCGACACCGGCCTGTTCGCGATCCGCGACACCGTGGCCGCCGACACCGCGCCCGCCGGCACCCCGACCGCGGCCGAGCACAGCCGTCCGGACAAGTCCGCGTATATCGCGCACCTGCTGAGCTACGTGGACGTGTCCACGCTCAAGCCGCTGAAGCTGGTGGTCAATGCCGGCAACGGTGGCGCCGGCGCCATCGTCGACCTGCTGGCGCCGCACCTGCCGTTCGAATTCGTCCGCGTCTTCCACGAGCCGGACGGCCATTTCCCCAATGGCATCCCCAACCCGCTGCTGCCCGAGAACCGCGAGGCCACCGCCAGCGCGGTCAAGCAGCACGGCGCCGATTTCGGCATCGCCTGGGACGGCGACTTCGACCGCTGCTTCTTCTTCGACCATACCGGCCGCTTCATCGAAGGTTACTACCTGGTCGGCCTGCTGGCGCAAGCCATCCTGGCCAAGCAGCCCGGCGGCAAGGTCGTGCACGACCCGCGCCTGACCTGGAACACGATCGAGATGGTCGAGGACGCCGGCGGCGTACCGGTACTGTGCAAGAGCGGCCACGCCTTCATCAAGGAAAAGATGCGCAGCGAGAACGCCGTGTACGGCGGCGAGATGAGCGCGCACCACTACTTCCGCGAGTTCGCCTACGCCGACTCGGGCATGATCCCGTGGCTGCTGATCGCCGAGCTGGTATCGCAGTCGGGCCGCTCGCTCGCCGACCTGGTCGAGGCGCGCATGCAGAAGTTCCCGTGCAGCGGCGAGATCAACTTCAAGGTCGCCGACGCCAAGGCCGCCGTGGCCCGGGTGATGGAGCGCTACGCGGCGCAGTCGCCGACGCTGGACTACACCGACGGCGTGAGCGCCGAGTTCGAACGGTGGCGCTTCAACCTGCGCAGCTCCAACACCGAGCCGTTGCTGCGCCTGAACGTGGAAACGCGCGGCGATGCCGCGTTGCTGGAACAGCGCACCGCTGAAATCTCCGACCTATTGAAAGCATGATCCGCCCCACGTCCTCCCACCTTCCTTTCAACGCATTTGTGGAGTCCCCCCGCCCATGAGCGAAGTCCTTCCCATCATCCTGTCCGGCGGCTCCGGCACGCGCCTATGGCCGCTGTCGCGCGAGACCTATCCCAAGCAGTTCCTGCCATTGGTCGGCGAGCACAGCATGTTGCAGGCCACCTGGCTGCGGGCCGCTCCCGTCGCCGGACAGGCGCCCATCGTGGTCGCCAACGAAGAACATCGCTTCATCGCGGCCGAGCAACTGCAGCAGCTCGGAGTCAAGCCCGCCTCCATCCTGCTTGAACCGAAGGGCCGCAACACCGCCCCGGCCATCGCGGTAGCCGCCCTGGAAGCCACGCGCGACGGCGCCGATCCGTTGTTGCTGGTGCTTCCCTCCGACCACGTGATCCTCGATGAGAACGCCTTCCAGGCGGCGGTCAAAGTCGCCGCCGCGGCCGCGGAGCAAGGCAAGCTGGTCACGTTCGGAATCCGGCCGACCACCCCGGAGACCGGCTACGGTTACATCAAGGCCGTTGGTGGCGATCAGGTCCGTCCGGTCGAGCGTTTCGTCGAGAAACCCGACCTGGCGACGGCGCAGGGCTATCTGTCCTCCGGCGAGTACTTCTGGAACAGCGGCATGTTCCTGTTCCGCGCCTCGCGCTATCTCGCCGAACTGCGCAAGTTTCAGCCGGCGATCGCCGAAGCCTGCACGCAGGCCTGGACCGCGGCCAAGCGCGATGCCGACTTCATCCGTCTGGACAAGGACGCATTTGCGGCCAGTCCGTCGGATTCCATCGACTACGCGGTAATGGAGAAGACCGCCGATGCAGTGGTGGTGCCGTTGGACGCCGGCTGGAGCGACGTCGGCTCCTGGTCCGCGCTGCTGGAGGTCTCGCCGCAGGATGCGCGGGGCAATGCCCATCATGGCGATGTGATCGAAATCGACTGCCGCAATACCTACGCCTACGGCTCCCGCCTGATCGCGATGGTCGGCCTGGAAGACGTGGTCGTGGTGGAAACCGACGACGCGGTGCTGGTTGGACGCCGCGACCGCATCCAGGAAGTCAAGGATATCGTGGCCACGATCAAGTCCAGCGGCCGGTCGGAAGCCACCTGGCACCGCAAGGTCTACCGCCCCTGGGGCGCCTACGACTCGATCGACAACGGCCAGCGCTTCCAGGTCAAGCGCATCACGGTCAAGCCTGGCGCCACGCTGAGCCTGCAGATGCACCACCACCGCGCCGAACACTGGATCGTGGTCAGCGGCACGGCCGAAGTCACCCGCGGCGAAGAAGTGCTGCTGCTCACCGAGAACCAGAGCACCTACATCCCGCTCGGCGTGACCCACCGCTTGCGCAATCCGGGCAAGCTGCCGCTTGAGCTGATCGAGGTGCAGTCGGGCAGCTACCTCGGCGAGGACGATATCGTGCGCTTCGAGGATACCTACGGTCGGGCGTAGCGCTGTCGTTGAGCTGCCGAACAAAGAGAAGCCGAGAGCATTGCTCTCGGCTTTTTAGTTCTGCATCTCGGCTGTCAACGCCCCGACAGCTTCTCTCTAGCGACGTGCTGCAAGCTCGCCGATCACGTGGCGCAGGCCATCGCGCCAGTCTGCGAGCGGGATGCCGAAGTCGTCTTGCAAGCGGGTAGTGTCCAGCCGCGAGTAAGCCGGGCGCCTGGCCGGCGTCGGGTACTCGGCCGTAGTGATGGCCAGCACCCGAGGCGCGTGAGGCAACAAACCCGCTTTCACGGCCTGGTCGAAGATCGCTTCGGCAAAGCCGTGCCAACTCGTCTCGCCGCCCGCGGTCAGGTGCCAGGTCCCCGAGCGTTCGCCGGAATGCCGTTGCAACGCCATCGCGGTGGCATCCGCGATAAGCGCCGCGGTCGTCGGCGTTCCGATCTGGTCGGCGACCACCTTCAGCTCATCGCGCTCGGCGCCGACCCTCAGCATCGTGCGCAGGAAATTGTTGCCGTGCGACGCGTACACCCACGCGGTGCGGAAGATCAGGTGCGATCCGCCTGCGGCGCGGACCGCCTGCTCGCCGGCCAATTTGCTTTCGCCATACACGCCAAGCGGAGCGGTGGCGTCGTCCTCGCGGTACGGGCGGGCATCCTGTCCCGGGAACACGTAGTCGGTGGAGTAGTGCACCATCGGCACCGCGTGCGCCGCACACCATGCGGCAATGACTCCGGGCGCCTCGGCATTGGCGCGGAAGGCGGCCTCCCGATCCGTCTCCGCCTTGTCCACCGCCGTATACGCGGCGGCATTGATCACTACTTGCGGTTGCAGACGATCCAGCAGCGCGTTCAGCGTCTGCGGGACATCGAAGTCGGCCTGCTCGCACGAGCTGCCATCGGGAAGTTTGCCGCTACGCGTCGTCGCCAGCACCGTCCCTAGCGGCCGCAGCGCGCGCAGCAACTCCTGACCCACCTGGCCGTTCGCGCCGAAGACCAGCAACTTCATGGCTGATAGACCGGCAGGCGTGCAGCGGCGATCTCCTCCAGGAATGGCGCCTTGGCATCCTTGTCCGACAGCACCGGGCTGCCTATCGGCCAATCGATGCCGATCCTCGCGTCGTCCCAGCGCACCGAGGCGTCGGCGGCCTTGTCGTAGCCGGCCGTGCACAGGTAGCTGAAGATGGCCCGTTCCGACAGCACCGCGAAGCCGTGCGCGAAGCCCTCCGGGATCCAGAACTGCTTCTTGTTTTCCGCGCTGAGCACAGCCGCCGTCCAGCGCCCGAAGTGGGGCGAACCCTGGCGGATATCGACCGCCACGTCGTACACCTCGCCTTCCAGCACGCTGACCAGCTTGCCTTGCGGATTGGGCCATTGGTAGTGCAGTCCGCGCAGCACGCCCTTGGACGAGGAAGACACGTTGCTCTGCACGAATTTCGTCGGCAACCCGTGCTGGCCGAAACGCTCGGCGTTCCAGGTCTCGAAAAAGAAACCGCGCTCGTCGCCGAACACCGCCGGCTCGATTACCAGGCACCCTGGCAAGGATGTCTCAATGACTTTCACGGTACAGACCCTCTCAACGCCAGTGCGCGCAGATACTGTCCATAGGCATTCTTGGTCAGCGGGGCGGCCAGACGCTGCAGTTGTTCGGCATCGATCCACCCCTGGCCAAATGCCACTTCCTCAGGACAGCAGACCTGTAATCCTTGTCGGGTCTGGATGGTTTCGATGAAATTGGACGCTTCCAGGAGCGATTGATGCGTTCCGGTATCCAACCAGGCGTGCCCACGACCGAGCGGCTCGAGGTGAAGCTGCTGCGCGCGCAGATACACCTTGTTCAAGTCGGTGATTTCCAGTTCGCCACGCGGCGAGGGTGCAAGCTCGGCCGCATAGTCGGCCGCGTGCCCGTCGTAGAAGTACAGACCGGTGACCGCATAGTTCGAGCGCGGCTTGGCGGGCTTTTCCTCGATGCCTACGACCTTTCCCGACGTGTCGAACTCGGCCACGCCATAACGTTCAGGGTCGTTGACCCAGTAACCGAACACCGTCGCGCCTTCGATTCGCGCATCGGCCCGGCGCAGCGTCTCGGTCAGTCCGTGCCCGTAGAAGATATTGTCGCCAAGCACAAGGCAGCTGGGCTTGCCGCCGACGAAATCGCGGCCGATCAGATATGCCTGCGCGAGTCCGTCCGGGCTCGGCTGCACAGCGTATTCGATCTGCATCCCCCACTGCGAACCATCGCCGAGCAGCGACTGGAACAGCGCCTGCTCGTGCGGCGTATTGATGATCAGCACTTCGCGGATGCCCGCCAGCATCAGCACGCTTAGCGGGTAGTAGATCATCGGCTTGTCGTACACCGGCAGCAACTGCTTGCTGACGCCTTTGGTGATCGGATAGAGCCGGGTGCCGGATCCGCCGGCCAGGATGATGCCTTTGCGTTGCGTCATGGGATGCTTCCTTTGAACTCCACACATGATGTGCGAGTTCTTGCGAGGGACTCGCGTTATGCCGGCGTGCCGATGCGTTCCAGGCGATAGCTGCCGTCCAGTACCTGCCACACCCACTCCTGGTTATCCAGATACCAGTCGACCGTGATCGCGATCCCCTGTTCGAATGTGTACCTGGGCTCCCAGCCCAGTTCGTTCTTGAGCTTGGACGCATCGATCGCATAGCGTCGGTCATGGCCGGGACGGTCGGCGACGAAGGTGATCTGGCTGGACCGCGATTGGCCGTCGGCACGCGGACGGCGTTCGTCCAGCAACCGGCAGATGGTCTTCACCACCTCGATGTTCTCGCGCTCTGAATTGCCGCCGACGTTGTAGGTCTCGCCCACGCGGCCCTTGGCCAGCACGATACGGATGGCCTCGCAGTGATCGAGCACGAACAGCCAGTCGCGAACCTGCCTGCCGTCGCCATAGACCGGCAGCGGCTCGCCAGCCAGCGCCTTGGCGATGACCAGCGGAATGAGCTTCTCCGGGAAATGATACGGCCCGTAGTTGTTCGAGCAGTTGGTGGTCAGCACCGGCAGGCCGTAGGTGTGGTGGAAGGCGCGGACCAGGTGATCGGACGCAGCTTTCGACGCCGCGTAAGGCGAGTTCGGCGCATACGGCGTGGTTTCGGAAAACTTGCCGGTCTCGCCGAGCGTGCCGTACACCTCGTCGGTGGACACATGCAGGAAGCGGAACGCGGCGCCCTGCTCGTCGGCGAGCGCTTTCCAGTAGTCGCGCACCGCTTCCAGCAGCCCCAGCGTGCCCACGACGTTAGTCTGGATGAAGGCGCCAGGGCCATCGATCGAGCGGTCGACATGGCTCTCGGCGGCGAAGTTGATCACCGCGTCGGGGCGATGCTCGCCCAGCAGCTGGCTGACGAGCTCACGGTCGCCGATGTCGCCGTGCACGAACACGTGGTCGGGGTTGTCCCGCAAAGAAGCCAAGGTGCGCAGGTTGCCGGCGTAGGTCAACACGTCCAGGTTGACCACGCGAATACCGCGGCGCACCGCGTCGAGTACGAAATTGCCGCCGATGAAACCGGCGCCGCCGGTGACTAGCCAGGTTGGCACAACAAGCTCTCCATGAGGAACGCGCCAAGACCCGCGGGATCTGGCTTCGCGCAGCAGGTAAGGATATTCGTTTACGCCCCTGCTGCCCTAACCAAACCCAACTCGACCGACACCCGACGTGCTCCGCCAATGCGCGCAAAGCACCATACGCTCTCGCATGGACGCCCCGGCCCCGTTAGAATCAGCGTTCTGCCCCGTGCCAGCCGCCGCGGCCGGGCCTTCCCGCAATACCTGAAGGATCTGCCAAACCGATGAAAATCCTCGTCGCCTACAAGCGCGTGGTGGACTACAACGTCCGCATCCAGGTCAAGCCGGATGGCTCCGGCGTGGTCACCGAGGGCGTCAAACTGTCGCCCAACCCGTTCGACGAAATCGCCCTGGAAGAGGCGCTGCGCCTGCGCGACCAGGGCATCGCCACCGAGGTGGTGGTCGCCACCATCGCCCCCGCCGACGCCCAGGCGCACCTGCGCAACGGCCTGGCGATGGGCGCCAACCGCGCCATCCACGTGGTCAGCGAGCAGCCGATCGCGCCGCTGACCGCCGCCCGCGCCCTGCTCAAGCTGGTCGAGCAGGAACAGCCGGACCTGGTGATCCTGGGCAAGCAGGCGATCGACGACGACGCCAACCAGACCGGGCAGATGCTGGCCACGCTGTGGGGCCGCCCGCAGGCCACGTTCGCCGGCAAGCTGGCCGTCGCCGGCGGCAAGGCCACGGTGACCCGCGAGGTCGACGCCGGCCTGGAAACGCTGGAAGTGGACCTGCCGGCGGTGGTGACCACCGACCTGCGCCTGAACGAACCGCGCTTCATCAAGCTGCCGGACATCATGAAGGCCAAGAGCAAGCCGCTGCAGACCCTGGCCTTCGCCGACCTGGGCGTGGAATCCAACGACAGCCTGACCACCACCCACTACGCCCCGCCGCCCAAGCGCAGCCGCGGCGTGATGGTCAAGGACGCCGCCGAACTGGTGGCCGCACTCAAGCAGAAGGGGTTGTTGTAATGGCCAAGATCCTCGTCGTCGCCGAACACCTGAACGGCCAGCTCAACGCGGCCACCGCCAAGACCGTCAGCGCCGCGCAGGCGCTGTCGCCGGAGTCCATCGACATCGTGGTGCTGGCCGCCGACCCGGCCACCGTCGCCGCCCAAGCCGCGCAGATCGCCGGCGTCGGCCGCGTGCTCACCGTCGCCGACCCGGCCAACGAACACGCCATCGCGCAGGTGCTGGGGCCACAGATCGCGCAGCTGGCGCAGGGCTACAGCCATGTGTTCGGCCCGTCCACCACCTTCGGCAAGGACCTGATGCCGGTGGTCGCCGCACTGCTCGGCGTCAACCAGATCTCCGACCTGATGGCGGTCGATGGCGACTACGCCTTCAAGCGCCCGATCTACGCCGGCAACGCGATCATCAGCGTCCAGGCGCCGGCCGACCAGACCGTGGTCGCCACCGTGCGCAGCGCCTCCTGGCCGGAAGCGGCCCAGGGCGGCAACGCGGCGATCGAAGCGGCCAGCGTCACCGCCACGCTGCCCACCCATACCCGCTTCGTCGGCCTGGCCGCAGGCACGTCCGACCGCCCCGACCTGCAGAGCGCCAAGCGCGTGGTCTCCGGCGGCCGCGGCGTGGGTTCGGCGGACAACTTCAAGCACATCTACAGCCTGGCCGACAAGCTCGGCGCCGCGGTGGGCGCCTCGCGCGCGGCGGTGGATGCCGGTTACGTGCCCAACGAACTGCAGGTCGGCCAGACCGGCAAGATCATCGCCCCGGACCTGTACGTGGCCATCGGCATCTCCGGCGCGATCCAGCACCTGACCGGGATCAAGGACGCCGGCACCATCGTGGCGATCAACAAGGATCCGGAATCGCCGATCTTCGAGATCGCGGATATCGGGTTGGTGGGTGACTTGTTCACGCTGTTGCCGGAGCTGGAAGCCGCTCTGTAGAGGTCTACTGCCTTGGCGCCCGATACAGTGGGCGCCTCGCGGCCCTATATGCGCGTCACCCTTGGTGACGCCCTGTCACATGCGCACCTATACTAGCCGCGATGAACAGAGAGCCATCGGCAGTGGACAGCCTCGATACGCTAATCGCCGATGCCCGCGCGCGCCTGTTGCGCATGCACTTCGAAACACGATCCGGCCATGTTGGGGGAAACCTTTCTTGCCTGGATGCGCTTCTGGTGCTGCATCACCGTGTCTTGCAAGCGCAAGACCGTTTCATCCTTTCGAAAGGGCATGCTGCCGGAGCGCTTTATGTCACCCTCTGGAGCCTCGGCCTGCTGACTGACGACGACCTTCTGACCTTTGGTCAGGATGCCAGTCGTCTGCCCGGCCACCCCAGCGGCACCGGCATTCCCGGGCTGTTGTTTTCCACCGGATCGCTGGGCCATGGACCATCGTTGGCCGCTGGCCTGGCGCTGGCGGCGCGCATGCAGGATTCGCAAAGAAGGGTGTACTGCCTGTGCTCGGATGGCGAATGGCAGGAAGGAAGTTGCTGGGAGGCGCTGACCTTTGCGGTACATCAGCGCCTGGATAACCTGACGATCATGGTGGACCAGAATGGCCTCCAGGGATTCGGCACCACCCAGGAAGTGATTTCCTGCTCCGATCTGAGTCCTCGCCTCCTTGCCTTCGGGGCCCATGTGGTGCGCGTCGACGGGCACGACACACAAGCGCTGCAGAGCGCATTGATGACACGCCTGAGCGGCGCCCCGACCGTGCTGGTGATGGATACCGTCAAGGGGCGAGGTGCGCATTATGCCGGCCTGCTTGAATCGCACTATTTGCCCTTGACCCAGAACCAGTACGATCAGGCCAAGGCTCAACTGGCCAACGAGACTCCATGAGAAAGGCGTTTGCCGCTGCCGTCGTCGCCGGATGCAATACACAACGGCATTTCTTTCTGACAGGAGATCTGGGCTTCATGGCCTTGGAAGAGGTGCGAGACGCTTTCGGTCAGCGCTTCATCAATGCCGGTGTGGCGGAGCAGAACATGATCGGCGTTGCCGCGGGGCTGGCGCGCGAGGGAAATATCGTGTTTGCCTACAGCATTGCGCCGTTTTGCTATGCGCGGCCCTTCGAACAAGTTCGCAACGATGTGTGTCTGCCCGGACTACCGGTCTGCCTGGTTGGAAACGGCGGTGGCTTCGCGTATGGACACATGGGTCCAACCCACCATGCCTTGGAAGATTGCGCTGCGATGAACGCACTGGGCATGCGCGTCAAGGTCCCCGCATTCGACGATGACCTACCGCATCTCCTGGCCGATCTGAATGGCCCCACCTATCTTCGCCTGGGCTACGACATGCGTCCACAAGGCGCCCAGGTGCCAGCCTATGCACCCTGGCGACAACTGCTAAGCGGCAACCGCGGTGCGCTACTTGCGCTGGGGCCCTTGGCCGGCGTCGCGTGGTCGGCGCTGATCAACGTTTCTGCCGAGAGTCGCCCGGCGGTATGGGCAGTAACCGAGTTCGATTTCGGATGCATCCCTGAAGCTCTGTGGCAGCAGCTGTCGGAAGGCCCGCTGTTCGTGGTGGAAGAACATGTCAGAGAAGGAGGACTCGGCATGCATGCCGCTATGGCCGCCCTGCAACAGGGCCGTGCGGTGCGGCACTTTGTCCACCGCCCAGCGCTACGTTATCCCTCCGGCCTGTTCGGCTCACAAAATTTCCACCGTCGCGAAAGCGGCATTGATGCTCACGGCATTCGCGCCATGATCCTGGCGTTTCAGGCATGAACATGGAGCACATGATCAAGGCTTTGGAAGGACCGATCCTGGTAATCGGTGCCAGCGGCTTTATCGGCGCAAATCTGCTTCGTGCCTGTTTGGCACAACGTAGCGACGTCATAGGTACCACGTTCTCCGGCGACTCCTGGCGCCTGCATGGCATTGCCGCTGCCAATTTGGCGTTTCTCAATCTTACCGACGCGATTTCGGTCAAGACGCTGCTCCACCGTATTGCCCCACGGACAGTGTTCGACTGCTCCTCCTTCGGAGCGTATTCCTTCGAAGACGATTTCCAACGCATCCATGCAACGAACTACCTCAGCTTCATCGGAATACTAGAGCAGCTGAAGGAATCACGACTGGCCGCCTACGTGCGCGCGGGCTCCTCATCCGAATACGGGATCAATGCCTCGGGACCGGATGAAGATGCTCCGCTGATGCCTAACAGCCATTACGCCGTGAGCAAAGCCGCAGCGAGTCAGGCGATCGCGTATTACGGCAAGATCAGGCAGTTCCCGATCGTGAACCTGCGACTGTATTCTGTCTATGGCCCCTATGAGGACAGCTCGCGCCTGATCCCGGCACTGTGCGAGCGCGGACTGCGCGGACATTTGCCGATGTTTGCACATGCGGATGTCTCTCGTGATTTTGTGCACATAGACGACGTCGTATTGGCGTTCGTCTCTGCTGCCGCGCGAATGAGGCCGCAGATTGCCGGCGAATCGTTCAATATCGGCTCAGGCGTTCCCACACGCCTGGATGCCCTTGCAGAGATGGCACGATCGTTGTTCGGGATCGATGAAACGCCGCAGTTCAGCGCTTCCGCAGGGCGCGCGTGGGACGTGAGCGACTGGTTCGCCAATCCCGACAAGGCGGCGCGGCTGCTCGGATGGAAAGCCACGACAGACCTAACCGACGGCCTTCGCCTCACCTCAGAATGGTGGAAATCGCAACTGACGCTTGCAAACTTCAGCGACCTGACTAAGAAATCTCCCGAACAAGCGAAACGCAACTCTGTATCAGCCATCATCGCCTGCTATAAGGATGAGCAAGCGATTCCGGTAATGCACCAACGATTGACCGAGGTGTTTCAACAGCTTGGCATCGACTACGAAATCATCTTCGTCAACGACTGTTCGCCCGACGATTCTGCCGAAACAATCCGCGCACTCAGCGCGTCGGACCCGCACGTGATCGGCATCACCCACTCGCGCAATTTCGGTTCGCAGGCCGCCTTCCGTAGCGGCATGGAATACGCCAGCAAAGAGGCCTGCGTCCTGTTGGACGGCGACCTCCAGGACCCGCCCGAGTTGATCGCCGATTTCGTTCGCGAATGGCGAAATGGCGCCGAGGTTGTCTACGGCCGCCGCGTGAAACGGGAGATGCCCTTCCTGCTCGAAACCTGCTATCGCACCTTCTACCGATTGTTCTCTGCCATGAGCGAAGTCCCAGTGCCCAAGGATGCCGGCGATTTTTCGCTATTGGATCGCACAGTTGTTTACTGGATGCTTCAATGCAATGAGCGCGACGCCTTCCTGCGCGGGCTTCGTGCGTTTGTCGGCTTTCGCCAGGTTGGCGTCGACTACTTGCGTCCGGAACGCATGTTTGGCACGAGCACCAACAACTGGATACGCAACATCGGCTGGGCGAAGAAGGGCATCTTTTCTTTCTCCCGCATGCCCCTGCATCTGCTTACCGCCCTTGGCGGCGGTGCATGCTTACTGACCATACTGTTGGCGACGCTTAGTATTGCATTGAGACTTCTCCATCCCGAATCCGTACCGAAAGGGATCACCTTCATTTCATTGCTGGTGATGTTTTTCGGATCGATGACTATTTTCGGCATCGGGCTTCTAGGCGAATACATCGGCAAGATTTTTGAGGAAGCGAAGGCACGCCCTGCCTTCATCCGCCGCAACTTAATCATCCATGGCGAGATTCGACTACCACCCACGGGAACCGCGCCATGAAGCGGCAGGCACGACTGCACCCTGCCTCCGACCGCGCGTGTCCCGGCTGCGCTGGTCGCGAGGTCGAACATTTCGCGGACGAGCGTATCGATCCAAATAAGGTCAGCGACTTCACCTATGCCTCGCGCAAGACGCCGGAGTTCATGTGCCTGCGACTGGTGCGCTGCGCTGCTTGTGATCTGGTGTTCGCGCCGCGCCCACCTGAAGATATCTTTCTGTCGCAGGCTTACTCGGAGGCGGCTTACGATTCCACGCCGGAAGCCGCTGCTGCGGCAGCTAGCTATGCGCAAGCATTGGCCCCACATATCAAGCAACTTTCGGATCTATCGGGAGCCGTGGACGTTGGCGCAGGAAGTGGTCCATTGCTGCCATATCTGCAACGTTTCGGCTTCAAATCCGTCGTCGGGGTGGAACCCTCGCGTGCGGCGATCAACGCCGCACCCGAAGCGGTAAAGGCGCTACTGATCGAAGGCATGTTCGATCCGAAAATGCTGAAGGGGCAGCGCGTGTCGCTGATTTGTTCATTCATGACGCTCGAACACGTAGCCAATCCGGGCGAGTTGGTCCGTTCCGCGTACACGCTTCTGGAACCCGGCGGCATGCTCGCCGTGGTGGTGCACAACTGGCGCGCGCCATTGAATCGAGCGCTTGGACTGCGGTCCCCCATCATCGACGTGGAACACCTGCAGCTTTTTAGCCATCGCGCGGCCCGCGCCTTACTGTCGTCCAACGGCTTTCAAGACGTGACGGTCAAAGCGATACGCAACGCCTACCCATTGCGGTACTGGTTGCGCCTGACCCCCTTGCCTGCCGGCGTCAAGGCGGCGTTGTTGCGGGTGCTCGATCTGATCGGAATATCCGGCTCATTGCTGCCCTTGCGGGTAGGCAACATCATGGCCATTGGCGTTAAGCCAGCGAGAGATCCCCAATGAAGCAAAGCAACTCAAACCAGATCAAGAAGAACGTAGCACAGTTCGACGAAGACGTTCGTACCACAGGATCCTACCGCTACACCACGGATCGCTTGTCGGCCAATTTGGCAAACGCGCGTATCAGCCGGGCGGTCGCCACTGCGTTTCACTTTTCCGGCAAGCGCGTTCTCGACCTTGGCTGTGGCGATGGCTCCTACACCCTTGAGTTCCCTTCATTGGGTGCATCGCACGTACTGGGCGTAGATCCTGCCAGCGCAGCTATCGATGCCGCACGTGCCAAGGCTTCGGCATACGCACTGGAATCGGCAGTGCAGTTCGAGGTCGGCAATATCTATGAGATGTCGCCCTATCTTAGAGAGGATCGATTCGACTGCATCGTGTTGCGAGGCGTGCTTCACCATCTGCCGGACCCCGCCCGCGCCATTGCCGGCATGGCAGGATTCAAGGGCTCGATTCTGATCGTGGAACCGAATGGCCTCAACCCCGTGCTGAAGTTGCTGGAGCGCTACTCCACCTATCATGTCGAACACGAGGAGCGCTCCTTCGCACCTTCACTGATCCGCCGCTGGCTGCAATCGGCAGGCTTTCGCATCTCGTCTTCTTCTCTCATCAACCTGGTGCCATTCTTTTGTCCCGATGCTGCCGCACGCGCGCTTCGACTAGTCGAGCCATTGGTGGAACATACGCCGTTGATGCGCGACATCGCATGCGGACAGAGCGTCATCGTCGCTAGACCATGACGACGTCCCGCCCCTGGCCTTATCTGGCATTGATGATCGGCTGCATGGCGGCCTCTCAGATCATGCTTAAACAGGCCGGCCTTTATGCGGCGGCTCACTTGGGATGGATCCACACCATAGTTTTCAATCCATGGCTTTGGCTGGGACTTGTCGCTTCTACTGCCGGCTTTGCGGCTTGGTTCCTGACGCTACGACGTATGCCGCTGGCCAGTGCATACCCCTGGACCGCTTTGATTTATCTACTGACTCCATTGGCAGGAATCGTACTGTTCCATGAAACGCTGAGTCTTGGATTCTGGCTGGGCATAGCGCTGATCGTCGTCGGTCTATTCATTACCAACGGAAGCGCGAGAACCGATGAATGCCTATGAGACGGTGCTCTGCGTGGCGTCGGTTGGCTGCAGCGTGAGCTCACAGCTGTCAATCAAAGCCGCAACCCTGTCCGCGCCCAGACCACGCCAGGCCGTCCTCCTTCTATCCGCCGTCGCGTTGCAGCTTGCTTCTGTATTGCTGGTTGTACAGGCGCTACAGACACTTCCGCTATCACTGCTTGTGCCTTTTGCCGCACTTGCCTACCTAGCGGTGCCCTTGCTGGCAACAATATTGTTCAAGGAACGACTGCTACCCCGCTTTTGGGTCGGCGCCGCCATGGTATTCGCTGGGGTGGCATGCATGGGGCTGTACAGATGAGAGCGGACGTGCGCAGCGTGCTTTGGATCAAGTTTGTCACCATGCTGCTCGTTGTGTTAGCGACAACCGTGCTACCGCGTGTCGCGAACATATCCGCCCCCCCTTCCACCGATGAAGGCTACATGGCCTATTTCGCGATGAAGATCGCGGCATCGGTGTCCAGTCATGGGCGACTGCCAGATGACGGCCCGCTGATGCTGTACCCCATGCTGCTATCTTGGATATTCGAACTTCCTGGCAATCACAGCGTTCTGCTGCGCATCGCGGATCTCGTCGTGGCATCCGTGGCGGGTGGACTTTTATTTTTCGTGTTGCTCAAGGAATCACGCAGCGTCTTGGCCGCTGCAGCCATCTCGTCGCTCTTCCTTCTGACGATGAATGCCGCCGTGTTCGTACAATACGGCTTCAAGAACAGTTTTTTCGCTGCCTATGTTCCACTACTCGCGGCACTATTGCTGTCAGGGAAAGACGGGCCGCTTTCGGCGCGACGCTACGCAAGCATCGGCGCACTAGTCGCACTCGGCGTTTTGCTCAGAGAGACACTGGCTCCATTCGTTGTTTTTGCCGTCGCCGCCATCTGGATCAGCCGCGGCTTCAGGAGCACATTGCATTTCTGTGCCGGTGGCGCAGCCGCGGGACTCTCGTTGCTTGCACTTATCGCACTTTGGCGAGGCGATTTCGAAGGAGTGGCAGCCGGCTATAAAAGCGCTGGACTTTTATATCGCGCACTTGAGAACCAGCGTCAAGAGTACTTCAACAACGCCCTGAGCGGCTTTTTTGCCACTGCGCGGCTGCCATTGATTCTTGCAACGGCCAGCCTTCTGATAATAGTGTTGCGCCAATGGATGCGACGCAATGCATGCGAACTCCCTAAGGCCACGTTGTGGCTAGGCATTACGCTTACTGCGTTGATAGAACCTACGACGAAAATCGGCTTTCCTTACCACTTTGCTGTCTGCCTCCTTGGCTTGGCGGGATTGTGCGCCCAGGGATGGCGCGTGTTGATCCAAGGCCGGCCACCTCGCCAAGCACACGCCGCAGCATCTCTCTTCGCCGCTGCGACGGCCTTGATGATTGCCCCACAGATCAAAGACGCCTTGAAGACGCTGCCCTATGCCACCAGGGAAGCATACCGCGTAGCGCGCAGCGGATGGCCAGCCGAGATCGTTAACCAATCGAACTACCTGATGGCTGCACGCCTGATCCAGGCCACCACCCCGCCCGCGGGAACCGTGAGTGTCAGCGGCTTCATGTTTTCGCTATATCCGCTTTCAGGCACACTTCCTCCATCCGGCGAATTGAGCAACCTCAGTGCTGAACTCATTCAACTGGGACTGGATGGAGAACGCCTTAAAGCCGAGTTGATTCGCTGCTCTCCCGACGTAGTCATGACTACTACACGTGTTGACTGGCCGGACCCGCGAATACTCACCGCCGCAGTAGAAGCGACAGGCCTCTACGAAGCCGCTGGCACCATCCCGGTGGATACCAGCAAGTCGTATGGCACATTTGGCGGTACGGTCTATCGCAAGACCAAGCCAGGCGGGCACGCCTGTCGTGACCGAGGCAATGCGAACTGGGCGCAGTAGTCCAGCGGCAGCGCGACCAACTCGCCGACTAGCGAGAGGAACGCAAAATGCAACACGGCCAAAACGCAACACGGCGCCGATCCGGTGCGTCGCGATAGTGCGGGCAAGCGCCTCGCCGTCGCACAGATCGCCTGCGACCAGCGCTACGTCGGGCAAGGCTTCTCAGTGGCCTGTGGACAGGTTGTCATACGCGACCACTCCCTACGGCTGGTCAGCAGCGACGCACCATATGCGACCCGATGTAACGGGCACCGCCGCAAACCAGAATCTTCATACGCCCCCTGCCTCTCCCAAATGGAAAGGGCCCGCTTGACGGACCCCTTCCTTACTACCTTGCGACTTGTTCGATCGATTACTCGTGGAAGTCGAAGGCGCTATAGCCGTGACGCTTCACCAACTCGTCGCGTTCGGCGGACTTGAGATCCTCGCGCACCATCTCGGCCACGAGTTCCTTGAACGTGATCTTGGGCTCCCAGCCCAGCTTCTGCTTGGCCTTGCTTGCGTCGCCCAAGAGCGTCTCCACTTCGGCGGGACGGAAATACAATGGGTCGACCGCAACCACGCAATTGCCCTTGTCGTCGTAGCCCTTTTCGTCGACCCCGTTGCCTTCCCAGCGGATGTTCATGCCGAGTTCGGCGGCAGCGGCATTCACGAAATCGCGTACGCTGAACTGCACGCCGGTGGCGATCACGAAGTCTTCCGGCTGCTCCTGCTGCAGCATCAGCCACTGCATCTCGACATAGTCCTTGGCATGGCCCCAGTCACGCAGCGCATCCATGTTGCCCAAATACAGGCAGCTCTGCAGGCCCAGCTTGATCCGCGCCAGAGCGCGGGTGATCTTGCGGGTGACGAAGGTTTCGCCGCGCACCGGCGATTCGTGGTTGAACAGGATGCCGTTGCAGGCGTACATGCCATAGGACTCGCGGTAGTTCACCGTGATCCAGTAGGCGTAGAGCTTGGCCACCGCATAGGGCGAACGCGGGTAGAAGGGCGTGGTTTCCTTCTGCGGGATCTCCTGGACCAGGCCGTACAGCTCCGAGGTCGAGGCCTGGTAGAAACGCGTCTTCTTCTCCAGGCCCAGGATCCGGATCGCCTCGAGCACGCGCAGCGGGCCCAGCGCGTCGGAGTTGGCGGTGTATTCCGGCTCCTGGAACGACACGGCCACGTGGCTCTGCGCGGCCAGGTTGTAGATCTCATCCGGCTGGGTCTGCTGGATGATGCGGATCATGCTGCTCGAATCCGTCATGTCGCCATGGTGCAGGATGAAGCGGCGGTCCTTGACGTGCGGATCCTGGTACAGGTGATCGATGCGATCGGTATTGAACAGCGAGCTGCGCCGCTTGATACCGTGGACGATATAGCCCTTACCCAGCAGGAACTCGGCGAGATACGAACCATCCTGGCCCGTCACACCCGTAATCAAGGCAACCTTACTCATTACTTCCTAAACCTCAGTCGATGGATTGTCAGAATCACAGGGAAAAAATCCTTCTCAACGCAGGCAACCGGCTGTCCCAGGAGTATTCCTGCAGACAGACTTCCCGCGCCAATCGTCCCATTTCCCGGTTCAGTGCGGGATCTGCGAGTAGCTCGATGCAGGCGCGCGCGAACTGGGGGGCGTTGGCCGCCAGGCGGATACTGCGTCCGGGCTCGTAGGCAAACCCCTTCCCGGCAAGCGTCGACGCGACGCAGGGAACTCCCGCAATCGCGTACTGATTGATTTTACCACGCAATCCGGCGCCCCCCAGTGCCGGCGCGATGCCAACCCAGGCGTGCGCCAGTTCCTCCTCCAGTGAGTCCACCTCGCCCACCAGGTACACGTTCTCGTCGGCGTGGTCCGGTAGACGCGCAAGGCCCCGTCCAGCCACGCGCAGCCGGTAGCCGGGATGGGCGGCCTTCACCTGCGGATGGACCTCCCGCAGGTACCAGTCCAGCGCGTCCAAGTTGGTCTGCGAGCCAAAATAGGCCAGGAACACCACGGTAGGCGCCCCCCGCAACGGCCGCTCCGGCAAGGCGCGCAGGGACTGGGCGAACTCGGCGACGGAAATTCCGGTTTCCACCGCCTCCACGCCGCCCCAGAACCTGAACATGCGCAGGACCCGCGCATCCGCCTCGGACACGCACATCACGCGGTCGGCGCGCCAAACGCCAAGCAGTTCACGCAGCGCGACCCGCAGCTCCCACAACAGCCAATGCCTGCTCGGCACGAAAGGCACGCTCTGGTGCCGCAGCGCCAGCGCGGTGGCGCGGACATGCGACTCCATCGGCGACACGACGACCCGCGGCACGCCGTTGCGGCGGAAGAAGCTCGCCAGGTCGGCAGCCTGCAGGAACTGGAGATCGACCGCGTCAAACCCGTCTTCCAGCACGCCAGTGGCGACGATGCCAGCCTCGTTGAAGTGCTCGACCGGCAGCAGGACGATACATTCGAAGATCGCGCCCAGCTCCGGATCGAGTGCCTCGCCATGACTGCAGGTCACCAACGTGAGCGACACGCCCTCGACCCGCTCGGCGAGCAGGCGATACATGTCCAGCAGGCGCAATCCGCCGCCGGTGCCATGCTCGGGCGGGTAGAAGGACACCAGTAACAGCCGCCTGGTCCTGCGCGGTGGGTCGCGACCGGCACTACTCACGACATGACGCCTCGCGGCCGGAACACGGGCGCTGCCGGCACGATACCGCGCCAGGCGCGGGATGCCCGCCCAGAAGGGCCGCCCCCCCCCGAGGGGACGCGCCCGCCCGTGCGGGCGCGAAGCGCCGGCGCGGGCCCTTCGTGGAGCGCGTGGTCACGACTGCCCGGCCGATTTCCGTCGCGCCGCCGAGCCACTGGACTGGAACTCATACGGCAGGGCGATCGGACGCCGCTTGGACTCGATATGCACCTGGCCAAGATACTCGCCCATGATGGCGAGGACGAAAAACAGCAACGCAAACTGCAACGACAGCACGGCGCATACCACCAGAGGGGCCGTCCAGCCCGGGGGCGCGAAGAATACCGCGCCGATACACGCCACGGTACAAAGCGCGGAAACAGCGCCTGCCAGGCCGATCTTCCTCAGCGGCTCGATCGAGATCCCCGTCAGGCTGTCGAGCGCATAGCGGATCATCGACATCAGTTTGTATTTGGTTTCCCCGGCAAAGCGCCGGTCCCGCTCGTAGGCGACCACGCTGGTGTTCATCCCCAGATAGGGGACCAGCACCCGGAAAACGCCGTTGACCTCGGGCAGTTCCAGCAGCTTCGTCACCGCCTTCCGGTCCAGCAGGCGGAAGTTCGCGGCACTTTCCTCCAGCTTGAGCTTGCCGGAAAGCGAGTCCATGACGGTGTAGAAGGCGTTCGCCGTCGCACGCTTGAAGAAGCTGTCGCTCGGGCGCCCGGAGCGTGAACCCACGACGATGTCGGCACCGTTCTCCCAGGCCCGGATCATCTCCAGAATGACCGCCGGCGGATCCTGCAGGTCGGCGTCCATCACCACGACGGCATCGCCGGCCGCCGCGCGAAGGCCTTCCTGGATCGCGGCCTCCAGGCCGAAGTTCCTCGTCAGACGCAGCACGCTGATCGTATCCGGGAACCGGGCGCGAACCGCCTTCATCTGCTCATGGGTCCCGTCCCGGGACCCGTCTTCCACCAGAAGCAGCTCGATGTCGTAGCGATCCGCGATCGGCGCCAGCGCCTTCAGCGTTTCCTCGCAGAAGGTCGAAACCAGCGCCTCCTCGTTGTACATCGGACCAATGATCGAAATCAGCTTCTTCATCTCGTAATTCCCGTCTAGCCATTCCCGTCCGCGCGAACGCGGAACCCTACAGCACGTTGACCCGATCCTGATCGACCATGACCACGCTGTTCTTCTCGAACGCGATGGAGTAATCGCCCCGGTCGCTCCTGTCGTTGAGGAGCCTGCCCAGGTATTCGCCGAAGAACGCCATCATGATGAACTGGAACATGAAGAGCACGGACATCGAGAGCACGACCGTCGTCCAGCCCGGGACGATGTTGTTGCTTACCAGGTGGATCAGCACGCTGTACGTGGCCAGCACGAACGCGGCGAGCGCACCCAGGAAGCCGAGCACGGACATCCAGCGCAGCGGACTGAGCGAATTGAACACCATCAGCCGCACGAGCCGGTAGATGCCCTGCACCAGGGATTTCTCCCCCGCCAGTGGCGACGTGCTCTGGTACCTGTACGCAACCGAGGGATAGCCGGTCTTCTGGATCCGCAGGTAGAACTGGTGGTGGAACCGGCCAGTGCTCGTGACCGCGTTAACGGCGCGCCGGCTCAGGCATCGCAGGCTGGTCGCGTTCTTCGGCAACTGGTAGTCGATCGCGCGCAGGAGGCGGTCGGCGAAATACCTGAAGGCCGCATAGGCGGGCGTTTTGCGCCGCTCGGCCGTGCCGACGACGACGTCATACCCGGACCTGCAGAGCTCCACGACGTCCGGGACCACCGAGATGGGATCCATCTCGTGGTTGAACAGCACGACGAAGTCGCCGATGGCATTCTCCAGGCCTGCCGCCCAGGCCACGTCCAGGCTGACCGTGCCCACCAGCTGGATGTAGCGCACGCTGGGCAGGTGCTTGAGCATCTCGGAGATGTCCCTGCTGGCGCTGGAATGCATGATCGCGCCCTGCCCGATCACCACGATCTCGTAATCCGAGTAGCGGGCATTCAGCTCGCCCTGCATGGCGGAGATTTCCTCGTAGCGCAGCGGGGATCCCGCCTCCACGACGTACACCACCGAAACAAAAGAATCGCTTTTCACTCAGCCCCTCCCCCCGAACTCCGCCAGTCCCTTGGTTTCGATCGCGTCAATCGCGTCATAAACATTGTCGATCTTCCCGCCCATGACGCAGTGAAAGCCCTCCAGCGAATGGTTGGCTTTCAACAGGATCGGCCTGGAGTCGTCCGACTCGCTGCGCGGCAGGACCGTCTTGGTCTCCCACAGGGAACGCATGTAGACGCACCCGTCCAGCAGCGGAATGTATCTGGCGGCATCCTTGCGCATGTGGCGCCAAGCCGACGCGCGGCCGTGCTCATCCAGCACGCGCTGGCTGTCGGCGTACTGGCCGCCCTGCTCGTCGGACCACTCCAGTCGCGGCGTATAGCGGACATGGCTGAAGGAGTGCAGCCCGGCCGACGGGAAGGGCATGACCGAGAAGAACGGGCCGCACATCACCGTGATACCCACGTCCCGAAGCTCATGGGGAACCTCGACAAGGCACATCTCGGTCACTTCGTGCTTGAGCGGTATGAGCTCAAGGCCGGAGTTGGCGTTGAGGTAGTTGATCCGGGAGTAGGCGCAGTTGAAGACGACGCTGGCAGGCATCTCGATCCAGTCATCGCCCCCCTCCCTGCCAACCTCCACGACCAGGCCCGGGCCCTCGCGCCGGATGCGTCGCGCCGAAGTGCCGAAATGCAGTTGCACGCCGGCGTCCGCCAGCCTGCCCATCATCTTTTCCCTCAACGCGACCGCGTCGAACGCGTATTCGGTGACGGAGAAGCAGGCCTCGATCAGGCCCGGGTTGACGAGCTTCTGCATGGCATGCGACGCGGGCACGCAGCGCGCGCCCACGCGGTCGCAGAACTTCTGGAACTGCCGACCGGTGACCTTTCCCAGCGGCTTGCCGATCAGGTACTGCATTTCGAAGGAGGCATCCACGCAGTCGCGAAATTCGCTCACGAACCGCGGGAACGACAGGCGCGAACGCAGTGCGGTCAACACACTGCGCGGATAGTGGTATCCGTTATGGACGCGCGCCTGGTTGTTGAACGAGGCCCGGGTCATCAGGGTATCTTCCTTCTCGAATAGGTGCACCTTGGCACCCTTCCGCGCCAGGTGCTCGGCGATGCACGCGCCGAAGAAGCCGCCGCCAATGACGATAGCCCTGTTCATCTTATTCCCGGAAGGTCCAGAACTTATGGCAGAGGAAATTGAACACCCCGACCAGGACGACATTGACCACCCCGACCATGACCGCATCCACGCCCATCGGGGACAGCACCTCGGAGACCAGCACATTCATGCCAAACGACAGCCCGACCACGATCAGGAATTTCACCAGGCTCGCGCCACTCATTTTCCTGCGGAACGCAAAGACCCCTGAGCCGACGTAGGAAACGATGGTCCCAACCGCATAGCCCACGATCACCGAAGGGGTATTGCGCCAGCCAAGCCAGGAAGCACACAGGGCGATCACCAGCAGATAGGTAAGGCTGGAGACGACGCCGACCAATCCAAAGGTCAACACCTGCCGGTATCGCTGTACGGTCCTGTTCAACATGGAGTAATTCAATTTCTATCGACCCTTCGCAGCGACCTGACGGCAGGGACCAGCCACGCCAGCGCGGCAAGCACGCCGTACAGGGCGAACATGACCCAGAAAGCCAGCAATGGCCAGTTCCTGTAGCGCAGCTCCAGCACGTTGCGGCCCGCCGCCGCGTCGATGGTGATCAGTCCCTCGCGCGGCCTCGGCTTGATCCGCTTGCCATTGAGCGTGTAGCGCAGGTTGGGATTATCGGAGAACAGGTACTGCACGGTCGTCGGCGCGTCCGACTGCCATGCCACCCGGGTGTAATTGGCGAAGTTGGTTTCGAAATCCAGCAGCTTCGGCGAGACGTCGGTGACCGCTCCCGCAGCCGGTGCCGGTGCCGGGCCACCGAATACCTCGACCTCGGCCAGGTGAAGATAGGCTTCCTCCGGCGCGCTCGCGCCGCCAAGCTGCACACGTACATAGCGACCCTGCACACCGCCGACCCGGACGACGTCATGCTGCGTGCGCCCGGGCAGCTGCCGCGCCCAGGTCCCCGGCCGGGCCTTCAGGGTGTCCGCGGTGTCGGCGGGCCCGAAAGGCGTCCTGGAGACGAAGACCCAGTAGTCGTGCAGCCTGAACTCGTACCTCTTCACGTTCCAGATGCCGATGCGGTCGATCGCCTGCGCACTGCCAAGGTCGATATCAAGCCACGCGTTGAGATCCTGGTTGGTGTGGGAAATCGATCCGGCCTCGAGATCCCCGTTCGTATTGCCATCGACGGCGAGGCGCGCCTCGCGGCCATCGATGGTCCCGCTCTGCGTCGCCGCCTTGCCCCTGGCGATATTCACCGGCTCAGGACGCGTTGGCCCGATCCTGAAGAAGCCATTGTCCACCACGGTGGAGTCGGCCGGTGGATTTGCCGATGCCGTGGCCCGCAAAGGCACCGCGACGATGCCGTTCGGCAGGTGGTAGATGTCGTCGGGCGCCACGCCCGCGGCGAATTCCGCCAGGGCGCCCACGGCGGACAGGTCGGACTCATAGGCCACGAAGAAGTCCGCGCTCGAACGCGTGACCAAGTCCCAGTCAGGATTCAGCACCCAGGTTTCATCCCTGACCGCCATCGGCATCTTCTGCAGGTAATCCGCACGCGGACCCATGCGGAAATCGAAGCCATGGTAGGAGGAGAGCTTCAGCTCGTTGAGGACGAGGTAAGGGAACGACTTGGGAAATGGCTCCCGCCCCACCTTGCTCCACAGCAGGGTGAGGTCGACATACTTGAGCACGGCCTTGTCGGAGAACCGCTGCTTGAGATACTCGGCAAAGCGATGCTTCTCGCCCGCATCAAGCGACATCACGTCCGTCCTGGACCGGGCCTCGTAGGTATTCCGCCCGTGCGAGAAGTCGTACATCACGTCGAGTGCGGGCAGAAGGGACAGGGCGATGGCCGCGCTGTACGCAATGCCCCTCACCGGCACCAGCAATGCCACGATGAAGGCGAACGCAAGGACCAGTTCAAACAGCACGTAGTTGTTCAAGCCGAGACTGCCCGACACGCCAGGGCTTCGTGCCACCAGGAAGGCCCCGACCAGCACGAGCAGCCCCACGACCAGCAGCGCGAGCTTGGTGGCGAGCACCGGCCGGGTCTCGACCACGGCCCGCAGCATGATGGCGATGACTACCGCGAACAGGAGGTGCACCGGCAGCAGGAACCGCTGATAGATATGCATGCCCCCGACCTGGGGCACGAAGTAGTAGACGAGGTCGCTGACGACACTGAACTCGCCGAAAGTCGACAGCGTGACGAGCATCCAGATCGCCAGGCAGCCCACGATCGCCCGCCACTCCCTTGGTGTGACCGCCTTGATCGGATCGCGTCCGAAGACAAACAGGCAGAAGATGACGACCGCGATCAGGCCCGCCTGCGACGAGAACTCGTAGAACGGCCCCGGCACCTCCAGCCGCGTGGAAAGCAGCCGGAGCAGGCCCTGGGGCGCCTGGGCAAGCTGGTGAGCGCTATAGAACAGCGACGGGGTATCGGCGCTGATCGTCGCCTTCAGGTGCCGGTAGATGGCGAGCAGGTAAGGCATCACGATTACCGATGCCACCCCGTAGGGCAACATCGCCAGCACGACGCGCCGAACGCGCATCCGCAGCGTGACGTCATCGTCGGCCAGCACCAGAAGCGTTGCGGCGACCACGACGACCGACAGCCCGATGCTCGTGACGCCGATGGGGACATAGCCGCCGAGAAAGCCGAAGATCACCGGCAGAGCCGCGGCGAACAGCCGTCCGACCGTCGGCCCGGCCGCGAAGGACAACGCCATGTAGGCCGCCCACGGCAACACCGATATGCAGAAGATGAACTGCGGCTGCGTGGTCGCGCCGATCATGTTCACGCTGAACGTGAAGGCGGTGGCCGCGAAGGCCGCAATCGCGAAGCCGAAGAAGCGCGTCAGCAGCCTCAACGAGAAATAGCAGGCAATGAACGAATGAAGGGCAACAAGCCAGACCAGGATCCGGCCGTAGTCCTGCATTGCCGTGCCTTCCGGTGAGGACAGCAGGCAATAGAGGACGAAGAGCGGGTGCAGCACGAAGAAGTTCGGCGCAAGGAAATAGTCGGAGCTGCCGTTGTACTGCGAAAAATCCAGCGCACTGAAGTGCATTCCCGCGAGCAGGGAATGCGTCTTCATCATGGAGGGCCAGTAGAGGCCGAGCACATCCCCGCCATAGAGGATGCCGCCGGCGTCAAGCGAGCCATGCCTCAGCGCCGGATAGTAGAAGAGCAAGGTCACCGCGGCCGCGAGGAAGAACGCTCGGTTTCTGTCGATGGCGCCTGCCGCCGCGCCTGCGGCGCGCACAAGCCAGTCCGCCAGCGCATCGAGCATGCGCGGACCGTCGACGTTGAATCGGGCGATTCTCATCTCCCGACCCCGGGCAGGCGCTCAACGGGAATGAAGAAGACGTTGAGGATCGGACCGCCGTCGAAATCCACGAAGGAATCGGATTGCTTCAGGTAACGGCAAACCCGGTAGTTCCGGCCGGCGAAGAACTCGGCAAGATTCGGATAGCTGAGGGGATTGTGCTCGACCATGAAAGCCGGTCGGCACCTGTCGATGGTGTTGGCCAGCCCGGCCACCACGGAGTCCTCGAGTCCTTCCACGTCGATCTTCACGACGTCTACCTGGAGGTTCAGCTCGTCGAGCGGAATCACCTGCACCACGTTCTCGACCAGCTGGACATGCCGGGAAAGGCCGTCGATATTCATGTGCTTCTCGAGGTTGGCACGCACCGCCTCGGGGTTCATCGACGCATAGTTCGTGAGCGCGAAACCCCGGTACACCGGGGTGAAGAGCGTGAAGGACGCCGCACCGCGGCCAGCGCCGACCATGCGGAAGTCGAAGGGCCAGCCCTTCGCGCGAAGCGCGGCAAGCGACGCCTCGTGCGCGGGATTGGGCTCGATCGAGAAAATCGACTTCTGCGGCCGAAGGTGATGCATCGACCGAGCGGAGAGCCCGTCGTTGGCGCCCACGTCCAGCATCAGGTCGCGATCATTCGCCAGCTTGCTCAGGCCATGGAAGTCCGCGTCGTGCGGCAGCATGAACGGCAGGCGGCCGACCACCCAGCGCGAGAACACGTAGAGATAGATGTTCGAGACGGCGATCCGCTGCAAGGCGTCCTTGAGCCGGAAGACGGTTTTTACTGGAGCAATCATGTGCTGGCACCCAAGAAAAAACTATTGAATATGAGGTTGGAAGTCAGTTCTTTCCGAACGCTTGCGCCACGACTTCCAGCGAGTCGAACAGGTCCGCCAGGCCAAGATTCTTCATTTCGAGCGAAACCCACCCTTCGTAGCCTTCCGACTTCAGCAGTCGGGCCAGCTCGGCGTGTTCAGAGCGGTTGACGATCTTCACCAGGGCCGGCTCGCTGATCTGCACATGGCTGGCATAGGGAATGGCCGCAGCCACCGAGGCGATGGGCTCCTGGTTGGCGATGATCGTGCCCACGTCCAGGTTCAGCCTCAAGGACGGGGAGTCGATGAGCCGCACCAGTGCCAACGCCTCGGGTGTGGTGTTGAGGTAGTTGGTGCCGTAAAGCGTCGGATTAGCCTCCATCCCGATCACCACGCCCTTCCGCTCGGCGTAGGCCGCACAGTCCGAGAAGAATCGAATCCCTATCGGATACTGCCCCGCATTTTCGATGACCCGGTTTTTAGGACATCCGAAAACGATATGAGGCACGCCGACCTCCACAGCAAAATCAATTGCCGAATGGGTGTATCGCAGCAGGAAATCGCGCTCATCTTCCGACCCGAAGATCCGCTCGCTCAACCCATACCAGACCGACTGCATGGAGCATGTCTCCAAGCCCCATGCGCTGCGGAATTCCGCGACCATCGATGCCGCCAGGCGCCGGCTGTACGGCTCGTACGGATTCACCGGAACGAGCCGGGTTGGCGCAATCTCCAGCCCGGAGAAGCCCTCGGCCCTCAGCTTCTCGAAAACAGCTTGGTCATCTTCTGATCCCCATCCGATATTGGACGCTGCGAGCTTCATCTACATTCCTCAGATGGAGAATCCACGCGCACCCAGAACTCGTCCGGAATGGCAGTTTCCAAGGCGCGCACGTTTTCCTCCAGTTGAGCGGGACTGCTTGCCCCCAGCACGGGAAGGACGCCTCCCCTGAGCACCCACTGCAGCGCCGCATGACTTCCTTTCACATCGAACTCTTGGCACGCACTGACGAAGTGATCGATCCGGGCCTTGTTCTGCTCGTAGATCTTCTCCGTCTTGTCGTAGCCAATCTGCTCGCTTTTCGAGATACGGGATCCGGAGGGGACGCCATCGCGGTACTTACCGGTCAACAGGCCTTGCGCCAGTGGCGAAAAACCAAGCATTCCCACCCCATTTGTCTCACAGAAAGCCCTGACGCCGTTGGCATCAATTCTGTTGATCGCATACGAGAAAATGAACTGTTCCAGGATCGGCTTCTCCATGCCGAGGCGATCACACACTTCATGGCATTCCAGCAGCGCCTCAATGGGCCATTCGGAAGTGGCCCAGTACAAGATCCGCCCGGAATCGATCAGGCGGTCATACGTCCTGACCACCTCCTCCATTGGAACTTCAGGATCGTAGCGATGAGCGTAGTAAATATCCACATACTCGACGCCGAGCCGGGCGATCGATTGCTCGAAGGCCCAGCGGATGTGCTTTCGGCTCAGCCCCTTGTGGTAGACATGAGGGCCGATCGGCCAGGAGCCTTTGGTCGCCAAGACAAATTCTTCCCTGGGGTATCTTTCCAATGCCTGCCCCAGCAGGGATTCGGCCTTGCCCATTCCATAGTTGTTGGACGTGTCGAAAGAGCGCATCCCCAGATCCCAAGCCGCATCGACCATTTCCCGGGCGAACCCGACATCGGTCTTTTCGGTGCCAATTGTCAATGCACTGCCGAAGGTGAGGCTCGACAGCTTCAAGCCGGAGTTTCCAACCCTGACGAACGAATTCATGTCCATACCCGTAGTCCGTGTAGTAATGAGGTCACTTCCGGTGGCGCAACCT
This sequence comes from Xanthomonas sp., assembly GCF_017163755.1. Classification (GTDB taxonomy): domain Bacteria; phylum Pseudomonadota; class Gammaproteobacteria; order Xanthomonadales; family Xanthomonadaceae; genus Xanthomonas_A. Next base: position 56,501 of record NZ_JAFIWC010000010.1, read on the forward strand.
AGCATTAAGCCATGACAGGCCACTCACGTGCCAGATCTTGCGAGCGACTACATAAAATGGGCGCACACGCTGCGCGAAGTGGTTGAATCGATCCAGACCCGGCACGACGGGCATTGGCGGCTGGCCATGTCCGCTAAGCTTGTCGGCGACGGCCACAGCCGCTACGGATTCGTGGAAGGCGTCGTACAGCGCGTTGATCTCATGCGAGAAGTTGGTGGGCATGTCGTACTGCAGCGCCCAGAACCCTTTCGCCTCAACCTGCGCGTGTACCGCGCGGTAGCGGTGGAAGTAGCCCTCGCTCTCGCGCAATGTGAGGTGACGCGAACGATGCAACTCGACATCCGCGTCGTTTGCACGCAGCACAAGGGTGAGTGCCAGCAGGATGTCAAACCGGACCAGTGTCGACAGATCCAGCGCCACAAGCGCTTGGCGACTGAAAAACAGCGTGCCGAGCTGATGCTCGGCGATGCTGTCCTGGGTCCAGCGGTACAGGCCAACCGAACTGCTGTTGCGCAGGATGCCATTAGCGCTCGCTGGAGCTTCTGCCTTGAATGCATTGACGAAGAAGCCAGCCACGAACACGGTTGGCCGATTCTCGCGTGCGGCGTTCAGCGACCAGTCGAGCGCCTTCTCGAAGTAGTCGTATTGCGGGAAGTCAAGCTGGTTGAAGAATACAGCATAGTCACCCTCAACCAGGCCGGAAGCGTCGAACAGCTTGGCACCCAAACGCTGCTTGTTCCACTCGCCCTCGTCACTCTGTGGAGGCGAGAAGCTGAATTCGACGTTGGTCGGCTTATCGGTCGGCGCGTTCTCGCGCCAACGCGGGCTGCGGACGATGATGCGGACGCGATGGCGCGACTGGCTCTGGAGTTCCGCCGCAGCGCGCAGGATATGGGTCAGGTTCGGGAACACCTGCTCATCACTGGCATCGTCCTGCTTGCTCCACGGATCGTGGTCGATCAAGACCACGTCCACGACGACACCAGCATCGGCAGCAGCCAATGCAGAATGATGTTCCTCTTTGATCGCCGCCAGAGTCGCGTCGAGCTTGGTTTCGAACGAGTACTCTTCGGCGATCAGCTTCTGCGCTGCGCGAACGCGCCGATTCGCCTCCTCGGGATCAGCCAGGATCTGGTTCAGCGCCGCTTGGATGGCGTTGGCGCGCTCCTGCTCGGTCTCCCCGGAGAAGTAATACACCAGATCCCCGAACTGCTCGATGACATGCGGGTTGCGATCGGAGATGACCGGCGTACCTGACACTAGGCCTTCGAACACACGGCCGGAGGCCGTGCGCGACTTCAGGTGCGCGGGCGAAGAGACCGCCAGCACCGCGCCGTACTGTCGCATGGTTTCGAACATGCTGACGCCGTCGAATGGGATCTCACCGCGGTAAGAGGTGAAGCCGGCCCACGGATCGATGCCTTCCAGCTTGCGCGGCCCATAGAAGTCAGCGATGCCGCGCTCCTGCAGCACATCTAGCAGACCCTGGGCACGGCCGGACTTGCCGCTGCCGCGCTCCCAGTTCACACCGCAGTAGAAGACCTTGGAAGCTTCTGCGGCCACTGCCGCGCCGCCCAGCGGATGCGGCGGCACCAGCGCGCTGCGCGAGGCAGAGCCGATCAACGACAGGCCCTTGTCCTGCCACTCGCTGCCCAGCACCTGGCGGATATGTTCCTTCAGCAATGCCGAGCCGTTGAACAGATAACCATCGTAAGCGCGCAGATGCTGGATCAGGTTGATCCGGTAGTTGGACTGGAAATGCATGAATTCCAGCGGATTGGCCACCCATAGGAACGTGCGCAGATTCAGGAACTTCGGCGTGTCGTAGTGGAACGAAATGGCGAAGTCGTACTTGTCAGGCAGATGTACATCGTTGATGCACTTTCCGGTGGCGACGTCGAACCCCAGGAAGTCAACCACGGTGATGGGATAGCCGGTCTTCCTCATTTTCTCGATGAGTTCGTACTCGGCGTTCTTGATCTTAGGCCACTGGGAGATCACCAGGACCCGTGGCACCGCTGACGACATCACAGCACACCTTCATGGGCGATGTACCAGTCCCACGTCTTCTGCAGACCCTCCTTCAGCGTGTTGTCGCTGCGGAAACCAGTCGCGTTGATCTTGCTGAGGTCATAACCGAGATATTCGCGACCGTTAGGCTTGCTCAGGTCCCAGTCCACGCGACCCTGCATGCCAGACACCTCCGTCAGCGCCTCGACCATCTCGCGGATGGTGTAGACGTTGCCGCTGCCGATGTTGACCGGGCCTTGGACGTTATCCATCGCCAGCAGCGCGGCCTTGGCGGCGTCTTCCACGAACAGGAAGTCGCGCTGCGCGGTACCGTCCCCCCACACAGCGACGCGGCCACCAGCGCGCTTGGCTTCTTGGAAACGCTTGATGAGCGACGGGATCACGTGCCCATGCTCGGCGTCAAAGCGGTCGCGCGGCCCGAACAGATTGCAGGACACGATATAGGCCCAGTCCAGCCCGTAGCTTTCGCCGTAGGCACGCAGCATGCCTAGCATGGCGCGCTTGGCATGCGAGTAGGAATCTTCGGACTTGTGCGGTTCGCCCATGAAGATCATGTCTTCGGTGAAGGGCTGCGCCGGCGGAGGATACGGGTACACCGCGCCGGTTCCCATCACGGCGATCTTGCGCACGCCGGCCTTCTGCGCCGCGTCCACCACGCTGGTGTTGATCAGGATGTTGTCGTAGAACGACAGCGCCTTGTTCTTCATATTTCCCATGATGCCGTAGACACGACCCGCGCCATGGAATACATACTGCGGCGCGATCTTCTCGAAATAGCGGCGCGTTGCGGGAAGGTCGACCAGGTCGCATTCCTCGCGACCCACGGGCACGACGTTCCGGTAACCCAGTGCGCGGAGGTGTTCGACCATCGCAGAGCCGAACAGGCCCCGCGCACCGGTCACTACGATCTTGTCTTCCTGCTTCATGCCATTCCCTCTATACCAATTCAAAACGCATCCACAGCTGCGGACGGCGAAATATAAGCAATCCCCATACGCCGCGCTGGTCGCCCTGAGGCGACCATGGCAACATCGTCACACACGCGGCTTGCCAAGCTCAACGACTTACACCAGTTTTGGCTCCCGATTAGCCAGTTCAGCGCAAGCTGCTTCCAGCCGTCCGGTCCGATCGATCAATTCCCGGCTAGCCAGATCCAATGCATCGGTGCGTTCGGCAAGCAAGGACCGCAGTTCGTCGAGCTCGGCCTGCAACGCCCGCGTCCGTGCCTCGGATTCCTCCAGACGCCTGGTTCGCTCCGAAAGCTGCGCACTGACGTCTTCCAGCCGCCGCGTACGATCAACGAGGATTTCTCGCACGCTAACCAATTCATCAGTACGACTAACCAGATCGGCAGCGGCGCTTTCCAGCCGCAAGGTGCGATCATGCAACTCTGATCGCAGCGCGCCGAGTTCAACATCGCGGTAGCGTAGCTGTGCGCGACCTTCTGCCTGATCACGGGTAACGATTTCGTATTCGTTGGCGAAACTCGCATCCAGCGCACGAACGTCGATCTCGCCTCCCGCGGCCAGCAAATGGATGCCATTGGCGCAGCGCGCCAGATTGTCCCAAGCTAGCGCGTATTCGCGGATACCGTCCCCGTGGTTGAAGAGATTCGGATGCTCCGGCAGCAACAGCACGTCGTCCAGGCTCACCGATAGCAGGCGGCGCCCCACCTCCAGCCCCTGCAGCCAAAGATCACGCGCCTGCTCCACTCTGCCTAGCGCCAGGGCCAGCCGCCCCGCCTCGAACCACGAGGCGGTCGTCTTGGTCAGCAAGTGTACGCCGAAGGCTCCTGCGTCGATCCGGGCGCAGGCAACGAATGCATCGATGGCCGCGTCGAGCTTCCCCTGAGCGCGCAGCACCGCTGCCTTGACGTAGGCGAGCGACACGCGCCAGCGCAGAACCATCCGCCCTTCGCCCGGGGCCTGAATGTAGTTGTCGATCCGCCCCAACAGCGCGTCGACGGTCGTCGATGACGGCAGCGCCGATTCCAGCAGCGCATAAGCCTGCACGCACAGCGCGGCACCTTCGTCAGCGGACCCGGCAGCCGCCTGCTTCAGCACATTGGCAGCATATCGCCCGCGTAGCGCTGCAGAAGAGGCACGTTGGCCAATCGTGATCATGGATAGGCCCAGCCACGGGTTGGCGTATTCCTCGGCGTATTGCACTGAAGGATGGCCGGACGCTGCGACGTGGTCGAATACACGTTCTTCGTACGTGGCGGCGGCAAAGGGCGACTTCATCCCCACCATTAGCCACCATTCCGCGCTCCAGGGCTCTCGAGTCTGCGGGTCGACGGAATACAGCTCGCGTTGCTTCCTTTCCCAGACGAAGCGTTGACCGACGACCTTGGCCTGGCTAGCCGACTGCACGTACGCAGCTTCCACATCGAAATCGTTGGAGATCTCCGTGCGCAGACGGTCGAGGTCGTACACGTGCAGGTGGTAAGGATTGGGGTCCTCGCCACTTTCGTCGCTCCAGTCGTTGGGCACGCTGACGATCACCCGCCCGCCCGGTGTCAGCACGCGCTCGAACTCCTTGAGCAGACCTTGCGGATCCGCAACGTGCTCCAGCGTCTCGAAAGAAATCACCGTATCGAAGCTGGCATCCGGGTAGGCGTGCAGCGCCTGAGGCAGGTAGCCACATACGTAGGCACCGCGCGACCGATCGCCTGCATAGCAGAGGTTGGCATAGTCGACGGCATACTCGCTGCCATCGATCCCGGTGACGCTGGAGGCACGGGTCAGCGCGCGGACGACGTGACCGCCATAGCCGAGGCCGCAGGCTGCGTCGAGCACGCGGTCATTGGGGCGGATGAAATCGCAGGCCCACTGATAGCGGATCACATGCGCGTCGGAGCGCTCACCGGTATCGCGCAACATGTCCATGTGCAGGCCGCGCTCCTCTTCCAGCGCAGACAGCGGATAGGCGGCCAGCGCGGCATCGGGGATGCGTTCGAGCGCCACGAGGATGTCGCCGTTCTCATGGTTGAGCGAGTCGTAGGGATTGAGCCGGTAGTAGCGCGGATGCTTGCGAAAACCGGCGGCAAAACAGAGCCGCTCCCACCAGGCGCGGGTCCGCGCGACGCCATTCTCATCGATGGATGCCGAGGCAAACCGCAAGATGGCGTCGCGACTGCATACGCGGCGGATTTCCGCCAATGCCGTGCGCACGCCGTCCTCATCCATGCATTCAAGGCAGCCATCGGACACGACGACATCGAACTGGCCATCGCCGAAGGGCATCGCCCGGACATCTCCTTGGACGAAGCGGCCGGGCATTCTTGCATTGGCATCGTCGACGAGCGCGCCATCGAGTTCGAGTCCGCTCGCATCGACGCCCTGGCGCAGCAAGGCCTCGGTCAATCGCCCTGCGCCTGAACCAACGTCGAGCACCTTGGCCAGACCGCATGCCGTGACAACGGCATTGGCGAGCCCAGCGCTGCGTTCATTCGACCGGGCCGGACTAGCGCCTCTTGCTTTCATTCTCTTCACCGCCATAGATTAGTTTCCTTGCCGGCGCCAAGTGGCATTCATGCGCAGATCGATGACACCGCCAAAGAAGTACTCCTCCTTCCGCATCAGCACCTGAAAGAACGCTGCCTCGTCCACCCAGTGCAGCATCCGCTGCGCCAAATAGTCGGGGGTGTCTTCATGGGACACCGACGCTTGCACTTCGTACAGATTGACGCCCAGCACGCAGTCGCATTCGAGTTCGACCTCGAAACGTTCGCCTGCGTGAATCTGGCGCCGCCAGAAAGTTTCGGCGGAGGGATTCTCCGCCATGCGCTGCATGTCCTGATTCAAAGTGCCCCAGGAGTAGAGCTTGACGCCTTCCTTGTTGCGGATGCGCACGCCCACAGACAACTTGTCCGTGGTGATCTGCGACTCGCAGACCACCTTGATGCGCAGCCGTTCGCCGGGATAGAACACGCTGACACCGGTGCCGTCTGCCGCAAGGGTCGTGACACTAAGGATGCGTACTCCACCGTCGCCGAAGGTCAACCGGTCCGAACCGATCATTGACGCAACCGGCGCCTGCGCCATATCGGTCTGCCCCGACTCTTCGCTCTTCAGCATTTCGGTCAGACTACTAAAGTAGGCCGCTTCTTCGTCATGCAAGAGCCTGCGGTAATTCAGCACCACATTGGCCGACGCACCCCAGTCCAGCTGCCTCCCGTTACTCAACAGCAGGCAGCGGCTGGTCAACGTCCGGACGCTCTCCTGATCATGCGAGACAAATAGCAAGGACATGCCGTCGGATACCAGCTTCTCGATCCGCTGGAAGCAACGCTTCTGGAACAGCGCATCGCCGACGGCCAACGCTTCGTCCACGATCAAGATGTCCGGTTCGACCTGCACCTGCACCGCGAATGCCAGGCGCACCAGCATGCCACTGGAGTAGGTCTTGACCGGCTGGTCGAGATGATCGCCGATGTCAGCGAACGCCGCGATGGCATCGAACTTGCGGTCGATCTCGTCGGCAGTAAACCCCAGCAGGGCAGCGTTGAGATAGACATTCTCGCGACCGCTGAACTCGGGGTTGAAGCCCGACCCGAGTTCGAGCAGCGCGGCTACGCGCCCTTTCACCTCGACACGCCCCTCAGTCGGCGCCAGCGTGCCCGTCACGATCTGCAACAAGGTGCTCTTGCCACTGCCATTGCGGCCCAGAATGCCGACCGACTCGCCGCGGCGGACGTCGAAATTAACGTCGCGCAGAGCCCAGAACTCGCGAAAGTACTCACGCTGGCCTAGGCCGGCCGCGCGACGCAGGCGCGGCAGGACGAACTGCTTCATTCGGTCGCGAGGCGTGTCGTACATCTCGTAGCGCTTCGACACCGACTCGACGTGGACAACGATCTCGTCAGAGGACATCGGCGAAACCCTTGCGCGTTTTCTGAAACCAGGCATATCCGAACATCATCACCGCCAGCCCGACCGCCATCGCCAGACTCCACTGCGGCAGACGTGGCAACTGCCCGAAAACCAGCACACTGCGACTATCTTCGATGATGTAGGTCAATGGATTGAGATACATCCAAGGGCGCACCCACTCCGGCAGCGACGCGGCCGGGTAGAACACCGGCGAGAGAAACAGCATGACGCTGGAAAGCACACCGGTGACTTGCGAGATATCGCGCAGGTAGACCCCGGACGACGCCAACAGCCACGACACGCCGGTCATCATCAGGATCAGAGGCAACATGACTAATGGGAACAGCACCGCAGTCCACGGCACGCCGACACCCAACACGATCTGCGCAATCAATAGCACCAGCATGCTGATAGCCAGGTGGAACAGTGCCGAGCCGATCAGCACCCAAATGAGCGCGTCCAACGGGAAGATGACCTTCTTGACGAAATTCACGTTGGCGATGATCAGAGTCGGTGCCTTGTTAAGGCACTCGGAAAAAAACCCGTGCACCGCCAAGCCGACGAAAGCCAGCACCGCAAAGTTCACCTTGTCCACCGGGCCTTCGCCAACCCAACGCACCTTCATGACGGTAGTGAAGACGAAGGTGTACACCGTCAGCATCAGCAACGGGTTGAAGAACGACCAAGCTGTGCCAAGGAAGGAACCACGGTAGCGACCGATCACCTCGCGCAGGATCAACTGGCGCAGGAGCTGGCGGTTTCTCACCAGCGACCGGACCAAGGCGAGCGGACTGGCGGATACGCGGTTTCGCGCATGGACTTGTGCGGACATGCGTTTCAGGACTCCGTGGAAGCCTGGCCGCGGACTCCCGGCTGGCCAGCCAATGCCCGCTCCAGATCCACCCGCAAATCCCCCACCGCCTCCACCCCCACGCTCAACCGCACCAACCCATCGCTGATGCCGAGCTGCTCGCGGCGAGCCACCGGGATGGAGGCGTGGGTCATCACCGCCGGATGGTTGACCAGGCTTTCCACGCCGCCGAGGGATTCGGCCAGGGTGAACAGCTCGGTGCGTTCGCAGAAGCGCTTGGCCGCCTCGAAGCCGCCCTTGAGCACGATCGAGACGATGCCGCCGAAGCCGGACATCTGCCGCTGCGCCAGGGCGTGCTGCGGATGCGAGGCCAGGCCGGGATAGATCACCTTCTCCACCGCCGGATGGGTCTGCAGCCATCGCGCCAGCGCCAGCGCGTTGTCGCAGTGCGCGCGCATGCGCAGCGGCAGGGTCTTGAGCCCGCGCAGCGCCAGGAAGCTGTCGAACGGGCCCTGCACGCCGCCCACCGAGTTCTGCAGGAACGCCAGTTGCTCGGCCAGTTCGGCATTGTCGCCGACCACGGCGATGCCGCCGACCATGTCCGAGTGGCCGTTGAGGTACTTGGTCGCCGAGTGCACGACGATGTCCGCGCCCAGCTGCAGCGGACGCTGCAGCATCGGCGAGGCGAAGGTGTTGTCGACCACCACCCGCAGGCCGCGGCTGCGCGCGATCGCCGCGATCGCGGCGATGTCGACGATCTTCAGCATCGGGTTGGTGGGGGTCTCGATCCACACCATCTTGGTCTTGGGCCCGATCGCCGCTTCGAAGGCCGCCGGATCGGTCAGGTCGACGAAGCTGAATTCCAGCGCGGCGCTGCGCTTGCGCACGCGCTCGAACAGCCGGTAGCTGCCGCCGTACAGGTCGTCCATCGCCACCACGTGGTCGCCGCTGTCGAGCAGTTCCATCACCGTGGAAGTGGCGGCCATGCCCGAGGCGAACGCGAAGCCGCGACTGCCGCCCTCCAGCGCCGCCACGCAGCGCTCGTAGGCGAAGCGGGTCGGGTTGTGGGTACGCGAGTACTCGAAGCCCTGGTGTTCGCCGGGGCTGGACTGCGCGTAGGTGGACGTCGCATAGATCGGCGGCATCACCGCGCCCGTGGACGGGTCCGGATGCTGGCCGCCATGGATCGCCAGGGTCGCCAGCGACAGCGCGCGGCCGTCGCCATTGGGTTTTGACGCGTTGTCCGTCATAGGGGGTTCCCGTGGAAGGGGCGTGATTCTAGCAGTGAGGTCTGAACCGTCCCATTCACCGGGACGCGCGCCGGCGCCGGCTACTGCACCCGGCGCCGCAGGTAGTTCAGCAGGTCGATGCGGGTGATCAGGCCGAGGAAGGCGCCGCCGTCCATCACGATCGCCACTTGGCCGCGGTCGAACACCGGCAGCAGCGCCTCGATCGGCGACTTCACGTCCAGCCGGTCGAGCTTGCTGACCATCGCCGTGGACACCGGGTCGCGGAACCGCGCCTCGTCACCGTACACGTGCAGCAGCACGTCGCTTTCGTCGACGATGCCGACCAGCTGGTCGCCCTCCATCACCGGCAGCTGCGACACGTCGTACAGCTTCATGCGCTGGTAGGCGGTGGTCAGCAGGTCGTTGGGGCCGACCACCACGGTGTCGCGCTGGCTGTACGGGCGCAGGATCAGGTCGCGCAGGTCGCCGTGCTGCGGGCGCTCCAGGAAGCCGTTGTCCAGCATCCAGTAGTCGTTGTACATCTTCGACAGGTACTTGTTGCCGGTGTCGCAGACGAACACCAGCACCCGCTTGGGCTCGGTCTGCGCGCGGCAGTACTTCAGCGCCGCGGCCAGCAGGGTGCCGGTCGAGGAGCCGCCGAGGATGCCCTCCTTGGCCAGCAGTTCGCGCGCGGTGTGGAAGCTCTCGGCGTCGCTGATCGAATAGGCCTTCTTGACCCGCGAGAAATCGGAGATCGCCGGCAGGAAATCCTCGCCGATGCCTTCCACCAGCCAGCTGCCGGACTTCTCGCTGACCGTGCCTTCCTCGATGTACTGGGTCAGGATCGAGCCCACCGGGTCGGCCAGCACCAGCTCCACGCCCGGCGCGGCCTGGGCGAAGGCGCGCGACAGGCCGGTCATGGTGCCGGAGCTGCCGCAGCCGAACACGATGGCGTCGAGCTTGCCGTCCATCTGCCGCAGGATCTCCGGGCCGGTGCCGAACTCGTGCGCGGCCGGGTTGTCCGGGTTGCCGAACTGGTTGACGAAATAGGCCCCCGGGGTCTCGGCGGCGATGCGCGCGGCCAGGTCCTGGTAGTACTCCGGGTGGCCCTTGGCCACGTCCGAGCGGGTCAGCACCACCTCGGCGCCCATCGCCTTGAGGTTGAAGATCTTCTCCCGGCTCATCTTGTCCGGCACCACCAGGATCAGCTTGTAGCCCTTCTGCTGGGCGACCAGCGCCAGGCCGATGCCGGTGTTGCCGGCGGTGCCTTCGACCAGCACCGCGCCAGGCTTGAGCTCGCCGCGGCGCTCGGCGGCCTCGATCATCGACAGGCCGATGCGGTCCTTGATCGAACCGCCGGGATTGGCGCTTTCCAGCTTCAGGAACAGTTCGCACACGCCAGCGTCGAGCTTGCTGGCCTTGACGATCGGGGTCTCGCCGATCAGGTCGAGTACGGAGGAATGGATGGCCATCGGATCACAGTAACGGTCGCGCCGAACCAGCGGCTGGACCGGCGATTATCCGTGGTATGCGCGGGAATGTCAGACAAACCCGGAAAACCGTCCAACAAAAAAGCCGCGATCCGCGGCTTTTGGGGGGTTGGGGGGATGGATGGCGCGGACGGTGGCAGGCCGACGAGGAGGCCGCCACCGCCCGCGACAAGTGAACCGGCGGGGGAGATGAGGATCAGTGAGGCTTCTGCTCGTCGTAGAGTCGCAACAGCTTCTCCTTGGCCGCGAGCTTTTCCCGCTTCATCTGGGACAGGGTGAGATCGTCGATCGGCAATACGCCGAGTTCGGCGTCCATGCATTTCTTGTCCAAGGTCTTGTGCCGTTGGTAGAGCTGCTTGAACTCCGGATCGGACTTGATCAGCGCGTCGATTTCGGTCTGCGGTTGCCCTTCGAACATACGGATAGCCTCCTTCAGCTGGATACAAGAACGCCCCGGCCGGAACGGCACGGGGCGTTGCCTGGGAGCGGAGCAGCGCGAACCGTCGCCAGCAGCCCGGCCGAGACGCCCGAGCCTTGCGGCAAGGGGGACTTCGGCTTCGGTGCGTGCCACTGCGTCATCGGCCCGGCTCTCCGTAGGACCAGATGGCGGATGCCACCTGGACTACCGACCCTACGCCTCCCTTTCGGATCCGGCAAGAGAACCAGGGCCGCTTTCCCGCATTCAGTTGCGCACCGCTCAGGCCCACAGAAAAACCGCGTTAAGCGGCGCCACGAAGCCTGAGGAACGGCGTGGCGATCAGGGCGCGACCACCACCTCGGCAGACCGCGCCTTGGTCGAGGCGCCCTTCTTGCCGGCCGCCTGCAGCCGGCTGGCCGGCACGCCGCCGGCGACCAGCGCGTCGCGGATCGCGTCGGCACGTTTCTGCGCCACGCCAGCGTCGCTGTCGTAGGCCTCGATCCGCACCCGGCCCTTGCTGCCGATCTGCAGGTACTGCGCCAACGCCTTGGCCTGTCCGGCCGCGTCGGCGGACAGCGCCGACTTGCCCGCGGCGAACGCGCCGCCGGCCAGGGTGAAGACCTCCCCGCGCGCCTCGAAACGCGATCCCGGCAGCTTGGCGCCGGCCACCAGCTCGGCCTCCTCGCGCGCCAGCTTGGCCGACTTCTGCTGCGCCGCGCTGAGCCGGGCGGTCTGCTGCCCGGCCACGCTGGTCAGCGCCAGCTCGGCGTCCTGCCGCGCCAGGGTCTCGGCTTCGGCCGCCTGGCGCAGCCGCTCGGCCTCCTCGGCCTGGATCTGCGCCTGCACCCGCAGCCGCTCGGCTTCCTGGCGCGCCCGGGACGCCTCGCGGCGACTGGCCTCGACCAGCAGCTCGCTGCGCTCCCGCTCCAGGCGCGCGACCTCGCGCCGCGCCAGCTCGGCACGCGCGCTGGTTTCGGCGATCTCGACGCGACGCTCGGCGATATAGCGCGCATCGTCCTGCTCCTTGCGCCTGGCCGCGGCGAACGCGGCCACCGCCTGCTGCGCCTGCAGGCGCTCGTAGGCGGCCACCTCGGCGGCCAACGGATCGGCCTGCAGCGCCAGCAGGCGCTGGTTGAGCGCAGCGACCTGCGGGTCGTCCTCGGCGGCGAAGGCCGGGACGGCGACCGCGGCCAGCAACACGGCGACGGCAAGCCGGCTGCGCAGATGCACGGCGCGGCTCATGGACGCGCCTCCCCGGTGCCCAGGGTGCGTTGCAGGTCGGCCACCTCGGCCTTGCGCTGCTGCAGCTGGGCGTTGGCCACCGCCTCCTCGCTGCGCGCCCGCGCCAGGTCGGCATCGGCCGCCACCCGCAGCGCCAGCTGCGGGGCGGTCTTGCGCTGGCGCCGGTCCAGCGCCGCCTGCTGGGCCTGTTCCAGGCCCTGGCGGGCGCCGGCGATCAGGTCCGGCGCGTACTGGTCGGCGTCGGCCTGGATCGCGCGCTGGACCGCCTGCTGCGCGGTCAGCAGCTCCGGCGGGGCGACCTGGGCATAGGCGCCGGAGGAGGCAAACAGCGCCAATGCGCACGCCGTCACGTACAGCGGACGGCGGATTTGTGCGAAGCTAGTTTTCATTAAGGGGGGCCGTAGGCGGAGACGTCGAGCGCGGCCATTGTCGGAAGCCTGCGGCGCGCTTGCAACGGGCTGCCGCGGATCGTTGGGGAACCATTGCGCATGGATATCGGCTACTTCCTGAAGCTGATGACCGAAAAGAACGCCTCGGACATGTTCCTGACCACGGGAGCACCGGTCTATATCAAGATCGAAGGCAAGCTGTATCCGCTCGGCGCCACCGGGCTGCCGCCCGGCATGGTCAAGAAGATCGCCTACTCGCTGATGGACGAGGGCCAGGTGCCGCAGTTCGAGCGCGAGCTGGAGCTGAACATGGCCATCGCCCTGCACGACGCCGGGCGCTTCCGGGTCAACGTGTTCAAGCAGCGCGGCGAGGTCGGCATGGTGATCCGCGCCATCCGCAGCAAGATCCCCAGCATCGAGGAACTGCACCTGCCGCAGGTGCTCAAGGACGTGATCATGACCCCGCGCGGGCTGGTGCTGGTGGTCGGCTCCACCGGCTCGGGCAAGTCCACCTCGCTGGCGTCGATGATCGACCACCGCAACAGCACCACCACCGGGCACATCCTCACCATCGAGGACCCGATCGAGTACCTGCACAAGCACAAGATGTCGATCGTCAACCAGCGCGAAGTCGGCCTGGACACCCATGCCTTCCACAACGCGCTGAAGAACGCGATGCGCGAGGCGCCGGACGTGATCCTGATCGGCGAGATCCTGGACGCCACGACGATGGAGGCGGCGATCGCCTTCGCCGAGACCGGACACCTGTGCCTGGCCACGCTGCACTCCAACAACGCCGACCAGACCATCGAGCGCATCCTCAACTTCTTCCCCGAGAGCGCGCACAAGAACGTGCTGATGAACCTGGCGCTGAACCTGCGCGCGGTGATCTCGCAGCGCCTGGTCAAGGACAAGAACGAGCGCCGGCGTCCGGCCACCGAGGTGCTGCTGAACACGCCGATGATCCGCGACCTGCTGCGCCGCGGCCAGGTGCACGAGATCAAGGCGGCGATGGAGGACTCGCTTGAGGAAGGCATGGAGACCTTCGACCAGTGCCTGTTCCGGATGGTCAAGCAGGGCCAGATCGAGCAGGAGGAAGCGCTGCGCGCGGCCGACTCGCGCGACGGCCTGGCGCTGAAGTTCCGCCTGTCCGAAGGCGCCACGGGCGAGCACGACCCCTACGCCGACTACGAGGCCGGCGGCGCCAGTTCGCCGCGGATCACCCACGGCTTCGGCTGAAGGCGCCCGCCGCGTCGCCCTTGTAGGAGCGGCTTCAGCCGCGACAGAGCCTTACCAGGGATGCTTGTCGCGGCTGAAGCCGCTCCTACATCAAGGCAGAGGCACTCAGGCGCCTTGCGCCGGCGCGTCCGGCTGGTTCTCCGGGCGCGCGCCGTCGAACGCCGGCAGCGCCAGGCAGGCCTGCTCGATCCGGGCGATGGTCGGATAGGCGTCCATGTCCACGCCGAAGCGGCGCGCGTTGAACACCTGCGGCACCAGGCAGCAGTCGGCCAGGCCCGGCTGTCCGCCGTGGCAGTAGGTGCCGGTGTCGGGCGATTCGGCCAGCAGCTGTTCCAGCGCATCGAAGCCCAGCGCGATCCAGTGCAGCATCCATTCCTCGCGCTCGGACTGCGGCACGTTCCACACGCCCTCGAAGAACTGGCCCACGCGCAGGTTGTTGAGCGGATGGATGTCGCAGGCGACCAGTTGCGCGAGCGAGCGTACGCGGGCGCGGTCGATCGCCGCGTCGGGCAGTAGCGGCGGCTCGGGCCAGCGTTCGTCCAGGTATTCCAGGATCGCCAGCGACTGGCGGATCGGCTGGCCGTCGTGGCACAGCGTCGGCACCAGTTCCTGCGGATTGAGCCGCGCGTACTCCGGCGAGTGCTGCTGGCCGCCGTCGCGCACCAGGTGCACCGGCAGCGGCTGGTAGGCCAGGCCCTTCAGGTTCAGGCCGATGCGCACCCGGTAGGCGGCGCTGGAGCGCCAGTACGTGTACAGCTGCAAAGCGTCTTCCACCACCGCCCTCCTGGCCAGAAACGATCAAGATACCGGCCGCCGGCGTGCCCGCCGCGCCGCCGGTCGCCTGCGCGCCGCCGCCGGCCGGGTCAGGGCCGCGGCTGCTGCTCGATGCGCTGCTCGATCGCGCCGAAGATGCTTACTCCATCACGGTCCAGCATCTCGATCCGGACCACGTCGCCGAAACTCATGAACGGCGTGCTCGGCTGCCCGTCGCGCAACGTCTCCACCGTGCGCTGCTCGGCGAAGCACGACGCGCCGCGCGAGGTGTCCTGGTTGGCGATGGTGCCGGAACCGACCACGGTGCCGGCCGACAGCGGCCGGGTCCTGGCCGCGTGCGCGACCAGTTGGGCGAAGTCGAACTGCATGTCCTCGCCCGCCTCCGGCGCGCCGAACCAGCGGCCGTTGATGTGGGTCAGCAGCGGCAGGTGCAGCTTGTTGCCGCGCCAGGCATCGCCCAGTTCGTCGGGGGTGACGAACACCGGCGACAGCGCCGAGCGCGGCTTGGACTGCACGAAGCCGAAGCCCTTGGCCAGCTCGGCCGGGATCAGGTTGCGCAGCGACACGTCGTTGACCAGCCCGACCAGCTGGATGTGCGCGGCGGCCTGTTCGGCGCTCACCGCCATCGGCACGTCGTCGGTGACCACCACGATCTCCGCCTCCAGGTCGATGCCGTAGTCCTCGCTGACCACCTTGACCGCGTCGCGCGGGCCGTAGAAGCCGGCGCTGACCGCCTGGTACATCAGCGGATCGGTATAGAAGCTCTCCGGCACCTCGGCGCCGCGCGCGCGCCGGACCCGCTCCACGTGCGGCAGGTAGGCGCTGCCGTCGACGAACTCGTAGGCGCGCGGCAACGGCGCCGCCAGCGCGGCGAGGTCCAGCTCGAACTGGCCGTCGGCGCTGCCGTCGTTGAGCGACTCGGACAGCGCGTTCAGGCGCGGCGCCAGGTTCGACCAGTCCTCCAGCGCGCGCTGCAGGGTCGGCGCGATGCCGGTCGCGCGCACCGCACGGCGCAGGTCGCCGGACACGACGATCAGCGTGCCGTCGCGGCCGCCTTCCTTCAGGGAACCCACCTTCATAGCCAGCCACTCCCGATGCGTGAGGCGCCGATTGTAAGAGCTGCGGCGCATATAGTTACAAGTGCAACAGTGCCGTGGGCGACCAGCTTTGCCTGAATGCGTGTTTTCGCGTAGACTTCGCCGGGTCTGCCAGCGGCCGTCCGTTTCCCTCAGGGATCGCCGGCGCACCAGGAGCCCCCCTCCGGTCGCCCGCCCCCTCCGACGCCTTCTCGTCATGCATTCCAGTCTGCGCTCCGGCGCCGGCTGTCTCCATTCTCGCAGCGCGGTTCACGGGAACGCTCCGAGTAAGCCGATCGATCGATCCGCAACGCATGTCCACGGACCTGCGTTCCAATACTTTTTCTGGAGCTTTTCCATGTCGTTTGAATCCCTGGGCCTGGCGCCCTTCCTGCTGCGCGCGTTGGCCGAGCAGGGCTACGAAACCCCCACCCCGATCCAGTTGCAGGCGATCCCGCTGGCGCTGGCCGGCCACGACCTGATGGCCGGGGCGCAGACCGGCACCGGCAAGACCGCCGCGTTCGGCCTGCCGTTGCTGCAGCACCTGGGCACCTCGCCGCAGCCGGTGGGCAATGGCGCACGCAAGCCGCGCGCGCTGATCCTGACCCCGACCCGCGAGCTGGCCACGCAGGTGCACGACAGCCTGCGCGGCTACAGCAAGTACCTGCGCATCCCCAGCACCACCATCTACGGCGGCGTCGGCATGGGCAACCAGCTCGACGCGCTGCGTCGCGGCGTGGACCTGCTGATCGCCTGCCCGGGCCGCCTGCTCGATCACCTCGAGCGCCGCAGCGTGGACCTGTCGGGCATCGAGATCCTGGTGCTGGACGAGGCCGATCGCATGCTCGACATGGGCTTTTTGCCCTCGATCAAGCGCATCCTGGCCAAGCTGCCCAAGCAGAACCGGCAGACCCTGCTGTTCTCGGCGACCTTCGAGGAAGGCATCAAGCAGCTGGCGCGCGAGTTCATGCACAACCCGCAGGAAATCCAGGCCACCCCGAGCAATACCGTGGCCGACACCATCACCCACCGCGTGCACCCGGTCGATGGCACGCGCAAGCGCGAACTGCTGTTGCACCTGCTGGCCGCCGATTCGCGCATGCAGACGCTGGTGTTCGCGCGCACCAAGCACGGTGCCGACAAGCTGACCATGTTCCTGGACAAGTCCGGGCTGAAGACCGCCGCGATCCACGGCAACAAGAGCCAGGGCCAGCGCCTGCGCGCGCTGAGCGACTTCAAGGCCGGCCGCATCACCGTGCTGGTGGCGACCGACATCGCCGCGCGCGGCATCGACATCGACCAGTTGCCGAAGGTCATCAACTACGACCTGCCGATGGTCGCCGAGGACTACGTGCACCGCATCGGCCGCACCGGCCGCAACGGTTCGCAGGGCGAGGCGGTGTCGCTGGTGGCGCAGGACGAGGCCAAGCTGCTGCGCGCGATCTCGCGCATGCTCAAGCGCGAGATGGACATCCGCGACGTGCCGGGCTTCGAGCCGTCCACGCCGATCCGCTGGGGCAACAACAACCCGGCCGACGAGCGCCCGGGCGGCCAGCGTCCGCCGCGCAAGAGCACCCATGCGCGCCGCCCGCACGGCGATGCGCCGCGTCCGCACGCGCATGCCGGGGCCAAGCCGGCCGGCGGCACCCAGCCGGGTGGCGCACGCCGCCAGGGCGAGCGCCGTCGCAGCGGCGGCCAGCCCAGCGCCGCGCGCTGAAGTCGGCGCGATCGCAGCAGGCACAAGCGGCCCACCAGGCCGCTACCGGTCGGCCGATGGTTCGAGCGTCGGCAAGCCACACAGAAAGGAGCGCGAAATGCGCTCCTTTCTGTTTTTCAGCAGGCCGGTTTGCAGTGGGCCCTTCCACTTCGACCGCGTTGCGAAGCGGCGGCGGACGCGGCCTACAACATCCGTCGCCTCCCGCCGCTCCGCCATGCTCGAACAACCGAGCCCAGAGTGAATCCCTAACCGCCGATCAGCGCGGTGTTGCGGTCGATCTGCGCGCGGTAGGCGTCGAGCACCGACGCGGTGCGCGCGATGTAGCTGCGCAGGTCGTCCCAGCGCTGGTCTTCCAGCGCTTCGCGGATGCCCGGCAGGGTCTTGACCTCGTAGCCGGTCGCCAGTCCCGGCGCGTAGATCAGGTTGCGGTACCACGGGCGGCCCACCAGCCCGTCCTCCGCCAACAGGCTCTGGTCGATGCGCTGCAGCGAAGCGTTGAGCTGCCGCCGCACCGCCGCGTCCAGCGTGCCGCCGCGCGCGGCCAGCGCCGCGTCGTAGCGCTGGCTGCTGGCCTGAAGCCGGGCGACGGCCTGGTCCAGCGCGGAGAAATCGATCGCCGGCACCGCCTGCTTGGGCACCGGCGGCTGCAGCGGACGATTGGGGTTGTCGGCGATGCGGTAGGCACCGGTGCGCAACAGCTCGGCCTGGGTCTGCGCGGCCTCGCGGTCGCTGTCGGCCTGCTGCCTGAGCTCCTGGGCGTAGCCGGCCACCGCGTCGGCGAAATCGCCGAAGCGATGCGGCAGCACCGGCGCATTGGCCACCCGCAGCACGGTGCGGCCGACCGTCTGCGACAGCAGCGGCAGGTAGCGGAAATCCGGGTCGATGAAGCGCGCGAAGTAGTCGTAGGAGTCGTAGAGGGAGTGGTAGACGCCGGTGCCGCCGCCCTGCCCGCCGTAGCCCAGGTCCAGCGTGGCCAATCCCAGGTGCTGCAGGAACGGGCTGTAGTCGCTGCCCGAGCCCAGCGCCTTGAGCGGCACGTCCTCGCCGGCCGCGACCTTCTTGGCGATGTCCTTCTGCGCCGGCTTGGCGCTGGGCGCCAACGCGTCCAGGCGAGCGCGGGCGCGCTGCCGGTCGAGCACGCTGGCGCCGCTGTCGGGATCGCGCAGCTCGCCGGCCACGCCGTTGACCAGCCGCTGCAGCGCATGGCTGCCGCCGGCGGTGAGGAAGCCGCGGCCGTTGCCGTCGGTGTTGACGTACAGCACCGCCTTGCGCCGCAGTTCGTCGGCGTGCTGCTCGGCCCATTCGGTGGAGCCGAGCAGGCCGGCCTCCTCGCCGTCCCAGCTGGCGTAGACCAGGGTGCGCCTGGGCCGCTGGCCCTGCCGCGCCAGTTCGCCGATCGCCTTGGCCTCGGCCAGCAGCGCGGCGGTGCCGGACAACGGATCGGCGGCGCCGAACACCCAGCCGTCGCGATGGTTGCCGCGCACCACCCATTGGTCCGGGTATTCGCTGCCGCGAAGCGTGGCGATGACGTTGTACAGGGTCTTGCGCCCGCTCCAGTCCGCGTCGACCTTCAGGTGCACGCGCGCCGCGCCATCGCCGCCGATGCGGTAGGTGATCGGCAGCGCGCCGCGCCAGTCCTCCGGCGCCACCGGGCCGCGCAGTGCCGCCAGCAGCGGTTGCGCGTCGCCCCAGCTGATCGGCAACGTCGGGATTTTCAGCACGCTGCGCGCCTGCTCGATCGGCAGGCGCTTGGCGCCGGCGGTCGCGCCTACGCCCGGGGTCAGCGGGTCGCCGGGATGGATCGCGAAGTTGGCCACCGAGCCGCGCTGCACGCTCCACTGGTTGCGCGCCGGACCGTCCGGATACGGCAGGTCCTGGAAATAGCCGTCGTCGCGCGGATCGGAGTAGATGATCGCGCCGATCGCGCCGTGCTCCTGCGCCAGGCGCGGCTTGAGCCCGCGCCAGCCCTTGCCGTAGCGGGCGATGACGATCTTGCCGCGCACGTCCACGCCGTTGCGCGCCAGCGCCTCGTAGTCCTCGGCGATGCCGTAGTTGACGTAGACCAGATCGGCGGTGACATCGCCGTTGCCGCCGTAGATCACGTACGGCGGCAGCACGTCCTGGGTCTGCGTCGAGGTGCTG
This sequence comes from Xanthomonas sp., assembly GCF_017163755.1. Lineage (GTDB taxonomy): Bacteria > Pseudomonadota > Gammaproteobacteria > Xanthomonadales > Xanthomonadaceae > Xanthomonas_A. The sequence goes on from NZ_JAFIWC010000010.1 coordinate 75,933, forward strand.
TCGCCCGGCAGCGGCGGCTCCTTCAGCCGGGCCACGTAGGGCTGCGCGCCGAGCAGTTCCAGCGCCGCGCTCCGGGGCGAGGGCCACAGCACCTCGTACTGTTCGATCCGTGCGTCCCAGCCGTAGCTGCGCAGCCGCGCCTGCAGGTCGCGCGCGTTCTCCAGGTTGTGCGGCGCGCCGACCTGGTTGGGCGCGGAGGACCACTGCTTGAGCCAGCCGCGGTAGTCGGCGCCCTGCAACGCGGCATCGAAGCGCGCCTCCAGCGCGCGCTGCGCGTCGGCGGCCGCGGCGTCGTAGCCAGGCGGCGGCGCCGGCTGCGCGAGCGCGGGGGAAACGGCGAGGATCAGGACCAGCCCGGCGATACGACGGCGACGCGACATCGAAACACTCCTTGAACGTGGCATGGGCGAACTCAGAAACGGTAGTCGAAACCGACGGTGAAATAGCGTCCGCGCAGGTCGTACTGGGTGAAATCGTAGGGCGCGCGGATGCCGGGGAAGGAGGCGTCGTGCGGCGGCGCCTCGTCGGCCAGGTTCTCGATCTTGGCGTAGAGCGTCAGCTTGTCGATGCCGCTGTAGCCCAGGTACAGATCGAACTGGTCGTAGTGGTCGACCCGCGACTGCACCGCGCTGGCGGCGGCACTGGCCTTCTGGTCGTAGCCGCCGGTGTAGTACCAGGTCAGCGCCGCGCTGACGTCGCCCAGGGCCCAGTCCAGCGTGGTGGTGGCCTTGTTGCGCGGCAGCGACGGGCCCAGGTTGCTGCCGGCGTAATCCTGCAGCGGGCCGCCGACCACGGTCGGGCGGCGGTAGTCGCGCACATGGGTGTAGGCGCTGCTCAGCCCGAACGTGCCGAACCCATCGCTGCGCCAGCGCTGGCGCAGCTCCACGTCGATGCCCGAGGTGCTCAGCTCGCTCAGGTTCTGGTAGCGGTTGTAGACCGCGACCAGCTTGCCGCGCGCGTCGCGGATCACGTCGGCCGGATCGTTGTCCTGCACCACGGTGGCGCTGTTGTCGGTGCCGATCAGGTGCTCCAGCTCGATCTTGTACCAGTCCACGCTGAGGCTGGTGTCGGCCCACGGCGACAGCACGACGCCCAGGTTGTAGCTGCGCGTGCGTTCCGGGTCCAGGCCGGTGTTGCCGACGGTGAAGAAGGTCGGGTTCTGCCGCGAGCCGGGCAGGTCCGGATCGTAGGGATCGACCACCGAGCCATAGGAGATGTTGGTGCTGGCCGTGTTCTCCGACAGCGACGGCGCGCGGAACCCGCGCGAGGCCGCCGCGCGCACCAGCAGCGCGTCGATCGGCTGCCAGCGCAGGCTGACCTTGGGCGAGAACGTATCGCCGAAATCGCTGTAGTGATCGCCGCGCCCGGCCAGCTGCAGCTCCAGCGACTGCAGCAGCGGCACGTTGACCTCCGCGTACAGCGCCGACACCTCGCGCTTGCCGTCCACCTCGGCGATCGCCGGGCGGATCTGCAGGCCGGCGTCGATCTGCCAGGGGTTGCGCGAGACCAGTTCCTCCTGCCGCCATTCGGCGCCGGCGGCGAAGCCGACGCTGCCGGCCGGCAGCTCGAACAGGTTGCCGGACAGCTTGACGTCGACGCCACGCAGGGTCGAGCGCGCCGGACGCAAGGTGCTGAGGTTGATGCCGTCGATCACCGCCTGCGGCGTGGCCGCCGGATCGAGCAGGTCGTAGCTGCCGTCGGCCAGCGCCTGGGCCAGGGTCCAGCGGTTGGCGAAGCCGCCGGACACGGTCTCGTGCTCGGTGCTGCGCGCGGCGAAGGCGGCCGCCTCCCATTCCCAGCGCGCGGTCGAGCCCCTCACCCCGCCCAGGAAGCGGTAGGACTGCGAGCGGTTGGTCTTGACCGTCTGGCCCAGGTCGAAGAACGTGTACTCGATCGGCACCGCCACGCCATAGGGGTTGTACGGGCTGGACGCCGGCAGCAGGTTGGAGACCGGCTCGGCCAACCCGGTGCTGGCGTTCAGCGCGAAGCGCCCGCCCTCCAGGGTGAAGTACGGACTGGAGCCGAAGATCGAGACGCCCTTGACCTCGCTGTACAGCGCCTCGCCGAACGCTTCGAGGGTGTCGCCGAGCCGGAAGGTGGCGTTGCTGTAGGCCTGGTAGCGCTTGGTCGAGGGGATCAGCGTGGTGTAGGGCGCCTGGTTGAACGCGCAGGTATCGCCGGCCAGGCCGTCGATCGGTGCGCTGGCGGTCAGCACCGTGCCGTCGGGGCAGTTGCCCGCCGCGTCGAGCATCGGCACCGAGCGGCCGCCGACCAGATAGCGCGCGCCCTTGGCCGACCAGCCGTTCCAGCGCCCGCCGGGCAGGTCGCTGTAGATGCCCGAACGGGTCAACGCGCGCTGGTCCTGGTCCAGCCGGTCGCGGTTGTAGGCGTCGATGCTGAAGAGGATGTTGTAGCCGTCGCGGTCCAGCTCGCCGATGCCGCCGACGAACTTGGCGCGCTGGGTGTCCAGCCCGCCCTGGTCGGCGCTGCCGCCGCTGAGGCCGAGCTCGGCGCCCTGGAAATCCTGGCGGGTGATGATGTTGACCACGCCGGCCACCGCATCGGAGCCGTACACCGCCGAGGCGCCGTCCTTGAGCACTTCGATGCGTTCCACCGCCACCAGCGGCAGGGCGTTGAGGTTGACGAAGGTGTCGCCCAGCCCGTTGGCCGGGAAACCGTAGTTGGCCAGGCGCCGGCCGTTGAGCAGCACCAGCGTGTTCTTCTGCGACAGCCCGCGCAGGCCGATGCCGGCCGAGCCGGAGGCCCAGCCGTTGTTGGTGGTCTCGTTGGTCGCGTTGCCGGTGTTGGCGGAGATCGAGCGCAGCGCGTCGGCGACGGTGACCTTGCCGGACCGCTCCAGCTGCTGCCGGTCGATCACCTGCACCGGGTTGGGTCCCTCGCTGTCGCTGCGCTTGATGTTGGAGCCGGTCACGCTGACCGTGGCCAGCGTGGTGTCGGCACCGGCACGGGACTGCGCGGCGGCGGCAGGCGCGAGCGACAGGATCGAAAGAAGGCTCAGGGCGAGCAGGTCGGGCGCTTGCGGCTTCACGTGGAGGTCCATGGGATGGGGCGCACCAGTGGGCCATCGCGTCCGGCTTAACGAAAATTACATAAGTGCATACGAATATGTCGCGGCGTGACATGCGCGGCGATCGCACGGCAATGTCCGGCCCGTTGCCGCGCCCTCTACAATGCCGCGCATGGATATCTTCAAAGTCTTCACCCTCGAAGCGGCGCACCGCTTGCCGAACGTGCCGCCGGGGCACAAATGCGCGCGCCTGCACGGGCATTCGTTCCGGGTGGAGTTGCACGTCAGCGGCGAACCGGGCGCGCACAGCGGCTGGGTGATGGATTTCGGCGACATCAAGGCGGCATTCGCCCCGCTCTACGAACGGCTCGACCACCACTACCTCAACGACATCGAAGGCCTGGAGAACCCGACCAGCGAGCGGCTGGCGACGTGGATCTGGGAACGGCTCAAGCCGTCGCTGCCGCTGCTGAGCGAAGTGGTGGTGCACGAGACCTGCACCTCCGGCTGCCGCTATCGCGGCCCCGTCCCCGGCTGAGCCTGGCGCCAACTGCGCAATCGTGGCCCGCGGGACGACCCGGCGGGCCTTTTCCATGTGCCGAAAACTCCAGCTAAGTGCCTGATCCGAAAACCAGTTTGAACGAAACCTGAGCGGCTTCAGAAATTTTTGTTGCATCGCAGCAGAAAGCGAGTATGTTGCATCGCAACAAAGCGTGTTCGACATCCTTTCGGAGTTGCACCATGTCCGCTCAGTTCAACGATCAGTTCAGCAGCTACACCCAGCAGTTCGCCGCCGCCGCTGCGCGCGCCAACCGCCTGGCCCTGGAAAGCGCAGAGAGCCTGTTCGGCGTGCAGCTGAAGACCTTCGAGAAGAACGTCAGCGCCACCACCGGCTTCCTCGGCGAGCTCAGCGAAGCCCGCGACCTCGGCAGCGTGCAGTCGCTGTGGCCGAAGGGCCTGCAGATCGCTCGCGACAACATCGAGCGTCTGGCCACGGCCAACCAGGAAATGTTCGGCCTCGGCCTGAAGGCCTCCGAAGCGATCGGCCAGCTCGCCAAGAGCCAGTTCGACGCCGCTTCGGAACATGCCGCGCCGGCGAAAGCCAAGACCAAGTAAGCGGCACCAGAATCAAGTCTGCGCGGCTGCGCCGCCAGACCGACGAGTGGCACGCGCGGGTCCCTCCCCCCGCGCAACCCAGGCCCGGTAGATCCCTCCCTCTACCGGGCTTTTTTTTGCCTGGCGTTTTCGTTGCGCGGAGGAATTGCCGCCGCCAGCGGCCGCTGCGGCGGCGATGCGTCCGCCGCAGGTGTGCTGGCGCCGACCCGGTCTGGTCATGCGCGCAGACGAGGCCCGTCCATGCGTGGGTACATGCCCTGCCGCGACCGGCCGTGCGCAGTCGCGCCGATACTCCGCAGCACAATTGCCTAACCGGCTTGGCGCACTCGCCGCGATCGGCGCCGCAGCGCCACCGCACGCGTGAACGGCACTCAACGCAGTTCCACGTCGGGCGCCAGTTCCGCCGCCAGCAGCGCCGGATCGGGCGAGGCCCGGTACGGCAGGCGCCCCCAGCACGGCATCGGCAGCCGCGCCCGCAGCATCGCCATGTTGTCGTCGATGCGCTGCATCGCCGGATCGATCTCGTTGCCGACCCAGCCGATGCAGCGCAGGCCGTCGGCGGCGATCGCCGCGGCGGTGAGCCGCGCATGGTTGACGCAGCCCAGGCGCAGCCCGACCACCATCAGCACCGGCAGCTGCAGCGCGCGCGCCAGCCCGGCCTGGTCCAGCGTCGCCGACAGCGGCGCCGCCCAGCCGCCCACGCCTTCCACCACCACGATGTCGGCCTGCGCGCGCAGGCGCGCGAACGCCGCCGCGATCGGCGCCAGTTCCACGCTGACGCCCGCATCGGCCGCGGCCAGCTCCGGCGCCAGCGGCAGCGGCAGCGCGTACGGATTGACATCGGCGTACGCCGGCACCGGCGCGCTGGCCGCCTGCAGCGCCAACGCATCCTCGTTGCGCCAGCCCGCCGCGCCGGGTTCGCAGCCGCTGGCGACCGGCTTCATGCCCACCGCGCGCCGTCCGCGTGCGCGCAGCGCATGCAGCAGCGCACAGCTGGTCACGGTCTTGCCGATCCCGGTATCGGTGCCGGTGACGTAGAAGGCGGGAAGCGTCATCGCGATGGTTCCTAGGCGCGCCACGGCGCGCGTGGCAGGACCGCGCAGGATATCGGGCGCGTGCCGCGGCGTCAGGCCGCCGGCCATACAGGCGGTCGCATCGCGCTGCTAAACTCGGCCGATGTTCGCATCCTCTTCGCTCACCGGCAGCAAGCCGGAACAGTACGCCCAGTTGCTGGCGCAGGCACGCGCCCTGGTCCACGGCGAGCCGGACCGCATCGCCAACGCGGCCAACTTGGCGGCGCTGGTGTACCACGCGCTGCCGCAACTGAACTGGGTCGGCTTCTACCTGTACGACGGCAAGGAACTGGTGGTCGGCCCGTTCCAGGGCCTGCCGGCCTGCGTGCGCATTCCGCTGGACAAGGGCGTATGCGGCGCGGCGGCCAGCCGCCGCCAGACCCAGCGCATCGCCGACGTGGACGCCTTCCCGGGGCACATCGCCTGCGATTCGGCGTCGCGTTCGGAGCTGGTGGTGCCGTTGCTGCGCGGCGACGAACTGGTCGGCGTGTTCGACCTGGACAGCCCGGTGCCGGCGCGCTTCGACGAGGACGACCAGCGCGGCCTGGAAGCGATCGCCCAGGTCTTCGTCGACGCGCTGCGATGACCACCGCCAAGCTGCGCAACATCGGCCCCAAGAGCGCGGCCTGGCTGCGCCAGGTCGGCCTGCGCACGCAGGAGGACCTGGCCGCCGCCGGCGCGGTGGGCGCGTTCCTGAAGGTCAAACGCGCCGGCTTCAAGCCCAGCCTCAACCTGCTGTACTCGCTGGAAGGCGCGCTGACCGGCTGCCACTGGCAGGAACTGCCGGAAGCGCGCCGCGCGCAGCTGCTCGGCGAACTGGAAGCGGCCGCCGCGCAATTGCCGGCGCAGCGCGGGCTGCCGGTGGCCGGCCCGGTCGAGACCACCCACTTCGACCGCGACGGCGATCGCAGCGACTCGCCCTACCCCGACTACGCCGACGACGATGCCGGCGGCGGCAGCGGCGAGCGCGACGACGATTGAGTCCAGGCCCCGGCACCTGCCCGGGGCACACCAGGCTTCGGGTGCGAACCTGGGCTGACCATGGTCGTGGCAGCGGCGGCGTTGCGCGCGCCGCACAGGGCACGTTCGCGGCGCCCGCCCCCGTTCCAGGCCCGCACCCCCTGTCTGCCCCGACACCCGATCCCACCGCGCGGGCCGATCGCGTACAATCGCGCCGCTTCAAGGTGACCGCGCGGGTTCGTCCCGCCGGTTGAAACGGGAAGCCGGTGCGTCTTGCGACAAGGCCGGCGCTGCCCCCGCAACGGTAAGCGATCCGCGCTGACGACCTGCGCCACTGTGCTCGAGCATGGGAAGGCGTCGCAGCCGGGGTCTGGACCCCAGATCGCGAGCCCGGAGACCGGCCTTGCAGTCCACTGGTTGCGATGCGGAGGGCGTCGCGGCGTGCCGTGCCGCGTCGGCGCCGTTCGCTCGCATCCTTTCGTCCGCGACTCCTTCGCCGTTACAGCGCGCTCGCGCGCCGGAGTTGCCTGCCCCATGTCGTCCCGCCTGCTTTCGGTCGCGATCGCGTCCGCCCTGTCCCTGCCCGCCGCCGCCGCACACGCCGAGGCCGCCAGCGATCTCGACCAGGTCCTGGTCACCGCCACCCGCACCCAGATCTCGGTGGAGGACAGCGTGGTGCCCGCGCAGGTGATCGACCGCGCCGAGATCGACCGCAGCCAGGCCTCGTCGCTGGCGCAGCTGCTGCAGGGCCGCGCCGGTATCGGCCTCTCCAACCAGGGCGGCCTGGGCAAGCTGACCACGCTGAACCTGCGCGGCAGCGAATCGGACCACGTGCTGGTGCTGGTCGACGGCGTGCGCCTGGGCTCGGCCAGCGCCGGCCTGGCCGCGTTCCAGGACTTGCCGCTGGCGCAGATCGACCGCATCGAGATCGTGCGCGGCCCGCGCTCGAGCCTGTACGGCTCGGACGCGATCGGCGGCGTGATCCAGATCTTCACCCGCCGCGGCGGCCAGGGCCTGCAGCAGAACCTGAGCCTGGGCGCAGGCAGCCATGGCCTGCGCGAGGCCAGCGCCGGCTTCAGCAACCGCGGCGAGCGCGGCTGGCTGTCGGTGCAGGGCGGCTACCAGAAGACCGACGGCATCAATGCCTGCGACGGCTCGGCCACGCTGTTCGCCGGCTGCTTCGTCGATGAGCCGGACCGCGACGGCTACCGCAGCGCCTCGCTGAGCGCGCGCGGCGGCTACGCGCTGAGCGACACCGTGAGCGTGGAGGCGCATGCGCTGGATGTGGACGCGCGCAACCAGTACGACGGCGACGCCCTGTTCGCCGGCAACGAGGCCGACAACCACCAGCAGGTGCTCGGCGGCAAGCTCGACTGGACCCCGTCCGAGCGCGTGCACCTGGCCGCGCAGCTGGGCCGCAACCGCGACCAGGCCGACAGCTACTACGCCGACGCCGGCGGCGGCGCGCGCAGCTTCGTCAGCACCTTCGACAGCCGCCGCGACACCGCGTCGCTGCAGGGCGATTTCGGCCTGGCCGAGGGCCACCTGCTCAGCGCCGGCGCCGACTGGCAGCGCGAGCAGGTCAGCGGCACCACCGCCTTCGACGTCGACGAACGCGACAACACCGGCGTGTTCGCCGAGTACCAGGGCCGCTTCGGCGCGCAGCAGCTGCAGGCCAGCGTGCGCAGCGACGACAACGAACAGTTCGGCGAGCACACCACCGGCAGCCTGGGCTGGGGCCTGGCGCTGGACCACGGGCTGAAGCTCACCGCCAGCGTCGGCACCGGCTTCAAGGCGCCGACCTTCAACGACCTGTACTTCCCGTTCTCCGGCAACCCGGCGCTGAAGCCGGAGAAGTCCAAGAGCGGCAACCTCGGCGTGGCGCAGTACGCCGACGCGTGGAACTGGACGTTCAACGTCTACGAGACCCGCGTGGACCAGCTGATCTCCTACGATGCGGCGACGTTCCTGCCGGTGAACGTGGACGAGGCGAGGATCCGCGGCGCCGAGCTGACCGGGTTCGTGGCGCTGGGCGGCTGGGAACTGTCGGCGCAGCTGAGCCACACCGATCCGCGCAACCGCAGCGACGGCGGCAACCGCGACAACTGGCTGGCGCGCCGCGCGCGCGACACTGCGCGGCTGGACGTGGACCGCGCGTTCGGCCCGGTCAGGCTCGGGGTGACCGCCTTCGGCAGCGGCGGCCGCTACGACGACGCGGCCAATCGCGTGCGCCTGGCCGGCTACGGCACGCTGGATGTGCGCGTGGAATACGCGTTCGCGCCGGACTGGACGCTGCAGGCCAAGGCCAGCAACGTGTTCGACCGCGACTACGAGACGGTCAACTGGTACAACCAGCCCGGCCGCGAATACGCGCTGAGCCTGCGCTACGCGCCGGCGGCGCGCTGAGGAAACGAAGCGGGCTGCGCCCTCTGGCGCGACCCGCTTCACTTGGGGAGCGGTTTCAGTCGCCGCGGGCGGCCCCGGCAAGGCGCGTCGCGACTGAAGTCGCTCCCACAGGTGTTCCTGCCTGCAGCTGCACAGGGAGCGCTTCGGCGATACCAGGCGGGCTGCGCGCCCCTGTAGGAGCGGCTTCAGCCGCGACGCTTTGCCGCTTCCCTCCGGTCGCGGCTGAAGCCGCTCCTACAGGATTCGAATTCGGATGCGCATGGCACCTGCGTCTTCGCGCAGCGCTCCCACAGGTTTTCGTGCCTGCAGCTGCACGGGGAGCGCTTCGTCGGCCATACCGGGCGGCTGCGCGCCCCTGCGTGACGTTGTAGGAGCGGCTTCAGCCGCGACCGGGCTCTCCCGGTAAAGCGTCGCGGCTGAAGCCGCTCCTACAGGGGGCGATCGATCGCCACGCCGACGGCAATGACGGCGGCATGTGCGGCATGCGCCACGGCCCGCATCAACCCAGCGTCAGCAGCTCGCGCATGTCGTCCATCAGCAGCACCGTGTCGGCGCTGGCCAGGTCCAGGTCGCGCGGATAGCCGTAGCGCACCAGCGCGCACGGCATGCCGGCGGCCTGGGCGGCCTGCAGGTCGGTGCCCGAATCGCCCACCATCAGGCAACGCGACGGCGCCTGCCCGAAACGCTGCGCCAGGTACAGCAGCGGCGCCGCGCTGGGCTTGCGTTCGGGCAGGCTGTCGCCGCCGAGCAGCGCCGAGAACTCGTCCACCACGCCCAGGTAATCCAGCAGCGGTGCCACCAGCGCGGCGGGCTTGTTGGTGCACAACGCCAGCGTCGTGCCGCGCGCGCGCAACGCCGGCAGCGCCTCGCGCACGCCCGGGTACAGGCGCGGGCTGCGCAGCAGGCAGGCCTCGTAGTGGCGCATGAAGGTCGGCATCACCGCATCGACCGGCGTGGGATCGTGCGCATGCCGCCATGCGGACTCCACCAGCTTGCGCACGCCTTCGCCGATCCAGCCGAGCACCGTCGCCTCGGGCACGGTGGGCAGGCCGAAATCGGCCAGCGTGCGGTTGAGCGATTCGGCGATGTCCGCGCCGCTGTCCACCAGCGTGCCGTCCAGGTCGAATACGACCACTGCATACGGATAGTCCATGTCGCCTCGCTGCCGGTTGCCGGCCTGCATTGTAGGCGCAGGCCCGGCCTCAATCCCGGCGAGCGCGCCCATGCCGCGCTAGAACAGGCTGTGCTGCAGTTCGATCTCGCCGCGTTCGCGGAAGCCGGACAGGCCGACGCCGACCAGCCGGTACAGCGTGTCCGGCGGCAGCGCGACGCGTTCGCACAGCCCCAGCGCGATCCGGGTGAACGCTTCCAGCGACTGCGGCGGCGACTCCGGCGTATGGCTGCGGGTGAGGATGCGGAACTGCGCGGTCTTCAGTTTCAGCACCACGGTATGGCCGACGCGCTCGGTCTTGCGCGTGGCCAGCCAGGCCTTCTCGGCCATGCGCTCGATCGCCGGGCCCAGCTGCGACAACGGCAGGTCGGTGGCGAAGGTGTCCTCGGCGGAAATCGATTGCACCAGTTGGTTGGCCTCCACCGGGCGCTCGTCGATGCCGCGCGCGCGCCGGTACAGGCTGTGGCCGAACGCGCCGAAGCGCGCCTGCAGTTGCTCCAGCGGCAACGCGCGCAGGTCGCCGACCGTGACCACGCCCAGCTCGGCCAGCCTGGCCTGCATCACCTTGCCCACGCCCGGCACCTTGCTCACCGGCAGCGGGGTCAGGAACGCTTCCACGCGATGCGGGCGGATCACGAACTGGCCGTCGGGCTTGCGCCAGTCCGAGGCGATCTTGGCCAGGAACTTGTTCGGGGCGATGCCGGCCGACGCGGTCAGCGAGGTTTCCTCGCGGATCTGCGCGCGGATGATCTGCGCGATCTCGGTGGCGGTGGCGACGTCGCCCTTGGGCGCGGTGACGTCCAGGTAGGCCTCGTCCAGCGACAGCGGCTCGACCAGGTCGGTATGGCGATGGAAGATGTCGCGCACCTGCCGCGACACCGCCTTGTAGCGCGCGAAATCCGGCGGCACGAAGATCGCGTCCGGACACAGCCGCTCGGCGCGCAGCGCCGGCATCGCCGAGCGCACGCCGAACACCCGCGCCTCGTAGGACGCGGCGCACACCACCGAGCGCATGCCGCGCCACGCCACCACCACCGGCTTGCCGCGCAATGCGGGATCGTCACGCTGCTCCACGGACGCGTAGAACGCGTCCATGTCGACGTGAATGATCTTGCGCATCGAAGCCACACCCTACGCCAGCGAACGGTGCGCGAATGATAAGCCACGCCTGCGCATGCGCCGGCGAACGCGGCTCGATCTCGCTCACGGCGCGATAGCGATGCGCCGGCTACGCTACGCGTGCGTACGGATAAAACGTTTGATTGAATGCGCCGGGCTCGTGCACTCTGCGCGCCTCCGACTGTCTCTCGCCTGGGAATACCGCGTCTATGAGTCGCCAATCTTCGTATTCACGCGAGCAATTGCTCGCCAGCGCGCGCGGCGAACTGTTCGGGCCGGAAGCCGGCCGCCTGCCGACCGATCCGATGCTGATGTTCGACCGCATCACCGTCATCGACGACGACGGCGGCGCGTACGGCAAGGGCGTGATCCGCGCCGAGCTCGACGTGCGCCCGGACCTGTGGTTCTTCCACTGCCACTTCATCGGCGATCCGGTGATGCCCGGCTGCCTGGGCCTGGATGCGATGTGGCAGCTGACCGGCTTCTTCCTGACCTGGATCGGCGCGCCCGGGCGCGGCCGCGCGCTGGGCGTGGGCGAGGTGAAGTTCACCGGGCAGGTGCTGCCCAGCGCCAAACAGGTGGTCTACGAGATCGACATCAGCCGCGTGATCAACCGCAAGCTGGTGATGGCGGTGGCCGATGGGCGCATGTCGGTGGACGGACGCGAGATCTATACCGCCAAGGACCTGCGCGTGGGCCTGTTCACCTCGACGGAGGCCTTCTGATGCGCCGCGTCGTCGTCACCGGAATGGGCATCACCTCGTGCCTGGGCAACGATCTGGACACGGTCTCGCGCGCGCTGCGCGACAGCCGCGCCGGCATCCGTGCGATCCCCGACTATGCCGAGCGCGGCATGCGCAGCCAGGTGGGCGGCGCGGTGGAGATCGACCTGGACGCGCAGATCGACCGCAAGCTCAAGCGTTTCATGGGCGATGCGTCCGCGTACGCATACCTGGCGCTGCGCGACGCGATCGCCGATGCGGGCCTGGACGAGGCCGCGATCAGCGACGTGCGCACCGGGCTGATCGCCGGTTCCGGCGGCGGTTCCAGCCACTGGCAGGTGGAAGCGGCGGACCTGATGCGCGAGCGCGGCGTGCGCAAGGTCGGCCCGTACATGGTGCCGCGCACCATGTGCTCGGCGGTGTCGGCCAGCCTGGCCACCGCGTACAAGATCAAGGGCGTGAGCTATTCGCTGTCGGCCGCGTGCGCGACCTCGGCGCATTGCATCGGCGCGGCCGCCGACCTGATCCGCCACGGCCAGCAGGACGTGATGTTCGCCGGCGGCGGCGAGGAACTGGACTGGACCATGAGCGTGATGTTCGACGCGATGGGCGCGCTGTCCAGCGGCTTCAACGACCGTCCGGCGGCGGCCTCGCGCCCGTACGACGCCGAGCGCGACGGCTTCGTCATCGCCGGCGGCGGCGGCATGCTGGTGCTGGAGGACTACGACCGCGCGGTGGCGCGCGGCGCGCGCATCCATGCCGAACTGCTCGGCTACGGCGTGACCTCCGATGGCGCCGACATGGTCGCCCCGTCCGGCGAAGGCGCGGTGCGCTGCATGCGGATGGCGATGCAGGGCGTGGACGCGCCGATCGACTACCTCAACACGCACGGCACCTCCACGCCGCTGGGCGACGTCACCGAACTGGGCGCGGTGCGCGAGGTGTTCGGCGACGCGGTGCCGCCGCTGTCCTCGACCAAGGCGCTGTCTGGGCATTCGCTCGGCGCGGCCAGCGTGCACGAGGCGATCTACTGCCTGCTGATGATGCGCGATGGCTTCATCGCCGGCTCGGCCAACATCGATACGCTGGACCCGCGCGCCGAGGGCTTCCCGATCGTGCGCGAAAGCCGCGACGCGGCGCTGCGCACGGTGATGTCCAACAGCTTCGGCTTCGGCGGCACCAACGCGGCGCTGGTGTTCGGCAAGGTGGATTGAGGGCCGGGACTCGGGACGGCAGGATGATGTCCCGGAGCAAATCGCTGTCGAGCGATTTGATGAAAAAAGTGCCATTTATTTTCAATAAAAGCGACGCTTTTCCAGCAGCTTCGGCACGACGGCTTTCTGTAGGAGGGGCTTCAGCCCCGACGCCTTACCGGTAAGGCGTCGGGGCTGAAGCCCCTCCTACAGAAAAGCGCAAAGCGAAGAACCTGCGAAAATCCCGAGTCCCGAGTCCCGAGTCCCGAGTCCCGAACATAACCCCTATCCCGCCATGCCGCTGTGCCGCAGCAGCGCGTCCAGGTCCGGCGCGCGGCCGCGGAAGGCGGTGAAGTTCTCCAGCGCCGGACGGCTGCCGCCGCGCGAGAGGATCTCGCGCAGGAAGCGCGCGCCGGTGTCGGCCAGCTGATCGGGCGCTTCCTCGAACGCGGCGTAGGCGTCGGCGCTGAGCACCTCGGCCCACTTGTAGCTGTAGTAGCCGGCGCCGTAGCCGCCGGCGAAGATGTGGCTGAACTGGTGCGGAAAGCGGTTCCAGGCCGGCGGGCGGTTCACCGCCACCTCGTCGCGCACGCGTTCGAGCAGTTGCAGCACGCTGTCGCCGGCCGCGTCGAACCGGTGATGCAGCTGCATGTCGAACAAGGCGAACTCCAGCTGGCGCACGGTGAACATGCCGCTCTGGTAGTTCTTCGCCGCCAGCATCTTGTCGAACAACGCGCGCGGCAGCGGCTGCCCGCTGTCCACGTGCGCGGTCATCGCCTGCAGCCGCGGCCATTCCCAGCAGAAGTTCTCCATGAACTGGCTGGGCAGCTCCACCGCGTCCCACTCCACGCCATTGATGCCGGCCACGCCCAGCTCGCCGACCTGGGTCAGCAGCTGGTGCAGGCCGTGGCCCATCTCGTGGAACAGCGTGGTGACTTCGTTGTGGGTGAAGGTGGCGGGCTTGCCGTCGGCGCCGCGGCCGAAGTTGCATACCAGGTACACCAGCGGGGTCTGCACGCCGTCGGCGCGGTCGCGGCGGTTGCGGCCATCGTCCATCCACGCGCCGCCGCGCTTGCCTTCGCGCGCGTACAGGTCGAGGTAGAACTGCCCGACCAGGCGGCCGCCGGCATCGACGACGCGGAACAAGCGCACGTCCGGATGCCATACCGGCGCGCTGTCGGCTTCCACGCTCAGGCCATAGAGATCGTGGATCACGCCGAACAGCCCGGCCAGCACCTTGGGCTCGGTGAAGTACGGCTTCACCTCCTGCTCGGAGAAGCTGTAGCGCGCCTGCTTGAGCTTCTCGCCGGCATAGGCCAGGTCCCAGGCCTCCAGCGCTTCCAGGCCCAGGTGTTCGCGCGCGTAGGCCTCCAGTTCGGCGCGGTCGCGCTGCGCGTAGGGCTTGGCGCGCGCGGCCAGGTCGCGCAGGAACGCGAGCACCTCCTCCGGGCTCTGCGCCATCTTCGTCGCCAGCGAGTATTCGGCGTAGCTGGCGAAGCCGAGCAACGCGGCCAGTTCGCCGCGCAGCGCCAGGATGCGGTCGATCGCCGCGCTGTTGTCGAGCGCGGCGTCGCCGAACTCCGAGGCGCGGATCGCGTTGGCGCGGTACAGCGTCTCGCGCAACCCGCGGTCGTCGGCATACATTAGCACCGGCAGGTAGCACGGCATCTGCAGGGTCAGCTTCCAGCCGGCCTGGCCGTCCTTCTCGGCGGCCGCGCGCGCCGCGGCGACCACGTCGTCGGGCAGGCCGGACAGGCGCGCGGGGTCGTCGATCGGCAACGACCAGGCATCGGTGGCGTCGAGCACGTTCTGCGAGAACTTCGCCGACAGCGCCGACAGTTCCTCCTGGATCGCCGCGAAGCGCTGCTTGTCGGCCTCGCCCAGCTCGGCGCCGCCGAGGCGGAAGTCGCGCAGCGCGTTGTCCAGCACCTTGCGCCGCGCCGCATCGAAACCGGCCGCGGCCGGCGAGGCGGCGATGGCGCGGTACTGCGCGAACAGCGCCAGGTTCTGCCCCAGCGCGCTGGAGAAGCGCGTCACCTTGGGCAGGTTGGCGTTGTAGGCCTCGCGCAGCGCCGGCGTGTTGACCACGGCCTGCAGGTGGTTGACCTGGCCCCAGGCGCGCCACAGCCGCTCGGTGGCGTCGTCCAGCGGCACCACGAAGTTGTCCCAGTCCGGCACTGGCACCTGCTCGGCGGCCTTCACCGCAGCCTCGGCCTCGGCCAGCAGGCGGTCGATGGCCGGACCGACGTGCTCGGGCGCGATGGCGTCGAAGTGCGGCAGGCCGGAAAAATCGAGCAGGGGATTGGTCATCGTGGCGTTCTCGCAGGCGTGGGGGCGGCCGGCGGCGCCGGCCATGCAACGGATATGGCGATCAGGGCATCGCGGCACAAGGCAGCGGCGGCAGGCCCTCGCCGGCCACGGCCGCGGCCAGCTGCGCGTCGGCGCCGGTCACGTCGATGCCGCGCTGCACGTACCAGTCCGGCTGGTAGTAGCTGTGCGCATAGCGCTCGCCGCTGTCGCACAGGATGGTGACGATGGCGCCGCGCGTGCCCTGCTCGCGCATGCGCTCGGCCGCCTGCAGCACGCCGACGAAGTTGGTGCCGGTGGAGCCGCCCACGCGCCGGCCCAGCCGCGCGCTGACGTAGCGCATCGCCGCCAGGCTCAGCGCATCGGGCACCTTGACCATCGCGTCCACGCAGCTGGGGATGAAGCTCGATTCCACCCGCGGGCGGCCGATGCCCTCGATGCGCGAGCCGCCGGTGATCGCCAGGCCGTCGTGCGCGCGTCCGGCCAGCGCCTCGCAGTAGCCGTCGAAGAACACCGACACTTCCGGATCGGCGCACAGGATGCGGGTGGCGTGGCGGCGGTAGCGCACGTAGCGGCCGAGCGTGGCCGCGGTGCCGCCGGTGCCGGGGCTGCACACGATCCATTCCGGCACCGGGTGCGGCTCTTGCTGCATCTGCCGGAAGATCGACTCGGCGATGTTGTTGTTGGCGCGCCAGTCGGTGGCGCGTTCGGCGTACAGGAACTGGTCCATGAAGTGGCCGCCGCTCTCCCGCGCCAGCTGCACCGAATCGGCGTGCAGGTCGCAGGCGCGCTCTATCAGATGGCAGCGGCCGCCCTGGAACTCGATCGCGGCGATCTTCTCCGGCGAGGTCGAGGCCGGCATCACCGCGATGAACGGCAGCCCCAGCAGGCGGGCGAAATAGGCCTCGGACACCGCGGTGGAACCGCTCGAGGCCTCGATCACCGGCCGCCCTTCGCGCAGCCAGCCGTTGGTCAGCGCGTACAGGAACAGCGAGCGCGCCAGGCGGTGCTTGAGGCTGCCGGTGGGGTGGCTGGACTCGTCCTTGAAGTACAGGTCGATGCCGGGAAAGCCGGGCAGGTCGAGCGGGATCAGGTGGGTATCGGCCGAACGGTTGAAATCGGCTTCGATCTTCTGGATGGCGTTGGCCACCCAATCGCGATGCGACATGGGCGTGGGCGGGACCTGGCGGCGAGACCGCGATTCTACGCTGCCGCGCAGGTCCGCCCGCAGCGCATGCGCCGGCCTGGACCCGGGTCCACAGTGGCCGATGCTATCCTTTCGCCTCGTCCCGGATGCCCACGATTCGATCCATGCCCTGGTTGCGCACGCTCCTCCGGCTGCTGCTGTGCCTGAGCCTGACCGTGAACACGGTGGGCAGCGCCTGGGCGTCGGTGGCGATGGCGGCGCCGGCGGCCGGCGCGAAGGCGGCGGGCTCGCCGGCGACGCCGGCAGCGATGGCGGCGCACGCCGACTGCCATGACACCATGGCCGCCGCGCACGCATCCGACCGCGACCAGCAGGCGCCCGCACCCGACCACGACGGCGCCTTCAAGCACTGTTGCGGCAACGGCTGCGACTGCCTGCAGCACGCCGGCGCGCCGCTGCTAGCCGCCGCCGCGCCCGGCGTGGCCGTCGCGCACGCCGCGCTGAACCCGCACTGCCGGCACGGGCGCGGCTGCCCGGCCCCGTACCGCCCGATCCGTCCGCCGATCGGCTGAGCTGCCGCGGGCCGCTGCCCGCGCGCCCAGCGTGCGCCGGCGCCTGCCGCCGGCGCGCCCCCTCTTGCGATCAGGCCGCGCGCCAGGCGTTTCGCGCCCGCGCCGCCGCCAGGACTTGCCGATGACCCGATTCCCTTCCCCGCCCGCATCCGGGCTCAGCCGCCGCCGCTTCGTGCAGGGCCTGGCGCTTGGCGGCGTCGCCGCCGGCGCCGGCCTGTGGCGCCCGGCGCTGGCCAGCGGCACCGCGCCGCCGGCGGTGCTGCGCGACACCGACCTGACCCTGACCATCGGCCGCACCCCGGTCGACTTCACCGGCCGCACCCGCACCGCGATCACCGTCAACCACAGCCTGCCGGCGCCGATCCTGCGCTGGCGCGAAGGCGACACGGTGAACGTGCGCGTGGCCAATGCGCTGCGCGACCAGCCCGGTTCGATCCACTGGCACGGCATCCTGCTGCCGGCCGACATGGACGGCGTGCCCGGCATGAGCTTCGACGGCATCGCCCCCGGCGAGGCCTACCAGTACCGTTTCCAGCTCAAACAGTCCGGCACCTACTGGTACCACAGCCATTCGATGTTCCAGGAACAGGCCGGCCTGTACGGCGCGCTGATCGTCGACCCGCTGGCGCCGCCGCCGTACCGCCACGACCGCGAGCACGTGGTGCTGCTGTCGGACTGGACCGACCTGGAACCGGCGGCGCTGTTCCGGCGGCTGAAGAAGATGCCCAGCCACGACAACACCTACCAGCGCACCGTCGGCGATTTCCTGCACGACGCGCGACGCGACGGCCTGCGCGACACCCTGGCCGACCGCGGCATGTGGGGGCGGATGCGAATGACCCCGACCGACCTGTCCGACGTCAACGCCAACACCTATACCTACCTGCTCAACGGCACCGCGCCGGCCGGCAACTGGACCGGGCTGTTCCGGTCCGGCGAGAAGGTGCTGCTGCGCTTCATCAACGGCTCGTCGATGACGTATTTCGACGTGCGCATTCCCGGGCTGAAGATGACCGTGGTCGCCGCCGACGGCCAGTACATCCATCCGGTGACGGTGGACGAATTCCGTATCGCGGCGGCCGAGACCTTCGACGTACTGGTCGAACCCAGCGGCCAGGACGCCTTCGCCATCTTCGCCCAGGACATGGGCCGCACCGGCTACGCCTGCGGCACGCTGGCCGTGCGCGACGGCCTGCAGGCGCCGCTGCCGGCGCGCGACCCGCGGCCGCTGCTGAGCATGAGCGACATGGGCCACGACATGGGCGGCGGCCACGGCGCCGCGCACGACATGGGCGCGATGAAGGGCATGGAAGGCGGCTGCGGCGCCAGCATGGGCATGGCCGGCATGGATCGCGCAGCCCCGGCAGGCGGCGGCCAGGCGATGGACCACGCGGCGATGGGCCACGCCGCGCCTGCGGGCGCCGCACCGGCGCACCCGCGCAGCGAACGCGGCAATCCGCTGGTGGACATGCAGTCGATGGCCACCTCGCCCAGGCTCGACGATCCGGGCATCGGCCTGCGCGACAACGGCCGCCGGGTGCTGTGCTACGCCGACATGCGCAGCCTGTTCGACGATCCGGACGGGCGCGATCCCGGGCGCGAGATCGAGCTGCACCTCACCGGCAACATGGAGAAGTTCGCCTGGTCGTTCGACGGCATCCCGTTCGCCGGCGCCGAGCCGCTGCGGCTGAACTACGGCGAGCGGCTGCGCATCGTGCTGGTCAACGACACGATGATGCAGCACCCGATCCACCTGCACGGCATGTGGAGCGACGTCGAAGACGCGCAAGGGCGGTTCCAGTTGCGCAAGCACACCGTGGACATGCCGCCGGGTACGCGCCGCAGCTACCGCGTGCGCGCCGACGCGCTGGGGCGCTGGGCCTACCACTGCCACCTGCTGTACCACATGGAAGGCGGGATGATGCGCGAAGTGCGGGTGGACGCATGAACCGCCCTTCGCCCATCGCGCTCGCCCTGGCCAGCGGACTGGCGCTGCTGGCGCTGCACGGCGCCGCGCAGGCGCAGCACGACCACGCGCAGCACCACGCGGCAACGCCGGCGCCGGCGACGGATGCCGCGCATCGCCCGCATGCGCGCGGCACTGCGGCGGCCGAGGCCTGCGCGTGCCCGCCGAACGCGTCCACGGATGCGGGTACCGCAGGCACGGCCGGCGACGCGGCCATGGCCCATGCCGGCGGGGCGCACGCCGCACACGCGCCTGCCGCGGTCGACCATGCCGCGATGGGCCACGGACCGGCGCAGGTCACGGCATCCGGCGATGTGCCGACGACCGACGCCACCACCGACCATGCACGGATGGACCATGCGCAGATGGATCACGCCGCGATGAACCACGCGCAGATGGACCACGGCAGCGCGGCACGTGAGCCTGGGCAGGCGGCGCCGGCGTCGGCCAGTCCGCCGCCGCCGGCCCACGCGGAGCACGCGACGATGGGCCACGCAACGGCGCACGCCTGCGCATCGTGCGCCTGCACGAGCGCGGCGCCGGCGCTGCCGCGCGTGCCGATCCCGCCGATCACCGCCGCCGATCGCGCCGCCGCGTTCGCGCCGCTGCGCCATCCGATGGCGCACGTGCCGCCGCGCGTGGGCTACCTGCTGTTCGACCGGCTGGAAGCCTGGGACACGGATTCCGGCAGCGGCCAGGCCTGGGAAGCCAGCGCCTGGTACGGCAGCGACATCAACCGCCTGTGGTTGCGCAGCGAAGGCGAACGCGGCGGTGGGCGCACCGAAGCGGCCGACCTGGAAGTGCTGTACGGACGCGCGGTGTCGCCGTGGTGGGACCTGCTGGTCGGCATGAAGCAGGACTTCGAGCCGGGCCGGGCGCGCGGTTCCGCCGCGTTCGGCGTGCAGGGCATGGCGCCGTACAAGTTCGAGGTGGCGGCCACGCTCTACCTCGGCGACGACGACGCCAGCGTGCGCCTGGAAGGCGAGTACGACGTGCTGCTGAGCAACCGCCTGATCCTGCAACCGCGGCTGGAAGCGGACGTGGCGCTGCGCGAGGACCGCGAGCGCGGCATCGGCCGCGGCCTGGGCGGCGTCGAAGCCGGCCTGCGGCTGCGCTACGAGGTCACCCGCCGCTTCGCGCCCTACGTCGGCCTGGTGCACGAACGCAGCTTCGGCGACAGCGCGGACTACCGTCGCGCCGAAGGCGAGTCGGCGCGCGATACGCGCATCGTCGCCGGCGTGCGCGTGTGGTTCTGACACCGTGGCACGCGCCTGCGACGAGCTTGCGTCGTCGCAGGCCGCGGCCGGCCATCGAACCGGCGGTCACGCCGGCTGGATGGCGCCGCGCGGTGCCGTCCATTGCCGCAACGTGCGCAGCGCGCCCAGCGTCTTCACCAGTTCCTGGTAACTGCGCGCCAGCTGCCCGAACAGCCCCGCATCGCTGGCACGGGTCTCGGCCACTTCGTAGTAGGCGCCGCGCCCCAGGTCGATGAAGTAGTCGACGCTGACCCGGCGGCGCTCGGCCACGCCGGGAAACAGCCCGGCGATCAGCAGGCAGCCGTCGCCGACCTCGCGCAACGCATCGGCGCGCGCGCGCCCGACCTGGTCCTGCGCATGCAGCCACGCCAGCGCCTGGGTCCGCGACAGCAGCTGCTCGTCGCGCTGGTAGCGCAGCAGCACGAACACCAGATAGCTCTCGCGCGATTCGTCGAGCGGGCGGCCCAGCCGCTGCCCCGCTTCGCGTACCAACGCCTGCCACAACTCGGCCGGCGCCCCCTGTCTGAAAGACTCGTACATATGTCCTCCTGCGTGGTTGGAACCCTCGCCAGGAGCTTATGCATAAGCTGGGCCACACCGTTGGCAGACAGACCCGGCGTCTGCCAGCCGCGTGGCCTTACGCGGTCGTCATGATCCACCAGCCGCCGCCGGGTCCGGGAACACCGCAGGCAGCCGCTGCGCGAAACTGCTGCGTGCACTGGCTCACATCGTCGGCACCGCCGGTGCGCCCGGCACGATCCCGCCCGTTGCCGCGGCAGCGCCGGCTTCGGATGGCGTCGCCGCAGCGGCGCCCCCATCGAACTGCCCCTGGGCGAACCGGGGCAGCAATGCCCGCACCTGATCCAACCGCGTCGGGGTGCAGAACTGCGCCCTTCGCCGCTTCGATCTGCGCCTGATGGAAACCGATCCCGACCATCTCGTGCACGGTGTCGGACTGGCCGTAGCGCGCCACCAGCTTCGCCACGATCTCCGTCTCGGGCACCGCATCGGCGCCGCAGGCCTTGGCCGCAGCCACCCGCGACCAGACGAACTGCAGATGCGGGTCCCAGCCCATTGCATCGTCGCCGCTGAAGCCGTGGTCGTAGTGGTAGGCGTAGACCTCCGGCTTGATGCTGTAGACGGTCATGCCGCCATGGCCGGAGTAGCCGGCCGGCAGCGGCGCGAGGGCTTCGGCATCGGCCCGAACGGCCGACGCGGCGAGCGTCAGCAGCAGGCCAAGGCCGATGCGCGACAAGTGGGGGTGCATGGGTTCTCTCCTCGAAAGTGGCGGGCCGGCCGAGCACGGCAGGCAACCACGGGCCAAAGCGTCAGCCGGAGAGCGGATGAGCGATGCAGCGCAATGCGCATGCTGGCGCAGCATGCGCCACGACGATCCGTGTCCGAGCTTCGATCCTTCGGTACGTGTTTCCTACTGCCCTTGTGCCGCCACTATCGGATCAGGCGCGCGCATGGACAATCGGCAGATTCCCGACAGCGCTCGGGAAAATCCCGACAGCACGGCGCCGGAGCGGGCCGCGCGGCAGCGTGGCAGCGCCATGCGAAAGCCGGCGCAAGGCGCCCAGCCGGCACTCCGTCTGCAATGCGTTCCAATATCGTGGAATGTCCTTCCCGTATGGCGGAGCCCGTTGCCTCCCGCGCGTCGCGAAGGAGGCGGGATGACGCCCCTCAGGCGGTCGCGCCGGCGCACCGGCGCACCGGGCGCGGGCCGCGGCTATTCCACCGTCACCGACTTGGCCAGGTTGCGCGGCTTGTCCACGTCGGTGCCGCGCGCCAGCGCGGTGTGGTAGGCGAGCAACTGCACCGGGATGGTGTGCACCACCGGGCTCAGCAGTCCGGCGTGGCGCGGCGTGCGGATCACGTGCACGCCTTCGGACTCGCTGAAGTGGCTGTCCTGGTCGGCGAACACGAACAGCTCGCCGCCGCGCGCGCGCACTTCCTGCATGTTGGACTTGACCTTCTCCAGCAGCGTGTCGTTGGGCGCGATCACCACCACCGGCATGCTCGCATCCACCAGCGCCAGCGGGCCGTGCTTCAGTTCGCCGGCCGGATAGCCTTCGGCATGGATGTAGGTGATCTCCTTGAGCTTGAGCGCGCCTTCCAGCGCGATCGGGTAGTGCAGGCCGCGGCCGAGGAACAGCGCATTGGCCTTGTCGGCGAAACGCTCGGCCCACACCGCGATCTGCGGCTCCAGGTTCAGCGCATGCTGCACGCTGCCCGGCAGGTAGCGCAGCTGCTCCAGGTAGTCGGCTTCCTGCTCGGCGCCCAGCCGCCCGCGCAGCTTGGCCAGCACGCAGGTGAGCTGGAACAGCGCCGCCAGCTGCGTGGTGAAGGCCTTGGTCGAGGCCACGCCGATCTCGGCGCCGGCGCGGGTGTACAGCACCAGCGCGCTGGCGCGCGGGATCGCGCTCTCGGGCACGTTGCAGATCGACAGGGTCTTGGCGTGGCCCAGCGACTTGGCGTATTTCAGCGCCTCCATCGTGTCCAGCGTTTCGCCGGACTGGGAGATGGTGACGATCAGCTGGCGCGGATTGGCGTAGGCGGCGCGGTAACGGTACTCGCTGGCGATCTCCACGCTGCACGGCACGCCGGCGATCGACTCGATCCAGTAGCGCGCGGTCAGCCCGGCGTAGTAGCTGGTGCCGCAGGCCAGGATCTGCACGCCGTCGATGTCGCCCAGCAGCGCGTCGGCGTTGCCGCCGAACAGCGTAGTGTCGAAGCCGCCGGCGTCGAACAGCGCCTCCAGCGTGTCGGCCAGCGCGCGCGGCTGCTCGTGGATCTCCTTCTGCATGAAGTGGCGATACGGGCCCAGCTCCAGCGATGCCAGCGACACGTCGGAGACATGCACCTCGCGCGCGGCCGGCGCGTCGTCGGCGTCGTAGATGCGTACCGCGTCGCGGCTCAGTTCGGCGGTGTCGCCTTCCTCCAGGAAGATCACCCGGCGCGTGGCCTGGATCACCGCCGACACGTCGGAGGCGATGAAGTTCTCGCCCTCGCCCAGGCCGATCAGCAGCGGGCAGCCCATCCGCGCGCAGACCAGCACGTCCGGGCGCGAGCGGCTGACCGCGGCCAGCGCGTAGGCGCCGGTCAGCTCCTTCACCGCCGCCTGCAACGCCGTCAGCAGGTCGCGGCCCTGGGTGGTGTAGTAGTGGATCAGGTGCGCGATGACCTCGGTGTCGGTCTGCGATTCGAACGCATAGCCCAATGCGCGCAGGCGCTCGCGCTGCTGCTCGTGGTTCTCGATGATGCCGTTGTGCACCAGCGCCAGGTCGCCATGGCTGATGTGCGGGTGCGCGTTGGCCTCGGTGACCCCGCCGTGGGTGGCCCAGCGGGTATGGCCGATGCCCAGCTGCGCATGCACGCCTTCGGCCAGCGCCGCGCCTTCCATCTCCGCCACGCGCCCGGTGCGGCGCACCCGGCGCACGTCGTCGGCGCTGACCACGGCGATGCCGGAGGAGTCGTAGCCGCGGTATTCCAGCCGCTTCAGGCCCTCGATCAGGACCGGAACCACATCGCGATCCGCGATCGCACCCACGATGCCGCACATAGCCGAATCCGCTGCCAAAGAGGCCCATTCTAGCCGTGTCCGCCACTTGTCCTGCGCCTGACCGGTTGCGGACAGGGTGTCCGCGCACGTGTCCGCGGACACGCGGACACCCAATCGTCCACGGAGATATCCAATTAATTCAGTAAGTTATGGTTGGCACGCGGTGTGCTGAAGATTCACCAACTTCCGCAGCCAAGCACTACCCGATGATCCGCGACACCTCCGCCCAGGACCAGGTCCTTGCCTCCCCCCGCTCCACCGCCGCCTGGCGCCGCTGGCTGTGGCCGGCGCTGATCGGCGCGGCGCTGCTGCTCGGCGTGGCCTTCGCCGCGCGCGGCTGGCTGGCCGGCAGCCGCTCCTTCGACGCGCAACGGGTGCGCATCGCCGAAGTCGGCCGCGGCGACCTGGTCCGCGACATCTCCGCCGACGGGCGCCTGATCGCGGCCAACAGCCCGACCCTGTACGCCATCTCCGGCGGCACCGTGACCCTGAAGGTGGTGGCCGGCGACGTGGTCAAGCAGGGCCAGGCGCTGGCCGAGATCGACAGCCCCGAACTGCGCAGCAAGCTGGCCCAGGAAGAGGCCACCCTGGCCGGCCTGGAAGCGGAAGCCAGCCGCGCCGACCTGGACGCGGTGCTGGCGCGGGCCAATGCCAGCAAGCTGGTCGACCAGGCGCAGATCGAGCGCCAGGCCGCCGCGCGCGACCTGGAGCGCTACCAGCGCGGTTTCGACGGCGGCGCGGTGCCGCAGGTGGAACTGGCCCAGGCGCAGGATTCGCTGAAGAAGGCCGAAATCGCGATGAGCCATGCGCAGAAGGACTCCGGCCTGCAGACCCAGGGCGCCGGCCTGGACGCGCGCAACAAGCGCCTGCTGGCCGAGCGCCAGCGCGCGGTGGTCACCGAGGTGAAGCGGCAGGTGGACCTGCTGACCCTGCGCGCGCCGTTCGACGGCCAGGTCGGCCAGGTGCAGGTGTCGCAGCACACCAACATCGCCGCCAACGCGCCGGTGCTCGGCGTGGTCGACCTGTCCAAGTTCGAACTGGAGATCAAGGTGCCCGAGAGCTTCGCCCGCGACCTGGCGATCGGCATGCCGGCGCAGCTGACCAGCGGCGCCGGCGAGCCGTTCGCCGGCGCGATCTCGGCGGTGTCGCCGGAAGTGGTCAACGGCGAGGTCAACGCGCGCATCCGCTTCACCGACAAGCAGCCGCCCGGGCTGCGCCAGAGCCAGCGCATGAGCGCGCGGGTGCTGCTGGATACGCGCCGCAACGTACTCAAGGTCGAGCGCGGCCCGTTCGTCGAACAGTCCGGCGGACGCTACGCCTACGTGATGTCCGGCAACTCGGCGATCCGCCGCCCGGTGGAGCTGGGCGTCACCAGCCTGGGCGAGGTCGAGGTGCGCTCGGGCCTGCAACCGGGCGACCGCGTGGTGGTCTCCGGCAGCGAGCAGTTCGGCGATGCGGCGCAGGTGACGTTGCATTAAAAGTCGGGACTCGGGACTCGGGACCGGGGACTCGGAAAAGCAAACGCAAGATGCAGAACGACTGAATTTCGGCGGGGAGACGGACAACGAAGCGTGAGCTTTTCGAGTCCCGAGTCCCCAGTCCCGAGTCCCGGCAACATCACTCCTAGCGAAGGAACCACTTCATGCTCGAAATGCGCTCCGTCTCCAAGGTCTTCCGCACCGAACAGGTCGAGACGCACGCTCTGCGCTCGCTGGACCTGCATGTGCGCGAGGGCGAATTCGTCGCCGTCACCGGGCCGTCCGGTTCCGGCAAGACCACCTTCCTCAACATCGCCGGCTTGCTGGAGACGTTCACCAGCGGCCAGTACGTGCTCGATGGGCAGGACGTCAGCGGCCTCAACGACGACGCGCGCTCGCGGATGCGCAACCAGAAGATCGGCTTCATCTTCCAGGGCTTCAACCTGATCCCGGACCTCAACCTGTTCGACAACGTCGACGTGCCGCTGCGCTATCGCGGCATGGCCGCGGCCGAGCGCCGGCAGCGCATCGAGGAGGCGCTGGGACGGGTCGGGCTGGCCTCGCGCATGAAGCACTACCCGTCGGAGCTGTCCGGCGGCCAGCAGCAGCGCGCGGCGATCGCTCGCGCATTGGCCGGCAGCCCGCGCCTGCTGCTGGCCGACGAACCCACCGGCAACCTCGACTCGCAGATGGCGCGCGGGGTGATGGAGCTGCTGGAGGAGATCAACGCGCAGGGCTCGACCATCGTCATGGTCACCCACGATCCGGAGCTGGCCGCGCGCGCGCAGCGCAACGTGCACATCGTCGACGGCCAGGCCACCGACCTGGAACGCGGGCCGGTGCTGGCCTCGCCGCGCGCCGATGCGGCCGACACCGCCGCCACCCATCCCTGAGGGCTCGCCCATGTTCGGCTACTACTTCAATCTCGCCCTGCGCAGCTTCCGCCGCAACAAGGTGCTGACCGCGTTGATGGTGCTGGCCATCGCGCTGGGCATCGGCGCCAGCATGACCACGCTGACGGTGTTCTACGTGCTGTCCGGCGACCCGATCCCGCACAAGAGCGACCGGCTGTTCTACGTGCAGCTGGACCCGCAGCCGAAGGCCGGCTACCAGCCGGGCGAGGAGCCGGACTTCCAGGTCACCCGCTTCGACGCCGAGGCGCTGCTGCGCGAGAAACGCGCCAAGCGCCAGGCGCTGATGACCGGCGGCGACCTGGCGATCGAGCCGACCAAGAGCGGCCTCACCGCGTTCAAGTCCGAAGCGCGCTACACCTCGGCCGACTTCTTCCCGATGTTCGACACGCCGTTCCTCTATGGCCACGCTTGGTCGGCCAGCGAAGACGAGCGGCACGAGCGCGTGGCGGTGATCAGCAAGGAGCTCAACGAGAAGCTGTTCGACGGCGCCGACAGCGTCGGCCGCGAAATGCGCATGGACAAGAACACCTTCCGCATCGTCGGCGTGCTCGACAAGTGGGAAGCCAATCCGCGCTTCTACGACATCACCAACAGCTACGGCTCGGCCGAGCAGGTCTACTTGCCGTTCTCGGTGGCGATGGACCTGAAGATGGAACGCAACGGCAGCATGAACTGCTTCGGCAACACCTCCAACGGCGATCAGACCGCGCTCAACGCGCCGTGCACCTGGATCCAGTACTGGGTGGAACTGGAAAGCCCGGCGCAGGCCGGCGACTACAAGGCCTACCTGGACAACTACTCGCAACAGCAGCGCGCGGCCGGGCGCTTCGAACGCCCGGCCAACACCCGTCTGCGCAACGTGATGGAGTGGCTGGACCACAACGAGGTGGTGCCCGGCGACGTGCGCCTGCAGCTGTGGCTGGCGATGGGCTTCCTGCTGGTATGCCTGCTCAACACGGTGGGCCTGCTGCTGGCCAAGTTCCTGCGCCGCAGCGGCGAGATCGGCGTGCGCCGCGCGCTGGGCGCCTCGCGCGGGGCGATCTTCGCCCAGTGCCTGGTCGAAGCCGGCACGGTCGGGCTGGCCGGCGGCATCGCCGGGCTGGGCCTGGCGATGCTGGGCCTGTGGGCGGTGCGGCAGCAGCCGGCCGACTACGCCAAGCTGGCGCATCTGGATCCGAAGATGCTGTTGCTGACCTTCGTGCTGGCGCTGGTGGCCAGCCTGTTGGCCGGGTTGCTGCCGTCCTGGCGCGCGATCCAGGTCGCGCCGGCGCTGCAGCTCAAATCGTCCTGACCTCGCTTCCGCCGCACGCGGCGGGCACGGTCCCTCATCGAAGGTTACTGCCATGGACATCCGTCCCATCTTTTCCACCCTGCGCCGGCACAAGACCGCCGCGGCGCTGATCGTGCTCGAGATCGCGCTGGCCTGCGCCATCGTCTGCAACGCGCTGTTCCTGATCGGCAATCGCATGGAGACGCTGCAGCGGCCCAGCGGCATCGCCGAATCGGAGCTGCTCTCGATCAGGCTCGGCGGCATCGGCACCCAGGTCAACGCCGAGGCGCGTACCCGCGAGGACCTGGCGGCGTTGCGCAACGTTCCCGGCGTGCGCGATGCGATCGTCACCAACCAGGTGCCGTTCGTGCGCTACTCCTGGAACAGCAGCCTGGCGCTGACCGCCGAGCAGGAACGGCCCACACTCAACGCCGCGCAGTACATGGTCGGCGAGGGCACGCTGCAGGCGCTCGGCGTGCAGCTGGCGGCCGGGCGCGACTTCACTTCCGACGAATACCTCGACCTGAAGGCGGCCCAGGACGACAAGACGGTGCAGGAGAAAGGCACCGCGATGATCGTCACCCAGGCCACCGCGGACAAGCTGTTCCCCGGCCAGAGCGCGGTGGGCAAGAACGTCTACATGGGCGATACGCCGTTCCGCATCGTCGGCGTCGTGCAGACGCTGGCGCGCCCGAATCCCAACAGCGGCGGCGGCAACGGCGGCGACCAGATCAACTACTCGATGCTGCTGCCGCTGCGTGTGACCTACACCGATGGCCAGTACGTGATCCGCGTCAGCGACCCGGCGCGGCGCCCGGAGGTCCTGCAAGCGGCGGTGGCGGCGCTGATGAAGGTGGACAGCAGCCGCCTGGTGCTCAAGCAGCAGACCTACAGCGAGATCCGCGACGAGTACTTCCAGGGCGACCGTGCGATGGTGTGGCTGCTCGGCGCAGTGTGCATCGCGCTGCTGGTGGTCACCGCGCTGGGCATCGTCGGCCTGGCCAGCTTCTGGGTCCAGCAGCGCACCAAGCAGATCGGCATCCGCCGCGCGCTGGGCGCCACCCGCGGGCAGATCCTGCGCTACTTCCAGACCGAGAACTTCCTGCTGGCCAGCACCGGCATCGTGCTCGGCATGCTGCTGGCCTACGCGATCAACCTGTGGCTGATGGGCAGGTACGAGTTGCCGCGGCTGCCGCTGTTCTACCTGCCGGTGGGCGCGGTGGTGCTGTGGCTGCTCGGCCAGGTCGCGGTGTTCGCGCCGGCGCGCAAGGCCGCCGCGGTGCCGCCGGCGGTGGCCACGCGCAGCGCCTGAGCCTTCGCGCCGAAGCTGCGGCCGCCGCGGGACCTCGCGGCGGCCGCAGTGCGTCGGTGCCGTCCACGCCGTCGTCTTTCGTACGCCAACGGAACCCGCCATGGAAATCGGACCCATCCTGTCCACGCTCGGCCGCCATCGCACCGCGGCCAGCTTGATCGTGCTGGAGATCGCGCTGGCCTGCGCCATCGTCTGCAACGCGCTGTTCCTGATCGGCAATCGCATCGAGACGCTGCACCAGCCCAGCGGCATCGCCGAGTCGGAACTGCTTTCGATCAGGCTCAGCGGCATCGGCGAACAGGCCAATCCGGAAGCGCATACCCGCGAGGACCTGGCCGCGCTGCGCGGCGTGCCGGGCGTGCGCAGCGCGACCATCGTCAACCAGGTGCCGTTCCTGGGCTCCTCTTCCAACAGCGGCCTGTCGCTGAGCGCCGACCAGGAGGAACCCACGCTCGATGCAGCGCGCTACATCGGCGGCGAGGACATGCTGCGCACGTTCGGCCTGCGCCTGGGCGCCGGGCGCGATTTCGCCGCCGACGAGTACATCGACCTGGCCGACGCGCGCGACGACAAGGCGATGCGCGGCAGGCGCGTGGCCACCATCGTCAGCCGCGCCACGGCCGAGAAGATGTTCCCCGGGCAGAACCCGTTGGGCAAGACCGTCTACATGGGCGAAATGCCGCTGAGCATCGTCGGCGTGGTCGACCAGCTGGCCCGGCCCGATCCCGACGTCAACGGCGCCAACCAGGCGGCCTATGCGTTCCTGCTGCCGTGGCGGCTGCCGTACACCCGCGGACGCTACCTGGTCCGCGTCGCCGATCCGGCACGCCGCGGCGAGGTGCTGGCCGCGTGCGTGGCGGCGCTGATGAAGGTGGACAGCAGCCGCCTGGTGACGCGCCAGCAGACCTACAGCGAAATCCGCGACCGGTACTTCCAGGGCGACCGCGCGATGGTGTGGCTGCTGGGCGCGGTGTCCGTCGCGCTGCTGGTGGTCACCGCGCTGGGCATCGTCGGCCTGGCCAGCTTCTGGGTGCAGCAACGCACCCGGCAGATCGGCATCCGCCGCGCGCTCGGCGCCACCCGGCGGCAGATCCTGCGCTATTTCCAGACCGAGAACTTCCTGCTGGCCAGCGCCGGCATCGTGCTCGGCATGCTGCTGGCCTATGCGATCAACCTGTGGCTGATGAGCCGCTACGAACTGCCGCGGCTGCCGCTGTCGTACCTGCCGGTGGGCGCGGCGGCGCTGTGGCTGCTCGGCCAGGTCGCCGTGCTGGCGCCGGCCCTGCGCGCCGCCGCGGTGCCGCCGGCGGTGGCCACGCGCAGCGCGTGAGCGGAGCGGTTCGCCCATGGACCGGTTCCTGGTATCGCTGCGCGGGCACAAGCTGCTGGCAACGCTGATCGTGGTGCAGATGGCGCTCAGCTATCCGCTGCTGCTGGCGATGGGCACGCTGGCCTGGCAGGCGCACGCGCGCATGCACGCGGCCAGCGGCATCGGCGACGAGGCGCATCTGCTGACGCTGCGGCTCAGCGGCCGCGTGTCCGCCGCCGCAGCGCAGCGCGAGGCGGCCGCGCTGCGCGCGGTGCCCGGCATCATGAGCGTGGCGGCGATCAACCAGCTGCCCTTCGGGCCCGAGCGCTGGAACACGCTGGCCGGGCCGCGTGCCGGCGGCGGCGGCGGGCAGTTCCCGGTGGCCGCCTACCTCGGCGGTCCCGGACTGCTGGAGACGCTGGGCCTGCGCCTGCGCCAGGGCCGCGACTTCGCCGGCGACGACTATCGCGACATCCACTCGCCCGACGCGCTGGTGGTCGCGCCGCGGATCATCCTGACCCAGGCGCTGGCGGCGCGGATGTTCCCCCGCGGCGATGCGCTGGGCCAGGCGGTGCACCTGGGCCACGAACCGCCCGCGACCGTGGTCGGCATCGTCGAGCGGCTGCGCGCGCCGGGCGACGGCGACGAGGACAGCGTCATCCTGCCGTTGCGCATCCATGGCCAGGGCGCGACGCTGTATGCGCTGCGGGTCGCACCCGGCGACGCCGCGCCGGTCCGCGCACGCCTGCAGGCGAACGCGGACCGGATCGCGCCGGGGCGGATGCACGAGCTGAGCAGCGCCGGCGATGTGCGCAGTCGCCAGCTGCGCACGCATCGCCACCGGCTGGCCCTGCTGGCCGCCGGCGCGGCGCTGTGGCTGGCGGGCACCGTCGCGGCCGTCTACGCCCTCACCGAGGCGATGGTGCGCCAGCGCTACCGGCAGATCGCGCTGCGGCGCGCGCTCGGCGCGCGCGCGGCGCAGATCCGCTGGCACCTGCGCCGCGAGAACCTGCTGCTGTGCGGGCTGGGCATCGCCGCGGGCGTGGCCGCCACCGCACTGCTGCGGCGCGCGCTGCTCGATCCGGCGGCACTGTCTGCGCCGCCGCCGTATGCGCTGGCGACCGCGCTGCTGTTGCTCGGCGCGGGCTGGCTGGCGATGCGCGGCCCGGCCGCCCGCGCGGCGCGGCTGTCGCCCGCGGCGTACCGGTGACGCGCGTGGTCGCGGCACGAAAACCGGCCCCGGCACGCATTGCCGCACGCGGCAAGACGCGCCCGAGGCCACGCACGACAAGCCGCGCCAGGACTGCGATGATGCCGCCTCGCCCGCCCTGCCTCGCCACCGTCCCGGCCATGCCACAAGGTTCCCGATGCCCTGCCTGCTGATCATCGACGACAACCCCGCGGTCGCCACTGCGCTGGAAGTGCTGTTCTCGCTGCACGACATCGACACGGTGTACGAAGAGACCCCGGAGGGCGGACTGCGGCGCCTGGCCGAGGGCGATATCGACCTGGTGCTGCAGGACATGAACTTCAGCGCCGACACCACCTCCGGCGAGGAAGGCGAAGCGCTGTTCGGCGCGATCCGCGCGCGCTACCCCGACCTGCCGGTGATCCTGCTCACCGCCTGGACGCACCTGAGCAGCGCGGTGGAGCTGGTCAAGAGCGGCGCGGCCGACTACCTGGCCAAGCCGTGGGACGACCGCAAGTTGCTGACCACGGTCAACAACCTGCTGGAACTGTCCGAGGCGCGGCGCGAACTGGAGCGGCGCATGGACGGCGAGCGGCGCCACCGCGAGCAGCTGATCCAGCGCTACGACCTGCGCGGCGCGGTGTTCGCCGACCCGGCCAGCGAGCGTGCGATCGCCCTGGCCTGCCAGGTCGCGCGTTCGGAACTGCCGGTGCTGATCACCGGCCCCAACGGCAGCGGCAAGGAGAAGATCGCCGAGATCATCCAGGCCAACTCGCCGATGAAGCAGGGCCCGTTCGTGGCGCTGAACTGCGGCGCGATCCCCGCCGACCTGATCGAGGCCGAGCTGTTCGGCGCCGACGCCGGCGCCTACACCGGCGCCAACAAGGCGCGCGAGGGCAAGTTCGAAGCCGCCGACGGCGGCACGCTGTTCCTCGACGAGATCGGCAACCTCTCGTTGGCCGGGCAGATGAAGCTGCTGCGCGTGCTGGAGACCGGCCGTTTCGAGCGGCTGGGCTCCAACCGCGAGCGCAAGGTCAAGGTGCGGGTGATCAGCGCGACCAACGCCGACCTGACCGCGATGATCCGCGACGGCAGCTTCCGCGAGGACCTGTACTACCGGCTCAACACGGTGGAGCTGGCGTTGCCGGCGCTGGCCGAGCGGCCCGGCGACATCCTGCCGCTGGCCGAGCATTTCCTGTCCGGCGACAAGCCGCTGTCGGCCGGCGCCGGCCACGCGCTGCTGCGCCACGCCTGGCCGGGCAACGTGCGCGAGCTGCGCAATGTGATCCAGCGCGCCGAACTGCTGGCGCTCGGCCGGCAGATCGAGGCCGTCGACCTGAACCTGCCCAAGCCGGCGCCGCAACGCGCCGCCGCCGGCGAGGAACCGGACCGCGAGCGCATCGTCGGGGCGCTCGGCCGCGCCCATGGCGTGATCGCGCAGGCCGCCTCGGACCTGGGCATGAGCCGGCAGGCGCTGTACCGGCGCATGGACCGCTACGGGATCCCGCGCGAATGAAGCTGCGCCGCTCGTTCACGTTCTCGCTGTTCCTGCGCCTGCTGCCGGTGCTGGCCCTGGCGGCGGCGACGCCGTGGCTGCTGGCCTACTGGATCGACCGGGGCTGGGAGGTGATCGCCAGCTCGTCGCTGCTGCTGCTGGGCCTGATGTGGTGGACGCTGCGCCGCGCCACCGCGCCGATGCGCTCGCTGTTCCGCGCCCTGGCCGGCACCGTCAGCAGCTACCGCGACGGCGAGTACAACTTCGGCGTGCACTGGTCCGGCAACGACGAACTGGGCGAGATGGTCAGGGCGCACAGCGAACTGGGCGAGGTGCTGCGCGAGCAGCGCCAGGGCCTGGCGCAGCGCGAACTGATGCTGGACACGATGGTGCAGAACACCCCGGTGGCGATGCTGCTGACCGCCGCCGGCGGCGACGGCATCCGCCGCGTGGCGTTCTCCAACCTGGCCGCGCGCAAGCTGCTGCGCGGCGGCTGGAAGCTGGAAGGCCAGCGCATCGACGACCTGCTGGAGGACATGCCGCAGCCGCTGCGCGAGGCCGTCGCGCGCGGCGGAGACAGCCTGTTCACCATCGAAGGCGACGACGAGGACCCCGACGAGGAGCAGGTCTACCACCTGGCGCGGCGCCGCTTCCGGCTCAACGGGCGCCCGCACGAGCTGCTGCTGATCCGCCTGCTCACCGCCGAGCTGCGCCGCCAGGAAGTGCATACCTGGAAGAAGGTGATCCGGGTGATCAGCCACGAACTGAACAATTCGCTGGCGCCGATCGCCTCGCTGGCGCATTCGGGCGCCGAGCTGGTGCGCAGACAGAAGACCGAGCGGCTGGAAGAGGTCTTCGGCACCATCGAGGAGCGCGCGCGGCACCTGGAGGGCTTCATCCGCGGCTATGCGCGCTTCGCCAAGCTGCCGCAGCCGCAGTTGCAGACGGTGCAATGGGCGCAGTTCCTCGACGGCCTGCAGCAGCAGATCCCGTTCGCGCTGGAACTGGAGGCGCCCGACCTGCACAGCCGCGTGGACCCGGCGCAGATGCAGCAGGCGCTGCTCAACCTGATCAAGAACGCGCACGAGTCCAGCCCCGACGGGCACACGCCGCAGGACGACGTGCGCATCCGCGTGTCGGTGCGCCCGGAGTGGCTGCGCCTGGAAGTGCTCGACCGCGGCGGCGGCATGAACGAGGCGGTGCTGCAGAACGCGCTGATGCCGTTCTATTCGACCAAGCGCAACGGCACCGGCCTGGGCCTGGCGCTGACCCGCGAGATCGTCGAGGCGCATGGCGGCCGGCTGTCGCTGCAGAACCGCGACGAGGGCGGGCTGTGCGTGGCAGTGCAGCTGCCGCTGAGCCGGCCGGACTGACCCGCCCGGCGGCGCAGTGCGGATCAGTTGCGCACGGTGCCGCTTTCGGTGATGCGCGGCGCGTTCAACGCACCGCAGGCGTCGTCGGCGCCCCAGGTGCGGGTGGCCGGAATCTGGCCGTAGTAGCCCGCGCCCACCGTGTTGTCGACGAACAGGCCGCCCTGCGAAGGGCATTCCCCGTCCGCCTCCTTGATCCAGTCCGAGAACGCCGCGTACTTGCCGGCGCGGACGAAGGTATTGCCGCGCACCTCGGTGTCGTCCGACGCATCACGCGTGCGGATCACGTCGCCGTTGACGTCGGTGAAGGTGTTGCCCTGGACCAGATTGCCCGACGAACGCTGCGACAGGTACAGCGCGTGGATGTAGCCGGAAGTTTCTTCGTCGTTCTCGACCGAGACGAACTGGTTGTCCGCGATCACGTTGTCGCGCGAATTGCGCAGCCGCACCGCGGCGAACGAGTATGCCTGCTCGCCGACGCCGTGCAGCCCGCCGATGCGCGCGAACACCATGTCGCGGATCTCGTTGCCGCTGTTGCCGCCCTTGTCCAGGGTGGTGGTGCCCAGGTCTATCGCCATCCAGTAGTTGCTGACCTTCAGTCCGACGAAGCGCAACTGCGTGGCCCGGTTGGCGCCCTTGTACAGGGTGAACCAGGTGCCGCCGCCGCGCCCGTCGAACAGCGGGCGCGCGCTGGCGCCGGCGGCGGCGACCAGGCTGATCGGCTTGCCGTTGAAGAAGGTCCAGTTCACCGACTGCCCCAGATAGGTGCCGGGCGCGATCACGATCTCCACCGCGCTGGCGTCCTGCGGTGGCGGCGCGGCCAGCAGATGCGCGTGCGCCGCGGACAGGCTCTGCAGCGGCGCGGCCGCGCTGGTGCCGGTGGCGGTATCGTCGCCGTCCGGGGCCAGGTACAGGCGATAGGCCTGGGCCTGCGCCAGCGCCGGTATCGCGAAGGCCAGCATCAGGAGAACCGCGATCGTCCAGCGTCGAGCCCGCATCCTGCACCTCACGAGTGATTGGCTGCCGTCGGCATGCCGCGCCGGCGGTAGCCGCACCTTACCCCGGGTCCCGCGGCGGCACTGCGACGCCGGTCCCAAGCCGGGCAAGGCTGCGTTGCGTACCGACGCGGCGCGCGGACGCGATGTCCGTTGCGGCGGGCTATTTCTTCTTCGGCCGCGTCCAGCCTTCCAGCGTGGATTGGCGCGCGCGCGCCACGCTCAGTTGCTCGGGCGGCGCGTCGCGGGTGATCACCGAACCGGCGCCGATGGTGGCGCCGTCGCCCAGCGTCACCGGCGCCACCAGCGCGCTGTTGGAGCCGACGAAGACGCGGTCGCCGATCGTGGTCTGCCACTTGTTCACGCCGTCGTAGTTGCAGGTGATGGTGCCGGCGCCGATGTTGACCCCGCTGCCGATCACCGCATCGCCCAGGTAGGTCAGGTGGTTGGCCTTGCTGCCGACGCCGAGCACGACCTTCTTGGTCTCGACGAAGTTGCCGATGTGCACGCCGTCGGCCAGCACCGTGCCCGGGCGCAGCCGCGCGAACGGGCCGATCTGCACCGCGCCCTGGGTGACCACGCCTTCCAGGTCGCAGTGCGCGCGCACCTCGGTGCCCGCGGCCAAGGTCACGTCCTTCAAGCGCACGAACGGGCCGATGCTGACCCCGTCGCCGAGTTCGACGTCGCCCTCCAGCACCACGTCCACGTCGATGCGCACGTCGCGGCCCACGCGCACCCGGCCGCGCTGGTCGAAGCGGTTCGGATCGAGCAGGTGCGCGCCCTGCACGCACAGCGCGCGCGCGGCGCGCTGCTGCCAGGCGCGCTCCAGCTGCGACAGCTGCCACGGATCGTTGGCGCCCTCGGCCTCCAGCGGATCGGCCACCAGCACCATCTCGGCCGGGGTGAACTCGGCGGCGGCGGCGGCGAACACGTCGGTGAGGTAGTACTCGCCCTGCGCATTGTCGTTGCGCAGCTGCGTCAGCCAGCGCCGCAGCGCGGTGGACTCGGCGGTGACGATGCCGGTGTTGATGGTGCGGATGTGGCGCTGCTCGTCGTCGGCGTCCTTGTGCTCGACGATCGCCGCGACCTTGCCTTCGGCGTCGCGCACGATACGGCCGTAGCCGGCGGGCTCTTCCGGCTCGGCCACCAGCACCGCCAGCCGCCCCGGCGAATGCAGCAGCCGCAGCAGCGTGTCGGCGCGGATCAGCGGCACGTCGCCGTACAGCACCAGCACCGTCGCCGCGTCGGGCACCTCGGCCATCGCCTGCTGCACCGCATGGCCGGTGCCCAGCTGCTGCGCCTGCTCGGCCCAGACCAGGTCCGGCTGGTCGCCGAACGCGGCGCGCACCGCGTCGCCGCCATGGCCGTAGACGACATGGATCGCCTCCGGCTGCAGCGCGCGCGCGGTGTCCACCACATGCGCCAGCATCGGCCGCCCGGCGATCGGCTGCAGCACCTTGGGCTTGACGGACTTCATTCGCTTGCCTTCGCCGGCGGCGAGGATCACGACATGCAGGGGCAGGCTCATGCGGGCGTTCCGTTTCCTGGGGGATGGGCGCGATTCTAGCGGCTGGGCCGGCGGCGGGCGCCGGCATAACGTCCGTTTAAGCATCGCAGCCGGTAGCATGCCGCATTCGCATCGCACCACGGACGCCCATGAGTCTACTTCGCCAAGGCAGCCAATTCGCGCTGGTCGGCATGCTGCAGTTGCTGCTGGACTGGAGCGTGTTCGTCGTCGCCAGCCACCTGGGCATGCCGATCGCGCCGAGCAACCTGTTCGGGCGCATCAGCGGCGCGCTGCTCGGCTTCTGGCTCAACGGCCGCATCACCTTCGCCAGCGAGGACGACGCGCGCCTGGGCTGGCACCGCTTCGGGCGCTTCATGCTGATGTGGATCGGGCTGACCCTGCTGAGCACCTGGCTGGTGACGCTGTGCGCCGACGCATTGGGCCTGCGCATGGCATGGCTGGCCAAGCCGCTGGTGGAAGGCGCGCTGTCGCTGCTGTCGTTCTTCCTGTGGCGGCACGTGGTCTACCGCTGACGCGGCGCGGCGCTTGTGGCGGCCGCGCGATGGCGCCGCTTCAGCGGCAGAATTCGCCCAGCCCGCGCACCAGCGCGGCGCGATGCACCGGGTCCAGCCGCCGGCGCTGCGCGTAGGCCTGCGCCGCATGCGCGGTGCGGGCACGGCAGTCGGCGGCATCGCGCAGCGCCGCACTGCGTTGCAGCGCGTCCAGCATCTCGCCCTGCAACTGGTCCAGGCGCAGGCGCAGCGCGGCCAGGTCCGGACGCGGCAGATCCGGCGCCCGGCCGCCCAGCCGCCAGCCATCGAGCAGCTGGTACTGCACCAGCTTGTTGGACTCGATCTGCGCGGCGAAGAAGCGCGCCGCGTCGTCCGCATCCAGGCCGTGCCCGCGCGCCTGCTCGCGCACGCGAGCCAGCACCGCGGCTTCGCGCGCCGCATCCAGGACCGGCTTGCCGCTGTCCCACTTGCTCAGCGCGACCTGGTCGCCGATCGCGTTGCGCTCGACGATGCGCTCCAGCAGGGGCTCGAGCGGGCCGTCGCCGCGCACCGGCGCGGCGCAGCCGCACAGTGCGGCGCAAGCGAGCAGCGCGGCCATCGCGTGGGCGACTCTGTTCGGAAGCGAGCTGCGCATCGGGCGGTTCCGGCATCCGTCGGCGCACGGGGTGCGCGCCGGTCGCGTCCATCTTGCCAAAGGCCGCGGGCGATTTCGTTGCACTGCGTTCCCGTCCTGTCGTGGCGAGGTATCGGAGCGGCGTCGACGGCAAGGCCGCGTCGCACCTTGGCGTCCACGGCGCCCGTTCCCTCCTTCCACACCAAGCCCCCGCGCAGGACCACCGGGGCGGTCTCGGTCCATCGATAGACAGGGCATTCGGTGGCCGCTTGTCGACGGCCGCACGAGGCCGACCGGCCGCCCACGACCCGGGGCCCACCGCACCGATACCGTCGGACACGCTCCGGCGCGGCGGCCGGGCCCGCGGCAGGCGCAATGCCGGCGGAGCAACGAAAAACGCCGGCATGCGCCGGCGTCGGTATCGCGTGCAGGCGCCTTGCGGCGCCGCGCGGTTCAGTGCTTGAGGTTCTTGCGCAGGCGCTCCAGCGCCTGCAGCTGCGCGGTGACCTCGGCCAGCTTGGCCTGCGCCTCGGCCACGTCCATGCCTTCGCCGCGGTTGGCCAGCATCCGCTCGGCCTCGTCCTTGGCCTTGCGCACCGCCGCCTCGTCGATGTCCTGCGCGCGGATCGCGGTGTCGGCGAGCACGGTGACGACCTGCGGCTGCACCTCGAGAATGCCGCCGGAAATGGCGAAATCCAGCTGCTCGCCGCTGGCGGTGGTGACCACCACCTTGCCGGGCTTGAGCCGGGTGATCAGCGGCGCGTGCTTGGGCGCGATGCCCAGCTCGCCCAGTTCGCCGGTGGCGACCACCAGGGTGGCCTCACCGCGGTAGATCTCCTGCTCGGCGCTGACGATGTCGCAACGGATGGTGCTCATGGTGCCTCACTGGGTGGGGCGGGACTCGGGACTCGGGACTCGGGACTCGGAAAGCGGCTCGGCGGCCGCCTCCTGTTCCCGGTTCTTCGACGCTCCAGCGATCCGCCCTGACGATGCTCGATTTGCGATTGGTACTTCCGCATCCCGGCCGCAGCGCGGCCAGGACCCGGATCAGGCCTTCTCGGCCATCTTCTTGGCCTTCTCGACCGCTTCTTCGATGCTGCCGACCATGTAGAACGCCTGCTCCGGCAGGTGGTCGTACTCGCCGTCGACGATGCCCTTGAAGCCGCGGATGGTGTCCTTCAGCGACACGTACTTGCCCGGCGAGCCGGTGAACACTTCGGCCACGTGGAACGGCTGGCTGAAGAAGCGTTCGATCTTGCGCGCGCGCGACACGGCCTGCTTGTCCTCTTCGGACAGCTCGTCCATGCCCAGGATCGCGATGATGTCCTTCAGTTCCTTGTACTTCTGCAGGGTCATCTGCACGCGACGCGCGGTGTCGTAGTGCTCGTGGCCGATCACGTTCGGATCCATCATGCGCGAGGTCGAATCCAGCGGATCGACGGCCGGGTAGATGCCCAGCGAGGCGATGCTGCGCGACAGCGCGACGGTGGAGTCCAGGTGGGCGAAGGTGGTGGCCGGCGACGGGTCGGTGTAGTCGTCGGCGGGCACGTACACGGCCTGGATCGAGGTGATCGAGCCGGTCTTGGTCGAGGTGATGCGCTCCTGCAGCACGCCCATTTCCTCGGCCAGGGTCGGCTGGTAGCCCACCGCCGACGGCATGCGGCCCAGCAGCGCCGACACTTCGGTACCGGCCAGCGTGTAGCGGTAGATGTTGTCGACGAACAGCAGCACGTCCTTGCCCTTGCCCGAGGCGTCCTTCTCGTCGCGGAAGTACTCGGCCATGGTCAGGCCGGTCAGCGCGACGCGCAGGCGGTTGCCCGGCGGCTCGTTCATCTGGCCGTACACCATCGCGACCTTGTCCAGGACGTTGGAGTCCTTCATCTCGTGGTAGAAGTCGTTGCCCTCGCGGGTGCGCTCGCCCACGCCGGCGAACACCGACAGGCCCGAGTGCGCCTTGGCGATGTTGTTGATCAGTTCCATCATGTTGACGGTCTTGCCGACGCCGGCGCCGCCGAACAGGCCGACCTTGCCGCCCTTGGCGAACGGACACATCAGGTCGATGACCTTGATGCCGGTTTCCAGCAGCTCGGTAGCCGAGGACTGGTCTTCGTAGCTCGGCGCGGCGCGGTGGATCTCCCAATGGTCGGTGGCCTGCACGTCGCCGGCCTCGTCGATCGGGCGGCCGAGCACGTCCATGATGCGGCCCAGCGTGCCGGCGCCGACCGGCACCGAGATCGCGCGGCCGGTGTTGGTCGCCAGCAGGTTGCGCTTCAGGCCGTCGGTGGAGCCGAGCGCGATGGTGCGCACGATGCCGTCGCCCAGCTGCTGCTGCACTTCCAGCGTGATGGCGGTGTTTTCGACCTTCAGCGCGTCGTAGATCTTCGGCACATCGGCGCGCGCGAATTCGACGTCGACGACCGCGCCGATGATCTGAACGATCTTGCCCTGGGTGTTGATGGCGTTCATGTGACTACTCGCTTATCGAAGTTTTTCGGGTGTTCTGGAAAACCGGGCGGCTTTCCGCAACATCCGGGAGAGATTCCCGGCCAGGTTACGGCCGGGAATCCGATTTACCGCATCACTCGCACTTGAGCATCGTAGCGGTTTGCGCGAACTGGTCGCTGGCCTGTTTGCAGGCCGCCGGCAGCGCGCTCTTGTCGGCCATCGCTTCCCACTGTGCCTTGGACTGGTCGATCGCCTGCTGGAACGCGGCAGCGGCGCCGTTGCCGCCGGATTTGGCGAAGCACGCCTTCGCGCGCGCCAGATAGTCTTCGCATTCCTTCGGAAGACCGGCGGCGACCGGCGCGGCAGCAGCGGCATCGGTTGCCGGCGTGGCCGGAGCGGCGGCCTCGGCAGCCGGTGCCGGAGTCGCGGTGTCGGCGGCAGGGGCGGCCTCTTCCTTCTTGCATGCAGCCAGGGTTGCACACAGCGCGAGCGAGAGCAGAACCTTGTTCATTCCATTTCCTTGGGTAGTTTAGGTGGCGACCGATGCGCGAAACGTGTTGCTCCAACAACGGAAGCGCCGTGCGCGGCGGCGAGTCCGACGAACCTCACACCGCGGCCGCGCCGCCGACGATCTCGGAAATTTCCTGGGTGATCGCCGCCTGCCGCGCCTTGTTATAGACCAGCTGCAGCGTGCTGATCAGCTTGTTGGCGTTGTCGCTGGCCGCCTTCATCGCGACCATGCGCGCGGCGTGCTCAGACGCCACGTTCTCCAGCACCGCCTGGTACACCAGCGACTCGATGTAGCGGGTCATCACGTGCTCCAGCACGGTCGCCGCATCGGGCTCGTACAGGTAGTCCCAGTCGTGGTGCGCGACTTGGTTCTCCGCCGCCGGCAACGGCAGCAGCTGATCGAAGCTGGCCTTCTGCGTCATCGTGTTGACGAAGCGGTTGTAGACCAGATACACGCGGTCCACCTTGCCCTCGGTGAACGCGTCCAGCATCACCTTGATCACGCCGACCAGCTGCTCCACGTGCGGCACGTCGCCCAGATGGCTGACGCTGCCGATCATGTCGACCTTGAGGCGGCGGAAGAACACCGACGCCTTCTGGCCGATGGTGACCACGTCGATGCCGGCGCCCTTGTCCTGCCACTGCCGCACTTCGCCGAGCATCTTGCGGAACAGGTTGTTGTTGAGCCCGCCGGCCAGCCCGCGATCGGAGGAGATCACGATGTAGCCGACGCGCTTGACCTCGTCGCGCTGCACCAGGAACGGATGCGGGTAGTCGGTGCTGGCCTGCGCCAGATGGCCGATCACCTGCTTCATCGCCTGCGCATAGGGGCGCGAGGTCTTCATCCGATCCTGCGCCTTGCGGATCTTGGAGGCCGAGACCATCTCGAGCGCGCGCGTCACCTTGCGGGTGTTCTGCACGCTCTTGATCTTGGTTTTGATTTCGCGTCCGCCTGCCATTCTCTTCTCGTCGGGACTCGGGACTCGGGACGCGGAAAAGCCCGCTCACGAATCGTTTCTACTTTTCCGGATCCCGTTTCCCGGAACTGGAACCCGCTTTCGCGAGTCCCGAGTCCCGAGCCCCGAGTCCCGGCTCGCTTACCAGCTACCCGTGCTCTTGTACTCGCCGATGCCTTTCTTGAACGCCGCTTCGATCTCGCCGTTCCAGTCGCCGGTCTCGTTGACCTTGGCGACCAGCTCGCCGGCGGTGTTGGCGAAATGCGCGTGCAGGCCTTCCTCGAAGGCGCCGATCTTGTTGACCGGCACGTCGTCCAGGAAGCCTTCGTTGACCGCATAGATCGACAGCGCCTGGTTGGCGATGGACATCGGCAGGTACTGCTTCTGCTTCATCAGCTCGGTGACGCGCTGGCCGCGCTCGAGCTGCTTGCGGGTGGCTTCGTCCAGGTCCGAGGCGAACTGCGCGAACGCCGCCAGCTCGCGGTACTGCGCCAGCGAGATGCGGATGCCGCCGGAGAGCTTCTTGATGATCTTGGTCTGCGCGGCGCCGCCGACGCGCGACACCGAGATGCCGGCGTTCACCGCCGGACGGATGCCGGCGTTGAACAGGTCGGTTTCCAGGAAGATCTGCCCGTCGGTGATCGAGATCACGTTGGTCGGCACGAACGCGGACACGTCGCCGGCCTGGGTCTCGATGATCGGCAGCGCGGTCAGCGA
Organism: Xanthomonas sp.; assembly: GCF_017163755.1. GTDB lineage: Bacteria > Pseudomonadota > Gammaproteobacteria > Xanthomonadales > Xanthomonadaceae > Xanthomonas_A. Next base: position 118,126 of record NZ_JAFIWC010000010.1, read on the forward strand.
GCCGGTCTTGCCCTTGACCTCGCCCTTGGTGAACTGCTCCACGTAGTCCTCGGATACGCGCGCGGCGCGCTCGAGCAGGCGGCTGTGCAGGTAGAACACGTCGCCCGGGTAGGCTTCGCGGCCCGGCGGGCGCTTGAGCAGCAGCGAGATCTGGCGGTAGGCCACGGCCTGCTTGGACAGGTCGTCGTAGACGATCAGCGCGTCTTCGCCGCGGTCCATGAAGTACTCGCCCATGGTGCAGCCGGCGTAGGCGCTGATGTACTGCATCGCGGCCGACTCGGACGCGGTCGCGGCGACCACGATGGTGTGCGCCAGCGCGCCGTTCTCTTCCAGCCTGCGCACGATGTTGGCCACGGTCGAGGCCTTCTGCCCGATCGCCACGTACACGCACTTGATGCCGGTGCCCTTCTGGTTGATCACCGCATCGATCGCCAGCGCGGTCTTGCCGGTCTGGCGGTCGCCGATCACCAGTTCGCGCTGGCCGCGGCCGATCGGGATCATCGCGTCGACCGACTTGTAGCCGGTCTGCACCGGCTGGTCGACCGACTTGCGCCAGATCACGCCCGGCGCCACGCGCTCCACCGGCGCGGTCTGCACGGTGCCCAGCGGGCCCTTGCCGTCGATCGGCTCGCCCAGCGCGTTGACCACGCGGCCGAGCAGCTCCTTGCCCACCGGCACCTCGAGGATGCGGCCGGTGGTCTTGGCCACGTCGCCTTCGCGCAGGTTCTCGTAGTCGCCGAGCACCACGGCGCCGACCGAGTCGCGCTCCAGGTTCAGCGCCAGGGCGTAGGTCTCGTTCGGCAGTTCGATCATCTCGCCCTGCATCACGTCGGCCAGGCCGAAGATGCGCACGATGCCGTCGGACACGCTGGTCACGGTGCCTTCGTTGCGCGACTCCGCGGCCAGCTTGACCTGCTCGATGCGGTTCTTGATCAGTTCGCTGATTTCGGAGGGATTGAGCGTGGTTGCCATCTTGGTTTCCTTCGGATCGTCCACCGCGCGAAGGCGGATGGCGACTTTGGTTAGCTTCTTTGAGAATCGGGAATGGGGAATGGGGAACCGCAGGTGGCGTCGCCGCCGCTGCCGGACTCTCTACTCTCTATTCGCCATTCCCGCTTCTTAGTGGGCCAGGGCGGATTGCAGGCGCGACAGCTTGCCTTTCAGCGAACCGTCGATGACCACGTCGCCGGCATCGATCACCGCGCCGCCGATCAGCGAAGCGTCCACCGCGGTGGTGATCTCCACCTCGCGGCCGAAGCGCTGCTTCAGCGCGACCTTCAGCGACGCCACCTCCGCTTCGCTCAGCTCCGCGGCCGAGGTCACGTTGGCCTTGACCACGCGTTCGGCTTCCGCTCGCAGCTGATCGTACATGCCGGCGATCTCAGGCAGCAGCGACAGCCGCTGCCCTTCGGCCAGCAGGCTCAGGAAGCGGCCGTACTGCTCGTCGGCCGCTTCCGGCGCCAGCAGCGTCACCGCCTGCTCGCGCTGCAGCTGCGGGTTGTGCAGCAGCGCGGCCACGCGCGGGTCGGCCGCGACCTGGGCCGAGAACGCCAGCGCCTGCGACCACGGCGCGAGCTTGCCGGCGTCGCTGGCGGCCGCGAAGGCGGCGCGCGCGTACGGACGGGCCAGGGTGAGGGACTGGCTCATCTCAGATCTCCGCCGCCAGCTCGTCCAGCAGCGCCTTGTGGGCGCTGGCGTCGATCTCGCGCTTGAGCAGCTTCTCGGCACCGCTGACCGCCAGCGCGGACACCTGGCGACGCAGGTCCTCGCGGGCGCGGTTGGCGGCGGCATCGATCTCGGCCTGGGCCAGGTCCTTCTGCCGGTTGGCCTCGGCGATGGCCTCGTTCTTGGCCGCCTCGACGATCTGGTTGGCGCGCGCGTGGGCCTGGTCGATGATCTCGTTGGCCTTGACGCGGGCGTCCTTCAACGCTTCGTTGACCTTTTCCTGCGCCTGCGCCAGATCCTTCTGGCTGCGATCGGCGGCGGCGAGGCCTTCGGCGATCTTCTGTTGGCGCTCTTCGATGGCCTTCATCAGCGGCGGCCAGATCTTGGTCGCGACGATCCAGATCAGACCGGCGAAGGCCAGCGCCTGGGCAAAGAGGGTGAGACCGATATTCATGGGGTACGCTCAGCCAAAGGTGACGGGGTGTGGATGCGCCGCCGCGACGGCGGACGCATCCGAACCTTCATCCACAGCGGCGGCCGCGCGATGCGGCCGCCCGCAGTCTCAACGGATCAACCGCCCTGCGGCAGACGCGACACGAATTCGCCGACCATCGGGTTGGCGAACGCGAACAGCAGGCCGACCGCGACGCTGATGATGAACGCGGCGTCGATCAGGCCGGCGGTGATGAACATGCGCACCTGCAGCACCGGGATCAGTTCCGGCTGGCGCGCGGCCGACTCCAGGAACTTGCCGGCCATGATGGCCAGACCGAGACCGGCACCCAGCGCGGCCAGGCCGATCATGATGCCGACGGCGAGGACGGTGGAGCTCTGGACTTGGGCGAGGTTGGTCAGGACGGCGAAGTACATGGTTTTCTCCAGGAACAAAGTTGCTTAAGGATGGTGAATCGGACGAAGGTGAAAAGACGCGTGAAACAGGAACCTATCAGTGGCTGTCTTCCGACAGGCTCAAATACACGATCGACAGCATCATGAAGATGAAGGCCTGCAGCGGAATCACCAGCAGGTGGAACAGCATCCAGCCGAAGCCGAACGCGCCACCGGCCAAGGCGCCGAAGATACCGGCACCGCCCAGCACCCAGATCAGCAGGAACACGATCTCGCCGCCGAACATGTTGCCGAACAGTCGCATCGCCAGGGAAATCGGCTTGCTGAGCCATTCGACGGTGTTGAGGATCAGATTGAACGGCAGCATCCACTTGCCGAACGGCGCCGTCAGGAATTCCTTGGTGAAGCCGCCCACGCCCTTGGAGCGCAGGCCGAAGAACAGCATCAGGAAGAACACGCTGATCGACATGCCCAAGGTGGCGTTGACGTCGGCGGTGGGCACCGGCTTCCAGTAGTGCACGCCGGCCAGTTCGAGCGGCATGGCGATGAAGTCCGCCGGGATCATCTTGATGAGGTTCATCATCAGGATCCAGAAGAACAGCGTGATCGCGATCGGGGTCACCAGCTTGCTGGTGCCGTGGTAGGTGTCCTTGGCCTGGCGGTCGACGAACTCCAGCAGGATCTCCACGAACGCCTGCCACTTGCCCGGCACGCCGGCGGTGGCCTTGCGCGTGGCCAGCCAGAAGCCGAACACCATCAGCAGGCCCATCAGCACCGACATCACCAGGGTGTCGACGTGCACTTGCCAGAAACCGCCTTCCTGCACCTGGAAGGTGAGGTTTTTCAGGTGGTGCTGGATGTAGGAGGTAGGGGTTAACGCCTCGCCCGCCATGAGTCCTGAGCCTTTTTTATTCGATCAACGTCTGGCCAGAGCCAGAACCTGGAACATCAGCCCGGTGGCGATACCCGCCAACAGGGCCAGAGGAGGCAGCCGCCACCAGGCGAAGCCCAGCAGCAGTACCGCGAATACCAACACCCACTTCAGCACCATCGCCACGATCAGCCGCGCCATCGCCGATCCCGCCGGCTGCACGCCACCGCCCAGCGCGGTCCGCGCCGCCAGCCAGCCCCCTGCCACCGTCGCCAGCCCGGTAGCGGCGGCGCCAATGGCGTATTTCGGCCCCAGCAGCAGGAAAGCCAGCGAGACCACTGCCACCGCCACCAGCGGGTAAATCGCTGCGCGCAGCATCAGTCGCCGACCCGCGTCAACGGAGTTCAGCACAGAAAATCCTGCAGTTGGTGGTGGGTGAGGACGTCGATGCGCCCCGTCGAGCCGCGGAATTATAGCAACGGGACAATTTCCGAGACAACCGCCAAAGGTCGCGGCAGCGGCAGCGGGACTGTGAACCGCTTACGGTAGCACGTCCGGCACCGCCACAGGCGTGCGCGCTGGTGCATCGCAGCAGCGCTTTGCGACGGAACTTCCGCCACCGCCCACGGTCACACGGTCACGGTCTGCGCACATCCTCGTCGGCGCGCACGCAGGCCCACGAAGCCCCGGTCCCCCCGGGGCTTCTTCTTTTGCGGGCGATATTGGGACAAAGCGCGCGTTTGCGCGCTCCATACTTTCACGGATGGTGGACACGGTCTTTCCCATAGTGGCGCCACGCGGTGGCACTGGCCATCGACGCCCCCCTGAGATGACGGAGCCCATTGCCCCATGAAACATTTGCTCGCCTTGGCCTTGCCCTGCGCCCTGGCCGCCGCCTACGCCCTCCCCGCCCACGCCGAAGACAGCGACGACCGCTTCACGCTGCGCCTGGGTGCGATGAACATCGACAACGACAACACCCTGCGCGGCAGCACCTCGATCAACGGCGAGGAACTGTCCGGCTCGCAGGATTTCGACTTCGGCGGCAAGGAATGGGAACCGCGCCTGGACGGCGTGTTCCGCATCAGCACCCGCCAGCGCCTGATCTTCGACTACTTCAAGTACGACAAGGACCGCCGCGAGGAACTGGGCGAGACGGTCAGCTACGGCGACTTCACCGTGCCGGCGGGCAGCTTCGTCAAGGGCGAGCTCAAGTACCAGGTGGCGAGCCTGGTGTACGACTATTCGGTCGTCGACACCCCCCAGTTCAGCGTCGGCCTGCAGATCGGCGCCGAGTGGGCCAGGGTCGAAGCCAACGCCTATGCCGACCTGGGCGACCTGTACACCGGCACCTTCGCCGACGAGAAGGAAGACGGCTACGCGCCGGTGGTCGGCCTGCGCTTCACCGCGCAACCCAGCGAGCACTGGCTGTTCAACGTGCAGGGCCAGTACATGAACACCGACTGGGGCGATTTCGGCGACTACGACGGCGACCTGAGCCGCGCCAATGCGATCGCCGAGTACCGCTTCACCAAGAACTTCGGCATCTTCGCCGGCTACGACTGGTTCAAGCTCGACGTGGACCGCTCCGGCAACGACGGCAACATCGGCCTGAAGCAGGAATTCAAGGGGCCGGTGGCGGGCGTCACCTTCGCGTTCTGAGCCGGAACTCGGGACTCGGGACTCGTAAGGAAGTTTTGCAGAACCCCGCAGCGATGCGGGGTTCTGTCGTTTCAGCGGTCGAAATGGGGAACGACCCAAATCGTGGTGCTTCGCCACCTTGGCCGTTGCGGCCGACGTCGCGCAGCGCTTGCCCCCGCCGATTTAAGGCCGCCGTCGCATCGCCGGGGACATGCCGGGGCATGAACGCAAAACCCCGGCAGGTGCCGGGGCTTTGCTGGCCGGGGTTGCGCCGGCCTATTTCTTCTTCGGGATGTACAGGTCGGTGATGGTGCCGTCGTACACCTCCGCGGCCATGCCCACCGATTCGCTCAGCGTGGGATGGGCGTGGATGGTGTGGCCGATGTCCTCGGCCTCGGCGCCCATCTCGATCGCCAGGCCGATCTCGGCCAGCAGGTCGCCGGCGTGCACGCCGACGATGGCGCCGCCGATGATGCGGTGCGTTTCCTCGTCGAAGATCAGCTTGGTGAAGCCCTCGGTACGGCCGATGCCGATCGCGCGGCCGCTGGCCGCCCACGGGAACTTGGCCACGCCGACCTTCAGCCCCTTGGCCTTGGCCTCGGTCTCGGTGACGCCGACCCAGGCGATCTCCGGGTTGGTGTAGGCCACAGACGGGATCACCCGCGCCACCCATTCCTTCTTTTCGCCCGCGGCCACTTCGGCGGCCAGCTTGCCTTCGTGGGTGGCCTTGTGCGCCAGCATCGGATTGCCGACGATGTCGCCGATGGCGAAGATGTGCGGCACGTTGCTGCGCATCTGCCGGTCCACCGGGATGAAGCCGCGCTCGGTGACGTTGACCCCGGCCTTGTCGGCGCCGATCTTCTTGCCGTTGGGCGAGCGGCCGACGGCGACCAGCACGCGGTCGTAGGTGGTCGCGCCCAGGGTGGGTTTCTCGCCCTCGGCGGCGGCCTCGAACGCGACGGTGATGCCGTCCTTGCCGGCCTTGACGTCGGCGGCCTTGGTCTTGAGGTGGACCTCCACGCCCTGCTTCTTCAGCCGCTCGGCCAGCGGCTTGACCAGGTCCTTGTCGGCGCCCGGCATCAGCTGGTCCAGGAACTCGACCACGGTCACCTTGCTGCCCAGCGCGCTGTACACGGTGGCCATTTCCAGGCCGATGATGCCGCCGCCGACCACCAGCAGGGTCTTGGGGATGTCCTGCAGTTCCAGCGCGTCGGTGGAGTCCATCACCCGCTCGTCGTCCCACGGGAAGTTCGGCAGCTTCACCGCCTGCGAGCCGGCGGCGATGATGCATTGCTCGAAGCGCAGCAGCTGGGTCTTGCCGTCGTCGCCGGCGATCTCCAGCTCGTTCGGCGACACGAACGTGGCCACGCCCTGCACGGTGCGCACCTTGCGCTGCTTGGCCATGCTGGCCAGGCCGCCGGTCAACTTGCCGACCACCTTTTCCTTGTAGTCGCGCAACTTGTCCAGGGTGATCTTCGGCTGGCCGAAATCCACGCCGAAGTCGCCGGCGTGGGCCACCTCGTCGATCACCGCGGCGGCATGCAGCAACGCCTTGGACGGGATGCAGCCGACGTTGAGGCAGACGCCGCCGAGACTGGCGTAGCGCTCGATCAGCACCGTGTCCAGGCCCAGGTCGGCGGCGCGGAACGCGGCGGTGTAGCCGCCGGGGCCGGCGCCGAGCACCACGATCTTGCACTCGATGTCCGCCGGTTTGCCCGACACCAGCGCCGGCTTGGGCGCCGGCGGCTCGGCCGGGGCGCGATGCGACGGCGCCACCGGCGGCTTGCTCGCCGGCGCCTCGGCCTTGGCCGCGGCGGGCGCGGCGGCCGGGGCGGCGGCATCCTCGGTTTCCAGCAGCGCGATCACCGCGCCTTCGGACAGGGTGTCGCCCAGCTTGACCTTCAGCTCCTTGATCACGCCGGCCGCCGCCGCGGGCACCTCCAGCGTGGCCTTGTCCGATTCCAGCGTCAGCAGGCCCTGGTCCTTCTTGACCGTGTCGCCGACGGCGACCAGCACTTCGATGACCGGAACGTCGCTGTAGTCGCCGATATCCGGGACCTTGACCTCAATGACCGCCATGGGGCTTCTCCTGTGGCCCGACGGCGCGCCGGCGGGCGATTGCAGTTCTTCGGCGGCGCCGCGCAAGGGCGCGGCGCACGCAGGTGGGGGAAAACACGGGCCGCGCCGGGCGCGGCGCCGTTGCGGCAGGACTTACAGCAGCACGCGGCGCATGTCCGCCAGCACCTGGCTCAGGTAGCTGGTGAAGCGCGCCGCCGCGGCGCCGTCGATGACCCGGTGGTCGTAGCTCAGCGACAGCGGCAGGAGCAGCTTGGGCGCGAATTCCTTGCCGTTCCAGACCGGCTGGATCGACGACTTGGACACGCCCAGGATCGCCACTTCCGGCGCGTTGACGATCGGCGTGAACGCGGTGCCGCCGATGCCGCCGAGCGAACTGATCGAGAAGCAGCCGCCGCTCATCTCGGCCGGGCCGAGCTTGCCGTCGCGCGCCTTCTTGGCCAGCTCGCCGCTTTCGCGCGCCAGCTCGACCACGCCCTTCTTGTCCACGTCGCGGATCACCGGCACCACCAGCCCATTGGGGGTGTCGGCGGCGAAGCCGATGTGGAAGTACTTCTTCAGGGTCAGGGTCTCGCCGGCCGCGTCCAGCGAGGCGTTGAAGTCGGGGAACTGCTTCAGCGCCGCGGCGCTGGCCTTGAGCAGGAACGCGAGCATGGTCAGCTTGATGCCGGCCTTCTCGTTCTCCTTGTTCAGCGCCACGCGCAGCGCTTCCAGGTCGGTGACGTCGGCCTGCTCGAACTGGGTGACGTGCGGGATCATCGCCCAGTTGCGCGCCAGGTTGGCGCCGGAGATCTTCTTGATCCGCGACAGCGGCCGGGTCTCGATCTCGCCGAACTTGGCGAAGTCGACCTTCGGCCACGGCAGCAGGTTCAGCCCGTTGCCGCCGCCTGCCGCGGTCGCGCCGCCCGCCGACGCGGCCGGCGCGCCGCCGGACAGCGCGGCCTTGACGTAGCGCTGCACGTCGTCCTTGGTGATGCGGCCGCCCTGCTCGGTGCCGGTGACCTGGAACAGGTCCACGCCCAGTTCCCGCGCGAACACGCGCACCGCCGGGCTGGCGTAGGGCACCTTCTGCGGCAGCACGCTGTCGGCGTTGAACTCCACCGGCGGGCTGCTCGGGGTGCCGGCGGACGCACCGGCCGCGGCGGCCTTGGCCGGGGCCGAGCTCTGCACCTGCGCGATCTCGCGCTGGGCCAGCTTGTCCGGCGCGGACGAGGCCGGCACCGGCTCCACGCCGCCGCCGGTCTCGGCGCTGGGCTGGACCGCGTTCGCCGACGGCGCGTCGGCGTTGGCGCCGGCCACCTCGATCAGCGCCACCACCTTGCCTTCCGACAGGCTGTCGCCGACCTTGACCTTCAGTTCCTTGACCACGCCGGCCACCGACGAGGGCACTTCCATCGTCGCCTTGTCCGACTCCAGCGTCACCAGGCTCTGGTCCTTGGCGACGGTGTCGCCGACCGCGACCAGCACCTCGATCACCGGCACCTCGCTGTAGTCGCCGATGTCCGGCACGCGCGCTTCGACGATGCCGCCGCCGCTGGCGGGCGCGGCCGAGGCCGGCGCGGGCTTGACCGATTCGGGCTTGGCCGGCGCCTGCGTGCCCGCTTCCTGCTTGGCCGGGGCGGGCGCGGCCTTGGCGGCGGCGGGTGCCGGCGCGGCGGCATCGGCGCCGGCGCCGGCCACCTCGATCAGCGCCACCACCTTGCCCTCGGACAGGCTGTCGCCGACCTTGACCTTCAGTTCCTTGATCACACCGGCGTATGGCGACGGCACTTCCATCGTCGCCTTGTCCGACTCCAGCGTCACCAGGCTCTGGTCCTTGCTGACGGTATCGCCGACGGCCACCAGCACTTCGATCACCGGGACGTCGCTGTAGTCACCGATATCGGGGACAAGTGCTTCCTTGATTTCGGCCATGCGGGGAACTCCGGCAACTAAGTAGGGGAAACCCCTATTGTGGCGGCCCGCAGCCGTAGCGCCAACCTTTGCCCGGCAAAAAGTGCCGCGCCGCCGCCGTCGCGGCCGCCGCGCCAGGCGCAAACGGCCGGGCGGCGGGCGCCGCGGCCGACTGTACGCAGGCGCATTGTCCGCGCCAGGCGGCGGATGCGGGCCGCCGGCGCCGGCGCAGGGCCTTCACCGACGCGCGGCTAGCATCGCGGCACGCTTTCCGGATGCCCTTCGATGCGCCTGCTCGTGCTGCTGATGTCGCTGGCGATGCCCGTGGTCGCCTGGTTCTCGCAGCGCGGCGCGTTCGGCCCGACCAACGGCGCGATCTCCGACCGCTATCCGACCCTGATCGTCGCGGCCGGCTATGCGTTCGCGATCTGGGGCGTGATCTTCCTGCTCGATGTCGGCTTCGGTCTGTGGCAGCTGTCGCCACGGCGCGGCCGCGGTGGCGCGGTGGCCGAAACGCGCGGGCCGGCCGCGTTCGGCTTCGCGCTGACCGCGCTGTGGATGCCGGTGTTCTCGCAGCAGCACTTCCTGCCTGCGCTGGCGGTGATCTGGGCCGCGCTGGCATGCCTGGCGCTGGCCGCGTTGCGCCTGTCGCGCGACCCGGCGCCGGAACCGCGGCAGGCGCTGTGGGCCTGGCTGCCGCTGTCGCTGCACGCCGGCTGGCTGTCGCTGGCGGTGTTCCTCAACACCGCCCAGGTGATCGTCGCGCATGGCTGGCTGCCGACCGGGCGCATGCTGCCGTGGAGCCTGGCGCTGTTCGCGCTGGCCGGCGCGCTGCTGCTGGGCCTGAACCGCGCGATGCGCGGCAACCTGGCCTATGCCGCGGCGGCGCTGTGGGCGCTGGCGGCGGTCTACGCCAAGCAGGCGGCCAGCCCGCTGCCGGGCGCGCGCAGTGCGGCGTGGATCGCGGTGGCGCTGGCGGCGGCGCTGCTCGCGCAGACCCTGTGGCTACGCCTGCGTGCGCCGGCGCGGGGCGCGCAGGCCTGACGCCGGCCGCGCCGGCGCGCACGGCGCCAGGTACGCCCGCAGCGGCGACCACGCCTGTTGCAACCGCGGCAGCGAGAACGAGGCGTTGGCCGGACTGGTGGACGGCAGCGCGAGCAGTTCGATCGCCGCGGCGGTAGCGCCGAGCTGCGGTTGCACGAAGCGGCGGAAGGCCAGCGCGGCGGTGGCGCCGTTGCAGGCGATCAGGCGCAGCTGCGGCAGGTGCGCGATGCGCTGCGGCAACGGATTGGCCACTTCGCTGCCGCGCACGATCGATGCATCCAGGCTGCCGCGGCGCCGGCACTGCCCGATCACGTCCCACAGGCCGACGCCGGCGGCATGCAGCGCGCGCAGGCGCGCGTCGTAGTCCAGCGCCGGATCGAAGCCGCACAGCGCGCCGAGCAACGGCCAGAACCGGTTGCGCGGATGCGCGTAGTAGCGCGCGTGCTCCAGCGACAGCTCGCCCGGCATCGAACCGAGGATCAACACGCGGCAGTCGTCGCGGATCTGCGCCGGCAGGCCTTGCAACAGCGTTTGCGTCGTCACCTGCGACACACCTCGATGAATCGCGAAATTTATTAAAACCCCGTTATTTCAAGCACTCGGCCGCGCAGCATGAACAACGGCTGCATTCGTCCGGCGAAGGTCGGCGTCGATTCATCTTCTCATCGATACGGTGTGCGCGCCCACTTCGGTGGCCCCATAAGAAAAACCTGAGGAGAACATCCAATGCGGTCCTTTAAGATTCTGAGCCTGGCTGCTGTATCCGCCCTTGCGTTTGCGCCCGCCGCTTTCGCCCAGGATGCCGATACCGCGTCCGGCAAGCGCTTCGCCGTGGTCGGCAGCGCCACCTTGCTCGAACCCCATTCCAAGCCGGCCAATGGCCTGGACATCGACGGCGGCCCGGCGCCGACCATCAGCGCCAGCTGGCTGATCAACGACAACTGGGCGCTGGAACTGTGGGGCGCGGCCGACAAGTTCAACCACCGCGTCAACGCCAGCGGCGTGGGCAAGGTGGGCACCGTCGAGCAGCAGCCGCTGGCGCTGAGCGGCCAGTACCACTTCGGCCAGGCGGACAACGTGTTCCGTCCGTTCGTCGGCGTGGGCTACTACGAGTCCAACTTCAGCAACGAGAAGATCGGCGGCCTGTCGGCCAGCGGCGAGCACGTGGGCCTGGAGACCGCCAAGGGCGCGATCGGCACCGTCGGCGTGGACCTGAACATCAACTCGACCTGGTTCGCACGGGCCGACGCGCGCTACATGCATTCGCGCCCGGAGCTGCAGGTGGCCGGCAACGGCACCGGCCAGGACCTGAAGCTGGATCCGTGGCTGGTGAGCTTCGGCGTCGGCGCGCGCTTCTAAGCACGCGGCTTCCGCCGGACAAAAAAACGGGCCCGAACGGGCCCGTTTTCTTTTGCGCGCCGCGCGTGCGACGCCTGCGGCGCGCTACCGCGGCGAGCGGTCGTAGCCGCGGTAGCGATCGAAACGGCGCGCCCGGCGCCGCAGCAGCCACGCGTAAGCGCTGGCGTAGCCGAGCAGCAGCGCGCCGGCGGCGAGCAGGCTGGCATGGCTCATCCAGCCGTGCAACGGCCAGGCCGCGTCCTGCGTCCATGTCCGCCAGCCCTGCACCAGGCCGGCGACGATGCGCGCCACCACCATCAGCGTCAACGCCAGCACCAGCCACAGATTGGGCGTGTAGTAGAGGCCCTGCGGGGTGGGCTCGAAACGGCTGGAGGCGATTCCGAGCCATCCCAGCAACAGCCCGCCGCCCCAGCCGGCGAGCGCGTAGCTTCCCGCGTTCGGCCACCAGTGGCCGGCCACCGCGGCGAAGCCGAGCAGCAACGCGCTGGACACCAGCGCCGACCAGAACTGCACCCCGGCCAGCCACCCGCGCGCCTGGCGCCGCGACGTGCCGTAGCGGAAGCGCTGCAGCAGCGACAGCGGCAACAGCACCGCGGTCACCGCCAGCGCGATGACGATGGCCAGCGGAATGGCCAGCAGCACAGGCATCTGGCGCGCGCCGTGGCCGCTCAGAACGCCGGCAGCACCGCGCCGTGGTACTTGCTGGCGATGAACGCCTTGACCTCCGGGCTGGTCAGCGCCTTGGCCAGCTTCTGCACGCGCGGATCGTCGCGGTTGTCGGGGCGGCCGACCAGGAAGTTGACGTACGGCGACTGCTTGTCCTCGATCGTCAGCGCGTCGCGCTGCGGATTGAGCCCGGCGTCGAGCGCGTAGTTGGTGTTGATCAGCGCCAGGTCCACCTGCTCGAGCACGCGCGGCATCATCGCCGAGTCCAGTTCGCGGAACTGCAGCTGCTTGGGATTGGCGGCGATGTCGCGCAGCGTGGCGAGCTTGTTGTTCGGATCCTTGAGCTTGATGACCCCGGCCTTGTCGAGCAGGATCAGCGCGCGGCTGTTGTTGCTCGGATCGTTGGGGATGACCACCGAGGCCTTCTCCGGCAGCGCGTCGAGCGACTTGTAGCGCCGCGAGTAGGCGCCGAACGGCTCGATATGCACGCCGGTGACGATGACCAGGTCGGTCTTGCGGTCGCGGTTGTACGCATCCAGGTACGGCTCGGTCTGGAAGTAGTTCACGTCGATCAGCTTCTGCGCGACCTGGTCGTTGGGCTGCACGTAGTCGTTGAACACGTGCACGTCCAGCTCCACGCCCTGCTTGGCCAGCATCGGCTTGACCACCTCCAGGATCTCCGCATGCGGCACCGCCGTGGCCGCCACGCTGAGCCGCCCGTTGTCGGCGCCGGACCCGGACCTGCCGCAGGCGGCCAGGGCCAACGCGGCGGCGGCGGCGAGCAGGAGACGAAGCGGAAGTCTGTTCATGGCAAGGATCCGAAAACGTGAGGGAGAAGCGCGGCCCGGGGCCGCGATGCGAGCAAGCTAGCAGACCGGGCCGCGGCGTGCGCGAACGCGCGATGGCGACCACGGCGCGGATTTTTTTGTAGCAGCGGCTTCAGCCGCGACCGGGTGTTGCCGGTGCAGCGGTCGCGGCTGAAGCCGCTCCTGCAGAGCATACGGCGCGGTCAGCGCCGGCTGTAGTACGCGACCAGGCGGTCGCCGAGCATCTGCAGGCCCTGCACCAGCACCAGCAGCACCGCGACCGTGACCAGCGCCACATCGGCGTGCGAACGCTGGTAGCCGTCGCGGTAGGCCAGGTCGCCGAGCCCGCCGGAACCGATCGCGCCGCCCATCGCGGTGAACCCGATCAAGGCGATGGTGGTGACCGTGGCGCCGGCGATCAGCCCGGGGCGCGCTTCCGGCAGCAGCACCCGCGCCACCAGCTGCCAGGTGGTGGCGCCCATCGCCAGGCTGGCCTCGACCACGCCGCGGTCCACCTCGCGCAGCGCGGTTTCCACCAGCCGCGCATAGAACGGCGCCGCGCCCACCACCAGCGGCAGGATCGCCCCGCGCACGCCCAGCGACGTGCCCATCACCCACAGCGTCAGCGGGATCATCGCGATCATCAGGATGATGAAGGGCACCGAGCGCAGCAGGTTGATCACCAGCGCCAGCCCGCCGTACAGCAGCGGCCGCTGGTGCGTCTGCCGCGGCCCGGTCAGGAACAGCAGCACGCCCAGCGGCAGCCCGATCAGCAGCGTCAGCGGCAGCGAGCCGCCGAGCATCAGCAAGGTGTCGAACGTGGCGCCGCCGATCTCGCGCCACTTACCGGCATCGAGGTTCTGGAAGAAGCCGCCGGCCGCGGTGGCGAGAAGGTTCATCGGCGCAACTCCTGCACGTGCACGCCGGCGGCGGCGAACCCGGCCTGGGCCGCGTCGACGTCGCCGCCGACCAGCGCCACGGTGAGCTGGCCGTACGGGGTGTCCTTGATCCGGTCGATGCGCCCGGACAGGATGTTGTAGTCCACCGCAGTCTCGCGCGCGATGCGCCCGAGCAGCGGTGCGTAGGTATCGCCGCCGACGAAGGTCAGGCGCACGATGCGCCCGGCCACCGCGGTGAAGTCGCGGTGCAGCTCGCCTTCGTCGACGTGTTCGGCCTCGGACACGAAGCGGCGCGTGGTCGGATGCTGCGGATGCAGGAACACCTCCGTCACCGGCCCGCTTTCGACCAGATGCCCGGCGTCGAGCACCGCGACCCGGTCGCAGACCCGGCGGATCACGTCCATCTCGTGGGTGATCAGCACGATGGTCAGGCCCAGCTCGCGGTTGATCTGCGCCAGCAGGCTCAGCACCGAGGCGGTGGTCTGCGGGTCCAGCGCGCTGGTGGCCTCGTCGCACAGCAGGATCTGCGGCCGCGTGGCCAGCGCGCGAGCGATGCCCACGCGCTGCTTCTGCCCGCCCGACAGCTGCGCCGGGTACTTGCCGGCGTGCTGCTCCAGTCCGACCCTGGCCAGCAGTTCGGCCACCCGCGCGTCGACCTGCGCGCGCGGCTCGCCGGCCAGTTCCAGCGGGAAGGCGACGTTGCCGGCGACGGTGCGCGAGGACAGCAGGTTGAAGTGCTGGAAGATCATGCCGATGCGCCGCCGCAGCGTGCGCAGCCCGGCGCGGTCGAGCGCGGTGACGTCGTCGCCGTCGATCAGCAGCCGCCCGCCGCTGGGTTCCTCGAGCCGGTTGATCAGCCGGATCAGGGTCGATTTGCCGGCGCCGGAATGGCCGATGATGCCGAACACCTCGCCGGCCCGGATCTCCAGGTCGAGCGGGTGCAGCGCGACGACCGCGCGGCCGTCGACCTGGTAGGACTTGTGCAGTTGCTGGAACGCGATCACCGAGGGCGGAACCGACACGGGGCAAAGGGGTGTGCAGCCTACCAGCGCGCCGCGCCGGCCGCCTGCCCGGCGCGCGACGGCCTTATGCCGGTTGGTTCTAAGCCGGCTGTGTCGCTGGCGGCGATTTCCGGCCCTCCCTGGTCGCGGCGCACCGCAAACCGGTAGCCAGGGACCGAGGGACGTGGGCGCCACGGCCGTGCCGTCATCGCCACGGGCCGCGCGGACAGGCCCGCGCGACGGAGGCGTCTATTTGCCCGGTGCGCGGCCACCGGCGCCGACGATGCGCTCGCGGCGCAGCAGGTACAGGCCGCTGCCGACGATGATCGCCGCGCCGATCCAGGTCGGCCGGTCCGGCAGCACCTGCCAGATCAGCAGGTCCCAGGCGATCACCCACACCAGCCCGGTGTATTCCAGCGGCGCGATCAGCGAGGCCTCGCCGAGCTGGAACGCGCGGGTCAGCGCCACCTGGCCCAGCGCCCCGGCCAGGCCCATGCCGGCGATCAGCCAGCCGTCGCGCGCGCGCAGCGGCACCCAGTCCGGCAGCGCCAGCAGCCCGGCGCCGAGCGCCATGATCGCCAGGAACCACACCACCATGGCCTGCGGCGTGTCGGTGCGGGTCAGCATGCGCACGCTGATCGCGGCGACCGCATAGGCGGTGGCGGCCAGCAGCACCATCAGCCCGGGCAGCGAGACGAGGCCGTCCACGCCCGGACGCAGCACCACCAGCACGCCGACCAGGCCGATGCCGATCGCGGTCCAGCGCCGCGGCCCGACGTGCTCGCCCAGCAGCGGCACCGACAACGCGGTCACCAGCAGCGGGGCGACGAAGTAGATCGCATAGGCGGTGGACAGCGGCAGGCGCTTGAGCGCGTAGACGAAGCAGCCGATCATCGCCAGCCCCAGCGCGCCGCGCAGCAGGTGCAGCGACCAGCGCACCGGGCGCAGCGAGCGCAGGCCGGGCCCGGCCAGCACCCACAGCAGCACGAAAGGCAGCGACGCGGCGCCGCGCAGCATCGTCACCTGCAACGGCGGGTAGTGCGCCGACAGCAGCTTCATGCCGGCATCCATCAGCGAGAAGAACGCCACCGCCAGCAGCATGCAGCCGATGGCGGGCAGGGAGGAAGTGCGCGGGGACATGCGCCATTATCGCCGCCCGCAGCGCCTTGCGCAGCCGCTGCGGTTAAAATGGGCGCCTGTCTTTGCCTGGATGTATGCGCCATGCCTTCCTTCGATGTGGTCTCCGAAGTCGACAAGCACGAACTGACCAACGCCGTCGACCAAGCCAATCGCGAACTGTCCACGCGCTTCGACTTCAAGGGCGTGGAGGCGAAGTTCGAACTCGACGACCAGGTCATCGAGCAGTCGGCGCCGAGCGACTTCCAGGTCAAGCAGATGACCGACATCCTGCGCGCGCGGCTGATCGCGCGCGGCATCGACGTGCGCTGCCTGGAGTTCGGCGACGTGGAGACCAACCTGGCCGGGGCGCGGCAGAAGGTCACGGTCAAGCAGGGCATCGAGCAGAAGCTGGCCAAGAAGATCGTCGCCGCGATCAAGGACGCCAAGCTCAAGGTCGAGGCGCAGATCAACGGCGACAAGCTGCGTATCAGCGGCAAGAAGCGCGACGACCTGCAGGACGTGATGGCGCTGCTGCGCAAGAGCGACTTCGAACTGCCGCTGCAGTTCGAGAACTTCCGCGACTGACACCGCGGCGGCATGCGGCCGTTCGCCGCGTCGCCCCGCCCCCCCGCCTGTCCGCCCCTGCCCGCTGGAACCGCCTTGGACGAACCGCATCCCGCCGCCGACCCGATCGCCGTGACCCGCCTGTGGCTGGAGCGCGCGGTGATCGGGCTGAACCTGTGCCCGTTCGCCAAGGCGGTCCACGCCAAGGAACAGGTGCGCTACGTGCTCAGCGACGCGACCACGTCCGAGGCGCTGCTCGAGGAGCTGGCCGAGGAACTGCTGCTGCTGCGCGACACGCCCGCCGAGCGGATCGACACCACGCTGCTGATCCACCCGCAGGTGCTCGGCGATTTCCTGGACTACAACGATTTCCTGGAAAACGCCGACGCGGTGGTCGAGGCGCTGGACCTGCAGGGCATCCTGCAGGTGGCCAGCTTCCACCCGCACTACCAGTTCGCCGGCACCGCCCCCGACGACATCGCCAACTACACCAATCGCGCGCCCTACCCGATCCTGCACCTGCTGCGCGAGGACAGCGTCGAGCGCGCGGTGGCCGCGTTCCCGGACCCGGACGTGATCGTCGAGCGCAACGTGCAGACGCTGGAAAACCTGGGCCTGGAGGGCTGGAAGCGATTGTTCGAGGGCCGGGATTAGGGATTGGGGATTCGGGATTGGTAAAAGCGCGGTCGGTGCGATCTGGCAGCCCGTGCCGTTGCCATCCCGAATCCCTAATCCCTAATCCCGGCCCCAAACGCCTGCGCCAGATCCGCCGCGTCCAGCGCCAGGCCGCCGATGCGCGTGCTCGAGAGCCGGGATTGGTGATTGGGGATTCGGGATTGGTAAAAGCAAGCTTTGGTGCAATCTGGCAGCCCGCGCCGTTGCCAATCCCTAATCCCGAATCCCCGCCCCAAACACCTGCACCAGATCCGCCGCGTCCAGCACGCGCCATTGCCCTGCCGGCAGCTCGCCCAGCGCCAGGCCGCCGATGCGGCTGCGGTGCAGCGCCTGCACGTGGTTGCCGACCGCGGCGAACATGCGCCGCACCTGGTGGTAGCGGCCTTCGTACAGGGTGACGCGCGCCTGGCGCGGGCCCAGCACCTCCATCTCCACCGGCAGCAGCGGCGTGGTTTCGGCCTCCAGCATCAGGGCGCCGCTGGCGAAGCGGGCCGCTTCGTCGCCGCGCAGGTCCTCGGCCAGCGTCGCCTCGTACACCTTGGCCAGATGCGATTTCGGCGAGACTATGCGGTGCAGCAGCGCGCCGTCGTCGGTCATCAGCAGCAGGCCGCTGGTGTCCCGGTCGAGCCGGCCCACGGTGGACAGCAGCGGCGAGCGCAGGCGGAAACGCGGCGGCAGCAGGTCGTAGACGATGCGGCCGGTGTCCTTGGTCGAGCAGGTGTAGCCGACCGGCTTGTGCAGCGCCAGGATCAGCCCGGGCGGCGGGTCCAGCGGCTGCCCGTCGACGCGGATGGTGTCGTGGCCGACCTGGTCGTCGGCGTACAGCACGTCGCCGGCGGCGTCGGTGATGCGGCCTTCGCGGAACATCATCGTCACCTGCTTGCGGCTGCCGTAGCCCAGGTTGGCCAGATGCTTGACCAGCTTCATCGGCGTACCGTCGCCCGCGCGCGCACCGCCAGGATCAGCTTGAAGCCGTCGCGGGTGGCGACCACCTCGGTCTGGCCGAAGCTCGCGTCGAGCACCGCCTCGTATGGCAGGTGGCGGTTGGCCACCAGCCACAGGCGGCCGCCGGGCTTGAGCGCCTGCGCGGCCACGGCGATGAAGCGGCGGCCGATGTCCGGGCGCTCCATGCGCCCGGGCGCGTGGAACGGCGGATTGCTGACGATGAAGTCGTACTGCGCGGGCAGCCCGGCGGTGACGTCGTGCCAGTGATAGCCCAGCGCCACCGTGGACGCCGCCTGCGCCAGGTTGCGCCGGGCCAGCGCCAGCGCGCGCGCGTCGGCCTCGAACAGGTCCAGCGCGGCGATCCTGGGGCAACGCGCGAGCAGTTCCGCCGACAGGTAGCCGTAGCCGGCGCCCAGGTCCGCGCCGGCGCCGGACAGGTCGGCCGGCAGGTGTTCGGCCAGCAGTGCCGAGGCCGGATCGATGCGGTCCCACGCGAACACGCCGGGCCGGCTGTGGAAGCGCCCGTCCAGGATCGGCCGCGGCGCGTCCAGCGCGGCCCAGCGCTGCAGCAGCGCCGCGTCGTGAGCGCCGTGCAGCGGCGCGGTCCAGTACACGCGGCAATGGTGCTTGGTCAGCTTGCCGCCGAGGCCGGCGAGCTGCTGCAGGTCGTCCTCGCCCGAACGCGCGCCCTCGTTGTTGGCCTGGCAGGCCACCACCACCCCGCCCGGCGCGGCCAGGGTCAGCGCACGGGCCAGCAACGCGCGCGCCTCCTCGCGCTGCCGCGGCGGCAGCACCAGCACCACGGCGTAGCCGCCGGCATCGTCGTGGTCGGCCGCGTCCTCGGCGCGCACCTGCCAGCCGGCCTGCTCCAGCGCCTCGGCGAAGGGGCGATAGCCCTGCTCGCACACCAGCTGCGCCGGCTGCGCGTGCTGGCGCAGCGGCCAGCCGTCGCGCGCGCGCAGGAACAGCACCTTGCCGTCGGGCCAGCGCAGCGCGCCTTGCGCGAACGGCAGGAACAGGGTTTCGAGCGGAGCGTCTTGCGGAGCCGGCATCGGGTCGGGATCGATCGGAGTGGGACGCGCATTCTACCGGCACCCCGGCACCGGTCCGGTTTTTGCGCTTACGCAACGCATCATTGATGCGACGGCAACATGCGCGGTCCTAGGCTGCAAGTCACCCAACAGCGGAGAGGCATCATGCGTGCAGTGTTCATCGGCGGTGTCGTAGACAACAGCGAAGTGGACCTCGAAGGCAACCAGCCGCCGCTGCACTACCCGGAAAACACCGGCACCGGCCGTCCCCGCTACCGTCTGCACCAGGTCGGCGAAGGCGACGACGGCACCATCGTCTACGCGGTCTACGGCGCGCCGGACCTGGCCGATGCCGAAATCCAGCGCGTGTTCAACGAACGCGGCTACGCGCGCCGCTTCGGCGTGGAGCCTGCGCCGGTCGAGCACTGAGCCCTGACCCAGGGGCCGCGCGACTCCCAAGGTGCAAAAGCCGGCCCATTAGGCCGGCTTTTGCTGTGCTTACCGCGCCGAGCGTGCGTAACCATGCCGGAGATCTCTGCCAGCGAGCGCGGCGTGTTCGACGCCGGGATCGGGCGTGGCGCGCCGCGCGTGCTGGACGGAGTCGATGCGCTGCCGATGCTGGGTGTCAGCGTCGCGGGCGCGACGCATGCTATGAGCCGTGGGCGTGGCCGAGCAGCGTGTAGCACTCATGACCGGCCGGCGCAGGTCGCGACAGGGGATGCCGCCGATCGCAACGCATCGCTGGCAGCCGGTCGCGCGCGACCGGCGAGCCTAGCCAGCGGCACGACCAGCCCAGCCGGGCCTAGGGCCCGGTCTTCGGCGTCACCCGCCACACGATGTTGCCGACGTCGTCGGCCACCAGCAGCGCGCCGGCCTTGTCCGCGGCCACCCCGACCGGGCGGCCCTGCGCGCGCCCCTCGGCATCGAGGAAGCCGGTCAGCACGTCCTGCGGCTTGCCGCTGGGCTTGCCGTTGGCGAACGGCAGATAGATCACCTTGTAGCCGGACGGCGGGTCGCGGTTCCACGACCCGTGCTGGCCGATGAAGGCACCGCCGCGGTACTGCGGCGGCAACAGCGCGCCTTCGTAGAAGGTCAGGCCGAGCGAGGCGGTGTGCGCGCCCAGCGCGTAGTCGGGCTTGATCGCGCTGGCCACCAGTTCGGCGTTCTGCGGCTGCACGCGTTCGTCCACATGCTGGCCGTAATAGCTGTACGGCCAGCCGTAGAAGCCGCCTTCGCGCACCGAGGTCAGGTAGTCGGGCACCAGGTCGCTGCCGATCTCGTCGCGCTCGTTGACCACCACCCACAGCGTGTCGGTGCCCGGCTGCCAGGCCATGCCCACCGGGTTGCGCAGGCCGCTGGCGAAGACCCGGGTCGCGCCGCTTTGCGCGTCCACTTCCAGGATCGCGGCGCGGTTGAGTTCGGCCTCCATGCCGTTCTCGGCGACGTTGCTGTTGGAACCGACGCCGACATAGAGCTTGCTGCCGTCGCGGCTGGCCAGCAGGCTCTTGGTCCAGTGGTGGTTGATGCCGCCGGGCAGGTTGGCCACGAAGCTGGGCGTGGCGCTGATCTGGGTGTCGCCGTCCTTGTAGGGGAAGCTGACCAGCGCGTCGGCATTGGCCACGTACAGGCGGTCGCCGACCAGCGCCATGCCGAACGGCGAATACAGGCCCTTGAGGAACTGCGTGCGCACCTCGGCCACGCCGTCGCCGTCGGCGTCGCGCAGCAAGGTGATGCGGTTGGCGCTGGGCACGGTCGAGCCGGCCTTTTCCATCATCGAGGCCTGGATCTTGTCGCGCAGGCCGCTGCTCTCCTTTTCCGGCGCCGGCGGCGCCGCCGTCTCGGCGACCAGCACATCGCCGTTGGGCAGCACGTACAGCCAGCGCGGGTGGTCCAGGTCGCGGGCGAAGGCCTGCACCGCCAGCCCCGCCGCCGGCACCGGCGCGGCGCCGTCGGCCCAGCGTTTGACCTCGGCGACCTTGACCGTCGGAATCATCCGCTTCACCGGCTCGGGCAGCACCGGGTCGGGGCCCATTCCCTCTTCGATGGCGTGTTTGGCGGTATCGCCGCACGCGGCAAGCAGGGAAACGCTGAGCGCACACAGCGCCCAGCGAGCGCGATTGGGGAAGGAAATGGTCATGCTGGGTGGGCGTCCAAGGAGCCTGGGGACCTGCGATGATGCCCAGCCGCGCCGCAGCAAGAGTGAAAGATGCGTCAAGACGCCTGGTCGCCGCGCGGATCCTGGTCCCACGGCCGCGCCGGCAGCTGCCGCACGCTGCGGATCTCGTCCAGCCAGAGGTAGTGGTGCTCGGCGGGATCGTCCAGCCCGTCGATGCGCACCAGCGCATTGCTGCCTTCCTGCTCGTTCTCGTCGCGGTACATCTGGATGCTCGGACGCATCGTCACCGTGCCCAGCACGGTGCTGCCGTCGTTGAGCTCGATGCGCACGTTGGACTGCTCCGGCAGCTGCAGGATCAGGCCTTCGATCGCCTGGATCTGCGCCTGGTCGGTATACACGTGCTTGGCATACTTGGTCATCGCAAGGACTCCTGTGGAGGAGCCCTCACGCTAGCGCCGGCGGCGTGAGCCCGCAGGCAAGACCGCGGTCAACGCTGCCGCGCGAAACGTACCGCCGACACCAGCTGCGCCACGCTGTACGGCTTGGCCAGGTGCTCCTGGAAGCCGGACTGCAGGGCGCGGCGGCGGTCGTCCTCGCGCGCCAGCGCGGTCACCGCCACCGCCGGCAGCTCCTGCGCGTCCAGGCCCATGTTCTCGCGGATGGTGCGGATCAGGCCGTAGCCGTCCATGCCCGGCATGCCGATGTCGGTCACCATCACGTCGATGCGCGCATGGCCGCCATCGTCCAACGCCGCCAGCGCCTCGCTGGCCGAGCCGGCGGCGATCACCTCGGCGCCCTGCTCCTCGAGCAGCCGCCGCAGGTAGTCGAGCATGTCCGGTTGGTCCTCCACCGCCAGCAGGCGCATGCCCTTGAGCGCATGCGCCTCCACCACCTGCTCGGCCATCGCGAACGCGCGCACTTCGCGCAGCGGGCGCTTGCCCGGTTCGGCCACGTGCAGCGGCAGGCGCACGCTGAACACCGCGCCGCAGCCGCGGCCCTCGCTGGCGGCGCTGACCTGGCCGCCGTGCATCTCCACCAGCTGCTGCACGATCGCCAGGCCCAGGCCGAGGCCGCCGTGCAGGCGCGTGGTGGTGCTGTCGGCCTGGCGGAAGCGTCCGAACAGATGCGGCAGGAACTCGGCCGGGATGCCGTCGCCGGAATCGCGCACTTCCACGGTGACGTGCCCCCCGTCGGCGTCGAGGTCGATCGCGATCTCGATGTGGCCGTGCGCCGGAGTGAACTTGATCGCGTTGGACAGCAGGTTCCAGAACACCTGCTGCAAACGGGTGGCGTCGCCGAGCACCAGGCACGGACGCGGCGGCGGCAGCAGGGTCAGGGTCTGGTCCTTGCCCTCGGCGGCCGGCTCCTGCGCGCGCAGCGCCTCCTGCACCTGTTCGGTCAGGTCCAGGGTTTCCACTTCCAGCTGCACCTTGCCCAGCAGCATGCTGCTCAGGTCCAGCATGTCCGAGATCAGCCGTTGCTGCGCGCGCGCGCTGCTGGCGATCACCGACAGGCCCTTGCTGCTGGGATCGCCGGGCGGCAGGCGCTGCAGCAGCAGGTCGCTCCAGCCCAGGATCGTGGTCAGCGGGGTGCGCAGTTCGTGCGACAGCGTGGCCAGGAACTCGTCCTTCAGCCGCGCCATGCTCTCGGCGGCGTTGCGCGCGCTGCGCTCGGCTTCCAGCAGCTGCTCGCGCGCCAGCTCGATGTCGCGGCGCTCGGTGACGTCGGGGCTGCTGCCGGCCAAGCCGATGAAATCGCCCTCGGCCGAGTAGCGCGGCACCGCGGTCATCTCGATCCAGCGCCATTGCCCGTCGTGGCGCCGCGCGCGCACCAGCGCGCGCAGGTTCTTCTGCTCGTCCAGCGCATTGCGCAGCTCGAACGCGAACACGCCCGCGTCCTCCGGATGCAGCACGTCGCCCCAGCCGGGATTGTCGCTGCCGGCGGCCAGGTCGATGCCGAAGAACTCGGCGTAGGCGGTGTTGGTGAAGCGCAGCTGGCCGGTGGCGTCGAGTACCCACACCGGCATCGGCAGGCCTTCGGCTAGCGCGCTGAAACGCGCCTCGCTCTCGGCCAGCTCGCGTTCGATGCGCTTGCGCCCGGTGATGTCCATGAACTGGATCGCGACCTGGCGCAGTTCCGGCGCGCCGACCCGGAACGCATTGACCGCCCACCACCGGCCCAGCGCCTCGGCGTGATGCTCGAACTGCATCGAGCGCCCGCTCAGCGCCACCTCGCCGTATAGCTGGAACCAGTGCTCCTCGTGGGTGGGCGAGAGCTCGCGCATGCGCCGGCCGAGCACGTCGCGCAATCCCGAGGCGCGCTCGAACGCGGCGTTGATCTCCAGGAATACGTAGTCGACCGCGCGCCCGTGTTCGAACAGCACCTCCACGACGCAGAAACCCGAATCGATGTTGTCGAAGATCTCGCGATAGTGCAGGTCCGACGCCCGCGTCAGCGGCGGCGAGGAAGGTTCGGTACTGACATGCATAAGGCGGTTTGCTCGGAAGGCTGCCTGGGGCGAGGCGAGACGCCGCGTTGTCGGACCCGTCGGCGTGATGAGCCTGCCCAAGGCAGGATGGCGAGGCTGGAGACCGGCATCTTGTTAAGCCGTTCCGCCCGCGTCAAGCCGCGCGGCGGCCGCGCGCGCCTGCTGCAGCGCGATTCACCAGAAAAAAGTGACTACCAGCACGATCCCCAGCAGCGAGGTCGCGATCCCCGCCACCACCGCCCAGAACGTCAGCCGCGCGCGGTGCAGCGTCTGTTCTTCCAGCCATTGTTCGGCCTCCTGCCGCCACGACGACGGCGCCGGGTCGTCGAGCATCTCGCGCACCCGCGCCACGCCCAGCCGCCGGCACTGCTGCCGGCAGTCCTCGGCGCTCGCGTATTCCTCTGGAGCCAGCACGTGCGCCATGCGAAGAGCCTCCTAGCCGAGGGTGAAACGCGGGATGTCGCGGGTCAGTTCGTGCTCCACCGCCATCCGCGCCAGTCGGTTGTAGTTGGCGCGCGGGCCGGCGCCGCGCCCGGTGATCAGGCCGAGGTACTCGGTGCCGCTCCACACCCGCGCCTTCCACTCCACGCCGCTTTCGGCCAGCACCAGCGTCAGCGAATAGCGGAACGACTGCCCTTGCGGATTGCGGAACGCGTAGATCGGCGGGAACTGCACCGCGACGTCCGACTGTTCGCCGAGCGCGGCCAGATAGCGCCGCAGCTCCTGGCGCACGTCCTCGCCCGGACGCAGCTTCAGGTGCCGCGCCGCGCTGTCCAGGTCGGCCTGCTGATCGACAAAGCTGGCCGCGCCGCTGGCCGGGCTGTGCCCGTTCTGCTTGGCCCAGTCGATGAACTGCAGGCGCACATCCGACTGCGCGTGCGCATGGTGATACAGCGGCATCTTCATTTGGTCCCCCGGTGCTGTGACAGCCTGCATCCTGGCGCGTGGGCCGTGAAGCACGCGGCGAGGCGGCGTGAACCGCCCGTCACACGGGCGATGGCTGAATCGTTGCAAACGGCCGCCGCCGCCGGCGCGCACGCGATTGCGGGCGCGTGCCGACAGGCACACACTGGTGGACCCATCCACTGCGGAGATCTGCCATGAAGATCCGATATGCCTGGACGGCGCTGGCCCTGGCCTGCCTGCTGGCCGGCGGCGCCTCCGCGGCGACCCGCACCGTCACCGATCCGGCCGCCGCGCGCAGCGTGGAAGGCGACGGGCCGGTGCAGGTGCGCTGGACCGATCCGTCCAAGTTCACCGAGCTGCGCCACAGCCGCAACCGCTGGGAAGCCGAGCGCGGCGACTGGGTACGGCAGATCGCCGAGTACCTGCAGACCCGCGCCGCCAAGCAGCTGGCGCCCGGCCAGCGGCTGGAGATCGAGCTGACCGACATCAAGCGCGCCGGCGACTACGAGCCGTGGCACGGCACCCAATGGGACGACGTGCGGGTGATGCGCGACATCTACCCGCCGCTGATCAGCTTCAACTTCACCCTGTACGGCGCCGATGGCCAGGTGCTGGACCAGGGCGAGCGCAAGCTGCGCGACAGCAGCTACCTGCTCAACAGCTCGGTGGGCTTGAGCACCGATCCGCTGCGCTACGAGAAGCGCATGCTCGACGACTGGTTGCGCCGCCAGTTCCGCGAAGGCCGCGACGTGGCCGAACGCTGAGGCCAACTCAGCGGCGCGCGGCCGCCGTGCCCGAGGGTGCGGCGGCGAACGCGCCGCAGGCGGCCGGCGCGCACGAAGGCCTTCCGGACTCAGCCGCCCAGGTACTGCCGCGGGGCGCGCTTGAGCCCGCACAGCAGCCGGTAGGCGCTGGAACCGCAGCGCGCGGCCAGGGTGTCGATCGGCGGCTGCGCACCCCACAGTTGCACGTTGCTGCCATGTCCGGCCTGCGGGTGGTCGGTCAGGTCCACCGTCAGCATGTCCATCGACACCCGCCCGATCAGCTCGCCCGGCACGCCGTCGATCAGCACCGGCGTGCCGTTCGGCGCGAACTGCGGATAGCCGTCGGCATAGCCCATCGCCACCACCCCGACCCGGGTCGGGCGCTGCGCGACGAAGCGCGCGCCGTAGCCGACCGGCTCGCCGGCGGCCAGTTCGCGCACCGCGATGACCTGCGACTGCAGGGTCATCACCGGGCGCAGCGTGCCCGGCAGCGCGGCGCCGGCCGCGAACGGATCGGCGCCGTACAGCATCAGCCCGGGCCGCACCCAGTCGCTGCGCACCTGCGGCCAGCCCAGCAGCGCCGGCGAATTGGACAGGCTGGTCTCGCCGGCCAGGCCGGCGCTGGCCTGCCGGAACACCTCCAGCTGTTCGCCGGTGCGCGCACTGTCCAGCTCGTCGGCGCGCGCGAAATGGCTCATCAGCACCACCCGCTCCACCTGCGGCAGCGCGCTCAGCCGCGCGTGCGCGGCGCGGAACGCGTCCGGCGCCAGGCCGAGCCGGTGCATGCCGCTGTCCAGCTTCAGCCACAGGCACAGCGGCCGCGGCGCGGCGTAGGCGGCGATCGCCTCCACCTGCCAGGGCGAGGCCACCGCGCACCACAGCCGGTGCTCGACGATCAGCGGCAGTTCGGCGGCGTCGAAGAACCCTTCCAGCAGCAGGATCGGCGCGGCGATGCCGGCCTGGCGCAGTTCCAGCGCTTCCTCGATGCACGCCACCGCGAAGCCGTCGGCCTCGGCGTCCAGCGCGCGCGCGCAGGCCACCGCCCCGTGGCCGTAGGCGTCGGCCTTGACCACCGCCAGCGCTTTGCCGCCGCCCAGCCGTTTGGCCAGGCGGTAGTTGTGGCGCAGCGCGTCCAGATCGATCAGCGCGCGAGCTGGGCGCACGAGGTCGGCTCTGCGGTCAGCGCCGTGGCGCTGCGCGAATAACGGGAGATGTCCAGGCCCTCGCCGCTGATCTGCGGCTGGCGCGAGACGATGACGTCGGCCAGATAGCGGCCGGAGCCGCAGGCCATGGTCCAGCCCAGCGTGCCGTGGCCGGTGTTGAGGAACAGGTTGCGGTAGCCGGTGGCGCCGACCACCGGCGTGCCGTCGGGGGTGGCCGGGCGCAGCCCGGTCCAGAATTCGGCCGCGGCCAGGTCGCCGCCGCGCGGGTACAGGTCGTTCACCACTTTTTCCAGCGTGGCGCGGCGCCGCGCCGGGCGCGACAGGTCGAAGCCGGCCAGTTCGGCCATGCCACCGACGCGGATGCGGTCGTCGAAGCGGGTGATCGCCACTTTGTAGGTTTCGTCCAGGATCGTGGAGGTCGGGGCCTGCGCCGCGTCGCGGATCGGCAGCGTCAGCGAATAGCCCTTCAGCGGATACACCGGCAGACGCAGGCCCAGCGGCGCGAGCAGCTGCGGAGAATAACTTCCCAGCGCGACCACGTAACGGTCGGCGCGCTCGATGCGACCGCCGATGCGCACGCCGCCGATGCGGTCGCCGTCGCCGACCAGGCCGTCGATCGTCTCGCCGTAGCGGAACTGCACGCCGGCCACGGCGGCCAGCGCCGCCAGGCGCTGGGTGAACAGCCGGCAGTCGCCGGTCTGGTCGTTGGGCAGGCGCAGCGCGCCGACCAGGGTGGCCGGCGCGGCGGCCAGCGCCGGCTCCACGCGCGCGATGCCGTCCCGGTCCAGCAGTTCGTACGGCACGCCGTACTGCTGCAGCACCTCGATGTCCTTGGCCGCGCCGTCCAGCTGCGCCTGGGTGCGGAACAGCTGGGTGGTGCCGAGTTGGCGGCCCTCGTAGGCGATGCCGGTGTCGGCGCGCAGCTGATCCAGGCAGTCGCGGCTGTATTCGGACAGCCGCACCATGCGCGCCTTGTTCACCGCGTAGCGCTCGGCGGTGCAGTTGCGCAGCATCTGCAGCAGCCAGCGGTACTGGGCCAGGTCCAGGGTGGGCGAGATCGCCAGCGGCGCATGGCGCTGGAACAGCCACTTCAGCGCCTTCAGCGGCACCCCGGGCGCCGCCCACGGCGAAGCGTAGCCGGGCGACACCTGGCCGGCGTTGGCGTAGCTGGTCTCCAGGCCCGGGCCGGGCTGACGGTCGACCACCGTCACCTCGCAGCCGGACTGGGCCAGGTACCACGCCGTCGTCGTGCCGATCACACCGCTGCCGAGAACCAGAACCCGCATCGCTCGCCTCCACCGGATCAATCCCTGGCTGGATAGCGCCAGGCATGCGTTTCGGCGCAGTATATGCGCCGCTATCCAGGATTTTTTCCCGATTTTTCTCCCGACAGCAGGCAGATGCCCTGTCAACGACCCCGGAATTCCGCCGCATGGCCGCACGTGCCCGCGAACTGGACAAGATCGACCGCAAGATCCTGCGCATCCTGCAGCAGGAAGGCCGCATCTCCTTCACCGAGCTCGGCGAGCGGGTCGGCCTGTCGACCACCCCGTGCACCGAGCGGGTGCGCCGGCTCGAGCGCGATGGCGCGATCACCGGCTACTACGCGCGCCTGGACCCGCACTACCTCAAGGCCAGCCTGCTGGTGTTCGTGGAGATCAGCCTGGCCTACAAGTCCGGCGACATCTTCGAGGAGTTCCGCCGCGCCGCGCTGAAGCTGCCGAACGTGCTGGAGTGCCACCTGGTCTCCGGCGACTTCGACTACCTGATCAAGGCGCGGATCAGCGAGATGGCGTCCTACCGCAAGCTGCTGGGCAGCACGCTGCTGACCCTGCCGCACGTGCGCGAGTCCAAGAGCTACATCGTGATGGAGGAAGTGAAGGAGACGCTGAGCTTGCCGATCGCCGATTGAGCATGATGATTCCCCTCTCCCTGCGGGAGAGGGGTAGGGGTGAGGGTACGGCGGCACTGGGACGTGGCGGGCCGGGAAGCACGCCGTTGTCGTCCCGAAACGCGCGCGACGTTTGGTGGCACGCCGGTATGTCCGTACCCTCATCCGCCCTTCGGGCACCTTTCCCGAAGGGAGAAGGAAGTGGGCGCGATGCGTAGCGCCCTGCCGCATCGGCCTGCGCGCTGGGTTTGTTATGCGAGCAGCTTTTCCAGATCGTCGCGCGAGGTGTGCGCGTGGTTCTTGGCCAGTTCCGACACCACGCGTTTTTGCACTTCCTTGTGCAGCAAAGGGCGCAGCTGGCCCAGGGTCTGCGGATCGGCGACCAGCACCAGGTGCGCGTAGTCGCCGCGCAGCGCGTCCTGGTACAGCCGCTCGGCCAGTTGGCGCACGAACCCGGCCTCGTCCATGGTCATCGGCCGGTCGCCGTCCTCGACACCCTCGATCGGCGTGGGCGCCAGCACTTCCTTCTGCTCCAGCAGGCTGGCCTCGCCTGCCAGGTTGGTACGGAACATGCGCGCGCTGACGCCATCGGCGACCACCACCAGGGTGTTGTCGGGAAGCTTGCTCATCGGTTCTCCTCATGCGGGTTGCCCGCAGGCACCGGCGGTGCCTGGGCCGTCGAGTCTAGGCAGCGGCCCGTGAGGATCGCGGCCACGGATCGCGGCGGCGCCATCGCGCGCGCTGCGCGGCCTACTCGGCGATGCGCTGGCCGTCGCCGCTGGGCAAGGTGTTGTAGTAGCGCCCGGTGCGCGTATCCAGCACCCGGTTGGGCGCGACCTGCACCGCGCCGGGCACCAGGCGCCCGCTGCGGTCGTAGACCTTGGACGGGGTGCGTACCGCCGGCGCTGCCGGCTTGGCCGCCGACGGCGCGGTGTTGCCGAGCGGCGACGGCGTCGGCTGCGCCGGCCCCTGCTGCGGGATCGGCGCCGGCTGCGCGCGCTGGCCGACGCCGCTGGACATCGGCGAAGTCGGCGGCGCGGGCGTGGCGGCGGGCGCCGGCGGCGGCTTCAGCGCGGTGGCCTGGCGCGTGGCGGTCGGCGATCTGGGGGCCGGATCGAGGCTCTGCGCCGCGCCCATGGGCGCCAGCAGGACCAGCGACAGCAGCCACAGGCGGGAAACGGACATGGCGGTTCCGAAGCGTTGTGTGGAACCGCAGGCTAGCGCGCGGCACCTGCGCATGCGGTGAACGCGGCGCGGCTTGATCGCCATCGCGCCCGCCCTCATCTTCAGCGCATCCCTCTCCATCGAAGGCCCGCCCGCCATGAGCCGATTCGACCTCACGCCTCCCAGTCCCAGCGAACGCGAACAGCTGATCGCCGGCCTCAACGACGAGGAACGGCGCGTGCTGCTGCAGCACGGCACCGAGGCGCCGTTCTGCGGCGTGTTTTTGGACAACAAGCTGGAAGGCGTCTACACCTGCCGGCTGTGCGGGCTGCCGCTGTTCCGCTCCAGCGCCAAGTTCGACTCCGGCACCGGCTGGCCCAGCTTCTTCGCCCCCTACCACCCCCAGCACGTGCGCGAACTGCGCGACACCAGCTACGGCATGGTGCGCACCGAGATCGTCTGCGCGCGCTGCGACAGCCACCTGGGCCATGTGTTCCCTGATGGCCCGCCGCCCAGCGGCGAGCGGCATTGCCTGAATTCGGTGTCGCTAGGCTTCACCGAGCAGGGACAGGCGCTGCCCAACCCGCTGCACCGCGGCGGCGGCGAGACCGAGCCGGCCTAGGGCCTGTTAACGCTATCGGAATAGGCCACGTTGTCATGTCCGGCGTCCAGGTGGTCGTGCGTGGCGCCGCGGCAGGCTGGCCGCCTGTCCAAGCCGCGCGCGGCCGCCTGGGCGCCGGACATGGCAACCCGAAGGGCCGCGCTTGGGCGCGCACGGTGCAGCGTCATCGCTCGGTCGCTTATCGGCATAAGCTCCCTCGCTCTTCCTTGCCCCGCACGCGCCCAAGCGCGGCGTGGCCTATTCCGATAGCGCTGACAAGCCCTAGCCTGTCAACGCTGGCGGGATGGCAATCACCGTTCACGTGCCGCTACGTCGGCACGCCTAGGCTGGACGGCCTCTCCCGAAGCCAGAGAGGTCGCCATGTTTCGTCACTTACCCACATCTTTCGCCGTCGCATTGGCCGCGGCCGTGAGCGTGGCCGGTTGCGATCGGCGCGCACCTGCGGCGGATCCGGCCACGGCACCGGCGCCGCGTCCGGCGGCACCGGCCATCCCCACCGGCGTACCCGGCGCCACCGACCGCCCCGCCGCCACGCCCAGCGCCGACGATGGCCTGGCCACGCGCTGGCTGTGCGGCGACAAACCGGTCGAGGCAGTGTTCGAACCGGCCGAGGAGCGCGTCCAGCTGGCCGTCGATGGCCTGCGCCTGTCCATGCACAGCACCGAAACGGCATCCGGCGCGCGCTATGCCGATGCCCAGGGCAACACGTTCCAGGAGCACCAGGGCGAGGCCACGCTGACCCTGGCCGGGGGCGAGGCGCTCAAGTGCAGCAAGCAGGCCAGCGGCGTCACCGGCTGAGGCGACGCGGCCACGCCATGCCCCGGATCGGCGGCCGACAGGGCCGCCGATTCACGTTCGGCGCCCGCCGCCGGCCGGCCCGCCCCTTCAGAAAGCCGCGCGCGCGCCGAAACTTGAATATCCCTTCCGCGTCGACCGGCTTCCGCCATGCTCATCATCGTTGGCTTCCTTGTGGTGATCCTCAGCGTCGTGGGCGGCTATGTCGCCTCGCACGGCAAGCTGGGCGCACTGTGGCAGCCGTTCGAGCTGGTCATCATCGGCGGCGCGGCGCTCGGCGCGTTCCTGGTCAGCACCCCGGCCAAGACCGTCAAGGAAACCTTCGTCGGTGCGCTGGCCGTGTTCAAGGGGCCCAAGTACAAGGCCGCCGACTACAAGGAAGTGCTGACCCTGGTCTACGAGCTGCTCAACAAGGCGCGCCGCGACGGCTTCATGGCGCTGGAAGACCACGTGGAGAAGCCGAGCGAGAGCGCGATCTTCGGCAACTACCCGAAGGTGGTGGCCGACCATCACCTGCTCGACTTCATGACCGACTGCCTGCGCCTGATGATCGGCAGCAACATCGAGCCGCACGAACTGGAGCCGCTGCTGGAGCTGGAACTGGAGAAGCACCACCACGAGGCGCTGGCGCCGGCGCACGCGCTGACTACGGTGGCCGACGGCCTGCCCGGCTTCGGCATCGTCGCGGCGGTGCTGGGCATCGTGATCACCATGGGCTCGATCGGCGGGCCGATCGAGGAAGTCGGCGCGCACGTGGCCGCGGCGCTGGTGGGCACCTTCCTCGGCATCCTGCTGGCCTATGGCTTCGTCGCCCCGCTGGCCACCGCGATGGGCGCGCGCGCCGAGCAGGACAGCCGCATCTACGAATCGGTGAAGACCGCGCTGCTGGCCTGCCTGCGCGGCTACAACCCGAAGATCGCGCTCGAATTCGCGCGCAAGACGCTGCCGTCGGACGTGCGCCCGGGCTTCTCGGAGTTCGAGCAGCATCTGAAGACGATCAAGTAGGGCCGCGGTCATGGCCGAAGCCAAGCCCACGATCGTCATCCGTCGGGTCAAGAAGGTCCAGGGCGGCGGCCATCACGGCGGCGCGTGGAAGGTGGCGTTCGCCGACTTCGTCACCGCGATGATGGCGTTCTTCCTGGTGATGTGGCTGGTCGCGGCCACCAGCAAGGAGCAGCGCGCGGCGATCTCCGAATATTTCCGCAATCCCAGCCCGCTGTCGGGCAAGAGCACCGCGCCCAGCCCGGGCATGGCCGGCCCCGGCGGCGCCAGCACCTCGATGATCAAGCTCGGCGGCGCATCGGACCTGCAGCGCGGCGACAACAAGGATCCGTTCGGCAGCCGCAGCCTGAAGGGCGATACCGAGAACAAGGCGGCCGAACGCGAGAAGGAGAAGCAGCGCCTGGAAACGCTGATGCAGGAACTGAAGGAGGCGATCGACAAGAGCCAGGCGCTGGAGCCGTTCAAGGACCAGCTGCTGCTGGACCTGACCCCGGACGGCCTGCGCATCCAGATCGTGGACAAGGAGAACCGGCCGATGTTCGACCTAGGCAGCGCGGTGCTCAAGCCGTATACCCGCAGCATCCTGCACGAGCTGTCGGCCTTCATCAACCAGGTGCCCAACCGGGTCAGCATCACCGGCCACACCGACACCACGCTGTACAGCGGGCGCAACGGCTACAGCAACTGGGAGCTGAGCGCCGACCGCGCCAACGCCGCGCGCCGCGAGCTGGAAACCGGCGGCATGGGTGCGGAGAAGGTGTCGCGGGTGGTCGGCCTGGCGTCGTCGGTGCTGTTCGACAAGCAGGTGCCGGACAATCCGATCAACCGCCGCATCAGCATCGTGGTGATGACCAAGGACGCCGAAGACGCCGCGCTGGCCGGCAGCGACCAGGCGGTCGCGCTGGGCACGCCGCAGACCGATGCCGACACCAAGGTGCCGGACCTGAGCGGCGCGACGGCGGCGCAGGCGCAGGCGCCGGCGGCGGCGGCGGCGGACAAGCGCGCCGCGGCCACGGCGGCGACCGCAACGGCGGCAGCGCCTGGCGCCGGCGCGCCCGCGCCTGCGGCGCGCACGCCGCCGTCCGCCGCGGCGCCTGCCGCCGCGGTGGCGACACCGCGCACGACCAGCCCGGAAGCGGCCGCGGCCGCGGCGATGGACGCCATCCGCGCGGTCAACCGCATCTCCGGCACGCCATCGCGCAGCGGCAACGTTTCGGTCGCGGCGCCAGCCGCGCCCGCCGCCGGCGCGGACGTCGCGGACGTCGCGGTGCAGCGCTAGCGCGCATTCCGTCGCACGGCCCGCAGGCGCAGGTCGAACGTGAAAGGAGCGGCCCTGACGTCCAGGCCGCACGCTCGGCGCGAATCACCAGCGAACCCGTTCGCTGCAGAAGCCGTTCACGATCGACCGCCGCGGATCGGCGAAGCGGCCGCTGGAGCACTTCGGTGCGGACGATGCCATTGTGGGAGCGACTTCAGTCGCGACGGGCTTTACCGGCAAACCCGTGCGATTGAAGCCGCTCCCATAGCATTTGCTGACTGCAAAATCCGGTGCTCGCGCTTCCCTTCCCGCAGCACGTAGCGCCGTTCGTGCGCGGGCGAGCAATGACATTCTTCCAGGCGACGAGACGCGACGCGCGCACGCGAGCGCCGCCTTCGCAGCGGCGTTGCCGATCAAGACGCAGTGATGCCGGAATCGATGCGGGATTCGGGCAGACCAGCTCCCCGCCTCGGTATCGCCGGCACCGTAGTGTGCGGGACGCGCCCTACGGCACCGCCAGCGGAATCTGCAGGTAGCTGCGCGAGGACCAGCGCAGTTGCAGCGGCACGCCGGCATCGTCCACGGTCTCCTCGCTGACGTCCTTGCCGCTGCCGTAGTTGATCTGCAGCTGCGCCTGCTTGATCGGCCCGACCACCGCCAGCAGGCGGCTGCCGGCCTGCAGGCGCCGGCTGGTCAGGCGTTCGGCGGCGAAGTCCAGCGTTTGCGGCACGCCCGCATGCAACAGCCGGCGCCGGCTGCGGTCGTGCAGGTAGCTCGCGCGCAGCAACCGATAGGACAACTGCACGTAGTCGCCGGCGGCGGTCTGCTCGTACAGCGCGATGCTCAGGTCCACGTCGCGCTTGTTGAGGACCAGTTGCAGCCGCCCGGAGAACAGGCCGCTGATCTCCACCGGCGTGGCGAACGGCGCGCTGGCGTAGACCAGGCGATTGTGCTGGTCCAGTTCGCGGTCGACGATGTCCCCGCCCACCGCGTCCTGGCCGGCGTCGCGGCGGTCGGCCAGGTCCACACGCTGCGCCACCTCGCCCGGCGCCGGCGGCGCGGTGGCGAGCCGGTAGCGGCCGGCGTCGTCGCGCTGCGCGTCGAGGTAAAAGCGCTGCGGCCGGCCCATCGCCTGCAGGCTCGGCGCGTGCTTCCACCGGTTCGCGCCCATCACCTGGTAGTTGACCCGGTCGCGCAACAGCGCCGGCCGCGGCGCGCCCTTGAACCAATGGTCGAACCACTGGTAGCGCAGCTCGCCCAGATCCAGCTGCGCCGCCGCATCGGTGGCGTAGCCGCGCAGCGTGCCGCGTGCCTCGCCCAGCGGGCCGACCGTGCCGCGCTGCGCGCGGATGTGATCGTACGGGCCGATCAGCAGGTAGTGGTTCGCGCCGGGCCGCCAGGCGTGGTGTTCGCGGAAGTAGTACAGCGCGCCGGGCTGGGCGTCGTCGTAGTAGCCGGTGGTGGTCAGCACCGGCAGGTCGATCGCGGCGAACTGGCGGCGGTACGGGATCATCGCCTGCCAGTAGCGGTCGTAGCCCGGATGCGCGAGCCAGCGCCGGAACCAGGGATTGGGCGGGCCGCCGAGCCGGTCCAGTTCGCGGTACGCGCCGCCTTGCGCATACCAGCTGGCGAAGATCGCCGACCAGCGCGCGCGGTCCTGCATCGCCGCGTTGTCCAGGCCCTTGCCGCTGGCGGCGTAGAACGGCCAGTAGTAGACGAAGCTGTAGAAGATGTTGCCTTCCATCGGCACGTCGATGCCGGGCGCGGCGCTGACCGAGGCCATCATCGCCTTGAGCGCGCGCGGCCGGTGCTTGGCCGCGGCCCACTGGGTGAAGCCCTCGTAGCTGCCGCCGTACATGCCGACGCGGCCATCGCTCCACGGCTGCGCGGCGATCCAGTCGATCAGCGCCGCCGCGTCCTCGCCGTCGTGTTCGTAGGGCGTCACCGTGCCGCGCCCGCAGCCCTTGCCACGGCTCAGGCCGATCACGCCGGCGTAGCCGTTGGCCGCGCTGCGCCGCGCCTCGTTCAAGTTCGCCACCGGATCGGCGTAGATGGTGAAGTTGAGCAGGGTCGGCTGGCGCGGCGGCGCGGCGCCGCGGCCGCGCACGATCAGCGCGCACAGCGCCGCGTCGGTTCCGCGCAGCGGCACCACCACGTCGCGCTGGATCAGGTAGCGCCGCGCGTCGTCCTGCGCGACCAGCGCCGGGACCAGCGCAGCCGCGCGTTCGAAGGCGCGCGCGGCCACCGCCAGGCGCACCAGGGCCAGCGCGGTATCGCGCGGCAGCGACGAGCGCGCGGCAGCCGCCTGCAGGCTCTGCTGCAGCGACTGGCGCAGCTCCGCCGGATCGATGCTCAGCGCGCGCATCGCCAGCGCCGCGGCGCGATCGTCGAGCGCGGCATAGGTCGAAGCGAATGCGTCGCGGTAGCCGCGCTCGAAGTCGGCGGCGAGCAATGCGCGCGCATGGACCAGGTAGAGCAGATCGTCGGCGCGCCGCTGCGGCGAGGCGGCGTCGCGGCGCAGTGCGCTCAGCCGCTGCAGGCTCGCCAAGGCCGCACGCGCATCGCCACTGGCCAGTTGCAGGCGGAAGCGCTGCGCCAGCGCGGCGTCGCTGCCGTCGTCCGGGGTCTGCGCCAGCAGCGCCTGGGCCAGCGCGGCGATCGCCGCGTCGGTCTGCGTCGCATCGTGCGGCGCCTGCCACGGCAGCGTCTGCGCGTGGGCAACGATACAGGCGCACAGCGCGAGCAGCGTCAGGGCGAAGCGTTTCAGCAGCGCCGGCAGCAGGTTCGGGAACAGGCGCGGCCCGTGCGCGCTACACCCGCCAAGCGAATGCACGCTCAATGCGGCACCGGCTGCGCCGTGCCCTGGGCCACGGCCTGCGCGGTGATGCGCGCCAGTTCGCCGCGCAGCGCGAGCTCGGCCGCCTGCTGCCGCTGCGCCAGCGCCTGTTGCTGCCGGGCGAGCGGCACCTGCTGCGCTGCCAGTTCGGCCTGGCGCCGCCCCAGTTCCGCCATCCGCCGGTCCAGGTCGGCGCGTTTGCCGTCGTCGGCCGAACGCTGCCGTTCGCCGCTCCCACCGCCCTGCCCGTTCGCCGCTCGCGCCGCGTCGGCCGCCGCCAATCGCGCATCGTCGGCCGCGAACGCCGCCTGGCGTTGCGCGAGTTCGCCCTGCTGCTGGCCGATGGCGCCCTGGCGTTCGCCGAGCCGTCCCTGCTGCTCGCCCAGTTGCCCCTGCTGCTGCGCCAGCGCCGTCACCGGCGCGTAGGCCGCCTTGAGTTTCTGGATCGTCGCCGCGTCGCGCACCACGTAGCGCCGGTCGCCCTGGCGGAACCACCACAGCGTTTCGCCGCCCCGGCGCAGGCGCCGCGCCTCGCGCAGGTCGTCGCTGCTGCCGTAGACGTGGACATGGCCGCCCTCGAGCATCACCGAGCCGTCGCGGTGGTCGCTCGAGTAGATGGTGACGTTCGATGCCGATCCGGGCGACGGCGGCGGGGGCGCCTTCGGCGGCATCGGCGGGCGCGGCGGAGCCGGCGGCGACGGTGCGGCCGCAGGCGCGGGAATGGCGGGGGG
>NZ_JAFIWC010000011.1 GCF_017163755.1 Xanthomonas sp.
CACCTGTTTCCAGCCGGGCCGCCGTTAGCCGGTTGATCCTACTCGGGAAAACGTGGGGATACCTCAGACTCTGACCCCTGTTCTCCGTGCGACCGGATAAACCAGCAGGTGTTCGGAATGGCATGAAAGTGGCGATGCTCCCGGCTAAGAATGTCTTGAGGCTCCGCTAAACCAAACGCACGAACATGCAGCTCTTTAGCCCAGGCGACATTGGCATACCAGAGTGGGATAACATGCTTGATAAGATCGATGTGAGAGTCGGCCATGTGGCTTAACACCTCAGTAAGCGGCCTGCGCAGCCGCAATGTGAGGAAACGGGGTCAGGTTGATTTCTTAAGAACCCAATCCCCGTTCTTGTTCGCCAAGCAATCCAGCTTCCAGAAAGTTACTATCTTTACCTCCCTTGCTTATCAATTTTCCGCATTACAACGTGTATTGTTGCGAGGTAGAAATAGAACATCCAGCTAAGCCAGATGCTAGCGTCATAGCCCGTCTTTTGCTGATCGTTATGGTGCCTTATACCAAAGTTGTTTGCTATGTTGAATAAGTCACGCTCGTCTGAAGACGTCAACAAAGATTTTACCCTAGGTCTGAGATATTCCAGCACATCAGCCAAGTCACGCACCGCTTGGCGACGATCATCTATGGTTGATCCATGCCGCCGATAGCGCAGTATCGCTGCCTTCAGTCGCTCTGCGACATTTGCATCCTTAGCGGGAATGTCTGCGTCAAAAATCTGCTCAAACCCAGCCTCCGGCTTCTGTAGAACCTCTCCATTAGGAGACACCTCAAACGCTTTTACATAATGAGCGAGCACCGTATTAACCCTATTTCGATACTCTGCCTGCCCCTGCATTTTGTTAAAAGTGTTCCAATGCATTCCACAGTCGCCGTAACCGTGATAATCGCCATCAATTGGTTTCGAAACGTGTTGGTATAAAAACTCAACCATATCGAAGAAGTCATCTTCCGTATAGATTTTTGCATTTTCATGCATGGGCCAAAGATGCTTTTTGCGAATGGTAAGAAGCATCTCCAACTCAATATCTTTGACGAGACCTTGAATGTCGCCCGCATCAACACACTCGTATCCAAAAGACTCGTGGAAGTAGCCCTCATTGCGAAGCTGGTCGAAAACCCGAATAAAAAGACCGATAACATCCGGAAGGGGAAGACCGGATAGGTTGGGGTTAGTTCCTATTCGCTGTGAGTAGTATGTATGCGACATGGTTGAGTTGGGAAGAATTTTGGCTTCGAAAAGCGGCATGTGCGAATAGGCGAGGCGGAATAGTTAAAGTGACTGCCACGTAACCCTAAATCCGCCCAGCGATGTGATCGTTCAGCCACAAGAACTGGGGTCAGAGTGCGCTTTTTATAGTGCCGATCACAGGGAAAATCTACTCTGACCCCGTTTACCCTTTGAAGGGTAGGGAAATTCTGATATTTGGAGCATCTTGTGGACGGCGCCAGTAAACGTGACTCACCTCACCCTATCGGCCGGCATCAATACCTGACAGGGCCGCCTATCAGCCGAGGGCACTTGGTGCCGCGGGCTCGGCGATGTGCGGCCATTTAGCTGTAGTGCGATCCAGTAGAGGACTGATGGCACCCAACTCAGCTGGACCTTTCCGCCGGCACCTTTGTTGCGGCTGCAGACATTTCAAGCCGTTGCTCGCCCACCTGGTCGAGGATCCCGCGCGCGGCGCGGGCGGCATCGTAGATGGCGTCGCCCAGTGCAGGCAGGGTCTGCGCATCCAGGCAGGCACCTGCGCCGGTGGCGATCATGTCGCCGTGGGCCGCGATGGTGCGGACCAGGCGATCGAGCGTATCGAGCTGGTCGAGGGTGAGGCCGAAGACAACCGGATCGGGGGCCATGTCAGCGGTCTCCCCGCGCTGGATGGGGCGTGGCGGCACCCGGCGGGGAGACAGCGGGCAGGGCGCCCAGCGGACAGCGGATGAGGGACAGGGCCGGACACGGCATGACGAGACCTCCCGGGAGCGCCGAGGCAGGCGGCCGCCGAATCGCGGCCGGCCGGGCGCGTTGATGGCAGCAGGTGCGCGGGCGCGTCAGCCTTCGGCGGCCACGCTCACCACCAGTTCGCCGCGGCGCACACGCACGTGCACTTTCTGGCCGATGGCGAAGCCCAGTTCCTCCAGCCAGCGGCCGGACAGGCGCACCGCGGGCACGCTCGTGTCGTTGGCGCCGGGGCCGCTGCCAATGGTGCACTGCTGCGGCGGGCGCGGGCGGCGAGGGGCGCGCTGCTGGCGGGCAAGATCGGCTGCGTTGGCGGCGGCGACCTGCTCGGGCGTCAGCATGGGGCTGAGCGTAGGCTCCACGATGCGCCAGTTCGGGCAGTGCGAGTGACGCGATGCACGCTTGCGCGCGGTGGCGGGGCGGGATGACGGTTGACGCATGGCGAAGCCCTCCTTGACGGCCAGAAACCCGCCGCCGACCGGCGACGGGATGTCGGGAGGTTAGAAACCGCTAACAGACGGCGGGCGTATTTCCCCGAAGGGTGTTGTATTAGCCGCCCTCCCGACGCAGGCATCGCGTCGGTTGCACCTGATGATCAGGCACAAAAAACCCACCGGTTTGTCGGAGGTGGGTACCGCTGTTAGAGGAGTTTCTACGCTCCTTGGCTTAGAGATTGCTACTCGCTGCATGAAATGTCAACTAGCAAGATGAGAGCGCGAGGATCTGGCACACCCACTCTCGCTCGCAAGCGGTGTTTGACGTATATGATGCATAACCAAATGATGCGTTGATGCGATATGCCAAGGCAGCCTAAGCATTGGAACTATTTTTTGGCAGTTGAGGCCGAACTTGTTACGTGCACACGTTACGTAGAGTTTTCTGAGAAGAATTTCTCGTGCTATTCAAATGAATTTGCAAAGATAATACTTCTTGCCGCTTCTGAGGTTGATTCAATTCATCGCGACATATGTGCAATCCTTGCGCCATCCGAGAAAGCCGGTACTATTTCCGAATACTACCCCATACTTACTAAGAAATTTCCCGAATTATGCAGTTGTCAGGTTGAGATCTCTCGTTACATGATTAGGGTTCAACCATGGCGAGGTTGGACTGGTGCTCAAAGGCCACCTTGGTGGAGCAAGGGATATAATAAACTCAAGCATCAGAGACTTGCACATCTATCCAGCGCATCATTAGAGTCGGCGCTTAACGCAGTAGCCGCCCAATTTCTTGCCTTACAGCTATTTCATTATGTCCACAACGCGGAGTGGGTAGAGGTAGATCTTTCATTGCGCAGTGCTCTTTTTGGACCTCCCACTATTGGTCTCGGTGGTACGTTCTGGGGTTATGGCGACCCCTTCAGCCACCTAATGAAACCATAGCCATCAAGGCTTTCAGGGTAGGGCAGAGTGCATTCTCTATGGTGCCAGACAGAAAAGAAAATTGTACTCTGAACCCTATTTCCCACTATTTTCCAGTTTTGGCTAGAATGAATTTTTGACGGCTCAGGCTGGGGTTCCGCCCTTAGTGACGCGTAGACACTCGGCGTAGAGGGAAAGCCAGTATGCCTGATCCTTTCGATCGAAGTCGATCCTGGAATGCGTAGCGATGAGTTGAGCGAGGTCAAGCGCCACCCGCTCCTTACAATCCGACTGGACACGGACGGGACCAGTGACACTCACGGTTTCGTTAGGCATTCATTTCTCCTATTGGGTTGATTAAAATAATAATTTCCATGAAACCACATTGAATGAGATGGAGCTGCTACATTGCTTGATAAGCCGTCTAGCGACTGAGTTAAGCCGAACCGCGAAGCGGGTTCGGTTAATGAATGGCGATGAGGACGATGCAAGCCTGCTCGTCGCCTACTGCGCGTGCAATCAGACACTATCGCGACAGCCAATAAGAACTGGTCGCTTAATTACCTCCGTACTTTGTTTGTTGAGATAGAGCGAGATCCCGCGTCAGAGTGCACTTTTAGGATGCCGGGCACAGAAGAAGTGCGCCGTAGCCCTCGTTTGCTTTACTGCCGCGGAAGGAATCCAGCAAGTTGTGCATGCCTTCTAAGTGTGGTCTTGATTGCATCGCTAATGGTTGATGGCATCGTGTTTGCCGACGAGAATGCCTTTAGCTCGACGATTACATTCGGGGGCGTAGGCTGTCGAGTAACAAAGACGTCTGCTCGAACCCGCGAGTGCGGCGATTCAACCATTCTTTCATGTTGTGCTTGCACGCTAATATCTCTGAGCGCTCGCGCAATACGTTGCCCAAGCTTGGTAGGCGAGCTAGTTACCGTTTCGTACCAGTCCTTAGCACGAGTCGCGCGTTGCGATTCGCGCTCGCGAAGCGGCGCATACCCATCAGGATTCCATTCGTCCCTCAGAATTGTAACGAAGTGTGTGTTGCCCAATCGCTCCAAGTACGTACGATGCAGGCGGAAAGAATCGTTATCCAGTTCCTGGCAAAGGGGGTAGAGGTCAGCGGCTGCAATTGGCACCAGTCGCAAGTCGAAATACAGCCGAGCCCGATTTAAAGCTTGTAGTGGTAGCTGCTTCTTGTCTTCGTTGTTGAGATCTCTATACCACGCGTTCCAGTCCAGCTTGTAGCCTTGGCGCGCGTCTGTAAATTGTTGGACTCGCTGGATACGAAGCCCGTCGCAGACCGGCCATAGCATTACGACCATGTATTGCGAAAGATCGTGCAAACTGGGGTTGAAGGCATAAAGCCGTTCGCCAGTGGTCGCAATCGCTTCGCCTAGGGAGTGGCCGGCGTGAGCAACTTCGATAAGGTCTGGAGTAAGGACTTCATAGTCAGCCAGGTCTCTACCACCATTGTGAAAGCGGAACGTGTCTTCAATAATGGCCGGCCATTCTCCTTTTTCCGGTCCGGAAAGCGAGAAATCTCGCGAAACTAGAATGCGCTGATTTCGATTGGTGGCGTCGGCTAAGTGAGACTGAAACTCACGACTGGTCGTGAGCCAAATGAAAAGCACCGGTGTCATGCGTAGCGTGCCTCGATCCAGCAGCGCCAAAGACTCGACGAACGCGGTCGGAATATTGCCTCGCTCAGCCACCGATTCTTCATGTTGATCGATAACCGCTATAAGCAACTGGTCAGGCCGGAGGCGTGAGCGTGCATCCGCAATTTCGTGTTCCAGAACAGTCCTGCTTTGGACGGCTGCACGGCTCAACTGCACAACTTTGGACTCAGGCAGATGGGTCTCAAGTTCCAAGGCTGCCGAACTCTTGCCCGCTCCGCTAATTCCATACAGGGGAAGAAATCGGATACCGCCCCCCATACGCATGCTTTGAAAAGAGCGCTGGACTAGCGCGATAAGGTCAGCGTTTGGTCGGAGGCGACCTCTAAATGCTGGATCGAGGTCTTCATATCGAGAGGGAAGTCGTAATAAAGGATTATTCATGTGCCGACGGTGGTTTATTGTATGGTGCCAGAGTCAGAGAACCGCAATCTGACCAGTTGCGCTTTACGCCATTAAGTCGTAGCTATGGAACTAGGACTTATGCCGACGGTATTGATTGTTGGTGCTCGGACTATGATAACTACCGCCCTTATGCGAAGAGCCGTGGCCCGACGGGTACTGACCCACCGTGGCTAGATGTGTGATATGCGCCGAACGCGCGTACCCGGGCATCCGCGGATGGGGCGGTCGGGAACAGGGCGAACCCAGCTATCGCCGCAATGATCGAAACTCTGGTGAACATCGATTCCCCCTGAGAAATGTCGAGTTCTAGCTTTCCTGGCGCGTACTGAGGTGTGCGCCGCACACCGCAAGCACGCGCAACCATTCAAAAGGTCCGATGGGAGTCCCTTCTCCCAGATAGACGATTCTGTTGTAGCACGACGCAGTGCGGCGTGTGGAGACAAATGTAAATTCTGTCCCGAAGTCGCTTCCTTGTGACGACGCCTCCCGCTATAGAAGGGGTGCTGTTGGCTTATGCCCTGCTTATCAAGGCAACTCCATCGTGTTATTGCGCTGCGTCACTTCGTCCACCTCACCCTCGCTGACCACCCGCAACCGGCCTCCTTTTGTAGTGGCGTCCCCCGGGACTGCCAGCCGCACGTTCGCGATCCTAGGCGCCAAATCCCGCGGCGCCTCCAACGCAGCAAACGCCGCCCGCGCCAGTTCCCGGCCACGCGCGTCTTCCAGCACCACGAACCCCGCCGGCGCATCCGCATGGCCGAGGCTGTGCACGGTGACCTCGATGGCATCCGCACTCACCCGCACATCGCCACGCCCAATCCCCAGGTCCGGCCGCTGCTCGACCGGCACCGCGGCAGGCGCGATCAGTTCGAACTCCATCACCACCGTCTTGCCGGCCGGGAATTCCACGTCCACCGCCCCGCTCTTTTCGAACGCGAATTCGCGCATGGCGGGCTTGCCGTCGATGCGCCCGTCGCCGTCGTGATCGATGCCCGAGCGCATGCGCCATTGCCCGGCGGCGACGTTCCAGCCGGTCATCTGCGCCCGCTGCAGTTTGCTACCGATGTTGTGGGCGATGACGGTGAAGCGGTCCTGGCGCGGCTTGGGCAGCAGCAGGGCGACCTGCACGGCGCCTTCGGGGTTGGCGAAGCGCCAGCTGACGGTGTGGCCGGGGTAGGTCTGGTTGCGCTTGAGGGC
The DNA here is from genome assembly GCF_017163755.1 of Xanthomonas sp. Taxonomy (GTDB): domain Bacteria; phylum Pseudomonadota; class Gammaproteobacteria; order Xanthomonadales; family Xanthomonadaceae; genus Xanthomonas_A. The sequence continues at coordinate 6,615 of NZ_JAFIWC010000011.1, forward strand.
CACGCCGCCCAGGCGGGCGCGCTGCAGGTTCACGGTGGGCGATTCGACGCGGTCGCTCCACCAGTGGCCTTCGGTGTTCATGTAGAAGCTCTGCAGTTTGTCGCGGGTCTCGGCGCGGTACAGCGCTTTCACTTCCAGGTAACGGGTATCGCCGCTGTCTTCCCAGGCCACGTGGTGGGCGAAGTCGGGGGCCGCGTCGGGCATGGCGGCGGCCTTGGCCAAGTACGCGCTCCAGGCGCGCAGGCAGGCGGCTACGACTGCACTTGGCGAGCTCGCGCCCGCCAAGTGCAGATGCTTCCGGCTCGCCCCAAGCATCACATGGGCAGGCAATTTGCACCCGTGCCACAGTTGCCGTATTTAGGATCCGGGAACCGCGTCCCTAATCGTTGAAACATGCCGCTGAGCTTTATGTATTGATATCTTCCGCACATGCGGCTGCCATTGCAAAGAGTCACTTCTCGCGGATTGCCTTTGCCATCGATCCAGCTATTGACGGATTGATTGACCGTGGTTCGGATAAAGATGCTCTCTTCGGGGCCGGAGAACGAGCCCAGCGAGCAATCGTCGCACCCCCTGAATATTCCGACATGTTCACCCGCCAGCACCACCCCACCGATCAGCAACGTCAAAAGCAGTCCCACTTTCACCTTTTGCATCGGACTCTCCTTGTGTTGACTACATTGAACCCGCCAAACGCCGCGCGCGCTCCAGCTGCTGAGCCGACAGTTGTTTTTGTTCCGCCTGCACCAGACTGGCTGCGCCGTTGCTTCGAGCCTTTTTCTGGTATGCAAGCAGGTACGCATGGGCCACAACCGGATCTCTTACCCCGAAAATGTCCGAAGAATAGATATCGTAGGCGTTGTACAAAGCGTCCGCCCTGCCAGTCCGAGCGGCAGTCTCGGCAAAAAAGACCGCGTTTCGCTTGAATTCCCTAGAAGTATCGTCTCTTTTCAGGGCTGCTTCCGACGCAACAAAATCGGCGGCAATGGCCCGATAATTGATCTGCGCATCCAGTATCCCCGCCCTGGCAGCATTGGAAACGAGGTCGTATCTAACTTCAGACGTATCGCCCAGGCCTGCGCAAGCCGCTGACGCGTCGTCGATTTCCTTGGCAGCTGACACTTTTTGAAGCTCGGACATGCCGTTCATGTCGCCATTGACGAGCTGATCTTCGGCAGCCTCTATGTTCCTGCAATTAAAGAGTGCTTCTGCGACGCCATACGCCAACGCAGGATCATCTTTGGCCTGGTGTCCGAGCGAGACCAGCTGTTCAGTCAGGGGGGTGCCGAGAGAAATTTTCTTGCCACCGCGATCCCCGTGGGGAGACGAGGGGGGAGGTGCGTTCCCGATAGTGCGCTCGCTCTGCGCGACCGCCGCCGATGGCGGCAATGTCGCTCCGGATTCATCCTTCTCGCGCCACATCGTCCAGGCGAAGATTATGGCCGCACCAATCAATGATATTGCGATCAAGAGCCTATAGGTTTTCACAAGCACTCCTTTACTTGCTACGTGCTGATACGCCGGTTACAGCTTGAACGAGGCGCTCCATGCGCCTGATAGTACAGAAAGGCTACCCAAGCGCAACGGCCTCGGGCGAGAAGGCGGCCCCGTTTTTTTTTCGTCGCTCAAGCCGGCAAAGCACGGGCTGAGTCAATGAGCGGCTTGAACGCGGTTTAGGCTCTAAGTCTCCCGGAACTTAAGCCTGTCGAAGGAAGCTGCGGCGCCACTGTCGCGATCCCGATCCATCCGACGAGCAGAAAGAGGCGAGCGCGCGCAGCGAACACGCTGGCGGCCAGATCCGCCAATCTGCATCGGACCGGCGCGCAAGGGCGCGCCGGCATCCGTTCATGGCACAACGAGCTTGTTGTTGAGTTGCGTGACCTCCGCGACCTCCCCTTCCGTCGCCACCCGCAACCGCGCACCCTCGCCGCTAACGCCACCCGGCATCGCCAACCGCACCATCGCCGTCTTCGCCTCCATATCCCGCGGCGCCTCCAACGCAGGAAACGCCGCCCGCGCCAATTCCCGGCCACGCGCGTCTTCCAGCACCACGAACCCCGCCGGCGCATCCGCATGGCCGAGGCTGTGCACGGTGACCTCGATGGCATCGGCGCTCACCCGCACATCGCCACGCCCAATCCCCAAATCCGGCCGCTGCTCGACGGGCATCGCCGCAGGCGCGACCAGTTCGAACTCCATCACCACCGTCTTGCCGGCCGGGAATTCCACGTCCACCGCCCCACTCTTCTCGAACGCGAACTCGCGCGTGGCGGCCTTGTCGTCGATGCGCCCGTCGCCATCGCGATCGATGCCCGAGCGCATGCGCCATTGCCCGGCCGCCACATTCCACCCGGTCATCTGCGCACGCTGCAGTTTGCCGTCGAGGTTGTGGCCGATGACGGTGAAGCGGTCCTGGCGCGGCTTGGGCAGCAGCAGGGCGACCTGCACGGCGCCTTCGGGGTCGGCGAAGCGCCAGCTGACGGTGTGGCCGGGGTAGGTCTGGTTGCGCTTGAGCGCCACGCCGCCCAGGCGGGCGCGCTGCAGGTTCACGGTGGGCGATTCGACGCGGTCGCTCCACCAGTGGCCTTCGGTGTTCATGTAGAAGCTCTGCAGCTTGTCGCGGGTCTCGGCGCGGTACAGCGCTTCCAGGTAGCGCGTGTCGCCGCTGGCTTCCCAGGCCACGTGGTGGGCGAAGTCGGGGGCCGCGTCGGGCTGGGCGGCGGCCTTGGCCAGGTCGGCGCCCCAGCTGTCGCGCTTGCCGAGCAGGTCGAGGAAATTTTCGTTGAGGATCGACAGTCCCGCCGGGCCGGCGTTGGCCACGCGGTAGTCGATGGGCTTGAGGTAGCGCGCCTCGCCGGTCCAGCGGTAGGCGGCCCAGAAGGTGTGCAGGGTGTCGGCGCCGCCGCTGCCTTCGAACAGTTCGCCGCCGCGGGTCTTGCCGGTTTTCCAGTTGATCTCGTTGGGCAGCGCCCACTGGCCCTTGGCATTGGTGTAGGCGTGGGCGAGGTAGCCGTCGGCCAGGCCGGCGACGAGGCGGCGGCTGCTGGGGTCGGCGTTGTAGCCGCCCAGCAGCAGCGCCGGGTGCAGCACCGGGAACGAGTAGGGTTTCTGCCACTGCCAGTTCGGTTCGCGGTAGACCTTGCGCCCGCCGAACCAGTTGCTGGCGAACAGCAGGTGGCCGTGCGGGTTGACCTGGATGACGCTGTCGAAGGCCTTGACGGTTTCCATCAGCCGCTCGACGGTGAGCGGGTCGCCCCAGTTGAGGTAGAGCAGCGCGCTGTTGAGGTTGATGCCTTCCTCGTAGGCGTGCAGTTCGTCGGTCTCGATGGTGGACAGACCGCCGGCGAACATGCCGTTGCGGTAGTTGGCCTCGGACAGCGCGCGCATCGAGGCGTTGAGCTTGTCCGGGTCCACGCCCATCAGCGCCACGCCAGGCCATTGCTGCACCAGGTCCGAGTCGTCGGAGATGCCGCCGCCGAAGTCGCCGTAGTCCACCTGGCGCTGGTCGATCCACCAGCGGATGTAGCGGCGCGTGGCCTTGAGGTCTTCCAGCTGCCAGAACGCCCAGCCGGGCACGCCCTTGGGCGGGGTGGGCAGTTCGACCGGCAACGCGCCCTGGTTGCCGTAGCTGATGTCGTTCCAGTATTCGCGGCCGAGCGCGTTGTCGGGGTCCACGCGCAGCAGGTCGGTGATGTCCGCGTCCAGGCGCTTGTACAGCAGCTGGCGCTTGGAGGTGGTGTGTTCCTCGACCAGGAAGCCCCAGTTGTCCTTGACCTGGTTGAAGCGGTCGGCGACGTGCTCGGCCCTGGCCTGCGCGCGCGGCTTGAACAGCAGCCGGACCTGCGCGCCGTCCAGCGCGCGCGCGTCGAAGCCGGGCGCGGCCGAGGCGATGCTGAGCATCAGGCTGTCGTCGGTGAGGATGCGGTCGCGCAGGTCCAGCCACAGCGTGCGCGCCTGGCCCGGTGCCACCGACACCGACACGTCGAGCATGTCGCGCGCCGGCCAGATCGGGTCCTTGATGCGGAGGTTGAGCGGGATCAGGCCGTCGTGGGTGGCCGGCAGGTCCAGCGCCGGCAGGTCGATGGCGATGCCGTCCAGGCCGTCGTGCATGTTCTCCCAGCCGTAGGACCAGCTGCGCATCAGCGGCTGGTCCGGCGGCGGATCGCCGAGGCTGGACGGGATCAGCACGTGCACGACCGGCCGCGATGGCGTGGCGGGTGTTTCGTCGCCGCGCTTGCGTGCCGGCGCCTTGGCCGGCAGCGCGACCACGGTGCTGCGCTCGCCCGGCGTGTAGCGGCCGGCGATGTAGCCGCGCAAGGCGGCCAGGTTGGCGTAGTCCGGGGCGGTGTCGCTGCGCACGGTGTAGCTGAGCGTGGCGCTGGCTTGCGGCGGTGCGCCGGCGCTGACGTCGTAGGCCCAGATCTCCTGGATCGGGGTTTCCTGCGCGGTGTTGGCGAAGCGCAGGGTGCCGCCGCGGCGGCGCTCGAACTCATCGACGCTGCGCACGGTGCCTTGGCTGCGCTGGAACAGCGGCGCGGGCGTTTCGCCACCGGCCGCGTAGCTGGCCTGGCCGAACGCGGCGCCGCGGATCTCGATGCGGCTGAACGGCTCGTCGGGCAGCGCCAGGTCCAGCGCCTTGCCGCCTTCGACGTAGGTGTTCCAGTCCGGCAGCTGGAAGTAGTCGTCGCGCCCGGGCAGGCGCGAGCGGTTGTAGACGCCGGGCCAGGTGGTCTCGGCGATGCCGTCGGTGGCCTTCCACATCCACTGCTTGAGGTCCTTGGCGTCGGCGAACTCGACCTTGCGGATGCGCGTGGACGGCGCCTGCAGCGCCGGCGGCGCGCGGCCGTGGTCCCAGCCGTAGCGGTGCAGCCAGGCGTTGCGCGCGGCGTCTTCGCGCGGCAGTTCGGCCGTGCGCGGTTCCTGCTGACGCGCCAGGGCGGTGGCGCCGGCCGCGTCGAGCATGCGGTCGTAGATGCGGATTTCGTCGAAGTCGCTGCCGCGCAGGAAGTTGTAGCGGCTCTGCACCTGGTGCGGCGACATCACCCGCCCGGCCAGGCCGAACTGGTCCAGCGCGGCGTCGAAGTCGAGCGAGCCGCCATCGGCGCAGGCCTGCGCGCACTCGGCGCGCGCGGCTTCCTTGCCGTCCACGTACAGGCGCACGCCGCGGGTTTCGTCCCAGGCGAAGGCCAGGTGCGTCCAGTCGCTGGCCGCAGGATTCTTGTCGAGCTTGAACGACACGCGGGTGCGCGCCAGGTTGGCGTCGGTGACGAAGGCGTCGAAGCCGTGGCCGTTCCAGTCGATGCGCAGCCAGGCCATGTCCCAGCTGCTGTGGTCGGCGTAGCCGACGCGGAAGATCACGAACGGCGCTTCGCCCACGGGGTAGCGCGAACGCCAGAAGAACGACAGCGTGCCGCGCTGGGTGTACAGGTTGCCGGGGGCGTTCCAGGCGAGGACGCCGTCGTCGGCCCATTCGATGGCCTGGCCTTTGACGCCGGTGGGGACCAGCGCGACCTTGTCGCGGAAATTGGGTTTGGCGTCGCCTTGGGCGATGTCGGCGTCGAAGCCTTGGTCGGCGGAGACGCGGAACAGGAGTTCGGGTGCTGCGGTGGGTGCGGGTGCGGCGACGGCCGGGAGTGCCAGGCAGGACAGCGCGCCCAGGCAGCGGACCATCATGCGCGTGCCGGTACTGGGGCGTTTTCGTTGCGGGTGGAGACCTGTCCGCGTGGACCATTGCGCGTGCGGCGCAATATCGGCGGACTGTGGGTGCCTGTCGCGGCTGAAGCCGCTCCTACAGGGGGGTGTTTCGGCTGCGATGGGGTTTGTCGGTAGAGCCCGTCGCGACTGAAGTCGCTCCCACACTGTGGTCATGGCGCCGATAGCGCGAGTGGCAGCGCGGGCGGCGCTGCGGCGGATTGCCTCTTCCATATCGCTCCTTTGCGATCGCCGTGTGCGCGTGCCGCCGCATGGCGATCCTCGCTACCCCCGACCCGGCGAGTATGCAGGCAGCGGCGCACTGCCGGTGCCGCGCGCGAGGCGCGACACCGGTGGGCGCAGACTTCAGAACTTGTAGCGCATGCCGAGCAGGTACTGGCGGCCGGTCTCGGTGTACTGCAGAGGCAGCTGGCCGGTGCGCGGCGAGGACACCCATTCGTCGGAAGCTTCGTTGGTGAGGTTGATGCCTTCCAGGCTCAGCTCCAGCTGCTTGCTGATCTTGTAGCGCAGCGATGCATCGATGATGGTGGTGCCGGTCATGCCGTGCACGCCATCCAAGTTGAATCCCGCTTCGGTGCCCGGCGCCTGGGTCAGGTAGTCGTCACGGTTGGTGGCCGACACACGCGCTGCGAAGGATTCGCCTTCGTAGAACAGCGTGGCGTTCCACGACGAACGCGACAGCCCGAGCAGGTCGTTCTTCATCACCGGGGCGCCGCTGCTTGCCAGGTACTGGATCTGCGAATCGACCCAGGTGTAGTTGAGCTGCACGCCCAGGTTGGCCCACTTGCCCGGCAGGAAGGTAAATGGCTGTACGTAGTTTGCTTCCACACCCTTGAGCTCGCCGCCGGGCGTATTCAACGGGATGCTGAAAGTGAAATCGTCGTTGACGCCCGCTCCGGTGCCTTCCAGCAACGAGGCCGGCAGGCCGCTGCTTGAGTACGGACGTACCTCGCGCGCGGTCTGGATGAAGCTTTCGATGTCCTTGTAGAACAGGCCCACACCGAGCATCGCGCCTTCGTTGAAGTACCATTCCAGGCCGAGGTCGACGTTGGTGGCTTCGATCGGGTCCAGATCCGGATTACCGCCGGCCACGGTGCGCGCGCCCCCGGCCACGGCCACGGTCACGCCGGGCGTGAGGCTACCCAGGCCTGGACGCGACATCACCTTGGCCGCGCCCAGACGCAGCAGCAGGTCCGGGTTCAACTCGGCGACCAGGTTGAACGAGGGCAGCGTGTTGTTGTACTTGCGGCTCACGGTGGTCAGCGCAGGTACGTTGTTGATCAGCGCATAGCCGGTGGATTCCTGCTCGGTACGCACGTAGCGCACGCCGAAGTTGCCCGACAGCGGGATCGGTCCCAGGTCGGTGGAGAACTCACCCATCAGCCATGCGCCGCGGTCTTTTTCTTCGACGCTGCGGCTGTTGTTGACCCGCGGGGCCACGGCGAAGATGCCGCTGTTGCTGTAGATGTCGAACAGGTCGGCCACTGCATCCAGGTTGGGCACCACCCAATTGCCCGGGCTGCCGTTGATACCCTTGAGCCCGGCCTGTTCGGTCAGGTCCGCGGGCACGATGCGCGTGCCGTTGGCGAAGGTCGGCACGGCCCCCTCGTTGGCCCGGCGAAGTTCGACGGTACTGAAGGTGTAGTCCTTGGCCAGCACGCCACCCTTGAGGCGGAAGCCAGGGCTGATGTTCCAGTTGAAGTCGATCTGGCCGGTATCGAAGTCGTTGTCTACCGACTGCGGACGCAGACGAATTTCAGCCAGCTCCCAACCGGTGGGATCGGTCGGGTCGATGCCGTAGTTCAGCACCGGCGCGCGGCTGTTGTTGCGGTAGTCGTAGCTGTAGCCGTCGACGTCGTACTTGTCCATGATGATGGTGGTCTGCACCGGGTTCTCGTGCGCGGAGCGCGAGGTGCCAATGCGGCCAGACACGGAGAAGGCATCGTTGAAACGATGTTCGACATCCAGGCTGATCTGCCTGAACTCGGTATTCCATTCGTCGTGGCGGTTCTCGGTGCGGACGTCGACGTTGTCGAACTCGCCGTATACCAACGCATTGTTGCGAATCTCGCCATTGCGCACGACCGTGGCCGGCTTGCCATCGCGCTCGGGGCGGCGCGGAACGCCGGTATCGCGACTGCGGCTGAACGAGATCGCCTCGATGTAGTGCTCGTCGCGCTCGGCATCGATCTTGGAGTACAGCGCATCCAGCGACACGGTGGTACGGTCGGTGGGCTTCCATTGCAACGAGCCGGTGACACCCAGGCGCTGCTGGTCGTGTTCCAACTGGACATAGCGCGGAAAACGCGGGTGGTAGACGTCGGCCGAACGCGCTGCGGCGAATGGCGAAGTCGCGCTGAAACCGCCGTTGCTCGGGCCATTGGCCCAGCGGCCGCTGTTGGAGCCTTCTTCCAGCACTTGGCGTTCGGTATAGGCCACCGAGAATAGTGCACCAAACGTATTGTCGGCCCAGGTATTGGAGATCAATGTGGCCACGCGCGGGCTGGCCTTTTCGGCCATCGCGTTGTAGCTGGCCTGGCCGCTGGCGGCAAAGGTGAAGCCGTTGTAATCGAACGGACGCGCGGTACGCAGGTCGACGGTGGCGCCCAGCGAGCCCTCTTCCACATCGGCCGATGCCGTCTTGCGGGCGATCAGCTGCGAGAACAGGTCCGAGGCGAATACGTTGAAGTCGAAGCCGCGGCCGCGGTTGGTACCGCCGCTCTGGTCGCCGGCACCCACGGTGGTGAGCGCCTCCATGCCATTGATGCGCACGCGGGTGAACTCCGGTCCCAGACCACGCACGGTGATAGCACGACCTTCGCCGGCATCACGGGTGATCACCACGCCGGGAATGCGCTGCAGCGACTCGGCCAGGTTGAGGTCGGGGAACTTGCCGATGTCCTCGGCGACGATGGCGTCCACCACGCCGGCTTCGCCGCGCTTGATGTCCAGCGCCTTCTCGACGCTGGCGCGGTACCCGGTGACGGTGATGGTGTCCAGGTCGACCGCCGGGTCCGACGAGGCGGCGGGCGCGGCCTGGGGCGCGGCGGCGTCCTGGGCGAAAGCGGTGCCGGCCTGCAGGGCCAGGGCGATCGAGAGCGCGAGCAAGGTAACCGGTGTCTTCCGGCTAGCGGTACGAGATTGCATGTCCTCCCCTCCCAAGGGTTACATGAACTGCGTTGTTTCGGTGGGTGTTGCCGCGGATGACACCGCTGGTCAAAAACGACGTTAACAGCTGTGAAACGTTGCGGCATCTTGCAGCGCAGCACGAAGAGGCGGTAAATCCCGGGTTTCGCGCAGGGCGCGCCGCGGGACCGGTGCGGCCGCCGCTTGCCGGCCGCCGTTGGCCCCGGGCTAGAATGACACCGATGGTCACGATATCCGGATGTCGCGGCCGCGCCGCTTGGCGTCATCCTTCCCTCCTCCCCAGCGACGGAAACCCCGTGTCATGAGCTCATCGCGCATCGTCTGTTTCGGAGAACTGCTGCTGCGCCTGGGCGCGCCGGGGCGCGAGCGGCTGCTGCAATCGCCGCGACTGGACGTGCACATCGGCGGCGCCGAAGCCAACGTGGGCGTATCGCTGGCGCATTTCGGCCACGCCGTGGCGATGGTCAGCGTGGTGGCGGACAACCCGCTGGGCGAGGCGGCGGCCGGCGAATTGCGCCGGCACGGCGTGGACACCGGTGCGGTGCGTGCCGTGCCGGGGCGCATGGGCCTGTATTTCCTCAGCACCGGCGCCGGGCACCGGCCCAGCGAGGTCACCTACGACCGCGCCGGCTCGGCGTTCGCGCTGACCGGCGCGGACGCCTACGACTGGCCGGCGCTGCTGCGCGGCGCGCAGTGGCTGCACCTGTCCGGGGTGACCCCGGCGCTGGGCGAACGCGGCGCGGCCGCCGCGCTGGCGGCCGCGCGCACGGCACGCGAACTCGGCGTGCGCGTGTCCTTCGACGGCAACTACCGGCCCAAGCTGTGGGACGCGTGGCAGGGCGATGCGCCGGGCATCCTGCGCCAGCTGCTGGCGCAGGCGGACGTGCTGTTCGCCGACTACCGCGACCTGGCCGTGGTGCTCGGCCACGACTACCCACAGGACAGCGCGCAGGCGCGGGTGCAGGCCGGCGCGCGCGATGCCTTCGCCGCGTTCCCGCAGCTGCAGGCGATGGCCTGCACCCAGCGCGTGGCGCACAGCGTGGACCACCACAGCCTGGGCGCGATGCTGCTGCGCCGCGACGGCAGCGTGGCGCAGGCGCCGGCCGAGGAACTGACCGGCATCGTCGACCGCATCGGCGGCGGCGACGCCTTCGCTGCCGGCGTGCTGCACGGCCTGATCGCCGGCTGGGACGACGCGGCCACGATCCGCTTCGGCCTGGCCGCCGGCTGCCTCAAGCACTCGATCCCCGGCGACTTCAACCCGCTGGGCGTGGCCGACGTGCAGGCCTGCGTGGGGACGGGGCGGTTCGATGTGAAGCGGTGAGGGGCCGGGATTGGGGATTCGGGATTGGAGATTCGTGGGGGCGCTGGTTGCGGCGTTTTTGTGGGCGGCCTGGCGTTGCCGGCGATTCGGGTTCCTGTCGCGGCTGAAGCCGCTCCTACAGCAAAGCGCGCGTACTGCCTTGTAGGAGCGGCTTCAGCCGCGACAGGTAGACAGGAGATGGGAGGGAAAAACTGGACCGCAGTGCCTTGGCAGCGGCTTTTTTCCACTGCGTCGCGACTGAAGTCGCTCCCACAAGAAGCTCCGGCAGCCGCATGTACAGCCCGCCCCGTCCATGTGGGAGCGACTTCAGTCGCGACGCAGGACACTCACCGAAAAACGGCTCGTGTCGGGCGCTGGCCATCTCCAATCCGATTCGCGCCGCAGGCGTTCATCGCTCCTGTCGCGGCTGAAGCCGCTCCTACAGGGAGATGCGCGCGCTTGTAGGAGCGGCTTCAGCCGCGACAGGCGCCCAACGAAAAACGGCCGGCGTCAGGCGCCGGCCGCATCTCCAACCCCAATCCCGGCTTCCTACAGCTCGATGCAATCGAACTGCACGTCCGGATCGACCTCGGCGTCGTAGTCCACGTCGGCGCGCTCGAAGCCGAACAGCTTGAGGAACTCGTGCTTGTAGCCGGCGTAGTCGGTGAGCTGGAACAGGTTCTCGGTGGTCACCTGCGGCCACAGCGCCTTGCACGCGTCCTGCACGTCGGCGCGCAGTTCCCAGTCGTCCAGGCGTAGCCGGTTCTGCTCGTCGGTGGCCGGCGCCTGGCCGTCTTCGCGGTACAGGCGCTCGCGGAACAGGCGGTCGAGCTGGTCGATGGTGCCTTCGTGCAGGCCCTTTTCCTTCATGATCTTGTAGACCATGGAGATGTACAGCGGCATCACCGGGATCGCTGCGCTGGCCTGGGTCACCACCGACTTGAGCACCGCCACGTTGGCGCCGCCGCCGTGCTCGCGCAGGCGCGCGTCCAGGCGCTGCGCGGTGTCGTCCAGGTCCACCTTGGCCTTGCCCAGCGCGCCGTGCCAGTAGATCGGCCAGGTGATCTCGGTGCCGATGTAGCTGAAGGCCACGCTGCGCGCGCCCGGCGCCAGCACGCCGGCCGCGGCCAGCGCCTCGATCCACAGTTCCCAGTCCTGGCCGCCCATCACGGTGACGGTATCGGCGATCTCCTGCTCGGTGGCCGGCTCGATCGAGGCCTGGATGATGGCGTCCTTGTTGGTGTCGATCGCGGTGGCGGTGTAGGTCTGCCCGATCGGCTTGAGCGCCGAGCGCTTCACTTCGCCGCTGCCCGGCAGCTTGCGTACCGGCGAGGCCAGCGAATACACCACCAGGTCGACCTGGCCGCCCATCTCCTGCTTGATCAGCTCGATCACCTTGGCGCGCGCCTCGTCGGAGAACGCGTCGCCGTTGATCGACTTGCTGTACAGGCCCTGCGCCTTGGCGAACTTGTCGAAGGCCGCCGAGTTGTACCAGCCGGCGGTGCCGGGCTTCTTGTCGCTGCCCGGCTTTTCGAAGAACACGCCCAGCGTGTCGGCGCCGAAGCCGAACGCGGCGGTGATGCGCGAGGCCAGGCCGTAGCCGCTGGAGGCGCCGATCACCAGCACCTTCTTCGGCCCGTCGCTGCGCACGCCGCGCGCCCGCGTGGCCTCGATCTGCTCGAGCACGTTGCGCTCGCAGCCGAGCGGATGCGTGGTGGTGCAGATGAAACCGCGGACTTTCGGATGGATGATCAACGTGTATTCCTCGTCGGCAAGGTGCCCGCGGCATCTTAAAGGCTGCGGCGCGGTTGATGAAGCGGCGCGGCCTGCACACGCACACGTATGGAAGCGCCTCGTGCGCCGAGGCCGGTCCCGCCGGCACCCGGGCGCCCCCCGCTCTGTCTACGTCCCGGCCCGCGAAGCTGGATGCAATCGACGAAACCGCGCGCGGCTATGGAACATCATCGTCCGTCGTCGACGCGCGCCTGGCGACAGCAGGGGGGCCTGCCGGACACCGTGTCCGTCATCCTGCGGGCACATGGCCCGTGCGGCGCGGACCGAGGCCCATCGATGTCGCAGCGTAGCGAGCGGGTGACCCAGCTCGGCTCCGTGCCGCGGTTCCGTCTCGGGCCGCTGCTGGTGGAGCCGGAGCGGCTGGTGCTGATCGACGCGGGCGCGGAGATCGCACTGGAACCGCGGATGATGGAGGTGCTGGTCGCGCTGGCCGAACGCGCCGGCGAGGTGGTCAGCGCCGAGCAGCTGCTGATCGAGGTCTGGCACGGCAGCTTCTACGGCGACAACCCGGTGCACAAGACCATCGCTCAACTGCGCCGGCGCCTGTCCGACGACAGCCGCCAGCCGCGCTACATCGAGACCATCCGCAAGCGCGGCTACCGGTTGCTGCCGAAGGTCAGCTTTCCCGACGACTACCGCGGCGCGCTGCCCGGCGCGCGGCACTGGGGGCACGGCAATCCCTACGTCGGCCTGCAACCGTTCGATCCGGCGCATGCCGAGGTGTTCTTCGGCCGCAGCCATGCCATCGCCCAGATCATGGGCTCGCTGCGCGCGCAGTTGCAGAGCCGGCGCGGGCTGGTGCTGGTGTCCGGGGCCAGCGGCTGCGGCAAGACCTCGCTGCTGCGCGCCGGCGTGGTGCCGCTGTTGTGCCAGCCGGGCGGGCTGGACGGGCTGGAAGCGCTGGCGGTGGCCTACTGCAACCTGGCCGTGTGCCATGGCGGCGACGTGCTGGGGACGCTCGCGCAAGCGCTGGCGCAGTGGACGCCCGGCACGCGCGCGGTGTTTTCCGCGGCGCAGATGGCTTCGTTGCCGGCCTGGCTGCAGCATCCGCCGCCGTTGCACGCGGCCATCGCCGAAGCCCTGCTGCGTTGCCCGGCGGCGCGCGCCAGCGCACCGGCCGAGCGCCATCTGCTGCTGGTGATCGACCATGCCGAAACCATGGTGGCCTCGCCGGACATCGGCGAGGCCGACCGCGCCGCGCTGGACGCGGCACTGCGCGCGCTGTGCACCGCGCCCCAGGTGGCCGTGCTGTTGCTGACCCGCAGCGACTTCTACCCGCGGCTGATCGAATCGCTGCCCGGGGTTTCCGAGCTCAAGCGCGGCGACGGCCACGTCGATCTGCTGGCGCCGCGCGCCGGCGAGATCGGCCAGATCATCCGCATTCCGGCGGCCATGGCCGGGCTGCGGTTCCAGGAGGACCGCGACAGCGCCAGCCGCCTGGACGACGTGCTGCGCGACGCCACCGCGCGCCAACCCGACGCGCTGCCGTTGCTGCAGCACACGCTGCATGCGCTGCACGAGCGCCGCACCGCCGAAGGCATGCTCACCTTCGCCGCCTACCATGCGCTCGGCGGCCTGGAGGGCGCATTGGCGCACCATGCCGAACAGGTCTTCCGCGCCTTGCCGGAACCGGCGCAGGCATCGCTGGGCGGCGTGCTGGCGCGGCTGTGCGTGATCCATCCGGACAGCGCCGCGGTGACCTCGCGCCGCGTGCTGTGGTCGGCGCTGCAGGCCGAGCCGGCGGCGCGCGCCATGGCCGAGGCCTTCGTGCAGGCGCGCTTGTTCGTCAGCGAGCTGGCCGCCGGCGGGCCCGGCTTCGCCGTCGCCCACGAAGCGTTGCTGCGGCAGTGGCCGCGCGCGGCCGAATGGATCCACGAGAACCGGCGGCTGCTGCAGGCGCGCAACCGCCTGCGGCAGGCCGCGCAGCGCTGGGCCGCCGAAGGCCGGCGCGGCGATCACCTGCTCAACAGCGGACGGCCGCTGAGCGAGGCGCGCGAGGCGGCCAAGCGCCTGGCGCACGATCTCGACGCCACCGACCACGCCTTCCTGCGCGCCAGCGAACGCCAGCGCCGCCGGCGCCGCTGGCTGTACGCGAGCGCCGGCGGCATGCTCGCGGTGCTGGCGAGCGCCTCGATGCTGCTCGGCTGGCAGGCGCGGCAGGCGCAGCGGGCCGCCGAGCAGCGCCGCGACGAAGCGCAGCAACTGGTCGGCTACCTGCTCGGCGATCTGGCCGAGCAATTGCGCACCACCGGCAACCTGAAGCTGCTCGACAGCGTCGGCAGCCGCGCGCTGGCCTATCTGGAGCGGCTGCCCAGCGCCGGCATGCGGCCGGCCGAGCTGCTCAACCACGCGCGCGCGCTGCGCACCACCGGCGAGGTCCTCGCCAACCAGGGCGACCTGGCGCAGGCGCAGGCCGCGTTCGCGCGCTCGGCCGCCGCCGCCGCCCAGGCGCGCCGCGACGCGCCGGCATCGCTGGACGCGCTGGCCGAGACCGGGATGACCGCCTACTGGTTGGGCTACCTGGCCTACCAGCACAAACGCCCGTCGCAGGCACGCCGGCATTGGTCGGCGTACCTGTCGATCTCCGAACAGCTGGCGCGCCGCGCGCCGCACGAGCCGCGTTGGAAACTCGAAGTCTCCTACGCGCTCAACAACCTCGGCAGCCTGGCACGCAGCGAAGGCAGGCACGATGCGGCGATCGCGCTGTTCGCGCGCTCGGTCGCGCTGAAGCGGCAGGTCCTGGCGCTGGCGCCCGGCAACGCCGCGGTGCGCTACGAACTGATCGACAGCCTGTCGTGGCTGAGTTCGGCGCAGGAATCCCACGGCGCGCTGGAGGCCGCCGAACACGGCTACCGCGACCAGATCGCGATGCTGCGCGCGTTGGTGCAGCGCGAACCGGATGCCGACGCGTGGCGCAGGCGTTGGGCCACCTCGCTGCTGCGCACGTCCAACCTGGCGCTGGCGCGCGGCGACCTGGGCATCGCCGATGCCGACGCGCAACTCAGCACCGCGATGCTGTCGGCACTGGTGGACAAGCAGCCGGACAACCGCGCCTGGCGCCGCGATCTGGCGCACGCCCAGGCCCAGGCCGGGTGGGTGGCGGCATTGCGCGGACAGCGCGCGCCGGCGGCGCAGCAGCTTCTGCAGGCACGGCGCACGCTGGCGCCGTTGCTGCAGGCGCAGCCGCTGCCGGAATGGCGATGGCTGGACGCGGTCATCGAGCTGCGCATCGCGCAGAACCAGCCGTTGCCCGAGCGCGAGGAGCGGGAACGCAGCGCGCGCATCGTGGCCCACCTGGAAGCCCTGCACCGCGCCATGCCGGATGACCTGCTCGGCCTGGCGGCGCTGGCGCATGCGCGTATCTGGCGCGGCGAACGCCTGGCCGCCGCCGGCGCCCCGGCCGATGCCCGCGCCGAATGGCAGCGCGCGGTGCAGTTGCTCGGCGCGCGCGCCGACGGCTCGCGCGACAAGACGCTGCTCGATCCATGGATTCGCGCGCAGGTCCACCTGGGCCGGCGCCAGGCCGTGTCGCAAGCGCTCGGATGGCTGTACCAGGCGGGCTACCGCCATCCGGGCTTCGTCGCTCTGTATGCCCCGCCACCCAAGGAGAAGACCCCGTCATGACGGCAATAGTGGAAATCACCCTCACCGCGGCGCACGTGGTCTTCGGCGGCAACGCCGGACGCGGGCGCTACTTCTACAGCTTCTCGCCGGACGTGATCACCGTCGGCCAGGGGCAGACCCCGGTCACCCTGGTCTACCGCCTGGACAAGGAGGTATCGCGGCACTTCACGATCAGGGCCGTGCTCAATTCCGATGCGCGCGGGCAGATCCAGAGCACCACGATCGCCGAGGACGGGCGCAGTGCCGAGGTGTTCAACCTCAACACCGTGCAGACGCTGATCTTCTTCTCGGTGCTGGTGTACGACGACAAGCGCGAGCAGCTGTTCAGTTGCGACCCGCAGGTCGGCAACGATCCGGAGATCACGCCGCTGCCCTAGCCGCCCGGCGGGCACCGTCCGTGGCGGGCCGCGCCCGCCACGGACGGACGCTCAGCCCACGATCTTCTCGCATTCGCTCAAGGTGCTCTTCGCGTTCTTCAACGCGAGCGCGTGCCCGGGCTGGCCATCGCCGATCTTCTTGAGCAGCGTGGCCATCGCGCCCTTGCCTTTTTGCCCCCAGCCCTTGTAGGCCGGGCTGCGCTTGAAGGCCTCCAGGTTCGTGACCGTGCTGCCGAATGCGCCGTTGATCAGCGTGCGCCGGTTCACGCAGTTCTGCCATGCCGCCAGGCGCAGGCGGTTGGCGTCGATGCCCGCCGCCCTCTGGCACGCCAACGCGTCGCAGGCGGTCGCGCCGTGCAGGCCCGCATTGTTGTCCACGCAGGTCTGGCGCTTGCCGTCGTACGGGATCAGCTGACAGCCTTCCAGCGCCGCGCGCGCGATCACATCGTTCTCGGAGACGTCCGAGTCCTTCAGCAGCGCCTGCGGCGGCGCCGATGGCGCCGGACGCGGGGCGGGGGCGCTGCACCCTGCAAACAACATCAACAGCGCCAGCAAGGCGAAGTTACGCAACAGTGTCATGGCCGTATTCCTGTCAAGGGGCCGGAGCGCGCGATGCGGTCTCCGGGCGGCACGAGGGGCCGCCGCGACACCCTGCCGGCAGGCCGCCGCGCGGGCCTGACGGCCAGCTTACGGTTGCCGCCGGCGCGGGCCGGCACCCGCGCGGCACGCCGGCACGGATACCGCCAATGCCACCGGAGCCGAGCAAAAATCCCATTCCGGCCATGCACTTGCGCTCCGGCAGGTTGCGGTAAGGCGGCAGCAGGCGCGGCGCAGCACGGTGGCGCGGTCCGGACCCTGTGCCGACCGGACGCCGCCGCCGCAATGCCGGCGGCCCCAGGCACCTGCCGCGGCGGCTGCTGCGGTCAACCGAGACGCACCCATGCTCACCCGTACCGACAACGCTCCCGACACCCTGACCACCGAGGAACACGATTCCCCGGTGTCGCTGTTCCGCCAGACCGCGGTGCAACGCCGCCAGTCCGACATCGCCGCGCTGCAGGCCGTGGACTACGACCAGAAGCCCTGGGGCCTGCTGTACCGCGCGCTGACCGAAGCCATCGGGGCCAGCCCGGAGACCTTCCAGATGGTCTATCCGTTCACCACCTGGGCCTGGCCAGTGCAGCAGCCGGGCTTCATCGGCACCGCGCAGTACGACTTCTGCTCGACCTCGCCGCAATGGAGCGCGGTCGGCGCCTACGTCTCCAGCGGCGACCGGTTCAACCAGGCCTACCAGGAATTCCTCAACGTGATCCCGGCGGCCACCGACGACGCCACGTTGCGCCAGCAGATCAAGCAGGCCGACGACGCGCTGACCACCGCCAGCAATGGCTACACCATCGCCTACAACCAGGCCCGTTCGGTCTACCAGGACGACGTCACCGACAACGATCCGACCTTCACCAAATGGCTGGGTTCGCCGGCCGGCGCCGGTTGGCAGACCAAGATCAGCAGCACGCAGGTCAAGATGGACCAGGCGCAGGTCACCTACAACGCCCTGGTCGCGCAGGCCAATACCCCGGGCCTGGGCGATGCGCAGAAGCAGATGAACAACCACGACTTCTACGCCAAGCTCAACGATCCGGCGCTGTCCAAGTTTCCGCTGGTCCCGAACTGGGCGGTGGCGCAGAACGCCAGCGACTGGATCGACGCGGTGCAGTCCGGCCAGGGCCCGGCCGGCGCCACCATGGGCTTCAACAATCGCGATGCGGCCTACGACTACAGCAAGACCTGGGCCGGCGGCTCGGCCAAGATCCGCCAGTTCTTCTGGGAGGTGCGCGTGGCCGGCAAGTGGCAGCGCATCGACGAGTTCGAGACCGACAACGAGCTCAACGTCTCGGTGGAGTTCGAGGCGCTGGACCAGATCCAGATCCAGCCCAGCGACTGGTACAACGGCCCGTTCGTGCGCAGCAAGCGCAACGGCCCGTTCGTGAAGGGCTACAGCGCGTTCGGCGACGACGGCACCCAGGCCGTGTTCGGCGAGAAGGGCTTCTTCGGCCTGCTCAAGACCGGCATGTACGTGGGCTACAAGCCGACCTTCACCATCACCACCAGCAAGGCGGCCTTCACCAAGTTCTCCGAGAAGTTCAGCGCCTCGACCGGACTGCGCATCGGCCCGTTCACCTTCGAGGCCGAGGGCGGCATCGAGAAGGCCGGGTGGGACCTGAGCGAGTCCGGGCGCAGTTTCACCGGCACCACCACCTCCGACCAGCCGCTGATCATCGGCATCGCGATCTCCAAGCTGCCGCCCGAGTAACCGCCCGGGCAGCGGGCGCTCCTGCGGTGCATTGCACCGCCCCGCAGGAGCGCATGCGGGCGACGGCGTTGCACGTGGTCGCGGCGCGCGGCCGCGATCGATGCGGCCGCACGCCGGAACTGCGCGGCGGGCGTCGATGGCCGTTGGCGCTTCCCGACCCGGGTGTTTGCGGCGGCGTGGCGTGCGGCCCATGATCCGGATGCCGGCAAATCGATGCGCGAAAACCGCGTTGGCGTTCCGGCCGCGACGGTCGGCTCCTGCGCTTGTGTTCCAGCGCCCTGCCGGATAGCCGCGGAGCATGGCATGCGTGCCGCGATGGCAACATCGATCGAATCGCCTGAGCCGCGCGGTCGGCGACGCGATGGCAGGCGCGACCTCAGATGATCCGCAGCGTGATCGCCTTGAGCACCGCGCGGGTGCGGTCGCGGGTGCCGAGCTTGTCCAGGATCGTGGAGACGTAGTTCTTCACCGTGCCGTCGGCCAGGAACAGGCTGCGCGCGATCTCCTTGTTCGAATAGCCGCCGGCGAGCAGGCGCAGGATCGCCACCTCGCGGGCGTTGAAGGTGTCGCGCGGCGCATCCTCGTCGCGGAAGCGGAAGCGCGCGCGCACCGGATCGGTGCTGACCGGCTGCAGCAGGGTCTGGCCGGCCGCCACGCGCTCGATCGCCTCGCGCAGGTCTTCCGGCGCGGCGTCCTTGAGCAGGAAGCCCTGCGCGCCAGCGTCGGTGGCGCGCAGCAGCAGGTCGGCGTCGTCGAAGGTGGTCAGCAGCAGCACCGGGGTGCGGTCGCCGCGTTCGCGCAGGCGCTGCAATGCCTGGATGCCGTCCATGCCGGGCATGCGGATGTCGCTGAGCACCACGTCCACGGCGGTATCGGCCAGCGCGGCCAGCAGCGCCTCGCCGTCGTCGGCCTCGCAGGCCACGGCGATCCCCTGGGTCTGCAGCAGCGCGCGCAGGCCGGCGCGGACCAGGACCTGGTCGTCGGCCAGGGCGACGCGGATGGCGCTCATGCCGGCAGCCGCGCGATCAGGTGCATGCCGCCCAGCGGCGTGTGGCCCAGCTCCAGTCCGCCGTGCAGCGCGGCCAGGCGTTCGCGCATGCCGGCGATGCCGTTGCCCTCGCGGATGCGCTCGCCGCGGCGGCCGTCGTCCTCGATGTCCACGCGCAGCTGCGCGTCCTCGCAGCGCAAGCGCACCGTCACCGCGTCGGCGTCGGCATGCCGCGCGGCATTGGTCAGCGCCTCCTGCACCAGCCGCAGCAGCGCCTCGGCGACCTGCGCATCGGCGATGCGCACGTCCGCGTCGATCTGCAGCCGCAGCGCCGGCCGCGGGAACGGCGCGGCCAGCGCGCGCAGCGCGGTCTCCAGGTCCAGGCCATGGTCGTCGCGCATCGACTGGACCACGTTGCGGATGTCGCCGAGCAGTTCGGCCGACAGCCGCTCGGCCTGGACGATCTCCTCGCGCCCGCCCAGCTGCGGATCGGCCAGCAGCAGGCGCAGGTTGATCCGCATCGCGGTGAGCTTGTGCCCGGCCACGTCGTGCAGTTCGCGCGCCAGGCGCAGGCGCTCGGCGTCGCGCGCGCTGTCGGCGAGCAGGGCGCGGGTGGCGAGCAGGTCGGCGTTGACCCGCGTCAGCGCGTCGCGGGCGCGTTCGGCACGCTTGGCGTAGGACGCGGTCAGCGCGGCGAAGGCCTGGAAGCCGCCGTAGACCGCCACGACCAGCAGCGGCCGCGCGCTGCCGGCGTGGCGCAGCAACAGGTACATGCCCAGGTTCACCGCCAACGCCAGGGCCAGCACCCGGCCCGGCGCCCACACCATCGCCACCTGCGCGACCAGCACCACCAGCAGCACCGGCGCGGTGCCCGCACGCGGCTCCAGCCAGATCAGCGCCAGCGCCGCGGCCGCCTGGGCCAGGATCGCCGGGTTGCGCCACGCCGCCGGCAGCAGGTCGTCGAGCAGCAGCAACGGGCAGAACACCGCCAGCGCGATCCAGCGCGCGGCCGCGTGCGGCGAGGGCTCGAAGCCGAACGACAGCGCCACCGCGCCGACCGTCAGCAGTCCGGCCAGGTTCATCGGTCGCAGCAGGTCGCGCAGGAATCGGTTCATGGCCAGGATGCTGACCGTGTCATGCGCCAACGGCAATGGGGCGGACGCAGGAAGTGACTTCCGGCAGGTAGCGCCGCTCGCGTCGTCGCGACGCCGTGCGCATGCGATGCGCGGGCCCCGGCTGCGCGGCGTCGGGCGCCGCCGTCACCGGCCGACATCGCGGCCCGCAGTACCGTTGTCTGCGCTGCGCCGATGTGGAGAACCCGCGATGCGATCGTCCGATGTGCTGTTCATGCTGCTGGGACTGGGCTGGGGCGCCTACGAGGCGCTGCTCAGCTACCGGCGCCGCGCCAGCGACGGCGGCGCGCAGGACCAGGGCACGCTGAAGCTGCTGTGGCGCGTGCTCTACGCCGCGGTCGTGGTGGCGGTGCTGCTGGCGTTCACCGGCATGTGGCGTTTCCCGCCGCAGTGGCAGGAGCCGTTGCGCTGGACCGGCTGCGCGCTGATCGCCGGCGGGCTGGCGCTGCGGCTGTGGGCGATCCGGGTGCTGGACCGCTGGTTCACCGTGCACGTGACCATCCAGGCCGACCACCGGCTGATCCGCCACGGGCCGTATCGCCGGTTGCGCCACCCGTCCTACACCGGCGCGCTGCTGGCGTTCTACGGGCTGGCGATCGGATTGGGCAACGGCCTGTCGCTGCTGGCGATCGTGCCGACGGTGACATGGGCGTTCCTGCGCCGCATCCGGGTCGAGGAGGCGCTGCTGATCCGCGCCTTTCCCACCGAGTATCCGCACTACGCCGCGCGCAGCTGGCGGTTGCTGCCGTTCGTGTGGTGACGCGCACCGATTCGCCGCTTCGCGGCTCCGGCGACGTGCCTGCAGCGCGGCGGCCTGCGTAGCCCGATCCGGTACCGACACCGCCAGCGCTACACCGGGACACCCGCCTCGACCACGCTACTGCGTCGGCACGCCCTACCCGCCCGGCAGCGCCTGGCGCAGCGCGTTGATGCCGTGCCACGGGTTCCTGCGCAATCGCGATGTGCCTTGCGGCGCGCGTTCGAGCGGGTACGCGCCCGGCCCGGCGATGCGGGCCAGCGCGTTCCCAGCGCGACGGCACCGCCACCGTGGCCTGCCGGCGCGCGCGCAGCGACCACGCGCACACGCCGGTGTTGCCGCGCCTGTTGCGCAGCGCGTCGACGAAAGAATGGACGTGCATCGGAACTATGGATGTGGCGGGCGAACTCAGGTGTTGTGCGGGCATAGCACCCGCTCCCACCGATCGCCATCGAACGCGAGTATGTCGTCGACACCGAAGGAGTAGAGCCGCCCATCGCCGGCATCGAGCTTATGGGTGCCGGGAGCGGGGACGATGCCCGTGTCGATGTCGACGACGTCTTGTCCGTCGTATCGAACGAGGCCATGCGCGTGGGAAATGTACAGCTGCCCGTTGTACAGCGCCATGTCCCAGAAATTCATGGCCCTGCCGGTATCGATCGCACGCCATCCATTGCGGTTGCCGACCAGCAACAGACCGTCGTTGCCGCATGCGTAGACCTCATCGCCGCTCTTGCACCGAACGCACGACAGCGGGCGATCGGCCGGGGAATCCAGCGTGCTCCAGCGCGACCCGTCGTAGTGCAGGATGAGGCCCTTTTCGCCCACCGCGTAGATGTCGTTGTGCGACAGGCCGTCCAGGCTCTCCAGGGTGGGAGAGCCCACTTTCGCCCCAGGCGGGCTCATGTTCGCCCAGGCCCCGTTCGCGTAACGATAGACCTGGGACGACTGGCCGCAGATATACAGCTCGTTCTCGATTTCCCGTATGCACAGCAGCTCGCCAAGCCGGTCGGTTTCGATGCGATGGTCTTCGAACTTTCCGCGGATGTTGGCCAGGGTGAAGTCCGCCGCGCCAGACGTCACATGCCGCAGGTTGCCGTTTCGCCCCAGCATCCACAGGCTGTTGTCGCTGCGCCGGAAGCAGAGCGCCCCGATGACGTCGTCGTCCACGTCGTTGTAGACCCAGTTTCCGTCGAAGCAAAAGGCGACCCTGGACATCCGCTCGTCCGGCAGGGAGTTGTACTGTGCAGGAACGACGACGGTGCCCGCCTTTACGACCAGGCCACAGGTGAAAGACAGGGAGTCTTCGTTGCTCATGATGGCTTCTCGAATCAAGGGGGCCGGGTGCTTCGGCTTTCTACTGGCAGGTAACGGATCGACAAGCGGCGCCAATGCGCGCGCCTGCATCCGCCCATCGGACGCCAGAGGTCGTCTATCCGGTCTTTGCCTTGCCCCGCGCCACGCCGTCCACGCGCTCTCGGTTTTCGTCGCCCCAAGCGCACAGGGGCATGAGCGCCTTGGCCAGCGTCTTGCCGAACTCGGTCATTTCGTAATCGACCCGCGGCGGTACCTCATGGTAGTCGCGGCGCACGATGATGCCGTCCTCGGCCAGTTCGCGAACCTGCTGGATCAGGACCTTTTCGCTGATGCCGGCGACCAGGCGCTTCAGTTCCCCGAACCGGCGCGGCCCGTTGTTCAGATGGAACAGCACGAGCGGCTTCCACTTGCCGCCGACAACTGCCAGGGCGACCTCGAGCCCACAGCCAAACGTCCGGTTTTCCATTAGGGCCATGCACATACCTTTAGGTAGGTACTAGCCTACCAGAATGTGCCCGCCCACAATAGATCTTCGAACTCGACAGGAGACCCCAGATGGGCAGGCTCGACGGAAAAGTGGCGGTGATCACCGGTGCGAACAGCGGCATCGGCCTGGCGACGGCGAAGCGTTTCGCGCAGGAAGGGGCGCGCGTCTTCATGAGCGGCCGGCGTCAAAAGGAACTCGACGCGGCCGTGGCCGAGGTCGGCGGGAACGCGCGTGGCATCCAGGGCGACGTGTCCATCCTCGCCGACCTGGACCGCCTCTTCGCCATCGTGAAAGACGAAGCCGGCACGATCGATGTCCTGTTCGCCAACGCGGGCGGCGGCGAATTCGCCGCGCTGGGCGAGATCACCGAAGAGCATTTCGACACCATCTTCGCGACCAATGTGAAGGGTACGCTGTTCACGGTGCAGAAGGCGCTCCCGCTGCTCAAGGACGGAGCCTCGGTCATCCTCACCGGCTCGACCACCGAGGTCACCGGCACCCCGGCGTTCAGCGTCTACAGCGCGAGCAAGGCGGCCGTCCGCAACTTCGCGCGGAGCTGGATCCTGGATCTGGCGCCACGCAGGATCCGCGTCAACGTGCTGGTGCCGGGCGCCACCTCCACCCCGGGATGGCATGGCCTTGCCACCTCGGAGGAGGCGAACAAGGAAATGCTGCGGTTCGTGCAGGCCACGACCCCGCTCGGCCGCCTCGGCGACCCCGCCGAGACGGCGGGTGCGGCGCTGTTCCTGGCTTCGGACGACAGCAGCTACGTCACCGGAAGCGAACTGTTCGTGGATGGCGGGGCCGCGCAGATCTAGGCGAGGCGCGCCGCGAATGGCGCGCTGCGCGCGAAGGCGCGCCTCGAACTGCTTCAATCCGCAGGCGACGGCCGGCGCCTGCTATCGCGGCATCGGCGGTCTTCACTCGATACCGTTCGTGCGGACAGCACGCTGAGAGCCCAGTCGCTGGCGTTGCCGCGGCCACGCCGTGACCGCGCCCTACCCGCCCGGCAATGCCTGGCGCAGCGTGTCGATGCCGTCCCACGGGTCCTTGCGCAGCCGCGCTGCGCGTTGCAGCGCGCGTTCGAGCGTGTACTCGCCCGGCCCGGCGATCTGGGCCAGCTCGTCCCAGCGCAGCGGCATCGCCACCGTGGCCTGCGGGCGCGCGCGCAGCGACCACGAGCACACGCTGGTGTTGCCGCGTCCGTTGCGCAGCCAGTCGACGAAGATCTTGCCCTCGCGCTGTGCCTTGCTCATCGTCGCCAGGTAGCGTTGCGGCGCGTGCGCCACCAGCGCCTGGGCGAAGCCTTCGCAGAACGCGCGCACCGCATCCCAGTCCGGCCCGGGCACGATCGGCGCGACCACGTGCAGGCCCTTGCCGCCGGACAACCGCACGAAGCTCTCCAGCCCGGCCTGGCGCAACCGCGCGCGGATCTCGCGCGCCGCGTCCTGCACCTGCGCCCAGTCCACGCCCTCGCCCGGGTCCAGGTCGAACACCAGCCGGTCGGGCTGTTCCGGGGCGCCGATGCGCGAGCCCCACGGATGCAGTTCCAGGGTGTTCATCTGCACCAGCTCCAGCAGCCCGGCGACGTCCTCGACATAGACGTAGTCCTCGCGCCCGCTCTTCTGCTGCAGCGGTATGGCGTGCACGTGCGCGCCGAGGCCGCGGCCCTGGTGCTTCTGGAAGAAGCACTCGCCCTCCACGCCATCCGGGCAGCGCAGCAGCGACAGCGGCCGTCCGGCGATCTCCGGCAGCACCCAGCGCGCGACCTGCCGGTAGTAGTCGGCGACCTGGCCCTTGGTGACGCCGGCCTGCGGGTACACCACGCGTTCGGGATGGGTGATGGTCACCGCGTCGGCGGCGGCGGCCGGCGCCGGGCGGTCCGGGCGCGCGGCCTTGGCAGCGGCACGCGGTTTCGGCGCCGCGCGCGAGGCGCGCTTGGCCTTCGTCGCGCTGGCGGTCGGCCTGGGCGTGGGCGCGGCCGGCGCCGGTGCCGTCGCGGCCGCGGCCGGCACCAGTTCCTGCAGCGGCTTGTCGTCGCGCAGCCGCTTGAACGCGGCCTGGCGCAGCAGTCCTTCCTTGGCCCAGCCGCGGAACGCGACCTCCGCCACCAGCTTCGGCTCGATCCAGCGCACGCTGCGCGCGGCGAACGGCACGTGCGCCGGCAGGCTCAGCGCCGCGCGCGCGGCTTCCAGCGGGCGCATGTGCTCGAGCAGCTGCGCCAGCATCGCCTGGTCGAACCCGGTGCCGACCCGGCCCACGTAGCGCCAGCCGCCGCCGGCCTGCGGCTGCGCCAGCAGCAGCGAGCCGAAGCCGGTGCGCGCGCCCTTGGGCCCGGTATAGCCGACCACCACGAAGTCGTCGGTGTTCTCATGCTTGATCTTGGCCCAGGCCGGCGCGCGCGTGGGCGTGTAGGGCGCATCGATGCGCTTGCTGACGATGCCCTCGAACCCCTTCTCGCCGCTGGCCGCGAACACCTCCGGACCGCGGCCGAGCACATGGTCGCTGTAGGCGACGATGCCGGGCGTATCGCCGACCAGCGCCTTGAGCAGCTGCTTGCGCTCCAGCAGCGGCGCCTGCGAGATGTCCACGCCGGCGACGCCGGGCAGGTCGAATACCACGTAGCGCAGCGGCTGCGGGGCGCTGCCGTCGATCGCCTTCTGCAAGGCGGTGAAGTCGCTGCGCCCTTGGCGGTCGAGCACCACCAGCTCGCCGTCCAGGCGCGCGTCGGTCACCGGCAGCGCCTGCACCGCGCGGGTCACGTCGGGGAAGGTCTCGGTCCAGTTCACCCCGCTGCGCGAGCGCAGCGTGGCGGTGCCGTCCACCAGGTCGGCGAGCAGGCGGTAGCCGTCCCACTTGATCTCGTGCAGCCACTGCTCGCCGCTCGGCGCGGCCTCGCGGCTGGCGGTCAGCTGCGGCTGGAACCCGGCCGGATACGGCCGGTCCACCGCGCCCGGCAGCGCCAGCGCGCGCTGGCGCCATGCCGCGTCGGCGTCGCGCCGCTTGCGTGGCGGACGCGCAGGCGTGGAGCTGCCGCGGCGCGCGACCTTGCGCGCCGCCGGCGCCGCGCTCGCGGCGGCGGCCCTGGCGCGGGGTGGCGTACGCCTGGCCGGCGCCGCGGCGGCCGCGCCCCGGACCAGGTCGTCGGCCTCCCGGTCGGCGGCGTGCGCGTCGTCGCGCTTGATCAGCAGCCACTGCCGCTGCTTGCCGCGCATCGCGGTGCGCACCAGCGTCCACGCGCCGTGGAGGCGTTCGCCGTGCAGCGCGAACTCCAGCTTGCCGGCGTCCAGCGCCTGCAGCGGGTCGCCGGCGCAGTCCCAGGTGCCATGGTCGAACACCTCGACATGGCCGGCGCCGTAGTGGCCTTGCGGGATGTCGCCGGCGAAGCCGGCATAGGACAGCGGATGGTCTTCCACCTCCACCGCCAGGCGTTTCTCGCCGGCACGCAGCGACGGCCCCTTCGGCACCGCCCAGCTCTTCAGCACGCCGTCGGCCTCCAGGCGGAAGTCGTAGTGGCGCGAACTGGCGTGGTGCAGCTGCACCACGAAGATCGGGCGCCGCGACGGGCCTGCCGTGGCGGCCTCGTCGCCGGCCGGCTCCGGGGTGCCGTCGTCGAAGCGGCGCTTGCGGACATAGTCGCGCAACGACATGCCCTACTCCGCCGCGCGCCGTGCCGGCGCCTCGCCGGGCAGTCGCTGCACTCGCAGAACGCCGGCCATCAGTGCGCCGCCTGCGGCACCGCCGACGCCGGCAGGTGGTCGAGCGCCTGCCAGGCGTCTTCGATCACCCCGCGCGCCTGGCGCCACTCCAGCCGCGACTCGCCGCGCATCTGCTCCCAGTGCGCGGCCATCTCGCCCTCGGTATCAGCGACCGGGCCGCGCGGCCAGCCGCCGGCGTGGGTGGTCAGCGCGAACGCGTACGCCGGACACAGGTCGCGCCACGGCAGGCCGTGGCGGGCGCGGCGCTGGCGATAGTCGGCCAGGCTGTACTGGCGGTAGTCCAGCGCATCGTGGGGCCGTGGCTCGGCGTCGTGCCGGCGGCGGCGGCGCGGCGGCAGCGGGTCCAGGTGGGCGTTGAACAGCAGCGGATCGGGACGGCGGGCGCTGGGGCACATGGCACGGCTCCGGGCGGCTTGCGGGGGCAGGGCCGCCAGCAGTAGCGCCGGTCGCGTTAGCCATCGGTGACAAACGCGTCTAGATGGCGCGATTCGCGATTTCCTCACCGCGCTTGCGCCATCATGCCGCTTCCCCTCGAGCCGGAGAGCACGCCATGACACGCGACCCTTTGCGCAGCGACAAACCCCAGCGCGGCGAGCAACGCGGCAAGCACGACGCCCAGGATTTCGAGGACCGCGGCGCCGGCGACACGCCGCAAACCATCGTCGAGCAAGCCCCGCGCACCGGCGCCGACCGCGCCGCGCCGGAAGGCGCCGCGGCGCCGGACGCCGCCGATGCGCAGCGCCGGGCCGACGAGAACCAGGACGAAGCGCTGGAAGAGACCTTTCCGGCCAGCGACCCGGTGTCGCCGTTCGTGCCGTCCAAGGCACCGTAGGCGGCGGCCGGCCGTTGTGCTGGTGCCGCCGTCTGTAGGAGCGGCTTCAGCCGCGACAGGTAGCCGAAACATCCCGGTCGCGGTTGAAGCCGCTCCTACAAAGGCGACACTGCGAGTCTCCAGGAAACCGTGGCGACCGCCGCAACTGTGTGGGAGCGGCTTCAGTCGCGACCGGCCTCATAGGTAAAGCCCGTCGCGACTGAAGTCGCTCCCACAAGAAGCGTTCATACCCGTGCCATCCGACGAATCGCCCCCGAACTCGGCAGCGCGTGCATGTGCTGCCACCGTCTGCCGCTACACCTTCCCCGCCGCCTGCAACGCCAGGTACTCGGCGTCGCCGAACAGCCGCGAGCGCACCAGGAAGCGCACGCCCTCGCCGTTCTCCAGCGAGAACATGCCGCCGCGGCCGGGCACCACGTCGATGATCAGCTGGGTGTGCTTCCAGTACTCGAACTGCGGGGCGCTGATGTAGAACGGCGCGCCGCCGATCTCGCCCAGCTGCACGTCGCGGTCGCCGACGATGAAGTCGTCCTGCGGATAGCACATCGGCGAGGAGCCGTCGCAGCAACCGCCGGACTGGTGGAACAGCAGCGGCCCGTGCCGCGCGCGCAGCCGCTCGATCAGCTGCAGCGCCGGCAGCGTCGCCAGCACCTGCAGCGGCACGCCGGACACGGGCGCGGCCGCGTCCATCAGGCCGCCATGTCCAGCACGATGCGGCCTTCGATGGTGCCGGCGTGCATGCGCGCGAACACGTCGTTGATGTTGTCCAGCGTGTCGGTGGCCACGGTCGCGGCGACCTTGCCCTGCGCGGCGAAATCCAGCGATTCCTGCAGGTCCAGGCGGGTGCCGACGATGGAACCGCGCACGGTGACGCCGTTGAGCACCATGCCGAAGATGTCCAGCGGGAACTGGCCCGGCGGCAGGCCGTTGAGCGACACCGTGCCGCCGCGGCGGACCATGCCGATGGCCTGCTCGAACGCCTTCGGCGACACCGCGGTGACCAGCGCGCCGTGCGCGCCGCCGATCTCCTTCTTCAGGTAGGCCACCGGGTCGGTGGTGCGCGCGTTCACCGTCACCGTGGCGCCCAGGCGCCTGGCCAGCGCCAGCTTGCCCTCGTCCACGTCCACCGCGGCCACGTTCAGGCCCATCGCCTTGGCGTACTGCACCGCCATGTGCCCGAGCCCGCCGATGCCGGAGATCACCACCCAGTTGCCGGGCTTGGTGTCGGTGACCTTCAGGCCCTTGTACACGGTGACGCCGGCGCACAGGATCGGCGCGATCTCGACGAAGCCGATGTTCTTCGGCAGGTGGCCGACGTAGTCGGCGTTGGCCAGCGCGTATTCGGCGAAGCCGCCGTTGACCGAGTAGCCGGAGTTCTGCTGCGCCTCGCACAGCGTCTCCCAGCCGCCCAGGCAATGCTCGCAATGGCCGCAGGCCGAGTACAGCCACGGGATGCCGACCCGGTCGCCTTCCCTGACGTGGTCGACCCCGGCGCCGACCGCGACCACGTGGCCCACGCCCTCGTGGCCGGGAATGAACGGCGGATTCGGCTTCACCGGCCAGTCGCCCTCGGCCGCGTGCAGGTCGGTGTGGCACACGCCGCAGGCCTCGATCTTGACCAGGATGTCGCCGGCCTGCGGCCTCGGCACCTCCACTTCCTCGATCGTCAGCGGTTTGCCGAATTCGCGCACCACGGCGGCTTTCATCGTCTTGTTCATCGAACACTCCTGGAGAACGGGTGACAGCACCATCGCTGATCCGGCGGTGGCGCGCTTTGATCCAGATCAGAAACCGGTCGCGGACCGGCGCATGCCATGGCCGGCCGCGCGCGGCGCGCGGGCGTAGGCGCACGGCATCGCCATGCGCCACCGTGCGCCTATGCCGCGGCGCCCGGCGTGAGCATGGGCGTGCCCGCGGCGCCGCGAGCGGAACCGCCAGCCCCGCTGCAGCGGTGACTCAGAAGAAGCCCAGGGCCTTGGGCGAATAGCTGACCAGCAGGTTCTTGGTCTGCTGGTAGTGGTCGAGCATCATCTTGTGGTTCTCGCGGCCGATGCCCGACTGCTTGTAGCCGCCGAACGCGGCATGCGCCGGATAGGCGTGGTAGCAGTTGGTCCACACCCGCCCGGCCTGGATCGCGCGGCCCATGCGGTACAGCCGCGCCGCATCGCGGCTCCACACGCCGGCGCCCAGGCCGTACAGCGTGTCGTTGGCGATGGACAGCGCCTCGGCCTCGTCCTTGAACGTGGTCACCGACACCACCGGGCCGAAGATCTCCTCCTGGAACACGCGCATCTTGTTGTGGCCCTTGAACACCGTCGGCTTGACGTAGAAGCCGCCGGCCAATTCGCCGTCCAGCGTGTTGCGCTCGCCGCCGATCAGCACCTCGGCACCTTCCTGGCGGCCGATGTCGATGTAGGACAGGATCTTCTCCAGTTGCTCGCTGGAGGCCTGCGCGCCGACCATGGTATTGGGATCCAGCGGATTGCCCTGCTTGATCGCGGCTACGCGCGCGAGCGCCTTTTCCATGAACCTGTCGTAGATCGATTCCTGGATCAGCGCGCGCGACGGGCAGGTGCACACCTCGCCCTGGTTGAAGGCAAACAGCACGAAGCCCTCGATCGCCTTGTCGAGGAAGTCGTCGTCCTCGGCCATCACGTCGGCGAAGAAGATGTTCGGCGACTTGCCGCCCAGTTCCAGCGTCACCGGGATCAGGTTTTGGCTGGCGTATTGCATGATCAGCCGGCCGGTGGTGGTCTCGCCGGTGAAGGCGATCTTGGCGATGCGCGGGCTCGACGCCAGCGGCTTGCCCGCCTCCAGGCCGAAGCCGTTGACCACGTTGAGCACGCCGGGCGGCAGCAGGTCGCCGATCACCTCCATCAGCACCAGGATGCTGGCCGGGGTCTGCTCGGCCGGCTTCATCACCACGCAATTGCCGGCGGCGATGGCCGGGGCCAGCTTCCAGCACGCCATCAGCAGCGGGAAGTTCCACGGGATGATCTGCCCGACCACGCCGAGCGGCTCGTGGAAGTGGTAGGCGATGGTGTCGTGGTCGATCTCGGAGATGCCGCCTTCCTGCGCGCGGATGGCGCCGGCGAAGTAGCGGAAGTGGTCCGCGCACAGCGGCACGTCGGCGTTGAGCGTCTCGCGCACCGGCTTGCCGTTGTCCCAGGTCTCGGCATAGGCCAGCAATTCCAGGTTCTGCTCGATGCGGTCGGCGATCTTCAGCAGCGCGTTGCTGCGCTCGGTGGCCGAGGTCTTGCCCCAGGCGTCCTTGGCCGCGTGCGCGGCGTCGAGCGCGGCCTCGATGTCCTGCGCGTTGGAGCGTGCCACCGAAGTGAACACCTTGCCGGTGATCGGCGTGCTGTTCTCGAAGTACTGGCCGCTGCTGGGTTCCACCCACTGGCCGCCGATGAAGTTGCCGTAGCGCGACTTGAAGATGGACTGCGGATCGGTGGCGTGCGGCTTGGCGGTGGTGACGGCGTTCATCGGTGTCTCCTGGCGAAAAGGTGTCGCGGACGAGCGTCCGGGTAGCCGATGGGCGCAGGTCGCGTGCCAGGTTTTCGGTGCTGCGCTGCGTCAAGCGGTCGCACCCCGCTGCGCCGGCATGTGCTGCCGCTTCCTGTTGCGCAGCAACATGGACAGCGATTGCGCCGCGGGCGGTGATGTGGTGTTTATCGGAACACTCGCACGAACAGGTGTCGCAATTTGCGACACAGGAGCACGGCCGTGACCCAACTGCCCTCGCAACACCGCCTAGGCCAGGCGCGCCGGGCGTTCTTCGAACGCGGCGGCGCGCCGGTCGGACAGGTGCCCGATGCGATCCTGCATTCGTGGCAGCGCTGCCAGCGCCTGGGCCTGGCCGCGCAGGCCACGCCGCCGATCGAGCCGGTCAGCGCGCCGCGCCTGCGCGAACTGCGCGACGGGCACGAACGCCTGTGGCGGCTGGCGCGCGCCGAACTGGAAGGCCTGGCCGCCGACGTCGCCGCCACCGGCAGCATCGTGCTGCTGACCGACGAGGCCGGCTGGATCCTGGATGCCGAAGGCAGCCCGCGCTTCCTGGACAAGGCCGGGCGCGTGGCGCTGATGCCCGGCGCGTGCTGGAGCGAGACCCTGGTCGGCACCAACGCGATCGGCACCGCCATCGTCGAGAGCCGCTCGATTGAAGTGCGCGGCGGCGAGCATTACTTCGCCCCGCACCAGATCCTCAGCTGCGCCGCCGCGCCGATCTTCGATCCCTACGGCCAGCTGGCCGGGGTGCTCGACATCTCCGGCGACGCCGGCGTGCCGCACGTGCATGCGCTGGCGCTGGCGCGGATGGCGGTGGCCAACATCGAGCACCGCTATTTCGACGACGGCATTCCCGGCTGCGAACTGCTGCGCCTGCACCACGATCCGGCGCTGCTGGGCACCGCGCGCGAGGGCCTGCTCGCATTCCGAAACGGCAAGCTGGTCGCCGCCAACCAGGCCGGACTGCGGCTGTTCGGCCTGGACCGCTGCGAACTCGGCCGCGCCCCGTACGAGGCGCTGTTCGAGGAGCCCTTGTCGCGGCTGCGCCAGGACGGCAGCGTGTTCGACCTGCAGGGCCGCGCGCTGCACGGCCGCATCGACGAAGCCCGCGACGACCGCCCGCGGCG
This sequence comes from Xanthomonas sp., assembly GCF_017163755.1. Lineage (GTDB taxonomy): Bacteria > Pseudomonadota > Gammaproteobacteria > Xanthomonadales > Xanthomonadaceae > Xanthomonas_A. The sequence continues at coordinate 38,753 of NZ_JAFIWC010000011.1, forward strand.
GCGCCCGGCGCGCCCGCCGATCACCGTGTCGGCCGCGGTGCGGCACGCGCACGCCGACGCGCCGCTGTTCGATGCGGCGATGGAGCAGGCGCTGGAACGCGCGCGCCGCGTGCTCGACGCGCAGTTGCCGGTGCTGGTGCAGGGCGAGACCGGCACCGGCAAGGAAGTGTTCGCGCGCGAACTGCACCGGCGCAGCGCGCGCGCCGGCAAGCCGTTCGTCGCGGTGAACTGCGCCGCGCTGCCCGAGGGCCTGATCGAGGCCGAACTGTTCGGCTACGAGGACGGCGCCTTCACCGGCGCACGCAGGCACGGCAATCCCGGCCTGCTGCGCCAGGCCGACGGCGGCGTGCTGTTCCTCGACGAGATCGGCGACATGCCGCTGGCGCTGCAGCCGCGCCTGCTGCGCGTGCTGCAGGAACGCGAACTGCTGCCGCTGGGCGGCGGCAAGCCGGTCAAGCTGGATTTCGCGCTGATCTGCGCCACCCACCGCGACCTGGACGCGGCGATGGCCGAGCAGCGCTTCCGCCCGGACCTGTACTACCGCATCGCCCACCACGGCGTGCTGATCCCGTCGCTGCGCGAGCACGGCGACCGCCGCGCGCTGGTGCAGGAACTGTGGGCGAGGGTGGGGCAGGGGCGCCGGCTCACCGACGCCGCGCTCGCCGCGCTGGCGGACTACCCATGGCCCGGCAACCTGCGCCAGCTCGGCGCCTGCCTGCGCACGCTGGTGGCGCTGAGCGAGCGCGACGCGCAGGTGGATACCGACGCGCTGCCGGCGTACCTGCCGGGCGCGCGCGGGCTGCGCGCGGGACCGGCCGCGCATGCCGGACATGCGCCAGTGCCTGCCGAAGCGCTGCCGCAGGCCACCGACCTGGACAGCCTGACCCTGGGCGCGATGCGCCGCGCCGTGGACGCCTGCGGCGGCAACGTCGCCCGCGCCGCGCGCCAGCTCGGCGTCAGCCGCAGCACGCTGTATCGCAAGCTGGGGCTGGGCAAAAAAGGCTGAGGCGTCGCTGCGCCTCGAAGCGTTTTTCGCACCCTCGCGGCAGGCTTGTCAGGGCAATCGGTTCCGGTGCTCGGAGCTGGGATGTCGGCAACGACTCGAGGGGGGCACGGCTACCGATGGCGACAGCACCCAGCCGTCGCGGCGGATCAGCCAACGTCGCCTGGCGTCGCTCCCAAGCGATTCGGCCGCCTTTGCGTCGGGCTCGTGTGGCGAGCCGCCGGCTCGTACCCCGCTCGCTCGGTGGCAGCAGCGCAGCGCAGCGATCCCGATGCGACGACGTCAGGCGGCGATGCGGTACAGCCAGAACGCACCGGCGCCCAGCACCAACCAGACCAGCAGGCCGACGATCGCCGCGGCGGTCTCGCCTGGTTCGCGGTGCGGCCGCAGCGCCTTGAGCACGAGGTGGCCGCTGCCCTGGATCGCGATTTCGAACACGAGCTCGACCACCACGCGGCCGAACCAGCGCAGCGCGCCGCCCAACGTGGCTTCGACGATCTCTCCGAGGGGCATGAAGGTTCTTCCTTGGGGCGGCGCCGGAATGTAGCAGGCGCTGCCGGCTTCGCCCAACGCGATAACAGGCGCGGGCGGGCAAGGGGAGAACGAAGTTCAACCCAACTGGTTGCCGCTGGCCAAGCGAACTGTTGTGCAGCGCGGATCGACGTCGCCTCCGCGTCCTGATGGCCGTGGCGCCGCGACCGCGGCGCGCTGCTTCTTGTCCGGCTATCTGGAGTGCCCCGACGCACGCATGGCGCTCAGGGCAGCAAGCGGACCTTCTTCACGAACCGCAGCCGATCGTCCGGCCCCGGTCCGGCGATACGCTCGCCGTTGGCTTCGGTGGCGTACTCGACCACGACGCGCCTGCCGATCATCGCCTTCTTCAGCACGATCACGTCGGTCTGCTCGCTTTGGGCCTCGAACCAGTCGCCGCATCGGCTCACGCAATACGCGTCCACGTCCTGGCCGGAAGCCGGGCGCACGACGATCCGCATGTCGTCCGTGCCGCCGCCGCCGACCAGCGTGCCGGTGACCGCGTCGGCCCATGCGCTGCCCGGCGCCCATGTGGCCGCCAGCAGCAGGAGCGGCAGCACCGTCCGCGCCAGGGATGCGCGTGTCGGCGACGCACGCCGCCGGCCGCATTGCGCGCCGCGCGCTGCGCACCGGCGCGGCGCATGCGGCGACGGCGCGCGGCCGTGCGCCACGCTCACCGCGCGAAATCCCACTGCAATCCGACCGTATAGCTGCGGTCCGGTCCCGGCTCGTAGTAGCGGCCGTTGCCGTCGTTGACGATCACCGAGCCGATGTAGTCGTGGTCCAGCGCGTTGTCGATGCGGGCGAAGGTGCGCAGCGCGCCGTGCGCGGTGGTCCAGCGGCGCGAGGCTTCCAGGTTCAGCAGCGCATAGCCGGGCGCTTTCTCCGTGGCCAGGTCGTTGGCCACGGTATCGCCGGCGGCCACGCCTTCCAGCGCGAACTGCCAGGCGCGCGGCTGCCATTGCCAGCGCGCGAAGAACAGCTGCCGCGGCACGCCCGGCAGCCGCGATCCGGCCGCGACCACCGCGCTGGGCGTGGCGCAGCCGCTGCTGGCGCAGGTGAGGTAGGCCTGGCGCACGGTGGCGTCGAGCCAGGTGTAGGCCAGCTGCAACTGCGCGGTCTCGCCCAGCGGCAGCAGGTAGCTGGCCTCGGCGCCCTGGCGGCGGGTGCGGCCGATATTGCGGTAGGTGCTGCGGCCGTTGGTGTTGCTGGCCACCGCCAGTTCGTCGTCGGTGCTGGCGCGGAACAGCGCCGCTTCCCACGACGCGCCGGCCTGGTCGCGCCATTTGGCGCCGATCTCCAGGTTCTCGCTCCTGGCCGCGTCCAGGTTCAACGCCAGCCCGGCGCCGCCGTCGTTGCGGTAGCCCAGTTCGTTGAAGGTGGGCGTCTCGAAGCCGCGCCCGGCCGATGCGTACAGGCGCAGCGCGTCGCTGGCGCGGAACACCACCCCGGCCACCGGCGTGGTCGCCGAATAGTCGGTGCGGCCGCTGTCGTCGGGATTGCGCCCGGCCACGTACGCGTCCTCGGAACGGAACCGCACCTGGCTGTGGCGCAGCCCGGCCAGCACCGACCAGCGCTCGCCGAACTGCCACCACGCCTGGGCGAACTGGTCCACGTTCTCCACCCGGTCCTGCTGGTCGCGGCGCAACGCGCCCTTGACCCCGAGCGTGCCGCCGGCGAAGTTCTCGTAACCGGTGCGGTGCTGCTTCTGGCGGTCGGCGTTGGCGCCGACGGTCAGTTCCAGCGGGCGCCCGGCCAGTTGCCCGTGCCAGGCCCAGCGCGCGTCCACGCCGCCGTAGTCGCCGTCCAGGTCGATCACCCCGCCGGCGTGCAGCGGATTGGCCTGCACCGCCACCGGTACCGACAGGAACTGCTCCACGTCGCGATGGCCGCCATAGGCCATCAGGCGGAGGGTCTGCTGCCCCACGTCCTGGGTGAAGATCGCCCCGGCCTGCGACTGCCGCGCCGACTTGCGCGTGTTGAACTGGGCCGCCGCCGACGTGGCCTGCTGCGGATCGGCGGCGAACTGGGCGCGGGTCAGGCCCAGCGGATCCTGCGCGTGCGGGGCGTCCAGGTGGTTCAGTACCAGGTCCAGGCGCCGCCCGGGGGCCAGGTCGAAGCCGAACTTGGCGTTCACCGACTCGCGCCGCGCGCGGCTGTGGTCGCGGTAGCCATCGGTGCGGAAATGGGTGGCGGCCACGTTGTAGTGGACGCTGCCTTCCTGGCCCTGCAGCTGCGCGCCGACGCTGTAGCTGCCGTTGCTGCCGACGGTGGTGCGCAGCCGCCACGGGTCGCCGGGTTCGCCGTCGGCGCTCCACAGCTGCACCACGCCGCCGGAGGAATTGCCGTACAGCGCCGAGAACGGGCCGCGCAGCACCTCGATGCGCTCGGCGCCGAGCAGGTTGAAGTGCGACAGCTGGCCCTGGCCATCGGGCATGGTCGCCGGGATGCCGTCCAGCAACAGGCGCACGCCGCGCACGCCGAACGCCGAGCGCGCGCCGAAGCCGCGGATCGACAGCTGCGTGTCCTGCGCGTAGTTCTGCCGGTCGCGCGCCAGCAGCCCGGGAACGCCGGCGACCGCTTCGGACACCTGCACCCCGGTGCGGGCGCTGTCGCCGAGCTGCACCCGGGTCAGCGAGGCCGGCAGGTCGAAATCGTCCACGCCGCTCACGCGCGCGGCCTGGACCTGGACCGCGGGCAGGGTGGCGGGATCGGCAGCGGCCTCGGCCGCGCGGACGACGGGGGCCAGGCCCAGGGCGAACAGGCCGCAGAGCAGGGCGAGGGGATGGCGATTGGGCATGCGCGCATCATCGCGCAACTGCCGCGCCACCGCACTGCCCGGTACGGAAAGCCGTGCCACGCAAGGCGCTTGGCTTTGTTACGATGGGGCGTTTGACCCCGCCGGCGAACCTGCGTCCGGCCCCCCACCTTCGTCAACAACGAGTACCGCCGTGTCCTTCTTTGCAAACGTGGAACAGGTTCCAGGCGATCCGATCCTGGGCCTGACCGAGGCCTACAACGCCGACACCCGCCCGACCAAGGTCAACCTGGGCGTGGGCATCTACTACGACGAAAACGGCCGCATCCCGCTGCTGCGCGCCGTCTACCAGATCGAGCAGCAGCTGGCGCAGGACGCCAAGCCGCGCGGCTACCTGCCGATCGACGGCCTGGCCGCGTACGACCTGGCCACGCAGAAACTGCTGTTCGGCGCCGACTCGCCGCTGCTGGCCGCCGGCCGCGTCGCCACCTCGCAGACCATCGGCGGCAGCGGCGCGCTGCGCGTGGGCGCGGACCTGCTGAAGAAGCTGCTGTCCACCTCGACCATCGCGATCAGCAACCCGAGCTGGGAGAACCACCGCGCGGTGTTCTCGGCCGCCGGCTTCGACGTGGTGGACTACACCTATTTCGACCCGGCCACGCACGGCCTGGACTTCGACGGCATGCTCGCCGACCTGAACAAGCTCGAGCCGGGCACCGTGGTGCTGCTGCACGCCTGCTGCCACAACCCGACCGGCGCCGACCTGACCCAGGAACAGTGGCGCACCGTCGCCGCGCTGCTGAAGGAACGCAACCTGTTCCCGTTCGTCGACATCGCCTACCAGGGCTTCGACAAGGGCATCGACGAGGACGCCTACGCGGTGCGCCTGCTGGCCGAGGCCGGCGTGGACGCCTACGTCGTCGCCAGTTCCTACTCCAAGTCGTTCTCGCTGTACGGCGAGCGCGTGGGCGCGCTGTCGGTGGTGTCGGCCACCGCGGCCGAGACCAAGGCGGTGCAGTCGCAGGTCAAGCGCATCATCCGCACCATTTACTCCAGCCCGTCCACGCACGGCGCGGCGCTGGTCGCCGGCGTGCTGGGCAGCCCCGAGCTGCGCGCGATGTGGGAGCAGGAGCTGACCGAGATGCGCGAGCGCATCCACGCGCTGCGCGCCGGCCTGGTGCAGAAGCTGGCCGACCTGGGCGCGCCGGAGTTCGGCTTCATCCAGCAGCAGGCGGGCATGTTCTCGTACTCGGGCCTGAGCAAGCCGCAGGTCGATCGCCTGCGCGACGAGTTCGGCATCTACGCCGTCGGCACCGGCCGCATCTGCGTGGCCGCGCTGAGCCGCAACAATCTGGACTACGTGGCCAGCGCGGTGGCGACGGTAGCCAAGGGCTGAGCCGCCCGAGGCCGCGTCAGGGCGCCAACGCAGAACCCCGGTGTCGTGACGACGCCGGGGTTTTTTATTGCATGCGTTGGCCATGCCTGCCGGTCGTTCCGGCGCTGCCCGACCGCCCGCTGCGCGCCGGGCGGCTCGGCCAGCGGACGCAGCTTGTCCATCCTGTCGGCGCACGACCGCCACGCCCAGCGGCAGATATGCGCCGCGTGCCGCGGAAGGACTTCAACCCGGCCTTGCCGACCTGACGTCGTGCGAACCCGGCTCGCCGATGAATGTCGCCGTTGTACCGACGAGCGCGTCATCCGGCCATGGCTGTACGCAGGCGATGTCCCTTGAGACCCGCGCATGACCGCGCAACGTCCCGATGCGACAATGGCGCCCCCTCCCACGCAAGGCAACCGCTGCGCATGACGCGAACCTCGCTTACCCGTTTCCTGATCGAAGAGCAGCACGCCGGCCGCATCGGCCCGGAACTGCGCCAGCTCATCACGATCGTGTCCCGCGCGTGCAAGCGCATCTCCATCGCGGTCAGCAAGGGCGCGCTGGGCGGCGTGCTCGGCGACGCCGGCACCGGCAACGTGCAGGGCGAGGCGCAGAAGAAGCTGGACGTGCTCAGCAACGACATCCTGCTCGAAGCCAACGCCTGGGGCGGCCACCTGGCCGCGTGCGCGTCCGAGGAAATGGACCACAGCCAGCCGGTGCCCGACCAGTACCCCAGCGGCGACTTCCTGCTGCTGTTCGATCCGCTGGACGGCAGCTCCAACATCGACGTCAACGTCTCCGTCGGCACCATCTTCTCGGTGCTGCGCGCGCCGGCCGGCACGCAGAAGCCGGGCGACGAACACTTCCTGCAGCCGGGCACCCGCCAGGTCGCCGCCGGCTACTGCATCTACGGCCCGAGCACGATGCTGGTGCTGACCCTGGGCCACGGCACCCACGCCTTCACCCTCGAGCGCGAGGAGGGCAGCTTCCTGCTGACCCAGGCCGACATGCGCATTCCCGAGGACACCGCCGAGTTCGCGATCAACATGTCCAACCAGCGCCACTGGGAAGCGCCGATGCAGCGCTACGTGGCCGACCTGCTCGCCGGCAGCGAAGGCGCGCGCGGCAAGGACTTCAACATGCGCTGGATCGCCAGCATGGTCGCCGACGTGCACCGCATCCTCACCCGCGGCGGCATCTTCATCTATCCGTGGGACAAGAAGGACCCGGGCAAGGCCGGCAAGCTGCGCCTGATGTACGAAGCCAACCCGATGGGCCTGCTGGTGGAACAGGCCGGCGGCGCCGCCAGCACCGGCCGCGAACGCATCCTCGACATCCAGCCCGACCAGCTGCACCAGCGCGTGCCGGTGTTCCTCGGCTCGAAGAACGAAGTGGCGCAGGCGGTGCGGTATCACGTGGACTACGACGAGGCGAACGGCTGAGTTTCTGCACGCTTTTTCGACGAGCGAGCGTCTTCCGTGCACCCGCCTTCGGGCGGGTGTAATCGTTACACCTTAGGGTAAGCTTCTTCTCGAACGGGTTTGGCTTCTCAAGGTGCTTGTTGATTCAACTATCGATGGGAATTGAAGAACCTGCGGTCGTCGGGAAGGATGGCGTTATGCCACGTTGGGCGGTCCATGGTAATTGGCTAATGTGGCAGCTCAAAAAGATGTGTACTTGCTCGGAAGCTTGCAATGGAACTGAACTCAACCGCTCTTCTCGCAGTGTACTGCTTAGCGGTTAACCTGGAATGCTCACGGCGGTAGTGCGGGTAAAAATTTGTTGCGTGCTCCCTGGACGATATGCATTGACTGCGCGGCGAGTCAGGGCGCTGCGTGCGGGCGAGGAGCCGGCGGTGGATGCTGCAATGTTGCCTGACAATTCATTCAAGCCGTACCCGCTTCGCGGCTCGGCTTAATTCAGACGTAGGCCCATGAATGGTCGCTTGGTTCGCTCTTCTAGCGGGATGCATTCTGCCTCTCATCATTCCTCTCTTCTTTGACAGGTCACGGGAGGAAAGAGGGCGACTTGCGGGCATGCTTTTCGGTGGATATGTGGCCCTCCATGGTGTAGTTGGCGCGGCCTTGATCATCTACCTCGCAATCGTTCATGGAACCGTTGGTATTGGCAGGCATGGGCCAAAAGCATGGTTCGCCTTCTCGGAAGAGCCTATTGCTGCAATGCTGGTCCTCCTCGTCACGCTCGCCTGCACCGGAGTATTCATGACCTTCGGCTGGTTCTTGTTCAAAGGCTCGCGAGATCGCAAACTCGAGCCCTAATAGTTCTTCGAGCCGAATCCGTTCGAGAGTGGCTTGATTCAAGTGTTTGAGTACATGTCCTTCTTCCTGTGTCGTCTTCAACTTAACTCAGGATTAGAAGCCTATGAAAGATCGCAAATCGCTTGAAGAGCTGACAAGGCAGTGGATCAGCCTATGGACATGTCCGGTGGACTGGGCGCTGTTCGAGGCACTGCACGCCGACGACTTTCAGGACTTGGCGGCGGCAGGACGACCTGCGACGAAGGCCGGTTTCGCGGCCGGCCTGAAGGCCATGACGGAAGCGTTCCCTGACCTCGAAACGGTAGTGGACGACCTTGTGGTCGATGTTGAACGGCGGACGGTGGCGGTGCGGTGGACCAGCCGGGGTACCAACGCACGATCGTTCCTGGGCGTGGGCCCCACGGGTAAGCTGACCGAACTGCGTGGCATAGAGATCGTCGAGGTTCGCGATGGCAGGATCATTCGGCGCTGGGGCGAGTGGGACACGAGTGCTCACACCGGCACCTGACGGTTCATTCGAGCCGATGCCGATGCGTGCGTGGTGTAGCTTAGGCAGCGGCCTCCGGACTTCAGTGGGATCGAGACATATGGACCGTTGCATCCTGGCTATCGTCGTCCTGGGCTTCATGCTGGTGGCGGGCTCCATCTTTGCGCAGGACGCCGCAAAAGAGCCAGTCCCATCCCCGGCGTTGCCCGACGTCCCATTGCCACCTGAGCTGGACCGGGTGCTTCGCGACTACGAGCGCGCATGGCGCGCGGGCGATGCGGCGGCGCTCGCCGCGCTTTTTGCGGAGGATGGATTCGTGCTGCAAAGCAATCGCCCCCCCGTCCGCGGCCGCCCGGCCATCCGGGCCGCCTATGCGGGCGAAGGGGGCGGTCCATTGCGGCTACGCGCACTCGCCTTTTCCAGCACGGACACGACCGGCTACATCATCGGTGCGTACGGCTACGGCAATACGCCCGGCGACGCGGGCAAGTTCACCCTTACTTTGCGTCGCACTCCCGGCGGACCCTGGCTGATCTTTTCCGACATGGACAACTTGAACGCAGCGCCGAAGCAGAAGAGCGCAGCGCCCACGTCTTCGCCAGCCGGGTCCCCGGCGGCAACGCGCTGATGCTGCAGCAAGGGACGTTCGTTCAAGCGATGGATTCGGGCCGAGCCCGCGACAGCGCGCGGCCCTGTGTTGCCACCGGTACTGCGCGTGGAAGACCCGGTTGCTTGCGCGTTCCGCCGCTGCCTGCCTGGCACTTCGTAGGTGGGTTCGCCACGTCGTTGCCACCTGTTTCGGTTTCTGCATGATCGCGGCAGGGTGCCGGTCCGGTGCGCCACGGGATGGGCTGGGGCCTGACGACGTTCGAGCCGACGCCGCTTGGCGGTCCGGCGAAACCCGCCGCCAGCGCATGGCATTTCGGCGACGTTCTTCGGAAAGCGGCGGGCTTCTTGCCGCACTGCTCGCGTTCTCCGCACCGGCCTGGGCGACGCGCCAATGCCCGCCCGAGTTCGGTCCGAAGGATCCGCTCGTCGACATGCTCGGCTGGCTGGTCGTCGCCGTGGGCATCGTGGTCGGCGTGCTGCTTTTCGCCTGGCTCGTCAGGCGATCGCGGGGCATGCGCTGGGCGTTGCGTTGCGCCGTTGTCGTTCTCGGGGTTGCCGGCATGCTTGTGGTGTGGGTCGGTGGCCTGGCGCTGGCGTTCGCGTCCTTCTTCCTCCAGTGCTAGGACGTTGCCCTGGCGGGTGCTCCAATCCGGTTCCATCCATGACGAACCCTGACCGACAGCAAGCTTCCACCCAATGCTCGAGCCACGCACCCTCAAGATCCTGATGGGCCTGTTGCTGGGCTACGGTCTGCTGGTCATTCCCTGCTTCCTCTGGCCACCTTACGCCGAGTCGCCAGCGGGACTGCTCCTGGTCGTTCCTGGCCTGTCGATCTACGTGTTCGACCAGGCCGGCGTTCCCGGCCTGCTCGAGCACGAGGGCATGTGCGGCTGGGGCTGGTGCGCGCCATCCGTGCGCGGCTGGGTTTTTCTGGTCGTGTTCTGGCTGGCGCTCGCGTGGCTCGCGGCGTGTGGCATCGCCTCATTGGGCAACCGGTTCGCGGCGCGCTAAGCTCGGTGCGTGGGCGACGCCGTTCGCGCCGATCGAACCGATGCCGCTCCGCATGCCGGCATGGTCCAAGCGTTGGTCCGTCCGAAGGAACCGAGGAGAAAAACGGAACGCTATGAACCAGATGGTCTTTCTCATGTTCTTCTTCGCGACCGGGCCGATCGCGCTGATGCCGAGCGTCATTTCCCTGTTCACCCGGCACAAGTCGCGCCGGTTGATCGTGGCGGTCAACCTGGCGCTGTGGGTCCTGATCTTCTTTGCCGCCAGGAGCTTCACCATCGGCACGTCCAGCAAGTTCCAGTTGCCGACGCTGCTGGCGTTGGCCGCCTGGCTGGTCCTGCTCGGCTACTCGGTGCGTGGCGGCGCGTCGTCCCCCGGAAAGCGCTAGCCAAGCCGGCTCGGCTGGCGCCGCTGCGCAGGCATTGGACCCATGAAGCATTCCATCCAGCCGCTGCAACCGAATGCGAGCGTGCAGGCGCTGCTGGAAGCGAACCGCCTGCCCGTTTCCGATCTCCAAGACGGTTCCGAGGTGGTGCTGTTCGGCTGCGTGTCGGGTGCGCAAACGCTCGGCGTGGTCGGATTGGAACTGTATGGGCCCGTCGCATTGCTGAGGTCGCTGGCCGTGGCCGACGCCACGCGCGGCAACGGACTCGGCGAGGCTCTGGTGGCGCATGCCGAGCGCCATGCCGCCGCTCAGGGCGTCCGTGCCGTCTACCTGCTCACCACCACGGCGTCGGCGTTCTTCGAGCGTCGCGGCTACCGTCCGCTGGCGCGCGACCAGGCGCCGGCCGCAATCGCCGGCACCGCCCAGTTTTCCGGGCTGTGCCCTGCGTCGTCTGCGTTCATGGTCAAGTCGCCGCCGGGCGCCGCGGACGCCCAGCCGGAGACGCTGCCGAATCGGGGCGTCCGCCGCGGCGATATCTATTGGCTCGCCCCCGACGGACCGCATGGGTCGGTTCCGTCCATCCGGCATCCGCACGTCGTCGTCCAGGACGACCTGTTCAATGCGTCGAGAGTGGCCACCATCGTGGTGTGCGGTATCACCTCCAACCTCACGCGCGCCTCCGAGCCCGGCACGGTGCTTCTCGACGCGGGAGAGGGTGGGCTCGCGCGACGTAGCGTCGTGCTGGCATCGCAGATTTGCTCGGTCGACAGAGCGCAGTTCGGCGACTGCGTCGGCACGCTCTCGCAGCGGCGGGTCGAGCAGATCCTGTCGAGCCTGCGGTTCCTGCAGCGCGCGTTCATCGCCGGTCGCTAGCCGGCGTTTCACCGGCGGCCGCGCGTAGTGCGAGACCTGGAGCGCACCGGACGCGGCCGGCAGATGCGCAACGCCGGGTGGAGGATAGTGCGCGGATCGCCGCAGGCGCGTTGCCGAGCGCGGTTGTCCATGCCAGCCACAACGGCTGCGACTGCGCGGGATCGCTGGTAAGGTCGCGGCATGCCCGATCACGATTTCATCGAAGTCTTCGACAACGCGCTCGCGCGCGAGGAGTGCGCGGCCATCGTGCGGCGCCTGCGCGGGAGCGAGCAGCTGCAGCCCGGTCAGGTCGGCAGCGGCGTGTTCCCCGAGCTCAAGCGCAGCCGCGACCTGCGCATCAGCGGGCTGGACGCCTGGCGCGATGTGGAACAGCGCCTGCAGCAGGCGGTGTTCTCCGGCGTGCTCGGCTACCTGCGCAAGTATCCGCAGGCCTTGTTGTCGCCGCTGATGCTGCAGGTGCCCGGGCCCGACGGCCAGCCGCATCGGCTCGGCGCCGAGGATTTCTCGCTGCTCGACGACGCGGCGCTGTCCAACCTGGCGCGCACCTGCCTGCGCCCGGGCGCGATCAACCTGCAGTGGTACGACGCCGGCCAGGGCGGCTACCCGTACTGGCATTGCGAACTGTATCCGCGCGATCCCGGCGCCGAAACGCTGCACCGGCACCTGCTGTGGACGCTGTATCTCAACGACGACTTCGATGCCGGCGAGACCGAGTTCCTGTTCCAGCAGCGCAAGATCGCCCCACTTGCCGGCAGCCTGCTGATCGCGCCGACCGCCTTCACCCACACCCACCGCGGCAACCGTCCACAGGGCGGCGACAAGTTCATCGCCACCAGCTGGGTGCTGTTCCAGACGGCGCAGCAGCTCTACGGCGCCGGCTGAGCGGACGCCCGGGTCAGTCGCGGCGCCGCGCGGCGCTGCCGCAGTGCTGCGACCAGGCCCTGCAGCAGCGCAGCCACGTGCTGTACGCCGACATCGCCATGGCGGCGCCGGTGCCAGGCCAGATGCAGGGGAAAGCCTTCCATCGGCAACGGTGGATCGAATGCGACGAAGCGCCGGTCGCGCTGCGGCGGCAGGCACAGGCTGGGCAGCAGCGCAATCAGGTCCGATCGCTCCAGCATCGACACCGCCATCGTGAAGCTGGGCACCACCATCCCCACCCGACGCGCCCTGCCGATGCGCTGCAACGCCTCGTCCAGCGGCCCACGCGAGGCGCCGCGTGCCGAAACCAGCAAATGCGGGTACGCCAACCATCGCTCCAGGTCGAAGCCGCGCGCGGCCGGATGCCCGCGCCGCATCAGTACCCGGTAACGCTCATCGAACAGGGGGACACGTTGGAAGTCCACGTCCGCCTGCGGCAGCACCGACAGCGCCAGGTCGATCTCGCCGGCGGCCAGCGCGTGCCACGCCGCATCGGCGCTGCGCCACGGGTGCAGGACCAGGTCGATGCCCGGCGCGCTCGCCTGCAGCCGCTGCAGCAGCGGTGGTCCCAGCAAACCCGCCGGAGGATCCGCCATCGCAATGTGTACAGGTTGGCGCAGCGTGCGCAGGTCGGCCGACTGCGCAGGGCTGAGCAGGCGTCGGGCGCCGTCGAGCAGTTCGCGTAGCGGCCCGCGCAAGGCCTCGGCGCGCGGGGTCAGGCGCATGCCGCCGCGCGCGCGTTCCAGCAGCCGGTCGCCGAACAGCGCACGGCAGCGTTCCAGCGCATTGGACGCGGCCGGTTGCGACAGCCCCAGCCGTTGCGCCGCCCGCGATACATGCGCTTCGTCCAGCAGTGCGTCGAGCACCACCAGCAGGTTCATATCGACCGAGCGCATATTCCTCAGATCCATGATCCAACATAGCAAATATCCGTTGGACGGATGAGGGCGGGGCGGCCAGGCTTCCCTGGTCCGCCGAGGAGCGCTCCATGAATACCTTGATCTTGTTGTTCCACCCCGATCTGTCCACCTCGCACGCCAACGCGGCAATGGCCCGGGCCGCTGTCGCGATATCCGGTTGCGCGGTGGTGGACATGTACGCTCGCCATCCCGATGGCCGCTTCGATCTGGACCACGAAGTGGCGCAGTTGCTGCGCGCCGATCGCGTCGTGCTGCAGTTTCCGGTGCAGTGGTACTCCACGCCGCCGCTACTCAAGGCGTGGCAGGACGAAGTGCTGACGCGCATGTTCTATATCCGCTACGAAGAAGAAGGCCGCCGGCTGCAGGGCACGCCGCTGCTGCTGGGCGTCACTGCCGGCAACACGCCGGAAGCCTATACGCCGAGCGGAATCAACCTGTTCCCCTTGCCGGAACTGCTGCGCCCGCTGCACGCCACCGCCCATCGCTGCGCACTGTCGTGGTCGGATCCGTTCATCGCCTACCGCGCGACGGACCTGGATGCCGCCGCCGCGCAGCGCATCGCCGACGACTACGCCGCGCACCTGCGCCGGTGGATCGGCGCTACTGCCTCCGGCACGGCCTGACCGCAGTTCAGAACAACTCGCCCTGCGGCGAAGCCGCGCGCGGCGGCACCGGCCTGACGAAGCGGCTGCAGTCCAGTTCCGGGGGACGCCGCTGCGCGTAGCCCAGCCGCTTGTGCGCCAGCGCGAAGCGCCGCGTCAGCAGGTCGGCATAGACGCCTTCGCCGCGCATGCGCTTGCCGAAGGTGCTGTCGTAGTCCTTGCCGCCGCGCAGCTGCTGCACGGTGCTCATCACGTGCGCGGCGCGGTCGGGGTGGTGCGCCTGCAGCCAGTCGCGGAACAGCGGCGCCACCTCGTGCGGCAGGCGCAGCAGCACGTAGCCGGCCGAATCGGCGCCGGCATCGCGCGCCGCCTCCAGCACCGCCTCCAGTTCGTGGTCGTTGATCCACGGGATCACCGGCGCCACCATCACGCCCACCGGGACCCCGGCCTCGTGCAGCGTGCGCATCGCGCGCAGCCGCGCGTGCGGCGCCGAGGCGCGCGGTTCCAGCCGCGCCGACAGCCGCGGGTCCAGCGAGGTCACCGAGAAGTGCACGCTGACCAGGTTCTCGCGCGCCAGCGGCGCGAGCAGGTCCAGGTCGCGCTCGACCAGCGCGTTCTTGGTGATCAGCGTGAACGGATGGCGCGCGTCCCACAGCACTTCGATCAGCCGGCGGGTCAGCTGCAGCTTGCGCTCGATCGGCTGGTAGGCATCGGTGTTGATGCCCAGCGCGATCGGGCTGGGCACGTAGCCGGGCTTGCCCAGTTCGCGGCGCAGCAGCTCCGGCGCGTTGGTCTTGGCGAACAGCCGGGTCTCGAAGTCCAGCCCCGGCGACAGGTTCAGGTAGGCGTGGCTGGGCCGGGCGAAGCAGTAGCTGCAGCCGTGCTCGCAGCCGCGGTACGGATTGACCGACTGCGAGAAGCCCACGTCGGGCGACTGGTTGCGGCTGATGATGCTGCGCGCGATTTCCTCGCGCACCTCGGTGCGAAGCCGCGGGGCGGCGAATTCCTCGCCGTCCTCCGGCTGCCAGCCATCGTCCACCGCTTCGCTGACGGTGCGTTCGAAGCGCCCGGGCAGGTGGCTGCCGGCGCCGCGGCCCTTGATCGGCGTACTCATCGGCATAGGCTACGCCGCCGCGGTCTCAGCCGCAGCGACGGGTGCGGCGGCCGCGCTGAACCTTTCACCGCCGGCGCTTGCGCCGCGGCGGCGAACGCGCTTAGCGCTGTCACCCCGCTGCCCGTAGAATCCGCCGATGTTCGTATTCGCGACCCTGCAGAACACCTGGGACTGGCTGACCGGCATCCCGCATTTCGGCGCGTACATGACCGCCGCCTACCTGCTGTACATCCTGTGGCTGAGCGCCTGGATCGTGCTGCAGAAGCGCGAGCCGGCGGCGACGCTGAGCTGGGTGCTGTCGCTGGCGGCGCTGCCGTACATCGGCTTCGTCATCTACTACCTGCTCGGGCCGCAGAAGGTGAAGCGGCAGCGCCTGCGCCGCGGCCGATCGCGCTCGGGCATGGAGCACTACAGCAGCGTCTGCCCGCCCGATGCCGACTGCACCGAACTGGCCAAGATCGCCCAGGCCACCACCGGCCTGCCGCCGAGTTCGGCGACGCAGGCGCGCTGGCTGGTGGACGGAGCGGCGACCTACGACGCGATCGTCGAGGACATCGCCGCCGCGCGGCACCACGTGCACCTGGAGTACTACATCTTCAACCCGGACCGCACCGGCACGCGGATCCGCGACGCACTGGTCGAGCGCGCGCGCGCTGGCGTCCGGGTGCGCCTGCTGCTCGACGCGGTCGGCTCCTCGCAGGTGCCCCGGCGGTTCCTGCGGCCGCTGCTGGAGGCCGGCGGCGAGGTGGCGTGGTTCCATCCGGCGCAGCTGCTGCGCCCGTTCAAGTTCAAGCGGCCGTGGGTGAACCTGCGCACCCACCGCAAGATCGTGGTGGTCGACGGCCGCGTCGGCTTCACCGGCGGCATCAACGTCACCGACGAGGAGAACGAGCGGCTGCGCGCAGACGCCTACCGCGACCTGCACATCCGCATCGAGGGCCACGTGGTGCGCAGCCTGCAGCTGGTGTTCGTCGAGGACTGGCTGTACGCCACCGGCCAGGGCCGCGAGACCTTCGACATGGCGCAGATCTGGCCGCACGACATGCCCGGCCGCGCCGACGGCACGATCGACGCGCAGGTGCTGGCCTCCGGCCCGGACTCGTCGTGGGAGAGCATCCACCGCATGCACGTGGCGGCGATCCACGAGGCCAGGCAGCGGGTATGGCTGATCACCCCGTATTTCGTGCCCGGCGAAGCGGGGCGCATGGCGCTGACCTCGGCCGCGCTGGGCGGGCTGGACGTGCGCCTGCTGGTGCCCAAGCGCAGCGATTCGCGGCTGGTCACGCTGGCGGCCAGATCGTACTTCGACGAGCTGCTCCAGGCCGGGGTGAAGATCTACGAGTACGGCCCGCGCATGCTGCACATCAAGGCGCTGATCACCGACGAGGACCTGTGCATCGTCGGCAGCGCCAACTTCGACAACCGCAGTTTCCGCCTGAATTTCGAGGTCTCGGCGATGTTCCGCGACCGCGGCCTGACCGGCGAGCTGGCCACGCTGATGGCCGGCGAGATGGCCGAGGCGGTGCGCGTGCGCGACGACCGCAAGCGCTCGCTGTGGCGCTATCGCCTGCCGGAAGCGATGGCGCGGCTGACCTCGCCGCTGCTGTAGGCAGCGCTACGCGCCCCAACCGGGTCTCCCCGGCGCCCGACGGCGATGCGAAGGCGGGGCCGCCGCCGGCTTCCTGCGCCCTAGCGCATCGCCTGGTGCTGCGCTGGCTGCCACGCCGTCAGCGGATGCCTTTCCCTTCTCCCATCGGGAGAAGGTGGCGCGTAGCGCCGGATGAGGGTGCGACGGAGCGGAGCGAGCTGCCGGGGAGGGCTTTGGGGATGGGCGCTGGGCGATGTCCAGTGCGGTCGTACCCTCACCCCAACCCCTCTCCCGGTGGGAGAGGGGCTTCAGGCTCTTACAGCCCGATCGCCGCAGCGGCGACGCTGCAATCGACGGCGCGCGGTCGATGACCCAGCTGCGCGGCACGCCCCAGCACTCGGCTGCCGACCTCAGCGGCCGCAGGCGCGCGCGCAGGGCGCCGCCCGGGCCGGTTCGCCGTGGAACCGGCGGCCCCGGCAGCGCTACACTGCGGCGATTCCTGGGGAGATCGTCCATGTACTGGCTCTTTCTGCCGCTCGCGCTGGGCGCCTTCGTTCTGGCATTCACCACGCCGCACATGTCGCTGCTGGTGCTGGCCCTGCTCGCCGCGCTGGTGTTCCTGCTGGCCTGGGCGCGCGGCTGGTACGTGGCCAAGATCGGCGATGCGCCGCAGCGCGACGCGGCACCGCTGATCGACCCGGCGGAACTGCGCCGCCTGCGCGAACAGGCCGCCGCGCGGCGCCAGGCGAGCGAGACCGCGCCGGGCGACGACGCGATCTCGTCCTGACGCAGCGCGCCCGATGACCCGGCTCAGCGTCAACGTCAACAAGATCGCCGTGCTGCGCAATTCGCGCGGCGGCGACCTGCCCAGCGTGCTCGATGCGGCGCGCGCGTGCCTGCAGGCCGGCGCGCACGGCATCACCGTGCACCCGCGCCCGGACCGGCGCCACATCCACGCCGAGGACGTGCTCGCGCTGGCCGCGCTGACCGGCGAACACGGCGTGGAGTTCAACATCGAAGGCAACCCGTTCGCGCCGCCGCGGCCCGGCTATCCGGGCCTGATCCCGCTGTGCGCGCAGGTGCGTCCGGCGCAGGCCACGCTGGTGCCCGACGGCGACGGCCAGCTGACCTCCGACCACGGCTTCGACTTCGCCCGCGACGGCGAGCGCCTGCGTCCGCTGGTCGCCGAACTAAAGGCGTTGGGCTGCCGGGTCAGCCTGTTCGTCGACGCCGGCAATCCGGACCTGGCGCGCGCGGCCGAACTCGGCGCCGACCGGGTCGAGCTATACACCGGGCCGTATGCGGAAGCCTTCGACCGCGGCGCTGCCGCGGCCCCGGCAGCCTTCGCCGACGCCGCGCGCCGCGCCCGCGCCGCCGGCCTCGGGGTCAATGCCGGCCACGATCTGTCGCAGGCCAACCTGCCCGCGTTCCTGGACGCGGTCCCGCAGGTGCTGGAGGTCTCGATCGGCCACGCGCTGATCGGCGAGGCGCTGTACGCCGGCCTCGACGCCACGGTCCGGGCCTATCTGGCGATCCTTGCCGCGGCCAGGTAGGCGGGTAATTAGGTAGGGCATCCGCTTGGACGATCCGGGCGTGCGCCGCGGCAGCAGCGACAGGAAGATACTTCCGGAACCGGATCGGAACCACGCTCGGCTCTGCCGTCGCGCGCGACGCCGGAGCAAAAAAAACGCCACCGTTTCCGGTGGCGTTCGCAGTCGCGTCATGACTGAGGTATTGCGGTATCGCGTTATTGCACGAAGCCGATCTTCTTCATGTCCGAATTCTTGGCGGCGGCCAGCACCTTGGCCATCACTTCGTATTCGGAATCCGGATTGGCATCGATGCGCAGTTCCGGCTGGTTGCTCGGATCGCGCTGTACTTCGTTTTCCATCATCTGCTGAAGCGCGGTCACCGCCACCGGGCTGTTGTTCCAGAAGATCTGGTTCGACGCATCGATGCGCAGATCGATCGGCGGCGGCGGTTCGCGCAACTGCGGCGGCGGGTTGATCACCCGCTGCGGCAGATCCACGTCGATCGGATAGGTCATGATCGGCGCGGTCACGATGAAGATGATCAGCAGCACCAGCATCACGTCGACCAGCGGCGTGACGTTGATGTCGGCCATGGGACCACGGCCACCACCTGAACTGAAGGCCATGGCTCAGTTCCCCTTCTCTTTGGTCGCAACGAAACCGACGTCCAGCATGCCCTGACTCTGCGCGATCTTGGTGATCTCGTTGATCGTGCGCATCTTGGTCGTGCGGTCGCCGCGCAGGTTGAGCGGCGGCTGCGGGGTCTGCTGGGCCGCGGTAGAAAAGCGCGATTCCAGGGCTTCCTTGGAAATCGGCTGATCGTTCCAGTAGAGCGACCCGTCTTCCTTGACCGCCAGCGTGATCGGAGCGGTGCGCTTTTCCGCTTCCTCCGGATCCTGCTTGAGGTTGGCTTCGGGCAGTTCCACCTTGACCTTGTGGGACATCAGGGGCGCCGTGATGATGAAGATGATCAGCAGCACCAACATCACGTCCACGAGGGGCGTGACGTTGATGTCGGCCATGGGGCCGCCGCTGTTACCACTACTGAAAGCCATAACGGGCTCCGTTAATCGTTGCGTGGACTACTCGGACCGGATCAGCGAACGCGCGAGCCGGTGGCGAAGAAGTCGTGCAGGTCGTGGGCGAACGTATCGAACTTGGCGATCGCGGTGCTGTTGACCTTGCTGAAGAAGTTGAAGGCGAACACGGCCGGGATCGCGACGAACAGGCCGATCGCGGTCATGATCAGCGCTTCGCCGACCGGGCCGGCGACGGCGTCGATCGAGGCCGAACCGGTGGCACCGATCTTGATCAGCGCGCCGTAGATGCCCCAGACCGTACCGAGCAGACCGACGAACGGCGCGGTCGCACCGACGGTGGCCAGCAGGGTCATGCCCGACTGCAGCTTGGTGCTTTCGCGGGTCACGGCCTGACGCAGCGCGCGATCGACGAACTCCGAACGGCTCAGGGTCTCGCCCAGGCCGGTGCCGGTGCCGGCTTCTGCACGCTGGTGGTGCGCAGCGGCCTGCGCGGCGTCGAGGGCGATCTTCGAGAACGGCTCGCTCGCCGGCTGCTCTTCCATCGCACGGATGGCGTCCTGCGCGTTCGGCGTATCCCAGAACAGGCTGGTGACGCGGTCGGCCTGGCTCTTCAGACGGGTGGCGCGGAAGATGTTGATGACGGTCCAGTACCAGGACAGCGCCGACATGATGATAAGGGTGATGAGCACCACCCAGGAGACGGCGAAGTCACCCGGATTGGAGGTCATCTCGGTGATCAGGTGCTCGAAGCCCATCTGCGACAGGGCGTTCGATGCGTTGTTGCCCCCCGCAGCAGCGGCGATGAAAATTTCCTGCAGCATGACGCTTACCTTTGTTGTGTGTGGTGGTGAGGGTGGTGCAAAGAGTAGACAGAGCGGGCGGTCCGGCGGGTGCGCCGGTACCGACCCACCTTTGCATCAGTTCAGCGCGAAGTTGACGGGGACGCGTACGCGGCCGGCAGTCTTCTGTCCATTTACGACAGCGGAATTGAACCGCCACTTGCGCGCTGCTTCCATGGCTGCGCGGTCCAGGTCGCGGTTGCGGCTGGATTTCTCGACGGAAACGTTGGTGACGTTACCGTTGGGATCGACATCGATGATCAGGATCACCTCGCCTTCCACGCCCGCCCGGAATGCGGCCGGCGGGTACTTCGGCGGGTTCATGGCCTTCGACGAGATGTCCACGCTGGCGCCGATGTCGCTGGGCGCAGCCGGCGGGGCCGGCGGCGACGGCGGGGTGGCGATGTCGCTGGGACGCGGTTCCGGCACGTCGATCACCGGCGCTTCCGGCGGCGGCGGCAACGGCGTCGGCTTCGGCGGCGCCAGGTTCTTGACCGGCGGCGGCGGCGTTTCCGGCGGCTTCGGCGGCGGCGGCGGCGGCGGCGGGGGCGGCGGTGGGGCGTCGACCAGAGTCACGACGATGTTGCGTTCCTTTTCCGCAGGCGCTTTCGGCGCCACGGCAGGAATCAGCAACAGCATCAGCGCCGCCAGATGCAGTGCAATTACGAAGGCAATACCGATGATGCGCGGCCAGCTTAGGCCGGAAGCTTCATCCGTGTCGTAATGCCGATGAATGACCAGTTGTTCCGTCATGCGCCAATGACTCATTAGGGGGGGCCGGGATTCGCGATGAATCTGAATCCCAGTTCACGCGGTGTCACACCGCAGGAACCTCCAAGCTTATACCAATCCCGGCGACCTGCACTACTTTAAGCACTGGTTTTCGGGGGCTTTTTTCGCGGTTTACTTCAGGTTGACGATTTTTTTCGCGTCTTCCGGCTTCTTGACGCCCTTGGCCAGGGCCTGCTGCGCCGCCTGCTTGGCCTCCGGGATGCGTCCTTCCGAATGCAGCACCTTGGCCAGGTTCAAGTAGGTCTCCCCGTCCTTGGACAGCGGCGCGGCCTTCTGCCAGTTCTCGATCGCCTGCGGGACCTGGTCGGTGTAGTAGTACGACTGCGCCAGCGCCAGGTAGGTCTGGTAGTCGGGCTTGAGGATGCCCTTCTGCAGGCCCTCGTTGATCACCGCGATGACGTCCTTTTCCTTGTTGTCGGTGTTGGCGTAGATCGAGTACAGCTGCTTGTATTCCTTTTCGTCGGTCAGCTGGCCGGAAGCGCGCAGCTTGTCCATCACCGCGGCGGCCTTGTCCATCTGGTCGGCCTGCATGTACATGCTGGCCAGGTTGATCTGCGCCTTCTTGTCGTTCGGGGTCTTGGCCGCCAATGCCTCGGCCGCCTTGACCGCTTCGCCGGTCTGGCCGGCCTCGGCGTAGGACGCCATCAGCAGCTGGTTCCAGCTGTCCTTCGGCTCCGGCGAGGCGGCGATGGCCTGCTGCAGCACCGGGATCGCCTCCTGGTAGCGCTCGGTCTGGTACAGCGCCTGCCCCTTCAGGATCAGGTCCTCGGCGCGCGTGGACTTGGACTCGGCCAGGAACTTGTCGAGCGTGGCCAGGCCTTCGGCGGTCTGGTCGTCCTGCAGCTGCAGCTGCGCCAGCATCAGCATCGACTGGAAGTGGCCGTTGTTGTCCAGGCCGTTCAACTGGATCGCCTGCTGCAGGTACTGCTTGGCGGCGGCGTTGTCGTCGAGGTTGTAGGCGGCCTGCGAGGCCAGCTGCGCGGCGATCGCCTTGTCGTACTCGTTGGCCGAGCCGTTGGCCAGTACCTCGTCGGCCTGCGCGCGCACCGCGGCGTAGTCCTCGCCCTTGTTATAGGTGTCGATGAGCTTCTGCAGCTTGCTGCCCAGCTTCGACGACGGCTTGCCGGTCGGCTCCTTGCGGGTGGCGTTGGGGAACATCACTTCGGCCTTGTCGCCGCCCTTGGACTTGCGCGACTGGCGCTGCTCGGCGCGCTCGGAGCCGGACTGCGCCACGGCGTCGGCGACCACCGCGCCGCCGAGGGCGGTGGCGATCACCAGAGACAACAGCGCGTGCTTGTGGGTACTGAATTTCATGGATCACCTCGGTGGAACCGCCCGGAGCGGCACGGAAAGACGTAAGCGGCCATCCAGGCCGAGCCAGCAAAACTAACAGAAACCTGTACGCCGTGAAAACGGTTTAGGCCGCTTCGGCGCTTCGGCGCCGGGCGAGCCTTGGCTCACCCGCACTTGGGGACCCGGCCGGCGCTGCGCGCCTGCGCGTACACCGGCTGCAGCGCGGCGACGTCGCGCTGCAGTTCGCCGATGCGGGCGCTGGGGTCCGGATGGGTGGACAGCCACTGCGGCGGGCGCTGGCCGCCGGCGGCCATCATGTTCTTCCACAGGTCCACCGCCTGCGCGGGATTGAAGCCGGCCTGCGCCATCAGCCGCTGGCCGACCACGTCCGCCTCGCTTTCCTGGGTGCGCGAACCGGGCAGCAGGAACGCCGCCTGCGCGGTCATCCCGCCGACCTGGCCGACGGTGTCGGCGGCGGCGCTGCCGTAGCGCGCGCCGGCCAGCGCGCCGAGCAGGCTCAGCCCGGTCTGGGCGCCCATCTGCCGGGTGATGCGTTCTTCGTGGTGGCGCGAGATCACGTGGCCGATCTCGTGGCCGAGCACGGCCGCCAGCTGGTCCTGGTTCTTGGCCACGCGGAAGATGCCGCTGTTGACGCCGACCTTGCCGCCGGGCAGGGCGAAGGCGTTGGGCTCGTCGTCGGCGAACAGCGCGGTTTCCCAGCCGGTGCTGCGCCACTGCGGCGGCAGCTGCGCCACCAGCGCATTGACCACGCAGCGCACATAGGCGTTCTGCTGCGGATTCTTGTCGATCGGCTCCTTCGCCTTGGATTCGGCGAACGCCTGCGCGCCCAACTGGTCCAGCTGCTGCTGGGAGACGCCGCCCACCACCTGCCTGCGGCCGGTCGGCGAGGTCGTGGTCGCACACGCAGCCACCAGCACCGCGATCGATGCGCCCAATAACACGCTTCTCATACTTGTCCCCTTATGACACGTCTCACAGTGTGTCCGGTGACGTCTTAACTTTTCGTCAAACAAAGCTTCAAGTTGCGCCAAACCAGTACAAGGCGGCCACCGCGATGGCGTTGTTCAGGCCATGGGCGGCGATCGGCGCCCACAAGGTGCCGGTGCGCCGGTACAGCCAGGCGAACGCGGCGCCCATGCTGCCGTAGACCAGCCACAGCTGCGCGATCTCGGCCGGGCCGTTGCCGCTGGTGCCGGGCAGTTCGTGGACCAGCGCGAAGGCGGCGCTGCTGAGCAGCAGGCCCAGGCCGGGACGGCCGGCGGCCCACAGGCGCCCGAACAGCACGCGGCGGAACAGCAGTTCCTCGTACGCCGGGGCGATCAGCACCGCGAACACGAACAGGAACACCGGCATCTGCGCCATCGCCTCGCGCATCAGCGGCAGGTTGGTCGGCACCGGCTTGATCCCGAACTGCGCGCACACCGCGCTGATCAGGCTGCTGCCGACGAACACCGCCGCGGCCACCAGCAACGTCCACGCCCACGTCGCCGGGCGCCCCGCGGCCTGCCACGATCCGCGGCGCTCGGCGGCGCTGGCCGGGCGGCGCAGGAAATACAGCAGCAGCGCCGCGGCCGAGGTGCTGAACAGCGCGATCAACAGCTGCGCCAGCGCGCCCGGCTGCCCGACCTGCGCCATCAGCCCGCTCGGGGTCAGCCCCTGTTCGCGCGCCTGCATCGCCAGCTGGAAGCCGCGCAGCACGCTCCAGGCCACGCCGCACAGCACGCTGACCACCACCAGCACCACGGCGGCCAGCACCAGGTCCAGCGCGAAACCGGGAAGCGGCCGCCGCCACCAGGCCTGCGGGGCGAGCGGCGGCGGAACGGGAGAAGTGTGCGACGGCAGCGAGGTCATCGCGATCCTGGGCGAGAGCAGGCTAGGGAAGGGTGGCGCCGCCCTGGCGCGAGCGCAGGGCGGGCGATACCGCGGTCAGATATCGAGGTTGGCGACCTTCAGCGCGTTTTCCTCGATGAAGTCGCGACGCGGTTCGACCACGTCGCCCATCAGGGTGCTGAAGATCTGGTCGGCCGCGACCGCATCCTCGATGCGCACCTGCAACAGACGGCGCGTATCCGGATTGACCGTGGTTTCCCACAGCTGTTCGGCGTTCATTTCGCCCAGGCCCTTGAAGCGCTGGATCTGCCGGCCCTTCTTGGCCTCGTCGAACAGCCAGGCGTGGGCCTGCGCGAAGCTGGTGATCGCCTGGGTCTTGTTGCCGCGCACGATCTGCGCGCCCTCGCGCACCAGCCCGCTCAGCGCCTGCGCGACGTCGCGCAGCGGGCGCAGCTCGCCGCTTTCGAACACCGCCATCGGCAGCACCTGGATCAGTTCCTCGCCCATGTGGCGGCGCACCGCGATCAGGGTCGCCGCACGCTGCTCGGTCGCCGGCTCGAAGCGCAGCTGGTAGCGGGCGGTGCCCAGGCTGCCGCGGTTGAGCACCGCCTGCAGCGCTTCCAGGCTCGGATGGCGCTCGCCTTCGGCCTGCAGCTCGGCCACGTCCAGCGGCGGCAGGTCGATCAACGCGGTCAGCAGCGCCGGGTCGTAGCGGTGCGCGTTGCGCGCGATCGCGTCGTTGGCGCTGGCGAACAGCAGCAGCAGCTTCTCAAGCGCGCTGCCGGTGATCGGCGGCTCGTCGGCGGCCGGGATCAGCGCCGCGCCTTCGACCGCGCTGTTGGCCAGGTAGGCGTTGAGCGCATTGTCGTCCTTCAGGTACAGCTCCTGCTTGCCCTGCTTGAGCCGGTACAGCGGCGGCAGGCCGATGTACACGTAGCCGCGCTCGATCAGCTCCGGCATCTGCCGGTAGAAGAACGTCAGCAGCAGGGTGCGGATGTGCGCGCCGTCCACGTCGGCGTCGGTCATGATGATGATGCGGTGGTAGCGCAGCTTGTCCGGGTTGTACTCGTCGCGGCCGATGCCGGTGCCCAGCGCGGTGATCAGCGTGCCGACCTGGTCGGAGGCCAGCATGCGGTCGAAGCGTGCACGTTCCACGTTGAGGATCTTGCCGCGCAGTGGCAGCACCGCCTGGTTCTTGCGGTTGCGGCCCTGCTTGGCCGAGCCGCCCGCCGAGTCGCCCTCGACGATGAACAGCTCCGACAGCGCCGGATCCTTTTCCTGGCAGTCGGCCAGCTTGCCGGGCAGGCCGGCGATGTCCAGCGCGCCCTTGCGGCGGGTGAGGTCGCGGGCCTTGCGCGCCGCTTCGCGGGCACGCGCGGCATCGACGATCTTGCCGGCGATGGCCTTGGCCTCGTTGGGGTTCTCCTGGAGGAACTCCTGCAAACGCGCGCCGAACGTGTTCTCAACGGCAGGCTTCACGTCGGAACTGACCAATTTCTCCTTGGTCTGCGACGAAAAGCTGGGATCGGGCACCTTCACCGACAGCACCGCGATCATGCCTTCGCGCATGTCGTCGCCGGACAAGGTGATCTTGGCCTGCTTGGCGATGCCGTTCTGTTCGATGTAGTTGGACAGGGTGCGGGTCAGCGCCGCGCGGAAGCCGGCCAGATGGGTGCCGCCGTCCTTCTGCGGGATGTTGTTGGTGAAGCAGAACATCGTTTCCTGGTAGGCATCGGTCCACTGCAGCGCCACGTCGACCACGATGCCGTTCTGCTCGCCGGTCACCGAGATCACGTTGGGGTGCAGCGGGGTCTTCAGCTGCGCCAGGTGCTCGACGAAGCTGCGGATGCCGCCTTCGTACTGGAACACGTCCTGGCGGCCTTCGCCGCGCTCGTCCTGCAGGGTGATCTTGACCCCGGAGTTCAGGAACGACAGCTCGCGCAGACGCCGCGCCAGGATGTCGTAGTGGAACTCGACGTCGCTGAAGATCTCCACCGCCGGCTTGAAGCGCAGGGTGGTGCCGCGCTTGTCGGAGGCCTCCAGCTGCTTCAGCGGGTACTGCGGCTCGCCCAGCTTGTATTCCTGCTGGTAGTGGTAGCCGTCGCGCCACACGTCCAGCCACAGGTGCTCGGACAGCGCGTTGACCACCGACACGCCGACGCCGTGCAGGCCGCCGGACACCTTGTAGCTGTTGTCGTCGAACTTGCCGCCGGCGTGCAGCACGGTGAGGATCACCTCGGCCGCGGATACGCCTTCTTCCTTGTGGATGTCGACCGGGATGCCGCGCCCGTTGTCGGAGACCTGCACCGAGCCGTCGACCATGATCTTGACCAGCACATTGTCGGCGTGGCCGGCGAGCGCTTCGTCGATGGAGTTGTCGACGACCTCGAACACCATGTGATGCAGACCGGTACCGTCGTGGACGTCGCCGATGTACATGCCGGGACGCTTGCGCACCGCTTCCAGGCCACGCAGCACGGTGATCTTGCTGGAGTCGTAGTTGGTGTTGGCGGGCGGGGTGGGCTGGATCTGTTCTTCGGTCATGCGCTTGCCGTAGGCTCCGCGAGTCGGGCGACGACGGGCTGGCCGCATCGCGCCGAAAGATAGGGGATTGCGACAGAATTATAGCAGCCAGGGGCGACCGGCTGCCGGATGCTCAGGTCGCGGGCGCCAGCTGCCCATGTTCCACGTGGAACCGAGCGATCGGGAGCGAGCGGTCGGCGAGCGCCTGCGGGGTTTCGGTGGCGGTGATGAAGATCTGCGACCGGCCGCGCTGCAGGCGTTCCAGCACCCGGTGCTGATGGTGCTGGTCCAGTTCCGACGCTAGGTCATCGAGGGCGATCACCGGCCACTCGCCGCGCTGTTCGGCATAGTCCTCGGCCTGGGCGAGCAGGCAGGCGAGCGCGGTGAGCTTGGCCTGGCCGCGCGACAGCGCGTCTCGCCCCGGGATCTGCGCGAAGCTCAGCGTCCAGTCGGCCCGGTGCGGTCCCACCGAGGTGTAGCCGTGCAGGCGGTCCCGCTCCCGGTTCAGCAGCAGGGCATCGGCCAGCGAGACCTCGTGGCGGCGCCAGCCAGGCACGAACTCCAGGTGCTGGATGCCCAGCGCGGGCGCAAGTTCCGGGCTGAGCGCCAGCAACCGCTCCAGCAGCCGCTCGAGATAGCGCTGGCGCCGCGAGGTCAGCGGCTCGCCGGCCTCGGCCAGTTCTATGTCCCATGCGTCGAGCGCCGCGCCGCCGCCACCACTCTTCAGCAGTGCGTTGCGCTGCTTGAGGGCCCGGGCGTAGCGGCGCCACAGCGCCAGGAAATCAGGTTCCACGTGGAACAACCCCCAGTCCACGAAGCGGCGCCGGGGCTCGCCGCTGCCGCTGACCAGCACGTGGCTGCCGGGCTCGAACGTCACGACGGCCAGTGCCGCGCAAAGGGTACCGAGGTAGGGCACGTCCTCGCCGTCCAGACGCCCGCGCCATTCCTGGCCGCTGTGGTGCAGCCCGGCACGGCGGCGGCGGGGCAACGCGGGGTCCGCGCCGCGCTCCTGCCATTCGACGAACACTTCCAGCGCCGCCTGGCCCTGGCTGACCAAGCCATCGCGTACCCGTCCGCGAAAGCTCCGCCCATAGGCCATCAGATGCATGGCCTCGAGCACCGTGGTCTTGCCGGCGCCATTGTCGCCGGTGATCAGGTTCAACCCTGGCGCGGGCGCCAGTTCGACCGAGGCGAAACGGCGCAGATGGTGAAGGTCTAGGCGGGTGACGTGCATGCGGGGCCGGATCGCTGCGAAGGAGACTCGGCGCGTGCCGGCAGGTGGTCTGGAGGAGGGCGGAGCATACCCAATCGGAATGGTGGCGTCGCTGCCCGCGCGGGCTGCCCGTCAGCAACCGGGCGGAAAGCGACGGCCATCCGTCTCGCGAATGAGGCTAAGAAGATTCATGGCTACTACGTCGGCACTTCAGGCGGAAATGCGGTGCGTCAGGCTATCGCTGGTCCTGATCGGCCGCTGGCGCCTACTCCCCACGTTGTTCCACGTGGAACAACGACTGTCGGAGCCGCAGAACCCTTCGAACAACGAATAGGGCAGCAACGGCCTCTAGTCACGGGTAGGCTTGCTGACAACGGCTACCGATCCTCGCTGACCGGCCTCGGACGGCCAATCCACGGCAAGCTAGTTGATGCAGCCCTCCGGCGCGTGGCCCAACCCACGAACCAAGGGCCGTTCGCAGTGCGCCGCACCGGCCTTTGGCCGACAGCCGTGCATAAACCACATGTGCCCAGAGCGCCCCGCTCGTTGGGTAGCAATCCGAAGCGTCCGCGTCCGTTAGTGGGAACGAAGACCTCCGAAAACGAGAAAACCCGGCCTAAGCCGGGTTCTCTACGTTCCACGTGGAACATGCGGAGCTGTCAGAGCCGCAGCGGCATCACCACGTGGCGCGACTTCGAGCTGCTGGCCTCGCGCACCAGCGCCGACGAATTCGCGTCGCGTAGCTGGATCACGATGAACTCCTCGCGCAACGCCGATAGGGCGTCGAGCAGGTAGTTCACGTTGAAGCCGATCGCCAGGTCGCTGACCTTGGTGTCCGCCTCGATCTCTTCCTGCGCCTCTTCCTGCTCCGGGTTGTGCGCGCTGATCTTCAGCTGGCCCGGCGAGACTTCCACGCGCACGCCGCGGTACTTCTCGTTGGACAGGATCGCCGCACGCTGCAGCGATGCGCGCAGCGCCTCGCGATCCAGCTTGACCTCGCGGTCTGCGCCGATCGGGATCACCGCTTCGTAATCGGGGAAACGGCCGTCGATCAGCTTGGAGGTGAAGGTGACATCGTCGCGCTTGACCCGCACGTGGCTGCGACCGACCTCCAGCTCGACCTCGCGATCGCCGCCTTCCAGTAGCCGCTGCAACTCGGTGACGCCCTTGCGCGGCACGATGATCTGGCGCTTGGCGCCGCCGGCGTTCTCCAGCTCGGTCTCGCACAGCGCCAGGCGGTGGCCGTCGGTGGCCACGCAGCGCAGCGTCTGGTCGCGCAGGTCGAACAGCAGGCCGTTGAGGTAGTAGCGCACGTCCTGCTGCGCCATCGCGAACGCGGTGCGCTCGATCAGTTCCTTCAACGCCGCTTCCGGCACCGCGACGCGCTCGGTCGCTTCGACCTCGTCGACCGACGGGAAGTCGTTGGCCGGCAGCGTGGCCAGGGTGAAACGGCTGCGCCCGGCCTGCACGGTGACCTTGTCGCCGGACTGCGAGACGGTGATCCTGCTGCCGTCGGGCAGGGCACGGATGATCTCGAACAGCTTGCGCGCCGGGATCGTGGTTTCGCCGTCCTGAGCATCCTCGACGGCGATGCGCGACACCATTTCCACCTCGAGGTCGGTACCGGTCAGCGACAGCTGCCCGTTCTGGACCTGGACCAGGAAGTTGGCCAGAACCGGCAAGGTCTGGCGGCGTTCGACCACATTGACGACTTGCGCCAACGGCTTGAGAAAGGCTTCGCGCTGCAGTGTGAAACGCATGTGGTTCCGTGCCCCTATGCTTTAAAAGATGTGGAATAAATCAAAAGCTTGGTGGTGATGGTAGCGCCAAAAACGGTGCAAAGGTGACCTAACTCGTTGTATTGCCTTGGGAATTCGCCACCGCTAACCCATGTATTACTGCCCCTGGGGCGGTGGGAAAACCTGTGGATAGATTTGTGGCCTTCGCAGGACCGCTATTTATCCACAGTTTCTACAGGATTTGCCGAGAAATCATCCACCGATTTATCAAGCGGCCCCGCATGGCGGCGCGAACTCACTCGCTGAGCTTGCGGATCAGCTTGTCCCAGTCCTCGCGCAGCTTGCCGTCGGTCTCCATCAGGTGCTTGATCTGGCGGCAGGCGTGCAGCACGGTGGTGTGGTCGCGCCCGGCAAAGGCATCGCCGATCTCCGGCAGGCTGTGCTCGGTCAGTTCCTTGGTCAGCGCCATGGCCACCTGCCGCGGACGCGCCAGCGAGCGCGTGCGCCGCTTGGACAGCAGGTCCTTGATCTGCAGGCCGTAGTAGTCGGCCACGGTCTTCTGGATGTTGGGGATGCCGATCGCCTGCTGCTGCGCGCGCAACAGGTCGCGCAGGGTCTCCTGGGCGAACTCGGTGGTGATCGCGCGGCCGGTGAAGTTGGCGCGGGCGGCCAGCGTGTTGAGCGCGCCTTCCAGGTCGCGCACGTTCGAGCGCATCTTCTTGGCGATCAGGAACGCCACGTCGTCCGGGATCTCCGCGCCGCGCTCGCGCGCCTTGGCCAGCACGATCGCCGCGCGGGTCTCGAAGTCGGGCGGATCGATCGCCACCGACAGGCCCCAGGCCAGGCGCGACTTCAGCCGCGGCTCCAGGCCTTCGACCTCGCGCGGGTAGCGGTCGCAGGTCAGGATGATCTGCTGGCGGCCGTCGAACAGCGCGTTGAAGGTGTGGAAGAACTCCTCCTGCGTGCGGTCCTTGCCGGCGAAGAACTGGATGTCGTCGATCAGCAGCGCGTCCACCTGCTGGAACTGGCGCTTGAACTGGTCCATGGTCTTGTCCTGCAGCGCACGGATCATCGCGCTGAAGAACTGTTCCGAGCGCAGGTACATCACCCGCGCGTGGGGGTTCTGCTCGCGCATCGCGTTGCCGGCGGCGAACATCAGGTGGGTCTTGCCCAGGCCGGTGCCGCCGTACAGCAGCAGTGGGTTGTGCGCGCGGTCGCCAGGCTTCTGCGCCGCCTGCACCGCCGCGGCCAGGCCGAGCTGGTTGCTGCGGCCTTCGACGAAGTTGGCGAAGGTGTAGTGCGAATCCAGGTTGCCGGCGAACGGTTCCAGCAACGGCGCCGGCGGCTTGGTCGCGCTGACCGGTTCGGCGACGGGCGCCGGTTCCGGCGCGCGCGGGCGCGAGCCGACCTGCAGCGCCACCTCGCCGGAACCGGCGAAATAGGTCATCAGTTCGCGGATGCGCGCCAGGTAGCGATCGCGCACCTGTTCGACGATGAACGCGTTCGGGGCGTACAGGACCATGCTGTTGTCATGGCGCTGTTCGGCTTGCAGCGGTTTCAACCAGGTGTGAACGTCTTCGGCTGGAAATTCAGCTTCCAGACGTTCCAGGCAACGGGGCCAAGCATCCATCAGGTGTGATTCGTTGAGAGACCAGGCGTGAGGCGCGAAAAATCGCGGCGCACTCGGCCGGTGAAAGAGGAAAGCGGATGAACCAGACTACCATCGGGGGGCGGGGCCGGGAATGGTTTTCCCGCATCTATTCACAGATCCATCCACAGGCCGGCGCCGGCGCGGCCTTAAGCCCCTGATACAAGGCAGTTGACCGCAGCCCTGCCGACTCTATAGAATTTCCGGTTCTTTCCGCCTCATTCATACAGAGCGCCCCGATGGCCACCAAGCGCACCTTCCAGCCCAGCAACCTCAAGCGCAAGCGCGACCACGGCTTCCGTGCCCGTATGGCGACCGCCGACGGCCGCAAGATCCTGGCCCGTCGCCGCGCCAAGGGTCGTAAGCGCCTTAGCGCTTGATTGCTTCGCCGCCCCAGGCGGCGCCTGCAATCCCGACCGTGAATCTTCCCGACCCGCGTAGGCGATTTCCTCGCTCTGCGCGGGTTCGCACGTCTGCAGAATACCGCGTGGTGTTCGACGCGGCGCGGCGCTGCTCCGAACCGCTGATGAGCCTGCACTGGCGCAGCGCGGAGCATCCGGCGCGGCTGGGCCTTGCGGTGTCGCGCAAGGTGGACAAGCGCGCCGTCGTGCGCAACCGCATCAAGCGCGTGCTGCGCGAGGCCACGCGGCACGTGCTGCCGTGGCTGTCGCCCGGCGACTACGTGGTGGTGGCGCGCGCCGCCGCCGCCCAGGCCAGCGGCGAACAGCTGCGCCAGGCCTATCTGCGCCTGCTGCGCCGCGCCGGCGCATTGCCGGCTCCGGCCGCGGACGGCACAATGCCGCCGCCCATCACCCCTTCCTCCCCTTCCAAGCCAGAACCCCCTTCTGGCTGAGCCGAGCTTGCCTGTCCGATGAACCAGACCCGCCTTTTCCTGATCTTTGCCTGGCTGATGGTCGCGGCCCTGTTGTGGATGGAGTGGAACAAGGAGCACTCGGCGCCCGCGCCGGATGCGGCCGCCCTCGCTGCCGCGACCACGGTGCCGCCGGCGCAGGACGCCGACGTGGCCGCCGCCGCCGCCGTGCCGCGCGCCGCGCCGGCCGGTGCCGCGGCGGTGCCGGGCACGGCGGTCGAGCCCAGTGTCGCGCCGGTCGCCGGCGCCGCGCCGCGGGTCAGCATCCGCACCGACGTGCTGCAGCTGACCCTGGACGGGCGCAGCGTGTTCGACGCCGACCTGCTGCTGTTCCCGCAGACCAAGCAGGACGGCAGCCCGCCGGTGCAGCTGCTGACCGAGGACCCGGCGCATCCGTACACCGCCACCAGCGGCTGGGTCGGCGAGAACAACTCGCCGTCGCCGGGCCCGGGAGGTTTCCGTCCGGAACAGCCGGGCAACGAATTCGTGCTGGCCAAGGGCCAGGACACGCTGACGGTGCCGTTCGTCTGGAACGGCCCGGACGGCGTCAGCATCCGCCGCACCTACACCGTGCAGCGCGGCCATTACGCGATCCAGGTCAAGGACGAGATCGTCAACCAGGGCAGCAAGCCGTGGCAGGGCTATGTGTTCCGCAAGCTGAGCCGGGTGCCGACGGTGGTGAGCCGCGGCATGACCAACCCGGATTCGTTCAGCTTCAACGGCGCCACCTGGTTCAGCCCGCAGGAAGGCTACGAGCGCCGCCCGTTCAGCGACTACCTGGACGACGGCCCGCTGAACCGGACCATCTCCGGCGGCTGGGTCGCGCTGCTGCAGCACCACTTCTTCACCAGCTGGATCCCGCAGGCCGACCAGTCGGCGCTGTACCTGCTGTCCAACGACGGCCCGCGGCATGTGATCGAAGCGCGCGGCCCCGGCTTCACCGTCGCGCCGGGCCAGCGCGCCAGCAGCGAGGCGCGGCTGTGGGTCGGCCCGAAGCTGGTCAACCAGATCGCCAAGGAGAACGTGCGCGGCCTGGACCGGGTGGTCGACTACAGCCGCTTCTCGCTGATGGCGATCCTGGGCCAGGGCCTGTTCTGGGTGCTCAGCCACCTGCACACGCTGCTGGGCAACTGGGGCTGGTCGATCATCGGCCTGGTGGTCCTGCTCAAGCTGGTGCTGTATCCGCTGTCGGCGGCGCAGTACAAGAGCGGCGCCAAGATGCGCAAGTTCCAGCCGCGCATCGCGCAGCTGAAGGAGCGCTACGGCGACGACCGGCAGAAGTTCCAGACCGCGATGATGGAGCTGTACAAGAAGGAGAAGATCAACCCGATGGGCGGCTGCCTGCCGGTGCTGGTGCAGATGCCGATCTTCTTCGCCCTGTACTGGGTGCTGGTGGAGTCGGTGGAGCTGCGCCAGGCGCCGTGGTTCGCCTGGATCCAGGACCTGACCGCGCGCGATCCGTACTTCATCCTGCCGGTGATCAACGTGGCGGTGATGTGGCTGACGCAGAAGCTGACCCCCACCCCGGGCATGGACCCGATGCAGGCGCGGATGATGCAGTTCATGCCGCTGGTGTTCGGCGTGATGATGGCCTTCGTGCCGTCCGGCCTGGTGCTGTACTGGGTCACCAACGGGTCGCTGGGCCTGCTGCAGCAGTGGTGGATGATCAAGCGCCACGGCGAGGAGCCCGCGGCGGCGCCCAAGCCGCCGGCCAAGGCCAAGAAGTAACCCGCAACGCCCGCCGCCAGGCGGGCGTCGTCTTTGCGCCGGCCGCGCGTCGCGCGCCGTACGCATCCATCACCTCCAACCGAGCTGCCCCGGTCATGGCCGACCTCCGCTTCGCCTGCCTGCTGTCCCGCGCCGCGGTGTGCCTGAGCCTGGCCGCGGCGCTTGCCACGTGCGGGCGCGCGCCGCCGGCAGCGGACGCGGCGGCGAACGCGCCGGCCGCCGCGGCGGACCTGGGTTCGGAGGCGGTCCGCGCGCAGGCCGGGCAGATCGGCGCGCAGTTGCGCGAGCAGCTGGCGACGCAACGCAAGATCGTCGTGCTGCTGGCCGACGAGGCGAAGCAGAGCGCCGACGACCGGCAGGTCTCCAGCAGCGTCGGCCAGCAACTGTTCCACGAGGGGCTGGAGCGGCGCGCGGCGCTGCTGGCGCGCTTCGACGCGCTGCTCGCCTTGCGCGAACCGGCGCGCTATCCGGCGATCGCCACGCTGCTGGACTACATCGAATCGGCGCCGGACCTGTACGACGCCGACCGCCTGGCCTTCCGCGAACTGCTCGCCGATCTGCACGAGCGCATCGGCAAGGACTCGTCGCTGCCGGCGATCAAGCTGCACCAGCGCATCGGCGAGGACCTGGAGGCGCTGGACGAGATCGAGCGCAACTACAACCGCGAGATCACCGCGATCTTCAGCCGTTTCGACCGCACCCGCGCGATCGCGCAGAAGCGCGAGAAGTGGGACGACTACGTCGCGCACCTGCGCACGCTGTACACGCGCGAGGGCATCCTGCGCGACTACGGGGTCATCACCCCGTACCCGATGTCGATGCGCGACAGCGACCGCGAGGTGTTCGGCCGCGACCTGCCGCCCAAGACCGTGGTGCTGAGCTTCGACGACGGCCCGCATCGCGCGTACACCGACGAGATCGTCGCCATCCTCAAACGCTACGACGTGCCGGCGACGTTCTTCGAGGTGGGCCGCAACCTGGGCAAGGTCGGCGCCGACGGCCAGGTCGAACTGGCGCCGCTGGCCCAGGTCAGCCGCGGGCTGATGGCGCAGGGCTACACGGTGGGCAACCACAGCCTGACCCACGCGCAGCTGTCCAAGGAAAGCGGCGCCGCGCTGCGCAGCCAGATCCTGGACACCGACCGCATGCTGCGCGCGGTCGACGCCAAGCGCGCGTCGCTGTTCCGTTTCCCGTACGGCGCGCGCAACGCCGAGGGCATGCAGATCCTCGGCGAGGCCGGGCTGAAGTCGGTGATGTGGAACGTCGACTCGCTGGACTGGGCCGATCCGGTGCCCGAGTCGATCGTGCAGCGGGTGATCGAGCAGGTCGGGCGCGAACAGCGCGGCATCGTGCTGTTCCATGACATCCACGAACGCACGGTCAAGGCCTTGCCGCAGGTGCTGGACCGGCTCAGCGCCGACGGCTACCAGTTCGCGGCCTGGAACGGGCGCGACTTCAGCGTGGCGCGCCCGGCCGCCAACGCGGCGGCGCCGGCGGTGACCAGCGGCTACGACAAGTCGTGGGCGATCGTCATCGGCATCGACGACTACGCGCGCTGGCCGAAGCTGCAATACGCGGCCAACGACGCGCAGGCGATCGCGCAGACGCTGACCGGCAGCTTCGGCTTTCCGTCCTCGCAGGTGATCGTGCTGAAGAACCAGGACGCCACCCGCAACAACATCCTGGCCGCGTTCCACGATCGCCTCGCGCACGGCGGCATGGGCAAGAACGACCGCGTGTTCGTGTTCTTCGCCGGGCACGGCGCCACGCGCAGGCTGGCCTCCGGCCGCGACCTGGGCTACATCGTGCCGGCCGATTCGGATCCGGCGCAGTTCGCCACCGACGCGATCCCGATGACCGAGATCCAGGACATCGCCGAAAGCCTGGAGGCCAAGCACGTGCTGTTCGTGATGGACGCGTGCTACAGCGGCTTGGGCCTGACCCGCGGCGGCGGATCCACCGCCGCGTACCTGCGCGAGAACGGGCGGCGCATCGCGCGGCAGATGCTCACCGCCGGCGGCGCCGACCAGCAGGTCGCCGACAGCGGCCCGAACGGGCATTCGGTGTTCACCTGGGTGCTGCTGCAGGCGCTGTCGGGCAAGGGCGACTTGAACGGCGACGGGCTGATCACCGGCACCGAGCTGGCCGCCTACGTGGCGCCGGCGGTGTCGGGCATCTCGCCGCAGACGCCGGCGTTCGGCAGCCTGCCCGGTTCGCAGGGCGGCGAGTTCGTGCTGCAGGTGCCCGAGGGCGAGGAGTTCCTGACCGCCAGCACGCAGCAGCTGTCGTCCGCGGCGATCGCGATGAACGACCGCGTCGATGCGGCGGCGCTGCCGGCGGCGGCCGACCTGCCGGCGAACGCGGCGCCGCCGCCGGTGCTGGTGAAGGACCTGCAGGGCGGCGAGCGGCCGCTGGCGCTGCCCGCCGCGGCCGGACCGCTGTCGGACCGGCAGCGCGCCCAGCGCGCCAACGACCGCGGCCTGCAGCTGTACAAGGAAAAGCGCTACGACGAGGCCGAGGCGCAGTTCACCGAAGCGCTGAAGCTGCGGCCGGATTTCGCGCTGGCGGCCAACAACCTCGGTTTCATCTACTACCGCCAGGGCAAGTACGCGCAGGCGGCGCGCTGGCTGGAGAACACGCTGAAGATCGACCCCTCGCGCGCGGTGGCCTATCTGAACCTGGGCGATGCGTACCGCCGCCTCGGCGACGCGGACAAGGCCAGGCGGGCGTTCCAGACCTACCTGGAGCTGCAGCCGGCCGGCGCGTCGGCCGCGTATGCACGCGAACAACTGAAGACGCTGTAGCCTGCGCGGACCACAAGGATGCCCGCCATGCCGCAGACCGCTCCCGACACCATCGTCGCCATCGCCACCGGTCCGGCCGCCGGCGGCGTCGGCGTGATCCGCATCTCCGGCACCCTGGCCGCGCTGGTCGGGGTCGGCCTGGGCGTGGCCGAGCCGGTGCCGCGCCGCGCGCAGTACGCGCGCTTCCTCGACGCGCACGGCGAGACGCTCGACGACGGCCTGGCGCTATGGTTCCCGGCGCCGCGCAGCTTCACCGGCGAGGACGTGCTGGAACTGCAGGCGCACGGCAGCCCGGTGCTGCTGCGGCAGCTGGTGGCGCGCTGCTGCGAACTCGGCGCGCGCCCGGCGCGCCCGGGCGAGTTCAGCGAGCGCGCCTTCCTCAACCGCAAGCTCGACCTGGCCCAGGCCGAGGCGATCGCCGACCTGATCGCGGCCGGCGACCTGCGCGCGGCGCGCGCGGCGCGGCGTTCGCTGGACGGCGTGTTCTCGCGCCGCATCGATACCCTGGTCGAACAGCTGGCCCGGCTGCGGATCCACGTGGAGGCGACGATCGATTTCGCCGACGAGGCGCTGGACACGCTCGGCGGCGAGCAGCTGCGCGCCGGCCTGGCGCGCGCGCGGCAGGAACTGGCGCAACTGCTGGGCGAGGCCGAGCGCGGCCGGCGCCTGCGCGACGGGCTGCATGCGGTGCTGGTCGGCCCGCCCAACGCCGGCAAGAGCTCGCTGCTCAACGCGCTGGCCGGCAGCGAGCGCGCCATCGTCACCGACATCGCCGGCACCACCCGCGACACCCTGCACGAGACCGTGCGCCTGGACGGCCTGGAACTGACCCTGGTGGATACCGCCGGGCTGCGCGACGGCGGCGATGCGATCGAGCGCGAAGGCATGCGCCGCGCGCGCGAGGAGCTGCAGCGCGCCGACCTGGCGCTGGTCGTGCTCGATGCGCGCGATCCGGCCGCCGGCCGCGCGGCGATCGCCGAGGCGGTGGCGCAGGTGCCGCAACGGCTATGGATCCACAACAAGCGCGACCTGCTCGACACGGTGCCGGCCGGCGACGACGACAGCGTCCACGTGTCCGCCGCCACCGGCGAAGGGCTGGACGTCTTGCATGCGCGGCTGCGCGCGCTGGCCGGCGCCGCCGCCGGCGACGGGGCGGACGGCGAGTTCTCCGCGCGTGCGCGCCACGTGGAAGCGCTGCAGCGCGC
This sequence comes from Xanthomonas sp., assembly GCF_017163755.1. Lineage (GTDB taxonomy): Bacteria > Pseudomonadota > Gammaproteobacteria > Xanthomonadales > Xanthomonadaceae > Xanthomonas_A. The sequence continues at coordinate 76,287 of NZ_JAFIWC010000011.1, forward strand.
GGGCGAGCACGCCGCCCATGCGGCGGCCGAGCTGGCGCACGAGCGGCTGGAACTGGTCGCCGAGGAGCTGCGCCTGGCGCACGCCGCGCTGGGCGAGATCGTCGGCCAGGTCAGCGCCGACGACCTGCTGGGCCGGATCTTCTCCAGCTTCTGCATCGGCAAGTAGGCCGGTGCCAGGCCGCCGGCGCGCGCCCGTTCAGGGCGCCAGCGCGGCCAGCTGCGCGCGGTTGGCCTGCAGCCACTGCCCGAACGGCTGCGGCGCCTGACCGGTCAGCGCCTGGTAGTCGCCGCTGACGGCGGCCACGCGGCCGGCAGCGGTGTTGACGTCGAACGAGGCCAGCACGCGCGCAAGCGGTTCGGGAACGCCGGCCGCGGCCATGCCCTGGACCAACGCGTCGACCGGCACCGGCAGCACCTGGATCGGCTTGCCGACGGCCTGCGCGACCCGCGCGGCGATCTCGGCGGTGGTGTAGGCCTGCGCGCCGCTGAGGGTCAAGGTGCGCTTGGCGTCGCCGTCGTCGGACAGCGCCACGGCAGCGGCGCGCGCCAGGTCGTCGCGGGCGATGTGCGCGATGCGGCCGTCGCCGGCGGCGCTGTACCAGTGGCCGGAGGCCAGGGTCGACGGCAGCTGCATGAACAGGTTCTCGAAGTACCAATGGTTGCGCAGCACGGTCCAGCCGGGCAGGGCGCTGGCGGCCAGCGCGTCCTCGGTGCCGGCGTGGTCGGGCGCGAGCAGCAGCGGCGAATCGTGCGGTTCGGGGCAGGAGGTGTAGACCACGTGGCGCACGCCGGCGCGCTCGGCCGCGGCGATCGCCGCGCGGTGCTGCTCGAGCCGGTGGCCGGGACGGTCCAGCGCATCGGTGCTGATCAGCAGCAGGCGTGCGACGCCGTGGAAGGCCGCGTCCAGCGACGCGGGGGCATCGAAGTCGCCGTGGCGCACGTCGACGCCGCGCGCCGCCCAGGCGGCCAGCGCGTCGGGGCGGCGGGTCAGGGCGACGACGCGCGCCGGCGGCAGCTGCAGCGTGTCGAGCAGATGGGCCAGCACGCGTTGGCCGAGCTGGCCACCGGCACCGGTGACGAGCAGCGAATCGGGACGATCGGACATAGGGGGATTCCTGGTGGAGAGGGTACCGGCAGTGCCATCGAGGCCGCAGCGCGCCGGACGCCATGGTCTGAAAAAGGAACCTGGTGCATAGTAGAGATCACCGCTGGCCTGTAAATAAGGCAGTTTTTCCGCCCCTGATTACCCCGAGGTAACCACCATGCCCGCCACCGACCCGCACGCCGCCGCGCTCGCCGACCCGCCGCTGAGCCAGAAGCTGCGCGGCTACCGGGACGAGGGCATGCAGATCGACCAGTGCCCGGTGCGCGACGTGCTGGCGCAGATCGGCGACAAGTGGAGCACCCTGTTCCTGATGCTGCTGGCCGAACGGCCGCACCGCTTCGGCGAGCTGCGCCGCGCGGTGCCGGACATCTCCCAGCGCATGCTGACCCAGACCCTGCGCGACCTGCAGCGCGAAGGCCTGGTCGCGCGGCAGGTACTGCCGCTGGTGCCGCCGGGCGTGGAATACCGGCTGACCCCGCTGGGGCAGTCGCTGAGCGCACCGCTGGCGCAACTGGTGCGCTGGGCCGAGGCCAACCATGCGGCGGTCCGCGCAGCGCGCAGCGAGTTCGCCGACGCGCACTGAGCGGCGCGCCGCGGCGATGGCCGTGGCGCTGGGACTGCATGCATCCATGGCGGTCCGCGCGGAGCGCTGCGCATCGATTCGCCGGTTCGCGGCTAGCGCGCTATCCGTTGCACGTGGGCGCTTCGCGGCCTTCGCGGCGCACGCAGCGGAAGGTGGCTGCACGGCGCACCGTCCCCGGTAGCCCGCACACGCGCCGTCGCGTTCGGCGTCGGCGCATATCGCCACGCGGCAATGCGGAAAACCGCGTCAATCTTCCAATACGCGCACCGGCCCGCGGCGCAACATGCCTGCACCGACGACGCGCCGGCAACCGCGCGAGCGCGCCAGGCGCACGACCAGGCCGCAAGGCGTCGCCGCAGCGCAGGACAGGCGGCAGCGGCAGCCATGGGTGTGTGGTATGCGCCGCCGATCGTGGCGATGGCCTTGCGCATCCGCCCGGCTGCGTCCGTCGGCACGCTCATCGTCCAACCGCCTACGTCTTTCGTCGCGTTCAAGGATCTCCCATGCAACTGAAACGTTTCGTGCTCGCGCTGTCCCTGGCCGCGGCGGCCACGTGGAGCGTGCCGTCGGCATCGGCCCGCGCCGCCGCCGCCACGCCGCCGGTCGCGGTCGGGCCGCAATACGACACCACGCACGTGTACGTGGCGCCGGAGGATGTCGACGCTTTCGTCGCCAGCTTCCTGGCGACCTTCGGCGGCAAGAGCACGCCGCAGGTGGTGGCCACGGTGACGCCGACACCGAGCAGCACCACCTCGCAACTGCTGCAGACGCCGGTGGGCACGGTGTCGCTGTTCGGCTTCAAGACCCCGATCCCGTATCCGTTCGGCGCCGAGCGCACCGGCTACCTGGTCCAGGACATGGATGTGGCGATCCGGGCCGCGCGCGCCAGCGGCGCCGACGTGCTGGTGGCGCCGTTTCCCGACCCGATCGGCCGCGATGCGGTGATCCAGTGGCCGGGTGGCGTCAACACGCAGCTCTACTGGCATACCCGCGCGCCGGCGTACCCGGCCCTGCGGACCGTGCCGGAAAACCGCGTCTACGTGTCGCCGGACCGCGCCGATGCGTTCGTGCGCAGCTTCGTCGCCTTCTCGCACGGCAAGGTGGTGGCGGACCAGGCGCATACGCCGGGCGTGGAGATCGGCCGTGCGGGCGGCCACTACCGCCGCATCCGCATCGAGTCCACCTTCGGCAAGCTGGCGGTGCTGGTCAGCGACGGACACCTGCCCTATCCGTACGGCCGCGAGCTGACCGGCTACGAAGTGGCCGACGTCGATGCCACACTGGCCAAGGCGGAGGCGTCCGGCGCGCAGGCGCTGGTGCGGCCGTTCGATGCGGACGGGCGGCGCGCGGCGATGCTGCGCTTTCCCGGCGGCTACGTCGCGGAGATCCACAGCGCGGGCACGCGTTGACGGTGCCGCCACGCGCGCGAACACCGGTGGCGCCGCGGCGCGATCCGGGGCCATGGATCGCGCCGGGTGCGTGGCCACCGGACAACGCCACTGCAACGGCGCGGCCGCGGCGCGCAAGTGCGCCTGCGTCGCCGCGAGCGGTGCACGCTGCCGCCGGGGCGCAGCGCATCCTCCGCATGCCGTGCCGCAGCGACGCGCGCGCGGCGCGCAAGGCGGCCGCGGTGTTGCTGGGCGTGCTGCCGTTCGCCGGCTCCACGTGCGCGCTGGCCGAGGACGCCGCCAGCCCGGCGCGGCCTGCGCTCGGGACCAACCGCTGGCAGGAAGACTGGTCGGCGCTGGCCGATCCGGCGCTGCGCAGCCAGGCGCTGGACAGGCTGAAGTACCTGTCGCTGCCGGACGGCGCTGCGCAGCGCTACGCCTCGTTCGGCCTGAACCTGCGCGAGCGCTTCGAGTCCAACGACGCGCCCGGCCTCGGCGCGGGCGGCAGCGGCGCCGACGCCTACCTGTTGCAGCGGTTGCAACTGCATGCCGATCTGCGCCTGGCCGCGCACTGGCAGGCGTTCGCGCAACTGGAAGACGTGCGCGCCTATGCCAAGCGGGCGCGTTCGGGCGCCGACCAGAACCGGTTGGATCTGCGCCTGGCCTTCGTCGCCTACAGCCGCCGTTTCGATGCCGGGACGTTCAAGGCGCGGGTCGGGCGGCAGGACTTCGCGTTCGACCTGCAGCGCTTCGTGTCCTCGCGCGATGGGCCGAACGTGCGCCAGTCCTTCGATGCGGTGTGGGCCGACTGGGAGACCGGCACCTGGCGCTTCATCGGCTTCGTCAGCCAGCCGGTGCAGTACGCCGACGGCGAAACCTTCGACGACGCTTCCAGCGGGCGCGTCCGCTTCGGCACGCTGCGCGCGGAGCGCCACGTGCTGGGCGACAACGAACTGTCGGGCTACTACGCGCGGTACGAGCGGGACCAGGCGCGCTACGCGGACGGCAGCGGCCGCGAGCGCCGCCACGTGTTCGACCTGCGCTTCGCCGGCCAGGCGGGCGCATGGGACTGGGACCTGGAGACGATGGCGCAGCGCGGCAGCGTTGGTGCGCAGCAGATCCGCGCGTGGGCGCTCGGCGCGCGCGGCGGTCACGCCTGGACGGCCGCGCCGTGGCAGCCGCGACTGGGCCTGCAGCTCGACGCCGCCTCCGGCGACGCACGTGCGGGCGACCGCACGCTCGGCACGTTCAACCCGCTGTTCCCCAACGGCTACTACTTCTCTCTCGCCGGCTACACCGGCTACAGCAACCTGATCCACGTCAAGCCGTCGTTGCGCGTGGCATGGGACGACAGCACCGAGGTGACCCTGGCGCTGGGCCTGCTGTGGCGGCAGACCACCGCCGATGCGGTGTATGCGCAGCCGAACGTGGCCATCGCCGGCACCGCCGGGCAGGGCGGGCGCCGGAGCGGACGCTACGCGCAGCTGCGCGTGGACAAGGCGTTCTCGCCGCAGCTGGATGGCGCGCTGGAAGCGGTGCGCTACCAGGTCGGCGATGCGCTGCGGACCGCGGGCGCGCACGACAGCGACTATCTCGGGATCGAGATGAAATACGGCTGGTGACGCGGCCGTGGCGGGAACGTCGCGGTCCTGCACGAGCGCCGTTGTCGTTTCGGGCTCCGGCTTTGACGAGCGGAGCACGAGCCGGTCCCGCGTCGAAGCGGTGCAAAACTGACGTCCACCAGGATGTACGCGGCCCGCCCGTGCAGGAGCGGCTTCAGCCGCGTGGGCGCCGCCGCCTTCCATGCACGCCATCGACCGCGGCAGCCGCGCGCGCCGCCGCCGTGCCATCCAGGCGGCGCGACAAGACCGCTCCAATCGTCCAAGACCGCGCCGCCGCGCGCGGCCATGCTGCAGGCCGATCCAGCACCCAGTCCAGGAACCCCGATGCCCCTCATCGCCACGCCCACCCCGGGCGCCAAGCTGCTGTCGCCGCACGACCACGCCCTGATCATGATCGACTTCCAGTCGCAGATGGCCTTCGCCACGCATTCGATCGACGCGGTCGCGCTGCGCACGAACGCGGCACTGGTGGCCAATGCCGCGGCCGGCTTCGGCGTGCCCACCATCCTCACCACCGTGGCCGAGAAGAGCTTCTCCGGGCCGATGTTCGACGAGGTGGTGGCGCCGTTCCCCGGCCAGGCATTGCTCGACCGCACCTCGATGAACACCTGGGAAGACGCGGCGGTGATCGCGCGGGTCAACGCGATCGGCAAGTCGCGCATCGTGCTGGCCGGGCTGTGGACCAGCGTGTGCATCGTCGGCCCGGCGCTGTCGGCGCTGGACCAGGGCTTCGAGGTGTACGTGATCGCCGACGCCTGCGGCGACGTGTCCGCCGAGGCGCACAACCGCGCGATCGAGCGCATCGTGCAGGCCGGCGGCCAGCCGATGACGGCGGTGCAGTACCTGCTCGAGCTGCAGCGCGACTGGGCGCGCACCGACTCCTACGAAATGACCACCGGCATCGCGCGCAGGTACGCCGGCGCCTATGGCCTGGGCATCACCTACGCCAAGACGATGTTCAGCGCCCACGAGGGCTGAGCGCGGGGGATGAAAATGAAGACGTATCTGGTGTCGCTGGCGCTGGGCCTGCTGGTCGGGGTGATCTACGCGCTGTTCAAGGTGCGCTCGCCGGCGCCGCCGGTGGTCGCGCTGATCGGCCTGCTCGGCATCCTGCTCGGCGAGCAGATCCCGCCGTTGCTCAAGCGTCTGGGCAGCAGCGAGGCCAGGGCCACGTCGTGGTTCCACCACCAGGTGAAGCCGCACGTGTTCGGCGAACTGCCGCAGCGCACGCCGGCGCCGCTGCCCGTCGCTGCACGCACCGACGCTGAGCGCCACGATGGCTGACGCCGCCGCCGCGCCCGACCTGATCCTGTACCGCGGTCTGTTCACCACGCTGGACCGCCGGCGCCCCAGCGCCAGCGCGGTGGCGATCAAGGACGGCCGCTTCACCCACGTCGGCGACGAGCAGGACGTGCTGCCGCTGGCCGGCGCCGCCACGCGCGTGATCGACCTGGGCGGCCGGCGCGTGCTGCCCGGGCTGATCGACAACCACCTGCACCTCATCCGCGGCGGCCTCAACTACAACCTGGAGCTGCGCTGGGACGGCGTGCGCAGCCTGGCCGACGCGATGGACATGCTGCGCCGCCAGGTCGCCATCACCCCGGCGCCGCAATGGGTGCGCGTGGTCGGCGGCTTCAGCGAGCACCAGTTCGCCGAGAAGCGGCTGCCGACCATCGCCGAGCTCAACGCGGTGGCGCCGGACACGCCGGTGTTCCTGCTGCACCTGTACGACCGCGCGCTGCTCAACGCCGCGGCGCTGCGCGCGGTCGGCTACGGCAAGGACACGCCGGCACCGCCGGGCGGGGAGATCGTGCGCGACGGCGACGGCAACCCGAGCGGCCTGCTGCTGGCCAAGCCGAACGCGTCGATCCTGTACGCGACGCTGGCCAAGGGGCCGAAGCTGCCGTACGAATACCAGCTCAATTCCACGCGCCATTTCATGCGCGAGCTGAACCGGCTCGGCGTCACCGGCGCGATCGACGCCGGCGGCGGCTTCCAGAACTATCCGGACGACTACCGGGTGATCCAGGAACTGGCCGATGCCGGCCAGCTGACCATTCGCCTGGCCTACAACCTGTTCACGCAGAAGCCCAAGCAGGAGAAGGACGACTTCCTCGCCTGGACCGCGACCTCGCGCTACCAGCAGGGCAGCGACTACTTCCGCCACAACGGCGCCGGCGAGATGCTGGTGTTCTCCGCGGCCGACTTCGAGGACTTCCGCCAGCCGCGCCCGGACATGGCGCCGGAGATGGAAGGCGAGCTCGAGGACGTGGTGCGCGTGCTCGCCCACAACCGCTGGCCGTGGCGCCTGCACGCCACCTACGACGAAACCATCAGCCGCGCGCTGGACGTGTTCGAACGGGTGGACCGGGACATCCCGCTGCAGGGACTGCACTGGTTCTTCGACCATGCCGAGACCATCTCCGAACGGTCGATCGACCGCATCGCCGCGCTCGGCGGCGGCATCGCCGTGCAGCACCGCATGGCCTACCAGGGCGAGTATTTCGTCGAGCGCTACGGTGCCGGCGCGGCGCAGGCCACGCCGCCGGTCAAGCGCATGCTCGACAAGGGCGTGCACGTGTCCGCCGGCACCGACGCCACGCGCGTGGCGTCGTACAACCCGTGGGTGTCGCTGGCGTGGCTGGTCACCGGGCGCACCGTCGGCGGCCTGCGCCTGTACCCGCAGCGCAACTGCGTGGACCGCGAGACCGCGTTGCGCATGTGGACCGAGCACGTCACCTGGTTCTCCAACGAGGTCGGCAAGAAGGGCCGCATCGAAGCCGGGCAGTTCGCCGACCTGGTGGTGCCGGACCGCGACTTCTTCGCCTGCGCCGAAGCCGAGATCGCCGACACCACGGCGTTGCTGACCGTGGTCGGCGGCAAGGTGGTGTGGGCCAGCGGCGACTTCGCCGCCTACGACGAGGCGCCGCCGCCGCCGGCGATGCCGGACTGGTCGCCGGTACGCACCTTCAAGGGCTACGCGGGGTGGGGCGAGGCGGCGCCGGCGGCGGCGAGCGCGCCGGCGCAGGCCGCGGCCGCGTGCGGCTGCGCGCACGGTTGCGGCATCCACGGCCACCAGCACGCCACCGCGTGGAGCAGCCGGCTGCCGATCGCCGACCTGAAGAGCTTCTGGGGCGCGCTGGGTTGCGCGTGCTGGGCGGTATGAGCATGCGCGCAGGCATTCCAGGCACCAACATGCGCGAAGCTCTGCCGGCATGTGCATGCATAGCGATGGCCGCCGCCGCTGCGCCGCCCGGGCGTTGCCCGCCTCCTGGCCGGAGCCGCCGCGATGGGTGAGTCCGCGCCCGCGATCCTGCGCCGCGGCCTGTCGTCGCGGTGGATCCGCTGGCTCGCGCTGCTCGGCCTGTGCGCGGCGTACCTGCAGGGCGGGCTGGTCAAGGCCTTCGCGTTCGACGGCGCGGTGGCCGAGATGGCGCATTTCGGGCTGTCGCCGCCGGGACCGTTGGCGTTGGCGGTGATCGTGCTGGAGCTGGCGGCTTCGCTGGCGATCCTGTGCGGAACGTATCGCTGGCTCGGCGCGCTGGCGCTGGCCGCGTTCACCCTGGCGGCCTCGTGCATGGCCAACCGCTATTGGACGCTGGACGGCGCGGCGCGGTTCGCGGCGATGAACAGCTTCTACGAACACCTCGGCCTGGTCGGCGGCTTCCTGCTCGTGGCCTGGCACGACCTGCGCGAGCGCGACGATGAATGAGCTTCCCGCCAAGCCCGCCCCGGCGGGCAGTTTCGCACCGCTGAAGCACCGCGTGTTCGCCATCCTGTGGGCGGCCACGGTGCTCGGCAACGTCGGCAGCTTCATGCGCGACGTGGCCAGTTCGTGGCTGGTGACCGACCTGTCCAGCAATCCGGCGGCGGTGGCGCTGATGCAGACCGCGGCGACGCTGCCGGTTTTCCTGCTGGCGATCCCGGCCGGCGTGCTGTCGGACATCCTCGACCGGCGCCGCTTCCTGATCTTCGTGCAGATCCTGCTGGCCTGCGTCAGCGGCAGCCTGCTGCTGCTGTCCAGGACCGGCGCGCTCACCGTCGAGTACCTGGTCGCGCTGACCTTCGTCGGCGGCATCGGCGCCGCGCTGATGGGGCCGACCTGGCAGGCGATCGTGCCGGAACTGGTGCCGCGCGCGGACCTGAAGAACGCGGTGGCGCTGAACTCGCTCGGCATCAACATCGCGCGCGCGATCGGCCCGGCGCTCGGCGGCGTGCTGCTGGCCGGCTTCGGCGCGGTCGCCGCCTATGCCGGCGACGTGCTGAGCTACGTGTTCGTGGTCGCCGCGCTGCTGTGGTGGCCGCGCGCCAAGGCCGCCGACAGCGGGCTGTCGGAACAGTTCTTCGGTGCCTTCCGCGCCGGGCTGCGCTATGCACGCGCCAGCGCCGAGCTGCATGTGGTGCTGCTGCGCGCGGCGGTGTTCTTCCTGTTCGCCAGCGCGGTGTGGGCGCTGCTGCCCTTGGTCGCGCGCAACCTGCTCGGCGGCAGCGCCGGCTTCTACGGCGTGTTGCTGGGCGCGGTCGGCGCCGGCGCGATCGTCGGCGCGGTCGCGTTGCCGTGGCTGCGCCAGCGCCTGGATGCCGACGGCCTGCTGCTGCTGGCCGCGGTGCTCGCCGCGGTGGTGATGAGCGCGCTGGCGGCGGCGCCGCCCAAGCCGGTCGCGGTGCTGCTGCTGCTGGTGCTGGGGGTGGGCTGGATCGTCGCGCTGACCACGCTCAACGGCGTGGCGCAGTCGGTGCTGCCGAACTGGGTGCGCGGGCGCGGCCTGGCGATCTACCTGACCGTGTTCAACGGCGCAATGGCCGCCGGCAGCCTGGGCTGGGGCCTGGTCGCCGCGCAGATCGGCGTGGCCGCGACGCTGCTGGTCGGTGCCGGCACGCTGCTGCTGGTCGCGATCGCCTTCCACCGCCTGCGCCTGCCCACCGGCGATGCCGACCTGCAGCCGTCCAACCACTGGCCCGAGCCGCTGCTCAACGCGCCGGTCGCGCACGACCGCGGGCCGGTGATGGTGCAGGTGGAATACCGCGTGCGCATCGCCGACCGCGCGCCGTTCCTGCACGCGCTGCGGCAGCTGTCGCGCGAGCGTCGCCGCGACGGCGCCTACGCCTGGGGCATCACCGAGCACAGCAACGATCCGGAGCGGGTGATGGAGTGGTTCCTGGTCGAATCCTGGGCCGAACACCTGCGCCAGCACCAGCGCGTGTCGCACGCCGACGCCGATCTGCAGGGCGTGGCGCTGCGCTACCACATCGGCCCGGAGCGGCCGGCGGTGCACCATTTCCTGGCGCTGGACCTGCGCCAGGCGTCGCCGCCGCCACCGCCACCGCCGTAGCGGCGGCGCCTGCCGCGCAGGTCAGCCCGCGGCGACGCTGGCCACGTACTGCGCGCCTTCGCGCCGCACCCGCACCGGCCCGTCGAACACCGCCGACAGCGTCGCGTCGTTCAGCAGCTCCTCGCGCGTGCCGTCGGCGAACACGCGACCGCCGCGCAGCAGGATCAGCCGCTGGATTTCCGGCACGATCTCCTCGATGTGGTGGGTCACCAGCACCAGGGTGATGCCCTGGTGCGCGAGCTCGCGCATCGTGTCCAGCAGATGCTGGCGCGCGACCAGGTCCAGGCCGGTGCTCGGCTCGTCCAGCAGCAGGGCCTGCGGCCGGTTGACCAGCGCGCGCGCGATCAGCACGCGCCGGGTCTCGCCGGCCGACAGCTCGGCGTAGGCGCGGTGCAGCAGCGGCAGCGCCCGCGCCAGGCGCAGCGCTTCGCGCGCGCGTTCGCGCATCGCCGCGGTCACCTCGCGATGCGGCGGCACCACGTAGCTGGCGAAGAACCCGGACAGCACCGCGCTCTCCACGTCCAGGCCGGGCATGTCGGCGAGGTTGACGCTCAGGTCGCCGCTGACGATGCCCAGCTGGGTGCGCAGCCGGTCCACCCGCCAGCGGCTGTGCCCGAGCACCCGCACCGGCGGCTCCTCGCCGGCGCGCGCCAGCGGGTAGAGCTCGCGGGTGATCAACTTGATGAACGAGGACTTGCCGCAGCCGTTGGGGCCGAGCAGCGCGGTGTGCTGGCCGAGCGCGATGCGCAGGCTCAGTTCGTGCAGCACCCGCACTTGGCCGCGCACCACGCTGGCGCGGTCCAGTTCGATCAGCGGGCTGCCCGCTGGCATGGGGGTTGCATCGCTTGGAACAACGGACATGGAGGGGAAACCGTTCTGTGATAGGGAGCGCGCGGCGGCTGAACACCGTACGCGTGCGACGGGTGAAGTTTGCCGGCACAGACCCCATCATGTCTGCTCGAACACCATCACGCCGCATGCCGGCCTGGAGCGACTGCACATGTCCGACGCGATCCTCGACTTCCTCAGCGGCGGCCTGGCGGGACTGGGCTGGTGGGGCCTGCTGGCGGTGTTGCTGGTGGCGACCCAGCTGACCATCTTCTCGGTGACGCTGTACCTGCACCGCAGCCAGGCGCATCGCGGCGTGGACTTCCATCCGCTGCTGGCGCACGCGTTCCGCTTCTGGACCTGGTTCACCACCTCGATGATCACCAAGGAATGGGTGGCGATCCATCGCAAGCACCACGCCAAGGTCGAGACCGACGAAGACCCGCACAGCCCGCAGACCAAGGGCATCGGCATGGTGTTCTGGCGCGGCGTGGAGCTGTACCGCGAGGCGCGCGCGATGCGCGGGGACATCGAGCAGTACGGCAAGGGCGCGCCGGAGGACTGGATCGAGCGGCACCTCTATACCCCGCACGCGAACTGGGGGCCGGTCGCGTTGTTCGCGGTCAATTTCCTGCTGTTCGGCCTGCCGGGCATCGCGCTGTGGGCGCTGCAGATGGCGTGGATCCCGTTCTGGGCCGCCGGCGTGGTCAACGGCCTGGGCCACTGGTGGGGCTACCGCAACTTCGAGTCGGCCGACACCTCGACCAACCTGACCCCGTGGGCGCTGTGGATCGGCGGCGAAGAGCTGCACAACAACCACCACGCCTTCCCGAGTTCGGCGCGCTTCTCGATGCGGCGCTGGGAGCTGGACATCGGCTGGATCGCGATCCGCGCGCTGGCCGCGCTGCGCCTGGCCAGGATCCTGCGCGTGGCGCCGACCCTCAACGTGCGCCCGAACATCGCCATGCCCGACGCCGACACCTTGCGCGCCCTGCTGTCGCACCGTTTCCAGGCCATGACCGACTACCAGCGCAACGTGTTCACCCCGGCGCTGAAGGAAGAAGCCGCGCTGGCCGGCGCCAAGTTGCGCAAGCTGCTGCCGCGGCGCCTGCGCAAGGGCCTGGTCGACGACGGCCGCTGGCTCAAGCCCGATGCGCGCGAGCAGCTGCAGCACTGGGTCGCGCAACGGCCGCGCATGCGCACGCTGGTCGAGCACCGCGCGCGCCTGGCGGCGCTGCTGGAGGCGCGCAGCCACGACGCCAGCGAGCGGCTGAAGCAGCTGCAGGCGTGGTGCCACGAGGCCGAAGCCAGCGGCATCGCCGCGCTGCAGGCGTATGCGGCGCGCCTGAAGGGCTACGCGCTGGCATGAGCCCGGCACAATCTGCGCCCGGACGCGGTCGCCGCCTGCCGCGGCGCGCATCGTGGGCGCTGCTGGCGCTGGCCGCGACCGGCTTCGGCGCCGCCGCGCAGGTGAGCAGCACCGCCGACTACCTGCAGCGCATGGACCGCGACGGCGACGGCCGCATCGGCCTGGACGAATACCTGGCGTGGATGAGCTACGCCTTCGATGAGCGCGATAGCGATCGCGACGGGGTGCTGAGCGCCGCCGAGCTGCCCGGCGGACGCGGCCAGCCGCTCACCCGCGCGCAGCACCAGGCCACGCTGACCGCGCGCTTCCGCAAGCAGGACGCCGACGGCAACGGCTACCTGAGCGCGCGCGAACTGGCGGCGCCGCCGCGCTGACGAGGCGCAGGTATCGGCGGACGCAGGCGTCCGGACCAGGACAAGTGGCGCCGCCACCGCATCGCGCCGCCGCCGCACGCGTCGCCGTCAACGCCTGTCGCGGTCGAAGCCGCTCCCACGGGATCGGCCGCCTGAGAATGGACCACGCAAAACCGCTCTAGACTTCCCCCATGCCCGAGCTACCCGAAGTAGAAACCACCCGCCGCGGCCTGGAGCCGCACCTGCGCGGGCGCCGCATCCACGGCGTGATCCTGCGCCGGCCCGACCTGCGCTGGCCAATTCCGCCGCAGGTGGCCGAGCGGCTGCCGGGCCAGCGCATCGCCGGCATCCGCCGCCGTGCCAAGTACCTGCTGCTGGACACCGAGGCCGGCAGCGCGCTGCTGCACCTGGGCATGTCCGGCAGCCTGCGCGTGCTGCCCGGCGACACCCCGCCGCGCGCCCACGACCATGTCGACATCAGCCTGGAAGACGGCCGCGTATTGCGCTTCAACGATCCGCGCCGCTTCGGCTGCCTGCTGTGGCAGGCGCCCGGCGACATCCATGAACTGCTGCGCGAGCTGGGGCCGGAGCCGCTGTCGGACGAATTCGACGGCGACTACCTGTTCCAGCGCAGCCGTGGCCGCCGCGCGCCGGTGAAGACGTTCTTGATGGACCAACGCATCGTGGTCGGAGTCGGGAACATCTATGCCGCCGAAAGCCTGTTCCAGGCCGGGATCAATCCGCTGCGCGAAGCCGGCCAGGTCTCGCGCGCCCGCTACGCGCGCCTGGCCGCCGCGGCCAAGGCGATCCTGGGCCATGCGATCGCCCGCGGCGGCACCACGCTGCGCGACTTCATCAGCCCGGACGGCGCGCCGGGCTATTTCGAGCAGGAGCTGGCGGTGTACGGCCGCGAAGGCGAGGCCTGCAAGCGCTGCGGGCGGCCGCTGCGCCACGCCAGCATCGGCCAGCGCGCCAGCGTCTGGTGCGGCAGCTGCCAGCGCTGACGGACGGCAGCTTTCCCGCGGTGGCGCGCGCTATAGTCCGCGCCATTCCCGGCCGGAGGAGAGACCGCCGTGGTAGAGGCCGTACCCGAGGTACCCGAGATCACCGTGTGGCTGGACGCCGCGCGCGGCGGCGACCGCGAGGCGCTGGACCGCGTGCTGAGCACGCTGTACCAGGAACTGCACAGCATGGCCCGGCGCCAGCTGGCCGGGCAGCAGGGCCAGACCCTGGATGCGACCTCGCTGGTCCACGAGTCCTACCTGAAGCTGCTGGGCTCCAACGGCCTGGCCCGTTTCGACGGGCGCGCGCATTTCTTCGCCTATGCCGCCTCGGCGATGCGCAGCGTGGTGGTGGACTACGCGCGCAACCGGCTGACCCGCAAGCGCGGCGGCGACCTCAAGCGCGTGGCCGAGATCCCCGAGGACAGCGGCGGGGTGCGCCTGGACGAGGACCTGCTGGCGCTGGACGTGGCGCTGGACCGGCTGCAGGCGGTCGACGAGCGCCTGGCCAAGGTGGTGGAGCTGCGCTATTTCGCCGGCCTGTCCGAACAGGAGATCGCCGAGCTGATGCAGCGGTCCGAACGCAGCATCCGGCGCGACTGGCAGAAGGCACGCATGTTCCTGCTGGCGGCGATGCAGGACCACTGAGCGGCCGCCGGCATGGACGCGCTGCACTGGCAACGCCTGTCGCCGCTGCTCGATGAACTGCTGGAACTCGACCAGGCCGCGCGCGTCGCGCGCCTGGCGCAGCTGCGCGGCGACGATCCGGACGCGGCCGACGAACTGGCGCGGATGCTGGCGCTGGACGCCGACGGCACCGACCTGCTCAGCGAACCGTTGCTCGCCGCCGCAGCGGCGACGCTGCAGCCCGGCAGCCGGATCGGGCCGTACCAGCTGGAACGGCCGCTGGGCGAGGGCGGCATGGGCCAGGTATGGCTGGCGCAGCGCGCCGACGGCCTGTACCAGCGCCAGGTCGCGCTGAAGCTGCTTCGCCCCGGCTATGCCGACGCCAACCTGCGCCTGCGCTTCACCCGCGAGCGCGAGATCCTGGCGCGGCTGGAGCATCCCAACCTGGCGCGCCTGCTCGACGCCGGCATCGCCGCCGACGGCCAGCCGTACCTGGCGCTGGCCTATGTCGAAGGCGAGCCGCTGACCGACTACTGCCAGCGCCTGCGCCTGCCGGTGAGCGCGCGGCTGCAGTTGTTCCTGCAGGTGTGCAAGGTGGTCAGCCACGCGCACGCCAACCTGATCGTGCACCGCGACCTGAAGCCGTCCAACATCCTGGTCAACGCCGACGGCGAGGTGCGCCTGCTCGACTTTGGCATCGCCAAGCTGCTCGACGCCGATGCCGACGCCGAGGCGCACCCGCGCACCGAGGTGCGCGCCTTCACCCTGCACTACGCCGCGCCCGAGCAGGTGCGCGGCGAGCCGATCAGCACGCTGACCGACGTGTACTCGCTCGGGGTGGTGCTGTACGAACTGCTGACCGACCAGAAGCCCTACTACCTGCGCCGGCACAGCGACGCGGAGTGGGAGCGGGCGATCCTGGCGGTGGAGGCGCCGCGTCCGTCGCTGGCGGTGCAGCGCGCCGCGCAACAGGGCCGCTGCGAGGCGGCCGACGCGCGGCGGCTGGCGCGGCGCCTGAGCGGGGACCTGGACAACATCCTGCTCAAGGCGCTGCAGAAGCCGCCGGCGCAGCGCTACTCGTCGGCCGAGGCGCTGGCGCAGGACCTGTGCCGCTACCTGCAGGGACGGCCGGTGCAGGCGCGTCCGCAGCGCCTGCTGTACCGGTTGCAGAAATACCTGCAGCGGCATCGCTGGAGCGTGGCGCTGGGCAGCGCGGTGGTGGCGGCGCTGCTCGGCGCGGCGACCGTGGCGCTGTGGCAGGCGCGCGAGGCGCGGCGCGAGACCGCGCGCGCGCAGGCGATGCAGGATTTCGTGATCGGCCTGTTCGACCGCGCCGGCAACGCGCAGCGCGGCGACGGTTTCGACGTGCGCGGCCTGCTCAGCGCCGGCGAACAGCGCGGCGAGCGCGAACTGGCGCGGCAGCCGCTGGCGCGCGCCGAACTGCTCGGGGTGATCGGGCGCCTGCGCATCGGCCTGGGCGACTACCGCGAGGCGCTGGCGCTGCTGGAGCGGCAGCGCGCGCTGCTGGCCACGCTGGACGAGGTGCCGCTGGCGCTGCGCCTGGAATCGGCGACCCAGCACGGGCGCGCGCTGCGCCTGCTGAGCCGCTCGCGCGAGTGCGCCGCGGTGCTGGAGCCGTTGGCGACGCAGGCGCTGCAGCAGCAGGCGCAGCTGCCGCTGCAGGCGGCGGGCTTCTTCTCGCAG
This sequence comes from Xanthomonas sp., assembly GCF_017163755.1. Lineage (GTDB taxonomy): Bacteria > Pseudomonadota > Gammaproteobacteria > Xanthomonadales > Xanthomonadaceae > Xanthomonas_A. Next base: position 92,200 of record NZ_JAFIWC010000011.1, read on the forward strand.
CTGGGCCGCTGCCGGCGCGTGCTCGGCGAGCGCGACGTGGCCCGCGCCTGGTTCGAGCGCTCGCTGGCGCTGCGCCGCGACGTGCTCAAGGACCCGGTCGGCGAGGTCGAGAACATGACCGACATCGCCGCGATGGACAGCGACGTCGGACGTACCGACGCGGCGATCGCCGGCTACCGGCAAGCGCTGGCGCTGCTCGAGCGCCAGGCCGGGCCGCGGCACCCGCTCGGCATCGCCCTGCGGCGCAGCCTGGGCGTGGCCTACCGCGACCGCGGCGACGTCGCCGAGGCCGAGCAGGTGGTGGCCGCGGCCCTGGCGCTGGCGCGCGCGCTGCACGGCGAGCGCCACCCGGACACGCTGACGGTGCGCCGGCTGCTGGCCGCGGTGATGGTCGACCAGGGCCGGCTGGACAGCGCAGAGCGCGAGCTGCGCGCGGCGCACGCGCTGACCGTCGAACGGCTGGGCCCGGCGCATCGCGACACCGGCATGAGCTGGAGTTCGCTGGCGATGCTGGCGATGGAGCAAGGCCAGGGCGAGCAGGCCGCACGCGACATGGCGCATGCGGTGGCGATCCTGCGCGCGCCCGACAGCCAGGCCATGCTGCCCTACGGCTTGATCAACCAGGGCCTGGCGCTGTCGGCGGCCGGCCGCCACCAGGACGCGCTGGCGCCGCTGTACGAGGCGCGGCAGCGCTGGATCGCGCAGCTGGGCCGCGACCACCCGGCGGTCGGCGACAGCGAACGGCTGATCGGCGAGGCGCGCGCGGCGCTGGGCGATCCGCGCCAGGCCGATGCGCTGCTGCAGCAGGCGCTGCGGCACACCGAGGCCGGCTACGGCCCGGCGCATCCACGCACCCGCGCCGCGCGCCTGGCGTGGGCGCACAACCTGGCCGCGCTCGGCCGCGAGCAGGACGCCCTGCGCGAACTGGAGGCGCAGGCGCGGGGGGACGACGACGGCGACGGCATCGAGAGCCGCAAGCTGCGCTGGCGCGCGCGCGCCTACGCGGCGGACATCCGCTGCCGCGCGCCGGACGCCGCCGCTGCCGGTCGCCAGGCCTTGCGCACGCTGCAGGGCGAGCTGGCGCAGGCGCAGCCGCAAGGCGGCACGCTGTCGCGCGAGGTGGACAAGCTCAGCGCCGGCTGCGGCAATCCAGCGACGCTGACCGCGGCGCGCTAGCCAGACGCTTTCGGCCCAGGCATGACCGGCGAGACACCGTGGGAGCGAGTGGCGCAGCCGCAAGGCGGCACGCTGTCGCGAGGTGGACAAACTCAGCGCCGGCTACGGCGATCCGGCGCCGCTGACCGCGGCGCGCTAGCCAGGCACTTTCAGCCCAGGTAGGGCCGGCGAAGCACCGTGGGCGCGACTTCAGTCGCGACGGGCTCTATCGACGAACCTGTCGTCACGCCGCCGAATCCACCACAACCGCGCCCCACAAGCGTTCGCCCGCAGAGGAGCAGACTGCTCCACGGACATCCATTCCCGCCGGTCCGACCCGAAAGGTCATGGTCCGCGCACCGCGTATCGCTCCGGCCTGGACGCGCGCGTTCACGTCCTCGCTCTTGCCTGCCTAGGCGTCGCACGGGCGGCGCGACCTGCCTGGACCGAATACCAGCGGCCACGGGCCGGGCTGTCGCCGCCGCCGCGCAGCGGCCACAATCGCGCTTCCTTTCGCCGACCGCAGGCCGCCATGCGCGCCGACACGCAGAATCGATGGCCGCGCCCGTTCGCGGCGCTGCTCGCGCTACTGGGCGTAGCGCCCATGGCGGCGGCCGCGGCGGCGCAGGCCGATGCGCCGCCGCCCTGGGTGCTGGACAACGGCGTGCTGCGCCTGACCGTCACCCCCACGCTCGGCGGACGCGTGCTCGGCTTCCAGCGCGCCGGCGAGGCGAACCTGGTCAAGATCGGCGAGGCGGTGCGCCAGCAGCCGCGGCCGCCGGTGCGCGCCGATGCGGGCGACATCGCGTACCTGGGCCACGACGTGTGGGTCGGGCCGCAGAGCCAGTGGTGGCTGCACCAGCAGGTGAATCCGGCGCGGCGCGCGGCACGCGCCAACTGGCCGCCGGACCCGTACCTGGGCTACGCCACCGCCACGGTGCTGCAGCGCACGCCGCAGCGCCTGCACCTGCGCGGCATCGACAGCCCGGTCAGCGGCGTGCGCCTGGACAAGCGTTTCGTCCTGTCCACGCAGCGCGCCGACACCGTGCGCGTGCAGGTGGACGCGCGCAACGTGCGCCAGACCGCGGTGGCCTGGGACCTGTGGTTCAACACGCGTACCGCGGCCAGCACCCGCGTGGTGGTGCCGGTGGCCGGCGCCGCCGATATCCGCACCCAGCCGCCGACCGATGCCGGCTTCGTCGCGCCCGGCTACGCGCTGCGGCACGGGCTGATGTTCCTGGCCGCCGCGCCGCCGGCGGGCAACGCCGGCCAGCGCGGCAAGCTGCTGCTGCAGCCGTCGGCCGGCTGGATCGCCGCGTTCGCCGGACGCCAGGCCTGGGTGATCCGCTTCGCGCACCAGCCGCGCGCGCGCATCCATCCCGAGCAGGGCCAGGTCGAGTTCTACCTGGATGCGCCGGCGCACGATCCGGGCAGCGGCCTGCTGGAGATGGAAGTGCACGCGCCGTACCGCACGCTGGCGCCCGGCCAGCGCATGCAGGCCGAAGAGCTGTGGACGCTGCTGCCCTACGCCGGCGGCGACGATCCCGAGCAGCAGCGCCGCTTCCTGTGCGAACACGCCGCGGCGCTGGCCCTGGCCGGCGCATGCGCCGGCGCCGCCGGCGCGCCGTAGCTCTCGCGTTTAACGGCGCTTGTCTATCATGGGCTCCCCTTCCACTTCGATCCGGCCCATGCAACGACGCGATTTCCTCAAGAACGCCGCCGCCGCCTTCGCCGCGATGGGCTTGCCCGCCCTGCCGATGCTGGGCCAGGCCGCGCCCGCGGTCGGCCTGCGCCGCCTGGGCAAGCCGCAGCCCTTCGACTACGCCTGGCTCAAGGGCCACGCCCGCGCCATGGCCGCCGCGCCGTACCAGAGCCACAAGCGGGTGTTGCCGGCGCCGGTGGAGGCGCTGAACTGGGACCAGTACCAGTCGATCCGCTACCGCCAGGACCACGCCCTGTGGGCGGTCGACCACGACTCCCGGTTCCAGGCCAAGTTCTTCCACTTGGGGCTGTACTTCAAGTCGCCGGTGCACATGTTCGACCTGGTCGACGGCCAGGCGCAGGAACTGGCCTACGACCCGGCCGCGTTCGACTACGGCAGCAGCGGCCTGAAGGGCAAGCACCTGCCCAAGGAACTGGGTTTCGCCGGTTTCCGCCTCAACACCAAGCAGGACACCGACCGCGATTTCGCCGCCTTCCTCGGCGCCAGCTATTTCCGCGCGGTGGGCAAGGAAGGCCAGTACGGCCAGTCCGCGCGCGGGCTGGCGATCGACACCGGCACCGGCGGGCCGGAGGAATTCCCCGACTTCATCGCCTACTGGCTGGAACAGCCCAAGGCCGGTTCGGACACCGTGGTGGTCTACGCGCTGCTGGACTCGCCGAGCGTGGCCGGCGCCTACCGCTTCGCGATCACCAACGGCGACGTGCTGGTGATGGACATCGACAGCGCGCTGTACCCGCGCAAGTCCATCGAACGGCTGGGCCTGGGGCCGTGCACCAGCATGTACCAGGTCGGCGAGAACGACCGCCGCATGGACTGGGACTGGCGCCCGGAAATCCACGATACCGACGGCTTGGCGATGTGGACCGGCGGCGGCGAATGGATCTGGCGGCCGCTGTGCAACCCGCCACACCTGCGCTTCAACATGTTCGTCGACGAAAACCCGCGCGGCTTCGGCCTGCTGCAGCGCGACCGCAACTTCGACCACTACCAGGACGACGGCGTGTTCTACGAGAAGCGCCCGTGCCTGTGGGTGGAGCCCAAGCAGGGCTGGGGCAAGGGTTCGGTGCAGCTGGTGGAGATCCCCACGGTCGACGAGACCTTCGACAACATCGTCGCGTTCTGGAACCCGCAGGACAAGCCGCAGCCGGGCCAGGAACTGCTGTTCGGCTACCGGCTGTACTGGGGCGCGCAGCCGCCGGCGGCCTCGCCGCTGGCCCATTGCGTGGCCACGCGCACCGGCCTGGGCGGCATCGTCGGGCAGAAGCGCAAGCACTTCTCGTGGCGCTTCGCGGTGGATTTCGCCGGCGGCGAGCTGGCGCGGCTGGCCCAGGACAAGGACGCCAAGGTCGAGGCGGTGCTGCAGCTCAGCCGCGGCAGCACCGAGATCGTCTCGGCGCGGCCGCTGCACGAGATCAAGGGCTACCGCGCGATGTTCGACGTGGTGCCGCCGGACGAGGGCACGCAGCAGATCGACATCCGCCTGTTCCTGCGCGCCGGCGGCAAGCCGCTGACCGAGACCTGGCTGTACCAGTGGACGCCGCCGCCGGCGGCCGAGCGCACGCTGTACTGACGGGGCTGGCGATCGTCCGCACAGCGGATGATCGCCAGCCTTGGTCTCTGAACGGCTATTGCCCCGGCAGGCTCAAAGCGGCAGCGCCGCCTGCAACGGATCGACGCGCCCTTCGCCGCGCATGATCTTCTTGAATTCGGCGCGGCTCACCGACACGTAGCGCTCGTTGCCGCCGATCTCCACCTGCGGTCCGTCCTGGACCGCATGGCCGTCCTCGTTGACGCGCACGGTCATCGTCGCCTTGCTGCCGGTATGGCAGATGGTCTTGATCTCCTGCAGCTCGTCGGCCCAGGCCAGCAGGTACTGGCTGCCTTCGAACAGCTCGCCGCGGAAGTCGGTGCGCAGGCCGTAGCACAGCACCGGGATGCGCAGCCGGTCCACCACCTCGCTGAGCTGCCACACCTGCGCGCGGCTGAGGAACTGCGCCTCGTCCACCAGCACGCAGTTCAGCTCGCCCTGGCGGGCGATGTCGCGTTCGACCAGCTGCTGCAGGTCGGTATCCGGCACGAAGGTCTCGCCGTCGGCGCGCAGGCCGATGCGTGAGGCCACCACGCCGCTGCCGGCGCGGTGGTCCAGCTTCGGCGTCAGGATCAGCGTGCGCATGCCGCGCTCGCGGTAGTTGTGCGCCGATTGCAGCAGCGTCGTGGTCTTGCCGGCGTTCATCGCCGAATAGTAGAAGTAGAGCTTGGCCATAGGACAATTCTACTGTCGGCGACACACCCAGCGGACGTACCATTTACGTCCGGCCGGTCATTCGCCGAGTTGCGGTACCTGCTCGATTGGCCCGATATCCACTCCGCCACGGAGCGCAGGGCTGTTCAATATTTCGTCTTGCCACCGCCAGTACGCCTCAGGCTGCCAGTAGCGCTCCTGGTAGTACCTTGCGCTGGGAATCGGCTCGCGGCACTGGCCCCTGAAAAATTCGCTCACGCAGACATGGGCTCGCGGAAGCCCGCCGACGCGGCTGCCCGTGGCGCGCTTCAGCGCAACGCGCAGTTCGCGCTCCAGACGGGGCTTGGCGAACTTGTCGGCGTATTCGGCATAGATCGCACTGCCTTCCCTTACGGCCCTTTCGCGTTCCTGCGTGCTCAGTTCAGCCCAGTAGCGTTCACGCTGGGCGATCAGCGCCGGAGTGCCGCGTTCGGCCGCGAGATCCATCCAGGCATAGCCCAGCGCGCGGTCCGCGTCACCTCCCTTGCCGCGCCACAGCATTTCCGCCAGCGCGCCTTGCGACAATTTATCCGCATAGCGCGCGGCTTGCCGGAAATAGCCACGCGCCTGCGAGTTGCGCCCATCGGCCATGGCCTGGATACCAAGCTGGCGATAGTAATGGTCGGGATGGGAGCTCAAGAAGCCGCGCGAGGTGACGATGTCGGCGTCTTCGAAGGTGAATGGAGCCACAGGCTCCTGGGCGCGTGCGACTCCGGGCGCGCTGCCTAACACCGATGCAAGCGCCGCAATCGCGATATGAGCAGACCAGTTCCACGCCATGGCACCGCCTTCCCTGCATGGTGAGACCCACGGTTCTACGTAATCGCTATCGCTACGTCAACATCGGAGCGGCCGCCGTGGGCCGCTACAATGCGCCGCCCAGGGAAGTCTTCATGCACGGTCTCAATCCCCCCCAACGCGCCGCGGTGCTGCATTGCGAAGGTCCGCTGCTGGTGCTGGCCGGCGCCGGCAGCGGCAAGACCCGCGTGATCGTGGAAAAGATCGCGCACCTGATCGCCACCGGCCGCTACCCGGCCAAGCGCATCGCCGCGATCACCTTCACCAACAAGTCGGCCAAGGAAATGCGCGAGCGCGTGGCCAAGCGCATCCGCGGCGACGCCGCCGACGGGCTGACCATCTGCACCTTCCATGCGCTGGGGCTGAAGTTCCTGCAGATCGAGCACGCCGCGGTGGGGCTGAAGCGCGGCTTCTCGATCTTCGATGCGGACGATTCGGCGGCGCAGTTCAAGGACCTGATGCACGGCGCCAAGCCGGACGTCATCGACGACGCGCGCAACCTGATCTCGCGCGCCAAGAACGCCGGCCTGTCGCCGGAGCAGGCGATGGCCGCCGCGCGCAGCACGCGCGAGAAGGAAGCGGCCAGCCTGTACGAGCGCTACCAGGCGCGGTTGACCACCTTCAACGCGGTGGATTTCGACGACCTGATCCGGCTGCCGGTGCAGATCCTGGAACAGAACGAGGAGATCGCGCTGGGCTGGCGCGAACGCATCGGTTACCTGCTGGTGGACGAGAGCCAGGACACCAACGACGCGCAGTACCGGCTGCTGAAGATACTGGCCGGCACCCGCGGCAACTTCACCTGCGTGGGCGACGACGACCAGAGCATCTACGCCTGGCGCGGCGCCAACCCGGAAAACCTGATGCAGATGGCGCGCGACTATCCGGCGTTGCAGGTGATCAAGCTCGAGCAGAACTACCGCTGCTCCAACCGCGTGCTGCGCGCGGCCAACGCGCTGATCGCGCACAACCCGCACGAGCACCTGAAGACGCTGTGGAGCGACCAGGCCGACGGCGAGCGCATCCGCGTGTGGGAATGCCGCGACAGTGACCACGAGGCGGAGAAGGTCGCCGCGGAGATCTCCTACCTGGGCACCGCCAAGCAGGTGCCGTGGAGCGATTTCTGCATCCTGTTCCGCGGCAACTTCCAGTCGCGGCCGCTGGAAAAGGCGCTGCAGCTGCTGCGCGTGCCGTACCACATCACCGGCGGCACCGCGTTCTTGGAGCGGCAGGAAGTCAAGGACGTGCTGTCGTGGCTGCGGCTGCTGGTCAACCCCGACGACGATGCGGCGTTCCTGCGCGCGGTGCAGGCGCCCAAGCGCGAGGTGGGCGCGACGTCGCTGGCCAAGCTGGCCGAGCTGGCCGCGTCCAAGCACGTGCCGATGTCGCGCGCGGCCGAGTCGATGGGCGCGCTGCAGCTGCTGCCGCCGCGCGCGGCCAACGGCCTGAGCGCGTTCACCGACATCCTGCGCGACCTGCGCGCGCACGCCAGCGGCATGCCGGCCGGCGAACTGGTGCGGCGGCTGGCGGAAAAGTCCGGGCTGCTGACCGACCTGCGCAACCAGTGCAAGGACGAAGCCACGTTCCAGCGTCGCCGCGCCAACCTGGAGGAGCTCGCGCAGTGGTTCGAGGGCGGCCCGCGCGGCGCCAGCGCCGGCGACCTGGCCGCGCAGCTGGCGCTGCTGTCGCGCAACGACAAGGACGACGGCGGCAACCAGGTGCGGATGATGACGCTGCACGCGTCCAAGGGCCTGGAGTTCCGCTACGTGTTCATCGTCGGCTGCGAGGACGGCACCCTGCCGCACGAGGTGAGCCTGGACGAAGGCAACCTGCAGGAGGAGCGGCGGCTGCTGTACGTGGGCATCACCCGCGCCAAGGAGCAGCTGTGGATGAGCTACAGCAAGCTGACCCGCAAGTTCGGCGAACAGATCCGGCTCAAGCCCAGCCGCTTCTTCGACGAGATCCCGGCCGACGAGATGCAGCGCGACGGCGCCGACCCGGTGGCCGACGCCGAGCGCAAGAAGGATCGCGCCAATGCCGGGCTGGCGGCGATCCAGGCGTTGTTCGATTGAAGCGGGGATGGGGGATCCGGGATTGTGGGGATTCGCAACAGCGCTGCGCCGCGATGGCGGCCGCGCTCGACGCGCCGTCGGCCGGCAACGGTCGGACCTGCTGCAGTTCCCTTCTCCCTGCGGGAGAAGGTGCCCCGAAGTGGCGGATGAGGGTACGGGCGAAGCCCGGGCAGCTCGAGCGTGCGGGCTGTTGTTGCGCCGGCGTACCCTCACCCCAACCCCTCTCCCGGGGGGAGAGGGGCTCAATACGGGTGCTTGCATAGGAGCCGGGGAGTGGGATCCGAGATTGGGGATTGGGGATTGGCAAGGCGCCGCGATGGCGAGCGCGCTCGACGCGTCGTCGGCCGGCAACGGTCGGACCTTGTTGGCAGTTCCCTTCTCCCTGCGGGAGAAGGTGCCCCGAAGGGGCGGATGAGGGTACGGGGCGAAGCCCCGGGAAGCTTGAGCGCACCGGGCTGTGTTGCGCCGGCGTACCCTCACCCCAACCCCTCCCCCGGGGGGAGAGGGGCTCAATGCGAGTGCTTGCATAGGAGCCGGGGAGTGGGATCCGGGATTGGGGATTGGCAACGGTGCCGCGCCGCGATGGCGGCCGCGTTCGACGTGTCGTCGGCCGGCAACGGTCGGACCCTGCTGCAGTTCCCTTCTCCCTGCGGGAGAAGGTGCCCCGAAGGGGCGGATGAGGGTACGGGCGAAGCCCGGGAAGTTCGAGCGCGCCGGGCTGTTGTTGCGCCGGCGTACCCTCACCCCAACCCTCTCCCGGGGGGAGAGGGGCTCAATACGGGTGCTTGCATAGGAGCCGGGGAGTGGGGATCCGGTATTGGGGATTGGCAACGGTGCCGCGTCGCGATGGCGAGCGTGCTCGACGCGTCGTCGGCCGGCAACGGTCGAACCTGCTGCAGTTCCCTTCTCCCTGCGGGAGAAGGTGCCCCGAAGGGGCGGATGAGGGTACGGGGCGAAGCCCGGGAAGTTCGAGCGTGCCGGGCTGTTGTTGCGCCGGCGTACCCTCACCCCAACCCCTCTCCCGGGGGGAGAGGGGCTCAATACGGGTGCTTGTATACGGCCGGCTGGGTGCACTGTAGGAGGGGCTTCGGCCCCGACGCTTTTCAGTTGGCGGATGGAGATGGCCGACTTCGTTTGTCGCGACTGATGGCCCAAGGCCACCCAGAGTCGCTTCCACAAAAAAAAGAGGCTGCTTTCGCAGCCCCTGATATGTCTTCACCGCCGCGCGACTTACGAGGACAAGTGTTCGATCGCCGCGACGCTGCCGAGGCGGTCGCCCAGGCGCTTGAGCAGGGCCAGGCGGTTGCCGCGGGTCGCCGGGTCGTCGACGTTGACCATCACCCCGTCGAAGAACGCATCCACCTGCGGGCGCAGCCGCGCCAGGAAGTTCAGCACGGTGACGTAGTCGTGCTGGTGCAGGGCCGCGTCGGTCTCGCCGATCGCCGCTTCCACCGCCTCGGCCAGCGCGCTTTCGGCCGGCTCGGTCAGCAGCGACGCGTCCACCTGCGCCGGGATCGCGCCGTCGGCCTTGCGCAGGATGTTGCGGATGCGCTTGTTGGCCGCGGCCAGTGCCTCGGCCTCGGGCAGCGTGGCGAAGGTGCCGATCGCGTCGATGCGGCGGTCGAAGTCGTACAACGATCCGAGCGCGGCGGTCGCGGCTGAAGCCGCTCCTACAGAAGCCGCAGGAAAGGCGCCTGTCCCCTTCTCGGGATCAACCCCGACCGAGAACAAGGCCGCCACCGCGTTGAAATGCGTCGCCGGTACGCCCTTGTCGGCGTAGTAGCCGCGCAGGCGGTCGAGGACGAAGTCGAAGATCTCGTTCGCGACGTCACGGTCATCGACCATGTGCCCGCTCCCGACCTGCACCTCGGCGACCTTGACGCCCTTGCGCTCGGCGGCCTCGGCGTCGGCCTGCTGCTTGACCGCCTTGGCGAGCACGGTGGCAGTGCTGGAAGAATGGACGGCGGCGACCAGTGCCTCGCGCAGGTCCAAATCGAAACCCGACTCGATCACCGTCCGCGCCAATCCCAGCGCATTGCGCCGCAGCGCGAACGGGTCCTTGTTGCCGGTCGGCTTCAGGCCCGCGGCGAAGCCGCCGGCCAGCGTGTCCAGGCGCTCGGCGATGGCCAGCAGCTTGCCCAGCGGCGACAACGCGATGTCGTCGCCGGCGAAGCGCGGCTGGTAGGCCTCGTCGATGGCCAGGGCGATCTCGCCCGGCTCGCCGGCGGCGGTGGCGTAGTGCCGGCCGGCGATGCCCTGCAGTTCCGGGAACTCGTTGACCATGCGCGACTGCAGGTCGTTCTTGCTCAACTCGGCGGCACGCCGCGCCTGCGCCGGGTCCACGCCCACCTGCGGCGCGATCGCCTCGGCCAGCGCGGCCACGCGCTGCACCTTGTCGGCGATGCTGCCGAGCTTGGCCTGGTAGGTCACGCTCGCCAACCCTGCGCCCATCGCCACCAGGCCCTGCTTGAGGTCCTCGTCGAAGAAGAATTTGGCGTCGGCGAAGCGCGGCCGGATCACCCGCTCGTAGCCCTTGGCCACTTCGGCCACGTCGCGCGAGACGATGTTGGCGATGCCGATGAAGTGCTCGGTCAGCCGGCCGCCGGCGTCGAGCACCGGGAAGAACTTCTGGTTGCTCTCCATCGTCTCGATCAGCGCCTCCTGCGGCACCGCCAGGAACGCCGGCTCGAAGCGGCACCGCACCGCCGACGGCCATTCGACCAGATTCACCACCTGCTCCAGGTTGTCGTCGGCGATGCGCGCGCTGCCGCCGGCCTGGCGCGCGGCCTGCTCGACCTCGGCGACGATGCGCGCGCGCCGGGCGTCCGGATCGACCAGCACCTTGGCCGCTTCCAGCGCCGCCACGTAGTCGCCCGGCTGCGCCAGGCTCACCGGCGCATCGTGCAGGAAGCGGTGGCCGCGGCTGATGCGGCCGGCGCTGACGCCGAGCAGTTCGGTGGCCACGACCTCGCTGCCCAGCAGCAGCACCAGCCAGTGCACCGGCCGCGCGAAGCCGTAGTCGTGATCGCCCCACCGCATCGGCTTGGGGATCGGCATCGCCGCGATCGCTTCGCGCACGATCTCCGGCAGCAGCGCCGCAGTCTGCGCGCCCGGGGTCAGCGCGCGGTGCACGAAGCGCTCGCCCTTGGCGTCGCGGGTGCGTTCCAGCGCGGTCCAGTCGATGCCGGCCTTGGCGGCGAAACCGGCCAGCGCCTTGGTCGGCTGGCCTTCGGCGTCCAGCGCGATGTTGAGGTAGGGCCCGAGCACCTCCGAGCGCTGCTCGGGCTGCTCCAGCGCCACGCCCGGCAGCAGCACCGCCAGCCGCCGCGGCGTGGACAGCGGCTTGGCGTCGCCGCGCTCGACCGCGATGCCGCGCTTCTCCAGCCCGGCGAGTACGCCATCGAACAAGGCCTGCGCCAGCCCGGGCAGCGCTTTGACCGGCAGTTCCTCGGTGCCCAGTTCGATCAGGAGGGGACGTAGTGCGCTCATGTGTCAGACCTTGCTAGCGGTTCCCTTCTCCCTGCGGGAGAAGGTGCCCCGAAGGGGCGGATGAGGGTACGGGCGGAGCCTGGGAGGTTCAGGGCGGCGGGCTGTCCGTGCAGACGTACCCTCACCCCAACCCCTCTCCCGACGGGAGAGGGGGCTACAGCCTCAGCGTTTGACGCCGGGGAAGCCCAGCTTCTCGCGCTGCGCGTAATACGCCTTGGCCACCGCCTGCGCCAGCGCGCGCACGCGCAGGATGTAGCGCTGGCGTTCGGTCACCGAGATCGCGCGGCGCGCGTCGAGCAGGTTGAAGCTGTGGCTGGCCTTGCACACCTGCTCGTAGGCCGGCAGCGGCAGGCCCAGCTCGACCAGCTTCTGCGCCTCGCTCTCGCTGGCGTCGAAGCGGTGGAACAGCTCGGCCACGTCGGCGTGCTCGAAGTTGTACGCGCTCTGCTCCACTTCGTTCTGCAGGTAGACATCGCCGTAGGTGACGATGCCCTGCGGACCTTCGGTCCACACCAGGTCGTAGACGTTGTCGCAGTTCTGCAGGTACATGCACAGCCGTTCCAGGCCGTAGGTGATCTCGCCGAGCACCGGCCGGCACTCCAGGCCGCCGGCCTGCTGGAAATAGGTGAACTGGGTCACCTCCATGCCGTTGAGCCACACCTCCCAGCCCAGGCCCCAGGCGCCCAGCGTGGGCGATTCCCAGTTGTCCTCGACGAAGCGCAGGTCGTGCACCAGCGGGTCGATGCCCAGCGCCTTGAGCGAATCCAGGTACAGCTGCTGGATGTTGTCCGGGTTCGGCTTCATCGCCACCTGGTACTGGTAGTAGCGCTGCAGGCGGTTGGGATTCTCGCCGTAGCGGCCGTCGGTGGGGCGGCGGCACGGTTGCACGTACGCCGCGTTCCACGGCTCGGGCCCGAGCGCGCGCAGGAACGTGGCCGGGTGGAAGGTGCCGGCGCCCACTTCCAGGTCCAACGGCTGGATCAGCACGCAGCCCTGCTGCGCCCAGTACTGGTTGAGGGTCTGGATCAGGCCCTGGAACGTGATCGGTACGGACCGGGAGACGGACATCTAGCAAAGGCCGGCAAAAGGGGTGCGCTAGTATAACGACCGACTTGCGGGGACTTCCGCGCACCGGACCTGACCATGGAATCGCGACCCGCCGCCGGGCAGCCGCCCGCGCTTCCGCCCGCCGCCGCCGTCGCGCTGCCGCCCGGGCGGCTGAGCTTCGAACGGGTCGCCGCCGCGCTGCTCGCCGACGGCCTGGTCGCGCCGGCCGATCGCGGGCGCATGCAGTTCTCCGCGCAGAGCGCGCGCAGCGCCAGCGAGGTGCATCCGCTGGTGCTGCTGTCCAACCTGAAGCTGGCCGCGACCCGCCCGCCGGGCAGCGAGCTGGGCCTGGAGCGGCTGACCGAATGGCTGGCGCAGCGCTGCGGCCAGCGCTACCTGCGCATCGACCCGACCCGGGTCGACGTGGCCGCGGTCACCGGCGTGGTCTCGCACGCCTACGCGCGCCGCCACCGCATCCTGCCGCTGGCGCTGGAGGCCGAGCGCCTGCTGGTCGCCACCAGCGAGCCGCTGGCGCTGGACTGGCTGGCCGACCTGCAGCACCTGGCGCGGCGCCGGATCGAGATCGCGGTGGTCAATCCGCTGGACCTGCACCGCTACACGATGGAATTCTTCGGCGTGACCCGCTCGGTGCGCGGGGCCAAGGACGGGCGCACCGAGCAGAGCAGCGGCCTGCCCAGCTTCGAGCAGCTGGTGGAACTGGGCCGCGCCGGCGACGTCAACGCCGACGACCACCACATCGTGCACATCGTCGACTGGCTGCTGCAGTACGCCTTCGAGCAGCGCGCCAGCGACATCCACCTGGAACCGCGGCGCGAGGCCGGGCGCATGCGTTTCCGCATCGACGGCGTGCTGCACAAGGTGCTGGAAGTGCCACCGGCGGTGATGACCGCGATCGTCAGCCGGATCAAGGTGCTCGGGCGCATGGACCTGGCCGAGCGCCGGCGCCCGCAGGACGGGCGCATCAAGACCCGCTCGCCGGGCGGGCGCGAGACCGAGATGCGCCTGTCGACGATGCCCACCGCGTTCGGCGAGAAGTGCGTGATGCGCATCTTCGACCCGGACGCGGCGTTCAAGAGCGTGGACCAGCTCGGCTTCAGCGCGCAGGAGGCGGCCGGCTGGAACGCGCTGGTCGAGCGCCCGCACGGCATCGTGCTGGTCACCGGCCCGACCGGCTCGGGCAAGACCACCACGCTGTACTCCACGCTCAAGCGCCTGGCCACGCCCGACGTGAACGTGTGCAGCGTCGAGGACCCGATCGAGATGATCGCGCCGGAGTTCAACCAGATGCAGGTGCAGACCAACATCGACCTGGATTTCGCCAGCGGCGTGCGCACGCTGCTGCGGCAGGACCCGGACATCATCATGATCGGCGAGATCCGCGACCTGGAGACGGCGCAGATGGCGGTGCAGGCGTCGCTGACCGGGCACCTGGTGCTGTCCACGCTGCACACCAACGACGCGCCCTCGGCGATCACCCGCCTGCTCGACCTGGGCGTGCCGCACTACCTGGTCGCCTCCACCCTCAACGGCGTGCTGGCGCAGCGCCTGGTGCGCACGCTGTGCAGCCACTGCAAGCGCCCGCACACGCTCAGCGACCTCGAATGGGACGCGCTGCGCGACCCGGGCGAGGCGCTGCCGGCGCCGCTGCAGGCGTACGCGCCGGTCGGCTGCCTGGAGTGCCGCCGCACCGGCTACCTGGGCCGGGTCGGCCTGTACGAACTGCTGCCGGTCACCCCGAAGCTGCGCAGCCTGATCCGCGCCGACATGGACCTGGCCGGCTTCAGCCGCGCCGCGCTGGCGGAAGGCGTGCGCAGCCTGCGCCGCGCCGGGCTGGAAAAGGTCGCCGAGGGCCTGACCACGATCGAGGAAGTGCTGTCGGTGCTGCCGCCGCGCGAGTAGGCGGCGCCTATCCCGGGATCACCGCGGTCGCGAACGGCGCGCGCACCTGCCAGCCCAGCGCGCGGTAGAGCGCGCGGCCTTCGTCGGTGGCCACCAGGATCTGCGGATCCGGCGCGCGGCGCGTCGATCCCAGCGCCTGCATCAGGCAGCGGCCCAGGCCGCGGCGGCGGTGTGCCGGCGCGACGGCGATACGGTCGTAGACGAACACGCCCGCCGCGGCGATCGCGTAGCCGGTGGCGGCGACATCGTCGCCGCGCAGGATCGCCACGGTCCAGACCGGGCCGTGCGCCGACCGCTCCAGGCGATAGCCGGCCGGCAAGGCACAGGACGGCGGCGCCGACCGGCTCTGCATCACCCAGCGCATCGGTTGCAGTTGCCAGCGCGGCGGCAGGTGTTCGGCCAATCGCCGCGCGCTGCCGCACAACTTCAGCAACACGCGCGGCTGCTCGATCCGCGCGGCCAATGCGGCCAGCCCCGCCACCGGTTCGGCGAAGACGTAGCGCATGCGTTCCTGCGCCTGGCCGGTGTCCACCCGCAGCCCGCCATGATCGTGCACCGGCAGGGGCAGTCCGCGCCCTACCGAGCGCGCATGCAGCCAGGCCTGGACGAGCGGCAGGTCGATCGCAGGGGACGAAATGGCCATGGCGCCACAGGAGTCGATGCGCTCCGATGATAGCGCCGGACACCGGCGGCGCTTGAAAAGCGCCTGCCGATGCTGTCTAAATCGAGTCATGCCGCTGGGATCCTACCGTCCGTCCGCCGCGCCCTTCCTGATCCTCGAAACCGGCGAACCGGTGGCGACGATGCGGCGCTATGGGCGGTTTCCGCACTGGATCCGCGTCGCCGCCGGCCTGGCCGAGCGCGACACGGTGGTCGCCAACGTCGCCGCCGGCGCCGCGTTGCCGGCGCGCGGCGGCTTCGCCGGGGTGATCGTGACCGGCTCGGCCGCCTTCGTCACCGACCGCGCCGAGTGGAGCGAACGCTCGGCCGACTGGTTGCGCGAGGCCGCGCATGCCGGCACCCCGCTGCTGGGCATCTGCTACGGCCACCAGCTGCTGGCGCATGCGCTGGGCGGCGAGGTTGCCTACAACCCGGCCGGGCGCGAATCGGGCACCGTGGCCATCGACCTGCATCCGCCGGCGTTCGACGACCCGCTGTTCGCCGGCCTGCCCGGGCGCTTCCCGGCGCATGCCACGCACCTGCAGACGGTGCTGCGCGCGCCCGACGGCGCCACCGTGCTGGCGCGCTCGGCGCAGGACCAGTGCCACGCCTTCCGCTGGGGCCAGGCGGCGTGGGGCGTGCAGTTCCACCCCGAGTTCGCCACCCACCACATGCGCGGCTACGTGCGCGCGCGCGCCGAGTGCCTGCGCAGCGCCGGCCGCTGCGCCCGGACCATCGCCCGCGACGTCAGCGCCGCGCCGCTGGCGCGCAAGCTGCTGCGGCGTTTCGTTCAGCACGCGCGCGGCCAGCAACCCGCTGGCGGCCACGCAAAACCGCGATAATCTGTGCAGGCGCCGCGGTGTCCGGCGCCCCCCACTTCGGATTGGCAATGATCGAGATTCGCAAGCTGCCGGCCTCCGCCGGCGCGGAATGGCTGTTGACCGGGTTTTCGTTGCTGCGCCGTGCGCCGCTGGCGCTTGGCCTGCTGGGCGTGATCTGGGGCCTGTCGGCGCTGCTGGTGCTGTTCGCCGCGCTGCTCAGCCCGACCCTGGGGATGCTGGCGCAGTTCCTGCTGGCGCTGGCCGGTCCGCTGTTCTTCGGCGGGCTGATCTGGGCGGTGCGCGAGGTCGACCAGGGCCGCGCCGCGCAGCCGGCGCACCTGTTGCAGGGGCTGCACGAGGGCCGTGCGCCGAACCTGCTGGCCGCGCTGCTGCCGCAGCTGATCGCCGGCTTGGCGCTGGGCATCCTGCTGCTGCTGCTGATCGGCCAGGACGGGCTGAAGCAACTGGGCGAGGTGATGGCCCAGCTCAACGCGCTGAGCCAGTCCACCACCCAGCCGGACCCGGCGCAGGTCGAGCAGCTGGTCGCCAGCCTGCCCGCCGGGCGCATCCTGCTGTGGCTGCTGCTGGTGTTCGCCGCGTTCGCGGTGCTGACCCTGACCCTGTTCGTGCTGCCGCCGCAGGTGATGTTCGACCGCAGCAACGGACTGGTGGCGATGCGCAACAGCCTGCGCGCGTGCCTGCACAACCTGCCGGCGATGCTGGTGTTCTTCGTGCTGGCGTTCATCGCGATGTTCGCGGTGTATTTCGCCGTGGTGCTGGTGATGCTGGTGGTGCAGCTGCTGGCCGGGCCGATGGTCGCCGCCTGGGTCGCCCAGCTGCTGCTGATGGCGGTGGCGATGCCGGCGCTGGCCGGCGCGGTCTACGCGGCGTGGAAGCAGATGTTCGTGCACGCGGACGACGCCGGCGCGGCGTCGCCGCCGCCGTCGGCCAACGTGTTTGCGGCGTGAGCTGAAGGCGGAATCGGGGATTCGGGAGTCGGGATTCGTCGCGGCAACGGCGCTCCCGGGTGCTGCGTGGCGTCTCGCTTTAGGAGGCGTCGGCCCCGATGCTTTCGGCATCGCCTGTCGCGCAGGGCGGTTCCGGGCCGCTTCTGCGAATGCCTAATCCCGAATCTCCACTGCCGGCCTCGTCACCGCACGCGCGGCGATGATGCCGATCTCGTACAGCAGGCACATCGGGATCGCCAGCATCAGCTGCGACACCACGTCCGGCGGGGTCAGCACCGCGGCCAGCACGAAGATGCCGACCACCGCGTAGCCGCGGCCTTCGCTCAGCTGCTTCGGCGTGACCCAGCCGAGCAGCGCCAGGATCACCAGCGCCACCGGCAGTTCGAAGCTGGTGCCGAAGGCGAAGAAGATCACCAGCACGAAATCCAGGTACGAATTGGCGTCGGGGGTGATCGCGATCACGTCCGGCTTGAACGTGGTCAGGAAGTGGAACACCGCCGGCAGCACCAGGAAGTACGCGAACGCGCAGCCGACGTAGAACAGCAGCACCGCCGAGCCGAGCAGCGGCAGCGCCAGCTTCTTCTCGCGCTGGTAAAGGCCCGGGGCGACGAACGCCCAGGCCTGGTACAGCAGCCACGGCACGGCGATGAACACCGCGGTGAAGAAGGTCAGCTTCAGCGGCGCGAAGAACGCGCCGGCCGGATTCATCGCGATCATCGTCTGCCCGACCGGCAGCCGCGAGATCAGCGGCATCGCCAGCCACGAGTAGATCGGACGCGAGAACGGCAGCAGCGCCAGCAACACCACGCCCAGGCCGAGCAGCGCGCGCACCAGCCGCGCGCGCAGTTCGACCAGGTGCTCGATCAGGCTGCTCTCGGCTTCCGGATGCGCCGGGTTCATCGCCGCGGCTCCGGGTCGGGCAGGGAGGTCGCGCGGTCGGGCGCAGGCGCCGGGCGCGGCGAGGGATCGGCCGGCTGCGGGGTGTCGACGGCCGGCGCGGTGTCCGCCGGCACGCTGGGCACCGCCGCAGCGTCGTGCTCGATGGTCGGCGCCGCGCTGTCGGACGACGCAGCGGATCCGGTTGCCGGGTCCGCTGCGACGGCCAGTGGATCGGCCGGATCAGTCGCCGGCGCAGGCGGCGGCCCGTTCGGGTCGATCTCGCGGCGCAGCGCGTCGGTCTCGCGCTGCAGCTGCTGGCCGCTGTCGCGCAGCTGCGATTCGGCCTGGCGCAGCGAGGCCTGCACGTCCTGCAGGCTGCGCTTGAGTTCCTCGGCTTCCAGTTCGCGCTCCAGTTCCTGTTTCACCGAATCCCACTGCGCGCGCGCGCGGCGCACCCACAGCCCGGCGAAACGCGCCGCCTTGGGCAGGCGTTCGGGGCCGAGCACCACCAGGGCCACCACCGCGATCACCAGCAGTTCGCTGAATCCGATATCGAACACGCCGGCGCCTTCCTGGTCAGCGCGCGTCGCGGTCGCGTTCGGCCTGGCTCTCGCGGGAGGACTCGCTGCTGCGCGACTCGTCGCCGAGCTGGCTGGCCGGCTTGTCCTCGTCGCGCATGCCCTTCTTGAATTCCTTGACCGCGCCGCCCAGATCCTTGGCGCCGCTGGTCAGCCGCTTGGTGCCGAACACCAGCAGCACGATCACCAGCACGACGAGCCAGTGCCAGATGCTGAAACTGCCCATGATCTGCTCGCAGAAAAGTCGTTAGGGGACGTCGAGGATAACGCACCGCAGCGCAGCGCGTTTGACCGTGCGCGGTTATTGGTTGCCGTCCAGCGTCTCGGTGCGGATCTCGCCTTCGGACACCGGCTGGAAACCCTGCTGCTGCGGCGGCTGCGCCGGCGCCTGCAGCGGCGCGGTGCTGGCCGCGCCGGTCGCCGCGTCGGGCGCGCCGGCAGCAGCGGACGGCGGCGGCAGCGCCGCCGGCGGGGGTGCCATGCCCGACCCGTTGTCGGCCCGTGCGCCGCCGCTGTCGGTGCCGCGGTTCTGCCGCGCCGCGTAGGTGGCCTCTTCCAGCCGGTCGCGGAAGGCGACCACGTCGTTGCTCGGCAGGCCGCTGCTGCGGCCTTCGAAGATCATCCGCGGCGTGGTGTTGCTGCCGTACACGTTCAGGTTGGCCGCATCGTCGATCTGCAGCGCCGCGCCGTCCAGCGCGACGCCGGCGAACAGCCCGCGCGCGCGCGACCACGACCAGATCTCGGCCTTGAGCTGGCCGTCGGTGGCCGCGGCGGCGTTGCGCCCGACCGGGCCGGCGGCCACGCCGGCATCGGCGCCGAGGGTGAACTTGCCGTTGACGATGTTGTCCAGGCTGCGGTCGTTGCGGAACACCAGCACCACATCGGAGGACTGCACGCCGACCTGGAAGCCGATGCTGCCGCCGGTGAGCTTGACGAACACCGGGTTGGACCAGGTGCCGTCGGGCCGCTTGACCGACATCAGGCCGTGGCCGCGGCGCCCGCCGATGACGAAGCCGGCCTTGAGCGTGTCGGGGATCACCACGATCGCGCGGCCTTCGTCGAGCAGCTTGTCGGGGATGGACTGCTCCGGGATCTCCTGGATGTCGGTCAGCACGCGCAGCGCATTGCGTGCGCGCTCGTCCTCTTCGGGGCCGGCCACGGCGTGGCTGGCGAACAAGGTGGCACTCAACAACAGGGCGAGGCGCGGCAGGAGGGGCATGGCGGGCTCCAAAGCAGGTCCGCAGAAAGATACTGCAAGTCGTTGAAGTTAGTCGCGCCGCAATGAATCGGCAGTGAGCGGCACCGGGCCGACGACCGGCCGCGTCGATCGCGCCGATCGGTCGAAGTGAAGCCGGCGCAGCGGCGGCTCTGCCACAATGCGGGCATGCTCGACGCACCCAAGACCGCCGTGCTGGTGGTGAACCTAGGCACCCCCGATGCGCCCACCGCGCCGGCGGTCAGTCGCTACCTGGCCGAATTCCTCGGCGATAGGCGGGTGGTCGCGATCCCGCGGCTGCTGTGGTGGCCGCTGCTGAACTGGGTGATCCTGCCGCGGCGTTCGCCGCGCTCGGCCGAGAAGTACGCGCTGGTGTGGCTGCCGGAAGGCTCGCCGCTGGCGGTCTACACCCGCCGCCTGGCCGAGGGCATGCAGCGCGAGTTGCCCGCGCACCGCGTGGCCTGGGCGATGCGCTACGGCCAGCCGGCGCTGGCGCCGGCGCTGGACGCGCTGCGCGATGCCGGCGTGGCGCGCATCGTGGTGCTGCCGCTGTATCCGCAGTATTCGACCACCACCACCGCGTCGATCGAGGACGTGGTGCAGGGGTGGCAGGCGCGCAACCGGCAGTTGCCGGTGACGCTGATCGAGGACTACCCGACCGACCCGGCATGGGTCGAGGCGGTGGCCGACAGCGTGCGCGCGCACTGGGCGCAGCACGGGCGCGGCGAGACACTGTTCTTCTCCTTCCACGGCCTGCCGCAGCGCGTGGCCGACAACGGCGATCCCTACCCGCAGCGCTGCGTGGCCAGCGCGCAGGCGATCGCCGCCGCGCTGGGCCTGGCCGCGGACCAGTGGCAGCTGGGTTACCAGTCGCGCTTCGGCGCCGAGCGCTGGCTGCAGCCGTACGCCGAGCCGACGCTGTGGGCGCTGGCCGGGCAGGGCGTGAAACGGGTCGACGTGGTCTGTCCCGGCTTCGCCACCGATTGCCTGGAGACGCTGGAGGAAGTGGCGATGGGCTTCGTCGAGACCTGTGCCGCGCGCGGCATGCAGGTGCGCTACATCCCCTGCCTCAACGACGCGCCGGCGCATGCCCGCGCGCTGGCGCAGCTGGCCGCGCGCGCCGCATGAGCCTGCGCGAGTTCGCCTGCCCGTCGCGGGTGGGCACGCTGGCGGGGCTGCGCAGCGGCGATCCGCACGGGCCCAAGGTGCTGGCGCTGCACGGCTGGCTGGACAACGCCGCCAGCTTCGTGCCGCTTAGCGCACACATGTCGCAGCTGGACCTGGTGATGCTGGATCTGCCCGGCCACGGCCACAGCGCGGCGTTGCCGGCCGGCGCGGATTACCTGCTGACCGGCGCGCTGCATCCGTTGCTCGACACGGCCGATGCGCTGGGCTGGGAACGGTTCGGCGTGATCGGCCACTCGATGGGCGCGGCGATCGCCAGCACCCTGGCCGCGGCGGCGCCGCAGCGGGTCGAGCGGCTGGTGGCGATCGAGGCGCTGGGCGGGCTGGCCGAAACGGTCGAAGGCACGCTCGCGCGGCTGCGCGACAGCGTCGCCGCCGCGCGCACGCCGAGCCGGCCGCTGCGGGTGTTTCCGGAGCTGGCCGCGCCGGTGCGCGCGCGGATGCTGGCCAACCAGCTCAGCGAAGGCGCGGCGCGGTTGCTGGTCGAGCGCGGGGTCAGGGCGGTCGAGGGCGGCTACGTGTGGCGCAGCGACCAGCGCCTGACCCTGCCCACCGCGGTGCGCCTGACCGAGGCCCAGATCCAGGCGCTGCTGGCCGGCATCCAGTGCCCGGCGCGGGTCATCTACGCCGATCCGCCGCAGGCGTATTTCCCCGAGCCGCTGCGCCGAGAACGCGCCGCGCGGCTGCCGCACGGCCAGCTGCATGTGCTGCCCGGCACCCACCACCTGCACATGGAACAGCCGGCCGCGGTGGCGGCGCTGCTGGACGGTTTCTTCTGAGACTTGTGTCCCGGTAAAAACCCGCTAAAGTTCGCCGCGCGCCTGCCGACATTAGGCGTAGACGCGAGACGTACTGCGTTCGCGGCTCCATCCCGGCGTCCTGACATGCCGGCGTAAAGCCGCCCCAGATCGTTCGCTTCGCTGGCGCCGGAGGTCGCGCCAGGCTGGAGGTAGGCGGGGAGAGGGGGCCTGCCGGGCGCTGCGCATGGAGTTCTTCTACCGCAGCGCTGAGGTCAAACGCGCGCCATGCGCCAAACCGCGCCGCCGATGCGCGCGCTCAGCCCAGCAACCGCCGCAACTGCGCCTTCAGGCGCCGTCCGTTCTCGTGGAAATAGTCGCGCTCGGCACGCCAGCCCGGGAAACGCGCTTCCACCTCGCGCCAGAACGCCGGCGAGTGGTTGGCCTGGATCAGGTGGCAGAGCTCGTGCACCAGCACGTATTCGAACGCCGACGGCCGCCCCAGCACCAGCGCCAGGTCCAGCGCCATCGAGCCGTCCGGCGCCAGCGATCCCCATTGCGACGACATCACCTTCAGCCGCAGCCGCGCCGGCGCGCGCGGCAGCGAGGGCAGGTACTTCGGCAGCCAGCGGCCGACGTCGGCGCGCGCCTGCGCTTCGTAGAACTCGCGCAGCCCGCGCGCGATGGCCGCTTCGCCGGCGCGCGGCGGCAGCTGGAACTGGGCGCCTTCGGCATCCACCTGCAGGCGCGCGTAGCGGCCCTCGCTCCAGCGCAGCGGCAGGCGCTCGCCGCGCAACGGCAGCCAGCCGGGCACGCCGCGCTGCGGTGCCGGATCGGGGTCCTCGTCGTGGAAGCGCGACAGCTGTTCGCTGAGCCAGTGGCGATGCTCGAGCAGGAAGCGCTCGCCGGCCACCAGGCTGGCGCGCAGCGGCAGGGTCAGCCGCGCGCCGCGTTCGTCCACGCTGAGCTTGATCCGCCGCGCGCGCGGATCGCGCACGCGCAGCACGTCGATGTCGCGCTCGTCCAACCGCAGGCGGACGAGGTCGCGTTCGACCACCGCGGCAGGCGGCGCGATCAGGCGACGGAGGAAGTCGGGCATGCGCACAGCATACCGCCCATGCATGTGCGCACGGCGACAGCGCGCACCGATCGCATCGCATGTTTCAGCTGAATGTGTGGCGCCACGCGGAGCAGCCTCTTCAATGATGCACCTGCGTAGCGCGACGAGCGAAGCAGGGAAGCTGGTCGACTTCGCAAGCTGTCGGGACTGGAGCCCCTCCTACAGTGCACCCAGCCGGCACATCGGCCAACCTTGTAGGAGCGGCTTCAGCCGCGACGAGCGAAGCCGGGAAGCTGGCCGTTCGCAAGCTGTCGGGACTGGAGCCCTTCCTACAGTGCACCCAGCCGGTACATCGGCCGCCTTGTAGGAGCGGCTTCAGCCGCGACGAGCGAGCCGGGAAGCTGGCCGGTTTTGAAAGCTGTCGGGACTGAAGCCCCTCCTACAGTGTGCCCAGCCGGCACATCGGTCGCCTTGTAGGAGCGGCTTCAGCCGCGACGAGCGGAGTCGGGAAGCTGGTCGACTCGCACGCTGGTCGGTAGCGCATCCCGACGCGGCGGGAGCGCGCCCGGCCTCGCTTAGGCCTCCGCCTTGCTCAGCTTCAACGCCTCTTCCAGCAGCAGGAACAGGCGCCGCACTTCGGCGCTCATCAGCGCGAAGCGCGCGTCCAGTTCGGCGCGCACGCCGTCCTGGTCGGCGTTCTCCAGCTGGTCCAGCGCGCCGTCGAGGAACTTCAGCTTGCGGATCACCAGGTCGTCGCCGAGCACGAAGGACACGTGGTCGTCCAGGATCAGCGCCAGCTTGGTGACCTGCTTGCCGGCTTCCAGGTGCTTGTCGATCTCGTCGCAACGCAGTTCCTGGTGCTGGCACTTGACCACCGCGCCGCCCTCGATCGGGTCCTTCATCTCGCATTCCTCGCCCAGGCTCAGGCCCTCGGGCAGCGGCTCGCCGGCGATCCAGCCGGTGAGGATCGAGCGCGGCGCCACTTCCGCGTTCAACGGCAGCGCCGGGAAGCTGCCCAGCGCGCCGCGGATCTCCGACATCACGTTCTCGCCGCTCTTGCGGCTGGAGGTGTCCACGGCGACGTAGCCGTGCTGCAGGTCGAGCATCGCGTCGGTGCGCGAAGTCTTGACGAAGGCGCGCGGCAGCAGCTCGTGGATCAGGTCGTCCTTGAGCCGCTTGCGCGCCTTGCCGCCAGGCTTGCGGCCTTCCTTCTCCTCGATCTCGGCCAGCTTGCGCGCCAGCAGGTCGTTGACCACCGAGCCGGGCAGGATCTTGTCCTCGCCGCCGACGGTCAGCCACAGGAAGTCGGCGATGCGGTGCGAGAGCACTTCCTGCTCGTCGCGGCCGAACGGGGAGATGAAGCCGCGCGAGGTCATTTCCAGCGGGCCGACCGGCTTGAGCCGCACCTCCGGCAGCAGCGTGTCGATTTCGGAGAAGTCCAGGGTGGTGGGGAAGCGGAACAGGGTCAGGTTGCGAAAGAACATCGAGCATCCAGCAGAAGGAACAGGGACGGCCGGCGGCGGGCGCCGGGTCGGGGCGCGGCTATTGTCTCATCCGCCCAGCCGCCGCACCGCATCGCGATGCGCCTGCGTTCATGGCGGCGCGTGCGGACCGGACGGACGCGTGGCCGTACCCGCGCCCGCCGGAAGGGCGCGGACGCCGGAGAACCAGGCAAACCTGGGGCCCGGTCATGGCCACATCGGCAGCGGCGTCCGCTGCGCACCAGCCGCCAGTGGCACCCGGACCGACCGAGGGGAGCGCGCGCCGCATCGACGAGTCCGCCCGTCTTCGCCACCCGCCAGCTGGCCAAGCGGCAGCCGACCTGGCTGCGCGGCGCACTCGACGCGCGCGGGTTCGGCCCGAGCGGGCGGCCGACCGGCGCGCATCGCAGAACCCGCCGCCGCGGCACGCGCCGCAGCGGCGGCGTCATGACTCGTCGCCGGCGCCCCAGCCGTCGGCCGGCGGCGGCGCCATGCCGTGCCGCCCCAGCGACAGGAAGTCGAACAGCTGCGGGTCGGCCAGCTGCGCCGGACGCACCTGCCCAAGCGCGCGCGCGATCTGCGCGACCCGCCCGGGGTGATCGCGCTCCCACTGCTGCAGCATCTGCTGCACCTGGCGGCGCTGCAGGTTGTCCTGGCTGCCGCACAGCGTGCACGGGATGATCGGAAAGCCGCGCGCGTCGGCGTACTCGGCGATGTCGTGCTCGCGCAGGTAGGCCAGCGGGCGGATCACCACGTGGCGGCCGTCGTCGCTGAGCAGCTTCGGCGCCATCGCCGCGAGCTTGGCGTGGAAGAACAGGTTCAGGAAGAACGTGGCGACCAGGTCGTCGGCATGGTGGCCGAGCGCGATCTTGCTGAATCCGTGCTCGGCGGCGTACCGGTACAGCGCGCCGCGGCGCAGCCGCGAACACAGCGAGCACATCGTCGCCCCTTCCGGTACCACACGGCTGACCACCGAGTAGGTGTCCTGCTCGATCACGTGGTACGGCACGCCCAGTGCGCGCAGGTAGTCGGGCAGCACGTGTGCGGGAAAACCCGGCTGCTTCTGGTCCAGGTTCACCGCGACCAGCTCGAACGGCACCGGCGCCTTGCGCTGCAGCTGCAGCAGCAGGTCGAGCAGGGTGTGGCTGTCCTTGCCGCCGGACAGGCACACCATCACCTTGTCGCCGGCCTCGATCATGCCGAAATCGGCGATCGCCTGGCCCACCTGGCGGCGCAGGCGCTTGGCCAGGCGCAACGGTTCGCGGCGCGGGACGGGATCGACCAAGGGCAGGGCAGCGCTCATGGCGCCATTGTAGGCGGCCGCGCGCGGCGCGCTGCGGCGCGCGACGCAGTCCAGGGCGACACGCCTGCGCGCCCGGTTCTTTCGCAGCGCAGCAAGCGTTTTTTCCATCTGCTGGTAGAGTCCGAATCTCCGCGTACCGGGACCCGGCAAATGGCACCAGCAGCTTCCGCAGCCGACCAGGCTTTTTTTAGGCCGCAGTTTGGTAGCGCTAACATCACGTGGCCGGCGCGGGCGCGGGTGCCGGCATGAGCGGCCTGGTCGCCGGGCTGGACGTCGGCACGCAGAGCGTCAAGCTGGTCGCCTACGATCCGCAGGCGCGCGCGGTGGTCGCCACCCACAGCTGCCCGCTGGAGCTGCTGGCCGGCGAGGACGGCAGCCGCGAGCAGCAGCCGTCGTGGTGGCTGGACGCGATACGCCACTGCTTCGCGCAGCTCGATGCCGGCACGCGCATGCGCATCGCCGCCATCGCCGTGTCCGGACAGCAGCACGGCTTCGTGCCGCTCGGCGCCGACGGCCGGGTGCTGGCGCCGGCCAAGCTGTGGTGCGACACCAGCACCCAGCGCGAATGCGAGGAGATCATGGCGGCGGTGGGCGGCAGCGCCGAAACGATCGCGCAGGCCGGCAACCCGATCCTGGCCGGCTATACCGCCTCCAAGCTGCCTTGGACGCGCAAGCATCGCCCGGACGCGTACGCCGCGCTCGCGCACATCCTGCTGCCGCACGACTACGTGAACTTCTGGCTGACCGGCCAGCGCTGGATGGAGTACGGCGATGCGTCCGGCACCGGCTGGCTCGACGTGCGCACGCGGCGCTGGTCGCCGGCCCTGCTCCGGGCCACCGATCCGCAGCGCGACCTGTCCGCGTGCCTGCCGCCGCTGGTCGAGCCGGACGCGCTGTTCGCGCTGGCGCCGGCCATCGCCGACGAACTCGGCCTGCCGCGCGGCGCGATGGTCGCGGCCGGCGGCGGCGACAACATGATGGCGGCGATCGGCACCGGTTGCGTGGTGCCCGGCCGGCTGTCGATGAGCCTGGGCACCTCGGGCACGCTGTTCGCGTATTCGGACACGCCGGTGATCGACCCGGCCGGCGCCTGGGCCGCGTTCTGCTCGTCCAGCGGCGGCTGGCTGCCGCTGATCTGCACGATGAACTGCACCGTCGCCGTGGAGGCGATGGCCAGGCTGTTCGGCTTCGGCGCGCGCGACGGCGACGCGCGCATCCACGCCACCGCGCCCGGCGCCGGCGGCCTGACCCTGCTGCCGTTACTCAACGGCGAGCGCACGCCCGACCTGCCGCACGGCAAGGGCGTGCTGGCCGGCATGGACCTGCACAACACCGAGCCGGCGCAGCTGTACCGCGCGGCGATGGAAGGGGCGACCTACAGCCTGCGCTACGGCTTCGATGCCTTCGTCGCCGCCGGCATGCGCTTCGACAGCATCGTGCTGACCGGCGGCGGCGCCAACAGCGCGGCGTGGCGGCAGATGGTCGCCGACGTCTTCGACCTGCGCGTCGAGGTGCCCCGGCACAGCGAGGGCGCGGCGTTCGGCGCCGCGCTGCAGGCGTGGTGGTCGCTGCGCAAGGCGCAGGGCGAGATGACGACGCTGCAGGCGCTGGCGGCGCTGCACGTGGCCAGCGACGAGGCGTTGGGCGTCTCGCCGGTGCCCGCGCAGGTGGCGGCCTACCGCGAGCCGTACCGGAAATTCCTCGACCACCTCGACGCCGTGCGGCCGCTCTACGCCGCCCAGCCGACCTCCCCGTAGGAGCGCATCCGGACGCGACCGCAGTAGCCGGTACATGCCTTCGCGCCCAGGTGCGCTCCTACGTTTCGCATTCCCCCGCACGCAACCAGGACTTCGTCATGAGCACTTCCGTTTTCATCGGCGCCCAGGAATATTTCCCCGGCATCGGCCGCATCCCGTTCGAAGGCAAGGCCTCGGACAACCCGCTGGCGTTCAAGGTCTACGACGCCGACAAGCGGATCGGCGACAAGACCATGGCCGAGCACCTGCGCTTTGCGGTGGCGTACTGGCACAGCTTCTGCGGCAACGGCGCCGATCCGTTCGGGCCGGGCACGCGCGCCTATCCGTGGGATGCCGGCGGCGCGGCGCTGTCGCGCGCCGAGGCCAAGGCCGATGCGGCGTTCGAGTTCTTCACCAAGCTCGGGGTGCCGTACTACTGCTTCCACGACGTGGACCTGGCGCCGGACGCGGAGGACATCGGCGAGTACGAGGCCAACCTGCAGCACATGGTGGGCATCGCCAGGCAGCGCCAGGCCGACACCGGGATCAAGTTGCTGTGGGGCACGGCGAACCTGTTCAGCCACCCGCGCTACATGAACGGCGCTTCGACCAACCCGGACTTCGACGTGGTGGCGCGCGCGGCGGTGCAGGTCAAGGCGGCGCTGGACGCCACGGTGGCGCTGGGCGGGGAGAACTACGTGTTCTGGGGCGGGCGCGAAGGCTATGCGTGCCTGCACAACACGCAGATGAAGCGCGAGCAGGCGCACATGGCGCGGTTCCTGACCGCCGCGCGCGACTACGGGCGCAGCATCGGCTTCACCGGCAACTTCCTGATCGAGCCCAAGCCGATGGAGCCGATGAAGCATCAGTACGACTTCGACAGCGCCACGGTGATCGGTTTCCTGCGCGAGCACGGGCTGGACAAGGACTTCAAGCTCAACATCGAGGCCAACCACGCCACGCTGTCCGGGCACAGCTTCGAGCACGACCTGCAGGTGGCTTCCGATGCGGGGCTGCTGGGCAGCATCGACGCCAACCGCGGCAACCCGCAGAACGGCTGGGACACCGACCAGTTCCCGACCGACCTGTACGACACGGTGGGGGCGATGCTGGTGGTGCTGCGGCAGGGCGGTCTGGCGCCGGGCGGACTGAACTTCGACGCCAAGGTGCGGCGCGAGTCGTCCGACCCGCAGGACCTGTTCCTGGCGCACATCGGCGGCATGGACGCGTTCGCGCGCGGGCTGGAGGTGGCGCATGCGCTGCTGACGTCCTCGCCGCTGGAGCAGTGGCGGGCCGAGCGCTACGCCAGCTTCGACAGCGGCGCCGGCGCCGAGTTCGCCGCTGGCCGCAGCACCCTGGCGCAGCTGCACGCGCATGCGCTCAAGGTCGGCGCGCCGCAGCAGCGCAGCGGCCGCCAGGAAGCCTACGAGAACCTGATCAACCAGTACCTGCTGCGCTGACGCGGCGGCCGCGCGGCCGCCGTCACCGCTTGGTCGCGCCGGCCGCCGCCGGCGCGGCCACCGAGTCCCGCTTCACCAGCAGATGAGCGAACACATGATCGACCCGCGTCAGCGCCACGCGTTCCCGGCTGCGGATACTGCGCAGCAGCAGGTCGATGGCCATGTCGGCCATCGCCGCGATCGGCTGGCGGATGGTGGTCAGCTCCGGCCACACCGCGGTCGCCGCGGAGGTGTCGTCGAAGCCCACCACCGACAGGTCGCGCGGCACGTCCAGGCCGCGCCGGTGCGCCACCGAGACCGCCGCGGCGGCCATGTCGTCGTTGCTGGCGAAGATCGCGCTGGGCGCGCGCCGCCGCGCCAGCAGCTTCTCGGCCGCCTCCAGCCCGGAGCGGTAGGTGTAGTCGCCTTCCTGCACCAGGTGCCGGTCCAGCGCGATACCGGCCTCGTCGAGCGCGGCCTGGAAGCCTTCGAAGCGGCGCGCGCTGGCGGTGAGGTTGGAGCGGCCCTGGATGTAGCCGATGCGGGTATGGCCCTGCGCGATCAGGTGCTCGGTGATTTCCTTGCTGGCGCGGAAATCGTCGATGCGCACGCAGGAGATCTTGTCGCTGAAGCGGTCCGAGGCGATCGCCACCACCGGGATGCCGGCGCGCACCAGTTCCTGCACCGCGGCCTTGGATTCGCACAGCGGCGGCGGCAGGATCACCCCGGACACGCTGCGCGCCAGCTTGCGCGCGGCCTTGCGCTCGGCCTCGGCGTCGAGGTCGTCCCAGCAGTCGATGACCAGCTGGATCGCGGTATGCGAGGCGACCTGCAGCACGCCGATCAGCAGTTCGCGCAGATACGCGCCGCTGGGGTCGCTGTAGATCAGCGCGATGCGCGTGCTCTGCGCGGCGGCCAGCGAGCTGGCGGCCAGGTTCGGCGTGTAGCCGAGCTTGTCGACCGCGCGCATGACCCGCTCGCGGGTCGCGTCGCGCACGTTGCTGTTGCCGTTGACCACGCGCGATACCGTCATCGGCGAGACCTTGGCCAGTGCGGCCACCTCGTCGATGGTGATCGCGCGGCTCTTGCGGCGGACCGATTTCCTGACCTTCTCCAAGACTCGTCCCTTCAGATGGCGTGCGGCCGCAGCGACCGAAGCGGCGGGATCCGGTGCGGATCCGGCACGCGGAGTCGTGCGATTCCGGTACAGCTGCACATGCGACTTTGCGCTTCATCGTACCGGGAACCCACCGGGCCGGCGATAGCGTTGCTTCACCGCCATGCCCGCGGAGCCGGCGCATGAGCGCCGGGTTCGCACGTTCGGCGGCCGCGCTGCGGCGCCTGGTAGTGGGTGCGGCGTGCACGCTGGCCGCGGCGCTGTGCGCGGCGCCGGCGCAGGCCGAAGACGGCTACGAGCTGTGGCTGCGCTATGCCGCAGCCGAGCCTGACTATGCGCAACAGGCGCGCGGCTTCGCCCGCCAGCTCGTCGCCGATGCCGACACGCCGACCCGCGCCGCGACGCGCGCCGAGCTGCTGCGCGGCCTGGGCGGGCTGCTCGGCGCCGCGCCGCCGCTGGCGGGCGCGGTGGACCGCGACGGCGCCATCGTCGTCGCCACGGCGGGCTCGCCGCTGCTGGCGCGGTTGCGCGTGGACGCCCGCGGCCTGGGCCCGCAGGGTTACCTGATCCGCAGCGTCGTCGTCGACGGCCATGCCGCCACCGCGATCGTCGGCGGCGACGAGGTCGGCGCGCTGTACGGCGCGTTCCATTTCCTGCGCCTGCTGCAGACGCGCCAACCGCTGGCCGGCCTGGACCTGCGCCAGTCGCCGCGGCTGCAGCTGCGCGTGCTCGACCACTGGGACAACCTGGACGGCTTCGTCGAGCGCGGCTACGCCGGCGCGTCGATCTGGGACTGGCACAAGCTGCCTGGCTACGTGGACCCGCGCTACACCGACTACGCGCGCGCCAACGCCTCGCTGGGGATCAACGGCGCGGTGCTGAACAACGTCAACGCCAGCGCGCTGAGCCTGACCGCCGTGTACCTGGACAAGGCCGCCGCGGTGGCCGCGGCGCTGCGCCCGTACGGCATCCGCGTCTACCTGAGCGCGCGCTTCAGCGCGCCGCTGGAGATCGGCGGACTGAAGACCGCCGATCCGCTCGATCCGCAGGTGCGGCGCTGGTGGCGCGACAAGGCCGACGAGATCTACCGGCGCATTCCCGACTTCGGCGGGTTCCTGGTCAAGGCCAATTCCGAAGGCCAGCCGGGCCCGCAGGACTACGGGCGCAGCCATGCCGACGGCGCCAACCTGCTGGCCGACGCGCTGGCGCCGCACGGCGGGGTGGTGATGTGGCGCGCCTTCGTCTACTCGCACGAGCAGCCGGACGACCGCGCCAAGCAGGCCTACACCGAGTTCGTACCGCTGGACGGCGCGTTCCGCGACAACGTGATCGTGCAGGTGAAGAACGGCGCGATCGACTTCCAGCCGCGCGAGCCGTTCCATCCGCTGTTCGGCGCGATGCGCAGGACGCCGCTGATGCTGGAATTCCAGATCACCAAGGAATACCTGGGCTTCGCCACCCACCTGGTGTACCTGGGCGCGCTGTACGAGGAAACGCTGCAGGCCGACACCCATGCCCGCGGCAAGGGCTCGACCGTGGCCAGGATCGTCGACGGCACGCTGCAGCACGGCGCTGGCCGCGCCGGGCGGCTGAGCGGCATCGCCGGGGTCGCCAACATCGGCGCCGACCGCAACTGGAGCGGCTCGGTGTTCGACCAGGCCAACTGGTACGCGTTCGGGCGCCTGGCGTGGGATCCGCAGCAGTCGGCGCGGACGATCGCGCAGGACTGGGTGCGCATGACCTTCTCCAACGATCCGGTGTTCGTCGAACCGGTGGTCGGCATGATGATGGACTCGCGCGAGGCGGTGGTGGACTACATGACCCCGCTCGGCCTGCACCACCTGATGGGCCGCGGCCACCACTACGGGCCGGCGCCCTGGGACGCGGGCAGCCAGCGCCCGGACTGGGACCCGGTGTACTACCACCGCGCCGACCGCGCCGGCGTCGGCTTCGACCGCAGCGCCAGCGGCAGCGATGCCGTGGCGCAGTACGCGCCGCCGGTGGCGCGCGAGTTCGGCGACGTGCGCCGCGTGCCCGAGCGCTACCTGCTGTGGTTCCACCACGTGCCGTGGGACCACCGCATGGCTTCCGGGCGCCCGCTGTGGGACGAGCTGGTGTGGCGCTACGACCACGGCGTGGACGCGGTCAGGCGCATGCGCGGCACCTGGGACGGCCTGGACTGCTACGTGGATGCGCAGCGCTACCGGCAGGTGGCCGATTTCCTGGCGATCCAGCAGCACGAAGCGCAGTGGTGGCGCGACGCCAGCATCGCCTACTTCCAGAGCGTCAACGGCCTTCCGCTGCCGCCGGGCGCCGCGCCGCCGCCGCATCCGCTGGCGTACTACCAGGGCCTGCAGTTCCCGTACGCGCCGGGGAATCCGAAATGACCCGGTCGTCGCGCCTGTGGGCCCGCGTGGCGTGGCTGGCGGCGGCCGGCGCGCCGTTCGCGCCAGCGCTGGCGCAGGCCGCCGATGCGCCGCTGCTGCATGCGCTGTTCCAGGACCACGCGGTGCTGCAGCGCGATGCGCCGATCCGCGTATGGGGCCAGGCCGCGCCCGGCGCGACGGTGAGCGTGGAACTGGCGCAACAGCGGGCCAGCGCGCGCGCCGACCGCCAGGGCCGCTGGCAGGCGCACTTACCGCCGCTGCCGGCCGGCGGGCCGTACACGCTGTCGGCACGCAGCGGCGCGGGCAGCACGCAGCGCGTGCAGGACGTGCTGATCGGCGATGTGTGGCTGTGCTCGGGCCAGTCGAACATGGAACTGCCGGTGCACCGTACGCTGGACTCGCGCAGCGAGATCGCCGACGCCGCGCATCCGGCGATCCGCCTGCTCAAGGTGCCGGCCCAGTCCAGCGCGACGCCGCAGGCGGGCTTCGGCGGCGCCGTGGCGTGGCAGCCGGCCACGCCGGACACGGTGCGCGACTTCTCCGCGGCCTGCTACTACTTCGCCCGCGAGCTGCGCAAGCACGTCGACGTGCCGATGGGGCTGATCAACGCCTCGTGGGGCGGTTCGCAGATGCAGGCGTGGATCGGCGCGCCGGCGCTGCGCCAGGCCGGCGACTACGGCGCGGCGCTGGACGTGCTGGCGCGCTATGCGCGCGATCCGCAGCAGGCCGCGCCGCGCTGGGCGCGGCTGTGGGAAGCGTGGTGGCGCGCGCGTGCCGACGACGCGCCCTGGCAGCCCGGCGCCGGCGGCGACTGGCGCGACGCGCCCGCCGCGCTTGGCGCGTGGGACGACTGGGGCGTGCCGCAGCTGGTGAACTTCAACGGCATGGTCTGGTACCGCACCACCGTCACCCTGAGCGCTGCGCAGGCCGCGCAGGCGGCGACGCTGGCGCTGGGCCCGGTCGACGAACTGGACCAGACCTGGGTCAACGGCCAGGGCGTGGGCAGCAGCTACGGCGCCGACCAGCCGCGCCAGTACCGGCTGCCGCGCGGGCTGCTGCGCGCCGGCGACAACACCGTCGTGGTCAACGTGCTCAACACCTATCGCCGCGGCGGCCTGCTCGGCGCGGCCGACACGCGCGCGCTGCGCCTGGCCGACGGCAGCGCGGTGCCGCTGCGCGGCCCGTGGCAGTACCGCGTCGCGCCGCCGTCGCTGGGCACGCCGCCGCGCGCGCCGTGGTCGTCGGCCGCCGGGCTGAGCACGCTGTACAACGGCATGATCGCGCCGCTGGGCCAGCTCGGCCTGCGCGGGGTGCTGTGGTACCAGGGCGAATCCAATACCGGCGACGCCGCAGGCTACCCGGCGCTGCTCGACGCCTGGCAGCGTGACTGGCGCCAGCGCTTCGGCGCCGCGCTGCCGCTGCTGCTGGTGCAGCTGGCCAACTACGGCACGCCGCCGACCGAGCCGGGCGAGAGCGGCTGGGCGCAACTGCGCGAGGCGCAGCGCCGTTTCGTCGCCGCCGATCCGCACGCGGCGCTGGCGGTGGCCATCGACATCGGCGACCGCTACGACATCCATCCGGCCAACAAGCAGGAGCTGGGCCGGCGCCTGGCGCGCGCGGCGCGGCACGCGGCGTACGGCGAGGCGTTGCCCGCCTCCGGGCCGGTGCCCACCGCGGTGCGCCGCGACGGCGACGCGGTGACGGTCGAGTTCGGCGACGTCGACGGCGCGCTGGTGGCCTACGGCGCGGCGGCGCCGATCGGCTTCGAGCTGTGCGCCGCCGCGCCCGGCAGCTGCCGCTACGCCCGCGCCGAACTGCACGGCACGCGGGTGCGCCTGGCGCTGCCGGCCGGGGTCGCCGCGCCCACCCGCGTGCGCTACGGCTGGGCCGACAGCCCGGTGTGCACTCTGTTCGATCGCGCCGGGCTGCCGGCCGGTCCGTTCGAACTGCCCGTCCCGCCCGCGTCCGCGCCGGCCGCGGCCCCTTCCCCGTGAGCGATCCGAGATGACCCAGACCTCCGACACCGCAACTTCCGCCCAAGGCTCGGCACGCGATCGCGAGATCGTCGAGGCGCGGGTCATCGTCACCTGCCCGGGGCGCAACTTCGTCACCTTGAAGATCCGCACGCGCTCGGGCGTCACCGGCCTGGGCGATGCCACGCTCAACGGCCGCGAACTGGCGGTGGCCGCCTACCTACAGGAACACGTGGTGCCGAACCTGATCGGCCGCGACGCCGGGCGCATCGAGGACCTGTGGCAGTTCCTGTACCGCGGCGCGTACTGGCGCCGCGGCCCGGTGACGATGACCGCGATCGCCGCGGTCGACGTGGCGCTGTGGGACATCCTCGGCAAGATGGCCGGGATGCCGATCTATCGATTGCTGGGCGGCCGCTCGCGCGAAGGCGCGCTGGTGTACGCGCACGCCAACGGCCGCGACATCGCCGAGGCCAGCGACCAGGTCGGCATGTACCGCGAGAAGGGTTTCCTGGCCATCCGCGCGCAATGCGGCGTGCCCGGCGTCAAGAAGGCCTACGGCATCTCCACCGGCACCAAGCCGTACGAACCTGCCGAAAGCGAACTGCCGGCCGAGACGGTCTGGAACACGCCGCGCTATCTGGAAACCGCGCCCAGGCTGTTCGAACAGCTGCGAAAGGACCATGGCACCGAGGTCGAACTGCTGCACGACGTGCATCACCGGCTGACCCCGATCGAAGCGGCACGGCTGGCGCGCGACCTGGAACCCTACCGGCTGTTCTGGCTGGAAGACGCGACCCCGGCCGAGAACCAGAAGTCGTTCGAGCTGATCCGCCAGCATTCGGTCACCCCGCTGGCGGTGGGCGAGGTGTTCAACTCGATCTGGGACTGCAAGCACCTGATCGAGCATCAGCTGATCGACTACATCCGCACCACCCTCGTGCACGGCGGCGGCATCACCCATATCCGCCGGCTGGCCGATTTCGCCGCCCTGCATCAGGTGCGCACCGGCTTCCATGGCGCCACCGACCTGTCGCCGGTGTGCATGGGCGCGGCACTGCACTTCGACACCTGGGTGCCGAACTTCGGCATCCAGGAATACATGTTCCACTCCGAGGAAACCGACGCGGTGTTCCCGCACGACTACCGCTTCCGCGACGGCCGCCTGCATTGCGGGGACACGCCCGGCCACGGCGTGGACATCGACGAGGCGCTGGCGGCGCGCTACCCGTACGCGCCCAAGCAACTGCCGGTCGCGCGGCTGGAAGACGGCGCGATGTGGGACTGGTGACGGCGATGCGGCCGCTGCGCGCATTCGTCGCCGGCCTGTCGCTGTGCGTGGCCGCCGTGGCCGCGGCGCAGGCGCAGGCGCAGGGCACGGTGGCGTTCGACCGCTTCGAGTACCGCGGCGACGACGCGGTGTTCGCCACGCCGCTGCCGCCCGGGCACTACCGCAATCCGGTGCTGGCCGGCTTCTATCCCGATCCCAGCGTCGCCCGCGCCGGCGACCGCTACTACCTGGTCAACTCGACGTTCGCCTACTTTCCGGCGATCCCGGTGTTCGAGAGCGCCGACCTGGTGCACTGGCGCCAGGTCGGCAACGTGGTCGAACGCCGCGACCAGCTCGACTTCGACGGCCTGCGCGTGTCGCGCGGCATGTTCGCCGCGTCGATCGCGCATCACGGCGGGCGCTTCTACGTGGTCGGCACCGCGGTCGACAGCGGCGGCAACTTCATCGCCAGCGCCGACGACCCGGCCGGCCCGTGGTCGCCGCTGGACTGGCTGCCGAGCGTGGACGGGATCGACCCGTCGCTGTTCTTCGACGACGACGGCAGCGCCTATCTGCTCAACAACGGTCCGCCCAAAGGCGAGCCGCTGTACGAAGGCCATCGCGCGATCTGGATGCAGCGCTTCGACCTGCAGCGGCGGCAGCCGGTCGGGCCGCGCAAGGTGCTGGTCAACGGCGGCGTCGACCTGGCCAGCAAGCCGATCTGGATCGAAGGCCCGCACCTGTACAAGCGCGACGGCTGGTACTACCTGTCCTGTGCCGAAGGCGGCACCGGGCCGCAGCATTCGCAGGTGGTGCTGCGCAGCCGCGCGCCGTGGGGGCCCTACGCGCCGGCGCCGCACAATCCGATCCTGACCCAGCGCGACCTGCCGCCCGCGCGCGCCGATCCGGTCAGCAACGCCGGCCACG
Organism: Xanthomonas sp.; assembly: GCF_017163755.1. Taxonomy (GTDB): domain Bacteria; phylum Pseudomonadota; class Gammaproteobacteria; order Xanthomonadales; family Xanthomonadaceae; genus Xanthomonas_A. Next base: position 128,422 of record NZ_JAFIWC010000011.1, read on the forward strand.
CCGATCTGGTCGAAGGCCCCGATGGCCGGTGGTGGGCGCTGTTCCTGGCCAGCCGCCCGTATGCCGGCGAGCGCTACAACACCGGCCGCGAAACCTTCCTGCTGCCGGTCGCCTGGCGCGACGGCTGGCCGTCGATCCTGCCCGCAGGCGAGCCGATTCCCTACGTGGCGTCGGGGCCGGCCGGGCTGCGCGCCGCGGCCGCGCAGGCGCCCATGAGCGGCAACTTCGACTGGCGCGACGAATTCGACGCGCCGGCGCTGGATCGCCGCTGGCTGTTCCTGCGCGTGCCCAAGCGCGACTGGTGGGACCTGCGCGCGCGCCCGGGCTGGCTGACGTTGGCGCCGGACGCCAGCGGCCTGGACGGCGACGGCAATCCCGCCTTCCTCGCCCACCGCCAGCAGCACACCCGCTTCGAGGCCAGCACGGTGCTGGCGCCGCCGGGCGACGCGGCGATCAGCGCGGGGCTGGCGGCGTTCCAGAACGCCGATGCCTGGTACACGCTCGGCGTGCGCCGCGACGGCGGGCGCATGCAGGTGTTCGTAGACAAACGCGCCGGCGCCGCCACCCGCACGGTCGCCCGCCGCACCATCGACACCGCGCCGACGCTGCGCCTGAAGATCGCCGGCGACGGCGGACGCTACGGCTTCGCCTTCGACGCCGGCGACGGCCGCGGCTGGCAATGGCTGTTGCGCGACGACGATGCGGGCATGCTCAGCACCGCCCTGGCCGGCGGCTTCGTCGGCGCCACGATCGGGCCGTATGCCCGCCGCGAACCGGATCGATCCACCAAGGAGTAGGCAATGCAGACCGATACTGCCCCGCGCAAGGGAATCCGCCACGCCTCGGCGCTGGCGCTGCTGCTGGCCATCGCGCCGTGCGCGGTCCATGCCGCCGACGCGCCGCCGCCGTACCTGGACACCCAGCGCAGCTTCGAGCAGCGCGCCGCCGACCTGGTGTCGCGGATGACGCTGGAGGAAAAGGCCGCGCAGATGCAGAACGCCGCGCCGGCGATCCCGCGCCTGGGCGTGCCGGCCTACGACTGGTGGAACGAGGCGCTGCACGGCGTGGCCCGCGCCGGCGGCGCCACGGTGTTCCCGCAGGCGATCGGGCTGGCGGCCACCTTCGATACGCCGCTGATACGCGAGGTGTCCACCGCGATCAGCGACGAGGCGCGCGCCAAGCACCACGAGTTCCTGCGCCGCGGCCAGCACGGCCGCTACCAGGGACTCACGTTCTGGTCGCCGAACATCAACATCTTCCGCGACCCGCGCTGGGGCCGCGGCCAGGAGACCTACGGCGAGGATCCGTTCCTCACCGCGCGCATGGGCGTGACCTTCGTGCGGGGCCTGCAGGCCGACGGCGCGGACGCGCCGAAGAACGCGCAGGGCCAGACCTACCGCAAGCTCGATGCCACCGCCAAGCACTTCGCCGTGCACAGCGGCCCGGAAGCCGACCGCCACCACTTCGACGCGCACCCCTCGCAGCGCGACCTGTACGAGACCTACCTGCCGGCGTTCGAGGCGCTGGTCAAGGAAGGCCGGGTCGATTCGGTGATGGGCGCCTACAACCGCGTGTTCGGCGAATCGGCCAGCGCCAGCAAGTTCCTGCTGCGCGACGTATTGCGCGACCGGTGGGGCTTCGACGGCTATGTGGTGTCCGATTGCTGGGCGATCGTGGACATCTGGAAGCACCACAAGATCGTCGCCACCCGCGAGGAAGCCGCCGCGCTGGCGGTGAAGAACGGCACCGAACTGGAATGCGGCGAGGAGTACGCCACACTGCCGGCCGCCGTGCGCAAGGGGTTGATCGGCGAAGCGGAAGTCGACGCAGCGCTGCGCAAGCTGATGACCGCGCGCATGCGCCTGGGCATGTTCGATCCGCCGGGCCAGCTGCGCTGGGCGCAGATCCCCGCCTCGGTGAACCAGTCGCCCGAACACGACGCGCTGGCGCGGCGCACCGCGCGCGAGTCGCTGGTGCTGCTGAAGAACGACGGCGTGCTGCCGTTGTCGCGAGCGAAGATCAAGCGCATCGCCGTGGTCGGCCCCACCGCCGACGACACCATGGCGCTGCTGGGCAACTACTACGGCACGCCGGCCGCGCCGGTCACCGTGCTGCAGGGCATCCGCGAGGCCGCGCCCGACGCCGAGGTGCTCTATGCGCGCGGCGCCGACCTGGTCGAAGGGCGCGACGACCCCACCGCCACGCCGCTGATCGAACCGCAGTACCTGCGCCCGTCGGCCGACTCGCCCGAGCGCGGCCTGCGCGGCGAATACTTCCGCAACCGCGACCTGTCCGGCACCCCGGCGCTGGTGCGGGTGGATGCGCAGATCGGCTTCAAGTGGGACCGCGGCTCGCCCACCGACAACCTGCTCGCGCGCGGCGAAGCCGGGCCGGGCGAAGCGGTGCCGGCGGACGACTTCAGCATCCGCTGGAGCGGCCAGCTGGTGCCGCCGGCCAGCGGCACCTACCACCTGGAGACGGCCGCCAACGACGGCGTGCGCCTGTACCTGGACGGCAAGCGCGTGATCGACCGCTGGAGCGCCAGCGACCGCCTGCACGCCGACGGCGTCGACGTGCGCCTGGAAGCCGGCCGCGCCTACGACCTGCGCCTGGAGTACTACGAAGGCGACCGCGATGCGGGCGTGCGCCTGGCCTGGCGCCAACCCGGCGCCAAGCCGCCGCTGCAAGAAGCGCTGGACGCGGCGCGCCGCGCCGACGTGGTGGTGTTTGTCGGCGGCCTGACCGGCGACGTGGAAGGCGAAGAAATGAAGGTCAACTATCCCGGTTTCGCCGGCGGCGACCGCACCGACCTGCGCCTGCCCAAGCCGCAGCGCGAACTGCTGCAGGCGCTGCACGCCACCGGCAAGCCGGTGGTGGCGGTGCTGACCACCGGCTCGGCGCTGGCCATCGACTGGGCGCAGCAGCACGTGCCGGCGATCCTGCTGGCCTGGTACCCGGGCCAGCGCGGCGGCAGCGCGGTGGCCGACGTGCTGTTCGGCGACGCCAGCCCCGGCGGCCGCCTGCCGGTGACCTTCTACCGGGAAAACGAGAAGCTGCCGGCCTTCGACGACTACGCGATGCGCGGGCGCACCTATCGCTATTTCGCCGGCACCCCGCTGTACCCGTTCGGGCATGGCTTGTCGTACACGCAGTTCGCCTATTCCGACCTGCGCCTGGACCGCAGCAAGCTGCAGGCCGACGGCAGCCTGCGCGCCACGCTGAAGGTGAAGAACACCGGCCAGCGCGCCGGCGAGGAAGTGGTGCAGCTGTACCTGCAGCCGCTGGCGCCGCAACGCGAGCGAGCGCGCAAGGAGCTGCGCGGCTTCGAGCGCATCGCGCTGGAACCGGGCCAAACCCGCGAGGTCAGCTTCAGCCTCTCGCCGCAGGCCGACCTGCGCATCTACGACGAAGCGCGCAAGGCCTACGTCGTGGACGCGGGCGACTACGAACTGCAGGTCGGCGCCTCCAGCACCGACGTACGTGCACGCCAGCGCTTCAGCGTGCAACCGTCGCCCGCGGCGGCGCCATCGCCGCGGCAATGACCGCGACCGGTGGTGCGAGCCGTGACCGCTCGCACCACCGAGGCGTGGCTATGGATGGCGTCGGGCTTTCAGCCCCGAGCACTTCACCGACCACGCATCAGCCGACCGACTCCCCGGTACGAGGAGCGTCAGCCCCAACGGCCTTGCCAACCAAACACCACCCGCCACAGCGCCCTGTAGGAGGGGCTTCAGTCCCGACCGCCCTATCGACCAAACACCATCTCGCCTCGCTCACTGTGGGAGGGACTTCAGTCCCGACAGCCTTACCGACCATGCCTCAGACCGAAATCCTCCACCTGGATCTCCCGTGACCGAACCGCGCCTCACCGCCACCACGCTCCCCCACCTGCCGCCCGCCATCGCCCGCCCAACCTACGCCCTGGACCGCGTGCGCATCGGCATCGTCCACCTCGGCGCCGGCGCCTTCCATCGCGCCCATCAGGCCGTCTACCTCGACGACCTGCTCGCCGACGAACCGGACTGGGCGATCAGCGCCGTCTCCCTGCACAGCGCGCAGGTGCGTGATGCGCTGCGCCCGCAGGACGGCCTCTACACCCTGGCCCTGCTCGACGAGCATCCCGAGCTGCGCGTGATCGGCGCCATCCGCGAAGTGCTGTGCGCGCAAGACGAACAGGCCGCGGTGCTGGCGCGCCTGGCCGACCCGGCCGTGCGCCTGGTCACTCTCACCGTCACCGAGAAGGGCTACTGCCTGGCCGGCGAGCAACTGGACTTCGCGCATCCGGACATCGTCCACGACCTGGCCACGCCCCACGCCCCGCACAGCGCCATCGGTTATCTCGTCGCCGGCCTGCGCGAACGCCTTCGCCACGGCGGCCGGCCCTACACCGTGCTCAGCTGCGACAACCTGCCCGACAACGGCGGCAAGCTGCGCCGCGCCGTGCTGCAGTTCGCGCACGCCCTCGACCCGGCACTGGCCGCCTGGATCGAGACCGAAGCCGCCTTCCCGTGCTCGATGGTCGACAGCATCACCCCGGCCAGCGACGACGCCCTGCGCGAACGCGTCGCCGCGCAACTGGGTTGCCACGACGCCTGGCCGATCCAGCGCGAGCGCTACAGCCAATGGGTGATCGAAGACCGCTTCTGCAACGGCCGCCCCGGCTTCGAGCGCGCCGGCGTCACCCTCGGCGACGACATCGCCGGCTACGATCGCGCCAAGCTGCGCCTGCTAAACGGCCCGCACTCGGCGCTGGCCTACCTCGGCGCGCTGCTCGAACTGGAGACCGTCGCCGACGCCATGCGCCATCCGCAACTGGCAGCCTTCGTCGAAACCCTGATGCGCGAGGATATCGCGCCCACCCTGCAGCCGATGCCCGGCTTCGACCCGCAGCGCTACGCCGGGGCCATCCTCGCCCGCTTCCGCAACCCCGCCATCGCCCACCGCCTGGCGCAGATCGCCTGGGACGGCTCGCAGAAACTCCCGGTGCGCCTGCTCGGCACCATCGCCGACGCCCTGCACGCAGGACGCCGCATCGACCGCCTGTGCCTGCCGCTGGCCGCGTGGATGCAGTTCGTGCGGCGGCAGGCGCGCAACGGCGTGGCGCTGGTGGATCCGCTGGGCGAGACGTTGAGCGGAATCGGGCGCAGCGCGACCGGCGATGCCGGGCACGATGTGAGTGCATTTCTCGCGCTGGATGCGGTGTTCGCGCCGCTGTCGAAAGACGCGCGCTTCGCGCAGACGTTGCGAAGCGCTTATGCTGCGCTCGGCGACGGAAGTCCTGCAGGCACGCGACACGCCCTCGCACCGATGTAGCATCCGCCGCGCCTTCCTTCTTCAGTGCAGGAATCCCCATGTTCAAGAACCTCATCCCGAAGATCTTCTACGAACGGCTGCAGGACGGACTCGACTTCTTCGTCGATGGCATGGGGTTCGAAGTGGTGTACCAGGACGCCCTGATGGCGGTCGTCGCACGCGACGGCGCCAAGGCCTATCTGGTCGAGAATCCCGAGTGGGCGGCGAAGGACCGTCCGGAGCTGGGCATCGACACCGACGATGTCGACGCGATCTTCGCGGAAATGTCCGCGCGCGCGCCGCAGCTGTTGCACCCCAACGCCAACACCGTCGCGCTCAAGCCGTGGGGCTCGCGCGAGTTCGCGATGCTGGACAAGACCACGGTGTGCGTGAATTTTCGCCAGTGGCCGGACGAGGGTTGAGGTCGATCGGCGGGCTGCCCGGCCTATGCGCCCGGCGGGACTGCCACCCATGCGTGCCCCCACGCCCGGGAACGCATCGCGGTCAGCCGAGGCGCATCGACAGCTCGACGTCCTCCGCAAATGGGATGGACAGATAGCCCGACGCGGGCGCGCGCACCTGAGCCAGGTACTCCGGGCTGTAGTCGGCGTTGTCGGCGACGATCAGCGCGCCGGGCCGCAGGCGCGGTTCCAGCAGCGCCAGCACCTGCGGATACAGCGCCTTGGCGCCGTCGAGCAGCAGCAGGTCGATGCCGTCGGGCATGTCGCTGCGCAGCGTCTGCAAGGCATCGCCTTCGCGGATCTCCACCAGGTCGGCGAGCCCGCCGGCGCGCAGGTTGTCGTGGGCGCGCGCCACCTTCGACGGTTCGAACTCGCTGCCGATCAGGCGGCCGCCGCCGTTGTCGCGCAGGGCCGCGGCCAGGTGCAGGGTGGAGATGCCGAACGAGGTGCCGAACTCGACGATCGTGCGCGCGCGGCAGCTGCGCGCCAGCATGTACAGCAGCAGGCCGGTCTCGCGCGAGACGGCGAGCGGCAGCTCCTTCAGCCGGCTGTAGAACTCCACGTAGTCGGTCTTGCTTCGCATCAGGCGCTCGCGCTCGTCGGCCGGGATTTCGGCGAATGCGGACATCGCCGTCGCCGTCGTCGCATCAGCTTCGTCGAACAGGCGGCCGAGCAGGGGAGCGAGGGGTGCAGTGGTCAGGGTGGTCATTGGATATTTGCCGGTTTGTGCGTCCATCGTCGGACCGGAATAGAATGCGACTGATCCGTCACATTCGCTATTCGCATTGAGCGCGCCGCATGACCGAGCCTAAGAAAACCAGGATTTCCCCGCGAAAACAGCCGCAACAGGCGCGCTCCACTATGCTGGTGGCGGTCATCCTGGAGGCGGCAGCTCAGGTTTTGGCCAAGGAAGGGATGCAGCGCTTCACCACCGCACGGGTGGCCGAGAAGGCCGGGGTCAGCATCGGGTCGCTGTACCAGTACTTCCCGAACAAGGCGGCGATCCTGTTCCGGCTGCAGAGCGACGAATGGCGGCAGACCAGCGACCTGCTGCGCGGCATCCTCGAGGACGCGCCGCGTCCGCCGCTGGAACGGCTGCGCCTGCTGGTGCACGCCTTCGTGCGCTCCGAATGCGAGGAGGCGCAGATGCGCACGGCGCTGGCCAGTGCCGCACCGTTGTACCGCGACGCGCCCGAGGCGCAGCAGGCGCGTGCATCGGGCAAGCGCACGCTGCGGCGCTTCATGCGCGAGGTGCTGCCCGACGTTCCGGCAGCCACCCGCACCCTGGCCGGTGACCTGATCAAGACGACGCTTGCCGCGGCGGGCAAGGAGTTTTCGGAAACGCCGCGCAGCGCTGCGCAGATCCGTGCCTATGCCGATGCCATGGCCGACATGTTCTGCGCGTATCTGCAAGGGCTCGCGTCGCGTTCGGCGGCATAGCCGAGGCGCGAGCCGTGACACGGCGGCGGATGCGCCGCGTGCGCGCCGGCAGGAACGCGCAGGTGTCGTCGTTGAAGCCCACCGTATTGTAGAAGCCGGCGCCACATGCCTTCGGTGCGTCGTGGAACCACCAGGCCAGGCCGAGCAGCGCTGTCACGTCGTAATCGGTTCACTCAGGCGGGATTGGCGAGCGGCCGCATGGATGCCGGATGCCGCTGCGGCTGCGCCTCGCAACCGGCAGGCTGGCCGCGACATGGCTGCAGTTCCTGCATGGAAAACAGCATTCGTATCGTGGAATCGGTGCGCTTCATCGAGGCATTGCGACACGTTCATGCTGCGCTCGGCGATGGAAGTCCGGCAGGTACGCGGCAAGCCTGTATCGATGCAGCCGTCGACGCAAGCCGGCCCGCGAAGCGGCTTCCCCCCGGACGCGCTGACGCCTTCTATTGGTCGGCGGTAAACAGCACATGGCGACCTTCAGCGGCCGCCGTCTGATACAGGGCGCGAACCTCCTGGAACCATCCCCAGGTATATCGAAAGTCCTCGTCGGACAACTCGAGCCCGTACTGCGCCGGATCTATGGCCTCATAGCGTGCCCGAAACAGGTCTTCGGTAATGCCGGAGGTCGCACCCGCTATGTCGCCCGCCTGCGCCGGCGTCTTGAGGCGCATGATGTAGTCGTCGCGGCCGTACAGTGACCGGCCGCCGAGCACTACGTGATTCAGCGGATAGGTGCCGCCGCCATTGCCGGGCGAACCATCCGCCAAGGCCCGGTGCATCGCATCCCACGCCTTGTCGCTTTGCGCGATGTAGGTCCCGGGCTGCTCGAAGTAGCGCCCCTCGATGTCCTCCTGGACGAAGGCCAGGCGGTCTTCGTCGCTTTGCTTGGACAGAAGAACGGCGACATCCTCGTCCGACAACGCGAAATGGACACCTAAGCAAGCCATGGAAGTCTCCCAAGAGGCCGAACGTTTGAACTGAATATCAGGCTCCGATCGACGCATCGGGGTGCTGGGCCACATACGAGTTCAGCAGCGAGCCGAGATTGTCCTCGTACTTGTAGAACTCGGCATCCAGCCTGTCGATCTCCGCCTCATACCCGGGCATGCCAGAGAAGGATTCACGTTGCGACCACCTGACCTGGCGGTCTTTCGATGGCGACGAGTCCGGAAACCACGAAACTGCCTTGGACAGAAGGTGGTGGGACTTGCCTGCGCCGATGGCCTCCAGATGGCCCAGGATCTCGATGCAATGGTTGCCCAGCGAGTTTGTGAAGAGTTGGTCGAAGCCGCCATTGTGTACCTCTCCGTCGAAGCACCACAACAAGTAAACACGTCGCGCTTCGGGGGAAAGGCGGCCGACATGCTCGGTAATTCCGTCGCCTTTGTCGAAGACCACGGCGAGCGCCGCCATGAAGACCGCATGTGCGGGTTCGTCCTGCTTCATTGCATCCGCGAATCGCATGATTTCCCTGGGGCTCAATGCCTGCGTTCGCCGCGCGAGGCGGCTGGATTGAATGGACGGGCAGGGCCGGCCGGCTACGGCGCAAACCCCAACCCCGTCGCCCGCACCCGCACCCGCGCCAGGATCTTGTGCGAGGTCATGTACAGCGTGCGGCCGTCGTCGCCGAAGGTGCAGTTGGCGACGGGCCCGCCGGTCTCGATGCGGCCCAGGCGGCGGCCGTCGGGCGAAAACACGATCACCCCGCCCGGGCCGGTGGCGAACAGGCGGCCGTCGGTGGACACGGCGATGCCGTCCGGCAGGCCGGGGTTGGCGTCGCCGACGATGTCGGAGGCGTCGGCGAAGAGGCGCTTGCCGCTGACGTTGCCGCGCGCGTCGAGCGTGTAGGCGTTCCAGATCGGCCGCGCCGGGTCGGAATTGGCCACGTACAGGGTGCGCTCGTCCGGCGACAGCGCGATGCCGTTGGGCAGGCTCAGGCTGTCGTCGAGCAGGTGCACGCTGCCGTCGGTGTCCAGGCGATAGACGCCATTGAAGCGCAGTTCCTTGACCGGGGATTTGTCTCCATCCTTCAGGCCGTACGGCGGGTCGGTGAAGAACACCACGCCGTCGCTGCGGCGTACCAGGTCGTTGGGGCTGTTGAGGCGGTGGCCGTCGTAGGCGCTGGCCAGCGGCGTCTTGCGCCGCGTGGCAGGGTCGAGCCGGGCGACGATGCGGGTGCCGGAATCGGCGAGCAGCACGCTGCCGGAGGGTTCGGCGTACAGGCCGTTGGCGCCGGCCTCGCGCAAGGCGTCCAGCGGCGGGCCGGCGTAGCCGGACGGCTTGAGGAACACCGACAGCCCGTCGCGCTCGGACCAGCGGTACATGGTGTTCTGCGGCACGTCGTTGAACAGCAGGTAGCCGCCGTCGCGGACCCACGCCGGCCCTTCGGACCAGGTGAAGCCTTCGGCGACCTTCTCGATGCGCGCGCCGGCGTCGACCACCTCGGCGAAGGCCGGATCGAACGCGGTCAGGCGGCCCACGCTCGGATAGGGCGCCGGCGGCGGGTCGCCCTTGGTGCATGCGGCCAGCGTGGCCAGCAACGGAATGGCCACAAGCAAACGGGTCGGCAGTCGCATCGTCAGGTTCCAGGCGTGGAGGGGATCAGGCCGATAATGCCATCGGCCGCGGTGGAGGGTTCGACCTTCGCGCGACGGGCCGGCTACCGCGCCTGCGCCGGCACCGCCAGCACCGCGTCGAACGCCGGCTTGGGCTGGCGCTGGCGGTCGAACAGCAGCGGATAGTTGCGGCGCCCGGGCACGGGATAGTCGTTCTTCCACGACATGCCGTCGTCCACGCCCCAGACGCTGACCCGCGCCAGCGTGTCGCGCTTGCGCCAAAACAGCCGGAACAGCTCGGCGTAGCGGTCGCGCAGCTGCGCCTGCACGTCCGCCGGCAGGCCGTCGCGGTACGGGTCGAGGTAGCGCTCGAACTCCGGCAGCTGGAACTGCTTGTGCGCCATCACGGTGCCGATCACCTGGCCTTCCTTGGTCAATGGCAGCACGTCCACGTCCAGCTCGGTGATCATCACCTTGACCCCGAGCGCGGCGTAGGCGTCGATCGCCGCCTCGATGTCGTGCAGGCTGGGATAGTCCAGGCCCCAGTGGCCCTGCATGCCGATGCCGTCGATGCGGATGCCGTCGCGCTGCAGCATCTTCACCATGCGCACGATGCCGTCGCGCTTCTGCGGGCGCCAGGCGTTGAAGTCGTTGTAGTACAGCTGCGCGTCCGGCGCGTACCGCGCGGCGAAACGGAACGCCTGCCGCACCAGTTCGTCGCCGTCGCCGACGCGTTCCACCCAGTTGGTCTTGCGGTAGCTGCCGTCCTCGTCGATCACCTCGTTGACCACGTCCCAGGCCTGCACCTTGCCCACGTAGCGCCCGGCCACCGCCTGGATGTGCGCGCGCATGCGCTCGATCTGCGCGTCGCGGCCGTTGGGCCGGCCCTGCGCGTCGACGAAGAACCAGTCCGGGGTCTGGTTGTGCCAGACCAGGGTGTGGCCGACCACGAACATGCCGTGGCGGCGGCCGTAGTCGACGAACGCGTCGGCGGCGGCGAAGTCGTAGACGCCCGGGCGCGGATTGACCACCTCGGCCTTCATCACGTTCTCGGCGGTGACCGCATTGAAGTGCCGCGGCACCAGCGCGGCGGAGGCGGCGTCCTTGCCGGAGACGATGTCGGCATTGACCGCGGTGCCGATGAGGAACGCGTCGGCGTAGGCGTCCTTGAGCCCGGCGCCGGCGGCCGCGCCGGCCGGCGTGCGCGCTGCGGCCGCGGGATCGGCGGCGGCCGGCGCGGTGCCGAGCAGGCAGGCCAGCAGCAGGGCCGGAACGAGCGTGTTGCGCAGTGCGGGCATGGCGGTGGTCCTGCGTCGGTCGTGGGCGGCATGCGGATGGGGCGTGCCCGCGCTGCGCTGCGTGCGTCGCGCGTGCGCGCCGCTCACCGCTGCACCTGCACGCGCGTGCGGGTGGGCTGCAGCGTGTCGGATTCGACGTGCAGCGTGAGCGTGCCGGTCTTGCCCGGCAGCGCGCGCACGATCGCCAGCGCCAGGCCGTTGAACGCGTTGCGCTCGCGGGAAGTGAACGATTCCAGGTCGGTAGGGTCGCCGTTGTCGGTGGCGACGATCTCGCCCGGGCCGTCCAGGCGGAAGCGCAGGCGGTCGCCGGCGGTGGGCGCGGGGCGGCCGTCGCGGTCGAGCAGGCGCACGGTGACGAAGGCCAAGTCGCGCCCGTCGCCGCGGATCGCGGCGCGGTCCGGCGTGGCCTGCAGGCGCGCGGCCGGTCCGGCGGTGCGCACGGTGTCGCTGGCCCACGGCCGTCCGTCCTTGTACGCCTGCACGCGCAGTTCGCCAGGCGCATAGACCACTTCGTCCCAGCGCAACCGGTACTGATACGGCGCCTTCTTGCGGCGGCCCTGCGAGACGCCGTTGACGAACAGCTCGGCCTCGTCGCCGGAGGTGAACACGTGCACCGGCGTGAGCTGGCCTTCGCGTCCGGGCCAGGTCCAGTGCGGCAGCAGGTGCGCCATCGGCAGTTGCGGGCGCCAGCGCGCCTGGTACAGCCAGTGGCGGTCCTTGGGGAAGCCGGCCAGGTCGAAGATGCCGGAGTAGGAGCTGCGCGCGCTGTAGTACGGCGTGGGTTCGCCGAGGTAGTCGAAGCCGGTCCAGACGAATTCGCCGGCGACGAACGGATGCCGGTCGAGCGAGGCGAACACCTTGTCGGCGCTGGCGCCGAAATCCACCGCATGCAGTTCGTAGGCGCTGACCTGGCGCGCCACCGGATCGCCGCCGCGGCCGTCGCGCACCGGCGCGCTGCTGTCGGCCGTCACCGGGAACAGGTACACGCCGCGGCTGCTCAGCGCCGAGGCGGTCTCGCTGCTGAGGATCGGCTTGTGCGGGAACTTCGCCTGGAAGGCCGGGTACTGCGGCGTCTTGCGGATGCGCTCGGTGCCCTCGAACTCGGGCGTGTCGCGGATGCCTTCGCCCTGGTAGTTGAGGCTGATCGCATCCAGCGCCGCCGGCAGCGGCATGTCCGGCGCGGCGTAGTTCATCGCCGCGGTGGCCAGCCGGGTCGGGTCCTCCTCGCGCACGATGGCCTGCAGCCGCTGCGCGATCGCCGCGCCGGCCTGGCCGGTGTACTGCTCGCCCACCTCGTTGCCCACGCTCCACAGGACGATCGAGGGATGGTTGCGGTCGCGGCGCAGCATCGCGCGCAGGTCCGGCTCGTGCCAGTCGGGGAAGATCAGGTGGAAGTCCAGCGGGGTCTTCTTCATCTCCCAGCTGTCGAACACCTCGTCCACCACCAGCAGGCCCATGCGGTCGGTCAGCTCCAGCAGCTCCGGCGCCGGCGGGTTGTGGCTCATGCGGATCGCGTTGGCGCCCATGTCGCGCAGCAGCTGCAGCTGGCGCTGCGCCGCGCGCAGGTTGAACGCCGCGCCGAGCGCGCCGAGGTCGTGATGGTTGTTCACGCCGCGGATCGGCACGTGCTCGCCGTTGACCAGCAGCCCGCGCTGCGGGTCGAAGCGGATCGTGCGCACGCCGAAGCGGGTCTCGTAGCGATCGAGCACGCGGCCGTCCTGCGAGACCTCGGTGAGCGCGACGTAGCGGTGCGGCCGCTGCGTCGGCGGCGGCCCCCACAGCCGCGGCCTGGCCAGCACGACGCTGCCGTCGACGGTGGCGCGGCCGCGCGCCGGCACCTTCGCCGCGACCGGGGCGGTGCGCGCCAGCGCCTCGCCGCTGCGCACGCCATCGGCATCCAGCGCATAGATCGCGCTGGCGACCTGCACCTGCGCGTCCTGCGCGCCATCGTTGTCGAGCGCGACCGCCAGCCGCACCGTCGCCGCCTGCGCCGACACCTGCGGCGTGGTGACCTGCGTGCCCCACTGCGCCACGTGCACCGGCGCGGTCTTGGTCAGCCACACGCTGCGGTACAGCCCGCCGCCCGGGTACCAGCGCGCCGAATCCGGCGGATTGTCCAGGCGGATGGCCAGCTGGTTGGTGCCGCCGAAGACCACGTAGGGCGTCAGGTCCAGCCGCCACGAGTTGTAGCCGTACGGCCAGCCGCCGACCAGCCTGCCGTTGAGCCAGACGGTGGCGTAGGACATCGCGCCGTCGACGTCGAGGAAGATCGAGCGCCCGCGGTCGCTGGCCGGGAGGTCCAGCCGCTTGCGGTACCAGCCGATGCCCCAGCTCGGCAGCCGGCCCATGCCGCCGTACGGGCCGTCGGCGATGAACGGCCCGGCGATGGCCCAGTCGTGGGGGAGGTCCACCGCGGCCCAGTGGCGGTCGTCGAAACCGGCCTGCACGAAGGCCACCTCGCTGCCCGGGTCGCCGGGCGGACGGACGTGGCGCCGCGCCGGATCGGCGATGAAGGCGTTGCCGCTGGGCAGGATCCACGGCTTGAGCACCGGCCGGCTGCGCGACGCGACGCGCTCGGCATCCTCCGGACGCGCATCGGCCACCTTGCCGTCGGCGCTGCGCACCACCTGCGGGCGCACGTCGTAGTCCAGCGTATCGCCCACGCCCGGCGCATCGCCACGGTGGAAGCGCCAGCCTGCATCGAGCGACAGCCGCTCGCGCGGCGCCTGCGGCGGCGCGGCGCACAGCGTGCCGGCGGCCAGCGCCGCCAGGGCCAGCAGCAGCGCGCGGGCGCGGCGCAGCGGCAAGGTCGGCTGCGCTGTGGTGCGCATCGTGCGGCGGCGCGCGCTACCGGCTTGCGTCTCCGGAAGGCCGAGGCCCGGTCCCGGCGCGCGGATGGCTTCGTCGTTCGGCGGCCTGCCTGCGAACGCGGCGGGGCGAGACCGCGCCGCGTCCGGGAACCCTCGTGCAAGGGTGCGGGCCTGCAGGGCCGCGCCGCGATGCGGGCCGATGCGCCCGGCGTGTGCCGGATCTCGCGTGGGCACGGCCGCAGTGCAGCGCGCCTGCGTCACAGCTTGTAGGCCCGCTTGGGCAGGCGGTAGGCCAGGTCCACCGCCACCTCCGCCGCTTCGTCCTCGTCCAGCCGGTGCTCGGCGACCAGCTTGGCCAGGAACGCGCAGTCCACGCGGCGGGCGACATCGTGCCGTGCCGGGATCGACAGGAACGCGCGGGTGTCGTCGTTGAAGCCTACCGTGTTGTAGAAGCCGGCGCTGCTCAGGGTCTGCTCGCGGAAGCGCCACATGCCTTCCGGCGCGTCGTGGAACCACCAGGCCGGGCCGAGCAGCAGCGCAGGGTAGTGCCCGGCCAGCGGCGCCAGCTCGCGCGCGTAGGTGCTCTCGTCCAGGGTGAACAGGATCAGGGTGAAGCCCGGCGCGTTGCCGAAGCGGTCCAGCAACGGCTTGAGCGCGTGCACGTAGTCGGTGCGCAGCGGGAGGTCGGCGCCCTTGTCGCGTCCGTAGCGTTCGAACAGCGCGCGGTTGTGGTTGCGGAAACAGCCCGGGTGCAGCTGCATCACCAGCCCGTCGTCCAGGCTCATCGCCGCCATCTCGGTCAGCATCTGCGCGCGGAACAGCTCCGCCTGCGCGGGCGTGGCCTCGCCGCGCAGCACCGTCTCGAACAGCGCGCGCGCCTGCGCCGGGGCCAGGTCGGCGGTGGCGGCGCTGGGGTGGCCGTGATCGGTGGACGTGGCGCCGGCGGCGGCGAAGAACGCGCGGCGCTGGCGGTGCGCGCGCAGGTAGCCGTCCCAGTCGTGCACGTCCTCGCCGGTCAGCTCGCCGAAGCGCCGCAGCGCGTCGGGGAACTGCTCGTGCTCCGGGTCGATCACCGCGTCGGGCCGATAGGCGGTGATCACCCGCCCGCCCCAGCCGCTGGCGCGGATCGCGGCGTGATGCTGCAGCGGATCCAGCGGCGATTCGGTGGTGGCGATCAGCTCGATGTTGAAGCGCTCGAACAGCGCGCGCGGGCGGAACGCCGGCGTCTGCAGCGCCTCGCCGATGCGGTCGTAGTACAGGTCGGCGCTATCGGCCTGCAGCCGCACGCGCAGGCCGAACACCTCGTGGAACACGTGGTCGAGCCATAGCGCCGACGGCGTGCCGCGCAGCAGCTGGAAGCGCTCGGCGAACGTGCGCCAGGCCTGGCGCGGATCCACCGCCGCGCGGGTGCCGTCCGCGCGCGGGATGCCCAGCGCGTCCAACGGCACGCCCTGGCTGTAGAGCATGCGGAACACGTAGTGGTCCGGCACCAGCAGCAGTTCGGTGGCGTTGGCGAAGGCGGCGTCCCCGGCGAACCAGGCCGGATCGGTGTGGCCGTGCGGGCTGACGATCGGCAGGCCGGACACCTGCGCGTAGAGGCGGCGCGCGATCGCGCGCATGCCTGGGTCCGGCGGCAGCAGGCGGTCCTGGTGGAGCGAAAGGGGCGGGGTGGGCATGGCGGCTCGGGACTCGTGGAATCGGTCGATGCGGTCGTTGGGGGATTCAGGTGCGGCGGGTTGCGCGCGGCGGCAGCTGCCTCAGCGCGGGCGTCCGCCGCCGTCGCGGATCGGCATGGCCACTTGCCCGGCGCAGGAACATGCGCCGTGCGCGAAACGGCGCGGGCAGGTACCGATCGTTTTCATTGTGGCGCCTCCGCGGGTGCTCGTCGTGCCGGCATCCGGCGGACACTATGC
Source organism: Xanthomonas sp. (assembly GCF_017163755.1). GTDB lineage: Bacteria > Pseudomonadota > Gammaproteobacteria > Xanthomonadales > Xanthomonadaceae > Xanthomonas_A. The sequence goes on from NZ_JAFIWC010000011.1 coordinate 144,191, forward strand.
ACGCTCCTCCAGCCTTGCCGGCTGCAGCCGCGGTACCAGCGCGTGCACCACCGCCAACGCCAGCAGGTAGGCCGACCCGGCCATCAGGAACACCGGCAGGTAGCTGCCGGTAGCCTCGAGCAGGAAGCCGATGAAGGTGGCGATCAGCATGCCGCCGACCGCGCCGGCGAAGCCGCCGATGCCCACCACGGTGGCCACCGCGTGGCGCGGGAACATGTCCGACGGCAGCGTGAACAGGTTCGCCGACCAGCCCTGGTGGGCGGCGGTGGCCAGCCCGATCAGCGCCACCGCCAGCCACAGGTTGTCGGCGCGCGCGGCAAACACGATCGGCACCACCGCCAGCGCGCAGATCAGCATCGCCGTCTTGCGCGCGCGGTTGACGCTCCAGCCGCGTGCGATGAAGCGTCCGGCCACCCAGCCGCCGGCGATGCTGCCGATGTCGGCCAGCACGAAGATCACGATCAGCGGCGCGCCGAGCTGCAGCAGGCTCAGGCCGTATTCGGCGTGCAGGAACTTGGGCAGCCAGAACAGGAAGAACCACCAGATCGGATCGGTGATGAACTTGCCGAGCACGAACGCCCACGCCTGGCGGTGGGCGAGCACCTGCGCCCACGACAGCCGCCGTCCCGCCTCGGGCGGGTCGCTGCGGATGTGCGCCAGTTCCGCCGGCGACAGCCGCGGCTGCTGCTCGGGCGCGCGATAGCTCAGCCACCACACCAGCAGCCACGCCGCGCTGAGCACGCCGGTGAACAGGAACGCGGCCTGCCAGCCCCACGCGGTGGCGATCACCGGCACCAGCAGCGGGGCGACGATCGCGCCGATGTTGGAGCCGGAATTGAAGATGCCGGTGGCCAGCGCGCGCTCGCGGCGCGGGAACCATTCGGCCACGGTCTTGATCGCGGCGGGGAAGTTGCCCGACTCGCCCAGGCCGAGGAAGAACCGCGCGATCGCAAAGCCCACCACGCTGGTCGCCAGCGCATGGCTCATCGCCGCCACGCTCCAGATGCCGATCGCCAGCGCATAGCCGGCGCGCGTGCCGAAGCGGTCGATCACCGCGCCGCTGCACAGCAGGCCGAGCGCGTAGGCGGCCTGGAACGCAGTGACGATGTAGCCGTACTGGATCTCGTTCCAGCCGATCTCGGTCTGCAGGAACGGCGCCAGGACGCCGAGCACCTGGCGGTCGATGTAGTTGATGGTGGTCGCGGCGAGCAGCAGCGCGCAGATCCGCCAGCGGAAACGGCCGACGCGGGCGCCGGCGGGCCCCGTGGCGGCGAGCGGCAGCGGTTCGCTCATGCGGAGTTCCTCGCGCGCGCGACGGCGGCGGATACGCGATGCGCCGGCGCGGTGCGAGCGCGCGCGCAACAAGGAACGCGCGCGCGTGGCGCCGGCGCCAGGTATCGGTGTCGCTGCGTCCGGCGCGGGGCGCCGGTTGCGCACCGCACCCTCTCAACGACGTGCTCGCGGGCTCGTTTCATCGCAGGCGACCATCCCATGGCGTGGCATCGGGGCCACGGTTGATAGCGCTACCATTAGCACGCCGGGTTCGCGCAAATCCACTGCCTGTGCGCCTTCGGCGACGCGATGCGCCGCCACTGCGGGACTTGCAAGCGTTTCCGGACCGCTGCGCATGCGCGTGGCGGGCGATTTATGTTGCCGTGCAGCGTGAGAATCCAGAATTGATAGCGCTAACATCCGGCGCCCCGATCGAAATGCGATGTCCGGCAGCGACCTGCCGGCGCGTCGCAACCTGCGGCAGGCAGATCCTGCGCAGGGGCGCTCGCAGGGCATCCACGACCCGAGGGAGAGATTTACGGTGAAGCACAGCTACGCAAGAACCACGTTGTCGTACGCACTGGGATCGATCCTGCTGGGCATGGCCGGCGCGCCGGCCTGGGCGCAGACCGCGCCGGCGAGCGCGGCCGAACCGCAGCCCGCCCCCGCCGCACCCGCGCAGGACGCATCCGCTTCCGGCGATGCGGTGACCCAGCTGGATACGGTGACCGTGTCCGGCTATCGCCGCAGCATCCAGTTCTCCACCGACGCCAAGCGCGATTCGGTCACCTTCAGCGACACGGTGTTCGCCGAGGACATCGGCAAGTTCCCCGACATGAACATCGCCGAGTCGCTCAACCGCATCCCCGGCGTGCAGCTCTCGCGCGACGTCAACGGCGAAGGCCTGAACATCGCCATCCGCGGCCTGGGCACCAGCTTCACCAAGACCACGCTCAACGGCGCCAGCATCGCCACCGCGTCGATCGGCATGAACGCGCAGAACCAGAACCGCGAGGTCGACCTCAACCTGTTCCCGACCGAGTTCTTCACCCAGCTCACGGTCAGCAAGACGCCGACCGCGAGCATGCTCGAAGGCGGCGTCTCCGGCGTGGTCGACATGCGCAGCGCGCGCCCGTTCGACCGGGTCGGCACGCACCTGACCTACCAGCTGCAGGGCGACTGGAACAGCACCAGCGAAAAGACCACCCCGCGCGGCGCGTTGATGGGCAGCTGGACCAACGACGCCGGCACCTTCGGCGCGCTGTTCGGCGTGGCCTCGGTGCGCAGCAAGACCGGCGTGGAAGGCTTCGAGACCGTGGGCTGGACCAATCCCGGCCTGACCTACACCCAGTGCGGCCTGACCCCGCCGGCCGGCACCCCGGCGACCGCGCAGCCGGCCGCGTGCAACGTCAACGGCGGCGGCAACTGGCGCATCCCCGACACCGTGCCGGTCACCGCCGCCGGCGCCGGGTTGACCCCGGGCCAGACCATCGACGCGGCGTGGCTGCTGGCGAACAACCCGGGGCTGAGCATCGACCAGATCAGCGATGCGCGGATTCCGCGGCTGGGCCGCAGCGTGTACATGCAGGGCGATCGCGACCGCGACTCGTCGGTGATGTCGCTGGAATGGCGGCCGAGCGACAGCGCGCATTTCTACCTGGACACGCTGTTCTCCCGAGCCAAGCGCGTCACCGACCGGTTGAGCATGAACCTGATCGGCCGCAACGGGAACATGATCCCGCTGGGCATGCAGCTGGACGGCAACAATGTCGTCACCGACGCCACCTTCGCCAACGCGCAGTACTTCCTGGAAGCGCGCCCGTACCGCGAGGAGGTCAAGTTCTGGAGCGTCAATCCGGGCGCCGAGCTGCTGTTCGGCGCCGAGCAGGACATCAAGCTCAACGTGCAGGCCAACGCCACGCGCAGCTGGATGTTCCGCGAATCGCCCAGCGTGCTGGTGACCTCGCCGTTCACCACCGTCCAGTACAGCAACCAGGGCGGCGACCAGCCGTCTATCGAAAGCCCGCTGGACCTCAACGACCCGAACCTGGGCTGGGGCTGGACCGGCGGACGCCTGAACATCAACAACGAAAAGCGCGTCACCGAGACCCGTGGCGGGCGCGCCGACCTGCAGTTCGGCGAGGACACGCGCAACGTCAAGGTCGGCGTCGCCTACGACCAGGCCGAGCGCACGATCCAGGGCTTCGACAACAGCGCGGCCTGGGAGACGGCGGTGTGCCGCGGCGGCGGCGCCACCTGCACCGGCGGCCCCGGCTCGCTGGTGCCGCAGTCGGCGCTGGCGTCGTACCTGACGCCGGGCCCGGGCGGCTTCATCACCGTGGACTTCGACCGGTTCCTGCGCGATACCAACTACTACGCCCTGCGCGACGCGGCGCCGGAGACCAACGCCGCCAACACCGGCGCGTCCACCGGCGCGATCGAGGAAAAGAACTGGGGCTTCTACGTCGAGACCAATGCGCAGACCGAGGTGTGGAACCGCGCGCTGCGCTTCAACGCCGGCGTGCGCTACGTCACCACCGACCAGACCATCAGCGGCCCGGTGACGGTCGGCGGCGTGCGCCGCTACCAGACGCAGGATTCGGACTACAAGGAGATCCTGCCCTCGTTCAACGTGGCCTGGGACGTGGCCGACAGCGTGGTGTTGCGCCTGTCCGGCTCGCGCACGCTGACCCGGCCCGATCCCAGCGCGATGCTGCCCAACACCAACTTCAGCGATCCGTCGGCGCAGACCGCCACCCAGGGCAACTCGAACCTGGCGCCGTACCTGTCGACCAACGTGGACATCGGCGGCGAGTGGTACACCGGCGCGGAAGGCTTCGTCGGGCTGACCGTGTTCAACAAGCGCATCGACGGCTTCACCGTCAACGGCGTGCGCCGCATCCCGTTCCTCGACCTGGGCGTGCCGTACGCCGACCTGACCGCGACCCAGCAGGCCGCGATCGACCAGCGCGGCGGGCCGAACGCGGCCACGGTGGACGTGCAGACCCAGGTCAACGCCGACGGCGTGCTCAACATCCGCGGCGTGGAGGCGATCTGGGTACAGCCGCTGGACCGCCTGCTCGACGGCCTGGGCTTCAGCCTCAACTACACCCACGTCAAGCAGGAGTCCGAGGGCGACGGCGTGCAGGCGGTGGCGGTGGGGGTGGCGCCGAACCTGTGGAACGGCACCGTGTACTGGGAGAAGAACAACACCTCGGTGCGCATGTCCTATGCCTGGAACGACGACATGGTCATCTCCGGCGCCAACCAGAACGGCATCCCGGACGCGCGGCTGATGTCCGACGCGCGCGGCCAGCTGGACCTGTCGGCCAGCTACACGCTGTCGTGGATCCGCTCCGCCCCGCAGATCACCCTCAACGTCACCAACATCACCGACGAGCCGCTGCGCACCACCTTCCAGTATCCCAACGCGACCTACGACCTGTACAAGCCCGGACGCACGATCATGCTCGGCATCCGCGGTTCGTTCTGATCTCCGCCGCGGCCATGGCCTACGCCCAGGACACCGCCGCGCCGCCGCGGGCGGGAGAGCGCCGACCCGGACGGTCGCCTCTCCCGCTCCGCGCCTCGCGGGGCGCCGACTTCGCCGTACCCTCGTCCGCGGACCCTCTTCCGCCGGAAGAGGGGAGCAACGCCCCCATCACCGGCTCCCGTCCATGACCCCCACCGCGCACCGCCTCTCGATCGCGGAAAAGATCGGCTACAGCCTCGGCGACCTGGCCGCGAACATCATCTTCCAGACCCTGATCACCTTCCTGGCGTTCTTCTACACCGACGTCTACAAGATCCCGGCTTCGTCGGCCGCCAGCATCATCTTCGTCGTCGGCCTGCTCGGCGCGTTCGTGTTCACGCCACTGGTGGGCATCCTCGCCGACCGTACCCGCAGCCGCTGGGGCAAGTTCCGGCCGTGGATCCTGTGGACCGCGATCCCGTTCGGCGCCGCCTCGCTGCTGGCGTTCACCACGCCGGAGCTCGGCGAGCGCGGCAAGACCGTCTTCGCGCTGGCGAGCTACTCGCTGCTGATGCTGGTCTACGTGGCCAACAACCTGCCGTACTCGGCGCTGAGCGGCGTGCTCACCGGCAGCATGGCCCAGCGCAACAGCCTGTCCTCGTACCGCTTCGTGGCGGTGATGATCGCGCAGTTCATCATCCAGGTGCTGCTGCTGCCGCTGGTGCTGATCCTCGGCGACGGCGACAAGGCGCGCGGCTTCCACAACGCGATGGCGCTGTTCGCGGCGACCGGCACGCTGTGCTTCCTGATCACCTTCTTCACCACCCGCGAACGGGTGCTGCCGCTGTCCGAGCGCGCCTCCAGCGTGCGCGAGGACCTGACCGACCTGGTGCGCAACAAGCCGTGGCTGGTGATGCTGGCCCTGACCATCCTGGTGTTCGTCAACCTGGCGATGAAGGGCGGCATGTACGTCTACTACTTCAAGTACTACCTCGACGCCGGCGCGCTGTCGCGGTTCCTCGACGGCAGCGGCTTCAACACGCTGATCGCCGGCGCCAACGCGATGACCACCCGCGCCGGCCTGGCCGCGCTGCAGTGGCCGCAGGACGCGCCCACCTCCGCGTTCAGCGCGTTCAGCGCCGGCGGCATCGTGTTCATGATCGTCGGCATCGGCTGTTCCAAGCCCCTGGCCGACCGCTTCGGCAAGCGCGACGTGTTCGGCGCCGCGCTGCTGGTGTCGACGCTGTTCCTGCTGGCGTTCTACCTGTATCCGCCCGACGCCATCGCGCTGGTGTTCGCTTCCTACATCCTGCACGGCTTCTTCTACGGCATCACCATCCCGCTGCTGTGGGCGATGATCGCCGACGTCGCCGACTACTCGGAATGGAAGAACCACCGCCGCGCCACCGCGATCATCTTCTCGGCGATGATGTGCGGGCTGAAGATCGGCCTGAGCGTCGGCGGCGCGCTGGTCGCGGCGATCCTGGCGTTCTACGGCTACGACGCGGCGCTGCCGCAGCAGAGCGCCGCCGTCACCCACGGCATCCGCCTGGCGGTGAGCGTGTACAGCGCCATCCCGTTCCTGCTGTGCGTGGCCGCGCTGTTCCTCTACGAAATCAACAAGCCCATGGAAGCGCGCATCGAGCGCGAGCTGGAGGCGCGCCGCCTGCGCGCGCCCTCCGGCGCCATCGGCTGAACCCGACACGATCCCCCCGGAGCACGACCGCGC
>NZ_JAFIWC010000012.1 GCF_017163755.1 Xanthomonas sp.
GCTCAACGCCATCGCGCGTGATCGAGCGCCTTATGCCCCTCCTGGGATCGCTCCTGCATGACAGTTGACTCCTACAGAAGGCAGACTTCTGGCTAGCCGAAGGCACTGGCCGTGAAGAAAAACTCCGGGGTCAAGCCATCGAATCCGGCGCCGCGCGGCAGCGTACGGCAAAAAGCGCGGCGAAACGAACTCGCCGCACGTCAACGCGGCGACTTGTGCTGCGCCGCCGCCAGCGCTACAGCACCCGCCACGTCCCCGGTGCCAGCCCGTCCAGCCGGTGCGCGCCGACCGCCACCCGCACCAGGCGCAAGGTCGGCAGACCGACCGCGGCGGTCATGCGCCGCACCTGGCGGTTGCGGCCCTCGCGCAGCACGATCTGCAGCCACGCGTCGGGCACCGTCTTGCGGAAACGCACCGGCGGATCGCGCGGCCACAACGCCGGCGCCGCCTCCAGCACATCCGCCTGGGCCGGCGCGGTGGGGCCGTCGTTCAACACCACGCCGTCGCGCAGGCGCTGCAGTTGCCCGGGCTGCGGCATGCCTTCCACCTGCACCCAATAGGTCTTGGGCTGCTTGTGCCGCGGGTCGGTCAGGCGGTGCGCCAGCGTGCCGTCGTCGGTCAGCAGCAGCAGGCCCTCGCTGTCGTAGTCCAGCCGCCCCGCCGCGTACATGTCGGCGGGCAGCCCGAATCCGGCCAGCGTGCGCCGTGGCGGCTGGCTGCGGTCGGTGAACTGGCACAGCACATTGAACGGCTTGTTGAACGCGATCAGCATGTGCAGCGCTATGGGCAGGCGGTAGGCGCGAAGGAATCGCGACGCAGGCAGCGCCGCGCGCGGGACCATTCTCCCACGCGCGATCGCCGCGCCGCTGGTGTCGCTTACGGCTTGACGAACTTCAACGTCATCCGGTCGCTCTCGCCGATCGCCTTGTACTTGGCCTCGTCGGCGGCGTCGTGGCTGTTGCTCGGCGGCAGCGTCCACACCCCGCCCGGATAATCCTTGGTGTCGCGCGGATTGGCGTTGACCTCGCTCTTGCCGGCCAGCTTGAAGCCGGCGGCCTCGGCCATCGCGATCACCTGCGCCTGACCCACGTAGCCGCTCTTGTCGTCGGCCGGCACGTCGGCCTTGGCGCGGTGTTCGACCACGCCGAGCACGCCGCCGGGCTTGAGCACCTGGTAGAAGCCCTTGAACATGCCCTCGGCCTGGCCGGACATGCGCCAGTTGTGCACGTTGCGGAAGGTCAGCACCAGGTCGGCCGACGCGGCCGGCCCGAACACCGGCGCGGTGGGCGCGTAGCCGACCAGCTTGGCCTTGCCGTACTGCGCCGGCGCGGCGGCGAACTTCTGCTCCAGCGTCGTGCGCGCCTTCTGCTGGTAGTCGCGGCCGCGGCCTTCAGGCACCGCCGCCGGATCCACCACCGCGGCCACGTACTGGCCACGCTCGCGCAGGTACGGCGCCAGGATCTCCGAGTACCAGCCACCGCCGGGCGTGATCTCGATCACTGTGTGGGTGGGCTTGATGCCGAAGAACGCCAGCGTCTGCCCGGGATGCCGGTAGGCGTCGCGTGCCACGTAGGCGCGGTCGCGCCAGCTGCCGTCGATCGCGGCCTGAAGCGCCGGATCCGGCGCCGGCAGGCTGGCGCTGTCGGCGGGCTTGATCGCCTGCGCCGGCGGGATCGCCAGCGTCGCGGCAATGGCGAGGGTACAAGCGCAGGCAAGGGTGGTTCGAAGGCTCATGGCGTACGTCCGGTTTCGATGTGAGGCGAGCCTAGCATGCATGGCTGCGCACCCGAACGTTGCCGTCGCGTTAGCGCGAATCACGCAAACGGAACGCTGTTTTCGCCACCATCGCCCCGATACCGAAACCCCGGGCGACTATCCTGTCGCCCTTCCCCACAGCGGAGCGTTCCCCATGCTGCACACGCGCGAACTCGGCCGTTCCGGCCTGCACGCGGCGCCGCTCGCCTTCGGCGGCAACGTGTTCGGCTGGAGCGTCGACGCCAAGACCTCCTTCGCCTTGCTCGACGCCTTCGTCGACGCGGGCTTCAACCTGATCGACACCGCCGATGCGTATGCGGCGTGGGTTCCCGGCAACCGCGGCGGCGAGTCGGAAACCCTCATCGGCCAGTGGCTCAAGCGCAGCGGCAAGCGCGACAAGGTGTTGATCGCGACCAAGGTCGGCAAGTGGGCCGAACGCCCGGGCCTGTCCGCCGACAACATCGCCGCGGCGGTGGAAGAATCGCTGCAACGCCTGCAGACCGACGTGATCGATCTGTACCAGGCGCACGAGGACGACGAGTCGGTGCCGTTGGAAGCCTCGCTGGCCGCGTTCGGGCGGTTGATCGAACAGGGCAAGGTGCGCGCGATCGGCGCCTCCAACTACAGCGCCGAACGCCTCGCCGAGGCGCTGAAGGTGTCGGCGCAGTACGGGTTGCCGCGCTACGAGACCTTGCAGCCCGAATACAACCTGTACGACCGCAGCGGCTACGAAGCCGGCCTGGAACCGCTGGTGCGCGAGCAGGGCCTGGGCACGATCTGCTACTACGCGCTGGCCCGCGGCTTCCTCAGCGGCAAGTACCGCAGCCCCGCCGACGCCGCCAAGAGCCAGGCGCGCGGCGACAGCGTCATCGCGCGCTATCTCAACCCGCGCGGACTGCGCATCCTCGCCGCGCTCGACGACATCGCCGGCAAGCATTCGGCCACGCCGACCCAGGTGGCGCTGGCATGGCTGATCGCGCGTCCCGGTATCGCCGCGCCGATCGCCAGCGCGACCAGCATCGAGCAGTTGCAGCAGCTGCTGGCGGCCGCCCGCCTGGCGCTGTCGGCCGACGACGCCGCGCAATTGGATGCCGCCAGCAAGGAGACCCCATGAGTTCCGTTCCCCACACCACCCGCGTGGTCCTCGCCTCGCGCCCGACCGGGGCGCCGACCGCGCAGAATTTCCGTATCGAACAGGCGCCGCTGGCCGCGCCCGGCCCCGGCCAGGTGCTGTTGCGCAACCGCTGGCTGTCGCTGGATCCGTACATGCGCGGGCGCATGAGCGATGAGCCCTCCTACGCGTCGCCGGTGCAGCTGGGCGAGGTGATGGTCGGCAGCACCGTCGCCGAGGTGCTGGAATCGCATCACGCGGACCTCAAGCCCGGCGATTTGGTGTTGGTGCAAAGCGGCGGCTGGCAGACGCATGTCGTGGCCGATGGCGCCGATCTGCGGCGCAAGCTCGATCCGCAGTCGCCGCTGCCGCCGAGCACCGCGCTCGGCGTCTACGGCATGCCCGGTTTCACCGCCTATGCCGGCCTGCACGAGATCGGCAAGCCGCAGAGCGGCGAAACCGTGGCGGTCGCCGCCGCCACCGGCCCGGTCGGCGCCAGCGTGGCGCAGATCGCCAGGTTGCGCGGCGCCAGGGTGATCGCCATTGCCGGCGGCGCCGACAAATGCCGCTACCTGCGCGAGGAACTGGGCGTGGACGTGGCGCTGGACCATCGCGCCGCGGACTTCGCCGAGCAACTGCGCGGCGCCGCGCAAGACGGTATCGACGTCTATTTCGAGAACGTCGGCGGGCATGTGTTCGATGCGGTACTGCCGCTGCTCAACGATTTCGCGCGGGTGCCGGTGTGCGGCACCATCGCCACCTACAACAAGAGAGGCGAACTGCCGCCGGGGCCGGACCGCCTGCCGGCGCTGCTGAACCAGGTGCTGCGCCAGCGGCTGACCTTGCGCGGCTTCATCGTCAGCGACTTCGTCAAGCTGTACCCGGAGTTCCTGCGCGAAATGGGCGCATGGCTGGCCGACGGCCGCGTGCGCTACCGCGAGCATGTCGTGCACGGACTGGAGAACGCGCCGCAGGCCTTCATCGACATGCTCGACGGCGGCAACTTCGGCAAGCTGGTGGTGCAGCTGGACTGAGAACGGCGGCGCGGGCGGTTTTCAAGGACGCGGCGCCGGCGGCGGCGTCCACCGCGCGCCCGCCCTCTGGCAACCTATCGGCCCCACCTCTGCGAACCGGCGACACATGAAAGACCTGGCGGACGAGCGCCCCGAATTGGCCCAAGAAATAATGGCCCTCATGGCGTCGGGCAACGAACTGGACGAGCGCAAGGAAGACGGGGCCAGGGCCATGTACCAGAAGGCATGGGACCTGCTGCCCGAGCCGAAGCTCGGATGGACGCCGTTGTCGGCATGGGTCGCGGGCTCTTTTTTCCAGTTGCACTTCGACGCCGGCGACTTCGAGGCGGCCAGACACTGGGCGCAGAAGACCCTGGAGGGCCGGGAATCGGATATCGACACCGGCCCCTTGCTCAATCTCGGAATGGCGTGCTTCGAACTGGGAGAAACTGCCCAGGCGTACGAGTGTTTCGACCAGGCCCACCGCTTCGGCAAGGCGCGCGCCTTCCAGGGACGGCCCAAGAAGTACCTGACGTTCTATCTGGATAAGAGCTAGCCGCGCTTCGGCGGGCCAGGCGTGCGCCTCGAATTACCTGGGCATGACTGCGGCCCGCATGACCGCGACGTCTTTGAGAGCGGCTTCGGTCATGGCGCTGTCCGGCAAGGCATCCGGCGCGCCCATCATCGGCACACCGGCGCCCCCCGCACTCATTGCAGCAGGAAGCGCAGCAACGCGTCGTTGAATGCATGCGGCGACTCGATATTGCACAGGTGGCGTCCGTGGACCTGCGCGAGCTGCCCGCGCAGCGCCTGCGCGGCGATCGCCTGCAGCTCGGCGGGCGGGCATACCGGGTCCTCGTGCCCGGCGATGGCCAGCAGCGGGGTGACGATCGCGCCGAGCGTGTCGCGGAAATCGGCGGCGGCCACCGCCTGGCAGCAGGCCACGTAGGCGCGCGGATCGGTAGCCAGGAAGCGCGCCATCATCGCGTCCACCAGCGCCGGCTGTTTCGCCGCGAAGTCCGCGTTGAACCAGCGCTCACGGGTGCCCGCGCACAGCGTCGCCAGGCCGTCGGCCTGCACCTGCGCGATGCGCGCCTGCCAGCTGTCCGCGGTGCCGATCTTGGCCGCGGTAGCGCATACGCTCAGCGTGTGCAGCCGCGACGCGGCATGCGCGCCCAGCCATTGCCCGGTCAGGCCGCCGATCGACAGGCCGCAGAAGTGGGTGCGCTCGATCGACAGCGCGTCCAGCAGCGCCAGCACGTCGCCGGCGAGCGCGGCGATCGTGTACGGGCCGGCAACGGCGGCGGACGCGCCATGGCCGCGGCGGTCGTAGCGCAGTATCCGGTAGTACGGCGCGAAGGTGGCGATCTGCGCATCCCACATGTGCAGGTCGGTGGCCAGCGAATTGCAGAAGGTCAGCCATGGGCGGCCTTCGGTGCCGTCGACGCGGTAGTGCAGGCGGTGCGTGGGGAGTTCGAGATAGGGCATGGCGATGGCCGACAGGGAAAAGGCGTGCGAACGTTGGCTGCACTCGAAGTCTAGCGCTCTTGTCGCAACGCCACTTGCTACCGGGCGCGCAGCAGGACGCATGCCGCGCCGGAGGTCGCCGAACGCGCCACCTACTGCTGCAGGGCCAGCACGAGGCACAGGAAAGCGCGCACGTTGGACGGCAGTGCGCGCGAGAGAAATGATCCGGCGCCGCGATGCGCGACCCCGGTGCGACGCGTGCGTTCGGCAGGGTATCGCCGCCTGCGCCGTCGGCGTTAGCATGCGTGCATCCCGATCGTCGTCCGCGCGCCGTGCCTCCCATCCGCCACGTCCTGTTCGTGTGTGCCCGCAACCGGCTGCGCAGTCCCACCGCCGAGCAGGTGTTCGCCGATTGGCCGGGCATCGAGACCGCCTCGGCCGGCGTCCACGCCGACGCCGACACGCCGGTGACGCCCGAACTGCTCGCCTGGGCCGACCTGGTGCTGGTGATGGAACCAGGCATCGCCGCAAGCTGACTGCGGAGTTCAAGCGCCACCTGGGCGGCAAGCGCGTGGCATGCCTGGACATTCCCGACGATTACGCCTTTATGGCGCCGGCGCTGGTGGAGCGCCTGCTGCGCGCGGTTCCGTCGCATCTGCCACGGCGTTGAGCGTCGTTCGGTTGCGTTGCGCGAATGCAGTGCCGACGCGACGCCGAGATAATCGGAAAATACTTTTTTGAAAAAACCCTTGCGCAATGAAAACAACGCAGGTAATGTGCGCGCCCATCAGCCGGCACATCCGGCTCCAGCACGCGACCAGACCATGAATATCCGCCTCTTCAACGCCCATCTGCCCAGCCTGCCGCGCGAATCGCGCGCAGCGGCGATGCGCGCGCTGCGCGGCAAGGCGCTGCGGCTGGACCCCACCATCTGATCGACTGATCTTCCGCTACGGAGATCGGTCACGCCGATCTCCGAGGAACGCGAACGCCCTCGGACACCACGCCGGGGGCGTTTTGCTTTGCGCGTTCGCAACGTGTTTGGTCGACCCAACCCCAGGCACCCGGGCATGGAATGCCCGGAAACAGGGAAGTTTCGCTAGCCAGGCGCGCAAGCGCTGCGTCCAGGTGCCGGACGCGGGCGGCGGGGAAAGGATCGATGCAGGAATTGCCGCTTCGACAGAGGCGTCAATCGGGAAACGATACTTAATGGTCGCTAGCGGTACGGGATGATATTCCCGTCCGGTGCGCACGGCACTGCCGTCGCGTATGCCTGTGGCCGGGACGTGCCGTTTCCAGCAGACGTTAGCTCAGAGGTAGAGCGGTGGTTAATCCACTGGTCGCCGGTTCGACTCCGGCACGTCGCTTTTGGATAGCTCAACTGGATAGAGCATCGGAAACTTAATCCGACGTTGCGGGTTCGATTCCCGCTCCGAAAAACATGACCTTTCACGTCATGCGCACTACCGGGCGCAAGCCCAGCAAGCCGCGCCGTGCGGGACAGGCCGCGCGCACCGCCCCGGGCGTTGCGCATCGCATGTACCGCAGCGCCGCTGCCGCCGCCACGCCGCCCTGGACGTGCGTGCCCGCGCCGACGATCGCATCGCAATGCACCGCGATGCCGCGTCCGCACTGGCCTTGCGCACCGACAGCGCACGTCGGCCGCGGTAGCGACGTCAGGCGCGCGCTTGCGTTCCTTCCCGCGTTGCGTGCGGCGCCTGGCGCCGCACGAGACCCGGCGGCGCCGATGGCGTCGCACCGTTGCGTCCTCGCGCTCGTCGGTCCGGCGCGCTGGCGTCGTTCACAGGACCGGATCACCAGAGCCACACACAAGGAGAACGTGCCATGTTCTGGACCAAGCGGGTCGTGATCGGCGATAGCGAGCGCGGCCTGGTGTATCGCAACCGGCGTTTCGAGCGCGTGCTCGCGCCCGGCGTCTACCGTCTGTTCGATCCGTCGCAGCGCGTGGAGGTGAAGACCTTCGATATCGCCGGGCCGGAGTACGCCGGCCACGATGTCGACGCGCTGATCGCGCGCCTGGGCGCACAGTTGCACGAGGTGTTCGTGCTGGCCGATCTGGGCAGCGACGAGGTGGGCCTGGTGTTCAAGCAAGGCAAGCTCGAGGACGTGCTGCCGCCCGGTACCCGCCGGCTGTACTGGCGCGGGCTGATCGCGGTGGAGGTGATGCGCGTGCCGCTGGGCGAGAGCCTGGCGGTGCCGCCGGATGTCGCGCAGCGCCTGCGCCAGCTCGGCGTGCTGTCGCGCTTTGCGGCCGCGCTGGAGGTTCCGGCCGAGTCGGCGGGACTGGTGTTCGTCGATGGGCGGCTGCAGCAGACCCTGCGCCCCGGCCACTACGCGTTCTGGAACTTCCGCAAGAACATCGTCGCGGAGGTGATCGAGCTGCGTATCCAGTCGGTGGAAGTGTCGGGACAGGAGCTGCTGACCCGCGACAAGGTCAGCCTGCGCGTCAACCTGGCCGCGAGCATGCGCGTCGCCGACCCGGTCGCGGCACGGACGCGGGTGGCCAAGTACGGCGACCAGCTGTACCGCGAGCTGCAGTACGGTTTGCGCCGTGCGGTCTCAGCCAAGACACTGGACGAGCTGCTCGGCGACAAGGCCTCGCTGGACGCGGACATCTTCGGCTACGTGCGCGGGCAGGTCGCCGGCTTCGGCATCGAGGTGCTGGGCGTGGGCGTCAAGGACGTGATCCTGCCCGGCGAGATGAAGGAGATCCTCAACGCGGTGGTGCAGGCGGAGAAGTCGGCGCAGGCCAACGTGATCCGCCGCCGCGAGGAGGCCAACGCCACGCGTTCGCTGCTCAATACCGCCAAGCTGATCGAGGACAACCCGGTGCTGATGCGGCTCAAGGAGCTGGAGGCGCTGGAGAAGGTCACCGAGAAGATCGACAAGCTCACCGTGTTCGGCGGCCTGGATGGCGTGCTGAAGCAGTTGGTGACGATGAAGTGATACCGCCTGCGCGGCAAAGGAAGCGCCGCGCAGGCCCCGAAGGAACGAAGACATGACGACTCAGAACTACGAATTGCTGCATGCCGAAGGCAGCGCCACGCCGATCAAGGGCTGGGTGCACGGCGTGCCGCTGGAGGCGCAGGCCCACGAACAGCTGCGCAACATCGCCTCGGTCCCGTTCGTGGGACCGTGGGTGGCGGTGATGCCCGACGTGCACCTGGGCAAGGGCGCGACGGTGGGCTCGGTGATCCCGACCCGCGGCGCGATCATCCCGGCGGCGGTGGGCGTGGACATCGGCTGCGGCATGGCCGCGGTGCGCACCACGCTGCGCGCGTCCGACCTGCCCGACAACCTGGCCCAGCTGCGTTCGGGCATCGAGCGCAGCGTGCCGGTGGGCAACGGCCGCGGCGGCGAGCACCGCAAGCTGCCGGACAGCATCGCCACGCGCATCGCGCAGTCGGGGCTGGTGGAGCGCCTGGACACGATCAAGGCCAGGCACCGCCGCATCCGCACCGACAAGCTGGACTGCCAGATCGGCACGCTCGGCGGCGGCAACCACTTCATCGAGATCTGCCTGGACGAGACCGGTGCGGTGTGGGTGATGCTGCACAGCGGCTCGCGCGGCACCGGCAACCTGATCGGCACCTACTTCATCGAACGCGCGCGCGAGCAGTTGGCGCACCGCGTGCTCGGCTTCCACCTGCCGGACAAGGACCTGGCGTTCTTCATGGAAGGCGAGCCGCTGTTCGACGACTACGTCGAGGCGGTGTCCTGGGCGCAGGACTACGCGCGCGCGAACCGCGAGGCGATGATGGCGCGGGTGCTGGCGGAGATGCGCCACCGCCTGCCCAAGTTCCAGTTGGAGAAGCTCGCGGTGAACTGCCACCACAACTACGTGCAAAAGGAAACGCACGCCGGCGAGGAACTGTTGGTGACCCGCAAGGGCGCGGTCAGCGCCCGCGCCGGCGAACTGGGCATCATTCCCGGCAGCATGGGCACGCGCAGCTACATCGTGCGCGGGCTGGGCAATGCCGAGAGCTTCCACAGCTGCAGCCACGGTGCCGGCCGGGTGATGAGCCGCACCGCGGCACGCCAGCAGATCACCCTGGCCCAGCACCGCGAGGCCACCGCGCACGTGGAATGCCGCAAGGACGCGGCGGTGATCGACGAGTCGCCGGCGGCGTACAAGTCGATCGACGCGGTGATGGCCGCGCAGCGCGACCTGGTGGAAGTGGTGCACACGCTGCGCCAGGTGGTGTGCGTGAAGGGCTGAGGCCGCCGCGAGGCTTGCGGCGGCGCCGGCAGGCGCAGGCCGTCCGTTCGCGGACGGCCTTTTTTTTAACCACCGCTCGCGCTATCCGGCTCGCTGTCTTCGGCGATCAGCGCATGATGCAGGCCGATGCCGGCGAGCACGCCGTCGGCCGAGGCCAGGGTGGCGTTGCCGAACATGCGCGCGGCATCGCCTGCCGCGTACACCCGCCGCAGGCTGGTCGCCTTCTTCTCGTCCACGCGCAGATACGGCCCGAGCGGGCCGTCGTCGAAGGCGCAGCCCAGGCGCTCGGCCAGCGGCGTGGCCATGGCCATCGGTGCGGACAGGAACAGCGCCTGGATCGCCACGCGTTCGCCATCGGCCACGCGCATGCCGTCGATCGCGGTGCCCTCGCCTTCCAGCGCGACCGCCTGGCGCGTCTCCACCTGCACGCCGCGCCTGGCCAGCCTGGCCATCAGCGCGGCATCGTCCAGCGGCATGCCCTGCGCGAACAGCGTCACCTGGCCCCAGTCGGCCAGCATCAGCGCCTGCTCCGCCGAGCCCGTGGTGCCGTTGCCGAGCACGCCGATGCGCGCCTGCCTGCCGAGCTCGTAGCCATGGCAGTACGGGCAGTGCATCACCGTATGTCCCCAGCGCGGCGCCACGCCCGGCAGGTCCGGCAACTGGTCAGCGACGCCGGTCGCCAGCACCATGCCGCGCGTGCGCGCATGCCGGCCATCGGCCAGCACCACGTCCCAGCCGTCCGCCAGCGGCTTGGCGTCTTCGACCTGGCCGTCCCACCAGCTGACGGTGGGATAGGCCAGCACCTGCGCCTTGGCCTGGGCCAGCACCGCGCTGCCCGGCATCCCGTCCAGCGCCAGCAGGCCATGGGAATGCGCGGCGCTGCGGTTGCGCGGCAGGCCGGCATCGATCACCAGCACGCGGCGGTGCCCGCGCGCCAGCATCGTCGCGGCCGACAGGCCGGCGAAACTGCCACCGACGACGACGGCGTCATGCTGCATGGGTCTTCTCCTGTCCGAGTTTGCGTTGCACGCGCTGGCCCAGCTTGCGCAGCGTCAGTGCCTGAAGTTGCGTGACCAGCGCCGCCTGCGCCTGCCGGTAGCCGTCGTCCAGCGCGTCGTTGACCGCGCGCTCGATCGCGCAGCCCGGATGCGCGCCGCGCACGCCGTGGCCGAGCAACAGCGGTTCGCCCAAGGCGACGTACACGTCGTACAGGCTGATCGCGTCCGCCGCGCGCGCCAGCTGCCAGCCGCCGCCGTGGCCGCGCGTGGACTCGACCAGTTGCGCTTCGCGCAGCCGCGCCAACAACCGCCGCACCACCACCGCGTGACTGTGCAGGCAGGCGGCCATCTGCTCGGAGGTCATCGGCTCGCCGTGCTGCGCCAGGTGGACCAGCACGTGCAGCACGTCGGACAGCTGCGTGTTTCTTTTCATGTAACGATCATAGTTACATTATCTGGGCGATGTCCAGCCCTGCGGAATTCAGCTGCATGAGCGACTCGCGTGGCTGCACCGAGCATGCGCCGGCGAGGAAGCTCGTCGTCGAATGCAGCCTATCGGCAGGGCCGTCGGCGTTGCGTGCATGAGCGCCGGCGCTGCGCGCCCGATCCGGCGGCGGGCCTTCGCGACGTCGGACAGCCGCGCAACCGGCAATGCCGACATGGCCTCCGTGGATCCCGCATGTTCCGCGGCGGGCCGCTGCGCCGCCTGCGCGTTCCCGCCGCTACGCCGCGAACGGCGTCGGGCCCAGCGCGTCGGCCAGGTGGTCCAGGAACGAGGCGATGCGCGCCGAGACCGCGGTATTGCGGTAATAGACGCCATGAATCGGCTGGCGCACGTCCAGCGTGTGCTTCGGCAACAACGGGACCAGGCGGCCCTGGCGGCGGTCGGCGACGGTCATGAAGTCGGACAGGCAGACGATGCCTTCGCCGGCCAGCGCGAGCTGGCGCAGGGTTTCGCCGCTGGAGCAGGCGATGGCCGGACGGATGTGCAGCGTGTCGCCGTCGCTGCCATGCAGCGGCCATTGGTTGAGCGACTCGGGCTGGGTGAAACCGAGCAGGGTGTGCCGCGCCAGCTCGTCCACCTGCCTCGGGGTGCCGTGCCTGGCCAGATAGTCGGAACTGGCGAGCACGCGCAGGCGGCTGTGGCCCAGCGCACGGGCGTGCAGGCTGGAGTCGCGCAGCGCGCCGATGCGGATCGCCAGGTCGGTGCGGCGCTCGATCAGGTCGATGATGCCGTCGTTGCTCGCCAGTTCCAGCTCCACTTCCGGGTAGCGGGCGCGATAGCCGGCCACCTGCGGCACGACGACGTGCAGCATGAACGGCGTGGCGGCATCCACGCGCAGCCGCCCGGCCGGGCGCTGCCGGCGCGCGACCATCTGCTCCTCGGCCTGCTCCACCGCCGCGACGATCTCGCGCGCGCGCTGCAGGAACGCCTGCCCTTCCTCGGTCAGGGCCAGGCGCCGGGTGGTCCGGCGCAGCAGCGTGGTCTGCAGTTTCTGTTCCAGCCGTCCGAGCGCGCGGCTCACCCCGGACACGGTCTGGCCCAGCGCCTCGGCGGCGGCGGTGATCGAGCGGGTGTCGACCACGGCGATGAAGGCCTGCAGTTCGTCGAGCGTCGTCTTCATGGCTGCGCGGGATGGGAGCGGTGCGTCGATTATTGACCAGAAAGCGAAAGTCATTGGCCGATGACCGGGTTTTTCCGCAAGGATCGCTCGCCCACACTGCGCGCCTTCCCACCCCAGGACGCCTCCATGTCCCGTTCCCTGCCTCCCGCTCTGCTGGCGCTGACCCTGGGCGCCTTCGCCATCGGCACCACCGAGTTCGTCATCGTCGGCCTGGTGCCAACCATCGCCGCCGACCTGGGCGTCAGCCTGCCGTCGGCCGGCCTGCTGGTCAGCCTGTATGCGTTGGGCGTGGCGATCGGCGCGCCGGTGCTGACCGCGCTGACCGGCCGCGTGCCGCGCAAGACGCTGCTGGTGGCGCTGATGGCGCTGTTCACCGTCGGCAACCTGGTCGCCTACCTGGCCCCGGGCTACGCCGCGCTGGTGCTGGCGCGGGTGCTCACCGGCCTGGCGCACGGCGTGTTCTTCTCGATCGGCTCGATCATCGCCACCAATGTGGTGCCGAAGGACAAGGCCGCCAGCGCGATCGCGGTCATGTTCACCGGGCTGACCGTGGCCCTGGTCACCGGCGTGCCGCTGGGCACCTTCATCGGCCAGCATTTCGGCTGGCACGCCACGTTCCTGGCGGTCGCCGCGCTGGGCGTGCTGGCGCTGCTGGGCAGCATCGCGTTCGTGCCGCGCGCCGTGCACCACAGCGCGCCGGCCACGCTGCGCCAGCAGCTGCAGGTGCTTGCGCAGCCGCGCCTGCTGCTGGTCTACGCGATGACCGCGGTCGGCTACGGCGGCTCGTTCACCGCCTTCACCTATCTGGCGCCGATCCTGCAGGACATCAGCGGGTTCAGCGCCGGCGCGGTCGGCGGGGTGATGCTGCTGTACGGCGTGTCGGTGGCCGCCGGCAACCTGTGGGGCGGGCGCCTGGCCGACCGCCGCGGCCCGATCGCCGCGCTGAAGCTGATCTTCGCGTTGCTGGCGCTGGTGCTGCTGGCGCTCACCTTCACCGCCGGCGATCGCGTGCTGGTGCTGGCCACGGTCCTGGCCTGGGGCGCGGTCGCGTTCGGCAACGTGCCGGGGCTGCAGGTGTACGTGGTCAAGCAGGCGCAGCGCTTCGTGCCGCGCGCCACCGACGTGGCCTCGGGCCTGAACATCGCCGCGTTCAATGTCGGCATCGCCGGCGGCGCCTGGCTCGGCGGCGTGATCGTCGAGCGCATCGGCCTGATCCATACGCCGTGGATCGGCGCGCTCGTGGTCGCGGTCGCGCTGACCGCGTTGAGCGGCTGGCTGGACCGCCGCGATGCGCGCCGCGATGCGTCCGTTGCCGCCGCGCCGGTCGTACGCTGACAGCGGCGTCCTCTTTTCCCCCTGCAAGGAGTCATCCCATGAGCATTCCCGCATTCGGCCTGGGCACGTTCCGGCTCAAGGACCAGGTCGTCATCGACTCGGTGCGCAACGCGCTGGAACTGGGCTATCGCGCCGTCGACACCGCGCAGGTCTACGGCAACGAGGCCGAGGTCGGACAGGCCATCGCCGAGGCCGGCGTGCCGCGCGAACAGCTGTTCGTCACCACCAAGGTGTGGACCGACAACCTCTCCCGCCACGCGCTGCTGCCCAGCCTGCGCCAGAGCCTGGACAAGCTGCGCAGCGACTGCGTGGACCTGGCCCTGATCCACTGGCCCTCGCCACACGACGCGGTGCCGATGGCCGAGTACCTGCACGCGCTGGCCGAGGCCAAGGCGCAGGGGCTGACCCGGCAGATCGGCCTGTCCAACTTCACCATCGACCTGACCCGGCAGGCGATCGAGCTGCTCGGCGCCGACGCCATCGCCACCAACCAGATCGAAGTGCATCCGTATCTGCAGAACCGCGCGCTGGTCGGGTTCCTGCAGGCGCAGGGCATCCATGTCACCTCGTACATGACGCTGGCCTACGGCAAGGTGCTCAAGGATCCGCTGATCGTCGCGGTCGCCGCGCGCCACCAGGCCACGCCGGCGCAGGTCGCGCTGGCCTGGGCGTTGCAGCAGGGCTACGCGGTGATTCCCTCGTCGACCAGGCGCGAGAACCTGGCCAGCAACCTGCTGGCGCAGACGCTGCGGCTGGACGCGCAGGACATGGCCCAGATCGCCACGCTCGACCGTGGCGAACGCCTCGCCAATCCGGGCGGCATCGCGCCGGCGTGGGACTGATCCGGCGCGCTTCGCGCCGGGTCGTGCCGGCGTCGCATGTGCGATCGGCATGGCGGCGCCCGTGGCGATGCGGCAACGCGCATCGCCGCGGCCACGGCTCGCGGGCGTGTAAGCGTTTACGCGTCTACCGGATCGTCCATGCACGTCCCTGATCGGTTCAGCGCCCGCCTCGCCGCTCGATGCGTTTCGCTGACGCAGCCGGAAATATCCGCTAGGATCGGATCGACAGGGGGGTTGGCTTCGCGAGGAGACCTACCCATGCAGACCGCTTCCGCTCTTGCTCGTCCTGTTGTCGATCTGGATGCCGAGATGGCCTACTGGCAGGATGCACACGCCAACGGACGGCTCGGCCGCTTCGGCTTCTCCGATTATTCGATGCTGCTGAAGATGGGCTACGACGTCTATCTGGCCTATCCGCGCGCCACCGAGGCGCAGCTGTACCGCGTGCTGCAGGACTCCTATCACCAGCTGGCGCCGTCGCTGTCGGTGCCCTGGGACGAGGCGCGCTGGCTGGTGCGCCATGCGTGGCATCACCTGGAGCAGTCCACGCGCAGCCACTAGGGGTTTTTTGTTCGGCGAAACGGACGCTGCTGCAGGGCGACTTCGGTCGCGACGGCCTTGCCGGCATCGCCTGTCGCGACTGAAGTCGCTCCTGCACCCGTCGGCCGAATCGGACGCCTGAAGCTGGCGATGCCCGAAGCTGGCAGAGAAGGACGCTCGACAGCTCAGCGCGACGTCGGCGCGTCGGAGGTACGCTCCTTGGCTTCGATGCGTCCGTGGAATTCCTTCGAGCCCTTGCCCGGCGAGGTCGCCGCATCGCCCTGCGTGGTCTTGAGCCGCTGCTTGCGCTGCTCGACCACGTTCTTGGCCAACGCCACGCGCCGCCCCACCACCATCTCGGTCAGCCAGTCGATCAGGTAGCGGGTGTATTCGAGCTGGTGCTCCTTCTGCGTCAGCGCGTGGTCGGCGCCCTTGATCAGCCGCGAGGTCAGCGAGCGCGCGTTGACGAAGGCCGAAGCGTAGTTCTGCGTCACCTGGTGCGGCACGATCACGTCCTGCTCGGCCTCGACCAGCAGCACGTCGCCGCGGAACCGCGCGCAGGCGGCCAGCGCGACGTTGTCGCCGGGCTCGACCACGCGGTGCCGGTACGGCATCAGGTCCGGATCGCGGTTCAGCGCCACCTTCGGGCCATCCCAATGCGCGTCCTTGTACAGCGCCGGCGAGCGCAGCGCGAGCCACTCCACCGGACGCTCCAGCGTCAGCAGCGATGCCAGGTAGCCGCCGTAGCTCAGCCCGACCACCGCGATCGATTCCGGATCCACGTGCGGCGAGGCGGCGAGCCGGTCGTAGGCCGCCTTGATGTCGGCCAGGTTCTGCGCGCGGGTGACCGTCTCGCGCATCGAGGCCAGGCCCTCGTGGCCGCGCAGATCGAAGGTCAGGCACACGCAGCCCAGGCCGACCGCCTCGCGCGCGCGCACCAGGTTGTGGTGCTGGTTGCCACCCCAGCCGTGCACGAACAGCACGCCCGGCATGCCATTGGTCGGAGTGAGCAGGGTGCCGCTGAGCTCGTCGTTGTCGACGGCGATTTCGATGCTGGAAAGTTTCGCTTCCATCCTTATCCGGTACCTAGCACCTGCCGGTACTTGAGCAGATGGCCCGCCCGCGCGTCTTCGCCACGGTAGTAGACCTGCGCATCGGCCGGGGCGGGCCTGTCGTCGTGGAACTCGCGCGTGCACGCGGCGACCGTTCGCAGTGCGGGATCGCGCAGGAATGCCTCGACCGCGGCGAGCTCGGCCGGCGTGGCGCCGCCGATCCGCCAGGACTGCTCCAGCACGCCGCTGAGCCGGATGCCGTCGCGGTCGAAGCCCTCGATCACGTCGTAGTTGCGCCGCGATGCATAGAAATCAGGATAGGCGCGCGAGATGAATTGATCGTATACGCGCGCCTTGGTCACCGCTTGGCGGTGATCCGGGGCCAGTTCGCCGGCCAGCAGATCGTCCAGCGTGCCGCGGATCACGAACAGGTTCGAGCCGCCATAGGCCTGCCGGCCATCGCGGTCGCGCGTGGTGGTCTGGGTGCCGTAGTAGGCGATGGTGAGTCCGGCGCAATCGACCTGGCCGACGCTGAAGGTGACCGGCCGCTCCAAGTGCCGCTCCAGCACCACGCCGTGCTGCGCCAGATAGTCCGGGCCCAATGCGTCCAGCGCTTCGTACAGGGCCTTGCCGTCGTCCAGCAGGCGCTGGCCCATGCCGCCGACGCCGGTGGGCAGCTTCAAGCGTACCTGGCCGCCCACGCACAGGCGCGCATACGCCTGCAGCGCGTCTTCGCGCGCGAACGCGGCATAGCCCGGCACGGTGGCATCCACCAGCGCGCCGCCGAGCGCGTGCTGCCATCCCTGCGGCGCGGCGGCATGCGCATCGACCAGCGGATGGGTGATCACCTTGGTCGCCACGAACGCGTACGGCACCACGCCGCCGAGCAGGTCGCAGGCGCCGCGCAGGCCCAGCCGCGCCGCCTGCGCGGCGGTGAGGGTGTCGTCGGGCACGTAGAAGCCGCGGTCGCCGTCGGCCGCGTCGCGCTCGAACGGCAACTGCATCAGCCGGGCGACCTCGCGGGTCAGCCAGGCATAGGTCGCGGCTTCGTGGCCGTCGTCGGGATGTTCGCGTATCGCATGGCGGAGGACTTGGTCGTGTACGGCAGAAACAGCCATGCGCGGCACTCCGCGGGTGGACGTGAACAGGAGCATCAAGCGCGATACCAGCCATACAGGGCCAGCAGCAGCGCGAGCAGCAGCACCAGCAGCAATGCCAGCAGTGCCTGCCCGATGCGGCTCTCGCGCAGCCGCTGCCACCATGCGCCGGCCTCGGACAGGCCTGCGGGCGCTTGCGGGGGGGCTCGCGGCGGACGGCGCGGGGGAGTGACCATGCCCACAGGCTGTCCGGGCGCGCGTTTTGCTGCGGTGAACAATATGTCGGCAACTCGTCATCCACGCGCGGCATGAAGACGATGTGTGACCGGCGCCGCAACGATGGTTCCCGCTGCGCGCGTTGCCTTGCGCGTCGCGCTAGGCGCTGAGCCAGCGCCCGGCGGTCTGCCGCTCGATCTGGTGCTTGCCCGCCAGCGTGTGCATGCCGTGCAGGGTCGCGCGGATCGCATCGGCGTAACCGCTGCGCCACAGGTTGGCGCGCGACTCGCGCGACGGCGCATTGCCCAGGACGATCGCGAACGCCTGCAGCCGCTGATCGGCCAGCGTGGCGCGGTCCAGGAACGGCTGTTCCGGCGCGATCACATCCACCGGCGCCAGCCAGGCATCGGCGACCAGTTCCGCCACGCCCACGCGGTGCGACAGCTGGTGCATCCCGGTCAGGGTCTCGTGCAGCATCTCCAGGTACGCCCACTGCCACAGCGCGACCTTCAGCTGCAGGTCGTCCTGATCCAATGCGCGGAGGGCGCCATCGACCTGTTCTATGCGTAAATCGTCCATCGCCAGCGCTCCACGACGCATCACAGGATGGGGCCATTCTGCCCGCAAATGATGATGGCATTGTGAGCCGCGGCCGACCGCGTGTCCCAGGCGTGATCCAGTTCGCGCCAGTGCGATGGCCTGGTCCGCCACCGTGGATGGGCGAGACGTGCAGAGCCAGCGCGGCTCCCCCAAACGCGGCGTCCGGTCCCGGCGCTGCCGGCTGCGCCCGGCTCCCCTGCCTGCGCGCGCCGGGTACCACGACACCGCGCTGACATCGCCTGGCTAGCATGTGCGCCAGCGCGGCCGCCAAGACGGCCTGCATCCATCGCCACGCGAGGAGACGTCGCATGCACGTACAGACCTGGCTGCTGCCGCCGCACGATTGGGTGCCCAACCATCCGCGCCTTCCGGTGCTGGCGTACCGCGCGGTCGCGCTCGGCGGCGACGACAAGGCCGCCGCGTTCGAGCGCGCCTTCGCCGCCAACGGCTGGCCCCCGCAATGGCGCGACGGCATCTACGACTATCACCACTACCATTCCAGCGCCCACGAGGCGCTCGGGATCGCCTGCGGCACCGCGACGCTGGTCCTTGGCGGACCGGACGGCGTGCGCACCACGGTGACGGCCGGCGATGCGCTGCTGTTGCCGGCCGGCACCGGGCATTGCTGCGTGGAGGCCAGCGACGACTTCCTGGTGGTCGGCGCCTACCCTGCCGGGCAGGACTGGGACATCTGCAAGCAGGCGCCAAGCGAAGCGATGCTGCGGCGTATCGCGCAGCTGCCGTTCCCGGACAGCGACCCGCTGGGCGGCGCGCAGGGGCCGTTGCTGGAGCATTGGCGCGCGCAGTAGCGCACGCACGGCCAAGCGCCTGTCCGCGGGTTGCCGCGGGCCGGCTCCTGCCGACGGCGGCAGCCGCCGCCAGGACGGGTTGCAGCGCGCGGCCCGGTTCGCGGCGTGCCGGCATCCGTCGCATGGCGATCGCGGTACCAGCCCCGGCATGCCGGGAAATCAGGTGCGTGCGGCGCCGAATCGCCGGCGAGCCGTCCGCGGGCACCAATTCGGTGCGTTGCGTCCATGCGCGCACGGACTGCAGCGGCGCAGGCATGACTTCCCGCACCCTGACTTACCGCAGGCGACGGCTCCGTCCCCAGCGCCGATGCTGCATGCAGGCCATCCAGGAACCGCCGTCATGCGTCCGCTGCTTCGCGCCTGCACATTCTCCCTCGCCATCTGCGCCACGACCGCCGTCGCCGGCCCGCAGCTGTCCTCGCAGCAATGCGGTTTCTCCACCCCGTACGACGTACGCGTCGACCGCGACGGCGTCCTGCTGCGGCAGGCCGACGGCGAGCCGTCCAGCGTGCTGATCCATGACGGCGCCTTGCAGGTGGACGGCGCCGCGCAACGGCTCACCGCGGCCGATGCCCAGCGCCTGCGCCGCATCGAACAGGGCGCGCTGGCGGCGATGCCCGAGGTGGCCGGCATCGCCCGCGAGGCCGTGGGCATCACCTTCGACGCGTTCAGCGGCGTGGTGGAGGCGATCACCGGCAGCCGCAGCAAGGCGCGCAAGATGGACCGCCACCGCGATGCGGCGCTGGCCCACCTGGACCGCACGCTGGGCAAGGGGCTGTGGCAGCAGGAGCTGTTCGACGAACGGTTCGAAGCCGAGGTGAGCGCGGCGGCCGAGGAGATGGCCGGCACGCTGACCCGCGGTGTGGTCTGGGCGATGTTCACCGGCGGCACCGACGCCATCGACCGGCGCACCGAGGCGATGGAGAAGGACATGGACCGGCGCATGGAGGCGCGCGGCAAGGCGCTGGAAGCCCGTGCCGACGCCCTGTGCGACAGGATCGCCGCGCTGGACGCACTGGAAGAACAGCTCGACTACCGCCTGCCCGACGGCAAGCGCCTGGACCTGCTCGAGCACACCGGCAAGCCGGGCAAGCGTGCCGACACGACCGTCGCCGACGCACACGCTTCGCACAGCCGCTGAATCCGGCGGTACGGGAAGCGCTCGGGACGCGCGCGCCATCAGGAGGCTGTGCGTGCCGCGCCGCGGTACGGCCACCAGCGCTTGCGCTAGCATGGGACGCGTCATTCCCGCGCCCTGCCGGAGGCCTCGATGCGCCGCCCTGTTGCCGCCCTGCTCCTGCTCTTGCTGTGCGCCTGGGCATCCGAACTGCACGCCCAGGCGGCATCGGCCGATCTCGGCCTGTGGCGCCTGTACGACGACACCCTGCGCCGCGCCAAGTACATCGACCTGACCCACGCCTTCGCTCCGGTGCAGCCGGTGTGGCCCGGCTTCGCCGCGGCCCGGTTCAAGCCCGCCGTGGCCGGCAGCGACATCTCCGGCTACGCCAGGCGCGGCGACGAATACAGCTACGACAAGCATGGCTTCGTCGCCACCGCCTACGAGTTGAGCACCGACCAGTACGGCACCCAGCTCGATCCGCCCGCGCACTGGAATCCCAGGGGGGCCACCATCAGCGACCTGCCGGCCACCTACACGCTGCGTCCGCTGGTGGTGATCGACGTCCACGACAAGGTCGCCCGGGATCCTGGCTACCACGCCGGTGTCGCCGACATCGACGCATGGGAAAAGCAGCACGGGCGGATTCCGGCCGGGGCGGTGGTGATGATCCGTACCGACTGGTCCAAGCGCTGGAACGACCCCAAGCGTTTCGTGGAGAAGCCCTTTCCCGGCATCACCCTGGACGCGCTGAAGCTCCTGCACCTGCAACGCCGCATCCTGTTCCACGGCCACGAGCCGCTGGACACCGACGCCACCGCCACCCTGGAAGGCGAACACTGGCTGCTGCACCACAACTTTGCCCAGGCCGAAGGCGTGACCAACCTCGACCAGGTGCCGCCGGCAGGCGCATTGATCGCCATCGGCTACGCCAAGCCCGAAGGCGGCACAGGCGGCTTCGCCCGCTATGTCGCCATCGCGCCGCCCGACTGGCCGCATGGCGTATCGGTGGACCAGGTGCCTGGCGCGCCGCTGCCGGAGCAGCCGTCGGAACTGGCCCGGGACAGCGACGGCGTGATGCGCCCGCGCGGCAAGTGATTGCCTGGTCCGTGACTGATCGTGCGTCAACGGCCTAGATGCGCGCGGCGGAAAAGGACTTCCCTCGCACGTCCTCGCCCCTCAGGGCAGCGACCTCGCACCTGTTTCCCAGACCGCTTCGGCGGGGTCGAACTCGGCCGTCATCATTGTTCCTGCCCTCCAGCCGAACCCGGCAACGGCCAGTGGCCCTTCAAGCAATGGTTCCAGAGCAAAGTTCCTCTCGATGTCGACCTCATTGATCGCCGACGTGACGAATGCCGCCAGCCCCAGCTCTGTCGCGCTCGCGTAAATGGCCTGGGAAATGTGGCCCACATCCAGGACTACAGCGCGATAGGCTTTCGAATGATGCCTGTACTTCCAGAAGCTTCGCGCATAACGAGGTGCGAGTATCAACTGTACAGGCGCGTCCGCGAACCAATGCTGTCCGGCCAGCATCTCCCTGGCGGCCGCAGCAAGTGATCCGTCAGGCGCTGGCATAGGCTCCAAGGCGTGATCTATCGGATGGTAGTGATAGAGACCGGGAGACACGCCCTCCACCCGGTTCACCAGCAGGTAGATCTCGGTGGGATGCAGTCCGCCGCCGGAAGGAACGTTCTTCTTGAGAAACGCCATATCGTCGTGAACGCGCACGATTTCCTGAGCCATCACCACTCGCTGCATCATCCGCGCGAACAACTCCAATCCCAGCGGACGGTCCAGATCGAAATTCCTGCACGTGACCCGCCTCGATAAGAGCTTTTCGTATGCGTCCGGCTCAAGCCTGGGGAGCGGAAGCGACTCCTGACCCTGCGCCAACCTGGATATGGCTTCCGCAGGAGGAACTCCAAGCTTGCTCCGCAGCCCCGCTGCGGTCGCCATCTCGCCAGCCTCCATTGCAGCGACGCTGTCCAAACCGTGCCAACGGCTGAATTTGTGGGCCAGCGCGGCGATAGGCCACCAGTGTGCAGAGCGGTTGCGTTCGTCCTGCTCGCGCATTGCGGCGTGGCCGTCGCCATCGCTGACCAGCAGGCCGTTTATCAACAGGGTTTCTATCAGCTCTGGCGGATATGCCTCCAGCGTACCGCTTTCGATCCATTCTTCAGCGCTCATGCGCCCCAGAAGCTCCCGCTCAGGCTCGGTGACTTCCACTTCTGCATCCAGATGAGGCGCAAGCGCTAGCCAACGGATCTTCCGGCTAATTCCGACTCCCCCTTTGAACAGCGACAGCAGATCGAAATCGGTCGATTCCCTGGGCTCAAAAAATACGATTCCACAGCGACGCACGCGCATTTTTTTCCTTGTTTTCTAGCCCCGGGAGCTACTTCTTGCAGCGCTAAAGAAATGGGCTCGACTGCCGATAGATTCTTGCACTGCATCACAACTAGCATCATGCTAACGCTGCTCCCACCCTTCACTCCGCCAAGAGAATGCACGCGTGACAGACAGTGATGGATCCTCCTCCCCTCCGATCGACCCGGCAATTGCGGCGAAACTGCTTGACCTGCTGAGCTCGGACGATGCCTTTCGTACTGCATTCGAAGCCGATCCGGTGTCGGCGCTGGCCTCGATAGGGCTTGACCTTGGCGGCAAGGAATCAGCCAGATGCATGAAAGTCGAGGTCATGGCATCCAAGGAGGAGCTTCTGGCCTCCAAGGAGCTGCTGCTGAAGCACCTGGTCTCCGGTGCGGCATTTCAGAATCCGCACTGTTTCGAAGCAAACAAGATCGAGGGCCACCTAAAGTCCGGCGGTTGATTGCCCAAGACCATGTTCCAGCCTCTTGATGCGCCGCGAGGAATTTTCGGCATCGGCGACGTTGAGAGGCTGGAATATGAAGCTACCCGCCACTTCCGCGTATGCCAGGCCGCGCGCGCCGGCTATCGCCTTGTCCTGCTCGAGCGCGGCCGATGCGTCGCCCATCCTCGCCAGCGCGTCGCGCATCACCACTCTGGCCTGAAATAGCTCCTGTCCATCCAGTTCCGGCTTGAGTAGCGCGACTGCTTGGTCGGGATGACCTTCGCTCAACAGCTGATTGGCCTGGACGACTATCGCCATCCTGTGCGCCGTGGCATCGCCCGAGTCCGCCGCCAACCTGATCAGTCCCGCGAAATCGGCGGGGAGCTGCTCTCCTCCCGCTCTTTGCATCAAGTAAACCGCGACCAGGGCAAAAGAGACATAGTCCGCTTTGTCACTGCCCGGTCTCAGACGCAGACCCGCAATGAGCTCGCTCGAATAGCTGTACAGCTCGCTCTTCAACTGCGGGCTGGGCATATTCGCCACTCTCATGGACAGCGACATCAGCCTGAAATCATGATGAAGCAACTCGGACTCGCCGGTGACGCGCAGTGCTTCCCTGTCCGCGAGCGAAGCGGCTTTCTGCAGGTCGCCACCCTGCGCGGTAACGGCAACGCTGGTGACGAGATCCGAGGGCCGAAGCGGGCCGGCGTGGCCTATAGTCCTCTGCTCGACCACCCTTTGCGCGGCCGCGAGATCGCCGGATGCGGCTAGGGCGAGTGCACTGCCTATTCCGGCGGCAGATCCGAACTCCCGCTCCGCTTGCCGGAAGTACTCGAGCGATTCCTTCATCCGACCTTGAGCGAGTTCGGCCCTGGCGAGTTGCTCGAGGGCATAGCCTCTCAACGGATTCTGGGTGGCTGTGGCGAGTTTCGAATATTTCGAAGCTTCCGCATAGTCGCCTTTCACCATCGACAGCCAGCCATAGTTGGCCGCACCGGCGTAGTAATCGGGGTAGAGCTGCACCAGCAGCTTCCAGCGCCGCGCGGAATCTTCGGGTTTTGCCGAGAAGTACTGCGCCTTCCATGCCTGCAAGTAGAGCTGGTCCCTTTTGGGCAACCTTTCGATATTGGCCAGCGCCGCGGAAAGATGCCTTTTGGCAGCCTCGGCATCTGCACGGCTTACATAGACCCTCATGATGGCGGCATGAGCCAATGAAAAGTTCTCGTCCAGTTCCAAGGCGCGGGCGAAGTATTCGATCGCCAGGTCGTTTTCCTTCTTCGCATACGCCTCCACGCCAAGCGAATACGCCCTCAGCGCATCGATACTTGATGTGGCCACTTGAGGCAGCGGCTGCGAGCTTTTGGCGATCGAGCCCATCGCCTCGCCCAGTTTGTCTCGAAGCTGCGCCGTCACGTCATCGATGGACGCCAACGCGGAGTCCAGGCCTTTGCCGTCCTTGGATACAACCATGACTGTCGACCCGCTCGAAGGATCGACCACGTCCACACTCACCCTGAGCCGCCCCCCGATTTCCGCGACCGTGGGCAGCAGCACAGCCTTTGCCCCATCCCGCTGCGCTATCTCCGAAGCCACCGTCCGGTCCAGCGAGGTGCTCGCGCCTTGCCGCATCCGCGCCAGCGTATCTCGCACCTTCATGTCGCTCAGCACATTCACGTAGCGCGACTGCTCCAGGCTGATCCGGAACGCCTGCTCCAGCGAATCGTCGAGCAGCGTGTTGCCGGTCAGGTTGCGCAGGTCCCCCACCACCACCCAGTCGCGTTCGGCGAAGGCGATCGCCGGTTGCGGGCGGGTGGCGACCCAGGTGCCGACGGCGACTCCGGCGATCAGCGCCACTTCGGCGGCCAGCGCCGCCGGGCGCCGCCACAGCGGCAGGTCGCGCCAGGCCTTCGGGGTCGGCTTGGGCGCGCGCAGCGGCGTGTTGTCGATCTCGCCGACTTCGTAGATCTCCTGCGCAGTGGGCACGCCCTTGAAGCGCCAGCGCCCGTGCGATTTCCACAGCAGCCGTTCGCCGCGCTCGCCCAGCTCGCGCGCGGCGCGATGGGTCAGCGATTCGGCCACCGCCGACAGCAGGATCTGGCCCGGCCGCGCCAGGCTCATCAACCGCGCCGCCATCGGCTTGGCCAGGCCTTCGACCTCCAGCGGCTTGGCGCCCACCTGCACCGCTTCGTCGCTGTTGCGCCAGGTCAGCACTTCGCCCACGTGCAGCCCGGCGCGCACCTTCAGCTGCAGCTTGCGCGGCGCGGCCAGTTCGTTGAGGCCGCGGCTGTAGTCCAGCGCGAAGCCGAGGCCGTCGATCGGCCGCTCGAACAGCAGCAGCAGGCCGTCGGAGCGGTCGATCAGGCGCCCGCGCCAGCGCTGCTGCAGTTCCAGCACCAGGTGGTCGTGCTGCTTGAACAGCTCGGCCGCGTTCGCATCGCCCAGCCGCTCCACCAGCGCCATCGAGTCGCACAGGTCGGTCAGCAGCAGCGTGCGCAGTTGCGGGGCGTCGGGCTGCGGCGGGTGGGCGTCGTTCATGGGCAGCTCGATGCTCGTAAGTGTGGCTCAGCGCGAGCCGGGGGCGACGTCGTGCCAGTACAGCCGGTTGCCGCCCAGGCGCTTGGCCTCGTACAGCGCGGCGTCGGCGTTGGCGTACCAGTCGTTCCAGTCCGAATGCGGATCGACCAGGCTCACGCCGATGCTGACCGGGCAGATGTGCGGCAGCGGGTGCGGGACGCCGAGCAGGTTCTGCACGGTGGCGATCACGAATTCGCCGATGCGGCGCAGGTCCTGCTCGTTGCCGGCGGCGACCAGCAGGCAGAACTCGTCCCCGCCCAGGCGGCAGGCGATGTCGTCGACGCTGGCGACCGAGCGCAGGATGTTGGCCACGTTCTGCAGCACGCGGTCGCCGACCAGGTGGCCGTGCTCGTCGTTGATGCGCTTGAAGCGGTCGCAGTCGATCAGCAACAGGCCGGGACCGGGCGAGCGGCCGTCGCGGCGGCATTCCTGCAGGCGCAGGATCAGGCCGCGGCGGTTGTGCAGGCCGGTCAGCTCGTCGGTGCGCACCAGTTCTTCGGTCTGGCTGAGCTGGTGGGTGGTGGCGTAGAGATTGTCCAGCGCCGCTTCCAGGTCGTGGTTGCGGCGGCGCAGCTGGCGGATCAGGGTCTGTTCGTTCATCACCACGCGCATGATCGTGCGGCGCAGGAAGTAGGCGACCAGGCCGGGGTCGCGTTCGACCAGGCGCTGGAAGTCGTCGTGGTCCAGTTCGACCAGCGCGCCGTCGCTGGCGGCGATCGCGTCGGCGCTGCGCATGTGGCTGCCGATCAGCAGGCCAAGCTCGCCGAAGAATTCGCCGTGCCCAAGATGCTTGACCACCAGGTCCTCTCCGAAATCCAGGTCGATCACGCCGCTGGTGATCACGAACATCGCACTGCCGCCGTCGCCGCGCCGGAACAGCACCTCGCCGGCGCGCACCGCGCGCGGGCGGCCGAACTCGGAGAACAAGCGCAGTTCGGCCGCGGTCAGCACCGCCAGCTCGTTGGTCTTGGGCGCTACCGCGGGAAAGATCGAAGTTGTGTCGCGCATATTCGGCGCGGCGCTGTCGCAGGTCATCCGGTGCCCCACTACTACTCGAGCATCACAGTGCCGGAGTTAGGCCGGCAGCATAGCACCTGAATAATCCGTTCACCGAGACATCACAACCAATCTCGGTCATAAATGAGACAACCTGTCGAATCGGCCCGCAGCGCGAAGCGCCGACCCGCATCGGACCTTTGCCTACCGTTGCCGGGTCGGTCCGCCTGGATCCGGTAAGCAGCAAGCAACTCCACCCGACGTCCACGCTCGCCGGCACGAAAAAGGGCCCGGGACGAACCCGGGCCCCGCCCCCTCCCAGGGGTCCGGCCAATAGACACCTGGCTGCAGGTCAGGCGGCCTTCTCGCCGTGGAACTGCTCCTCCTCCGTCGAGCCGCGCAGCGCGGTGGTCGACGACTGGCCCTGCTGGATCGCCTGCGCCACCGCGTCGAAATAGCCGGTGCCGACCTCGCGCTGGTGCTTGACCGCGGTGAAGCCGCGATCGGCGGCGGCGAACTCGGCTTCCTGCAGCTCGACGAAGGCGCTCATCTGGCGGCGGGCATAGCCGTGGGCCAGGTTGAACATCGAGTAGTTCAGCGCGTGGAAGCCGGCCAGGGTGATGAACTGGAACTTGTAGCCGTAGCGCGCGATCTCCTTCTGGAACTTGGCGATCGTCGCGTCGTCCAGGTTCTTCTTCCAGTTGAAGCTCGGCGAGCAGTTGTAGGCCAGCAGCTTGCCCGGGAACCTGGCGTGGATCGCCTCGGCGAACTGGCGCGCGAACTCCAGGTCGGGCTTGCCGGTCTCGCACCACACCAGGTCGGCGTAGGGCGCGTAGGCCAGGCCGCGGCTGACCGCCTGGTCCAGGCCCTTGCGGGTCTTGAAGAAGCCCTCGACGGTGCGCTCGCCGGTGACGAACGGGCGGTCGTTGCCGTCGATGTCGCTGGTCACCAGGTCGGCGGCCTCGGCATCGGTGCGCGCGACCAGCAGCGTCGGCACGCCCAGCACGTCGGCGGCCAGGCGCGCGGCGTTGAGCTTCTCGACCGCCTCGCGGGTGGGCACCAGCACCTTGCCGCCCATGTGCCCGCACTTCTTCACCGAAGCCAGCTGGTCCTCGAAGTGCACGCCGGCCGCGCCGGCCTCGATCATCGCCTTCATCAGCTCGAAGGCGTTGAGCACGCCGCCGAAGCCGGCCTCGGCATCGGCGACGATCGGCTGCAGGAAATCGATCTCGTCCTTGCCCTCGGCGTGGTGCAGCTGGTCGGCGCGCAGCAGCGTGTTGTTGATGCGCTTGACCACCGCCGGCACCGAGTCGGCCGGGTACAGCGATTGGTCCGGGTACATCTGCCCGGCCAGGTTGGCATCGGCGGCGACCTGCCAGCCGGACAGGTAGATCGCGTTGAGCCCGGCCTTGACCTGCTGCATCGCCTGGTTGCCGGTCAGCGCGCCGAGCGCGTTGACGAAGTCCTTCTCGTGCAGGTACTTCCACAGCTTCTCGGCGCCGAGCCGGGCCAGCGAATGCTCCACGTGCACGGTGCCGCGCAGGCGCACGACGTCGTCGGCAATGTAGTTGCGAGTGATCCCGGCCCAGCGCGGATGGGTGTCCCAGTCGTGCTGGATCTGTTCGGCGGTCTGCAGCGTGGTGCTCATCTTGCGTTCTCCTCGGATGGATACGGCGGATGGAACGGTGGAGCGTTCTTGCGGATCAAACGTGGACGGCGGCCGGTGGACTCACAGCGCAACGGCGAAGCCACCGCCTTGGCGCCGGTAAGAGGTCGGATCCGGGAACACCGCTTGCACGATCCCCATTCCCGAATCCCCACTCCCGGCCTTCAATCAATCGATCATCCGGTAGGCCGGCAACGTCAGGAATTCGGCGAGCTCGTCGCTGCGGGTCAGCGCGTCGAGCAACGCGGCCGCATCGTCGACGCGGTGGCCGCCGGGCAGCAGGCCGCGCTCGCCCAGGCGCGCGGGCAACTGGCGCATGCACGCGTCGAACAACGCGAAGTCGATCGCGGTGCCGTCGTCCAGGTGCAGCCCGCCCACGTGCAGCCACTGCCACAGCTGCGCGCGGCTGATTTCGGCGGTGGCCGCGTCTTCCATCAGATGGTGGATCGGCACGCAGCCGTTGCCGTCCAGCCATGCCGCCAGGTAGCGCACGCACACTTCGATGTTGCCCTCGAAGCCGGCGCGGGTGATGGTGCCGGGCGACGGCGCGATCAGCGTGTCGCGATCGGCCTGCACGTCCTCGCGGCGCACCGCGTGCTGGTTGGGCGCGGTCATGTGTTCGTCGAAGATCGCGCGGGCGATCGGGATCAGCGCCGGATGCGCGACCCAGGTGCCGTCGTGGCCGGCGGTCACTTCGCGCAGCTTGTCCGCGCGCACCCGCGCCATCGCCTGCTCGTTGGCGGCCTCGTCGTGGCCGATCGGGATCTGCGCGGCCATGCCGCCCATCGCATGCGCGCCGCGGCGGTGGCAGGTGCGGATCAGCAATTCCGAATACGCCTTCAGGAACGGCTGGGTCATCGTCACCTGGCCGCGCTCGGGCAGCACCCTGTCGGCGTGCTTACGGAAGGTCTTCAGGTAGGAAAAGATGTAGTCCCAGCGGCCGCAGTTCAGGCCGACGATGCGCTCGCGCAGCGCGTGCAGGATCTCGTCCATCTCGAACACCGCCGGCAACGTCTCGATCAGCACGGTGACCTTGATCTGCCCCTGCGGCAGGCCCAGCATCGCTTCGATGTGCGCCAGCGCGGTCTCCCACAGCGCCGCCTCCTCCATCGACTGCAGCTTGGGCAGGTACAGGTACGGGCCGCGGTCCTTGGCCAGCAGCGCGCGGCCGTTGTGGAAGGCGAACAGCGCCGCGTCGAACAGCGCCCCGGCCAGCGGCTGGCCGTCGACCAGCACGTGCTTCTCGTCCAGGTGCCAGCCGCGCGGGCGCACGACCAGCACCGCCTGCTCGTCGTAGGGCTTGAGCGCATAGCGCTTGCCCGGCCTGCCGTCGTGCGCGGCCGGCGCGGTGAAGGTCAGGGTGCCGGCCACCGCCTCGGCCAACGCGCGCTGGCCGGCGATCAGGTTGCGCCAGGTCGGCGCGGTCGAATCCTCGAAGTCGGCCATGTACACCTTGGCGCCGGAGTTCAGCGCGTTGATGACCATCTTCGGATCGGTCGGGCCGGTGATCTCGACGCGGCGGTCCTGCAGCGCGGCCGGCAGCGGCGCCACGCGCCAGTCGCCGTCGCGGATGGCGCGGGTGTCGGCGCGGAAGTCGGGCAGGCCGCCGCCGTCGAAATGGGCCTGGCGCTCGCGTCGCGCGGCCAGCCGCGCCTGGCGCTCGGGCTCGATCGCGCGGTGCAGCGACACCAGCAGCGCCAGCGCGGCCGGCGGCAGGACGGCGTCCTGCCCGGCCAGCGAGGCGGTCAGGGTGATGCCGGGGGTCGGACGGACGGCCGGGTCGGAAGCGGGGGCGAAAGCGGCGGCGGACATGGGGGACTCCTCGGTGGTTCCAGGCTTCCACCGTGTTCCTGCCACAAGTATTTGACAATACAGTTTTATCAATGCATTAAATAAGTTCGCCTTATACCCGTCACGTCATGCCCACGCGCACTGCTGCAACTCCGCGTTTTTCCTACAAATCCGACCGGCTGAAACCGCTGCGCGCGTTCTGCCAGACGGTGCGGCTGGGCTCGGTCTCACGTGCGGCCGAGGCGCTGTTCGTCAGCCAGCCGGCGGTTACGCTGCAGCTGCAGGCGCTGGAACGCGAGCTGGGGGTGGTGCTGTTCGAGCGCAGCGGGCGGCGCCTGGCGCCCAGCCGCGAGGGCCAGCTGCTGTACGAGATGGCGCAGCCGCTGGTGGAAAGCCTGGACCGGCTGGAGGCGGAGTTCCGCGACAAGGTGCGCGGACTGGACGCAGGCGAGCTGAACATCGCCGCCAACAGCTCCACCATCCTGTACCTGCTGCCGAAGATCGTCGAACACTTCCGCGCGCGGCATCCGGACGTGCGCCTGACCCTGCACAACGCGATCAGCGCCGACGGTACCGACCTGCTGCGCGAGGACGCGGTGGACCTGGCGGTGGGCTCGATGCTCGACGTGCCGGCCGACCTCAACTACGCGCCGGTGTACCGCTTCGAGCCGCTGCTGATCCTGCCGCTGGAACACCCGCTGGCGGCCAAGGCGCGGCCGAGCCTGGAGGACCTGTCGCCGTATCCGCTGATCCTGCCGCCGAAGCGGCAGATCACCTACCGGCTGGTGGACCTGGTATTCCAGCAGGCACGGGTGCCGTACACGGTGGCGCTGGAAGTGGGCGGCTGGGAAGTGATCAAGCAGTACGTGGCGATGGGCATGGGCATCTCCATCGTCAGTTCGATCTGCGTCACCGACGCCGACCGCAGCCGGCTGGTCACCCGCTCGATGAGCGACTACTTCCCCGCGCGCAGCTACGGCGTGGTGGTGCGCAAGGGCAAGTACCTGTCGCCGCAGGCGCGCGCCTTCATCGAACTGATCCAGCCGGACCTGTTCTCGCCGCGCGGCTACGACGACAGCGGCCCGTCGGAGCGCTGAAGCGCGCGCATCGGGTAAGGTCGCGGCTGTTCCCGCCGCTGCGCGCCGTCCTGCCGATGACCGAGTCCCGCCCGTGCCGCTACGCCGAAGCCGCCGCGCCGCCGGCATGGCGCGAACGCCTGCGCTGCACCTGGCGCTTCCGCCAGGGCGATGGCCAGGCGCCGGCCCTGGTGCTGCCCGACGGCTGCGTCGACCTGATCTGGGACGGACAACAGCTGTTCGTCGCCGGTGCCGACCGCCGCGCCCACCTCGCCGCGCCGGCGCCCGGCAGCGTGCTGACCGGGGTGCGCCTGGCCGCCGGCGCGGGCAGCGCGCTGCTGGGCCTGCCGCTGCACCGGATCGCCGAGCGCCGCGTGCCGCTGGACGCGCTGTGGGGCGCGCGCGGGCGCACCCTGCAGCGCCGGCTCGAGGACGGCGCCGATCCGGCGCGGACCCTGCAGGCGCTGTGCATCGGCGAGGCGGCGCCGGCCGACCGGCAGATGGCCTGGCTGTTCGCGCAACTGGCCGATGCCGGCGCGCCACGCGTGGCGACGCTGGCGTCCGCGCTGGGCGTCAGCGAACGTTCGCTGCGCCGGCGCTGCCACGACGCGTTCGGCTACGGCCCCAAGACCCTGGAGCGGGTCCTGCGCCTGCAGCGCTTCCTGCGCATCGCGCGGCAGCACGCCACGCTGACCGACGCGGCGCTGGAGGCCGGCTACGGCGACGCGGCGCACCTGGTGGACGACGCGCGCGAACTCACCGGCCTGCGCCCGCGCGAACTGGTGCTGCGGCACGCGCGCTGAGCGGCCGATGCGGCTGCGCGCGGCGCTGGCCGTTTTCGCCAAGCCGGCGCGGCGCGGGCAGCCGATACTGGCCCCCCATCTTGCGCAGACGAGCCGCCATGAACCGCGCCGACCAGCACCACCGCATCGACTACCTCGAATTCGCCGTCGCCTCGATCGACGCGGCCAAGGCGTTCTACGGCCAGGCCTTCGACTGGAGCTTCCAGGACTACGGCCCGGACTATTGCGAGTTCCGCGACGGCCGCCTGACCGGCGGCTTCTTCCACGGCACCGCGCAGCCCGGTGGCGCGCTGGTGGTGCTGTATTCCAACGACCTGGCCGCGACCCAGGCGCGCATCGAGGCCGCCGGCGGCCGCATCGTGCGCCCGCCGTTCGACTTCCCCGGCGGCCGCCGCTTCCATTTCGCCGATCGCGACGGCTACGAGCTGGCGGTGTGGTCGGAGCACTGAACGCGGCAGCGCGGGGAGCCGCGCGTTCGACGCGTGGCGATGCAGGCGCCAGCGAAGGTTGCGCTGGCGCGGCGGCCAGGCCACGCCCGCTGCGGACTCACCCGCTCGCGTAGTGGCTCAGGAACAGGTCCGCAGTCGACTCGGCGACCTGCGCCTTCTGCTGCGCCGACAGCGGCGCCTGGCCCAATGCGATCTGCGGCCAGAACGCGAAGCCCTTGACCAGGCTCTGCAGCTGCTGCGAGGCGAATTCGGGCTGCAGCGGGCGCAGCCGGCCGTCGGCCAGCGCCGCGCGGATCCACACCGTAGTGCCTTCTTCCTTGCTGCCCAGGCGGGCGATGATGTCGCGCGCGTGCTCCGGCGAACGCATCGCCTCGGCGATCGCCACCCGCGACAGGTCCACGAACGCCGCGTCGTCGAGCATGCGCAGCTTCTGCAGCAGCAGTTCGACCAGTTGCTCGCGCAGCGGCCGCGCCGGGCTGTAGGCCAGGCTCACTTCGCTGATGCCGCGTTGCCACAGGTGGCGCACGATCTCCACGAACAGCGCGTCCTTGCTCGGGAAATGGTTGTAGACGGTGCGCTTGGACGCGCCGGCGGCGGCGGCGACGCGGTCCATGCTGGTGCCATCGAAGCCGTGGGCGCGGAACTCGGCCATCGCCGCATCGAGGATCGCCAGGCGCTTGCGGTCGGTGAGGCGGGCCGGGACGGCCGGCGAGTCGGATGAACGGGACATGGCGACATTTTACACCGGGCGGTTTACTTCTGGACGAATGAAACTACACTGTGTAGTGTAAATTCATCCCTCCCCGCCGCCGCGCCGACAGCGCAGCCGCACCTGCCAGGAATGCCCGCGTGAGCGCCTCCGTCCTTCCCGCTTCTTGCCGTGCCCGCCGTTATTCGGATTCGCCGCAGCACCGGGACGGCCGCTTCCGCAACGCCAATCCCGATGCGCACGCCAGCCTGGGGTTCCTCGCCACCGTGCGCCTGGCCTGGGAGTTCCTGTTCCACAAGCCGGCCGACAGCGTGCCGGCCGAACCGGTGCCGGTGGCGCCGCTGAGCCGCGCGCAGCTGCTCGCCGCGCCCGACCGCAGCCTGTTCCGGCTGGGCCACTCCAGCGTGCTGCTGAAGCTGCGCGGCGGGCTGTGGCTGACCGATCCGGTGTTCGCCGAGCGCGCCTCGCCGTTCTCCTGGGCCGGACCCAAGCGCTTCCACGCGCCGCCGATCGCGCTGGACGCGCTGCCGCCGATCGCCGGGGTGATCCTGTCGCACAACCACTACGACCACCTGGACCGCGCCACCATCCGCCGCCTGGCCGACCGGGTCGGCGTGTTCCTGGCGCCGCTGGGCGTGGGCGACCTGCTGATCCGCTGGGGCGTGGATCCGGCCAAGGTGCGGCAACTGGACTGGTGGCAATCGACCACGGTGGACGGACTGCGCTTCGTGGCCACGCCGTCGCAGCACTTCTCCGGGCGCGGGCTGTTGGACAGCGGCCGTTCGCTGTGGGCGTCGTGGGTGATCGCCGACGACGACCTGCGGGTGTTCTTCAGCGGCGACAGCGGCTACTTCGACGGGTTCAAGGCGATCGGGCAGGCGCACGGCCCGTTCGACCTCACCCTGATGGAAACCGGCGCCTACGACGTGCGCTGGCCGCACGTGCACATGCAGCCGGAGCAGAGCCTGCAGGCGCACCTGGACCTGCGCGGGCGGCGGATGCTGCCGATCCACAACGGCACCTTCGACCTGGCGATGCATGCCTGGCACGAGCCGTTCGACCGCATCGCCACGCTGGCGCAGGCGGCGGGCGTGGCGCTGGTCACGCCGCGGATGGGCGAGCACGTGGACCTGGCCGCACCGGCCAGCGGCACGCCCTGGTGGACCACGGTGGCCTCGCCGGCGACGCGATGAAGCGCTGAGCGGCGTCGGGACGGGCTATTGGATGGCGCGCCCACTGCGCGCCCGGATCGGCATGCACGCTGGCTTGAAGGAGCCGCCAGCCTGCCGATGCACGAATCGTCCGCTGTACTGCCCGCTGCCCGCTGCCCGCTGCCCGCTGCCCGCTGCCCGCTGCCCGCTGCCGAGCGCGGCGCGGCGCTACAGCCTCGACCACTCCAGCCCTTCGCCGCGCCGGTAGTACACCGCCAGCGCCTTGCCGTAGACGCGGTCGGCGTCGACGAAGCCGAAGAAGCGCCCGTCGAAGCTGTCGCCGCGGTGGTCGCCGAGCACCAGCAGCTTGCCTGC
This sequence comes from Xanthomonas sp., assembly GCF_017163755.1. Taxonomy (GTDB): domain Bacteria; phylum Pseudomonadota; class Gammaproteobacteria; order Xanthomonadales; family Xanthomonadaceae; genus Xanthomonas_A. Next base: position 34,220 of record NZ_JAFIWC010000012.1, read on the forward strand.
CGGCACGCGCAGGTCGTGGATGTCCGGGCCGCCGCCGGCATCCAGGTCCAGCTGCACGAGGCGGCCGCCGAAGCGCTCCTGGTCGCCCGCGGCGCCGGCCTGCAGCGGCACACCATTGATCGACAGATGCCCGTCCGCCAGGTCCACGCGATCGCCGGCCACCGCGACCACGCGCTTGATCAGCCGGGTGCCGTCGTGCGGCGAGTCGAACACCGCCACGTCGCCGCGCTGCGGCCGGCCGCGCTCGAGCAGGCGCAGCTCGGTGAACGGCAGGCGCAGGCCGTAGGCGCTCATGTCCACCGCCACCCGGTCGCCCGGCTCCAGCGTGTGCTGCATCGAGCCGCTCGGCACCACGTAGTGGTTGGCGAACGAGGAGCGCGCGGCGGTCAGCAACAGCAGCATCGCCGCCACCGGCAGCAGTTCCCTGCGGATCCAGGACGCGGCGCGCCGCGTGCGGGAGTCTTGCGCGTAGGCTGAGGTCATCGGGCACCTGTGGATTGGGATGTGGGCATCGCAGTGGCGACCCCCAGCGACAGTGCGCTCGGCACCGCATGGCGTACAAGTGACGCAAGACATAGGCCGCGTCTGCGCCGCGGCCTGCGCCTGGTTGCCTTGTGCGACACCTTGACCTCACATGCGGTCGCATTGATGGCTCGGAGGCAGCCGGGCTGATGGCCCGAGGCCACCCGGAGCCCTCCCCAGGACTCCGCCAGCGCTTCACGAGCTCCTGTAGGAGCGGCTTCAGCCGCGACGGGCGCAGCGGTGACGTTCACGGCGTCGGCGCACAGTCGGGGCTGAAGCCCCTCCTACAGCGCCTCCATGGGCGTCCAGTGCCGCAAACGAAAAACGGGATGGCCGCTTGGCCATCCCGTTGCTTCGCCGCACGTGCTGATGGAGGCTCAGTCCTTCAGGCCGCGGTTCTCCAGCAGCGGTTCCACGCTCGGGTCCTTGCCGCGGAAGTCGCGGTACAGGGTGGCCAGATCGACGGTGTTGCCGCGCGAGAGGATCTTGGCGCGGAAGATGTCGCCGTTCTTGCGGTCCAGGCCGCCGTTCTCCTTGAACCACTCGAACGCGTCGTCGTCCAGCACTTCCGCCCAGAAATAGGCGTAGTAGCCGGCCGAGTAGCCGCCGCCCCAGATGTGGTCGAAATAGGTGGTGCGGTAGCGCGGCGGCACTTCGGCCAGGTCCACCTTGTACTTCTTCAGCGCGTCGGCCTCGAACTTGGCCACGTCCTGCAGCGGCGCATCGGCCGGCTGGGTGTGCCAGGCCAGGTCGAGCAGCGCCGCCGACAGGTATTCGGTGGTCGCGTAGCCGCTGTTGAAGGTCTTGGCCTTCTGGATCTTGTCGACCAGTTCCTGCGGCATCGGCGCGCCGGTCTGGTAGTGCTTGGCGTAGTTGGCGAACACCTTCGGATCGGTGGCCCAATGCTCGTTGAACTGCGACGGGAACTCGACGAAGTCGCGCGAGGTGCTGGTGCCGGCGATCGACGGGTACTTCACCTTGGAGAACATGCCGTGCAGCGCGTGGCCGAACTCGTGGAACATGGTGGTGACGTCGTCGAAGCTCAGCAGCGCCGGCTGGCCTGGCGCGGGCTTGGTGAAGTTGCACACGTTGTAGACCACCGGCTTGGCGCCGGTGAGCCCGTCCTGCTCGACGAACACGTCCATCCATGCGCCGCCGGACTTGCTGTCGCGCTTGTAGAAGTCGGTGTAGAACAGCGCCAGCGAGCTGCCGTCCTGGTCGAACACCTCGTACACCTTCATGTCCGGGTGGTAGGTCGGGATGTCGGTGCGTTCCTTGAAGGTGATGCCGTACAGCTGCGTGGCGGCGTAGAACACGCCGTTGTGCAGCACGTTGTCCATCTCGAAGTACGGCTTGATCTGCGATTCGTCCAGGTCGTACTTGGCCTTGCGCACCTGCTCGGCGTAGAAGTCCCAGTCGGCGGCGCCGAGCTTGAAACCACCCGTCTTTGAACCAGCTTGCTGCGCGTCGATCACCTTCTGCATCTCGGCGATCTCGCTGCGCGCCTTGGCGGTGGCCGCCGGCACCGTGTCGGTGAGCAGCTTCAGCGCCGCGTCCGGGGTCTTGGCCATCTGGTCGCTCAGGCTGTAGGCGGCGTAGCTGTCGAAGCCGAGCAGCTTGGCCTTCTGCGCGCGCAGCTGGGCCAGGCGCTGGATGGTCTGGCGGGTGTCGTTGGCGTCGCCCTTCTCGGCGCGCGACTGCGAGGCGGCCATCACCTGCGCGCGCAGCTCGCGGTCCTTCAGCGAGGCCAGCACCGGCTGCTGGGTGGTGTTCTGCAGCGCGAGCAGGTACTTGCCGTCGAGCTTGCGCGACGTGGCGTCCTGCGCGGCCGAGGCGATGTCGCCGTCGGACAGGCCGTCGAGCCTGGCCTTGTCGTCCACCACCACCGCGCCGGCGGCGGAGGCCGCGACGAGCTTGGTGTGGAACTGCGTGGCCAGCGTGGTTTCCTCGACATTGAGTTTGCGCAGCGTGGCCTTGTCGGCATCGGACAGCTGCGCGCCGGCGCGCACGAACTCCTGGTAGTCGCGCTCGACCAGGCGCTTCTGCTCCGGGTCCAGGTTCAGCGTGTCGCGCTGGTCGTAGATCGACTTGATCCGCGCGAACAGCTTCGGATCCAGGCTGATCTCGTCCTGGTGCGCGGCCAGCTTCGGCGCCACCGTTTCCTGGATCTTCTGCCGCTCGTCGTTGGTGTCGGCCTGCACCAGGCCGAAGAAGATGCGGCTGACCCGGTTCAGCGTCTCGCCGCTGCGCTCCATCGCCTCGATGGTGTTGGCGAAGCTGGCCGGCTCGGCGTTGTCGGCGATCTTGCGGATCTCGGCCAGGTGCTGCTTCATGCCCTCTTCGAACGCCGGCAGATAGTCGGCGTCCTTGATCTTGTCGAACGGCGGCGCCTGGAACGGCAGCGCGCTGGCGCTCAGCAGCGGGTTGGCGGCGGGCGCCGGGGTCTGTGCGGGGGCTTGGGTTTCGGGCACGGGGGTGGACTCCTTACCGGAACAGGCCGCCAGGGCCAGAGTGATGGCGGCGGCCAGTACGACAGTACGCGACATGGGGTGGAACTCCTGACAGGGACACGGTGGCGGGGCAGCCGCGCACGCTACGCGGTTTGCGCGGGGGCGGCATGTGCCATTGGATCTGGGCAGGAACTGACCGGTGCCGAGAGTCGCCTGCGGACTGAAGGTTCCCGCGTCGCGACTGAAGTCGCTCCCACAGGGGGCATGGCCGGCACCGCGACGGCTGCGACGCTCCTTGTGGGAGCGACTTCAGTCGCGACGGGCCTTGCCTGGAATGCCTCGGCCGAATGGCGCTCGCCAGCCGGCTCGCACCTTTCGGTTGCGGTGCCCCCGGCAGCGGCAGCACGTCGTCCTTGAAGATCGCCACGTGCGGCATGCCGTCGGCGCCGATCTCCAGCTGTTGTCCATGCCTTCGATGCGGACTGAAGGTTTCCGCGTCGCGACTGAAGTCGCTCCCACAGGGAGCATGGCCGGCAACGCGACGGCTGCGACGCTCCTTGTGGGAGCGACTTCAGTCGCGACGGGCCTTACCCGGAATGCAGGGACCGGCTGACGATTGCCAGCCGGCTCGCACATCGGGCTACAGCGCCCCCGGCAACGGCAGCGCTTCGTCCTTGAAGATCGCCACGTGCGGCACGCCGTCGGCGCCGATCCAGCCGCGGTACATGCCCTCGGTGTTGAACGGGAACGCCACGCTGCCGTCGGCGCCCAGCGCGATCGCGCCGCCGTCGCCGCCGGCCTTGGGAATCTGCTGGTCGATCACCGCCTCGGCCGCCTGCGCCAGGCTCTGCCCGGCGTATTTGACCCGCGCGCAGATGTCGTAGGCGGCCACCGCGCGGATGTAGTACTCGCCCCAGCCGGTGCCGGACACCGCGCAGCGGCTGTCGGCATAGGTGCCGGCGCCGATGATCGGCGAGTCGCCGACGCGGCCGTAGCGCTTGTTGGTCATGCCGCCGGTGGAGGTGCCCGCGGCCAGCCGGCCCTGCATGTCCAGCGCCAGCGCGCCGACGGTGCCGAAATGCCTGGCGGTCTCCAGGTCGGCGTGCGCCTGCTTGCCGGCTTCTTCCTGCAGCGCGCGCTGCAGCTGTTTCCAGCGCTTGTCGGTGCGGAAGTACGACGGATCGACCAGGGTCACGCCGTGCCGGCGCGCGAACGCCTCGGCGCCGTCGCCGACCATCATCACGTGCTCGGACCGCTCCATCACCGCGCGCGCCAGCAGGATCGGGTTCTTCACCCGGCGCACGCCGGCCACCGCGCCGGCCTTGCCGCTGGCGCCGTCCATGATTGCCGCGTCCAGCTCGTTGCGGCCGTCGTGGGTGAACACCGCGCCCTTGCCGGCGTTGAACTGCGGCGAATCCTCCAGCACCGCGATCGCCGCGGCGACCGCGTCCACCGCCGGCTTGCCCTGCGCCAGCAGCGCCTGCCCGGCGCGCAGGGCCGCCTGCATCGCCGCACGCGCCTGCGCCTGGTCGGCGGCGCTGGTGCTGGCGCGTTCGACCCCGGCGCCGCCGTGGATCACCAGCGTGGTGGTGGGAATCTCGCGCATGCGTCCGCCGTCCACCGCGTAGTAGCGGTGGAACGATGGCGACTCGACCCTGCCTTCGGGCAGGTAGAGGGTCGAGCCGGGGCCGACGCCGACGGTCTCGATGCGCGCGGCCTGCAGCGGCTGCCCGGCCGGCGTGGCCGGCTGCAGCGGGCCGGCGACCACGGTGGCGCCGGCCTGCGGATCGGTGGCGTAGATGCGCGCGCTGCCGTCGCGTTCCACCGCCAGCGCGGCGCTCTCGTCCACGCCCAGGCCGATCAGCGGCTGCCCCGCCGGCGCCAGCGTCGCCGCCTTGGCGCGGAACGCGAACAGCCGGCCGAGCCGGTCGCGTTCGTTGAAATGGGTATCGGTGACCACGCGCTTGAGCAGGTCCAGGTGCAGGAAACCGGTCTCGAGGGTGGTCGCCGGCCCCAGCGGGTCGGCCAGCGCCGGCGCGCTGGTCAGGCTGCCGCCGTCCATCGCGCCATAGACGTACTCGCCGAGCATCGCCAGGCCGGCGCTGGTGCCGCCGAGCGGCTTGCCGGCGCGTACGTGCGCGTCCAGCGCCGCGGCCACCGGGGTGTCCTTCCAGTAGCGCACGTAGCGCGACTGGTCGCCGCCGGCGATGAAGATGCCGTCGGCGCGGGCCAGGCTGCGCAGCAGCGCCGGGTCGCTGGACGCGCCGCGACCCTTGAACACGAAGGTCTCCACCGACGCGACGCCGCCGACGTCGCGGTAGAACGCCTCGGCCATCTCGTTGCCCTGCGAGGCGCGCAGCACCACCACGTGGCCGTGGCCGGCCTTGGCCAGGAACCAGCGCAGCGCGTCGTAGTTGCGGTCGCCGCCGCCCATCAGCAGCAGCCCCGGCGCGACCGGACCGGGCGTGGGCAGGGCCCGGTCGCCGACCAGGTACTGGCGGTAGTCGCGCGCGGCGGCGGGCACGGCCAGGCACAGGCCCAGCAGCAGCATCCAGGGCCGGAACGTGCCGACGAAACGGGTCATGCGGATCTCCTAGAGGGGCGGACAGGCACCGAGCCTAGCGGCTCTTCGCAGACAGGGGACGAACGGCGGCGCGGTTTCCCCCTGCGCAGCGCCGTTCGCGAGGCGGCGCCAGGCGCTGCAACACCTCGGTGCAGTACCGCATCGGCGACCATGCGCAGCTGTCGCTGGCGGTGACCGACCTGTCGACAAGATGCCGCCGCACGACCGCACCTACACCGCGTACCCGTACTACGACGTGTCCTGGTTCGACACCGTGGGACGCAGCCTATACCTGCAGTACACGCACAAGTTCGGCGGCAGCGCGCTGTAGCGGCGCTGCGGCTGGCGCGCTTTTCGGCTGTTCCAGATCGGAGAGCGCTCTTTGTGGGAGCGACTTCAGTCGCGACGGGGCGTTACCGGCAATGCCCGTCGCGACTGAAGTCGCTCCCACAGGTGACATCCACCTGTGCCGAAGATGTCGCCGCGGCTGCACCTACACGCCCCGTCCGTACTACGACGTGCCCGGGTTCGACACCGTGGGCCGCAGCATGTACGCACAAGCGACGGCAGCGCGCGGTAGCGGCGCTGCTGGGGCATGTTTCGACGGCGCGCCCTTGTAGGAGCGGCTTCAGCCGCGACAGGGCGTTACCGGTAGCACCCTGTCGCGGCTGAAGCCGCTCCTACAGCAAGCGCATCCGCATCGACGTGCCGGCAAGCCTCACAGCGTATCGCGGTGCTTGCCGCGCCACGGCCGGTACCAGGTGCGGATCGCGGCGATGTCGGCGTGCATGTCGTCGCTGGTATGGAACAGCGGGCCCAGGCCGACGGTGCGGCTGGGGTAGTCGAAGTAGACCGGGAAGATCGGCACCTCGGCGCCGTGGGCGATCTTCCAGAACCCGACCTTCCATTTCTCCACGCGCTTGCGCGTGCCTTCGGGGGTGATCACGTACCACATGCGCTGCGCGCCGCGGATCAGCGCCACCGCCTGCTCGACCACCCCGCGCGGCGACTTGCGGTCCAGCGGGATGCCGCCGAGCTTGCGCAGCAGCGGCCCCAGCGGCCACCAGAACAGCTGGGTCTTGCCGAGCACGCGCACCTCGAAGCCGACCGCGAACTTCACCGCAAAGCCCAGGAAGCCGTCCCAGTTGGACGAATGCGGGGCCACGATCATCACCACCTTCGGCGCGTCCGGGAATTGGCCGACCACCCGCCAGCCGGTCAGGCGCAGCGCGGTGCGGCCGAGCCAGCGGCCGAAGCGGCTGGGCTTGACCATCGGCATGTTCGGGGTGGCGGGCGGCAACGAGAAATCGTGTTCGGTCAAAAGTTCACTCCCAGCGGCCGGGCGAACGGCCGCGTTTGATCTGGCTGCGCTCGCGCTTGGCGTCCAGGCGCCGCAGCTTGGCGCCGTGCGAGGGCTTGGTGGCGATGCGCCGCTTCGGCACCGACAGCCCGGCGGCGATGAACTCGGCCAGGCGCTGGCGCGCGTCGTCGCGGTTGCGGTCCTGGGTACGGAAGCGCTGCGCGTCGATCACCAGCACGCCCTCGGCGGTGATGCGGCGATCGCGCCGCGCCAGCAACCGCGCGCGCAGCGGCTCCGGCAGCGACGGCGAGTTGGCCAGGTCGAAACGCAGCTCCACCGCGGTGGAGACCTTGTTGACGTTCTGCCCCCCCGCGCCGCTGGCGCGCACGAAACGCTCGACGATTTCGCTTTCCGGAATCGACAGGCTGGCCGAGATGTGGATCGCATCGTTCCCCATCCGCCGATTGTAGGGCATCCGCAATACCGCTTGATTTACCCGCGCCCCCCGCCGCCGGGCCGCGCGCGACGGCTGAACCGTTGCCGGATCCGTTCCCCTGGCCGGGTCCGAGGGAGCGCTACGATCCGGCCTGCATGTCGCTCTTCTGTGGGAGGGACTTCAGTCCCGACGGGCGACCTGGCCGGGCGTCGGGACTGGAGTCCCTTCCACAAGTGGCACTGCGAAGCCTGGCTTTCCCTGTCGGTGAAGCCGCCTAGCCGAAATGGCCCAGCGCTCCAGGCGGCTGCGCTGTTCACGCCCCTTGCCGATCGTTGTCGCACCGGAGCCAGGGCCGAAGCCACGGCAGTTCGGCAACCTCCACGCCTGATGCGTTGCAGGACTTGGCCCGGACGCGACCTCCCCTGCCAAGCGCCCGGGCCCATCGCTGCCGGCGCGCCCGGCGCACGACCCAACGTGCGTCTGCGCACGTCGCCCGTCTGGACTGAAGTCCCTCCCAAAAGAAGAGCGCGCGTCGTCAGCGGCGACGCCATGGCGATTCCCGTATCCTGGCGCCGGTCCCAGAAAATGCAGGAAGCTCGATGAAACCGACCCACTCCCCGGCGCGCGCATGGCCGCTGCGCCTGCTGCTGGTCCTGATGCTCGCCCTGGCCGTCGCGCCCGCGCTGGCGGTGCCGCCCAGCGATGCCGACGTCAACCGCCTGCTGTCGGCGTCGCGGGCGCAGAACATGCTCGACACGATGCTGCCGCAGATGGAGGCGATGCAGCGCCAGCAGTTCGCCCAGCTGACCGCGCAGCGCCAGCTCACCCCGCAGCAGCAACAGCAGTTGCAGCGGATCCAGGAACGCACCGAGGCCACCGTGCGCAAGGCGCTGTCGTGGCAGGAAATGCGGCCGATGTACGTGACCCTGTACAAGCAATCGTTCTCCAAGGAGGACGTGCTGGCGATGGCCGAGTTCTACGAGAGCCCGGCCGGCCAGAGTCTGCTCGACAAGACCCCGCTGCTGATGCAGAACCTGGTGACGGCGATCCAGCAGAAGATGACGCCGCTGTTCGCCGACCTGCAGAAGGACCTGGAGAAGATCGTCAACGAACCGGCCGCAGGCACGCCCTGAAGCCTCGCGCCATCGGCCCTGCCGGAGCCGATGGCGCGGCCGCCCAGGCGGCGGGCGCCGCGTAGCCTGATGGCAGCCGGCCTTGATGCCCGGCTGCGGACGCGCTTGGCCGCTGAAGCCGTTGTCCACGCCGGCGCCATTTCGACGAGCTCGCCACTGAGCAGCAGCGCCTGCGCGAATCCGCCGGTCACCGCCGCGCGAATGCGCCCGCTGCGCCCGTGGAGGACGCGAAGCGCCCTGACGCACGCGGTGGTCGGGACACCAACGAACCGTAGATGACGCACGGCCATCCATCGCCCGGCACGAACCTGCGCTCCACGCCCCTCCTACGGCAGGTGCAGCGCCCTGCGCGGACTGCCCCGTGTGCAACCTTCAGCGGCCATCACTCCGGCCGTCGCCAGGGCGCCGTCGGCCAGCCGAACAGGCCGAAGGTGCGCTCGAACGCCGCATCCAGCGGCGCGCGCGCCTCGATCCGGCGCCCGTCCGGATGCGGGAACGCCAGGCGCTCGGCATGCAGCAGCATGCGGTGCACGCCGTGCATGCGGAAGATGCGGTTGTGGCGGCCGTCGCCATGGCTGGTGTCGCCGATCATGTGGTGCGACAGGTGCTTGAGATGGCGGCGGATCTGCCGGAAGCGGCCGGTCACCGGGCTGCAGCGCAGCAGCGCATAGCGCGAGGTCGCGAACTCGCCCGATGGCACCGGCAGCTCGCCGATGGCCAGCCGCGCGAAGCGGGTCAGCGCCGGCTTCTTCAGCGGCTTGCCCGGGCCGCCATCGAGCGCGTGGTCGACTTCGAACACCTCCTCGGCCGGCCAGCCGCGGCACACCGCCAGGTAGTCCTTGTCCAGGCCGCCGTCCATCAGCGACTTGCCCAGCGCGCCGGCGCTGTGGCGGTCGAAGGCCAGCAGCAGGCAGCCGCTGGTGGCGCGGTCCAGCCGGTGCACCAGGAACACCGGGCGGCCGAACTGCTCGCGCAGCCGGTCGGCGAGGAAGTCGTTTTCGCCGCGCGCCAGCTTGCTGTCGTGGACCATCAGCCCGGCCGGCTTGTTGACCACGGCCAGCGCCTCGTCGCGGTACAGCACCTCGATCGCCGGCGCCGGCGGCGTGGCAGCGGCTTCGGCTTGCAGTTCGCTCATCGTCGGTTCCGCGCCGGTCGGCGCGCGGTCGCGCCGACGCCTGTGGCGTGGGCGGTGCGCCGGTGCCGGTCGCCGCCGCGATGCGGGTATGACGTGGCGTCGCCGCGTCCGGCGCTGGCGCGTTGCGGGTGGTCGTGCATGGCGGTTCTCGGTGGTGGCGGGCGACGGGCGCTGCGAAGGCCGGACGCGCGCGGCGCTAGCGCCGCCACCACGCCGACAGCAGGCTGACCATGCCTACCGCGCCGGCGCCCCATGCCCACACCGAGACCGCTGCCAGCTGCGGCCCGCCGGCATCGAGCGCGTACAGCAGCGCGGCCACGGTCAGCAGGCCGACGCCGGTGATCGCGGTGACCACGCGCCGCTGCATGCGCAGCAGGATCAGGTTGAGCTCGAACAGGTCGCGCGAACGCATCGACAGCTCGTGGCGGCCTTCGACCTGCTGGCGCAGCCAGGCGTGGACCAGGCGCGGCATATCCGGCGCGTGGGTCATGATCTCGGGCAGGCGCTTGCGCAGCTCCTGCAGCGCGCGCTGCGGGCTGTAGCGTTCGAGCAGGATGCGCTCGAGCACCGGCCGCGCCACCGCCCAGATGTCCAATTGCGGATCGAGCTGGCGGCCCACGCCCTCGATGTTGAGCAGGGTCTTCTGCAGCAGGATCAGCTGCGGCTGCAGGGTCAGCTGGTAGCGCTGCGCCACCCGGAACAGCTTGATCAGCACCTCGGCCAGCGAGATCTGCGACAGCGGGCGGGTGAAGTACGGCTCGCACACCGAGCGCGCCGCCGCTTCCAGCTCGTCGATGCGCACGTTGGCCGGCATCCAGCCCGCCTCCACGTGCAGCTCGGCCATGCGCCGGTAGTCCTTGTTGAAGATGGCCATGAAGTTCTCGGCCAGGTAGTACTGATCTTCCTGCGACAGCTGGCCCATGATGCCGAAATCCAGCGCGATGAAGCGCGGGTTGATCCGCCGCGACGGATCGCTGTCGACCCAGATGTTGCCGGCGTGCGCGTCGGCGTGGAAGAAGTTGTCGCGGAACACCTGGGTGTAGAACACGCGCACGCCCTTGGCCGCCAGCGCCTTGCGGTCGATGCCGGCGGCGTCGAGCGAGGCGATGTCGTCCGACGGAATGCCGCGCACCCGCTCCAGGGTCAGCGCGCGCTCGGCGGTGTGGCTCCAGATCACCTCCGGCACGTACAGGTCGTCCGAGTCCAGCCAGAAGCGGCGCAGCACGCTGGCGTTGGCGCCTTCGCGCTGCAGGTCCAGCTCGGCGGCCAGCGTGGTCTCGATCTCGGCGACCACTTCGCGCGGGCGGATCTTGTCGGCGCGCGGATGCGCGCGGTCGACCAGCGCGGCGGCGGACTTGAGCAGCGCGATGTCCGCGCCGATCTGCCGTTCGATGTCCGGGCGCAGCACCTTGACCACCACCTCGCGGCCGTCGTGCAGCGTCGCCGCATGCACCTGCGCGATCGACGCCGAGGCCAGCGGCGTGGTGTCGAAGCTGGCGAAGGCCACGCCGATCGGCTGCCCCAGCGCCTGCTCGACGATGCGCCGCGCCGCCTGCCCGTCGAACGGGCGCACCCGGTCCTGCAACAGGGTCAGCTCCTCGGCCACGTCCGGCGGCATCAGGTCGCGGCGGGTGGACAGGATCTGCCCGAACTTGACGAAGATCGGGCCCAGGTCCTGCAGCGCCAGGCGCAGCCGCGCGCCGCGCGACTGCGCGGCGATGTCGGCGCTGGCGCGCGGCACGAACGGCTTGGCCAGGCGCAGCCAGCGCTCGGCCGGGGTGCCGTCGAGCAGGTCGTCCAGGCGGTAGCGCAGGACCACGCGGCCGATGCGGCTGGCACGGAAGATCGCCTTCATGCGCCGCGCCCCGCATCCAGCCGCGCCACGCGCGCGGCCAGGCGCTCGACATCGTCGCGGATCGCGTCGACGTCGTCGTAGAACGCCTCCAGCTCGGCGCGCGGCACCACGTCGCGCGATTCCTCGGTGACGTACTCGGCGGCGGTCTGCGCCAGGTCGCGCGCGCTGCGCTGCGCCTGCTGCAGCGCCGAGCGCACCGCCTGCGCCAGCTGCACGCCCAGCACCTCGCCGAACACGCGGGTGAACGGCTGCTGCCAGTCCGGATCGAAGCGGCCGGCCAGCTGCTGCAGGCGCCGCGCCAGTTCGGCATCGCCGGACACGCGTACGCGCCCGCCCGGCGCCGACGGCCGCCGCGCCTGGGCCAGGAACGGCAGCTGCGCGAACAGCCCGCCGAGCGTGCTGCGTACCGACAGGTCCGGCTCCTGCGCCGCATCCACCGGGCCGACCCGCAGGCGCGTGCCCTCCACGCGGATCTGCAACGCCAGCGCCGGCGCGTCCAGGGTCAGCGCCACGCGCTGGCCGTCGAGGCCGCGCAGCGCCTCGCGGGTGTCCGGGTCCAGCGCCAGCGCGCGGTTGAGCGCCGCTTCCAGCGCGCGGCCGGCCAGGGGCTTGAGGGCATCGAAGGGGGAAGGCGACATGCCGCGCATTCTACAAGGGTGCGGCCATACGCCATGCGACAACGCGCGGACTGGGTGCGGGGCCGGCGAGGGTTCATGCTATGCGGCCCTGAGCGACGCCCTGCGGCGAGGAATCAATACATGCGCAAGATCCGGGTCGGCATCATCTTCGGTGGCCGGTCGGCCGAGCACGAGGTGTCCCTGCAATCGGCGAAGAACATCGCCGATGCGCTGGACCGCGAACGCTTCGACCTGCGCCTGATCGGCATCGACAAGCGCGGCTGCTGGCATCGGTGCGGCGACCCCGGCGGCTTCCTGCTGCATGCCGACGATCCGGCGCGCATCGCGCTGCGCCTGTCCGCCGACGAACCGGCGCTGGACCCGATGCAGGCGCTGCAACAGCTCGACGTGGCATTCCCGATCGTGCACGGCACGCTCGGCGAGGACGGCTCGCTGCAGGGCCTGCTGCGCATGGCCGGCCTGCCGTTCGTCGGCTCCGGCGTGCTCGGCTCGGCGGTGGCCATGGACAAGGACGTGGCCAAGCGCCTGCTGCGCGACGCCGGGCTGGCGGTGGCGCCGTTCGCCTGTTTCCACCGCCACACCGCCGCGCAGGCCGACTTCGCCGCGCTGGCGGCGCAGTTCGGCCTGCCGCTGTTCGTCAAGCCGGCCAACCAGGGCTCGTCGGTGGGCGTGAGCAAGGTGCGCGACGCGGCGCAGTTCGACGCGGCGCTGGCGCTGGCGCTGGGCTACGACCGCAAGGTGCTGGTGGAGGCGGCGATCGCCGGGCGCGAGATCGAATGCGCGGTGCTCGGCAACGAGGCGCCGCAGGCCAGCGTGTGCGGCGAAGTGGTGGTGCACGACGACTTCTATTCCTACGAGACCAAGTACATCAGCCAGACCGGGGCCGAAACCGTGGTGCCGGCGGCGATCGACGCGGCCAGCGCGCAACGCATCCGCGACATCGCCATCGACGCCTATCGGGCGCTGGACTGCGCCGGGCTGGCGCGAGTGGACGTGTTCCTGACCGCCGCCGGCGAGGTGCTGGTCAACGAGGTCAACACGCTGCCCGGCTTCACCCGCATCAGCATGTACCCGAAGCTGTGGCAGGGCAGCGGCCTGAGCTACCGCGACCTGATCACGCGGCTGATCGAACTGGCACTGGAGCGGCGCGCGCCGCTGCCGGAGAACGGCGAACAGGCGGCATGACGGCCGCGGCGAGCGGGCGCTTCAAATGCCCGCAGATGCGACGCGCGCAAACGCAAACGGCCCGCGCACCGGATACGCTCCAGCGCGCGGGCCGCACGTGTCCTGCGACGCGGTCGACTACACCTTGCCGCGACGGAACATGGAGATCACCGCCAGGATCAGGAACACCACGAACAGGATCCAGGCGACGTTGGTCGCCGCACCGGCGATACCGCTGAAGCCGAGCACTGCGGCGATGATGGCGATGACGAAGAAGATGATGGCGTAATGCAGCATGGCAATGTCCAAATGTTGTCGTGCCGAATCGGCGCGGGGACATCTTCTGCAAACGCCGGTCGTCACGAGGTGACGGGCGTGTCGTTGCGCCATGATGATGCCAACCGCGCCAGACCCTGCTCGATCGTCACCCGCGGCACGTAGCCGAAGTCGCGCCGCGCCGGTTCCATGCTGTACCAGTGCGGCGTGCACAGCTGCTCGGCCAGGAACCGGGTCAGCGGCGGCTCGCCGCGCAGCCGCAACAACGGCCACAGCGTTTCGCACAGCGCGCCGATCCGGTAGGCGGCCTTGAACGACAGCGTCTTGTGCACCGGCGGCGCGCCGACCGCGGCCAGCAGCCGGTTGATCAGGTCGCGCATCGGCAGCGGCTCGCCGTTGGAGATGAAATACGCCTTGCCGGCGCAGGGCGCGCCGACCGCCAGATGCGCGAACGCGTCGAAGTGGGCCTGCGCGGCGTTGTCGATGTAGGTGGTGTCGACCAGGTTGCTGCCGTCGCCGACCAGGCGCAGGCGCCCGGCCCGCGCGCGCGCGGCCAGCTTCGGTAGCAGCTGGTTGTCGCCCGGCCCCCAGATCAGCCGCGGGCGCAGCGCCACGGTGGCCAGCTGCGCGTCGTTGGCGGCGAGCACGGCGCGCTCGGCGATCGCCTTGGTCGCCGCGTACGGCGCCTGGAAGTCCTCCCCGTACGGCACCTGGTCCGCGCCCAGGCCCTGGACCGGGTGCGTGGCGCGATGGGTGACGCTGGGCGTGGAGGTGTAGACCAGCCGCCCGACGCCGGCCGCACGGCAGGCGGCGAGCACGTGCTCGGTGCCGACCACGTTGGCCTGGTGATAGCTGTCGTAGCTGCCCCACGCCCCGGCCTTGGCCGCGTTGTGGAATACCGCGTCGGCGCCGGCGATCGCGTGCCGCACCGCCTGCGCGTCGGCCAGGTCGCCGCGGATCTGGCCCACGCCCAGCGCCTGCAACTGCGGATAGTGGCCGCGGTTGAAGCTGAGCACCTCGTGGCCGCGTTCGAGCAGGCCGCGGCACAGCGCCTGCCCGAGGAAACCGCCGCCACCCGTCACCACTATCTTCATCGCCTTACCGATCCGTGCCCGCAGGCCGCACACGATAGCCCGCGGCGGCGGCCGATGGCGACGCGGCGCCACGGCCGGCGGCCGGCGCGCATGCGCAAGCCCCTGATCCGCAACGACTTCATAATTCTTCACCCGCACATCAGGCACTTCATCGGCGGCCGTGGCGCAGTGGCCGGACCTCAACCCGGAAGCCCACCATGCCGCGTCTGTCGATCCTGTTGCTCGCCGTCCTCGTGCTCGTCGTCGCCCCGCTGCGCGCCGCGCCCGCCGTCCCCACCCCGCCCGCGCTCGACGATGGCTGGCCGGTCGCCGACGCCGCGGCCGCCGGCTGGAACCTGCCGCTGCTGGCGGCGATGGAACAGGCCATCGCCGACGGCCAGGCGCCGGACACCCGCAGCGTGCTGATCGCGCGCGACGGCGCGCTGGTCTACGAACGCTACTTCGGCGGCGCCGACCGCGAAACCCGGCACGACGCGCGCTCGGCGACCAAGAGCGTGACCGCGCTGCTGGTCGGCGCGGCCATCGACCGCAAGCTGATCCCCGACGCGCAGGCCAGGGTCTACGACTACTTCGGCGAGCGCCAATGGCAGCACCCGGACCCGCGCAAGCGCCGCATCACCGTCGAGGACCTGCTGACGATGAGCTCGCAGTGGGAATGCGACGACGACAACGCGTTCTCCGCCGGCAACGAAGAGCGCATGTACCTGAGCGCGGACTGGACCCAGTTCGCCCTGGACCTGCCGATCAAGGGCTATGCGCCGTGGATGAAGCGGCCGCAGCAGAGCCCGCACGGGCGCGCCTTCGCCTACTGCACCGCCGGCTCGTTCCTGCTCGGCGCGCTGGTCGAGAAGGCGAGCGGGCAGCGCCTGCAGGACTTCTCGGCGCAGGTGCTGGAACGGCCGCTCGGCATCGCCGGCGCGCAGTGGAACCTGTCTTCCGAAGGCGTCGGCATGGGCGGCGGCGGCACCCGCTACCGCAGCCGCGACCTGGCCAAGTTCGGCCAGCTGCTGCTCGACCAGGGGCGCTGGCGCGGCCGCCAGGTGATCTCCGCCGCCTGGGTGCGGGCGATGACCACGGTGCATGCGCAGGCGCGCGAGGACGCCGACTACGGCTACCAGCTGTGGCGCTTCCGCTTCCCGGTGCGCGGCGCCGAACGCGGGGTGTGGGCGATGTCCGGCAACGGCGGCAACTACGTGTTCGTGCTGCCCGAGGAACGCCTGGTGGTGGTGATCACGCGCAGCGCCTACAACACGCGGCAGATGCACCCGCAGTCGCAGAAACTGCTGGCCGACTACGTGCTCAAGGCGCTGCCGTAGCCGCGCCGGTTTCCGCCGGCAGCAGCCCGGCGCCGCGCAGCCGCGCGCGCTGCGCGGCGAGGTCGGCATCGATCCGCGCCAGCAGCGCGGCGAAACCCGGCTGCGCGCGCAGCGGCGCCAGCAACGGCGAGGCGCGCAGGTAGCCGGCGTTGCGGTAGCCGGCCGCCTCGGCGCGGCGCAGCGCCTGCAGCGCCGCCTCCGGCGTGCCAGCGCGCAACAGCAGCACCGCGGCGTCGACCGCATCGAACGGATCGCCGCCGCGTTCGACGCTGCCGAGCAGTCCCTGCGCGCGCGCATGCAGCGCGCCCGGCGCCGGCACCGGCTGCGCCGCCACCGCCCACGCCACCGTCTGCGCGAAGCTGCCGTGCGGGCGCAGCCGCAGCGCGCGCAGGCTGGCCTGCCGCGCGCCCGCCGCGTCGCCGCGCGCCAGCGCCAGCTCGGCCTGCAGCAGGTGCAGGCCGGCGTGTTCGGTGCCGCGGCCCAGCGCCTCGTCCAGCGCCGCCTGCGCCTCGCCGGCACGGCCGTGCTCGAACAGGAAGGCCGGCCACGCCTGGTTGGAGAACACGTTGTCCGGATACAGCTGGAAGCTGCGCCGATAGCGCGCCTCGGCGGCGCCGGCGTAGCCGAGCAGGCTCAGATTGCTGGCGATCTGGATCGGCAGGAACCGCACCCGCGCCGGATCGCGCACCGCCAGGTTGGCCGCCAGCGCCTGCACCAGCCGCCCCTGCCGCTCGTACAGGTAGGCGGCCGAACCACGCACCGCGTCGGCGCCCGGGTCCAGCTGCAGCGCGCGCTCGTAGGCGGCCAGCGCGTCGGCGTTGCGCCCCTGGCAGTCCAGCGCGTAGCCGCGCGCCGAATGGGCGGCGGCCAGCCGCGGCTGCACCGCGGCCACGCGCTCGGCCAGCCGCTGCGCCTGCACCGCGAACGCGGCGTCGCCGTCGTACTGGCACACGCGCGCGCTGTACGCGCGGCTGAGGCCGAGCTGCGCCTGCGTATCGTCCGGCGCCTCCTGCAGGCGCTGCCGGTACAGGGCGATCGCGCGTTCGTTGTCGTCGCGCTGGCCGATGCCGGCGTAGTAGTCGGCGCGCTGCAGCAGCGGCGCGCGCGCCGGCGGCGACGTGCGCGACCCCAACTGCCAGGCCACGCCGCAGGCGACCAGCGCCAGCAGCGCGGCGCACGCGGCGATCCATGCGCCGCGTCGGCGCCGCGCAGCCGCCGCTTCCGGCACCGGCGCGGCAGCGGTGTCCGCCTGCACCGGCGCGCACAGCTGGTAGCCCTGCCCGCGCACCGAGCGCAGGTAGCGCGGCTGCCGCGACGTGTCGCCCAGCGCCTGGCGCAGCAGGCGCACGCGCTGGGTGACGGTTTCCTCGTTGACCTGCGCCGGCGCCCAGACCCGTTCGATCAGCTCGTCGAAGCCGACCACCCGCTGCCCCTGCAGCAGCAGGTAGTGCAGCAGGCGGAAACTCAGCCCGCCCACCTCGAGCGCGGCGCCGCCGCGTTCCACCCGCTGCCGCGCCACGTCGATATGCAGGTCGTCCAGGCGGTAGCGTTCGCTCATGACGGCCGGCTCAGCGCACGCGGCCCGCCGCCCATATCGCCAGCTTCTCGCGGCCGATCTTGGCGTTGTGGCGGATGTCCACCGGGAACCCGGGGTGGCGCAGGAAATCGGCGATGCCGCGGGTGTGCGCATGCGCCTGCGCCAGCGCATGCAGCGCCGCCGGCGCGTCCGCCGGCGCGGCCACGCCCGGCTGCAGTTCGTAGCACAGCACCGGCCGCTGCGCGCCCGCCGCGCCGACGCCGACCAGCGCGCTGCGCCGCAGCCACGGCAGCGCGTTGAACACCGGCTCCACCTGCTCGGTGAACAGCGTGCCGGCGGCGCTCTGCACGCGCTGGGTCTTGCGCCCGCAGAACCACAGCCGGCCCTGCGCGTCGAAATAGCCGACGTCGCCCATCCGGTGCACCACCTGCTCGCGTCCGTCGGCGCGGCGTTCGCGGATCTTGGCGCTGCGCGTGGCGGCATCGCGCCGGTAGTAGGCGTCGGTGGCGGTCGGGCCGGCGACGGTGATCTCGCCGACCGTGCCGTCCGCCACGCACAGCGCGTCGTCCCACTCGGCGATGGGCGCATCGTCGATGCGGATCACCCGCACCTGGTTCGGCGGCACCGCGCGGCCCACGCAGGTGCCGGCGCCGGCCTCGGTGGCGGCGCGGGTGGCCTCCAGTTCGCGGCCTTCGATCACCGCCACCGGCAGGCATTCGGTGGCCCCGTACGGGGTCCAGAACTGCGCGTCCGGCGCCAGCAGCGCGCGGATCCTGGCGACCACGTCCGGCGGCACCGGCGCGCCGGCCGAGGTCACCCGGGTCAGCGTCGGCAGCGGCTGGCCGTAGTCGGCCAGCACCCGCATCAGCGCCGGCGAGCCGAACAGCTGGGTCACCCCGAAGCGCGCGATCGCCGCGTGCAGCTTGCGCGGATCGGCCTTGGCCGGGCGCGTCGGGTCCATGTCCGGCAGCACCGAGGTCAGCCCCAGCGCGGGGTCGAACAGCGCGAACGGCGGGAACGTCGGCAGGTCCACGCCGCCGGGCCGCATGTCGAAGGCGTTGCGCAGCAGTTCGATCTGGCCGGCGAAATGCCGGTGCCGGTACACCACGCCCTTGGGCACGCCGGTGGAGCCGCTGGTGAACAGGATGGCGGCGACGTCGTCCGCGCCGGTGGCGCTGAGCTGCGGGCCGCTGCCGGCGCCGTCGCGTTCCACCTGCGCCAGCGTGGTGCCGCCCCAGCCGTAGCGGCGCCCGGCGGTGACCAGGATCCTGGCCGACCTGGCCCAGCCCAGCAGCCGCCGCGCCAGCTGCGCCAGCGGGATGCCGATGAACGCCTCCGGCTGCGCCTCGTCCAGGCATTGGCGCAGCGCGCGCTTGTCGATGCCGGGATCGACCAGCACCGGCACCGCGCCGGCCTTGAACAGCGCGAACATCAGCAGGAAGAACTCCGGCGACGGCCGCACCATCACCACGCAGCGGGTGCCGCGGCCGATGCTGTGGCGCGCCAGCCCGGCGGCGATGGCGTCGCTGCGCGCGTCCAGCTGCGCATAGCTCACGGTGACGTCGTAGGCCGCCAGGCCGTCGGCACCGCGGCGGCCGGGACAGCGCAGGGCGATGCGCTCGGGATGCTCGCGCGCCAGTGCAGGCAGCGCGGCGGCGATGTTGCAGAGGGAGGTCATCGGCCGATTATCGCCGATGGCGCCGCCCCGGCAGGCAAACCCTGTGGACGGCACGCGCACGACGGCCCCACGCTGGATGCGGCGGATGCGGACGCGGCAGGCCGCAGGAACCACGTTCGGCCAGGCCACCACGAGCACTCTCCAGAACGACTCGTGCAGGCCCCTTTCTCCCGCCGCAAGCGCGGCGACGGGCCTGAACGCCGCCGCCGCGGTTCAGCCCGCGCCTGCGCGGGCCCTTGCGTGCCACCGCGATTGCGGCAGAATGCCGCGCCCCCCACGCTGTTTGCCGCGCAAGGCCCGGCTCCCATGGCACATCCCTGCCTCACCTGCGGCGCCTGCTGCGCCTACTTTCGCGTCAGTTTCCACTGGAGCGAGGCCGATCCGGACATGGGCGGCAGGGTGCCGATCGCGCTCACCGAGCCGCTGCGCACGCACGAGCGGGTGATGCGCGGCACCTCGCAGTCGCAGCCGCGCTGCGTGGCGCTGGACGCGCGCATCGGCGCGTACTCGCGCTGCAGCATCCACCCGCAACGGCCGTCGGTGTGCCGCGACGTGCCGGCATCATGGGAATTCGGCGCGGCCAGCGCGCAGTGCGACAAGGCGCGCATCGCCCATGGCCTGCCGGCGCTGACCCCGGACGACTGGGACGGGGTGGTCGAACGCAACCATCCTGACGCCTGAGCGCGCGGACTACGCGCAACGCCCGGTTCGGGCAGAGGGCCGAGGTCGCCTGAAATCCCTCCTGCAGGGCTCGGTCGGATTCTGTACAAGCGGCTCCAGGTGGCTCGTGCCGTCATCAGCCGCCGAGCGAGTGCAGGCCCGGCACGGGATGCGGCCTGTCGAAGCTGAAGCCACGCCTGCGATCGCCGCTGCGACCGCGCAGCGGCGGCCGGCCTCGAACCGGCGAACGCGTGCGCATCGAGGACATCCCGGCCGAGCCGTGCAACACCTTGTCGAGCAGCGACGAAGACGTGCAGGAACTGCCCAGGCAGCACTACAACGGGTGCGTATCCAGGAAGCGGCGGATCGCCGGCACCAGCACCGCGGCCTTGTCCTCGAGCACGTAATGGCCTGCGTCGTCGAAGGCCTGCACCTGCGCGTTCGGCAACGCGGCGCGGAAGCCATCGAGGAAATGCTTGTCGAACACGAAATCCTTTAGGCCCCAGCCGATGAACGCCGGGCGGTCGGCGAACTCGGGCAAGCGCCGGCCGGCTTCTTCCAGCAGCGGCCACGCCCGGTCGCGTGGGCTCAGCGGAATGTCCTGCATGAAGCGCACCGTGCTGATGCGGTTGGCCCAGCTGTCGTACGGCGCCACGTAGGCACGGCGTACGTCGGCCGGCATGCGCCGCTCCACGCCGATCCACGCGGCGCCGGCCGAGAACGCGTTGAAGCGGCGGATCAGCAGCTCGCCCAGCTTCAGGTCGCGGCCCAGCGCGATCTGCCACGGCATCTTCTTCGCCGCCGGCATCGGGAACGCGGCGGTGTTGGTGATCACCAGCCGCTTCACCTGCGCCGCATGCGACAGCGCCCAGCCGAAGCCGATCATGCCGCCCCAGTCGTGCACCGCCAGCGTCATCGGCCCGCCGATGCCCAGGTGCCCGAGCAGCGCCGCCACGTCGTCCACCCGCGACTGCAGCGTATACGCGTAGCCCGGTTGCGCGCCCAGCGCATCGTCCGGCTTGTCCGACAGGCCCATGCCGATGTGGTCGGGCACGATGCAGCGATACCTGTCGCTGAGCGCGGACACCAGGTTGCGCCAGTAGTAGCTCCACGACGGATTGCCGTGCAGCATCACCACCACGTCGCCATCGCGCGGGCCTTCGTCCAGGTAGGACATGGCCAGCCCCGAGCGGACCTGGAAGCGCTGCGGGGTGAACGGGTAGCCGGGGTAGTTCATTGGATCCAGATCCCTCAAAGATGGAAGCGATATTGCGTTGTATTCGGCACTGGAAACAACGCGCATCTTGCCTGGTGGCAGCGCGTGCATGGGTCCCCCATGACCTGCCATGTGCCGCGCCAGCAGACCAGGCAACCTGCTTCCACGCATCCGCGCCGCCAGCATGCATCACGCGCGTTGCGGCTCCTCGGCCCCCCGGCCCAGGAGGTCGAAAAGAGCGCGGTTCACGTAGTAGTTGTTGCGGCCGATTCGCAGCTTCTGCAGCACGCCGTCTTGCGCCAGCGTATCCAGGTACTTGGTCGCGGTCAGGCGCGACACCCCCAGCTCGCGTTGCGCAAATTCCACCCGGGTATAGGGATGGTTGAAAAGATTGTTGATCAAGTCCCGGCTGTAGAACCGATAGTTCTCGCGTACACGCTGCTTGGTCGCCTGCAACAATTCCTTGATGGCCACGATGGTGGCGACCGTCTCGGCGGCAGTGGCGGCGACCGCATCGAGCATGTAGAGCACCCATTCCTCCCATGCGTCGCGTTCGCGCACCGCCTGGAGCAACCGGTAGTAGTCCGGCTTCGTCCTTACGATATGCCGGCTCAGATACAGCACCGGGATATCCAGCAGTCCCTCCTTGACCAGATACAGCACGTTGAGGATGCGCCCGGTACGCCCATTGCCATCGGAGAAGGGATGGATGCTTTCGAACTGGTGATGGATGAGCGCCATCTTCACCAGCGGATCGGCCGCAAAAGGCGGCTGGTCGTGGATGAAGCATTCCAGTTCCCCCATCAACCGGATGACGTCGTTTGCGCTCTGCGGCGGTTCGTAGATGACCCGCCCTGCGCCATCGCGCAATGCGGTCCCGGGCAGCTTGCGAAAACCGGCGCGATTGCACTCCAGCTGCTCTTGGATGCCCGACAGCGTGTTGAGCGTCAGCAGTCCGCTCTGGCGTACCAGTTCGAAGCCGGCGCGCAACGCTTGCCGGTAGCGCAGCACTTCCTTGATCGCCGTACCCGTGGCGGCCCCTGGGCTGTCTTCGCGGTACAGGTCGTCCTGGGTTGTAACGATGTTCTCGATCGCCGAGCTATCGCGCGCTTCCTGCAGGGTCAGCGTGTTGATCAGGATGTTCTGGTTCGGAATGCTGGCGGCGACGCCCTTCAGCTCGGCCAGATTCCGGCTGGCGCCATTGAGGCGCTTGAGGATGGCCGCGGTCTCGAAGCGTGCCGGATCGAGTCGCTGCAGCGCGGGAATGGGCATGGCGGCGTCCATGTGCAAGGAAAGCGAGTTTATATACATGTCGCCGCCAACATGTATAATTTTTTAATAATTCTATGCACATCTGCCGCCGGAGACGTGCCCCGGCGCGCGCCCCTACCAGACCACCTCGGCCATCGAGCAATTCAGGCCCGAGCCGATGCCCATCAGCGCGATCCGGTCGCCCTTCTTTAGGCGTCCCAGTTCCCGCAGCTTGCTCAGCACGATCGGTACGCTGGCCGGGCCGATGTTGCCGTGTTCGCCGAAGATCGTCATCACCTTCTTCGGGTCGATGCCGAAGTTCTTGATGAAGGCCTGGGTGTGCGGCAGGCTGACCTGGTGGATCACGAACTGGTCCAGCTCGTCCACCGCCCAGCCCAGCGCCTGGCGCGCGGCGACGAAGGTCTTCTGCGCCAGCTTGATGCCCTCGATCAGCAGCATGCGGGTGTCGGTGACCATGCGGTCCAGGTTGCCGCGGCACAGCTTGTTCCACTGCGTCGCCGAGCGGGTCACGCCGCCGCGGTAGCGCGGCGCGTCCGGGACCAGGTCGCCGCGCGCCATCACCATCGCCGCCGCGCCGCAGCCCAGGGTCAGCGCCGCCAGCTCGTCGCGGAACTCCTGCGCGGTGACGTCCGGGGAGGTCATCCGTTCCAGGGTCTTCTCGTAGACCAGGTTGGCGGTCTCGCCGTCCACCACCAGCGCGTAGTCGATCTCGCCGCGCTCGATCATCCGCGCGGCGATGTCCATGCCGTTGATGAAGGCCAGGCAGGCGTTGGCGACGTCGAAGGTCATGCATTCCTCGCCCACGCCCAGGTTGCCGGAGACGATGCTGGCCGTGGACGGTTCCAGGTAGTCGCGGCTGACCGAGGTGTTGACCAGCAGCCCGACCTGGCCGGCGGTGATGCCAGCGTCGTCCATGGCCTTGCGCGCCGCCAGCGTCGCCGCGTCGGAGGCCTGCATGTCGTGGTCCCACATGCGCCGCGCATGGATGCCGGCGATGTCGCCGAGCACGTCGGTGCGGATGCCCAGGCGGTCGAAGGTGGGTTGCAGACGTTCGTTGATCTGCTTGGACGTCAGCGTGTGCGGCGCATCGATATGCGCCAGTCCCGCGATGGAGACATTCTTGAAGAGCATCGAAGTTAGCGCCAGGGTCAGGCGAGGGGGCGCCAATTCTAGCGGTTGCCCGGTTTTACCGCATCTTTACATTTCCCGGGCCGGGCGCCCGGCCCAACGGTTCAGCCAGCGCCGCAACGGTAGGCGGCGTAGCGCTGCTCGCCGTCGACCGGCTCGGCCAGCGCCTGCACGGTGTTGGCGCCCACTCCGTGGGCCTCGTTGCGGGCCAGGGTCTCGAGCTCTTCGCGCACCCGCAGCGGGTTGCGCTGGTAGAAGCCGACGCTGCTCTTCACCGACACCACCACCTCGCCCTGCTTCTGGCAGCCGGCCGGCGGCTGGCCCGGCGGCAGCACCCGCACGGCCTTGCCCTCCGGCGCCATCGGCACCCAGGTGCAGGCGGCGAGGCTGGCGATCAGGGCGGTCACGATCAGAAGGCGCATGGGCGAAGGCCGCTGGGACAAGGGAACCGGGATTGTGCCGCAGATCGCTGAATTGGCAATGACGGCCGGCCCGCGACACCGCCCGCGCGGGTTCCGCCGGCCGCGAGCCCCCGTCCCGGGCGATGCCGGGACGGGGGCCGCCGGCTCCTAGCGCTTGGGCGCCGGAGCGCCGGCCGCGTCCACCGGCTTGCCGTCGGCATCGATCACGGTGACCTCGCCCAGCTTCAGCGCGCGCACCGGGCGCTCGGTCTGCTTCAGGTCGCCCACCACCACCCAGGTCAGCGCGTTGGGGTCGAGGAGGGCCGCGGCCTGCGCCACCTGCGCCGGGGTCATCGCCTCGATCTCGGCCTTGCGCCGGAACACGTAGTCGTCCGGGCGCCCGTTGCGGACGATGCCGCTGATCGTGCTGAGCACCGCGCTGGCGGTCTCGTAGGCGCCGGGCAGGCTCAGGGTCTGGATGTTGCGGATCCGCGCCACTTCTTCCTTCGAGGGGGGCACCTTGCCGCTGGCGAAGGCGCTGATCTCCTTGTGCATCTCCTGCAGCGCCGGGGCGGTCTTGTCGATCTGCACCGGCGCGGCGGCCGCCCACGGGCGCTGGCCCAGCGCATTGGACGCCGAACTGCGCGCGCCGTACGACCAGTGCTTGTTCTCGCGCAGGTTCATGTTCAGCCGCGAAGTGAATTCGCCGCCGAGCACGCCGTTGGCGATGTCGAAGCGGGTCGAGGCCGGATCGGTGGACGGCGGCACCAGCTGCGCGGCGAACAGGTTGGCCTGCACCGCGCCGGGCTGGTCGATCAGGTACACCCGCGGCCGCGCCGGCCGCGGCGCCGCGGCCGGCGCCTTGAGCGCCGGCGCCGCGCCTTCGCCCTTCCAGTCGCCGAACTGCGCGTCCAGCAACGGCACGATCTTGGCCAGCGTGGTGTCGCCTACCACGATCAGCGTCGCCTGCTCCGGCCGCAGCCAGTCGCGCTGGAAGTCGACCAGGTCGGCGCGCTCCAGCGCGGCGATCGCCGCCTCGGTGCCGCTGCCGCTGAACGGGATCGCGTACGGATGGCCGTCGCCGTACAGCAGCGGCGGCAGCACGCGCATCGCCACCGCGGCCGGCTGCGCCTTCTCCTGCTGGATGCCGGCGATCCAGGTCGCCTTGATCCGCTCGATCTCCTTCTGCTCGAAGCGCGGGCGCCGCAGCATGTCCGCGTACAGCGCCAGCGACGGCGCCAGGTTCTCCTTCAGTGCCGACAGGTAGGCGGTGCCGGCGTCCAGCGAGGCGCCGGCGCTGAGCTTGGCGCCCAGCGCATCGGCGGCGTCGGCGAAGCCCAGCGCGTCGTAGCGGCCGGCGCCCTCGTCGAGCAGGCCCATGGTGAAGTTGGCGGTGCCGGACTTGCGCCCCTGGTCGGCGCTGAAGCCGCCGGGGAACTCGTAGCTGAACTGCACCACCGGCACATCGTGGCGCTCGGCCAGGATCAGCCGGGTGCCGTTCTTCAGCGTGGCACGCTGCAGCGCCGGGAACTTCAGTTCGGGGAAGCGCGCGGTCTGCGGCACGCCCGCGGCGCGATCCACCGCACTGGGCAGCGTGCGGTACCTGGGATCGGCCGGCGGCGGGTTCAGCGGCGCCGGCTGCACCGCCGGCGCCTCGGCCAGCGCCACCCGCGCGCCCGGCTCGATGATCAGGGTGTGGTCGCCCTGCGCCAGCCATTTGCGCCCCACCGCCTTGAGCTGGCGCGCGCTGGTGTCGTCGATGGTGGCCAGCGAGGTGCGGAAGCAGCCGGGGTCGCCGACATACACCGCGCACTCGGCCAGCGCATCGGCCTTGCCGCCGAAGCCGCCGATCCGCTCGATGCCGCGGACGAAACCGGCGCGGAAGGCGGTCTTGGCGCGCGCCAGTTCGTCCTTGCCCGGGCCGTCGTCGATCAGCCGGCGCAGTTCCTCGTCGATCGCCGCCTCGACCTTGGCCGGATCCACGCCCTGCTTCACCGTGGCGATGATGCCGAAGTTGGAGCCCAGTTGCCCCGGCCACGCGCCGGCGCTGATCTGGTCGACCAGCTTGTCCTCGTGCACCAGGCGCCGGTCCAGCCGCGACGACTTGGCGCCGCCCAGCACCTGCGCCAGCAGCTGCAGCCGGTCGATGTCCTCGGTGCCGGTCTGGGCCACGTTCCAGACCCGGTAGATGCGCGCCTGCGGCACCTTGTCGGTCATCGTCTGGCGGGTGGCGACGCTGCGCACGGCCACGTCGACCTTCGGCTGCGCCATCGTCGGCCCGGCGGGGATGTCGCCGAAGTAGCGCGCGACCTTGTCCCTGGCGGTGGCCAGGTCGATGTCGCCGGCCAGCACCAGCACCGCGTTGTTGGGCCCGTACCAGGTGCGGAACCACTGCTTCACGTCGGCCAGCGACGCGGCATTGAGGTCGTTCATCGAACCGATCACGCCGTGGTGGTACGGGTGGTCCTTCGGGTACAGCGCGCGGCCCAGCGCGTCCCAGGCCTGGCCGTAGGGCTGGTTCTCGCCCTGGCGCTTCTCGTTCTGCACCACGCCGCGCTGCTCGTCCAGCGCGGCTTGGTCGATCGCGCCGAGCAGGTGGCCCATGCGGTCGGACTCCATCCACAGCGCCATGTCCAGCGCGGTGGTCGGCACGTTCTGGAAATAGTTGGTGCGGTCGTTGTTGGTGGTGCCGTTCTGGTCGGTGGCGCCGACCTGCTTGAACGGCTCGAAGAACTCGCCACGGTGGTTCTCGCTGCCCTGGAACATCAGATGCTCGAACAGGTGCGCAAAGCCCGTGCGCCCGGCCGGCTCGTCCTTGGCGCCGACGTGGTACCAGAGATTGACCGCCACGATCGGCGCCTTGCGATCGGTGTGCACGATCACCCGCAGCCCATTGGGCAGGGTGAACTGCTCGAACGGGATATCCACCTGCGCGCTGGCCGGGCGCTTGGCCGAGGCCGCGGGCGGCGCGTACGCCAGGGTGCCGACGGCAGTGGACAGGGCGATGGCCAGCAGGGCACCACGCGGGCGCGACAACACACTCATGCGAGTTCCTTCGGGAGTGGTGGAGTACGGCCGTTGATCGTAGCGGTCCTGAACGGCGCTGGCATCAACCCCACCCATAGCGGCCGCAATCGGCCCGGCAGCGACGCCCGGCGCCCATCCCGCCGGCCAGAACACCTGCGCCGCGAGGCGCGAGATGCGTACGGCGCGCGTACGCCACCGGCCGGTGTCCGGACAGCGGACACTCGCGGTCCAAAAAATTCCCTTTTTCATCAATAAGTTGAACTTGGCACGGCGCCTGCTTTGCACTAGCTGGCATATGAGACGCCGAGCGAAAGATGAACAGTAGCTGAATAAAATTAGAAAACCAGAAAAACCGCTTGCTCTTCCTGATTCGGTGTACTACCTTACTACCACACCACTGCTCAACAACACCAAGACAACGAGGCCCGCCATGAAAACCGCTTCCTTCGCCCTGACCTTCGCCATCGCCGCCGCCTTCGCCGCGCCGAGCTTCGCCGCCAATGCCGTCACCACCCTGGAGACGGTGCAGGTTCGCCCGTCCGCCGATCAGCTGGCGCAGCGCGACGCCGAACTGGCCAGCGGCATCCCCACCCTGGCATCGGTGCAGGTGCGTCCGTCGGCCGAGCAGATCGCGCAGCTCAACGCGGAAACGGCGATGGGCCAGCGCGTGGTCACCCTGGCCGCGGTGCAGGTGCGTCCGAGCGCCGCGCAGGCCGCCGAAGCGCAGGCCGCCTTCGTCATCGGCACCGCGGTCAGCGGCGCGCTGAACAACGCGATGCTGCAGTTGCAGCCCAGCCTGCAGGGCCTGGGCCAGAACCTGGCCACCCAGCTGGTGCGCTGAGCCGGAGAAAGGATTCCCCGGCGCCGGCCGGAGCCGACGCGTAAACTGCGCCGATGACCGCCACGCCCACGCTTCACGTACTGCTGTTCCAACCCGAAATACCGCCCAACACGGGCAACGTGATCCGCCTTTGCGCCAACACCGGCGCGCAGCTGCACCTGATCGAGCCGCTAGGCTTCGACCTCAGCGACCGACAGCTCAAGCGCGCCGGCCTGGACTACCACGAGTACGCCCGCCTGCAGGTTCACGCCTCGCTGGATGCGGCCCTGCATGCGATCGCACCGCCGCGCCTGTTCGCGCTGAGCACCCGCAGCGACACCCGCTACGACGCACCTGCCTTTGCCGATGGCGATGCGTTTCTGTTCGGACCGGAGACTCGCGGCCTGCCCGCCGACGTGCTGGCGCAGGTCGCGCCCGGACACCGCCTGCGCCTGCCGATGCGCCCGGACAACCGCAGCCTCAACCTGTCCAACGCCGTCGCCGTGGTGGTGTTCGAAGCCTGGCGCCAGCTGGGATTCGCGGGCAGCCAGTAGCGGCTCAAACACGCAGCCGGCGATGTGTCGCCGGATTCGCGGGCGGCTCGGCCCCCGCGAGTTGCAGGGACCGCCAGGCAATGCCGCTGCGGGCCGCAAGCGCCCCCTGATCCTGGGCCATGAACCGCCGGAATGTGACCGCCCTTTCCGGTGGCGCGTCAGCCGCGCTCAGGCCGTGGCATGGACCCTGGTCTTGGCGACCCGGATATCGCGCACCGGCGGGGCGCCGAACATCCGGCCGTACTCGCGGGTGAACTGCGGCACGCTCTCGTAGCCCACGGCATAGGCGGCACTGCTGGCCGAGGTGCCTTCCGACAACATCATGCGCCGCGCTTCGATCAGGCGCAGCTGCTTCTGGAACTGCAGCGGCGAGAGCGTGGTGACGGCACGGAAGTGCTGGTGGAACGTCGAGGCGCTCATGCCCGCCGCCTCGGCCAGGCGTTCCACCCGCAGCGGCTGCGCGTAGTCGGACCGGATGATGGCCACCGCCCGCGCCACGCGCTGGGCGCTGCCTTCGGCCATGCCCAGATTGCGGATCGCCGGGCCATGGCGTCCGGCCAGCAGCCAGAAGTGCATCTCGCGGATGAATTGCGCCTTCAGGACCGGCATGGCGGCCGGGCGATCGAGCAGGCGCAGCAGGCGCAGCGCGGCGTCGGCGACCTCGCTTTCGGTCGGTTCGACCCGTACCGGCGCGCCGATCTGTTCCTGCGCCACGTCCATCTCCAGCGCGAGCGCTTCGATCACCGCCGGGTCCAGGTCGAACACCAGCGAGTAGTACGGCGCGCCCGCATCGGCGCGGGTGATCTGGCTGACGGTGGGCACGTCGGCGGTGATGAGTAGGCAGTCGCCGGCGCCGAAGTCGAAGGTGCGGCTGCCCATCATCACGCGCTTGCTGCCTTGCACGACCAGGGCGACCAGCGGACGCGAGATGGCGTACTGCAATTCGCTGGGCGTGGTGGCGCGGATCGTCGTCAACCCGGCGATCGGCGTGTCCGCGACGCCATGGGCGTCGGCATGGAAGTCCGCGTAGCCGCGGACGGCGGCGAGCAGGGTGTCGGCCATCGGCGAACGATAGTCCCGCCCGCGTGGAGAATGCAATCGCGCCGGAGCATCAGGCAAGAACGTGCGAGGTTCCGGCAACCGGCCCGGCCCGCTCGGGACCAGAGTGATCGTGCACCGGCGCCGGGCATTCCGCCCGGCCCGCTTCCCACCAGGAGACGCACATGACGCGCAAGACCCGTGTTCTGATGTTGGCCACCCATGGCTTCGAGGAAGCCGAACTGGCCCAGCCGCGCCAGGCCCTGCTCGATGCCGGCATCGAGGTCACGCTGGCCGCGCCCCATGCCCGGCCCATTCGCGGAGTGATCTACGACGAGGCCGCCGGCATCTCCAATCCTTCGGAGCGGACCTTCACTCCCGACATGACCCTGGAGCAGGTCGATGCCGGCGCCTACGATGGCCTCGTGCTTCCCGGCGGCGTCACCAACCCCGACTCGCTGCGCATGTTCCCCAAGGCGATCGAGCTCATTCGCGCCGTGGCCGACGCCGGCAAGCCGGTGGCCTCGATCTGCCACGGTCCCTGGCTGCTGATCGAGGCGGACCTGGTCCGCGGCCGGCGCACCACCGGCTGGTACTCCATCCGCGTGGATCTGAAGAACGCCGGTTCGGAAGTGGTCGATGCCGAGGTCGTGGTCGACGGCAACATCATCACCAGCCGCATGCCTTCCGACATTCCGGCCTTCAACCGCGCCATTCTCGACGCCCTGCGCTGAGTGCGGAGCCCGATCGCTTCGAAGAAGGAAGCGAGCGGCGCCCAGCGCATTCCCAGGCATGCCGCCGGAGCGCGGCGGATGCAGGCGGTCGCCCCGCCGAGCGATCGCGGGCGCCGCTCGGCCCACGACGACCATGGAAATAGGCAAGAAGAGCCGAGGAACCGGCAACCCGCCCAGATGGCCCCGCCCGACATTGTTTCCGTCGCCTCGACACCACTGACAGGAGCCTCAGATGTCCACGATTTCGCTCGTTACCGGCGCCAGCCGGGGCCTCGGCCGCAACACCGCATTGAGCATCGCCCGCCACGGCGGCGATGTGATCCTGACCTACCGCAGCGGCGAAGCCGCCGCGCGCGAGGTCGTCGGCCAGATCCAGGCGCTGGGCCGCAAGGCCGTCGCCCTGCAGCTGGACACGGGCGACGTGTCGACCTTCGCGCGCTTCACCCACAACGTTGCCGCGGCGCTGGCCGACACCTGGAGTCGCGATACGTTCGACCACCTGGTCAACAACGCCGGGCACGGCGACATGGCCGCCTTCGCCGAGACCACCGAAGCGCAGTTCGATGCGCTGTTCAACGTCCACGTCAAAGGGGTGTTCTTCCTCACCCAGGCGCTGCTGCCGCTGCTGGCCGACGGCGGGCGCATCGTCAATCTGTCCTCGGGCCTGACCCGGGTGACGTACCCCGGCTTTTCCGCCTATTCCACGGCCAAGGGCGCGGTCGAGATCCTCAGCGTGTGCATGGCCAAGGAACTGGGCAGCCGCGGCATCACCGTCAACACGGTGGCGCCCGGCGCGATCGAAACCGACTTCCTCGGCGGTGCGGTGCGCGACATGCCCGACCTGAACAAGCAGTTCGCCGACATGATCGCGCTGGGCCGGGTCGGCGTGCCCGACGACATCGGTCCGATGATCGCCAGCCTGCTGGGCCCGGACAACCGCTGGATCACCGGCCAGCGCATCGAGGTCTCCGGCGGCCAGGCCATCTGAGCTCGCGCCCCGGTTGGATGAGGATGCCGCAGCCATCGCCGCGGCAGCTGTCGCAAGTGCCGGCTTCGTCTTTGCGGCCGCAGCAGGAAGGCCTAGCCGGCGGCATCGCGCAACGGACGACCGAGCCTTCGCCTTGCCCCACCGAGTGGACCAGCAACGAGCGCCAGAATGGGCACCGCCGGGCCACGGCAGAGACCACGCATCGCTTGCGGAAGACGCCGTATCGGGCCGAATTTTCGAGCCGCCTCTTTGCCGTTTGTCCCCATCCCTAGGATGGAACGGGTTTGCAGTCCGATGTCACGTACAAAGTTCCGCATTTGGGCGGCTAATTTATGTACTGGTCAGTTTGATATTCAGGGCAGGTTCGAACGCATAACGGATAATTTACATATCGGCAGCGAACGGCTCACCGCCTCAGCGCCGACAAACCAATAACAAGGTATTCCGATTATGAAGACTTCCCTGCTTGCTCTCGGCCTCCTGGCCACCCTGCCGTTCGCTGCCTCTGCCGCCGAAGGGCTGTCCTACAACTACGCTGAAGCCGGCTACGTGAAGACCGACGCCGATGGCGGCGACGCCGATGGCTGGGCCATCAAGGGCTCGTACGCGATCAACCCCAACTTCAGCGTGTTCGGCGACTTCAACCGCCAGAAGACCGACTTTGGCGATGTCGATGTCGACCAGTGGCGCGTGGGCGTGGGCTACAACCACGAGATCGCCAACAGCACCGACCTGGTGACCCGCGTCGCCTACCAGCGCTTCGATCCCGAATTCGGCACCAAGTTCAACGGCTACAGCGTCGAAGCCGGCGTGCGCACCGCGTTCAACCCGTACTTCGAGGTCTACGCGCTGGGCGGCTACGAGGACTACACCAAGAAGGACGGCATCAACCCGGATGGCGAGTTCTACGGCCGCCTCGGCGCCCAGGCCAAGCTCAACCAGAACTGGGGCCTGAGCGCGGACCTGAAGATGAACAACGACGGCGACAAGGAATGGTTCGTCGGCCCGCGCTTCAGCTGGTAAGCCGTACCGCGTAACGCCGCGCGCAACGTCTCTCTCTCCCGCTGCGCGCGGTTGGAAGCCCGGTCTTGCGACCGGGCTTCTTCTTTTTGCGGCTGCGCACGCGTTCGAACCCTCGGACGCATAGCGCGATGGAAGAAAAAAAGCCCGGCCGAAGCCGGGCTTTTTCGTTTCGCGCTCGCCGACGGGTCAGCTGAACAGCGTTCGCGGGTACTCGGGCTTCTGCTCGCGCGCCAGCAACTGCTGCAGGCCGACCGCCGGGGTCAGCTCGCCGTGCAGCACCGCGCGCACCGCGTTGGAGATCGGCAGGTCGATGCCGTGGCGCTCGGCCTGGCGCATCACCTCGTCGGCGGTCTGCACCGATTCGACCACCTGGCCGATCGCGCGCACCGCCTCGTCCAGCGCCTGGCCGCGGCCCAGCGCCAGGCCCAGCCGGCGGTTGCGCGACAGGTCGCCGGTGCAGGTCAGCACCAGGTCGCCGAGCCCGGCCAGGCCCATCAGCGTCTCCGGCTTGCCGCCGATCGCCGCGGCCAGGCGCAGCATCTCGTTGAGCCCGCGGGTGATCAGCCCGGCGCGGGCGTTCAGGCCCAGACCCATGCCGTCGGCCACGCCGGTGGCCACCGCCAGCACGTTCTTCATCGCCCCGCCCAGTTCGGCACCGACCATGTCGTCGCCGGTGTAGGCGCGGAAGGTCGGGCCGTGCATCGCGTCGGCGACGCGCTGCGCGAACGCGGCGTCGTCGCCGTGCACGGTGACCGCGGTCGGCAGGTCCAGCGCCACTTCCTTGGCGAACGACGGGCCGGTGACCACCGCCAGCGGCACCGCGTCGCCGAAGATCTGCTGCGCCACCTCGTGCAGGAAACGCCCGGAGCCCGGCTCGAAGCCCTTGGTCGCCCACGCCACGCCGGCGTGCGGCGGGCGCAGCGGCGCCAGCTGGTGCAGGGTTTCGGTGAAGGCGTGCGACGGCACCACCACCAGGATCCAGCTGGCATCGCGCACCGCCTCGGCCAGGTCGGTGGTGGCCTGCAGCGTCGGCGGCAGCGCGATGTCCGGCAGGTAGCGCGGATTCTCGTGGCGCTGGCCGATGGCATCGGCCACGGCGGCGTCGCGCCCCCACAGCACGGTCGGGAACCCGTGCCGTGCGGTCAGCGCGGCCAGGGCGGTGCCCCAGGAGCCGGCGCCGAGAACGGCGATCTTGTTCGCTGGCTTATCGCTCATTGCGTGCGAACGGGCCGGCGCTCAGGCGTTGCCGGCCGGTTCCGAGTCGGCCAGCGACTGGTTCTCGCCCTGCTGCGCGCGCTGGCGCAGGGTCTCGGCGTACAGCGCTTCGAAGTTGATCGGCTGCAGGAAGAACGGCGGGAAGCCGCCGGCCTGGATCAGGTCGCTGACCAGCGAACGCACGTACGGGAACAGGATGTTCGGGCACTGCGTGCCGAGCAGCACGTCGATCGCCTGCGGCTCCAGGCCGACCAGGCCGAACACGCCGGCCTGCTGCACTTCGGCCACGTACGCGGTCTTGCCGGCGGCGGTGCAGGTCAGGGTCACCGCGAGCACCACTTCGAAGGCCTGCTCGTTCAGGCGCTGCACGCGCTGGTTGAGGTTGAGCTGCAGTTCCGGCTGGGCGCTGTCGTTGAACACCGTCGGCGAGTTGGGCGATTCGAACGAAACGTCCTTGACGTAGATCTTCTCGATGGTGAACGCGGGGCCAGCAGCGGCTTCGGCCGGCGCCGCGGCGCCGTTGTTGGTGACGTCGGACATTTCTTGACTCCGGTGGATTCAGATAACAGAAAGAATCGGGATTATCACATGCGGAACCACGGCACCGTGGCCCGGCGGACGCGGGCGGATCAGCGGCCCTTGACCAGCGGCAGTTCGGCCTGCTGCCAGGCGGCGATGCCGCCATCGAGCACGTAGACCTGTTCGAAGCCGGCCTTCTTCAGTTGCTTGGCCGCGCCGCTGGAGGCGGTGCCGGTGCGGCACACCAGCACCACCGGCGAGCTCTTGGCGTTGGCCACCTGCTTGCTTTCCGGGCCGAACTGGCTCGGCGCCACGTTGCGGCTGCCGGCGATGTGCCCCTTCTCGAAGTCCGCCGATGCCGACAGGTCGATCACCAGCGCGTTCTCGCTGTTGATCAGCCGGGTCAGTTCGGCCGGGCGCAACGACTTGAAGCCGCGGAACAGGCGCGCCACTTCGGTGACGATAAGGGCGATGGTCAGTCCGACCAGGGCCAGGGCCAGCATCGGGTTGCGGCCGGCGAAGGCCTGCAGTTCTTCGAGATTCACAGGAATGAGGGGCGGGAAACGGGCGCCGATTGTCGCACAGCTGGCCGCCGCCACGGCTGCCGCGGCGCTACTGCCCGTTCCACAGGTCCGGCAGCCCGTCCTGCAGCCACCAGGTCTTGGCCTGCGGGTCCCAGCGCCAGCGCTCGCGGTAGCGCACGGTGCGCTCGGCCTGGGTGTTGCGGTTGATCACGCCCAGTTCGATGTCGCGGGTGACCTCGCCGTCGGGCGTGCCGGCCACGCGCCCCACCTTGTACGAGGACACCTGCACCTGCCGGTAGCGCTCCAGTTCCAGTTCGGTCAGCGGATGCGCCAGGCGGTAGGCCGGATCCACCGCATCCCAGGCCGTCTCGAATTCGCTCCAGCGGATCGTCGCCGTGTATGCGGTCTGGACCTGCTCGAGCTTGTTGCGCTGGCTGCGGCTGGCGGCCAGGGCGTCGCCGGCCACGGCCAACAGCAGCAGCAGCGCGGCGGCGCGGAACATCGGATGCATGGCAACGAACCCCGGACGGACCCAGCGCGCATCCTACCCTTTCGCGATCGCCACGAAGCGACCGCTCAGCGTCGCGCTGGCCGCGCCCTGCGCCGGCCCCACCTGCGCCTGGATGCCGATGCGTGCGCGGCCGCGCTGGCGCAAGGTCTGCACGAACACCTCCCAGTCCGCATCCGCGTCGGCGCCGGCCTGCGCGTGCAGGTCGTCGTACAGCGGCGCCAGATAGCGCACCTGGGTATCGGCGACATAGACGTCGGCCTGCAGTCCGGCGCGGTGCAGCTCGCAGTTGACCAGCGCCCAGCCGGCCAGGGTCATCACCGAACCCAGGCTGCCGCCGAACGCGTTGCCCTTGTCGTTGACGTTGGCCGCCAGCGGCGCGCTCACGCGCAGGCGCCGCGCCGCATAGCCCTGCACCGCGGCCTGCAGCGCCGCCACCGGCGGCATCGCATCGAA
The DNA here is from genome assembly GCF_017163755.1 of Xanthomonas sp. Taxonomy (GTDB): domain Bacteria; phylum Pseudomonadota; class Gammaproteobacteria; order Xanthomonadales; family Xanthomonadaceae; genus Xanthomonas_A. The sequence goes on from NZ_JAFIWC010000012.1 coordinate 69,400, forward strand.
CTGGCCCTGCAGCTGGCGCAAGAATGCGTCGAAAGAAGGATCCGCTGCCATCGCGTGCGATTGGTGCCGTGGTTCGGGGCTCGCATAATGCCTGGCATGAGCGCGCATGCAACCCCGGCCCCCGGTCCCTGGCACCTGATCTCGCTGCGTCCGCAGGGCGAGCATGCGCCGCTGCGTCGCGCCGCCGCGCAGGTCGGCGCGGCGCTGCTCGCGGTGTCGCCATGGCGCCTGCAGGCGATCGACGACGACGACGCGCGCGACGCGCTGGATACGGCGCTGGCGGCGCCGCGGGTGGTGTTCAGCAGCCCGGCGGCGGTGCGCGCGGCGGCGGCGCTGCGCCCGCTGCGCGCGCAACCGGGCCAGCGCTGGCTGGCGGTGGGCGGCGGCACCGCACGCGCGCTGCGGCGCCACGGCATCGCCGAGGTCGCCGCGCCCGCACGGATGGACAGCGAGGGCCTGCTCGCGTTGCCGCAGCTGGCCGGCATCGACGGCGCGGTCGGGCTGGTGACCGCGCCCGGCGGCCGCGGCCTGCTCGCCGCGCAGCTGCAGGCGCGCGGCACCCCGCTGTACCGCGCCGATGTCTACCGCCGCGTGCCGCTGCCGCTGCAGGTGCGCACCCTGGCGCGGCTGCGCGCGGCGATCGGGCCCGGCGTGCTCGCGGTCAGCAGCGGCGAGGCGCTGCAGCGGGTGCTGGCGCAGCTGCCCGAGGACATCGCCGGGCAATGGCGCCGGCAGCCGCTGGTCGCGGCCAGCGCGCGGCTGGCCGACGCGGCCCGCGCACTGGGCTTCGTCCAGGTGGTGGAGGCCGACGGGCCGCGTCCACGGCAACTGGCCGCCGCCGCGCGCGCCGCGATAGGGGCGGCGCTTCGCTGAACGCGGCCCGCAGGTGCGGCTTGCGGCATGCGCGCCGCTCGCGCCATGCTTCGAAGGTGCCATCCTCCTGCCGTCGCCCTCGTCGCGACGGAGGTTGATCATGGCCGACAAGGATGCTGATGATGAATGAAATCCCTGCCCCACCGCGTCGGTCCAGCCGCTGGATCTGGCTGCTGCTGGTCGTCGCCGTGCTGGCGGCACTGGCGTTGGCCGGCTGGCGCGGCTGGGAAGCGTGGCAGGCGCGCGCCGCGCGCGCGAGCGCCGTGCAGTCGGACCTGCAGCAGCAACTGCAGGCGCTGGAGCGCAACCTGGACGCCCTGCGCCGCGACCAGCGCGCCACGGTCCAGCGGGTACAGGACGCGGCCAGCACCAACCGCGTGCTGCGCGACGAGATGCTCGGCCTGAGCCAGCGCAACGCGCTGCTCGAGGACAGCGTGGCCAGGCTCGCCGACCCGAACCGCCACGGCGCGCAGGCCTTGCGCCTGGACGAGGTCGAACTGCTGCTGAGCCAGGGCCAGCAGCGCCTGGCGATCGCCGGCGACGTGCAGGGCGCGCGGCGCGCCTACGCGCTGGCCGGCGGCGTGCTGGAAGGCGTGGACGATCCGACCTATCTCAACCTGCGCCAGGTGCTGCTGCAGGAGCGCACCGCGCTCGACGCGCTCGGCGACGGCCCGCAGGCGAGCCTGTCGGCGCGCCTGGACGCCTTCGCCGCCAGCCTGGACGCGTTGCCGGTCCAGCCCGCCGAACACGCGCAGCCGCCGCTGTGGCAGCGCCTGCTGGCGCCACTGGTCAAGATCCGCCCCACCCAGCCCGGCGTGCTCGTGGCCCGCTCCGAGCGGCTCGCCGCGCACGACGCGCTGCAGCTCGAATTGAGCCTGGCGCGCGCGGCGCTGGAGCGCGGCGACGGCAACGGCTACCGCGCCGCGCTGGACCGCGCCGCGACCTGGCTGCAGCGCCTGTGGCCGGATTCGGCGGCGCTGCGCGAGCGCCGCGCCACGCTCAAGGCCTTGCGCGACACCGCGCTGCGCCCGGCGATCGCCGAGCTGGGCACCACCTTGCAGCAACTGCGCAGCATGCGCGACGGGAGGACCGCACCATGAAACCATTGCGCAGCGTGATCGTGCTGCTGATCGTGATCGCCCTGGGCGTGCTTGGCGCCCAGTTCCTGGCCCAGAACCACGTCCGCGACCTCGGCGAGGTCGTGGTCCGCGTCGGTGGCAACGACTACATCGCGCCGATGCCGCAGGCGGTATTGCTGCTGCTGATCGCGTTCCTGGTGCTGTGGCTGCTGTGCAGGCTGCTCGCGTTCCCGTTCCGCGCCTGGGGCCGGCACCGCCGCCAGCAGTCGCGCGCGCGCCTGATCGAGGGCCTGAGCGCGCTGCACAGCGGCCACTGGCAGCGCGCCGAGAAGCAGCTGAACGCGGCCGCCGACGACCCGCCGGTCAGCGCCATCGCGCTGGCCGCCGCGGTACGTGCCGCCGACGCGCGCGGCGATGCGGCCGCGGCGACGCAATACCTGCAGCGCCTGGCCGAGCGCGACGCCGGCGCGCATGCGCTGCTGCAGGCCGAGCGCCACCTGGCGCTGCAGCGTCCGGTCGATGCGATCAACGCGCTGGACGTGGCCGCGGCACAGCCGCTGCCGCCGCGCGGACTGTTGCTGCGCACCGAGGCGCTGACCCAGATCGGGCGCGCCGGCGAGGCCTACGGGCAGCTCGGCGCGCTCCGCCAGCAGCAGGCGCTGCCGCTGGACGCCAGCGCCGCGCTGGAATCGCGGCTGGCCGCGGCCGCGCTGCAGCAGGCCGCCGATGCCAACGAACTGGCCGAGCGCTGGGAAAGCCTGCCCAAGTCGCTGCGCAGCGAGCCGGCGGTGGTCGGCGCCTATGCCGTGCGCGCGGCGGCGCTGCGCTGGGACGAGGCGGCGCTGCGCAGCCTGGAGCAGGCGCTGGACACGCGCTGGGACGAATCGCTGGCCGCGCTGTACGGGCGCCTGCCGGTGGAGAAATACGACTCGCGCCGCGCCAGCGCGCAGCGCTGGCTGCAGGCGCATCCGCAGAGCCCGGCGCTGCTGGTGACCCTGGCGCGACTGGCGCGGCAGCAGCAGCAATGGCCGCTGGCCGAGGAGTTCCTGCACCGGGCGCTGGCGCAGGGCGCCGGCGCCGAGGCGTGGGAAGCGTTCGGCGACGGCTACGCCGAACATGGCGAAGCGGCGCTGGCGCAGCTGTGCTACGCGAACGCGCTGCGCGTGGGCCGCGGCGAGGCGCCGCTGCCATTGCCGCCACGCGCGCTGCGCGGCCAGATCCAGGACCTGGCGGTGGGCGAGGATCGCGACGAGCACGGGCTGCCGCGGCTGCGCGAGTGAACTGCGCGCGTGGATGAGTGGCCGACGCACGGCCCTGCGACGCGGCGCTGTGCGTGGCTCGGCGCCGCGCGTCGGCTGCGCGCAGGGGCGCGCGCCATCGCGATGGAGGATCGGCTGCGGCGCTGGCTACGTGGCGAGCCGGCGCCGGTCCGGCCTCAGCTGCGCAGGCCCGGCGGCAGCGGCGGCAAGCGGGCCAGGAACACATCGCACACACCGCGGTAGCGTGCATAGCCCTCGTCGATCCGCCGCGGGATCAGCAGCCGCGCGCCGTGGATGCCGACCACGAACATCGCCAGGAACAGCACGATGCCGACCACCACGCCGGCCTGCGCATCGATGACGCGGCCGATGGCATAGCCCAGCGCCGGCGGCAGCAGCACCCACCCGCCATCAGCAGCAGGAAGCCGTTGCGGCGGCGGCGGTGCGCCTGGCACAGCCCAAGCAGGTGCGCGCTGCGCTTGCGCACGATCACCGCGACGATCGCGTAGATCAGCATGCTGACCAGCACCAGCAGCAACAGCCATGGCGTGTGCCAGTAGAACGTATGCGCGCTTTCGCGCCGTACCCTCACCCCAACCCCTCTCCCGGTGGGAGAGGGGCTTAAGCGCGCCGCGGCTGTTTCCTTCTCCCCTTGGGAGAAGGTGGCCCGCAGGGCCGGATGAGGGTGCGGGCGGAGCCCCGTGCAGTCAGCTCAGCGAGACCTTACGCTCGTCCTAACACGCAGCGGCGGCGACGGCGTTGCCAAGCGCGGCTGCGCGGCGCGAATACGCCTGTGCCTGTGGGCTTGCGCCCGGCTTGCGCGCCGTGCCGCCGCGGCCCCCACCCACGCGACGGCAGGCGCTATCGGCCGGGCGCGGAAGCCGGCATAGCCGCGATCCGGAAGGCGGCAGCCTGCAGTGCGGAAAGGCCGGCCCTGCGCCGCCGGCGCCGTGGCGCCGTCAGCGCTCGACGATCGCCACCACGCCCATGCCGCCGGCGGTGCAGATCGAGATCAGGGCACGGCCGCCGCCGCGCTCCTGCAGCTGCTTGGCCACGGTGGCGACGATGCGCGCGCCGGTGGCGGCGAACGGATGCCCGGTGGCCAGCGACGAGCCCAGCGGATTGATCTTGGCCGGGTCGATCTGCCCCAGCGGCGCGTCCAGCCCGAGCCGGTTGCGGCAGTAGTCCTCGCTCTCCCAGGCGCGCAGCGTGCACAGCACCTGCGCGGCGAAGGCCTCGTGGATCTCGTAGATGTCGAAGTCCTGCAGGCTCAGGCCGTGGCGCTTGAGCATGTCCGGCACGGCGATGGTCGGCGCCATCAGCAGGCCTTCGCCATGCACGAAGTCCACCGCCGCGACCTGCGCATCGCGCAGATAGGCCATCGGCACATGCCCGTGCGCCTGCGCCCATTCCTCTGAGGCCAGCAGCACCGCAGCGGCGCCATCGGTCAGCGGCGTGGAGTTGGCGGCGGTCAGGGTGCCGCGGCCGCTGGTCTTGTCGAACGCCGGCTTCAGCGTGGCCAGCTTCTCCAGCGAGGTGTCGGCGCGCAGGATGTTGTCGCGCTCCACGCCGCGGAACGGGGCGATCAGGTCGGCGAAGAAGCCGCGCTCGTAGGCGGCGGCCAGCTTCTTGTGCGAGGACACCGCCCAGGCGTCCTGCGAGTCGCGCGCGATGTTCCACTGCTTGGCCATGTCCTCGCAGTGGTCACCCATGCTCTTGCCGGTGCGCGGCTCGGCCACGCCGGGGAATTCGGGCTTGAGCTCGGCGAACTTGAAGCTGCGGGTCAGCGCGCGGATCTTGTCGCCGGTGGTCTTGGCGCGGTTGGCCGCCAGCAGCCTGGCGCGCAGCTTCTTGCCATAGACGATCGGCACCTCGGAGGTGGTGTCCGAGCCGCCGCCGATGCCCGAGTCGATCTGCCCCAGCGCGATCTTGTTGGCCACGGTGATGATGCTGTCCAGGCTGGTGCCGCAGGCGCGCTGCAGGGTGATGCCGGGCGTGAGCGGCGACAGGCCGGAGGACAGTGCCGCCTCGCGGCCCAGGTTCCAGTCGCTGGAGTGCTTGATCACCGCCCCCATCGCCACTTCGCCCAGCTGCTGGCCGTGCAGGCCGTAGCGTTCCACCAGCGCCCCGAGCGTCCGTACCGACATGCCGAGATTCCCCACATCCGCATATGCCGTGTTCTGCCGGCAAAACGGAATGCGGACGCCGCCGAGGATGGCGACGGGACGGGCTGCTGGCATGGGATTACCTCGCATGAGGGTCGGGGACATGACCTGCACGTTAGCGCAGGCATAATGAAGCGAGTGTAGCTTTGCGCCCGCGACGGGCCAACCGCCAAACGATGAGCCAAGCCGATACCAGCACCAACGCCCGGGGCGTGATCGCCCTCGAACTCGCCGGAGGCGCGGCACCGGCGCACGCGGCCCTGCCGCATGCGCTGGCCGGCGAACTGGCCGAGAAGGTCGGCCGCGACCTGGCGCAACTGGTGCCGGCGGTGCGCGAACTGGAGCTGAGCCTGGCCGGCGCCCATTTCGACCCGGCGGAGGTGCTGCGCCCGGGCTGGCCGATGCACCGCCGCCTGGACGAGCTGCGCGCCCGCGCCCCCGGCCGCGATGCCGGCCCGCGCCTGCTGGCCTTCGGCGCCGACGCCGATGGCAGCGTGCCGCTGCCGTTCCAGGCCGACGCCGCGCTGCTCGGCGGCGCGCTGCGGGTGGTGCCATTCCTGCTCAGCGGCCCGGCCGAGACGGTGCGTCCGGTCGCCGACGCGCTGGAAGAGCGGCTGCTGGCGCAGGGCATGGCGCAGCCGGACACCGCGCTGCTCGCGCAGCAGGCGTTCGGCGCGCAGATCGAGCACGCGCGCTACCTGACCGGCAACGACCTGGCCGCGATGATGTCGATGCAGTACGACAACCAGGGCCTGGCGCCGCTGTGGCCGCTGATCGAGACCGCGCTGCTGGCGCCGGACCAGGAAGAGTGGCTGGCCGCCCCGCCCGAGCCGCTGCTGCGCTACCGCGGCGGGGAGGTGCGCATGGCCCTGTTCGACCCAGCCAGCTGGTGCGCGCATTACGCCTACGACCGGCAGGACTGCGAGCGCCTGCAGCGCGTCTACGAACAATACCTGGCGCGCCAGCGGCAGCTGGCCGCGGTGCTGGAGGCGCACGGCGTGCCGGTGCTGTACGTGCACTGCGAGGCCGGGCAGGACGCGAGGCAGGCGCTGGCGGCCTGAAGCGACGCCGGGAACCGCCGTTGTCGGTGGACGACCCCGTCCCTTCTTCGGAAAGCGCGTGCACAAAGGGACCGGCCGGTTTTTAACTGCGATAGCGGACGGGCGCCAGCGCGCGCCCGTCCGCTATTGGAGCGGCTGCCGCCGCTCGCCTACTGTGCCGCAGCGCCCGCAGGTGCCGGCGTCGCAGCGCTGGCATTGCCCTTGATCACGCCGCAGGCCAGGCGGCCGCCGGCGTTGCCGGTGGGCTGGGTCTTGTAGTCGTCCGGATCGGCGTGGACGATCACCGCGTGGTTGAGGATGTCGAAGCCGTCGCCCTTGCCGATGTTGACGTTGTTGGACACCGGCGCGTCGATCGTGGCCTTGCCCTCGGCGTCGGCCTTCAGGTTGGGCATGTCGCCGCCGTGGTGCGGATCGGCGCCGACCTGGCCGTGGTCGGCCTTGGCCGGGTTGAAGTGGCCGCCGGCGCTGCTGCCGTCGGGCGCGCTGCAGTCGCCGAACTCGTGGATGTGGAAGCCGTGCTCGCTGTTGGGCTTGAGCCCGGTGACGGTGCCGGCGACGTGCACGGCGCCGTTGACCACGTTGAAGCTGACTTCGCCGGCGACCTGGTTGCCCTGGGTCGGGCTCAACGCGGCGGTGGCGCTGGCCGCCGCCTGGGCCGCGGGCGGGGTGGCCGGCGCCGGTTCGGCGGCGGGCGCGGCGGCAGGCGGCTGCGCCGCGCTCGCCGGGGCGTCGGCGGCGGGCTCTTCGCGTTTGCACGCGCCCAGGGCGAGGGTCGTGGCCAGGAACAGGGCGGTGGGCAGAATACGCATGGGAGGTTCTCCTTGCTGGGGGCCGCGGGATGCGACGGACATGCCGGGACCGGCCCGGCGGATGTTCGGTTAGCGGAGCACGCGGATCACGCCGCAGGCCACGCGCGCGCCGGCATTGCCGGCCGGCTGGCTGCGGTAGTCGTCCGGGTCGGCGTGCACGACCAGCGCGCGCCCGGCGATGTCGGTCGCCGCGCCGCCGCCGAGCACCACGCCGTGGAGCACCAGGTCCACCTGGGCCACGCCCTCGGCATTGGCGTTGAGGTTGTCCATGTCGCCGGCATGGTGCGGGCCATGGCCGGCGCGCCCGTGCGGCGTACCGAGCGGGTTGAAATGGCCGCCGGCGCTGCTGGCGTCGGCGGCGCTGCAGTCGCCGCGCTCGTGCACGTGGAAGGCGAACGCGCGGTTGCGCGGCAGGCCGCCGAGGGTACCGGTGATGCGCACGCCGTCGCCGGCCGGCACCAGCAGCACCTTGCCGCTGACCAGGCTGCCCGACGCCGACGCCAGTACCGCCTGCGCCTGTTGCGCGGTGCTCACCGGCGCCGGTGCCGGCGCGGCGGGCGGCGCGGGCGGCGCCGGTGGCGTGCTGCTGCAGGCGGCCAGCAGCAGCGCGCTTGCCATCGTCGAATACAGCCTGTAACGCATCGATGCCTCCTTGAATCGGGCAGAACCTAGAGAGATGGCCGTGCAAGCCCCATGAAGGTGCGCGCGCCAGGGCCGCAGTCTAACCGCACGGCCGGACGCGGCCGTTTGCTGCGATGTGTCAAGCCTCGCGTCGGCGCTGCGCCTATAGTCCGGGCGCCATGACCACCCGCAAACTACGTCCCCCGCTGGTGGCGAACGCATGGCCGGGCGGGTCGCTGACCGCGCTGTACCAGCGCTGCCGGCCGGCGCTGATGTCGTTCTTCCGCCGCCGCGTCGCCGATCCCAGCGAGGCCGAGGACCTGACCCACCAGCTGTTCGCCAACCTCGCCGCGTCCCCGGGCGCGGTGTGCGACGACGGCTACCTGTTCCGCAGCGCCGCCAACCTGCTGCGCGACCGCGCGCGCCGCGAGAAGGTGCGCGCGCTGCACCGGCAGCATGCGCCGGCCGAGCGCGGCGTGGAGACGCTGGACCCGCCGCGGGTGCTGGCCGGGCGCCAGGCGCTGGGCGAAGTCGCCGATGCGCTGGAGAAGCTGGCGCCGCGCACCCGGGCGATCTTCCTGCAGTTCCGCCTGGAGAACATGAGCCAGGCGCAGATCGCGCGGTGCTACGGCATTTCGGTCAGCGCGGTGCAGAAGCACCTGCTGCGGGCGATGACCGAGCTGGCGGAATTGATGGAGCAGGCGCCATGAGCGGCGAATCGGCCGCCCAGGCCGCCGCGCGCTGGTGCCTGCTGCTGGCCACGGGCGAACCGTCGTCCGCGCAGCGGCAGGCGCTGGACGCGTGGCTGCAGGCCGATCCCGAACACGCGCGCCTGCTGCAGCGCGCGCGCCGCGCCTGGGCGCTGACCGGCGCGGCGGCGCAGCACCCGCGCGTGCAGGCGCTGCGCGCCGCGGCGCGTGCCGATGCGCGGCGCGCGCCGCGTCCGCTGGCCTGGGCGGTCGCGGCCAGCGTGGCGCTGGCCGCGTTCGGCGCATGGTGGATGCTGGCGCCCGACGTCTACCGCACCGGCCTGGCCGAACAGCGCGAGGTGGTGCTGGACGACGGCTCGCGGATCGCGCTGGATGCCGACAGCCAAGTGGAGGTGCATTACCGCAGCCGGCTGCGCGAGCTGCGGCTGCGCCGCGGCCGCGCCGCGTTCACCGTGGCCAGGCAGCGCGAGCGCCCGTTCGTGGTCGAGGCCGGCGACAGCCGGGTGGTCGCCACCGGCACCGTGTTCAGCGTCGAGCGGGTCGGCACGCAGGTCCGGGTGGCGCTGTACGAAGGCAGCGTGGAGGTCCAGGCCGGCGGCCGCAGCGTGGCGCGGCAGGCGCCCGCGCCGCAGCCGCTGGCCGCCGGCCAGGCCTGGACCTCGCCCGCCGGCGACGCCGGCCGCGCGCGCATCGTCCGCGTCGATCCGGCGCAGGACCAGGCCTGGCGCAGCGGGCTGCTGCTGTTCGACGACGAGCCGCTGGCCGCGGCGGTGGCGCGGGTGAACCGCTACAGCCCGGTCCCGCTGGAGCTGAGCGAGGCCGCCGCCGCGCGGCCGCTGCGGGTCAGCGGCATGTTCAGGGCCGGCGACAGCGCCGCCTTCGTCTCCGGGGTGACCGCGGTGCTGCCGCTGCGCTCGCGGCCGCGCGGCGACGCGGTGGTGCTCGAGCCGCGCTGACCCGCCGCGCCCGCGGCGCCGCAGGTGTGGGTTTGCCGCGCTCGTGCGTTGTCTTCTGGCGAGAGCGGTGGCGCACCCGTGCTGCCGTGCCTGCCATGAGGAGAGAGCCCGTCATGCCACTGCCCGTCCGTTTGCTCCCCGCCGCCGTGCGCGCCTGCCTGCAGCTCGGCCTGACCCTGGCGCTGTCCGCCCCGGCATGGGCGCAGACCGCGCCGCCGCCGGCCGCCGCGCGCATCGCTTTCGACATTCCGGCGCAGGACCTGGCCAGCGCGCTGGTCGCGTTCGGACGCGCCTCCAACCAGCAGCTGGTGTACGACCGCGCGGTGGTCGCCGGCAAGCGCAGCGCGGCGCTCAGCGGCAGCTACGAGGCCGAGGAAGGACTGCGCCTGCTGTTGTCCGGCAGCGGGCTGAGCGTGCGCGCGACCGGCCATCACGTGCTGGTGATCGAGGCGCCGGCGGCGGCGTCCGACGCCGGCGCGCAGACCCTGGACGCGGTGGTCGTCACCGGCACCACCGCCGCGCACCGCACCGTGCTGGAGTCGTCCTCGGCGATCACCGTGGCCGACCGCAAGGCGCTGGAGCGCAAGGCGCCGCGCAGCACCGCGCAGGCGCTGGAGATGATCCCGGGCATGTTCGTGGAGGCGTCCGGCGGCGAGATCTCCAACAACTTCTCGGTGCGCGGCATGCCCGGCGGCAGCCAGCAGTTCGTGCAGCTGTCCGAGGACGGACTGCCGGTGTTCTACACCAACGCGCTGGCCGACACGATCCTCAAGCAGGAGCTCGGCATCGACCGGATGGAGGCGGTGCGCGGCGGCACCTCCGGCATCCTCACCGTCAACGGCGCCGGCGCCACGGTCAACTTCCTCACCCGCAAGCCCGGCGCCGAGCCGGAAGGCACGCTGCGCCTGACCACCTCGGACTTCGGCACGCGTCGCATCGACCTGTGGCAGGGCGGGCCGATCAACCAGGACTGGCACTACAGCGTCGGCGGCTTCTACCGCGAGTCCGACGGGGTGCGCGACCCGGGCTTCACCGGCGACCACGGCGGCATCGTGCGCGCCACGATCGGGCGCATGTTCGAGCGCGGCGAGTTCGGCTTCAGCCTCAAGCTGGTCGACGACCACAACACCTTCCAGTTGCCGATCCCGCTGCAGGACGCCGGCGACCCGCGCGGCGTGCCCGGCCTGGACGCCAACACCGGCACCATGCTCAGCGGCGACAACGTGGTGATGCGGGTGCGCACCGCGCCGGCGTCGGGCAGCAGCTGGCAGCGGCACGACCTGCGCGACGGCGTGCACGTCACCGCGTTCGCGCCCGGCTACCACTTCGAATACGACATCCACGACGGGCTGACGTTCCGTTCCAAGGGCCGCTACACCGACTTCGAAAGCGACTTCAATTCGGTGTTCAGTTCCGACAACGCCTCGCTGGTGCCGGCCACCTACCGCCTGGACCGCGCCAACTTCGGCGACATCGGCGTGCTGCTGGACCGCTTCGCCGCGCAGGGCGCGGTGCAGGCCGGCCTGCGCCGGGTCAACAACGGCGAGGTGATCGCCGGCGCCGACGCGCTCAACGCGCTCAACGGCAACGGCCTGGTCACCCACAGCATCACCGGCAACAACCGCCGCGACGTGGAGGAGTTCGTCAACGACGCCAGCCTGACCTGGCAGGACGAGCGCAACAGCTTCACCGCCGGGCTGCTGTATTTCCACAGCCGGGTGCGCGATTCCAACATCGGCGCCTCGACCTTCGTCAGCGAGGTGCGCAACCGCCCGGACCGCATGGACATCGTCGCCCTGGACGCCGCCGGCAACGTGGTCGGCGCGCTCACCGAGGACGGGCTGCTCAACTACAGCAACTGGGGCGACAGCAACAACCGCTACAAGGCCGACTCGCTGTCGCTGTACCTCAACGACGAGTTCCAGGCCACCGAGCGGCTGCGCATCGACGGCGGCGTGCGCGTGGAGCACTACGACATCGACTTCTACGAGGGCATCTCGCTGCCGATGCAGCCGGTCGAAGGCGCGTTCGACGCGAACGGCAACGACGTGGACGACATCATCGCCAACAACTACCTGGCGCAGTTCGGCGGCGGCGCGTTCACCGGCCGCTACACCCGCTACGACAGCGGCTTCACCGAGACCGCCGCGACGCTGGGCGGCACCTACCTGCTCAACGACAACTTCGCGCTGTACGCGCGCTATGCGCGCGGCTTCCAGGCCAACGGCCGCTTCGACCCGGTCAAGATCGATTTCGGCGAGGTCGGCCTGCGCTACCAGAACAAGAGCCTGACCGCGTCGCTGACCGGCTTCCGCACCGCCTACAAGGATTTCCTGTTCTCGCGGCTGCCGCCGGGCGCGGCGACCGAGGTGCGCTTCTACTCGGACATCGTCTCCAACGGCGTGGAGTTCGACGTGCTGTGGAAGCCGGCCGCGTATTTCCAGCTGCAGGCCACCGGCGTGGTGCAGCGCTCGGAGATCGAGGTCAACGACGATCAGGGCACCGGCTTTGCGCGGCTGTTCGACGGCAACAAGCCCGAACGCACGCCGCCGGTGAACGTCACCGTGACCCCGAGCCTGCTGCTGCCCGACGGTCGCGGCGAGGTCTACGTGTCCTACCATTACGTGGACAAGATCTATTCGGACATCGCCAATACGCTGGAGCTGCCCAGCTATGGCGTGTGGAGCGCGGGGGTGATGTACCGGCTCACGCCGAAATGGCAGCTGCAGGCGAACCTGGACAACCTCACCGACGAGGTCGGCCTGACCGAGGGCAACCCGCGCTCGGGATTCGCCGAGAACAGCGGCGTGTCCGGCGCGTTCTACGCGCGGCCGATCCTGGGCCGCAACCTGCTGCTGAGCCTGACCTACGATTTCTGAGCCGAGGAGCCGAGCGATGCGCATGTTTTCCTGGCGCCGGCTGCCCGCCGGCGCGCTGCTGGCGCTGGCGTGCGGCTGGCTGCCGTCCCTGGCGCTGGCGCAGATGGCCGCGCGCGATGCCGGCGCGCAGGCCGCCGCATCCGCACCCGCCGATGGCGATGGCGATGGCGATGGCGAGACGCTGCGCTTCCGCATCCGCGAAGGCCGCAACGACAACCTGTTCTATCGCCATGGCCGGATCGCCGCGCACGCGTTGCTGACCGCGGGTACGCAGCCGCGCCTGCTGGCCGCCTTCCCCGCCGGCAACAGCGGCGCCGGGGTGTGGTTCCAGCCCACCCGGGCGCCGGTGCAGTGGCAGGCGCAGGGCGAGTTGCGTGGCGTGCAGCGCGAGGATGCGCGCGGACGCGCGCTGCGCGGGATCGCACTGGAGGCCAGCACCGACGCGCCGGCGCTGGCGGTGCGCGAGGCGGTGCTCGGCAGCGTCCGCGTGCTGCGCGACTACCAGGCCCTGGGCACGCGGCCGGACGCGGTGGCGACCGCGCCGACGCACCAGGGCCAGCGCCTGCGCTGGGCGCGCGACCGGCTCGACGGCCAGGCCGGCTATGCGCTGGAGCTGGAGGTGCTCGACGGCCGCATCGATGCGCGCCCGGGCCAGCCGCTCGTGCTGCGCGCCGCGGCGGGCAAGCCGCTGCGCCTGCGCTTCACCGCGCTGACCGGCGAGGCGCCGCTGACCCCGCTGACCTCGGCGCAGCTGTTCACGCCGCAGGCGGGCAGCGATCCGCGCAGCCGCCAGGCCCTGGCGTTCCTGAGCTACGAGGAGAAGCTGCTGGCCGGTTCGTGGCGGTTCGACACCTACTTCGGTCGCGACACGCTGATGTCGCTGCGCCTGCTGCTGCCGGCGCTGGCGCCGGAGGCGGTGGAGGCCGGGCTGGGCTCGGTGCTGGCGCGGCTGGACGGTGCCGGCGAGGTCGCCCACGAGGAGGACATCGGCGAGTTCGCGGTACTGCGCCACCGCGCCGAGGGCCGGGCCGGCGACGCCACGCCGATCTACGACTACGCCATGGTCGACGACGACTTCATGCTGGCGCCGGTGGCCGCGGCGTGGCTGCTGGACAGCGAGCAGGGCCGCGCGCGCGGCGCCGCGTTCCTGGCCCGGACCACGCCCGGCGGGCAGACCTACGGCGCCGCGCTGGCGCGCAACCTGCTGTGGGTGGTGGAGCGTAGCGCCGGCTTCGCCGAGCAGCCGCGCTGGGACCGGCTGATCGCGCTGGGACCGGGGCGCGCCACCGGGCAATGGCGCGACAGCGAGCACGGCCTCGGTGGCGGCCGCTATGCGTACGACGTCAACGCGGTGTTCGTGCCGGCGGCGCTGGACGCGGTCGCGCGGCTGCAGGCGCAGGACCTGCTGCGGCCGTACCTGACGCCGGCGCAGGCGCGCCGGCTGCAGCGCGCGGCCGAATTCGGCGAACGCTGGCAGCGCCATGCGCCGGCGCTGTTCGCGCTGGAGCGCGAGCCGGCCCAGGCGCGGCGCGCGGTCGCCGCCTATGCCGAAACGGCCGGCGTGGATCCGGCACCGGCCTTGGCCGCGCTGCCGCGCGGGCCGCTGCGCTTCGACGCGCTGGCGCTGGACGGCGCCGGGCGACCGGTGCCGGTGCTGCATTCGGACGGCGGCTTTTCGCTGCTGTTCCTGCACCCGCCGCCGCCGGCGCTGGACCGGCTGGTGGACGGGTTGCTGCGCCCGTTCCCCGCCGGGCTGATGACCGACGTGGGCCTGCTGGTGGCCAATCCCGCCTACGCGCCGCCGGCGCTGCAGGCCCGGTTCGGCGCCGACGCCTATCACGGCACCGTGGTGTGGTCGTGGCAGCAGGCGGTGCTGGCGGCCGGGCTGGAGCGCCAGCTGCAGCGCGACGACCTGCCGGCGCCCACCCGCGCGCGCCTGCTGGCGGCGCGCAAGCGCCTGTGGACGGCGATCGACGCCGCGCCCGAGGTGCGCACCTCGGAGCTGTGGTCGTGGACCTACGCCGACGGCCGCTACGCGGTGCGCGCGTTCGGCCAGGCGCACGGCGACGCCGACGAGTCCAACGCCGCGCAGCTGTGGAGCACGGTGTTCCTGGCGCTGCGCCCGCCGGCGCCGTAGCGATCGGGACTCGGGACTCGGGACTCGGGACTCGCAAAAGAGTATCCGCGGCGCGCATCGCCGCAATGGCGTGTGAGGCCATGCCGCAGCATGGATCCTGCACTGGCCTGCACCTGCCCGCGCACAGGAAACCGCGCTGTCCCGAGTCCCGGGTCCCCAGTCCCGATTACAGCCAGGCGTCAGCGCCGTCGCCGTCCCGGCCCGAGCTTGCGCGTGACCGTGTTGCGGCCCACGCCCAGGCGCGCGGCGGCTTCGGCGCGGCGGCCCTGGGTGAAGCGCAACGCCACCTCCAGCAGCGCCTTGTCGAAGCGCTCGCGCGCCTCGGCGTGCAGACCCTCGGCGCCGTCGGCCAGGCGCTGCTGCGCCCAGGCCGACAGTTGCGCGTCCCACTCGCCGCCCTCGCCGCTGCGTTCGCGGCGGGCGCCGCGGCTCAGCGCGCTGTCCACGTCGTGGGCGTCGATGGTTTCCGCCGGCGCCAGCGCGGCCAGGCGCCAGCACACGTTCTCCAGCTCGCGCACGTTGCCCGGCCAGGCGTAGCCGCGCAGCGCGTCCAGCGCCGCCAGCGACAGCCGCTTGGGCGGCGTGTCGAGCTTGCGCGCGGCCATCGCCAGGAAATTCTCGGCCAGCTGCGGCACGTCGGCGCGGCGTTCGCGCAGCGGCGGCAACTGCAGCCGCACCACGTCCAGCCGATGCAGCAGGTCGGCGCGGAAACGGCCCTGCTCGACCAGCGCTTCCAGGTCCTGGTGGGTGGCCGCGATCACCCGCACGTCGACCCGGATCAGCTCGCGGCCGCCGACGCGGAAGAACTCGTTCTCGGCCAGCACGCGCAGCAGCCGGGTCTGCAGCGGCAGCGGCATGTCGCCGATCTCGTCGAGGAACAGGGTGCCGCCGTCGGCCTGTTCGAAGCGGCCGATGTGGCGCCGCTGCGCGCCGGTGAAGGCGCCGGCCTCGTGGCCGAACAGTTCGCTCTCCAGCAGCTCGGCCGGAATCGCCGCGGTGTTGAGCGCGACGAACGGCTTGCGCGCGCGCGGCGATTCGTTGTGCAGCGCATGCGCGACCAGTTCCTTGCCGGTGCCGGTCTCGCCGTTGATCAGCACCGACAGCGGCGCCTGCGCCAGGCGGCCGATGGCGCGGAACAGCGCGCGCATCGCCGGGGTGTCGCCGATCAACTCGGCGCTGCCCTGGCTGGGCGCCGCCACGCCGACCGCGGCCTGGTCGGCGCCGGCGTCCGGCAGCGCGCGCGCGGCCAGCGCCACCGCATCGTCCAGGTCGAACGGCTTGGACAGGAACTCGTGCGCGCCGCCGCGGAACGCGCCGGCGGTGCTGGCCACGTCGGTATAGGCCGACATCACGATCACCGGCAGCTGCGGATGCGCCGCCTTGAGCTTGTCCAGCAGCACCAGGCCGTCGTCGCCGGGCATGCGCACGTCGGTGAACAGCAGGTCCGGCAACGGCCGCTGCGCCAGCGCCTGCAGCGCCGAGGCGGCGCTGTCGAAGCCGTCCACGGCATAGCCGGCATCGCGCAGCGCGGTGGACAGCACGAAGCGGACCGAACGGTCGTCGTCGACCACCCAGATGCGTTGCGATCCTTCCCGGGATTCAGCCATCGGAATGCTCCTGTTCGGGGTCCGCTGCGGCCTGCGGCAACAGCAGGGTGAAAACGGTATGGCCCGGGCGCGAGCGGAAGCTCAGCGCGCCGGCGTGTTCGCGCGCGACCTGCTGCGCCAGCGCCAGCCCCAGTCCGCTGCCTTCGGCGCGGCCGCTGACCAGCGGCAGGAACAGGTGTTCGGCCAGTTCCTCGGGCACGCCGCGGCCGTCGTCGACGATCTCCAGGCGCAGGCCGCGCGCGTGCACGCGGTCGCCGATGCGCTGGCCGTGCTCGACCCGGGTGCGCAGGGTCACCTGCGCGGCGCCGGCCTGGATCGCGTTGCGCACCAGGTTCCACACCGCCTGGGTCAGGCGGTCGGCGTCGCCGAGGAACTCGGGGATGCTCGGGTCGTAGTCGCGCTGCAGCCGCACCGACCAGCCGCCCTCGTTCTCGGCCAGGCGCAGCACCCGCTCCAGCACCGCGTGGATGTTGAGCATGGCGTGCGGGCGCGCCGGGGACGGCGACAGCAGCTGGTCGAGCAAGGTATTCAGGCGCTCGATCTCCGCGCCGATCAGCTCGATCAGTTCGCGCTCGTCCTCGTCGCGGTGCACCGCGCGCCGCGCCAGCAGTTGCGCGGCGCCCTTCAGCCCGGCCAGCGGGTTGCGCAGCTCGTGGGCCAGGCCCTTGAGCGCGGCGCTGAGCGCGTTGGGCAGCGCCTGGGTCGGATCCAGGGTGGGAAATTCGTCGACCGGATGCGCCTCGAGCAGCCAGCCGCCGTCGTCCAGCCGCGACAGCCAGCCCTCGGCGAAGCGCGGCGTCTCGCCCGGCACCGCCAGCGCCATGCGGTGCAGGCGCAGCACGTCGCGCTCATCGTTGAGCAGGAACCGCGCCAGCGCGTCGCCCTGCACTTCCAGCGAGGCCAGCGGCTGGTCGAGCAGGCGCCGCACGCTGACGCCCAGCCAGCGCGCGAACGCGGGATTGGCGCCGAGCAGGCGGCCGCCGGCATCGGCCCAGACCACGGGCGTGCCAAGGGCGTCGAGAGAGGGCGGAAGCGGGATCGCAGTCATTGCACCAATGTAGTGCAAAGGGCGCCGGACGGCGCTGAACGCCTGGCAGCGCGGGGCATCGGCCCGGACCGGCCGACAGCGGGGACCGCCGCCGCGACGGGGCCGGTCGCCGCCACCGCCGCCGGCGGACACCAGGCACCGCGGGCAACGGAGAAGGGAAGAGCGAGGCTAGCGGCCACGCGGAATACCTCGATCGCTGAGAAAACTGCCGTCGTTCCGCCCCATGGAGCGCCGGCGATGGCCTCTGGCCGCCCGGACCGGCCCATGCCGGCCGCAGGCGGGATTGCCGCAGCGGCCCGCGACCGAGGTCGCGGGCCGGTCGTACTCGTTACCCGGCTCAGGACTCGTACGCGGATTCGCCGTGCGAGGTGATGTCCAGGCCTTCGCGCTCGGCCTCTTCCGGTACGCGCAGGCCGAACACCAGCTTGGCGATCAGGAAGCCCACCACCGACACCAGGCCGATCCACACCAGGGTGATCAGCACGCCCTCGGCCTGGATCAGCACCTGGCGGCCGATGCTGTAGTCGTCGCCCTTGACCCCGCCCAGCGACGCGGCGGAGAACACGCCGGTCAGGATCGCGCCGATGATGCCGCCCAGGCCATGCACGCCGAACACGTCCAGGCTGTCGTCGGCGCCGAGCAGCTTCTTCAGCCCGGTGACGCCCCACACGCACAGCACGCCGGCGGCCAGGCCGATGGCGATCGCGCCGAACGGACCGACGGTGCCGCAGGCCGGGGTGATGCCGACCAGGCCAGCGACCATGCCCGAGGCCACGCCCAGCGCCGAGGACTTGCCCTTGATCACCTTCTCGGTCAGCGACCAGCCCAGCACCGCCGCGGCGGTGGCCAGCAGCGTGTTGAGGAAGGCCAGCGCGGCGCCGGCGTTGGCTTCCAGGTTGGAGCCGGCGTTGAAGCCGAACCAGCCCACCCACAGCAGCGAGGCGCCGACGAAGGTCAGGGTCACGTTGTGCGGCTTGATCGCCTCGCGGCCGAAGCCGGTGCGCTTGCCGACGAAGTAGGCGCCGACCAGGCCGGCGATACCGGCGTTGATGTGCACCACGGTGCCGCCGGCGAAATCCAGCGCGCCCTTGTCGAACAGGTAGCCGCCGGTGGCCCAGACCATGTGCGCCAGCGGCAGGTAGCCGAAGGTGAACCAGATCACCGAGAACAGCAGCACCGCGGCGAACTTCACCCGTTCGGCGAACGCGCCGACGATCAGCGCGCCGGTGATGCCGGCGAAGGTCAGCTGGAAACCGACGAACACGTACTCGGGCAGGCTCACGCCCTTGGTGAAGGTCGCCGCCAGGGTCTCGACGGTCACGCCCTTGAGCAGGGCCTTGTCGAGGTTGCCGATCCACGGGCCTTCGCCGGAGAACGCCAGGCTGTAGCCGTACACCACCCACAGCACCGCGATCAGCGAGAACACCACCGCGACCTGGATCAGCACCGACAGCACGTTCTTGGCGCGGACCATGCCGCCGTAGAACAGCGCCAGGCCCGGCACCACCATCAGCAGCACCAGCAGCGTGGAGGTGAGCATCCAGGCGACGTCGCCCTTGTCCACGGTCGGCGCGGCGTCGGCCGCCGCCTCCGCGGCGGGCGCGGCGGCGGCCGGCGGGGTGAGTTGCTCGGTGGTCACGTCCGGTGTCGGCACCGGGGTGACTTCCGCCTGGGCGAAGGCCGTGCCCGGCACGCCCATCGCCAACGCGCTGATCACCATCAGCATGCATACCGCATAGAACCGGGCCTTCCACCCGGCCAGTAGACGTGTCTTCATGAAGGGCTCCGAGTAGGGGTTAGAGCGCATCGGCGCCGATTTCGCCGGTGCGGATACGCACGACCTGTTCGATCGCGGTGACGAAGATCTTGCCGTCGCCGATCTTGCCGGTGCCGGCCGCGGTCTGGATCGCCTCGACCACCGCATCCAGGCGCTCGTCGGTGACCACGGTCTCGATCTTGATCTTGGGCAGGAAGTCGACGACGTACTCGGCGCCGCGATACAGCTCGGTGTGCCCCTTCTGCCGGCCGAAGCCCTTGACCTCGGTGACGGTGATGCCGGACACGCCCGCCTGCGACAGGGCCTCGCGGACCTCGTCGAGCTTGAACGGCCGGATGATGGCGGTGATCAGTTTCATGCGCATACCCCGTTGGTGGAAGGAGCCGGCCGCCGACAACGTCGGCCGGCGGTTGCAAGTCACCCGGCGCCGCGGATGACGCCGTACTGCCGCGCGCACGTGCCGCGGATCACGCCGCTGGCCCGCACCAGGTGCGAAGCGCTGCGGCGACGTGGGAGGGAGCGTGGCCCACGGCACGTATGCGGTCTTTCTATCCCCTGAATGGCTTGGTGTTGCGGCGCGACTGCGCAGGCCACTGCGACGGCTCCCCAGCCGACGAAGTGGCGGCGATGGCGAAGGAGGGAGGGGTAACCTTCGCCATCGCCGCGCGTGGAACTCAGTTGGCGTAGTACAGCTGGTATTCCAGCGGGTGGGTCGCCGCGCGGAACTTGGTCACTTCCTGCATCTTCAGCGCGATGTAGCCGTCGATGAAGTCGTCGCTGAACACGCCGCCGGCCTTGAGGAACTCGCGGTCGGCGTCGAGCGCTTCCAGCGCCTGGTCCAGGCTCGAGCACACCTGCGGGATCTGCTTCTCTTCTTCCGGCGGCAGGTCGTACAGGTCCTTGTCGCTGGGCGCGCCCGGGTCGATCTGGTTCTTGATGCCGTCCAGGCCGGCCATCATCAGCGCGGCGAAGGTCAGGTAGCCGGACTGCAGCGGATCGGGGAAGCGGATCTCGATGCGGCGCGCCTTCGGGTTGGACACCCACGGGATGCGGCACGAGGCCGAGCGGTTGCGCGCCGAGTAGGCCAGCATCACCGGCGCCTCGAAGCCCGGGACCAGGCGCTTGTAGCTGTTGGTGCCGGAGTTGGTGAAGGCGTTGATCGCCTTGGCGTGCTTGAAGATGCCGCCGATGTACCACAGCGCCATCTGGCTCAGGCCGCCGTAGCCGTCGCCGGAGAACAGGTTGGTGCCGCCCTTGGCCAGCGACTGGTGCACGTGCATGCCCGAGCCGTTGTCGCCGACGATCGGCTTGGGCATGAAGGTCGCGGTCTTGCCGTTGCGGTAGGCGACGTTCTTGATGATGTACTTCATCATCATCAGCTCGTCGGCCTTCTTCACCAACGAGTTGAACTTGGTGCCGATCTCGCACTGGCCGGCGGTGGCGACCTCGTGGTGGTGCACCTCGACCTCGATGCCGACCTGTTCCAGGGTCTTGCACATTTCCGCGCGCAGGTCCTGCAGCGAGTCGGTCGGCGGCACCGGGAAGTAGCCGCCCTTGACCGCCGGGCGGTAGCCGCTGTTGCCGCCTTCGATCTTGCTGCCGCTGCTCCAGGCCGCTTCTTCCGAATCGATCTTGAAGAAGGTGTGGCCCATCTCGTTGCCGAAGCGCACGCCGTCGAAGATGAAGAATTCCGGCTCCGGGCCGAAGAACGCCTGGTCGGCGATGCCGCTGGACTTCAGGTACGCCTCGGCGCGCTTGGCCACGCCGCGCGGGTCGCGCCCGTAGCTCTGCATGGTGGCCGGGTCGAGGATGTCGCAGGTCAGCACCAGGGTCGGGTCGGCCATGAACGGGTCGACGAACGCGGTGTCGGCGTCGGGCAGCAGGACCATGTCCGACTCGTTGATGCCCTTCCAGCCCGAGATCGAGCTGCCGTCGAACATCTTGCCCTCTTCGAACAGCGACGGTTCGATGATGCTCACGGGGAAGGTCACGTGCTGCTGCACGCCCCGCATGTCGACGAACCGCAGGTCGACGAACTCGACCTTGTTGTCCTTGACGAGCTTCTCAATATTTTCCGCAGACATCGATGAAACCTCGGGTTGGTAAAAGACTTGCCATGTGACAGCAATCGCCGTGCCAACTGCATCCCATTCACAAGTCCTTGATTTTGGTGAAGGACGCACGAAGAAGGGCTGAGCGCGATGCGCCATTTTGGTGCTTTATGCGTGCGGCGCACTGAAATGGTGCTTTCGGCAATGTTCTATCCTTGGCGCCGCTCCCTCCCCCATGAGCCGCACGTCCCATGACCGACCTGTTCTCCGCCCTGTTGCTGGGCATCCTCGAAGGCCTGACCGAATTCCTGCCGATCTCCAGCACCGGCCACCTGCTGATCGCCGAGCAATGGCTGGGCCGGCGCTCGGACTTCTTCAACATCGTGATCCAGGCCGGCGCGATCCTGGCCATCAGCCTGGCGTTGCGGCAGCGGCTGTGGTCGCTGGCCACCGGGCTGGGCGATCGCGCCAACCGCGACTACGTGCTCAAGCTCGGGGTGTCGTTCCTGGTCACCGCGGTGGTCGGCCTGGCGGTGCGCAAGGCCGGCTGGGAACTGCCCGAAACGGTGCAGCCGATCGCCTGGGCGCTGGTGATCGGCGGGGTGTGGATGCTGGTGGCCGAGCACTTCGCCGGCAAGCTGCCCGACCGCGACGCGGTGACCTGGAAGGTGGCGATCGCGGTCGGCCTGGCGCAGGTGGTGGCCGGCGTGTTCCCGGGCACCTCGCGCTCGGCCTCGGCGATCTTCCTGGCGATGCTGCTGGGCCTGAGCCGGCGTTCGGCCGCGGCCGAATTCGTGTTCCTGGTCGGGATCCCGACCATGTTCGCCGCCAGCGGCTACGCGTTCCTGGAGCTGTACAAGGAAGGCGCGATCGGCAGCGAGAACTGGACCGACGTGGCGGTGGCCTTCGCCGCGGCGGTGGTCACCGGCTTTGCGGTGGTCCGCTGGCTGCTGGGCTACATCAAGTCGCACCGGTTCACCGCGTTCGCGGTGTACCGCATCGTGCTCGGCACGGCGCTGCTGCTGTGGCTGCCGGCGGCCTGAGGACGGCCTCTGCGCGTGTCATACCCTCACCCCAACCCCTCTCCCGATGGGAGAGGGGCTAAGGCGGTGCTGTTCCTTCTCCCACCGGGAGAAGGTGGCCCGAAGGGCCGGATGAGGGTACGGGCGAAGCCTGGTGCGCCCCGCCTGGCCCCAGACCCTGGCCGCCGTACCCTCACCCCAACCCATCTCCCGATGGGAGAGGGGCTAAGGCGCGGCTGTTCCCTTCTCCCACCGGGAGAAGGTGGCCCGAAGGGCCGGATGAGGGTACGGGCGGAGCCTGGTGCGCCCCGCCTGGCCCAGGACCCTGGCCGCCGTACCCTCACCCCAACCCCTCTCCCGATGGGAGAGGGGCTAAGGCGGCTGTTCCCTTCTCCCACCGGGAGAAGGTGGCCCGAAGGGCCGGATGAGGGTGCGGGCGACGCCTGGTGCGCCCAGCCCGGCCCAGGACCCTGGCCGACGTACCCTCACCCCAACCCCTCTCCCGATGGGAGAGGGGCTAAGGCGGCTGCTCCCTTCTCCCACCGGGAGAAGGTGGCCCGAAGGGCCGGATGAGGGTGCGGGCGACGCCTGCTGCGCCCAGCCCGGCCCAGGACCCTGGCCGCCGTACCCTCACCCCAACCCCTCTCCCGATGGGAGAGGGGCTCAGGACGCAGGGCCTCAGGCCAGCGCGCGATTCAGGCTGTAGGTGCCGTACAGGCTGGCCTCGGCCAGCACGTGGCCCTGCATCGCGCGCAGCGCGTCGGCGGCGGTGAAGCGCGGCGGCAGGTCCAGCGTGGCCACGTCCAGCGCGAACAGGCGGAAGAAGTAACGGTGCACGCGCAGGTCGTTGAACGGTGGATACGGGCCGTCGTAGCCGTAGTAGTCGCCGCCCATGTCCGGATCGCCGGCGAACCAGTCGGTATAGCTGTTCAGGCCCTGCCGCGCGCCCTCCAGGCCGGGCGGTTGCTGCTTGCCCCTGACGGTGACGCCGTCGCTGGCGCTGCCTTCGGCGATCTCGCGCACCGCGGCCGGAATCCCAACGACAGCCCAATGCACGAAATCGGTGCGTGGCTGTTCGACCGGGATCTGCAGATCCTCGCGGCCGACCGTTTCCGGCACCGTCGGCACGTCCGGGTCGATGCACAGCAGCGCAAACGAGGCGGTGCCGTCCGGCACCTCGTCCCAGGCCAGGTGCGGGTTGCGGTTGCCGCCGAAGCCGGTGGCCGCGCCCATCGCAAAGGTCGCGGCGATCGGCTGGCCGGGCTGGATGCTGTCACTGCGCAGACGCATGGAATCCTCCGTGGGGAACAGGTCAGGCTTCAGGATAGCCAAGCCGCACCGCCACCGGGGTGAGCAGGGCGAAGGCCGCGCCCAGCTCGCCGGCATAGGCGCGCCAGCGGCCGGCGGGCAGGCGCGCCGCGCCGAGCGTGGGCAGGGTCGGGAACGGCACGCCGAAGGCGTCCTGCAGCGCCGCCGCCAGCGCGGCCGGATCGGCATCGATGCCGTCCAGGCGCAACAGCCGGTGCGGATACAGGTCCTGCTCGTGCAGCTGCGCGACCTGCGCCAGCACCGCCGCCAGCCAGCGCGCGCCGTCCTGCGGCGAGGCCAGTCCCAGCGGCGCCGGCGAGCCGTAGGCCAACCAGTCCAGCAGCATGTCGCGCGGATCGCGCAGCGCGACCAGCAACCGCCCTTCCGGCAGCTGCGGGCGCAGCGCGAGCAGCAGCACGTTGTCCCACCACAGCAGCCAGTCGACGATATTGCCCTCGTCGATGCCGCGCGCCGGCAGCTGCGCGCGCCATTCGGCGACCAGCGTGGCGGCGTCCAGGTCGCCGGCCGCCAGCTCGGCGATGGTCCGGTAGCGCTGGAACGCGTCGACCGGCGGCTGCGTGCCGAAGCGGTCGCCGCGCAGCACGCGGCTGGCCGCGCCCATCACCGCGACCACCCGCTCCACGCCGCTACCCGGCGCGCCCCAGACGAACAGCGGCCGCGCCCGGACCTGCGGGTCCACCGCCGCCAGCGCCGGCCACTGGGTCAGAGTCGGCCCCGGCGGCGGCAGCGGCAGCCGGTGCGGCAGCTGTTCCTGCTGGAACTGGATCCAGGTCGCCAGCGCGTCGGACGTGCGCCCGGCGCGATCCTGCACCGACGCCAGCCACGGCCGCAAGGTGGTGCGCTCGGCCTCGGGCAGGCGCGCGATCAGGCCCTGCACGTGCGCGATGGCCGCGTCGGCATCGCGCGCCAGCAGCGCCTCGACGATGCGCTGCTCGGCGCTGCTGCGGCCCGGTTCCAGCGCCACGATGCGCCGCGCCACCGCCTCGGCCTGCGCATCCTCGCCGGCCATCTCGTGCACCCGCAGCTGCGCCTCCAGCGCCGGCACGTGCGCCGGCATCGCCGCCTGCCAGCGCTCGATCAGCGCGCGCGCCTCGGCGCCGCCGACCGGCTCCACCGCCAGCCGCGCCAGCCACAGGTCGTGCTCGCCCGGCGCGGTGGCCAGCGCCGCTTCCAGCGTGGCGCGGGCATCGTCGACCGCGCCGAGCCGTTCCCAGGCGATCAGCGCGGCGTGCAGCGTGCGCCGGTCGGCCGGCCAGGCGCCGAGGGCGCGGCGCAGGTGCGGCAGCGCGTCGGCCGGGCGCCCGGCCTGCAGTTCGTATTCGCCGGCCAGGCGGCGCATGCCGGGGGTATCGCCGGCCGGATCGGCCAGCACCGCCGCCAGCGCCGCGATCGCGTCGTCGAGCCGGCCCTGGCGCTGCGCCAGCTGCGCGATCAGCGCGTGCAGCGCGCTCGCGCCCGGCGTCAGCTCGGTGACCCGGCGCAATGCGGTTTCGGCGAAGGCCAGATGCCCCTTCTCCAGATAGGCGAAGCCCAGCGCATACAGCAGCCGCGGATCGTCCGGCAGGCGCTTGCTGGCGTGCGAGAGCAGGCTCAGCGCGCGGTCGGCGTCGCCACGGCGCAATGCCAGCATGCCGTCGAGCGCGAGCAGCTGCGGGTGTTCGGGCGCCAGCCGCGCGGCGGTGCGGCTGAGCCGTTCGGCCTCGTCCAGGTCGCCGCGGCCCAGCGCCAGCTGGCCGCGCATCACGTAGGCCAGGAATTGGTTGGGATCGAGCTGCGCGCTGCGCGCCAGCGCGTCCTCGGCCTGGGCCAGGTCGCGGCCGCCGAGCAGCATGCCGGCGCGCAGCAGGTGCAGGCTGGCGTCTTCCGGCGCCAGCGCAATCGCCTGTTCGATGCTGCGCAGCGCGGCATCGCCGTCTCCGCGCTGCTGCTGCGCCAGCGCCAGCCAGCGCTGCGCCTGCGGGTCGTCGGCGGCCTGCGCCACCCAGGCCTGCGCCAGGCTCAGGGCTTCATCGTTCGCCTGGCGGCGCAGCGCATCGAGGATTGGGGCTTGCATGGAGGGTCCGGCTCTGGGCAAACCGGCATTGTAGCGGGCCGGCTCAGGCGGGCAGCACGCCGCTCAGCCGCTCGGCCACCCAGCGTTCGGCGAAGCCGTCGCCGCGCGCGTTCTCGATGAAGCCGCAGTGCCCGCCCCAGCGCGCGATGTCCAGCCGCGCCTGCGCCGGCAGCTCCCAGGCGCGGAAGTCCTCCAGCGGGATCACCGGGTCGTCCTCGGCCATCAGGATGTCGGCCGGCACCGCCAGCTCGCGCAGCCGCGCGCCGGCGATCGAGTAGCTGTCGAAGTACGCATCGAGGCTGGCGAAACCGGCGTGGCGCTCGGCCAACCAGGCCATCAGCCCGCGCATGTCCAGCGCCAGGGTGGCGTCGTCGTAGCCGTGCCGCTCGGGGAACAGCTCGCGCTTGCGCAGCAGCGACTCGCGCCACTTGCGGCGGAAATACCAGTCGTAGAACTGCGGGCCGTTCTCGATCCGCTGCATCGTGGTGGCCGGGTCCAGCAGCGGGCACACCGCGGCCACGCGCTGCAGCGGCAGCCCGGCGGCGGGCGCGCGCAGGGCCAGGCGCAGGGCGAAGTTGCCGCCGAGCGAATAGCCGGCGGCCAGCAGCACCGGTGCCGGGAAGCGCCGCCACAGGTCGCAGGCGGCGTTGACCACCTCGTCCAAGCGCTCGGAATGGAACAGGTCCACGTTGAGGTGGTGAGTGCCGCCGTGGTCGCGGAAATTGAGCCGGAACACCTGATAGCCGCGCGCCAGCAGCTGCGCCGCGGTCAGCCGCATGTAGCCCGAATCGGAGCTGCCTTCCCAGCCGTGCAGCAGCAGCACGGTGCCGCGCGGGGCGGCGCCGGCCGGCACGCTGAGCCAGCCCTGCAGGCGCACGCCGTCGCCGCCGTCGAGGATGTGTTCGCTGGTGGCCGCGCCGCTGGCGGCGAGCAACTGCTCGCCGCGGCGGCGGCGCAGCGCGCTGGACCCGATCACCGACTGTACGTGCGGATTGCGCAGCCAACGCGGGGGGAGGTAGTCGGCGGCCATCATCATCGGCATGGAGCTTGCGCCGCGCGATTGGAGCAATACTTCAAATCGCCTGGGCCGCAGTGTTCCACGTTCAGCGTTGCGCCATCGCCGCGACGATGCGCGCACGCGAGATCTCGGCGATGCGCCGGCGCCCTTCCACGTCCTGCAGCCGGATCGGCTCCAGGAAGTGCACCTCGGCCACGCGTCCCGGCTCGCCGAGCAGGCGCAGGAAATTGGCGAAGAAGCTCTCGCCCGGGCCGAACGCGACCACGGCCTGCGCCGAGCCGCCGGCGCCGTAGCGCAGCGCCACCGGCTGCACCGCGACCTCGGCCTCCACCGCGGCCTGGAAGATGCGCGCATGGAACGGGCCGACCTCGCGGCCGCCGCGGGTGCGCCCTTCCGGGAACACGCCGACCGAGCGGCCGGCGCGCAGCCGCTCCACCATCGCCTGCAGCACCCCGCCCAGCGACTCGGTGCTGCCGCGCTGGTGGAAGATGGTCTGCCCGCGCGCGGCCAGCCAGCCGACCAGCGGCCAGCCAGCGATCTCGCGCTTGGCGACGAAACCCATCATGCGCTGGCTGTGCAGCAGGGTGATGTCGATCCAGCTGACGTGGTTGGCGACGAACAGCACCGGGTTGGGCAGCGGCGTGCCGACGCGGCGCACGCGGAAGCCGAAGATGCGCACCAGCCAGGTCGACCACCAGCACACGGTGCGGTCGCCGAACGACTCGGCGCCGGCGCGGCCCGGCGACAGCGCCATGCACGCCAGCAGGACAGGCAGCGCCACGAACACGTGCAGCGCCAGCAGCGGAAGGCGATAGCCGTAACGCACCCAGCGCAGCGCCCCGCCGCTGGGGCGCGTGGCGGGTGGGGAGAACTCGCTCATGCGGACAAGGTACCGAAGCCGGGGACGGAAGCTGCCTATTGTGTCAGTCCCAAGACGGTTGTGGCTCAGCTGCGCGCGATCACCGCCAGGGTCAGCCGCGACACGCACACCGGCTTGCCGGCGGCATCGTCGATCCGGATCTCCCAGACCTGGGTGGTGCGGCCCACATGCAGCGGGCGCGCGGTACCGGTGACGCTGCCCTCGCGCACGGCGCGCAGGTGGTTGGCGTTGATCTCCAGGCCCACGCAGACCAGGCCCGGCGCCACGGACAGGTTGCCGGCGCTGCTGCCCAGGGTCTCGGCCAGCGCCACCGACGCGCCGCCGTGCAGCAGGCCGTAGGGCTGGAGCGTGCGCGCATCGACCGGCATGGTCGCGCGCAGCCAGTCCGGCCCGGCCTCGGTGAAGACGATGCCCAGCTGCTCGATCAGGGTGCCGCGCGCGGCGGCGTTGAGGGCGGCAAGATCGACGGGTTCGCGGAAGGCCATGGCGCAGGGTCCGTGCAGGAAGAAGGCGCCAGCCTAGCGGCAAACCCCGCAGCGGGCGACGCAACGGGCCGTGGCGGCGCTACCGCCCTTCTGGCATCGCGCCGCGCCGCAGAACGTCCCGAACGCCAGCTTCAGCGGCTGGCCTGCATCCAGCATCCGCGTTTGCACCGACAGTCCCGTGCACGCGCCGCCGCCTTTCCGGGTCCCGAGTCCCGGTCCCGAGTCCCGCCCACTTTTAAAGAATCGGCACCAGCCCGGAGCCGAACGCCGTCAGCATCCGCACCAGCAGCCATTTCGGGCCGACGTTGACCTCGGGGAAGTCGCCGACCGCGCTGTAGCAGCGGTGGAAGCCGGGATCGCGCCGGGTCAGCGGCGCCGGGCAGTCCGGACCAGGCTGGAATTCGTAGTTGGTGGCATAGCGCCATGGCCAGAAATCCAGCACCGGCAACGCCTCCGACGCCTTGCCCAGGCTGTAGTTCAACCCCGACAGCACCGGCGGCTTGGTCCGCGGCGCCACCGTCCACGAGTTGGACGGCTCGATGTCGCGCAGGATACTGGCGGCCAGTACCTGCGCGAACGCCGGGTCGTCGATGATCACCGCGCCTTCGGTGTTGTAGTTCTCGCTGCGCGGATCGAAGTTGTGGGTGCCGATCACCGCGATGCGCCGGTCCACCACCAGCGACTTGGCATGCAGGCCCATGCGCGCGCCCTCGCGGGTCACCGGCAACGGGCGGTTGGCCGCCTGGCGGCTGAGGAACGACGGGCGCGTCTCCGTGCGCAGCACGCGGCGGTCGACCTGGCTGCCGTCGTTGCGCCGCCCGCTGCCGCTGGGACCGCCGCTGTTGCCGCTGCCGCTGCCGAGCATGCTGGAACGGCCGGCGGCGCTGCCGCCGATCAGCGGGTTGCGGCCGCCGTCGTCGACACCGGCGTCGGGATCCATTTGCAACGGCGACGGCAGCAGGTTGGCGTAGTCCACCGGCGCGTCCAGCGGAAACGGCTTGTATTCGTAGATGTCGAAGCCCAGTTCGCGCAGGTTGCGCCGCTTGTACTTGTACGACAGCGCATACACCACCGGGTTGTCGGTGGAGGCCAGGCTGTTGGTGGCGACGATGATCGTCGGCGGCGTCGGCCGCTTGCGCAGTTCGCGGAACAGCGCCTGCGCCGGGTCCGACAGCACCAGGTACGGCGTCTGCAGGATGATCTCGCGCTGCGCGCCGGTGATCAGGCTGACCCGCTTGGGCACGATCGCCGCCACCGCTTCCTTGGACGGCGCATCGCGCCGGTGCTTCTGCGGCGGATCGGCGGCGTAGCTGACGTTGCGCACCGGCAACGCCGGGCGCACGAAGGCGTCTTCGACAAAGGCCGGATCGGAGGCTTCGGCGCTGACCCGCTGCACGCGCTCCGGGCGCTGGAAGCGCGCCGGCGGCATCGGCGGCACGCCCTCGCGCAGCAGCAGCTTGCCCACGTCGTTGAGCCGCGCCACCGGCACGCTGCGCCGCGCCGTCCAGTAGGCATCGAAGCTGGCCGCCATCTCGCGCGCCACCGGACCGGCGACCAGCACGTCGCGGTCGCGGAAGTTGTACTCGGCATCCCAATCGTAATAGTCGTCCTGGTAGTTGCGCCCGCCGACCACGCCCAGCGCGTCGTCCACCACCAGCATCTTGTTGTGCATGCGCTGGTTGAAGCGGCGGAAACAGCACACCACGCTGGCGGCGTAATGGAAATAATTGGGCTTGGCCAGGCCGAAGGTGGGGTTGTAGACGCGCAACGAGAAGTTCTGGTGCGCGCCGGCCAGCGCGCCGAGGATCTGCAGGTCCGGGATCGCCGACAGCTGGTCGATCAGCACCCGCACCTTGACCCCGCGCCGCGCCGCGGCGAGCAGTTCGTCGATCACCAGCCGCGCGCTGTCGTCCTTGTCGAAGATGTAGGTCTGCAGGTCGATGCTGCGGCTGGCGCTGCGGATCAGGTTCAGCCGCGCCACCAGCGCTTCCTCGCCGTGGTCGAGGATGGTCGCGTAGTGCTGCGGCGCCGCTGCGCTCGACTGGCCGAACGCCTGCCCGCCCAGCGCGCGCAACGGCGAATCCAGCGCGCAGTTGTCGCGCTGGCTGCATTCGACCCGGGTCTCGCGCGCCGCTTCGGCGACCGCGACCGCGCGGCCCTTGTCGGCCTGCGACAGGCTCGCGCAGCCGCTGCCCAGCAACACCGTTGCCAGCGCCAGGAAACGCCATAGGAATGTCACGGAGCGGCAGCTCCGGTGAGGCGTGCGCGCAGCACGAAGGTGACCCGATCGCTCAAGGCCAGATCCCACTTGTCCATTCCATACCGTCCACGCAGTACCGTACCGCGGCTGATCGCGTCGCAATCATAGCCTGCGCGCGCGCATCCCGCCGGCATCAGGGTCAGCGTTTCCTGGTGGCTGATACCGCGGATGTTCAGGGTGCCGACCACCGCGCCGCCGCTGTTGAGCACGCCCGGCGCGAACGGCTGCGAGTCGAAGCTGAGCTCGGGATAGCGCGCGACATCGAAGAAGTCCTCGCCGCGCATCCACGCGGTGTAGCGCGGTTTGCCGGGGATCTCCACGTAGGCGCTGAACACCCGCAGATGCACCTGGTGGCGTCCGTCCGGCAGGATCTCCACGCTGCCTTCGAAGCGCGGAAAGAAGCCCTCGATGCGCTGCCCGAAGCGGGTGCGTATCTCGAAGCCGAAGCGCGACTGCGCCGGGTCGAACAGGTGCTCCACGCGCGGCGCGGGCGCCGCGGCCTGGGCGCCGGCGGTGGACGCCGGCAGCAGCAGGAACAGCATCCAGGCGCACAGCGCCTGGTGCCGGTGCGTTCGGCGCGGGCCGATCAAGGCCACCAGAAGGCGGTCAGGCGCGCGATGCCCGGTTCGATCGCGGCCTCCTGCGGCAGCGCGAGCACCACCACGCTGGCGGTGGGCATGCCGCGGTAGTCGCCGGACTGGCCGCTGTGCATCAGCGCCGCCAGCCGCTCCAGGCCTGGATTGTGGCCGACCAGCAGCAGGCGCTCGACCTCGCGGTGGCTGTCGAGCAGGTCGGCCAGGGTGCCGGAGGTGGCCTCGTAGATCCGCGGCTCCAGCCGCTGTTCGACGTAGCCGGTCGAGCCGAGCACCGCCTCCAGGGTCTCGCGCGAGCGCCGCGCCGGCGAGCACAGCACGCGGTCGGGCACCAGCCTGTGCTCGAGCAGCCAGCGCCCGGCGGCCTCGGCCTCGGCCAGCCCGTGCGGCGACAGCGGCCGGTCGAAATCGGCCTGGCCGGTCGCGGCCGGCTCGGCGTGGGCGTGGCGCAGCAGGATCAGTTCACGGACAGGAGTGGTCATCATCAAGCCTTCTTCAGCCATTTCAGCAGCGGTTCCCAGTCTTGCTGGTGGTCGCGGATCTGCGCGGAGCGGTAGTCGAACAGGCTGCGTCCCAGCCCCACCAGCACCACGTAGGCCTGGGTGTCGCGCAGCTGCGCCAGCACCGGGTACGGCCAGGCGCCGAGCATCTCCACCGCCTGCTGGGTGGCATGGGTCCATGGCTTGCTGCGATTGATCACCAGGCCCACCGGCAGCTTGCGCTGGTGCACCCGCGGCACCTTGGCCAGGGTATTGAGGAAGCCGACCGTGGCCTCGATGTCCAGCGCCGAGGGCATCACCGGCACCACCACCGCATCGGCGTGGTCCAGGAACAGGGCCAGGTCCTCGGCCATCGCGCCGGCCGCCGCGTCGACGATCACCCGCTGGGTGTCGTCGGGCAGGGTGGCGCGCCAGTTGCGTTTGCGGCTGGCGTCGATCGGCAGCACCGCGCTTTCCAGGCCGGCGCGGCGTTCGGCCCAGCGGGTGGACGACCCCTGCGGATCGGCATCGGCCAGCACCGTGCGCTTGCCCGCCAGCGCGTAGTACGCGGCCAGGTGCGTGGCTACCGTGGTCTTGCCGACGCCGCCTTTGGAGCCGGCTACCAGGATCGTCTTCATGCGCGCCTCGCTTCCGGGGAAGAGGCCGCAGCGTACACCGCCCCCTGGCCGGCCGGTAGTCAATGCGTAGTCAAGCGACCGGGCGCATTGCTATCGTGGCGTCCCCACGGCAACGGACCGCCCATGAGCGAGCTGCAGGACCTGACCGCGCTGATCCGCGCCAACACGCCGCTGATCGTCATCGAGACGCAGGAAGAGGCGCGCATCGTCGAGCTGTTCAAGCAGGCGCTGACCCAGGTCTGGCGCGCGCTGCACCGCTGGTCGATCACCGAGGGCCTGCGCCGCATCGACCTGGACCGCGAGGACGAGCCGTTCGGCCCGCCCGACGCCAGCGCGGTGCTGCAGGCGATCAAGCAGGCCGAGCAGCGCGGCATCTACCTGCTGCTGGACGTGGTGCCGTACCTGGGCTACGCCAGCCACCAGCGCCTGCTGCGCGACATCATCGAGCGCCGCCACTGCCAGCCGCACGTGCTGGTGGTGATCGGCGCCAAGGTCGAACTGCCGCCGGAGCTGGAAGCGCTGGCCACGCGCTTCAACCCGCAGCTGCCCAACGCCAACGCGCTGCTGAAGATGGTGCAGGAGGAAGCGGCCGGGTATGCGCGCGAGTTCGGCGGGCGCCGGGTCGAGGTGGACGGCGAGGCGGTCAAGCAGATCCTGCGCAACCTGCAGGGGCTGAGCCTGATCGACGCGCGGCGCATCGCCCGCCAGCTGATCTACGCCGACGGCGCGCTCAGCACCGCCGACCTGCCGCAGCTGGCCAAGCTCAAGTTCGAGCTGCTCAACCGCAGCGGCCACCTGCACTACGAATACGACAGCGCGCGCTTCGGCGACGTGGCCGGCGCGCGCCGGCTCAAGCGTTGGATCGAGCAGCGCCGCGCGGTGTTCGTCGCCGGCACCGCGCCGCCCGGGCTGGATCCGCCCAAGGGCGTGCTGCTGCTGGGCGTGCAGGGCTGCGGCAAGTCGATGCTGGCCAAGGCCACCGCGGCCGGTTTCGGCGTGCCGCTGCTGCGCCTGGACTTCGGCGCGCTGTACGCCAAGTACCACGGCGAGACCGAGCACAACCTGCGCGGCGCGCTGGCCTCGGCCGAGCAGCTGGCGCCGTGCGTGCTGTGGATCGACGAGATCGAGAAGGGCCTGGCCAGCGGCGGCGAGGACGGCGGCGTGTCGCGGCGGGTGCTCGGCTACCTGCTGACCTGGATGGCCGAGCGCAAGGCGCCGGCCGGCTCCGGCGGCGTGTTCATCGTCGCCACCGCCAACCAGGTGCACGAGCTGCCGGCCGAGCTGCTGCGCAAGGGCCGCTTCGACGAGATCTTCTTCGTCGACCTGCCCGACCCGGACACCCGGGTGGAACTGCTGCGCCTGCACCTGGCCCGGCGCCAGCTGCGCGCCGAGGACTTCGCGCTGCCGGCGCTGGCCGCGGCGGCCGACGGGTTTTCCGGCGCGGAGATCGAACAGGCCATCGTCTCCGGCCTGTACGCCGCGCACGCCGAGGGCCGGCCGCTGGATACCGACCTGCTGATGCAGGAGATCCGCGGCACCCGCCCGCTGTCGGTGGTGATGGCCGAGCAGGTCCAGGCCCTGCGCGAATGGGCGCGCGAGCGCACGGTGCCGGCGGACTGAGCGCGCGCGTTTGGTTTGCAGGACCGTGGCGCGCGAAAGAGCGCCAGGGGCGGCCGGATCCTTCGCCATCGCTCGTGCGGCATCGCTCCCTCAGCGGTGGACGGCCGGTCCGGCGCCGGCGTACGGCGCGCCGCAGGGGCCCACGGCTTGCCGCACTGCAGCGCGCTATCCCATCGCCCCCAGCAGCCACGCCCACGCCGGCAGCGACACCAGCGAGATCAGGATGCCGTAGCCGACCAGCGCCGCGGCCAGGCGCGGGGCCAGGCCGTGCGACATCGCCAGCACCGCGGCGCTGATCATCGTCGGCATCGCCGACTCGAGCACGTTGGCCTGCAGCATCTGCCCGCGCAGGCCCAGCGCCCACGACAGCGGCCAGGCCAGCGCCGGCAACAGCAGCAGCTTCAGCAGCAGGCCGGCGAGCAGCGGCTTGAGTTCCTCGCGCGGCAGCCGCAGCTGGATCGAGAAGCCCACCGCCAGCATCACCAGCGGCAGCATCGCGTCGGCCAGGTGCTGCAGGCCCGACGCGATCCAGGCCGGCGGTTGCGCGGGCATCAGCGTCAGCGCCGCCAGCAGCGCCCACAGCGCCGGGAACTTCGCCATGCGCAGCAGAATCTGCCGTGGCGACGGCGGTGCGTCGCCGCTGTAGCGCGCCAGCACGTACAGGCCGAACGTGGACAGCAGCACGAAGGTGCCGAACTGGTCGTAGACCACCGCGTACGGCAGCGCCGCCTCGCCGAGCAGGGCACGCACCATCGGATAGCCGATGAAGCTGGAATTGCCCAGCGCCACGCACAGCAGCAGCACCGCGTATTCGTCGCGGCGCAGGCGCAGCGGCCGGCGCAGCGCCAGCACCGCCAGCACGGTGACGCCGGTGAGCAGCCACGGGGTCAGCATCACCCCCAGCAGCGCCGGGTCCAGGTGCAGGCGCGGCACGTAGGTCAGCACCGACGCCGGCAGGCACAGGTACAGCACCACCGCGTTCAGCACTTCGGTGGCGTTGCCCGGCAGCACGCGCAGGCGGGCGAACAGCTTGCCGATCGCCAGCATCGCCAGCATCAGCGCAAACGCATCGAAAGCCATCGGTCAGATCGGGCGCGGGCCGTTCAGCATCGCATGCAGGCGGGCGCGGGCGCGTCAACGCGCACGCCCCGGCGGTTCACGGCCAGGCCGGCGGGTTGGCCTGCCATGCGGCCTGCACCTCGGCCAGCAGCGCGCGTTCGTCGTCGCGCCAGGTGGGCAGCAGCGCGTCGAAATTGGCGCCGCTGCCCCAGCGGTCGGGCCAGGTGCGCGCCGCGGCGGCGTACCACTTCACCGCCTCGTCCTTGCGGCTCAGCCGCCACAGCACCAGCGCCAGCGTCGGCGGCACCCAGTCCGGCGCCGCCGGGCGCCCGGGCAGCAGCGCGGCCCATTGCGCCAGCGCGCGCTCGGGCTCGCCGATGCGGTACAGGTCCCAGGCGTAGTTCCACTCGATGTTGCGCCGGTGCTGCGCACTGCCGCCCAGCGGACGCAGCGCCGCCTGGTACAGCTCTTCGCCCAGCTCGCGGCGGCCGCCAGCCATCGCCAGTGCCGCCAGCTGCGCGCGCGCCTCGCTTGCGTTCTGGTCGCGCTGCACCATCGTGGCCAGGCGATCGACCAAGGCGTCGCCTTCGCCCTGGGCCGCCACCACCGGACGGGTGGTGCTGCGGTCCTCGTCGAAATAGAACTCTTTGGGCGCCGGCAAGGTCTGCGCTGCTGCGCCGAACGCCGCCAAGCCAACCCAGGCCACCATCGCGGCCAGCGTGTATCGGTATGCCTTCACTGCTAACGATCCCCTGGAGGTTTTCCCCTCCCCCGTCGGCATCCTAACCGCTGCGGCCCGGCCGGGCGAGTACCCGGGGCGCAAAAGTGCCGCTGATACAATCGGCGCGCCGTTGCGGAGCCGCGTTCCGCGGACGTCGCCAGCCGCCCAGACCCAGGCACGCCATGACCAGTACCGCCGAACTCAGCTCGCCGTCCTCCGCCGACACCCCGCCCGCCGCGCGCCTGGACGCCGATTACACGCTCGAGCACAAGTACACCCGCACCGACGGACGCATCTACCTGTCCGGGGTGCAGGCGCTGGTACGCCTGCCGCTGATGCAGCAGCTGCGCGACCGCGCCGCCGGCCTGAACACCGGCGGCTTCGTCAGCGGCTACCGCGGCAGCCCGCTGGGCGGCTTCGACCTGGAGCTGTGGCGTGCGCGCAAGCACCTGGACGCGGCCAACGTGAAATTCCAGCCCGGCCTCAACGAGGACCTGGGCGCGACGATGGTGTGGGGCACGCAGCAGACCACGCTGTTCCCGGGCGCGCGCGTGGATGGCGTGTACGCGATGTGGTACGGCAAGGGCCCGGGCGTGGACCGCTGCGGCGACGTGTTCAAGCACGCCAACGCCGCCGGCACCTCGCGCCACGGCGGCGTGCTGGCGCTGGCCGCCGACGACCATGCCTGCCGCAGTTCGACCCTGCCGCACGGCTCGGAGGACGAGTTCGTCAGCGCGATGATGCCGGTGCTGAACCCGGCCGGGGTGCAGGACATCCTCGACCTGGGCCTGCTCGGCTGGGCGATGAGCCGCTATACCGGGCGCTGGGTCGGCTTCAAGACCATCGCCGAGACGGTGGAGTCGTCGGCGTCGGTGCAGGTGGATCCGTTCGCGCGGCATATCGTGCTGCCCGAGGATTTCGCGCTGCCGCCGGGCGGGCTCAACATCCGCTGGCCGGACCCGCCGCTGGACCAGGAGATGCGCCTGCACCGCTACGCGGTGCGCGCCGCGCAGGCGTTCGCGCGCGCCAACGGCATCGACCGCGTGGTGATGGATTCGCCGCGCGCGCGGCTGGGCATCGTCACCACCGGCAAGAGCTACCTGGACGTGCTGCAGGCGCTGGAGTACCTGGGCCTGGACGCGCGCGCCTGCGCCGACATCGGCATCCGCGTGTACAAGGTGGGCATGACCTGGCCGCTGGAGCCGCAGGGCATCGCCGCGTTCGCGCAGGGCCTGGAGGACATCGTGGTGGTGGAGGAGAAGCGCGCCTTCATCGAGCGGCAGATGAAGGAGCAGTTCTACAACTGGCCGGCGCAGGCCGGGCCGCGTCCGTCGATCGTCGGCAAGTACGACGAGGCCGGCGAGTGGATCCTGCCGAGCACCGGCGAGCTGACGCCGGCGACCATCGCCGGGGTGATCGGGCGCCGCATCCAGCGCCTGTTGCAATCCAGTGCGATCAGCACCGAGTCGATCGAGCAGCGGCTGCGCTGGATGGACGAGAAGGAAGCGGAGATGGCCCGTCCTCGTGCCATGTTTCCGCGCGTGCCGCACTACTGCAGCGGCTGCCCGCACAACACCTCCACGGTGGTGCCCGATGGCTCGCGGGCGATGGCCGGCATCGGCTGCCACTACATGGTCACCTGGATGGACCGGTCCACCGACACCTTCACCCACATGGGCGGCGAAGGCGTGACCTGGTCCGGGCAGGCGCCGTTCACCGACACCCCGCACGTGTTCCAGAACCTTGGCGACGGCACCTACTTCCACAGCGGCTCGCTGGCGATCCGCCAGTCGGTGGCCACCGGCGTCAACATCACCTACAAGATCCTCTACAACGATGCGGTGGCGATGACCGGCGGCCAGCCGGTGGACGGCAGCCTGACCGTGCCCGACATCGCCCGGCAGATGCGCGCCGAGGGCGTGCACACGATCGTGCTGGTCAGCGACGACATCGGCAAGTGGAAGCGGCGCCGCGAGCAGTTCCCGGCGGACGTGGAGTTCCACGACCGCGGTGAACTGGATGACGTGCAGCGGCGCCTGCGCGAGGTCAAGGGCACCAGCATCCTGATCTACGACCAGACCTGCGCCACCGAAAAGCGCCGCCGCCGCAAGCGCGGCAAGCTGCCCGATCCGGCCAAGCGGGTGCTGGTCAACTCGCTGGTCTGCGAAGGTTGCGGCGACTGCGGCGAGAAGAGCTTCTGCGTGTCGGTGCTGCCCAAGGAGACCGAGTTCGGGCGCAAGCGCCAGATCGACCAGTCCAACTGCAACAAGGACTATTCCTGCGTGTCCGGCTTCTGCCCCAGCTTCGTCACCGTGCACGGCGGGCAGCCGCGCAAGGGCCGCAGGGTCGACGCGGCCGCGCTGCTGCAGGACCTGCCGGCACCGACGCCGCGCAGCGACCTGGCGCGGCCCTGGAACATCCTGATCACCGGCGTCGGCGGCACCGGCGTGGTCACCATCGGCGCGCTGCTGGGCATGGCCGGGCACCTGGAAGGCAAGGGCGCCAGCGTGCTCGACCAGACCGGGCTGGCGCAGAAGGGCGGCGCGGTCACCACCCACATCCGCATCGCGCGCACGCCCGAGGACATCCATGCGGTGCGCATCGCCGCCGGCGAAGCCGACCTGGTGCTCGGCTGCGACATGGTCGTGGTCAACGACTACTGGGCGCTGTCGAAGGTGCGCGGCGACCGCTCGCAGGTGGTGCTGAACACCTACGAGGCGATGCCCGGCACCTTCACCACGCACCCGGACATGCAGTTCCCCGCCGCGCAGATCATCGCCGGGGTGACGCTGGCGTTGGGCGGCCGCGAGCCGTTGCTGCTCGACGCCACCCAACTGGCCACCGCGCTGCTCGGCGACGCCATCGCCAGCAACCTGTTCATGCTCGGCTATGCGTGGCAGCAGGGCCTGGTGCCGCTGTCGCACGCGGCGCTGATGCGCGCGATCGAGCTCAACGGCGCCGCGGTGGCGATGAACCAGCAGGCCTTCGCCTGGGGCCGCCTGGCCGCGATCGACCTGGCCGCGGTGCAGCGCGCCGCCGGGGTGACGGCGGATCCGGCCGGCGGCGCCGGGCCCGCGCCGGCGCCGGCGACGATGCGGCAACTGCCGCCGGGCGACTGGGAAGGCAACGAAGGCGGCGCCAGCGTCGCGCCGCGCAATCCGGACAATGCCCGCGAAGCGCGCGGCCTGCCCGCCGCCGGCGACGATGCCCAGCTGCACTATCTGCCGCTGGACGACGCGCGCCTGTCGCGCTCGCTGGACGAACTGGTCGACCGCCGCCGCGCCTTCCTCACCGACTACCAGGACGCGGCCTACGCCGCGCGCTACACCGCGCTGGTGCAGCGCGTGCGCGCGGCCGAATCGCGCGTGGCGCCGGGCGCGTCCGCGCTGGCCGAAGCGGTGGCGCGCTACCACTTCAAGCTGATGGCGTACAAGGACGAATACGAAGTAGCGCGGCTGTACACCAGCGGCGACTTCCAGCGCCAGGTGCAGCAGCAGTTCGACGGCGCCTATACGCTGCGCTTCCACCTGGCGCCGCCGCTGCTGGCCAGGAAGGACGCGCAGGGCCGGCTGCGCAAGCGCGAGTACGGGCCGTGGATGTTCACCGCGTTCAAGTGGCTGGCCCGGTTGCGCGTACTGCGCGGCGGCAGGTTCGACGTCTTCGGCTACAGCGCCGAACGCCGGCAGGAGCGGCGCCTGATCGCCGACTACGAGCGCACCGTCGGCGAGTTGCTCGAAGGCCTGCGCGCGGACAACCTGGCGCTGGCGGCGGAGATCGCCAGCGTGCCGGAGCACATCCGCGGCTACGGCCACGTCAAGGAAGCGCACCTGCACGAGGCCAAGCAGCGCGAAGCGCGGCTGCTGGCGACCTGGCGCAACCCGAAGGCGCTGCATATCGTGCAGGCCGCCTGAGCCGGCATCGCCGCGCG
The DNA here is from genome assembly GCF_017163755.1 of Xanthomonas sp. Classification (GTDB taxonomy): domain Bacteria; phylum Pseudomonadota; class Gammaproteobacteria; order Xanthomonadales; family Xanthomonadaceae; genus Xanthomonas_A. The sequence continues at coordinate 108,517 of NZ_JAFIWC010000012.1, forward strand.
AGAAACGGCCGGGCTCAAGCCCGGCGCTCATCGGCGCCGAAGCCCCGCCCTTGTAGGAGCGGCTTCAGCCGCGACCATGACGCCGGCGGCAAGTCGCTGCAGGCATCGCTGCACTGCAATGCAGCGATGCCTGCAAAAAGCCCAAGACGCATGCCGGCAACACCTCGCCGTCATCGCCGAAGCGACACGCCGCGACAGACCATCGAACGGCTTGCCGCTAGCGGGCGGATGGCGTTCCTGTGGGCGCGGCCTTCAGCCGCAATGCGTGCAGCGACCATTCGATGCGCGTACCCGCTCCAAACGTCTCCTCGCCACCGATACTGCGCGACCGCATACGAACGCCGTCGACCCGGGAGGTGTCGACGGCGCATTCGATTCATCCATCAGCGATGCACCGGGCCGGCGCGTGCGCGCTTCAGCGAAGGTGGTCCCAACATCAGGTCACAGCGCCGCAGCGCCGCCCGGACCTTTAATACCTGGCCGACCGGGGTCGGACGACGTATCGGCTCGCGATCACACCCGCGGATCCGGCGGATTGCCCTGGCCAGGACGATCGTAACGGTCCGAATCGAAGGCTTCGCGCACCGCCGCCTTGGCCTGCGCCCAGGTCAGCCGCGAACGGTCCTTGACCCGCTCCCAGCCGCTTTCCAGGTCCGATTCCAGGCGATCGTCCCAGCTGCGGTTGCCATAGCGGCTGCGCGCCTGGATGCCGTAGCGGTAGGCCGGACGGTAGTCGTCGTAGCTGGCGTCGGTGTCGCGGTAGGCGGCGCTGTCGAAGCGGCCGGCATAGTAGCGGTCGCTGTCCTCGTAGGTGCGGTAGGTGGTGTCGGCGCGGTGCCAGGAATCGCGCGCCGCCAGGCGTGCGTCGTCCCACTCCAGGCGCGATTCGCCGCGCCGGGTGCCCCAGTCGTGGGACAGTTCGCGCTCGGTTTCGTCCCAGCTGCGGCTCGGATACTGCTCGCGCGCCTGCAGGCCCAGCCCGTAGGCGGCGGCATAGTCGCGGTCGTAGTCGTAGTCGGCTTTCACGTAGTCGCGATTGCGGTATTCCTCGCGCCAGTATTCGGCTTCGCCGGTCGGATCGATGCGCTCGGCCACGCCCTTGCCGGCCGCGGCGCCAGCGACCACGCCGATCGCCGCGCCGACCAAGGTGCCGATCGGGCCGAACACGGTGCCCGCCAATGCGCCCGCCGCCACGCCGCCGGCCGCGCCCCCGACGCCTACGCCGACCGGATGCGAACCCGGCGCGCCGGAAATGGGATCGCGATTGAGATCGCGCGCTTCGTCGTTGCTGCTCATGGGAATGCTCCGTTGGCAGTGAAGGGAATCACCGGCCTGCGTGCGGACGGCCCGTGGTGGCCGCACAGTGGCAAGCCTCCGGTTAACCCCTTGTGCCATCAAGGTGATCGCGTCATAACGCAAACAGCGGCTGCCGTCACACACACCCAACATACGAGTGGGCAGCAATCCTAGAGGCGACCTCGCTCGTCCGTCCTGCCGGTCTGCTGATGGGCAGGTTGAGCAGTTGATCCCAGAACCAGATTGTCCCGCTGCGCAAGATCGCCAGCCCCCGGCGAACCAGTGATGGACATCTCTTCTTCGCCAGTACGATCTGGCAGCATCGCCTCACAGGGGAACCATCAACGAGGATCAGTCATGAACAAGGCCGTTTCGACTATCGCCGTCCTGCTTTTTTCCGCTATTGCCTCAATGGGCATATCGCCGTCGGCTCGAGCCCAGAGCGTCACGCTCGACTGTGCCGGCAGTGACCTTTGTTACGCGGACGTCAGCCCGCCAGGCACGTACAACTACGCGTGGACGTTCAATTCCAATGGGCTGTTCGTCATTTATCCTGGCAACTGCACAAATCAAGTTTATTGCAGCTTCTATTGCCCTCGGGCCAGTGGCTATATCACGGCCAATGTCCTTGTCACAGATGCAAACAATCAGTTCGTGGGTTCAGCCAGCACCCGCGCGCTTTGCACGCCAGAGCCGATATAAGCGCATTAAGTAGCGGCCGGTGCGCTTGGTCGCGACCAGCGCACCTCGCCACTGGTTTTCTGTCCGGTTGGTCTACTTATGCTCCAGCCACCGACGCAAGCCGCTCATCGGCTTCGTGCCGCTACAGGCGAGGTGCGGACCTTCGCCTCAGACATCGGTGACGACTGACTTCCTTCAACGCCGCGCAGTAGCCCTGGTACAGATTCGCCGCCGGCAGTTGGCCTTGCGCATGCATCAGCGGTGCAGCGCCGGCAGCCGGTAGAACGGCACCCGCACGTACTGGTGGCGCTCAATGTGGTGGTGGATGGCGCGCGGCCCGCAGAAGAAGGTCTGCCAGTTGCGCGGGACGATGGGTGCGCGCATTGCGGCGCTGGTCGTCGCAGGCGCGATGGCCGGCATCCTCGGTGATGGCGCGGATGCGCGAACAGCTGCAGGAAGGTCAGCGCCGGCAGCAGCCACAGGCCCACGTACAGCCAGGCATGCCCAAGCGCGGCGAGCGTGCCCAGCAACGCGCCATTGCTGACCAGGATCGAGCCCAGCACCCGCGGCAGGTGGCCGGCCGGCGCAGGCGCTGCGGGTCCGGCGCCACGCGGCCGGCGCCGCCGCAGCGCATTGCGCACGGCGAGCACGTAACCGATGCCGGTGACGTCGCGCAGCAACCGTCCCAGCAGGCGCCTCCGCGTGACCGGATAGTCGGCGATGCCGAACACGATCGCCACCGGATCGTCGGCCACCATCGGCGCGCGGTGGTGCTGCAGGTGCCGCTGGCGATAGGCGAACAGCGACAGCAGCAGCGGTCCGGCCGCGAACAGTTGCGCCAGCACGTCGTTGCGCGCCCTCGTGCATCATCACCGCCAGCGCCCGCTGGGTGCTGGCGACGATCACCGTCGCCAGCGGGAACCGCCACGCGCGTTGCGCGATGGCGCGTGCGCCGCCGCGCTAGCGGCGCGCGCCGTCAGCGGCGCCGCCACACCAGGCAGCGGTTGTTGGCCGGCATGGCCACGTCGTCCAGCAGCGCCAGCCCCTGTGCGCGCGCCAGCGCGTCCACCGCCTCGAAATCGCGCACGCCGCTGGCCGCGTCGCGCGCCTTCAGCCAGGCATCGAACGCGCGGTTGCTGGCGCTGTTGAACTGGCCGCCGTAGTTGAACGGTCCGTACACCGCCACGGTGCCGGCGCCGGACGCGTCGGCGCCCAGCAGCCGGCCGGCGCCGGCGAAGAAGGCCTGCACCGACGGCCAGTCCATGATGTGCAGCGTGTTGGCGCTGAACACCGCGTCGTAGCCGGCCGCCGGCCACGGGCCGTCGCGCACGTCCAGCGCCAGCGGCGGCGGCGTGTTCGGCAACGCCGCCTCATGCAGCCATAACCCGATGCCGGGCAGGTGCTCGGCGCGTTCGCTGCACTGCCAGGTCAGATGCGGCAGCGCCGCGGCGAAATGCACCGCGTGCTGGCCGGTGCCGCTGCCGATCTCGAGCACCCGCCGGCTGTGCGCGAAGCAGCGCCGCAGCACCTGCAGGATCGGTTCGCGATTGCGTTCGCACGACGGCGCGTAGGGCTTTTCGTTCATTCGGGTTCTTTCAGCTCACCGATGCGGCGCGGCCTCCGATACCCGCGCCACCGCGTGCCGTCGAACGGATCCGCGCCGGACAATGCCCCCACTTCGCACAGGCCGTGCCGGTATGCGCGCACTCGCCTCGAGTGGACCGGGCGCCGGCACGGTGACGCACACCGGACCGGCCGGGCGCGCGGATCCGCGGGGAAACTTCGCCGACCGCGCTGATGCGAGTGCGGCGCTCGACGGCGCGATCGCGCTGTGGAGGCCCTCCGTCCCAGCGGATTCCACGGGATGGTTTTGGGCTTCGTGCCGGAGACGAGGCTTCGCCAGGATCGCCGACCACATTCGCCGCGGCGCCGCCATGCGCTCAGCTGCGCGAACGCACGAAGATGCGCTTGCCGCCGCCTTCGTTGCCGCGCTCCTCGATCTCGAACTGCGCCGACAGCCGCCGCAACAGGTCGCTGAGCTTCTTGTGCCCGTACAGGCGCGGATCGAAGTCCGGCCGCACCTTGTTCAGATAGCTTCCGACGCTGCCGAGGCCGGCCCAGCCCTGGTCGTCGGAGGCCTCCTCGATGGCCTGGCGCAACAGCTTCAGCGGCGCCGACAGCGGCGCCGGCTTGGCGTCCGTGCCCGCCGCGGCGGGAGGCGCGGCCGCAGGCACCACTGGTGCCTCCGGCTTGGCGGCGGCCGCGGACTGCGGTTTCTTGCCGCCCTTGTTCGCCGCGGCCTTGGCCGGCGCCGGCGCGGCCACGGCCGGCTTGGACGGCTCGGCGCTGGCCGCCTCGCTGCGCAGCACCTCGGTGTAGATGAACTTGTCGCAGGCCTGCACGAACGCGTCCGGCGTCTTGCGCTCGCCGAAGCCGTACACGGTCGGCCCTTCCTCGCGCAGGCGCTGCGCCAGGCGGGTGAAGTCGCTGTCGCTGGAGACCAGGCAGAACCCGTCGAAGCGCCCGGTGTACAGCAGGTCCATCGCGTCGATGATCAGCGAGCTGTCGGTGGCGTTCTTGCCGCTGGTGTAGGCGAACTGCTGCACCGGGCTGATCGAATGCTTCAGCAGCGCCTGCTTCCACTGGGTCATGCGCGTGCTGGTGAAGTCGCCGTAGATGCGCTTGACGCTGGCCACGCCGTACTTGGCCACTTCGGCCAGCAACCCTTCGATCACCGAAGGCTGCGCGTTGTCGGCGTCGATCAGCACGGCCAGGCGCGGCTGGTCGTCGTCGGCGTCGGATCTGGAACGGGTTTTCATTGCGGCGGTCCTGCGCGAAAACGAAAGCGGCGGCCCGGAGCGCAGCGCGGTGGCGCCGGCACGCCCAGGCGCCAGGCACCACTGTGCCATTCCCGGCCAACCGGGGCCAGCGCCGGCGAACGGCGCCACGTCCCTGTCTCCGCATGCGATGGAGGCGAAAGGATACTGGCGCCGCGTGGCCGGCTTTGCGCGATCCGCCGAACGCGGGACCGGCGCGACGCAGGCCGCGCGCGGCGGCACCTGCCAGCGGGGCGCAGCAACACTGGCGTCACCGCGTCACGCGGCATCCATTTCCGTGGACAGCGCGATCGCCCGCTGCGCTTCCAGTTCGGCCAGGCGCGACTGCAGCGCCGTGCGCACGTGCGCGTACGCCTGCGCGCCGAGCAGCAGGCGTCGCGGCGCCGGGGACACGTCGAACGATGCGAGCATCTGGCGCACCATCTTGTGCGGGTCGCCGAACACGAAGCTGCCTTCTTCCAGCGCGCGGCGCAGCGCCTGCACCGGGGTGTCCGCATAGGTCGGGCTGGGCGCGGTGCGGTCCAGGCCGCGGCCGAAGTCGGTCGCCGCCGGGCCGGGCTCGACCAGGGTGAACTCGATGCCGAACGGCGCCACTTCCTGCGCCACCGCCTCGACGAAACCCTCGATGCCCCACTTGCTGGCGTGGTACAGGCTGAAACCCGGATAGGCGATCTGCCCGCCTTCCGAGGACACCTGCACGATGCGTCCGCCGCCCTGCGCGCGCAGGTGCGGCAGCACCGCGCGGATCAGCTGGATCGAGCCGACCAGGTTGGTTTCCAGTTGCCGGCGCAGCTGCGCGTCGCTGGCTTCCTCGGCGGCGCCGAACACCGCGTAGCCGGCGTTGCTGACCACCACGTCGATGCGTCCGAGTTCGGCGAAGGCGCGGCCGGTCACCGCGCGCAGCGCCGCGTCGTCGGTCACGTCCAGCGCCGCCACCCACAGTCGCGGGCCGTATTCGGCCTTCAGGTCGTCCAGCGCCTCGGGCCGGCGCGCGGTGGCGGCGACGCGATCGCCGCGTGCCAGCAGCCGCTCGGTCAGCAGGCGGCCGAAGCCGGACGAGGTTCCGGTGATGAAATAGGTGCGATTCATGGGCTTGCCTCGCGCAGGGGCCACGGGAGCGTGGCGGGTCGGGTTCCAGACTAGGCGCGCTCCACCGCTGTTACTATCCGTCCAATCCCGCATGCGCCAGTGAAAATCACCCATGAATCAGCGGCCCGCCCTGACCGACCTCAGCGCCTTCGCCGCGATCGTGGCCCACCGCAGCTTTCGCAAGGCCGCCGACGAGCTCGGGCTGTCGCCGTCCACGCTCAGCCACATGATGCGTACGCTGGAAGCGCGCATGGGCGTGCGCCTGCTGCACCGGACCACGCGCAGCGTGGCGCCCACCGAAGCCGGCGCGCGGCTGGTCGCGCGGCTGCAGCCGCTGCTGCGCGAGCTGGACCTGGCGCTGGACGACGCGGGCAGCTTCGCCCGCGGTCCCAGCGGCACGTTGCGCATCAACGCCAACGAGACCGCCGCGCGCCTGCTGCTGCAACGCGTGGTGCCGGCGTTCCTGCAGCGCTACCCGGCGATGGCGCTGGACCTGGTCAGCGAGGGCCGCCTGGTCGACATCGTCGCCGCCGGCTTCGACGCCGGCGTGCGCCTGGGCGAAGCGCTGCCGCAGGACATGATCGCGGTGCCGTTCGGCGGCCCGCAGCGCTTCATCGCCGCCGCCTCGCCGGCGTACCTGGCACGGCATCCGCCGCCGCGCACGCCCGACGAACTCGCCCAGCACACCTGCATCGGCTTCCGCCTGCCCAGCGGCAAGCCGTATCGCTGGGAGTTCGCGCGCCACGACCAGGAGCTGGCGGTGGAGGTCGGCGGCCCGCTCACCCTGGACCACATGGGGCTGATGGCCGACGCCGCGGTCGCCGGCATGGGCATCGCCTACCTGTCGGAGGTCGCGGTGCAGGCGCAGCTGGACAGCGGTGCGCTAGTACGCGTGCTGGACGAGTGGTGCCCGCCGCTGCCGGGGCTGTTCCTGTACTACCCGGGCCACCGCCACGTGCCGGCGGGGCTGCAGGCGTTCATCGGGGTGCTGCGGGAACTGGGGTAGGCGCAGCCGAACCGGCGCGGTGCGCGCGAACGCGCACGGAGCCGGCGCCGGGTCCGCTCACACGTGCCAGGTCGCATCCACCACCGCCGCGCACCGCGCGCCGTCACTGCGCCGCCGGCAACGCCTCGTAGGCCTGGCGCACCGCGGCCTCGCCGTACTGCCGCTCCAGCCGGCGGATGATGAAATGGCCGCGCGCCATCGCCTGGAAATGCGCGATGAACAGCGTATTGAGCGCCGCGCCGCTGGCCGCGCCGACCAGCGGCACCGCCTGCGCCGCCAGCTTCTCGCTGACCGTCACCGAGAACTTCGCCGCGATCCGCGCCACCATCGACACCAGCGCCGGCGCGCCCTTGCTGCCCAGCCCATGCGCGGCGATGTACTGCGCCGCCGCGCTGAGCTGCTGCGCCATCGCCGTGCGCACCGCGAAATAGCCCGACTCGCTGCCGTCGTCGCGGCGGCTGCGCCCGCCGTGCGCGAGCACTTCCAGGCACGCCAGCGCGGTGGCCGGGTCCTCCAGCCGCTCGCCCTCGGCGCGGGCGATGTCGGCGATGGAGCGCAGCATCAGCGTGGTGGTCAGCGGCAGCTCCACCGCCAACCCGGCCAGGCCGAAGAAGCCGCCGGCCGCCCCGGTCGCCGCCACCGCCAGCCCGTGCAGGCGCGGACGCGCCTTGCCCGGCGCGTCCTTGCGCAGGGTCAGCAGCGCCGAGCGCAGCGCCACGTTCAGCGCGTGGCGGCTGATCGCGTCGATACGCGAGGTCACGAAGCGGGGCAGCCGCCGGCTCAGCAGGTGCTCGATCGGCGCGCCGACCGCATTGGCCACCTGCGCCGCCAGCCCGGGATGCTCGAGCAGGGCATGCGCCTGCGCCAGTTCGCGCTGGTGGGCCGCGTCCATCACCAGGACGGGAAACTGATCGGTCATTGCGGCTCCTGGTTGCGTCGCGGCCGGCGCCACGGGCTCCGCCAATGCGGGGTGCAGAGCGCCAGCCTAAACGCCGCCGATGGCGGCCAGGTTAAGCGTCCGCCTGCGCCAGCACGTTGAGCAACGGCAGCAGGTCCTCGCGCTCGCGCGGCCGCACCGCGCGCGCCACCTCCTCGCCGTCGCGCAGCAGCACCACGGTCGGCCACAGCTTCACCGCGAAGGCGCGGCCCAGCGGCCGGCCCTTGCCGTCCTCGACCTTGTGGTACGGGACCTGTTCGAACGGCCCCAGCAGCTTCTGCAGCAACGGCTGCGCGGCCTGGCAATGGCCGCACCAGCCGGTGCCGAATTCCAGCAGCTGCAGCCCCGGCTGCGAGCGCACCTGCGCCGCCGCCGGCGCCTCGGCGCTGTATTCGCGCGGAAAGGCCATCGCGGCAGTCAGGACAGCGCGCGCTGGATGTCTTCCAGCGGCAGGTTGGTCAGGTCCTTGGCCACGTCGCCGACCAGGCGCTGCTGCGTCTCCTTGTGCAACAACGGTCGGATGCGACCCAGCGTGGTCGGGTCCGCCACCAGCACCAGATGCTCGTAGCGCTGCTTCAGCGCGCCCTCGTTGAGCGCCTGCGCCACCTGCTTGGCGAAGGTGGACTCGTCCAGTTCCGCCTCCGTGGTGCGCTGCGGCATCTTGCCGGCCGGCCCTTCGTCGTCCACGTTCTGCACGTCGGTACGCGCATGCTGGCGCAACACCACGCCATCGCGGCCGCCGACGTTGACGAACCAGCGCGCCTCGCCGCCGTCGACCACCACCACCAGTGCGTTCTCGGGAATCTGTAACGACATCGCTCGCTCTCCTCACCTGCCTGCCGATGCGGCACGCAACCACCGTAGGCCACGCGATGTAAGCGCCGCGGCAAGGCGAGGGATGCGCCGCGTCAGTTCCGTGGCGCCATGGCCGGCGGCGTCAACGCACGAACAGCACGTCCAGGTCCTGGCGCGGCACGAAGTCCTTCTGCTGGAACTGGAAGGTGAGCGGGTCGATGCGCTCGAGGTCGCCATCGAAGCACAGGCTGAGCAGGTCGGTAGGCTCGCGCTTCCTGATCGTGAGCTGGAAGTCCTGGATCGGCCCCTTCCAGTTGTTGCCGGTCAGCAGCACGTAGCGCAGGTTGGCCCAGCCCACGCCGTAGGCCTTTTCGCGCCGGCGGATGCCCTGCTGGGCGGCGGCGTCCAGGCAACTGCTCCTGGCGTAGGTCTGGATGAGGGTGGCGGCCGGGATCGGCACGCCGCTGGACACGCTGGGCGTGTAGCGGTGGCGGATCGACACCGGCTTGCCGGCCGGGAAGCGCTGCTGCCAGGTGAAGTACTCGCTGAGGGTGAAGCGCGGCTGCCCGTCCGGGTCGAACCAGCGCGCCGGTAGCGGCTTCCTGCCCTTGGGCAGCGTGCCGGATTCGACGAAGCCGGCCAGCTCGTCCACGCGCCAGCCGCTGGCCGCCCACTCGCGCGAGACGTCGGCGTCGCCGAGCCTGGCCACCAGCTTGCGCTCGGTACGGACCGGCGTGCCGTCGACCCACAGCGCGAACTCGGTGAGCTCGCTGTGGTCGGCCGGGCCGAAGTACATCGGCGGCATCGGGAACGCGATCGGCACCCGCAGTTCGCGCGCGCTGGTGTTGGTGAACACGTAGTCCACCCGCACCTCGTCCTCGCTGATGAACAAGGCTTCCTTGCTCATGCGGATGTCCGGCTGCTCGAGCAGGCGGATGCTGCCGTTGTCGTCGCCGAAGCTGCTGTCGTTGGCGTGGGCGACGGTGGCCAGCCACGGCGCGATGGCGAGCAGCGCGCGGGCCAGAAGCGGTGGGGTGGTCATGGATCGGCCGGAAGGAAGACAAGGGTGGCGATGCGCGGCGACAGCGCATCGCCGGGCCAAGTTTAATCCGACCCGCCGCATCGGAGCGCGCGCCCCTCGTCGCCGTGGCGTGCGCGGCTCACGCTCGCAAGACTTCTTCGGCTTCGCACTCGTCCCGCACCGCGCCCGGCGTTTCCGCTGGGCGCCCTGCATCCTCAGCCGACGAAGCAGCCGGCGCGGTCCAGGTCCGCCAGCAGGCCCGGAGGGCCCGGCTGCCACGCCAGCTGCGCGCGGCTCCAGGCGCGGGAGGCCGCCACGTCGTGGCTGGCGAAGCGGCCCATGCCCATGCGGGGCCGCTCCCACGCGTCCCGAATGCACGCAGCAGGTCAGCAAGCGCCTCCGATCGATTGCGCCACCGCGCCTGGCCAGTCGATGGCCGCGCAGGTTCAGGCCAGGTATTTCCTGAACCACGCGATGGTGCGGTCCCAGGCCAGCGTCGCCGCCGCCGCGTCGTAGCGCGGCGTGGAGTCGTTGTGGAAACCGTGGTGGGTGCCGGGGTAGACGTAGGCCTCGTAGGCCTTGTGGTTGGCCTTCAGCGCGGCCTCGTAGGCGGCCCAGCCGGCATTGATGCGCTCGTCCGTTTCGGCGTAGTGGATCAGCAGCGGCGCCTTGATCGCCGGAACCTCTTCCGCGCGCGGCTGGCGGCCGTAGAACGGCACCGCCGCCGCCAGTTCCGGATACGCCGCCGCCGCGGCGTTGGACACGCCGCCGCCGTAGCAGAAGCCGGTGATGCCGACCCTGCCGGTGCTGCGGCCTTCGGCCAGCAGGTATTCGATGGCGGCGAAGAAGTCGTTCATCAGCTTCTCCGGATCCACCTTGGCCTGCAGCTCGCGGCCCTTGTCGTCGTTGCCCGGGTAGCCGCCGACCGAGCTCAGCCCGTCCGGCGCCAGCGCCACGAACCCGGCCTTGGCCACGCGCCGGGCCACGTCCTCGATGTAGGGATTGAGCCCGCGATTCTCGTGCACCACCACCACGCCCGGTACCGCCGCCTTGGCCGCCGCCGGCCGCACCAGATAGCCGCGCACCTGCCCATGGCCCTTGGGCGAGGGATAGCGGATGTACTCGGCGACGATGTCCGGGTCGGTGAACTCCACCTGCGTGGCCATCGCGTAGTCCGGACCCAGCGACGCCAGGATCGCCGACGCCGACAACCCGGCCACCGCGAAGGCGGCGGCGCCGTCCAGGAACTGGCGCCGGCTGATCTTGCCGTGCACGTAGCCGTCGTACAGCTCCAGCAACTCGGGGGCGAAGTCCTTGGCGGTCAGGCGGGGCATGGCGGGCTCCTGCGGAGATCGGGACGCCGAACATAGCAAGCCGCCATGGCCGCGTCAGCGCCGGCGTTGCCCGCGACCGGTGCCGGTCCTGCGGGGCTGAGTCCGCCGTGCTTGCCTTCCCCAGCGTTCGCCACAGGAGAGCCGGTGGCCCCAGCTCACCCCGCCAGCGGCGGCGGCCGCACGCACAGCCAGATGGCGCACCAGTGCGACAGCGCGCCGCCCAGCACGTGCGCGTGCCAGATGGCGCGGTTGTAGACCATCGACTTGCGCACGTAGAAGCCCACGCCCACGGTGTAGAACGCGCCGCCGGCGGCGATGAGCCAGAGCACCGCGCTGTCCAGGCCGGCCATGATCGGCTTGATCGCCACGATGCCGGCCCAGCCCAGCAGCAGGTAGATCGCGACCCAGAAGCCCTTGCTGATGCCGGGCAGGAACAGCTTGGCGAACACCCCGAACAGCGCCACGCTCCACACCGCCAGGGTCATCGACCAGACCCAGGCGCCGGACAGCGTCAACAGGAGGAACGGGGTGTAGGAGCCGGCGATCATCACGAAGATGCCGGCGTGGTCCAGCTTGCGCAGCGTCGGCTGGCGCTGCGGCGGGGCGAAGTTGTAGGCGGCCGAGCAGGCGAACATCACCAGCAGTCCCAGCGCGTAGATGCAGGTGGCCAGGATCAGCGCCTGATTGGCCGACGCGCGCCAGATCAGCAACGCGCCACCGACGATGGCCAGGCACAGCCCCGCCGCGTGCACGACCAGGTCGGCGCGGCGGGCGGCGGCGGTCTGGTAGTGCGCGGCGCTGGCATCGGGGGGCGTGGGCAAGGCGGTTCTTCGGCGCGTGGGGGAACCATGCGCGCGGCGGTGCCGGTGCGCGATGGGGCGCACAGGATACCCGCTGGCTTGGGCGCCCGTGCCGGCTTTCCCGTATACAGCGCGCGCCGCCCGGGTCGGCGGCGACCACGATGGATTGGCCGGCGCCCGCGCTGCGTTCGATCTTCTCCGGCCGCGCGCCCGGCGACCACGCGGCCGCCATCACGCGGCGGATCGCGCGCATCATGCCTCTCGCGCGGGTTCTGAACGCGGTCAGTCGGTCCATTCGTGCCGGCCGTGCCGTGTCTCATATCCTGAGACGCTTTTCCGCTTCCCTGTCCGCTTTGAGAGCCGTACCGATGCCCGCCCACGCCCTAGCCCGCCGCACCGAGGACGCCGAACGCGCCCTGTCCACCACTGGCGGCGAGCCTTCGCGCGACGGCGCGCTGCTGACCGAGCGGCTGGAGCGGCGCTACCACGACCGCATCACCGGCAGCTTCATGATCCCCGGCCGCGAGGGCCGCTACGCGCCGATCCCGGACGACGTGCCGGCGGCGCTGGTCGCGGCGCTGAAGGCGCGCGGCATCGAGCAGCTCTACAGCCACCAGGCCGAAGCCTGGGATGCGGCGCAGCGCGGCGAGCACGTGGCCATCGTCACCCCCACCGCGTCGGGCAAGTCGCTGTGCTACACGCTGCCGGTGGTGGCCGCGGCGATGACCGCGCAGGCAAAGGCGCTGTACCTGTTCCCGACCAAGGCGCTGGCGCAGGACCAGGTGGCCGAGCTGCTGGAGCTCAACCGCGCCGGCGAACTGGGAGTGAAGGCCTTCACCTTCGACGGCGACACCCCGGGCGATGCGCGTCAGGCGATCCGCCTGCACGGCGACATCGTGGTCAGCAACCCGGACATGCTGCACCAGGCGATCCTGCCGCACCACACCAAGTGGGCGCAGTTCTTCGAGAACCTGCGCTACGTGGTGATCGACGAGATCCATACCTACCGCGGCGTGTTCGGCAGCCACGTCACCAACGTGCTGCGCCGGCTCAAGCGCATCTGCGCGTTCTACGGGGTGAAGCCGCAGTTCATCCTGTGCTCGGCGACGATCGGCAACCCGCGCGCGCATGCCGAGGCGTTGATCGAGCAGCGCGTGCATGCGATCACCGAATCCGGCGCGCCGTCGGGCGACAAGCACGTGCTGCTGTGGAACCCGCCGGTGGTCAACGCCGACCTGGGCCTGCGCGCGTCGGCGCGCTCGCAGAGCAACCGCATCGCGCGCATCGCGATCAAGAGCGGGCTGAAGACCCTGGTGTTCGCGCAGACCCGGCTGATGGTGGAAGTGCTGACCAAGTACCTCAAGGACATCTTCGACCACGACCCGCGCAAGCCGCCGCGCATCCGCGCCTACCGCGGCGGCTACCTGCCCACCGAGCGCCGCGAGGCCGAGCGCGCGATGCGCGCCGGCAGCATCGACGGCATCGTCTCCACCTCGGCGCTGGAACTGGGCGTGGACATCGGCTCGCTGGACGTGGTGGTGCTCAACGGCTACCCCGGCAGCGTGGCCGCGACCTGGCAGCGCTTCGGCCGCGCCGGCCGCCGCCAGCAGCCCTCGCTCGGCGTGCTGGTGGCCAGCTCGCAGCCGCTGGACCAGTACGTGGTGCGGCATCCGGACTTCTTCGCCGACGCCTCGCCCGAGCACGCGCGCACCGCGCCGGACCAGCCGCTGATCCTGTTCGACCACATCCGCTGCGCCGCGTTCGAGCTGACCTTCGTCGCCGGCGAGGCGTTCGGCCCGGTGGACCCGGAGGTGTTCCTGCAGGCGCTGGCCGAAAGCGAGGTGGTGCACCAGGAGGGCGATCGCTGGGAGTGGATCGCCGACAGCTACCCGGCCAACGCGGTGAGCCTGCGCTCGGTGGCCGACGGCAACTTCGTGGTGGTCGACAAGACCGATGGCAAGCAGCAGATCATCGCCGAGGTGGACTATTCCGCTGCCGCGCTCACCCTGTACGAAGGCGCGATCCACATGGTGCAGAGCACCCCGTACCAGGTGGAGAAGCTGGACTGGGAAGGGCGCAAGGCCTACGTCACCCGCACCCACGTGGACTACTACACCGACAGCATCGACTTCACCAAGCTCAAGGTGCTGGACCGCTTCGACGGCGGCGCGGCCGGGCGCGGCGACAGCCACCACGGCGAGGTGCACGTGGTGCGGCGCGTGGCCGGCTACAAGAAGATCCGCTACTACACCCACGAGAACATCGGCTACGGTCCGGTCAACCTGCCCGACCAGGAGCTGCACACCACCGCGGTGTGGTGGCAGCTGCCGCAGGCCACGCTGCTGAAGGCCTTCGCCTCCAAGCAGGATGCGCTGGACGGCTTCCTCGGCGCGGCCTACGCGCTGCACGTGGTGGCCACGGTGGCGGTGATGGCCGACGCGCGCGACCTGCAGAAGGCGGTGGGCGACGGCGACGGCGCCTGGTTCGCGATGGCCGACGCCAAGGGCCGCGGCCAGCTGCGCGGCGGCGACAACGGCGAGCCGGTGGCGGTGGAGCTGCAGCAGTTCGTGCCCACCGTGTACCTGTACGACAACTTCCCCGGCGGCGTGGGCCTGAGCGAGCCGCTGTGGCAGCGCCAGGCCGAACTGGTGCAGCGCGCGCGCGAACTGGTGCAGCGCTGCGACTGCGTGGCCGGCTGCCCGGCCTGCGTCGGCCCGGTGCTGGCCGCGCAGGAGCAGAGCGCGACCACGCCCAAGGCGCTGGCGCTGCACGTGCTGCGCCTGCTGCTGGACGGCGCGGCGCTGGACGAGGACGCGACGACCGCGATCGACAGCGGGCTGGATGCGCTGCCGGAGTGGAGTGCATGAGCTTCGGCTTCAAACAACCGTGGACGTTGCACCGGCTGTCGCAAGGCGTGGTGCTGGATGGCGCGTCGAACGCAGTCGATGTCGATCTCCACACGCTGCCGGAGCGCAGCGCATGAGCGTCGGCCTCGGATATCCGTGCAGGGTGCGCTTGCTGCCGGAACGATCGGTGCGCGACAACGCATCGAATCGATCCACCGATCCCACCGCGTTGCCGAGGTCGCGCGTATGAGCGGCAGCCTGGAGCGTCGGTGCGCATCGCGTTTTCTGCTGGAACGGGAGGTGCTGGACTACGCATCGACCGCGGTCCATGCCGGTTCCGCAGCCTTGCCGGTGTCGCGCGCATGAGCATCAACCTCGAACGCCTGCGCGCGTTGCGCAAGCAGGCCGGCGCTGCGACCGTGGACGCGCCGCGTCCGTCGGCACCGGGCGCGCGGCCAAACAGCACTGCCGGCGCCGTAGCTGCCAAAGCGTCGGTACCCGTGCCTGCAAGGGCAGCCGCGCCCGCTGGCCGGCCCGCGCTGCTGCGCAAGCCACCACGCGTCACCGACGCGGCGCCCATCCCGCCCGCGTCGCGCCCACCGATGCCCGCGCGTACCGGCGACACCGCCGTCGCCGTGGCACCGCCGATCGCGATCGAACCGTTCGACCGGCGCGGCGCCGACGTCGCCTCGCTGCGGCGCCTGCTCGGCATGCGCGAACGCGCGGTGGCGCCGGCCGTGGCGCCGCGCAAGCCGCAGGCAGCCGACCGCCACCTGCCCGGACGCGAGATCGCGCCCGGCCTGCACCTGATCGAAGCGTTCCTGCCGCAGCCGATCCCCACCGCCGCGCTGTCGCTTGCCTTCGCCAAGCGCCAGGACGCGGTGCATCCGTCGGACGTGCTGTTCTTCGACACCGAGACCACCGGCCTGGCCGGCGGCACCGGCACCCGCGCGTTCATGATCGGCGCGGCCGACTGGTACCTGCACCCGCTGGAGGGCACCGGCCTGCGCATCCGCCAGCTGATGATGTCGACGATGGGCGCGGAGAAGGCGATGCTCGAAGCGTTCCGCGAATGGCTGGCGCCGGGCACGGTGCTGTCCAGCTACAACGGCCGCTGCTACGACGCGCCGCTGCTGAAGACCCGCTACCGGCTGGCGCGCTGCGCCGACCCGCTGTCGGCGCTGGACCACGTGGACCTGCTGCATCCCACCCGCCGCCGCTACCGCGGCACCTGGGAGAACTGCAAGCTGGCCACCATCGAACGCCAGCTGCTGCGCATCGTGCGCGAGGACGACCTGCCCGGTTCCGAAGCGCCGGCGGCGTGGCTGAGCTACCTGCGCGGCGGCAGCGCGCGCAACCTGCGCCGCGTGGCCGCGCACAACCACCAGGATGTGGTGACGCTGGCGCTGCTGATGCAGCGGCTGGTGGCGGCCGAAGCGGAGGATCGCGACGTGGTGCCGTTCGTGGAAGCGCCGTAGCGCAGACGTTCTTGCGCTGGCGCCGCCTTGTGGCGCTGCGTGAGTTGGATGCCGAGGCTTCGCCCGTACCCTCATCCGGCCCTGCGGGCCACCTTCTCCCGATGGGAAAGGGAACAGCGCGGCGTCAAAGCCCCTCTCCCACCGGGAGAGGGGTTGGGGTGAGGGTACGGCGCGAAAGCGTCTCGCTGGGCTGAGTGCACGAGGCTCCGCCCGTACCCTCATCCGGCCCTGCGGGCCACCTTCCCCCAAAAGGGGGCCATGGTCCCGATGGGAGAAGGAACAGCCGCGGCGTGCCTTAGCCCCTCTCCCACCGGGAGAGGGGTTGGGGTGAGGGCCCGGCAGCCAGGCGCCCAGCCTTAGCCGACATGCCGCCCACAGCTCCCTGCCGAAAACGGTCGAACCAGCGCCAGGCGCGTATCAGCGACGACGCCAGCATCGGCGGCGGCATGCCGGCCGCCTGCCGCCGCGCGAACGCAGCAGCAGCTCAGCCGTCGACCGGTTCGGCCAGGCCCTGGCGAATGATCTGCTGCATCAGGCGCTCGGCTTCGGCGCGTGCGCGGGTGCTGGCTTCGGCCTGCTTGGCGGCCAGGTCGCTCTGCTGCATCGCCAGGTCCGCTTGCTGCTTGGCCAGCGCCTGGATCTTGCGCTGCAGGCCCTGCCGGCGCGCATCGGCCGCGGCCCGTTGCGCCGCCTCGCGCGAAGCGGCGGCGTCGACCTGGGCCTGGACCCCCGCGCGCTGGACCTCTCCGAGCGCGGCATGCGCGTGTTCGGACGCGGCCTCGGCCAACTGCACGCTCAGCTCGGCGATCTGATCGCCCAATTCGCCCTGGCGCCCACCCAGCTCGCCCTGGCGATCGCCCAGTTCGCCCTGCGCCTCGGCCAGGCGCAGGCTCTGCTCGTGCAGTGCCTGGAATTGCGCCAGCACGTCCGGATCGCGGACCACGTAGCGCCGGCCGTCGCGGCGGAACCACAGCACCTCGCCGTCGGCACCGGCCAGGCGGTTGGCTTCGCGCAGGTCCTCGAGCGAGGCGTCCATCAGGTTGTGGCCCTCGTGCACCAGCACATAGCCGTCCCGGCCGCGACCGGACGACAGCTCGATGCGCCCGTGGGTGACCAGGCTCGGATCGCTCGGCGCCGCGGGTGTCGCAGGTGCCGCGGGCGCGGCAGGAGCAGCGGGGGCGGCCAACGGCGCAGGCGGTGCGGGCGGCGCCGGCACGGCGGGCATGGCAGGCGCGGCAGGCGCGTCCAGCACGCCGGCCAGGATCGATGCCGGGGGCGCGGCCGGCGCCGCGGAGGCGGCGGATTGCGCGCCCGGTGCCGGCGTCGCGGCCGTCTCGGTCGCGGCCACCTCGGTGGTGCGCGCGGTCGCGGCCGGCGCCACCGCCGGCTTGGCCACCAGGCGCAGCGGCAACACCCCGGCCAGCGCGAGGGTGGCGGTGATCGCGGCGGCGCCGACGCGCGAGAACGAGGCCGTGCTCTGCAGCATCAGCAGCCGCCGCTTCAAGCTGACGAAGCTCGGCGAGGCGCTGGCCAGGCCGGCGTGGGGGCGCGCGGCGACGCCCAGCTGCACCAGCAGCCGCGCGTAGCCGTGGCGGCAGTGGCGGTGCCCGGCGACCACCGCCGCGTCGCAGGCCGCTTCGCGCGCCAGCGCGTATTCGCGCACCGCCAGGTGCACCAGCGGGTGGAAGAAGAACAGGTGCTGCGCCAGCGCCGGCAACAGGCCCCACCACAGGTCGCGGCGCTGCAGGTGCACCAGCTCGTGGGTCAGCGCCATGTCCAGGTCGTCGGCATCCATCGCCGCCAGCCGGCGCGCCGGCAGCAGCAGCACCGGCCGCCACGGGCCGATCAGCTGCGGCGAGTCGATCTGCGCCGACAGGCGCAGTGGCGGCGCGCGGCGCAGGCCGTGGGCGTCGGCGGCCAGGCGCAGCGCGCCGATCAGCGCCGCGTCGGTGCACGCGGTCGAATCGCGCAGCAGGCGGCGGCTGGCGCGGTAGCCGTAGGCGCTGCGCAGCAGGCCGAGCAGCACCCCGGCCGCCCACAGCGCGACCAGCGCCTGCGCCCACGGCAGCGCGGCGGCGCCGGCGCTGGCGATGGCCGGCGGCGTCTTGGCCGACGGCGCCGCCGATGCGGACCCAGGCGCGTCATGCGCCGGCGCGGCGGACAGCGCAAGCACCTGCGGCGGTGGCGCGGCCGGCGCCGCCGGCAGCACCGGCAGGTTCAGCGGGCTCGCCCACAGCAGGCCGAGCACGGTCTGCGCACCGACCAGCCACCACAGCCGGCAACGCACCGTCGCCGGCAGCGCCGGCAACCAGCGGCACAGCGCCCAGATCACCGCCACCAGCACCGCCGCCTGCACGCTGGTCGCCAGCAGGCGCGACAGCAAGGTATCGAAGATCGTGTCCATCGCTCAGTCCTCCCGACGCTGCGATTGCAGTTTGGCGACCAGCGCCTCCAGTTCCGCGAGCTCGGCGTCGCTGACCTCGGCGCGCTGCGACATCCACGCCACGAACGGCGACACCGAGCCCTGCAGGGTCTTCTCGACGAAGCTGCCGACCGCACTGCGCACCACGTCGTCCTGCCCGGCGGTGGCGGCGTAGCGGAACACGCCGTCCACCTGGCGCCGGCGCAGATAGGCCTTGGCGCGCAGCCGCTCCATCATCGTCAGCACGGTCGAACGCGCCAGCCCGCGCGCCTCGCCGAAACCGGCGGCGACCTCGCCGACGCTGGCCTCGCCCTGTTCGCCGATGTACTGCAGCAGGGCCAGCTCCTGGTCCCCGATGGTCTTGCGTCGCATATCCCGGTCCTGTGACTACGCCTGTAGTCATCGTGCACATGACGACAGGTGTAGTCAATAGCCCGGTGGTCATTTGGTGCCTGCCGAACCATTACGGCTGGCGCGACATCGCTTGACGCCCGGGTCACCCGGACGCCACCGGAGCTCTGCGACGCTGGCTCGGTCCGCCGCAGAGAAGGATCAGCGATGCGCCTGCATCATCTGAACTGCATCTCCACCTGCCCGCTGGGCGGCCGCCTGATGGACGGGCGCTGGCACCTGCTCGCCGGCGATGCGTGTTTCCATCCCGGCGAGATGGACCCCTTCCATCCGCACTGCACGCCCGGCCTGCGCTTCTACCCATGGATGCTGGAGAAGGACCGCGCCGCGCGCCTGCGCAACCAGCGCCGCCTGCGCGAACTTAACCTGCGGCAGGCCGGCGCGGTGACCGTGTTCTGCTCGCACGACGTGAGCGAATTCGAACGCCTGAGCGGACACTCGGCCGCGCTGCCGGCCGAAGCGCTGCTCGCGCGCGCCGATTGACCGCCTACGCACGCCGCATTCACCGATCTTCCACGCACGCGCGCCGCATCATGCCGCCACCCCCGCGGCGTCGGGCGTGCACGGCACCGCCGCGCCGCGTGCGGGATCTCTCTTCGACAAGGCGATGGCGATGTCCGAGCGTTTGCAGGAAGGCCAGATGGTATTCGTGACCGACGGCGAACTCGGCGTCGGCGCGGTGCGCGAGGTGCGCGAGGGGTCGGCGGAATTCGTCGTCAACATCCAGAACGGCGGCGACTTCGTCCTGCCGCTGAGCGCGGTGAAGGACATCCACTCCGGCAAGGTGATCCTCGCCGTGGAGCGGCTGCCCGAGCAGGTACGCCAGGCGCTGCGCCACCCGCACGACGCGGAGCTGCCGACCTCCACCTACGCCGCCACCGATCCCGGCGACGGCGCGCTGAAGGACTGATCACGGCGCATTGGCCGGCCATCTCGGCGGCCTCGGCAACAACGGCGGACGCGGCCATGCGACGGCGGCCGCGTCGCGCTTGCGCGCTAGCCTTGCGGCCCGCCCATCACCGGCAGGATCGCGCCGCTGATGTAGCTGGCGGTGATCGGCGAGGCCAGGAACACGTAGGCCGGCGACAGTTCCTCCGGCTGCGCCGGGCGGCCCATCGCGCTGTTCTTGCCGAACTCGGCCACGTCCTCGGCGGACTTGTCGGCCGGGTTCAGCGGCGTCCACACCGGCCCCGGCGCGACCGCGTTGACGCGGATGCCGCGCGGCTGCAGCTGGCTGGCCAGGGCCATGGTGAAGGCGTGGATCGCGCCCTTGGTGGCCGAGTAGTCGAGCAGCGACTTGCTGCCGAACAGGCCGGTCTCCGAGCCGCTGTTGATGATCGCCGCGCCCTGCTTCATGTACGGCAGCGCCGCGCGCGCCATGTGGAAGTAGCCGCCGATGTTGGTCTGCAGGGTTTCCTGCAGGTGCTCCTCGCTCAGTTCCTCCAGCGCGTGGCAGTGCAGCTGGAACGCGGCGTTGTTGACCAGCACGTCCAGCCCGCCGAAGGCCTGCACCACCTGCGCCACCGCGTCCTCGCAGAACTTCGGGTCCTTCACGTCGCCGGCGATGGTCAGGCAGCGGCGGCCCTCCTTTTCCACGTGCTCGCGGGTGACCTGCGCGTCGTCGTGCTCGTTCAGGTACAGCACCGCCACGTCGGCGCCCTCGCGCGCGAACAGCACCGCCACCGCGCGGCCGATGCCCGAGTCGGCGCCGGTCACGATCACGCTCATGCCACGCAGCTTGCCGCTGCCCACGTAGTCCGGCGCCTCGAAACGCGGCTGCAGCAGCAGTTCCTTCTCCTCGCCGGGTTTGCGCAGATGCTGCGACGGCATGCGTTGCGGTTGCCGCCGCGTGCCGGCCTGGGTCGGTGCCGCCTTCTTGGCCTTGGCCTTGGCGTGTGGTTCGTCGGCGTCGGTCTTGCGCTGCAGCGCGCGCTGCTTCTGCGCGACCTTCTCCACCGCGCTCGCGGCGGCGGGCTTGGGCGCCGCGGGCTTAGCGGCGGGGCGGTTCTTCTTGGCGGCCATGGGCAGGTACTCCGTACGGCGAGGGGGAAGCGCGGCGCGTGGAGGGAACGGGTCCGAGTGGACCCGGTTAGGCGCCGACGGCTCAGGCGCGGTCGGCGAGGCCTTCGACGCCGGCATGGCTGGCGCAGTGCGCGCAGCAGAACATGCGTCCGCCGCCTTCCACGCCGTGGCCGACGATGCGGCAGCCGCAGTGGTCGCATTGCGGCGCGAACGCATGGATCGCGCACTCGAACGAATCGAAGGTGCCGCTGCGCCCGCCCTGGGTCAGGGTGAAGGCCTTGTCGTACTGGTTGCCGCAGACATCGCAGGTGGCCATCGCTGGACTCCGGTTTGGCTGGGAAGCGACAGTCTGGCCAATGCCGCGGCCAGGGCGGGTGAAGCCGCATGCCGGTCTCTTCATCCGATGCAAACATGCGCGGCGACACGCTCGGCGAATTCGCCTGAAGGAGATACGCCATGACCCGCTTGTTGCTTCCGCTCGTCGCCGCGCTCGCGGCCTCCGCCTGCAGCACCACCCAGATCGCCCAGGTGCAGCCCATCGACGGGGTGATCTCCGGGCAGTGCCATGTCGACAAGGTCCGCGGCGCGGTCGGGCTGGCGGCATCGCAGACCACCATCGAGCGCGCACGCGTGGACAGCGACAGCCTGGAAGTGCAGGTGGTGCCCAGTTCCGTGGACGGCAGCGGCGCCACCGCCAGCGGCGTGGACAGCGCCACCCGCGGCGCCGAAGAGGCCGGCGGCGAGCGCCTGACCATCGAGATCGGCCCGACCAACAACATCACCACGCTGTATTGCGGCTGACAGGCCGCGGCCTATGCAGCGGATGGCCGACCGCGCCGGCTCTGCCGCCGACCGCGCGCAGGCCGCGGCATACGCGTCGCGGATGTGATCTCCAGTTGATCGGCTGACCGCTGTGCGGCAATCGCCGGGCAGCGGCAGCGCGGCGGCGCCACGCGTCCGGTGGCGCCGCGTCATGGCGTGAGGCGGCGCGCAGGCGCACACCGCCGCGTACCGCCGCCGCTGTGGCTGCGACCCGCGCTAGCGACGCCGTCCGCGGCCAGTAACCCCAGCCGCGCGCGCCGCGTCCTTGGCGGCCTTGATGGTTTCCACGGCGTTCCTGGCCTTGGTGGCCCTGGCGACCTTCGTCGCCTTGGCGGCGTCCGCGCGCTTGCCCGGCGTGGCCGCCTTGCGCGCACCGCGCCGCGCCCGCGCCAGGTACTTCAGCGTCGCCAGGTCCCACTGCCGCTCGCCGCGCACGCCCTCGCACAGGCCGTGCAACTGGCCGCCGCGCCAGCCATCGAACACGCACGGATCGATGTACGCCTTGCGGCACACCGCCGGGGTGTTGCCCAGCGCCTCGGCCACCTGCCGGATCACCTCGTTCTGCGCCTGCTTCAGCGCGCGCTCGCTGCTGGGCTCGGGCAGCGGCAGCCTGGCCAGCCGCTGCAACGCGGCGCGGGTGCCGCCCCAGGTGCGGAAGTCCTTGGCGGTGAAGCTCTCGCCCATCGCCCCGCGCAGGTAATCGTTGACCTCGCCCGAGTCCACCGGCTGCAGTTGGCCATCGTCGTCCAGGTACTGGAACAGCGCCTGCCCCGGCAGTTGCTGGCAGCCGCGGATCAGCTTGACCAGCCGCGCGTCGTCGATCTCGATGTCGTGCTCCTGGCCGCCCTTGCCGCGGAACTTCAGCCGCGCGCGGCCGCCCTTGAGAAATTCCAGGTGCCGGTTGCGCAGCGTGGTCAGGCCGTAGGAGCGGTTGCTGCGCGCGTACTCGGCATTGCCCACCCGCACCAGGGTCTCGGCCATCAGCGCCACCACCATCGCCAGCACCTTGTCGCGCGGATAGCCCGGCAGCGCCAGGTCGCGGCGCAGGCACGCGCGCAGCCGCGGCAACGCCTTGCCGAAGGCCATGATCCGCTCGAACTTGCCGTCGCCGCGCACCTGCGCCCAATCCGGGTGGTAGCGGTACTGCTTGCGCCGCCGCGCGTCGCGTCCTGTGGCCTGCAGGTGGCCGTGCGGCTTGGTGCAGATCCACACCTCGGTGTAGGCCGGCGGGATTGCCAGCATGCGGATGCGTTGCAGCGTCTGTGGATCGCGCACCGGGCTGCCGTCGGGCATCCGGTAGGCGAATCCCTTGCCGGCGCGGCGCCGCACGATGCCCGGCTGCTGGTCGCTGACATAGACCAGCCCGGCGCTGCTGGCGGCCTGCCTGGCTTGCTGCACGCGGGCGGCGTCGGCGGCGTCGGTGGATCGGGAAGCCTTGGTCATCGAAGAACCGCGTGCGGCGAGAGGAAGCGGGATTGTCGGCAGCGCCGCGGCTAGGCCGCGTCAAATGCCGGCGCGGTTAACGATCCGCGAACGCGGTTTCGCCGATGCTGTCGGCTTATGCTGGATGTCTTCTCCCCTTTACGCCTGGAGCCCCGATGAGCACTTTCCTTTCTTCTCGTCTGTCCGCGCATGCCGGCCTGCTCGGCGCGGCGTGCCTGGCGCTGGCGCTGGCCGCATGCAACGCGCCGCCGCCGGACGAGCAGGAACAGGTCGCCGCCAAGGCGCAGCAGGCGGCCGAACAGGCCGCCAAGCCCGATCCGGCCAGCGCGCCGGAGGCCCCGCCGGTCGGCACCTGCGACGCGTCGCAGGCGCAGGGCCTGGTCGGCCAGGCCGCGGAAAAGACCTTGGTGGAACAGGCGCGCGTGGACACCGGCGCCAAGAGCGTACGGGTGCTGACCCCGAACCAGATGGTGACGATGGAATTCAACGGCGAGCGGCTGAACATCGAGGTCGACGCCAAGAACCTGATCACCGGCGTGCGCTGCGGCTAAAACGCCCGTCCACACGCCCGGTGCGGCAGGATCGCCGGCCGCACCGGGCACGGCCAAAGTTGCAGCTGCAACCGTGTATTGCGGCACCGCACCAACTGTGCTTTAGTCGATGTTCCGGTGACCTCAAGATGCGCTCCAGGACAGAGCGGGGGCGAGTGTCGCCGCGTTCCTTCGGATCGCTTTTTAGAGGCAGACATGGCCCCCCGCAACCGCCACGGGCTCTACGACCCCCAAGACGAGCGCGATGCCTGTGGTTTCGGCATGGTCGCCCAGCTCGACGACCAACCTTCGCGGGCGCTGGTCGACACCGCCATCGCCGCGCTGTCGCGGATGACCCACCGCGGCGGCGTCGCCGCCGACGGCCTGACCGGCGACGGCTGCGGCCTGCTGATCCGCAAGCCCGATGCGTTCTTGCGCGCGCTGGCGCGCGATGCCGGCATCGCCGTGGGCGCGCGTTTCGCCGCCGGGCAGGTGTTCATGCCGCGCGACGATGCCGACGCCGCCGCGCGCTGCCGCCAGGTGCTGGAAGAGGAACTGGTCCGCGCCGGCGCGCAGCCGCGCGGCTGGCGCGTCACCCCCACCGACGACTCGGTGTGCGGGCAACTGGCCAAGGACACCCTGCCGCACATCGAGCAGGTGTTCGCGGACGCCGGCGCCGAGCACAACGACGACGCCTTCGCCCTGGCGCTGTTCCTGGCGCGCCGCCGCGCCGAGCAGCGCCTGCGCGACGTCGCCGACTTCTACGTCACCACGCTCTCGCCCAACGGCATCAGCTACAAGGGCATGGTGCTGCCGGACAAGCTCAGCACTTTCTACCCGGACCTGCAGCGCAGCGACCTGGCCTCCAGCGCCATCGTGTTCCACCAGCGCTTCTCGACCAACACGCTGCCGCGCTGGCCGCTGGCGCATCCGTTCCGGCTGCTCGCGCACAACGGCGAGATCAACACCATCGAGGGCAACCGGCACTGGGCGCAGGCGCGCAGCAAGGTGTGGAAGACCCCGCGCTTCGACATCGCCGAGTTCGACCCGGTGATCTCGATGCACGGCTCCGACTCGCAGAGCCTGGACAACATGCTCGAGCTGCTGGTCGCCGGCGGCATGGACCTGCTGCAGGCGCTGCGCATCCTGGTGCCGCCGGCGACCCAGTCGCTGGAGTTCAAGGACGCCGACCTGGCCGCGTTCTACGAGTTCTACGGGCTCAACACCGAGCCGTGGGACGGCCCGGCCGGCATCGTCGCCTGCGACGGCCGCTACGCGGCGTGCATGCTCGACCGCAACGGCCTGCGCCCGGCGCGCTGGATGCTGACCTCCGACAGGCATTTCCTGGTCGCCTCCGAGGCCGGCGTGTGGGAGCTGCCGGCCGAACGCGTGACCCGCAAGGGCAAGCTCGGCCCGGGCGAGATGATGGCGATCGACCTCAAGCGCGGCGACCTGCTCGATTCGGACGCGATCGACCGCATCAACCGCGCCCGCGCCCCGTACAAGCAATGGCTGCAGCAGGGCGTGACCTACCTGCAGACCGAACTGATCGACCCGTCGCTGGTCGAGGAGCCGTTCGACGAGAAGACCCTGCGCAGCTATCACAAGCTGTTCCAGCTCACCAGCGAGGAAGTGGAGCAGGTGCTGCGGCCGCTGGCCGAGACCGAGCAGGAAGCCACCGGCTCGATGGGCGACGACACGCCGATGGCGGTGCTCAGCCGGCAGACCCGGCCGCTGTACGACTATTTCCGCCAGGCGTTCGCGCAGGTCACCAACCCGCCGATCGACCCGCTGCGCGAAGACTGCGTCATGTCGCTGACCACCCAGCTCGGCAAGGAGACCAACATCTTCCATGCCGGCCCGGAGACGGTGAACCACGTCATCCTGAACTCGCCGGTGCTCAGCCAGCGCAAGCTGCGCCAGTTGCTGAAGATGGAGCAGTACCAGACCCGCAACGCGCAGATCGACCTGTCCTACAGCATCGAGGAAGGCCTCAAGGCCGGCCTGGAGCGCATCTGCGCGCAGGCCGAACAGGCCGCCCGCGACGGCAAGGTGATGCTGCTGCTGACCGACCGCTACCCGGTCGCCGGGCGGCCGATGGCGCATGCGCTGCTGGCCACCGGCGCGGTGCACCACCACCTCTCGCGCGTGGGCCTGCGCTGCGACGTCAACCTGATCATCGAGACCGGCACCGCGCGCGATCCGCACCACATGGCCTGTCTGCTCGGCTTCGGCGCCACCGCGGTGTACCCGTACCTGGCCTACCAGACCCTGTTCGACCTGGGCCGGCGCGGCATCCTGCTGCTGAAGAAGGGCGGCGAACAGGCGCAGATCGGGCGCAAGTACCGCAAGGGCATCTACAAGGGCCTGTCCAAGATCATCTCCAAGATGGGCATCTGCACCATCGCCAGCTACCGCGGCGCGCAGCTGTTCGAGATCGTCGGGCTGGACCCGGACGTGGTGCAGCTGTGCTTCCCGGACACCGCCTCGCGCATCGGCGGGGTGAACCTGGCGCGGCTGGACACCGAGGCGCAGCAGCTGTCCGCGCGCGCCTGGAACGACCTGCTCAAGCCGGAAGTGGGCGGCCTGCTGAAGTACGTGCACGGCGGCGAGTACCACATGTACAACCCGGACGTGGTCATGACCCTGCAGCGCGCCACGCGCAGCGGCGAGCAGGCCGACTGGGCGGTGTACGCCGAGGCCGTGCATTCGCGGCCGCCGTCGGCGCTGCGCGACCTGCTGCAGCTCAGGCGCGCCGACGCGCCGACCCCGCTGGACGAGGTGGCCCCGGCAGCGGACCTGCTGCGCCGCTTCGACACCGCCGCGATCAGCCTGGGCGCGCTGTCGCCCGAGGCGCACGAGGCGCTGGCGATCGCGATGAACCGCCTCGGCGGGCGCAGCAATTCCGGCGAAGGCGGCGAAGACCCGGCGCGCTACGGCACCGACAAGCGCTCCAAGATCAAGCAGGTGGCCTCCGGCCGCTTCGGCGTCACCCCCGAGTACCTGGTCAACGCCGAAGTGCTGCAGATCAAGGTCGCGCAGGGCGCCAAGCCCGGCGAAGGCGGCCAGCTGCCCGGGCACAAGGTCAACGAGCTGATCGCGCGGCTGCGCTACGCCAAGCCGGGCATCGGCCTGATCTCGCCGCCGCCGCACCACGACATCTACTCGATCGAGGACCTGGCGCAGCTGATCTACGACCTCAAGCAGGTCAACCCGACCGCGCTGGTGTCGGTGAAGCTGGTCAGCCATGCCGGCGTGGGCACCATCGCCGCCGGCGTGGTCAAGGCCGGCGCCGACCTGATCACCGTGTCCGGCCACGACGGCGGCACCGGCGCCAGCCCGCTCAGCTCGATCCGCTATGCCGGCGTGCCGTGGGAGCTGGGCGTGGCCGAGTCGCACCAGGCGCTGGTCGCCAACAACCTGCGCGACCGCACCATCCTGCAGACCGACGGCGGCCTGAAGACCGGCCTGGACGTGGTCAAGGCCGCGATCCTGGGCGCGGACAGCTTCGGCTTCGGCACCGGCCCGATGATCGTGCTGGGCTGCAAGTACCTGCGCATCTGCCACCTCAACAACTGCGCCACCGGCGTGGCCACGCAGGACGAGCGCCTGCGCGCCAACCACTTCACCGGCCTGCCCGAGCGCGTGGAGAACTTCTTCCGGCTGCTGTCGGAGGAAGTGCGGCAGTGGCTGTCGTACCTGGGCGTGCGCTCGCTGGACGAGATCGTCGGCCGCACCGAGTTGCTCGAGCAACTCGAGGTGTCGCCGCGCGAAGGCGTGCGCGTGGACCTGTCGCGGCTGCTCAAGGATGTCCGCTACGACGGCAGCCATTGCGCGGCGCAGCGCCTGTACGAGTCGCCGGACAGCCTGGCCACGCAGATGGACGGCCTGCTCGCCGAGGCGATCGCCAAGAAGACCGGCGGCGATCACCGCTTCCTGATCCACAACACCGACCGCTCGATCGGCGCGCGCCTGTCCGGCGCCATCGCCCGCGTGCACGGCAACCACGGCATGGACGATGCGCCGCTGAACCTGCGCTTCCGCGGCTCGGCCGGGCAGAGCTTCGGCGCGTTCAACGCCGGCGGCCTGCAGCTGGAGCTGGAGGGCGAGGCCAACGACTACGTCGGCAAGGGCATGGCCGGCGGGCGGCTGGTGGTGCGTCCGCCGCGCGGCGCGCGCTTCGAGGCGCGCAACACCGCGATCATCGGCAACACCTGCCTGTACGGCGCCACCGGCGGCGAGCTGTATGCCGCCGGCCGCGCCGGCGAGCGCTTCGGCGTGCGCAACTCCGGCGCGCTGGCGGTGATCGAAGGCGCCGGCGACCACTGCTGCGAATACATGACCGACGGCATCGTGCTGGTGCTGGGCAAGGTCGGGCTGAACTTCGGCGCCGGCTTCACCGGCGGGCTGGCCTACGTGCTCGACGTGGACCGCGACTTCGTCGACCGCTACAACCACGAGCTGATCGACATCCACCGCATCTCCGCCGAAGGCTTCGAGAGCCACCGCCAGCACCTGCACAAGCTGATCAGCCGCCACCGCGAACTGACCGGCAGCATCTGGGCGCAGCAGATCCTCGACGAGTTCCGCGACTACGTCGGCAAGTTCTGGCTGGTCAAACCCAAGGCGGCGAGCATCGAGTCGCTGACCGAGTCGTTGCGGCGCGCCGCCTGATGGATGGATTTCCCTCTCCCTGTTTTTGGGAGGGGGATCCTGAAGGCGCTGTGCGCCCCGTACCCTCATCCGCCCCTTCGGGGCACCTTCTCCCGGGGGGAGAAGGGATACGCCACGGAATTTTTTATGAGCCGCAAGCAAGTCTTCCAGTTCCTCGACCTGCCCCGGCAGATGCCGCAGCGCATCCCGGTGGAGCTGCGCACGTCCGGCGATTGGAACGAGCTGTACGGCAAGTTCGACAAGCCCGAGGCGCAATACCAGGCCGGGCGCTGCCTGGACTGCGGCAATCCGTACTGCAGCTGGAAGTGCCCGGTGCACAACGCGATCCCGCAGTGGCTGCAGCTGGTGCAGGAGAACCGCATCGAGGAAGCCGCCGCGCTGTGCCACAGCACCAACCCGTTGCCGGAAGTGTGCGGCCGGGTGTGCCCGCAGGACCGCCTGTGCGAAGGCAGCTGCACGCTGGAGGAGTTCGGCGCGGTCACCATCGGCGCAGTGGAGAAGTACATCGTCGACACCGCGCTCAACAACGGCTGGCGCCCGGACCTGAGCCAGGTCGAACCCACCGGCAAGCGCGTGGCGGTGGTCGGCGCCGGCCCGGCCGGGCTGAGCTGCGCCGACCGCCTGGCGCGCGCCGGCATCCACGCCGTGGTCTACGACCGCTACGAACAGATCGGCGGCCTGCTGCAGTTCGGCATTCCCAGCTTCAAGCTCGACAAGAGCGTGATCGGCAAGCGCCGCGAGGTGCTCGAAGGCATGGGCGTGGAGTTCCGCCTGGGCGTGGAGATCGGCAAGGACCTGGGCATCGAACAGTTGCTGGCCGAGTACGACGCGGTGTTCTTGGGCACCGGCGCCTACCGCTACACCGACGGCGGCCTGCCCGGTCAGGACCTGCCCGGCGTGGTGCCGGCGCTGCCGTTCCTGGTGCAGAACAGCCGCATCGTGAGCGGCAACGATCCGTGGGGCCGGCCGATCGCCGGCTGGGAAGACACGATCTCGCTGCCGGACCTGTCCGGCAAGCGCGTGGTGGTGCTCGGCGGCGGCGACACCGGCATGGACTGCGTGCGCAGCGCGATCCGCCTGGGCGCGGCCAAGGTCACCTGCGCCTACCGCCGCGACGAGGCCAACATGCCCGGTTCGGCGCGTGAAGTGGCCAACGCGCGCGAGGAAGGCGTGCGCTTCCTGTTCAACCGCCAGCCGCTGGCGGTGGAAGCCGACGCGTCGGGCAAGCTCGCCGGGGTGCGCGTGGTGCAGACCCGCCTCGGCGAGCCGGACGCGCACGGGCGCCAGGCCGCGCTGCCGATCGAGGGCAGCGAATCGCTGCTCGAGGCGGACGTGGTGATCATCGCCTTCGGCTTCTCGCCGAGCGTGCCCGAGTGGCTCGCCGCGCAGGGCGTGGAAGGCACCGCCAACGGCCGCATCCTGGCCGGCGGCAGCGATCCCGATGGCAGCGGACGCCTGCCCTACCAGACCACCAACCCGAAGCTGTTCGCCGGCGGCGACGCGGTACGCGGCGCCGACCTGGTGGTCACCGCGGTGGCCGAAGGCCGCGACGCGGCCGCCAGCATCGCCGAGTGGATCGGCAACCGCCTGCCGGTCACCACCCTGGCCGCGGCCTGAGCGACATCGACCGCATCCAAGCAAGTCGTTGCATGCCCGGCGGCGAGCGGCCGGGCAGGGGGGGTTTGCACATGTCGACGGCAATGCCGCGGCAATGGCCCTGGCCACTGCACCCGCGGCACCCTACAACGCCAGCATGGTCGCGTCGGGGCTGAAGCCCCTCCCACAGGTGCACTCATCAGGCAACGCAGTCCCTGTAGGAGCGGCTTTAGCCGCGACGAGCGGGGCCGGAAACCATGCGGCTCGGCCATCTGTCAGGACTGAAATCCCTCCTACAAATGCATTCACCGGGCACAGAAGCCTCCCCTGTGGGAGCGACTTCAGTCGCGACGAGCAGCGTCGGAACAATGCGATTTCAGCTATCTGCCGGGCTGAAGCCCTCCTACAAGTGCGCCGATCAGGCACCGCGTTTCCTGTAGGAGCGGCTTCAGCCGCGACACGGACCCAGCAGCACCGCACGGTGTCGGTTGTCTGTCAGAGCTGAAGCCCCTCCTACAATGCAGCGCCAACTACCCCGAGCCGCGCAGCCGCCGCAACCTCACTCACCGCTGCCACCCCAGCACAACGCCGTTTTTCGCAGGAGTGAATGAGGCGCTAACGCGCCAGCGCCTAGGCTGGCCGCTGGCGTGCGATCCGC
The DNA here is from genome assembly GCF_017163755.1 of Xanthomonas sp. Classification (GTDB taxonomy): domain Bacteria; phylum Pseudomonadota; class Gammaproteobacteria; order Xanthomonadales; family Xanthomonadaceae; genus Xanthomonas_A. Next base: position 139,215 of record NZ_JAFIWC010000012.1, read on the forward strand.
GCACCCTCGTACTGCCGGTCCCTCCCCCGATGGCAAAACGGCATCCTCCCCTCCCCAGGAAGTTCCCTCATGTCGCTTTCCTCTCTCTGGTCGTCACGGCTGCGTCGCCTCGCTCCCGCCGTGTTCCTGCTCGCCGCCGCTTTCAGCGCGTCCGCCCAGGACGGCAAAGGCGTGCTCAAGTACGCCGGCGTCAATCTGTCCGGTGCCGAATTCAACTCCCGCAAGAAGCCCGGCACGCCGTACAAGGACTACACCTATCCGGCGGCCTCCGACTACAGCTATTTCGCCGGCAAGGGCATGAACATCGTGCGCCTGCCGTTCCTGTGGGAGCGCCTGCAGCCCACCGCCAAGGGCGAGTTCGACCCGGCGCAGCTGGCGCAGATCAAGAAGGCGGTGGCGCAGGCCAAGGCCAACCGCATGCACCTGATCCTGGACCCGCACAACTACGCCAAGTACAACGGCGAGCGGATCGGCAACGGCGGCGCGACGGCCGACGTATTCGCCGACCTGTGGCGGCGCCTGGCGACCGAGTTCAAGAACGACGACACGGTGATCTTCGGGCTGATGAACGAGCCCAATGCCATTTCCGCCACCGACTGGGCGCAGGCCGCGCAGGCAGCGATCGACGCCATCCGCAAGGCCGGCGCCACCAACCTGGTGCTGGTGCCCGGCACCGCCTACAGCGGCGCGCACAGCTGGCGCAGCACGTCCTACGGCACGTCCAACGCGGTGGCGCTGCAGCCGCTCAAGGATCCGGGCAACCGCATGGCGTTCGAAGCGCACCAGTACCTGGACGGCGACAGCAGCGGCAGCAAGGGCGAGTGCGTCAGCGCTACCGCCGGCGCCGAGAAGCTGGCCGGCTTCGTCAGCTGGCTGCGCGAGAACAAGAAGGTCGGCTTCATCGGCGAGTTCGCCACCGGCGACAACCCCACCTGCAACCAGGCGCTGGAAGGCATGCTCAGCTACATCGAGAAGAACAACGACGTGATCATCGGCTGGACCTGGTGGGCGGCCGGCTCATGGTGGAACAACAACTATCCGTTCAACGTGCATCCGAACAAGGACGGCAGCGACAAGCCGCAGATGTCGATCCTGTCCAGGCACGCGCGCAAGATCACCGGAAGGTGAGCCGAGGGTGCCGGGCGCATGCCTGGCACCCGCTGCCCATGCATGTGCTCGCAGGCATGACCGCGCGACGCGTGCCACGCACGCCGCGCGGGCGGGCCACAGCTCCGCAGTCGCCCAGGTCCATCGGGAGAGCCTGTCGCGATCCAAGGGCAGCGCTACCCCAACGACTCGACCGAAGCGCTCGCATGCCGCCGATACGCAAAGCGTGCAATTCTGGAAATCGGAATCGAGGTTTTGGGAGATGCCTTGAAGTCGCTCCCACGGATGGATCGCCGGCAATCGGATCGCTGCATGACGGCAGCCGAGATCCAGTACGCGTTCGCCGTGCCACGCGCCGCACAGATCGGCGCATGCGCATGCGCCACCCGTAGTAGCCGAACCGGGAATGGACTACGGTAAGGGCACACACGTTGCCATCAGCTCGACCGGCCCGCCCTGCGGGCTGGACGGCGCTCGCTTGCTGATGCCGTAGGAGGCTCATCATGATTCATTGCTCGCTGCGCCTGCGCGCGATGCGGCTGGCGCTGCTGCTGTCGCTGCTCGCCGTGCTGCCGTCACTGCATGCGCAAGGCGCGCTGAAGTTCGCCGGCGTCAACCTGTCCGGGGCGGAGATCAGCTCGTCGAAGAAGCCCGGCGTGCTCAACGTCGATTATTTCTATCCGCGCGCGCAGGACTACGATTATTTCGCCGGCAAGGGCATGAACATCGTGCGCCTGCCGGTGTTGTGGGAACGCCTGCAGCCCAGCCCGCAGGGCAAGCTCGACCCGGCGCAACTGGCGCTGATCAGGGCGGCGGTTAAGCAGGCCAAGGCCAAGCGGATGTACCTGATCGTGGACATCCACAACTACGCCAGCTACTACGGCAAGAAGATCGGCAGCGCGACGGTGCCGATCAAGACCTTCAGCGATCTGTGGCAGCGCCTGGCACGCGAATTCGGCGACGACAACGCGGTGATCTTCGGCCTGATGAACGAGCCGAACAACATTTCCCCGGGCCTGTGGGCCGCCGCCGCGCAGGCCGCGGTCGACGCGATCCGCGTCACCGGCGCGCGCAACCTGATCCTGGTGCCGGGCGCGCTGTGGACCGGCGCGCATAGCTGGTACTCGACGGTGGCCGGCGAGTCCAACGCCTCGGCGCTGGCCTCGCTGTACGACCCGCTCAAGCGCGTGGCGATCGAGGTGCACCAATACCTGGACAGCGATTCCAGCGGCACCAGCGCGGTCTGCGTCAGCGGCAGCATCGGTGCCGAGCGCCTGCGCAGCTTCACCGCATGGCTGCGCGAGACCGGACACGTCGGCTTCCTGGGCGAGTTCGGCGCCGCCGACAACGCCACCTGCAGGAAGGCGCTGGACAGCATGCTCGCCTATATCGAGCAGAACCGTGCGCTATGGCTGGGCTGGAGCTACTGGGCCGGCGGCGCGTGGTGGCGCCACGACTACCCCTTCAACGTGCAGCCCGGCGCCGACGGCCGCGATAAGCCGCAGATGCCGATCCTCGCGTCCCGGGCCAAGCGCGTCACGCGCTGAAGCATCGCGTGCGCGCCAATGCGGCGGCGCCACCGACAGTTGCCGCCGCAATCATGGCGGCGGCGCCAGTCTGCTGGCGCGCACTCGCAACGCGCATCACATTTCGATCGCGGGGGACACGGCAGCCGCTCTGGCATGCCGGTTGCACGATACGCATGAGCGTCGCCACGCCTGGCGCGGCGGCGCCCGCTCGCAACTCCCCAACGAAAGAGGCAACCCCCATGCAACGCAATTCGTTATCCATCGCGCCGTCCCGCTGGCTGCTGCGCGGCGCCCTGTGCCTGGCGCTGGCCGCCATGGCCCCCGGCGCCATCGCACAGCAGGCGCTGCGCTACGCCGGCGTCAATCTGGCTGGCGCGGAGTTCAACTCGGCGAAGAAGCCGGGCGTGCTGTTCAAGGACTACATGTATGCGGCCGACAGCGACTACGCCTACGCCGCCGCGCAAGGCATGAACATCGTGCGCCTGCCGTTCCTGTGGGAACGCCTGCAGCCCACTGCCCACGGCGAGCTGGACGCCGCCCAGCTGGGCTACCTGCGTACCGCGGTGAACCGCGCCAAAAGCCATAACCTGCGACTGATCCTGGACGTGCACAACTACGCCAAGTACTACGGCGTGCGCATCGGCAACGGCGTGCCCGCCTCGGCGCTGGCCGACCTGTGGCGGCGCCTGGCCATCGAGTTCGGCAACGACGACACGGTCGTCTTCGGGCTGATGAACGAACCCAACGGCATCGCCTCCGGCGACTGGGCCAGCGCCGCGCAGCTGGCGATCGACGCGATCCGCGAGGCCGGTGCCTACAACCTGATCATGGTGCCGGGCACCGCGTTCACCGGCGCGCACAGCTGGAACAGCAGCTGGTACGGCGTGCCCAACGCGCAATCGCTGGTGTCCATCGACGACCCCGCCGGCAACCTGGTGTTCGAAGTGCACCAGTACCTCGACGCCGACTACTCCGGCACCAGTCCGGCCTGCGTCAGCACCACGATCGGCGCGGACAAGCTGCAAGGCTTCACCCAGTGGCTGCGCGCCAATGGCTACCGCGGCTTCCTCGGCGAGTTCGGCGGCAGCAGCGACCCCACCTGCCTGGCCGCGCTCGACAACATGCTCGGCCATGTGCAGGACAACGCCGACGTGTGGATGGGCTGGACCGCGTGGGCCGCCGGCGCCTGGTGGAAGACCGACTACCCGTTCAACCTGCAGCCGAGCAAGGACGGCACCGGCAAGCCGCAGATGACGGTGCTGTCGGCGCGGGCGAAGCAGATCACTCAGTGAGGAGGGGCCCGGCGGGGCTGTGCGTCGCCGGGCGGGATTGGGGATGGGAGATTGGGGATTCGGAGGGGGTGACGCCCCGACAGGAAAACGGCGCGCTACGCGCCGATTGAGCAACATGGCCGATCCGGCGCAGACTGTCGCCTTCCCGCTACCGGATCGACGCATGCGCCTGGGCCTGGCCGCCAACCGACTGCACCACCAGGGCAGGGATGCCGCGCTGTTCCGCTGGCTGCGCGCCAGCGAAGCCGGCGTCCGCGAGCTCGGGCTCGGCCTGCACGCGGTCGGCCGCACCCATGAAGCGCTGCTCCGTGCCGGCGTGCTCGCCGGCTACGCCGGCCTGAAGCGCTATCCGTTCGGGCGCGAAGGCGGCTTGATGAAACTGGTGGCCGAGGTGGTCGGCCTGGAAGGCGCCGAGCGGCGGCTGGACGGCGCGATCTATTTCATCGATCCGGTCGATCCGTCGTCGATCTTCCCCGAGGCGATCGCGCTCAAGCGGCAATGCGTGATCCACGGCAAGCCGTTCATTTCCACCGTAGCCTCGGCGCGCGACTGGATCGAGATGGAACGCATCCATGCCGGCCTGGCGCCGGACCCCGGCGCCGACGACCTGCACGCGCTGGAACGGCAGACCCTGGCGCTGATCGCGCACGATGCGCTGAAGCCGCAGATGCTGGCCTTCGCGGCCGAGCACTTCGAGGTGCTGTCGCGCTTCGGCGAACGCGTGGCCACCGGCACCACCGGCCAGCGCCTCAACGAGATGGCATGGAGCCGCGGCTGGCCGCAGGACCAGCCGTGGGTGCATCGCTACCAGAGCGGCCCGATGGGCGGCGATGCGCAGATCGCCGACCGCGTGCTGGAACGCCGCTGCCAACGCGCGATCTTCTTCGAGGACCCGCACGTGGCGCGCCAGCACGAGGCCGACATCCAATTGCTGGAACGCGCGGTAACCACGGTGACCGACATCGCCGTGTGCATCACCACGCCGGTCGTCGCCGCGCGCTGGGCGCAGGCGGCGGCGCGGCGGGCGGCGGCGCCGGGCTGAGCGCTGGTCGCGCGGTGCCGCACGCTCATCGTGGCGTCGGAGGTCCGACGTCGTCGCAAGAGTAACTGCAGACGTGCCGGCCAGGGATTCTGCAACCGCCGCGCGGGCGGTACAGCGGCAACGTCTCCGCGGTAGACAGGTCCGATGCCCGCGGCCGGGCTCCTGCCGTCTCCCACGGAAGACCAGCATTGCCGCGTTCGCGGCGCCGCCGGCCAATTGGCAGACGCGGCCGGCGGCGTGAGACGACAGCTTCGGCGGCAGGCATTCCGCCCTCCGCGCGCCGCCTGAATAGGTGAACTGCATCACAGTCACCACCGTGTCACGCGCGTCGCCAACACTGCCGCGCTTTCGCAGGTCCAGGGGGATCTAGTCCATGTTGCGTCCGATCGTACGTCTGCTGCTGGCAGGCGGTGTGCTGCTGTGTCTGTCGTCCCACGTCCAGGCGCAGGAGGCCGAACGCCTGCGCATCCACGGTTCCAACAGCTTCGGCAGCCGGCTGATGCCGGCGCTGGTGGAGTCCTGGCTGCACAGCATCGGCTACCAGCAGATCCGCCGCCGCGCGGTCGATGCGGCGACGATCGAGATCGCGGCCACGCGCGATGGCGCGCCGCTGGTGGTGGAGATCGGCAACCAGGGCTCCGCCGGCGGCATGGCCGACCTGATCGGCGGCGATGCCGAACTGGCGATGCTGACCCGTCCGCCCACCGCGCGCGAACGCGACGCGGCCTGGCAGCTGGGCGACCTGTCGTCGCCGGACCAGGCCTTCGTCGTGGCGCTGGATGGGGCGCAGCTGCTGGTCGCGGCCGACAACCCGGTGGCCTCGGTGAGCGTGGCGCAGCTGCGCGACATCCTGACCGGCAAGCTCCAGCGCTGGTCGCAGTTGGGCGGGCCCGACCTGCCGATCGAACTGCATCGCAATGGCGAGCGCAGCGGGCTGGGCGACTTCCTGCGCCAGCGCCTGGAACTGCCCGCCAAGGCCGCGGCGCCCGCGCAGACCGTGCATGCCGCGCTGAGCCAGGCGGCACAGGCGGTGGTCGGGCGGCCGGCGGCGCTGGCGGTGGTCGGCCTGACCACCCCGGTTCCGGCCGGCACGCGTGCCCTGGCCGTGGCCGAAGGCGGCGGCATCGCCGTGGCGCCCGACCTTGCGAGCATCCGCGGCGAGGACTATCCGCTGGTCCAGCGCTACAGCCTGTACGGCGGCCAGATGATGTCGGCGCTTGGGCGCAGCCTGGCGCTGTACGCGCTCGGCCCGCAGGCGCAGCAGGTGGTGCGGCGCGTGGGCCCGGTCGCGATGAATCTGTCGACGGATGCCGTGCTTGCGCGCAGCGGTTCGCAGGATGCCACCTATGCGCAGGCGACCGCCGGCGCGCAGCGCCTGTCGTCGACGCTGCGCTTCAACCTGAAATCGCTGAGCACGATGTTCGAGGGACGTTCGGCGCAGGATCTCGACCGCATCGTGGCGTACATGCAGCAACCGGCGATGCGTGGCCGTGCCCTGGCAGTGGTCGGCTTCGCCAATCCCGACCCGGCCAACCGGCTCTATCCGACCATCGCCAGCAACGACCGCGCCGACGTGGTGGCCGCGTACCTGGCGCAGCGCGGCATCCTGGTGAAGCGCTCGCGCGGCCTGGGCGCGACCAGGGCGTTGGTCCTGGGCGATGGCGATGCGGCCAAGTCGCGCAACGAACGCGTCGAACTGTGGCTGCTGGCCGCCGATCGCTGACCGATCCCGGAGCTGAACGGCGCCGGCGCATATTCACCTCCCGCACAACCGCCCGCGGGGAGGATGGGGTTTCTTCACGGTGCAGGAGCAACCCCATGATCGATTCGAAGACATTGGCTCGCCCGCGGTATGCAGTGTTGCTGTCGTTGCCGCTGTGGGCAGGCGTGGCGTTTGCGCAGCAATCGCCGGCGCCGACGGTATCGGCGGGTGCGGCGGCGTCCTCGCCGTTGACGGAGTCGCAGGTGCGCGCGCAGTTGAG
>NZ_JAFIWC010000013.1 GCF_017163755.1 Xanthomonas sp.
GCGCAGGAGGTGCGGGGGGTGCAGGGAGTGCGGGAGGCGCAGGGATCGCGGCCTCCAGCGGCGCGGCAGCATCTGCCGCTGCCGCGGGCTCGGCCTGAGCGGCCGCGTGCAGCGGCAGCAGGCCGAGGACCGCGGCCAGCATCGCCGCTCGTGGTGCGTTGTTGCGCCAACGCGCTTTCATGGACTGCGACATGGTGAGTCTCCTGTGGATGCATGGAAGGCGGCGCATCGGCTGCGCCGCAACGAAAGCCGCCCGCAGCGCGCCGCAGCGACAGCGTGGTTCCGGTGCAGCCGCCGGCAAGCGCATCGCGGTGCGCGGTTCACCGCACAACCACCGCCGTCCGCGCCAATAACTACACCTGTAGTCAAACTAGTCGTGACTACACTTGTAGTCAACCCTGCCGAAGGTCACGCCGGGCGGGCGCCGCACCGCGCCGCTTACAATGGCCGCCTATCCGCGAACGAGACGAACGTGTCCAAGCAATCCAAAGCCAAGCGCGACCAGCGCAAGAAGCAGCAGCCCAAGCGCGCCTTTGCCCGACTGGGCCGCGAGCAGCCCATCGCCAACCACGCCGTGCTGCAGGACGAAAGCGGACGCGTGCTGGCCGCGATCGGCCTGCAGGGCGGCGAATGGCTGCTGGCGGTGGGTGGGCAGACCATGGGCAATGCCGACAATCCGGTGCCGATGCTGGCGATGCTCAAGCACCTGGCCAACGTGCAGGAGCAGGAAGGCAAGACCATCACGCTGGAATATTCCAGCCAGTTGCAGCAGATGATCGACGACCTGGCCGCCGACGAAGGCAAGACCGCGGCCGAATACCTGGACGCGCTGGTGGCCGAGTTCGCCGGCGATGGCGATGAAAGCCAAGACGAAGGCGAAGCCGCCGGCGATGCCACCGATGCCACCGATGCCGATCAGGCGGAACCGGCCGCGGACGCAGAAGCAAACGCGGACGCAGGCGACACCGGCAACGGCCCGCGCGCGCAGGCCTGATCGCCGCGGTGGCAGTGTATGTCGACGACGCAGTGCATCCCTGGCGCGGACAGCGCTGGGCGCATCTGCTGGCCGATACGCTGGACGAACTGCATGCGATGGCGGCGCGGCTGGGCATCCCCCGCCGCGCCTTCCAGAACAAGCTCAGCGGCGCCCACTACGACGTGCCGGCGACGCTGCGCGACGAAGCGCTGCGCCTGGGCGCCGTGCCGGTATCGCGGCATACCGACCGCGAACGGATGAAGGCGCTGATCCGCCATGCGCGCGCGCAGGCACGTGGCGAGGCGGATTGATCCGCGATCGGTTGCGATGGCGGCCTGCGTGGCTTCGCCCGCGGACATGCAGGCCGTGCATGCCGGCGCAGACATGCGCCGATTCGCGAACGGCGGCACGTGAGCCCTAACGAATGGCGGACGTCGTGGCGGCACGCGACCGCCGCCTGCCGTGGATCCCTCGCCGTGCGCACACGAGCAGCCCTCAATCCGCCGCGGGCTTCACCCCGCCCTGCGCCGCTACATAGCGGGCCCACACCGCGGCGACGTCCTGGCCGGTCAGTTCGTTCCACAGCCGCGCCGTGTAGGTGCCGCTGCGCAGCGCCGCATCCAGCCGTTTGACCAGGCCCGGGTGGCGCGCATCGGACCACTTCAGGAACGCGCCGCTGACCCGGTAGCCGCTGTCGTAGTTGTGGTTTTCCTTGACCTCGCTCGGCAGCTTCCAGCCGCCGGCCGCGTTGTCCACGCCGTACCTGTCGCGCGCATAGTCGGCGATGCCCTCCACCAGCCAGCCCGGCGCCTTGTCGTTGCCGTAGTCGGGATAGCCCTGGACGATGTGCATGGCTTCATGGGCGACCAGGTCGGTGTCGCCGGGATGCTTGGCCAGCCAGGCCGGGTTGATGGTCATCCTGGCCCACTCGTCGCTGTCCACGTAGGCGATGCCGTCGTAGCCGGGGTCGATGGTGATGATGGCCCGGGTCGGCGCGGCGGCATTGAACTCGGCGCGCTCGCGCGGGTAGGCGTGGAAGAAGGTCTCCAGGATCCGGTCGCGCATCGTGCGGTCCAGCGCGCCGCTGGCATCGCGATAGACCACGCTCACCCCATCCTGGGTCCTGGTGAAATCCTCCGCATGCGCGGCCGGCGCCAGCAGCAGCGCCGCGGCCAGCGCGCTGCCGGCGAACGACAGGGACGAACGGGGCATCACGGCTCCTTCAGGGCGACGGGGGTGTGCGGGGCCAGCAGTTCCACCTCGGCCAGCTGGATGCGGCCGGGGGCGGTGAAGCGCAGCCGGTAGGCGTCGAAGCGGCCCGGCGCGGCGATGCGGAACGGGCGGGTCTGCAGGCTCCAGCGGAAGGTCTCGCCGCTGCGCGTGTCGATGACCTTCCAGCCCTGGTTGCCGCTGCGGGCCTCCAGCGTCCACGACGCGCCGGCGATCGGACGCTCGCCGGAGGTGAGCGTGTAGAAGACCGGCTGCGCGCTGGCCCCCAGTGCGATGTCCACCTCGTACGGCTTGCCCGCCAGCGGCAGCGCGGTGCGCGCATCGTCGTCCACCAGCGCCGCGCCGTCGGCTCGCTGCACGGTCACCCTGGCGGCGGTGTCGATCACGTCCAGCAGCGTCTGCGGCGCCTGGCCCGCAGGCGTCAGCGACGGCGGCGCGTCTTCCGGCGCAGCGCCCCAGCGCGAGGGTTGCGGGCCCATCACGAAGTCCAGCGTTGCGCCCTGCGCCAGCAGCCGGTGCGGTATCCAGGTCCGGGTCCAGGGCTTGCCGTTGACCTTGAGCGACTGCACGTAGACGTTCTCGGGCGAGTTGTTCTGCGCGCGCACCAGCAGTTGCCTGCCGCCCGGCTGCTTCAGCGTGGCCTGCCTGAACAGCGGCGAGCCGATCACGTAGTCCGGCGAGCCCATGCGCAGCGGGTACAGGCCCATCGCGGCCAGCACGTACCAGGCCGACATCTCGCCGTTGTCCTCGTCGCCCGGATAGCCCTGGCCGATCTCGCTGCCCAGGTATTGGCGCGCGAGCACTTCGCGGGTCAGCGCCTGGGTCTTCCACGGCTGGCCGGCGTACAGGTACATCCAGGCGATGTGGTGCGCGGTCTGGTTGCTGTGCGCGTACATGCCCATGCGCACGTCGCGCGCTTCGATCATCTCGTGGATCAGGCCGCCATACGAACCGGCGAACCGCGCCTGCGCGGTCTCCGGCGTGGCGAAGAAGGCGTCGAGCTTCTTCGCCAGAGCGTCGCGGCCGCCGTACAGCGCGGCCAGGCCGTTGCCGTCGTGCGCGGCGGTGAAGGCGAAGGTCCAGCCGCTGGACTCGGTGTAGTCATGGCCCCACACGCGCGGGTCGTAGTCCTGCGGCGACAGGCGCCAGCTGCCGTCCGGCGTGCGGCCCTGGAAGAAATCGACGTTGCGGTCGAAGACATTGGCATAGCTCGCGGCGCGGTAGCGGAAATACGCCGCTTCCTCGGCGTAGCGCCGCCGGTCCTGCGGCGAGCCGGCCTGCCTGGCCAGGCCTTCGGCCAACGCGGCGATGCCGAAGTCGTTGAGCGCGCCTTCCAGCGTCCACGACATGCCTTCGTGCGTGTCCGTGTCCACATAGCCGCGGAAGGTGGAACGGGCCATGCCCTTGCGCCCGACATGGCGGTCCGGCGGAACCACGGTGGCGTTCTTCAGCGCGGCCTCGTACGCGAGCGCGGGATCGAACCCGCCGATGCCCTTGGCCCAGGCATCGGCGAAGGCCACGTCCGAACTGGTGCCCACCATCAGGTCGGCATAACCCGGCGACGACCAGCGCGCGACCCAGCCCCCGGCGCGGTACTGCTCCAGGAAACCGTCGATCAGGCCGCCCGCGCTGTCGGGGGCGAGCAGGCCGTAGGCCGGCCACGCGGTACGGAAGGTGTCCCACAGGCCGTTGTTGACGTAGATCCGGCCGTCGCGCACCGGCGCGAAGCTGCGCACCGCGCTGCCGTCGGTGTTGTCGTCCGACCCGCTGTTCTGGCTGGCGTAGCGCCAGTCCGGTTGCGCGGCGCTGCCGGCGTTCTCCGATCCGGAGTTCGGGTACAGGAACAGCCGATAGAGATTGGAATACACGGTGGTGCGCTGGTCCTCGCTGGCGCCATCGACCTCCAGCACGCCCAGCAGCGCGTCCCACCGCTGCTGCGCGCGCGCGGCCACGCTGTCCACCGTGTCCCCGTCCGCCACTTCCAATGCCAGGTTGCGCCTGGCCTGCTCCAGCGAAATGAGCGAGGTGGCGATGCGCATGGTGACCTTGCGCGTGCCATCGCCTTGTTGTGGAGCGGCGAACTTCACGTAGCCGGTGGGACGGCCGGTGTCGATCATCCCGCTGCGTTGCCACGGCGCATCGAAGCTGGCATGGACGAACATCCGGGTGGCGCCGGTGGACAGGCCGCTGCGCACGTCGGTATAGCCCGACAGCGTCTGCGTTTGCGGGTCCAGGCTCAGGCCGCCGCGCGCGTCGACGTTGTCGAACAGCAGGTTCGCATCGGCCTGCCCGGGAAAGGAGAACTCGAACAGCGCCGCGTGGTCGGTCGGCGCCAGCGATGCGGCGATGCCGTTGTCGAAGCGCACCGAATAGCGCTGCGGCCGCGCCACCTCGTTGGCGTGCGAAAAGCTCAGCGCGCGCTTTTGCCGGTCCGCCTCCGGCACGCCGCGGCTGCTGGACGGCATCACCTGGAACGTCTGCCGGTCGGCCATCCACGGACTGGGCTGGTGGCTCAGCGACAGCGCCTGCAGGCGCGGGCGGTTGGCCGCGTCGTTCTTCTCGTTCCAGCTGTACAGCCAGCTGAGCGTGCCGGCGTCGGTGGCCGGCGTCCAGAAGTTGAAGCCGTGCGGCACCGCGGTGGCCGGAAAGTTGTTGCCGCGCGAGAAGCGGCCGTTGGCCTGCGTGCCGCGGGTGGTCAGCACCCAGTCGGTGGGCGCCTTGCGCGCCGCGATCGGCGCATCGTCCAGGCTCACGTCGTCGATCCAGCCCTGCGCGGGCTTGCCGGCCGCGGGGCGCACCTCGACCTCGATGGCGACCACGCGCTTGCCGCGCAGCGCCGGCACGTCGCCCAGGCGCACCGCCTTGCGTGCCCACTGCTGCGGATACAACGACTTCGAATCGCCCTGCGCCTGCGCGCCCAGCGCGAAGCCGTGCTGGTCGCGCGCGCCGTTGGCCGACACGCGGGTGCCGTCGTCGAGCACCGCGTCCAATGACACGTAGGTGGATGCGACCGTGTCTTCGCCGACGATCTCCGGCAGCACCAGCCAGGCCAGCGTGGTGTCCGCGCCGACCGTCACGTCGACATCGAACAGCGTGCTGCGGCCGCCGGCTTTCGCCGCATAGCGCAGCGCCTTGGCACCGCTGTAGCCGGCATTGGGCTTGGCGGCGTAGGGTTCGGCCGGACCGTTGCCCACGTACAGCTCGATGCCGCTGTCGCCGGCGCGGGCCTGTCGCTGCCCGGCTTCGAAGGAAGTGCTGAAATCGGCGGCGCTGGCGGCGCCCGCGGCGCCGACGCCGAGCGCGATGGCGGCGGCCAGCATGCATTGCGCCTGGCGCGGCCGGATGGCGGATGGTTTCAAGCGGAGGTTCCTCCAGTGGATGTGCGGCGCTTGCCGCGCGTAGCCGCCGCGGCAGCCGGCGGGCGGTGGGCGAAGGTGAGAGAGCTGTCGCGAACCACCAGTTGCACCGGCGCGATGGTGACCTGTGGCGAGGCATCGGGTGCGCGCGCAGTGGACATCAACAGGCCCACCGCGCGGCGGCCGAGCGCACGCGGGCCGGTCGCCAGCGTGGTCAGGGCCGGCACGGTGACAGCGGCCTCGGGAATGTCGTCGAAGCCGGTGAGCGCGAAGTCGCGCCCCGGGGTGATGTTGCGGGCGCGCAGGCCCATCATCAGGCCCAGCGCCACGCCGTCGTTGTAGGCGACGGCGGCGGTCGGCGCGGGATCGCGCGAGAACAGCGCCGCGGTCGCGGTGGCCGCCTGCAGGCGCGTGGGCGCGCATTCCACGATCCAGCGCGGTTCGGGATCGATGCCCGCCGCGGCAAGCGCGGCGGTGTAGCCCTCGAGGCGCTGCCGGCACGAACTGGACTCGCGGTGCCCGCCGAAGAAGGCGATGCGGGTGTGCCCCTGCGCCAGCAGGTGCTCTGTGGCCAGGCGCGCGCCGGCGGCATTGTCGGCGCCCAGGTAGTGCCACGTCGAACCGGGCACCTGGCGGTTGAACAGCAGCAGCGGCGTATGCAGGCCGACCACCGGGCTCAGGTCGTCGGCGGTGGTGCCTTCGGCAGGCGTCAGGATCACCCCGGCGGGATTGTGTTCCAGCAGCGAGGACAGCACCGCGCGCTGGCGTTCGACCGATTCGCCGGAGCTGCCCAGCAGCAGCACGCACCCCGCCTCGGCCAGCGCTTCGTCGACGCCGGCGGCGAACTCGGCCACGAAGGGATTGGACAGGTCGTTGATCAACAGCGCGACGCTGGTGGACACCTTGCGGCGCAGGTTGGCCGCGCTGCGGTTGTAGACGTAGCCCTGCCGGCGCAGCTCCGCTTGCACCTGGCGCCGCGTCTTGGCGGCGACGGCGGGATTGCCGCTGAGCACCAGCGAGACCGTCGCCGAGGACACCTCGCAGGCACGCGCGATGTCGGCCAGGGTGACGCGTCGCCGGCGCGGGTCTGTGTCCACCATGCCCCTGAATCGTTTAAAGGGATGCGGCGATCCTGCATAAATTTCGTGCCTGTGGCAATGGCGCCCGCGATGGGCGCTGCATCGCACAAGCGGGTAGCTGCACGAACATTGTGGCCTGTCCCAGTTTTGAGGCACGTCGTTGGCAGTGTCTTCTAAAACGATTTAGAAGACGACCCATAACGGCAGCGGCAGCCGTCGCTTCAACGAGATCGTCAGCGTCATGTGCGCGGTCAACAACCTGGCCAACGGACGTCCGCCGATCGACGCCAACAACAACAGCTGGACGTTCTACGACGTCGGCATCTACAACGCGTATGGCCGCTCGCTGCAGCTGGAACTGTCGGTGGACCGGTGACGCCTCGTGGTGCGGTGCGACACGCGCCGGCCGGCGCGTGAACGGCAAGCGCGGCGCTTGAGGCGCAATGCGCCGCTTAAGCGCGCGGCGGCCAGCGTCTGGCGGTCTGCGGCGCAGCGAACGCGTGCCGGCCGGGGGAACGATGGCGGCGCCGTGGCCGTGGCCGGGCACGGGGCGGAAAGACGCGGGGGGCGCCAGGCCATCCCGCGCGCCGATCAGAACGGATCGCTGCCCGGGCGCAGGTCGATACCGAGGATCGCCGCCAGCCGCTGCATGTCCTCGTCGTCGCGGCTGAGCGCCATCCAGCCGGCGTGGGCGTCGCCGCCGGTATCCCAGCACCACACCGTATAGCCGTACTCGCGCAGGCGGTCGTAGGCCACCGACAGCAGCGATGCCGTATCGTGGCCGCCGAGGAAGTCCTCGTCGTCGATGTCGCCGCCCCAGTCGATGCGCAGGTTCCAGCGCGCGGCCAGTTCGTTGATCGCGCCGATCAGCGATTCGGTGTCCTTCCAGTCCACATAGAAGCCGGAGGTCCAGTCGATGGCGTCCTTCAGCGTCCACAGCCAGCCGTCGTCGTCGCTGTCCGCCTCGCCGGCGGCCTCGCGGTAGGCGTTGAACTGGCGCAGCGCGGTCTCCTCGTCGCCCGGGTTGATCAGCAGCAGCAGGTTCCAGATCAGCCCCTGCTGGGTATCGGCGTCGTCCTCGTCGTCGCCGGGCAGGTCGTCGGGTTCTTCGTAGTCGGCACTGTTGTCGGGCATGGCGGCGGGGTTCGGCGAGGCGGGGAAGCGCAGTGTGCCGCGCCGCGCGCGGCGACGGAAGCGCCGCGGCAGTCGGCAAGCGGCGCGCGGGCGTTTATCCTTCGCCCCCCGAAGACGGCGTTTCCCGCCGCCAACCCGAACCCACGACGATGAGCGACACCCCTCCCGACCACCTGGCGATCAACCCGAACAGCCCGTTCCACGATGCCGCCGCGCTCGCGCGCGGGGTGGGCATCCGCTTCAACGGCGTCGAGCGCGACAACGTGGAAGAGTATTCGGTCAGCGAAGGCTGGATCCGCGTGCAGGTGGGCAAGGCCCGCGACCGCCGCGGCAACCCGATGACGATGAAGATCAACGGCACGGTGGAGCCGTACTTCCTCGAGACGAACTGAGCGCGCGGTACAACGCATAGGCCTGAGCCCCCGGCAGCCAGGGCGCGAGCCCACGGCTGCGCCCGCTGCCGCGATGGGCCCACGGTGCGCCGCCGCCGCGGCGCCACGCCC
Organism: Xanthomonas sp.; assembly: GCF_017163755.1. Lineage (GTDB taxonomy): Bacteria > Pseudomonadota > Gammaproteobacteria > Xanthomonadales > Xanthomonadaceae > Xanthomonas_A. The sequence goes on from NZ_JAFIWC010000013.1 coordinate 8,279, forward strand.
GGCCTGCGCTTACCGCAGCACCGGCACGCCCGGTCGGCAATGCCGCGCTATGCGGGCGGAATGCCGCGGCTCACGACTTGAGCCGGTAGCCGCTGCGGAAGATCGCCCACACCACGGTCAGGCACACCGCCAGGAACAGCGCGGTCATGCCGGCGCTGACCGCGATATGCACATCGGCCTTGCCGTAGAACGCCCAGCGGAAGCCGCTGACCAGGTACACCACCGGGTTGAACAGGGTGATCTTCTGCCACAGCGGCGGCAGCATGCTGATCGAGTAGAAGCTGCCGCCGAGGAAGGTCAGCGGGGTCACGATCATCAGCGGGATCACCTGCAGCTTCTCGAAGCCGTCGGCCCAGATGCCGATGATGAAGCCGAACAGGCTGAAGGTGATCGCGGTCAGCACCAGGAAGCCGAACATCCACAGCGGATGCGCGATCTCGTAGGGCACGAACAGCCGCGCGGTGGCCAGGATCAGCAGGCCCAGCATCACCGACTTGCTCGCCGCCGCGCCGACATAGCCGATCACGATTTCCCACCACGCCACCGGCGCCGACAGCACCTCGTAGATGGTGCCGGCCCAGCGCGGCATGTAGATGCCGAACGAGGCGTTGGAGATGCTTTCGTTGAGCAGCGACAGCATCACCAGCCCGGGGATGATGAAGGCGCCGTAGCTGACCCCGTCGATGGCGCCCATGCGCGAGCCGATCGCCGCGCCGAACACCACGAAGTACAGCGAGGTCGACAGCACCGGCGAGGCGATGGACTGGGTCAGGGTGCGGAAGGTGCGCGCCATCTCGAAACGGTAGATCGCGCCGATCGCGTGCAGGTTCATGCGCGCGCCTCCACGGCCTGCGGCCGCACCAGGTTGACGAAGATCTCCTCCAGCGAGCTCTCGCTGGAATGCAGGTCCTTGATCTCCACGCCGTGTTCCTCCAGTTGCCGCAGCAAGCTGCCGATGCCGGTCTGCTCGGCCTGCACGTCGTAGGTGTAGGTCAGTAGGGCGCCGTCGGCGGACAGCTCCAGCGGCTGGCTGCGCAGCGCCTCGGGCAGCGCCTGCAGCGGCGCCTGCAGGGTCAGCGCCAGCTGCTTCTTGCCGAGCTTGCGCATCAGCGTGTGCTTGTCCTCGACCAGCACCAGCTCGCCGCGGTTGATCACCCCGACGCGGTCGGCCATGTCCTCGGCTTCCTCGATGTAGTGGGTGGTGAGGATGATGGTGGTGCCCTGCTCGCGCAGGCGCCGCACCATCTGCCACATGTCGTGGCGCAGTTCCACGTCCACCCCGGCGGTGGGCTCGTCCAGGAACAGGATGCTGGGCTCGTGCGCCAGCGCCTTGGCGATCAGCACGCGCCGCTTCATGCCGCCGGACAGCGTGGAGATCTTGCTGTCGCGCTTGTCCCACAGCGACAGTTCGCGCAGCACCTGCTCCAGGTAGGCCGGATTCTTTGGCTTGCCGAACAGCCCGCGGCTGAAGCGCACCGTCGCCCACACCGTCTCGAACGCGTCGGTGGCCAGTTCCTGCGGCACCAGCCCGATCTTGGCGCGCGCGGCGCGGTAGTCGCGCACGATGTCGTGGCCGTCGGCCAGCACGGTGCCGGAGCTGGGATTGACCAGGCCGCAGACGATGCTGATCAAGGTGGTCTTGCCGGCACCGTTGGGGCCGAGCAGGGCGAAGATCTCGCCGCGGCGGATGTCCAGGTCCACGCCCTTGAGCGCCTGGAAGCCGCCGGCATAGGTCTTGGTGAGCTGTTGCAAGGAAATGATGGGCGACACACGAACTCCTTGCGCAGCGGAACGGCCGCTGCGACGAACGCCCAACAGGGTAGTGGCCCGGCGCGGGCCGATAAACCCCGATAGTGCGGAAGCAGTCTCCCGTGGGCGGGATAGTGATGGTGCGGGGACCGGGGACCGCAGAGCCTAGCAGCAGCGCTGTTGTGGCTGAGACAATGATCGGAACGGAAAGCGTGCACGTCGCACCGATGGCCAGGCCTTGCACCTGGGCAGATGCACTTTCAGTTCGCTCGCTCGCCGGTCCCCGGTCCCTGGTCCCCGGTCCCGGCTCCTCATCCCTTCCGCCGCGCCTCCAGCAGATCCAGGTTGCGGATCAGCCGCCGTGCGATCTCGTCGGAGATCCGGCGCTGCCGGGTCAGCTTGAACAGTTCCTGGCGCTCGGCCTGCAACCCCGCCTGGCGCAGCTGGCGCAGCGCGTCGTCGAGCCGCCGCGCCTCTTCCGGGTTGCTCTCCATCGCCTCGCCCTGGTCCAGGTGGCGCTGGTACAGCACGCTGACCCGGTTGGCCGCTTCGTTGTACAGCTCGGCATGCTCGCTGTCGTGGGCCAGGCGCTGGCGCAGCTTCTCCACCGCCGCCAGCGCCGCGCGCGAGGACTCGCGCCGGGCCAGGTCCTCCTCCAGCTGGTCGCTGGGCTCCTCCGGCAGCTCCAGCCCGCGCAGCAGCCGCGGCAGCGCCAGGCTGGCCACCAGCAGCGAGGTCACGATCACCGCGCTGGCCAGGAAGATCACCAGGTCGCGCGCCGGGAACGCGGTGCCGTCGGGCAGCAGCAGCGGCAGGGTCAGCACGCCGGCCAGGGTGATCGCGCCGCGCACGCCGGCCAGCGACGTGGCCACCACCACGCGCCATGGCGGGCTGGCATGGCGCTCGCCGCGGCGCCGCGCCTTCAGCAGGGTCCAGCGCAGCGACAGCCAGACCCACAGGAAGCGCAGCAGCAACAGGCCGACGTAGATCGCCAGCGCGTACGCCAGCAGCCACCACGGGTTCAGGTGGCCGGCCTCGTCGACGTTGCGCACCGCGCCCTGCAGGATCCCGGGCAACTGCTCGCCGAGCAGCACGAACATGATGCCGTTGAGGGTGAACTGGACCATGTCCCACACCGCCGACCGCTGCACGCGCATGCTGCCCGGCGCGCGGCCGCTCAGTTCCACGTAGCTCATGCTGATGCCCGCCGCCACCGCGGCCAGGATGCCCGAGGCGTCGATCGCCTCGGCCAGCAGGTAGGCGGCGAACGGCAGCAGCAGGTTGACCAGGATCGCCGCGCCGGGTTCCTCGCCGACCTGGCGCCAGATCCAGCGCTGCGCCAGGCTCACCGCCACGGTCACGCCGATGCCGGCGGCGACGCCGGCGAAGGCCACCCACAGGAAGGTCAGCGACGCGTCGGCCAGCGAGAAGCTGCCGGTGACCGCGGCGGCGACCGCGAACTGGAAGCAGACCAGGCCGGAGGCGTCGTTGAGCAGCGACTCGCCCTCCAGGATGTGCATCAGCCGCTTCGGGATCGGCACCCGCGAGGCGATCGACGACACCGCCACCGGGTCGGTCGGCGACACCACCGCGGCCAGCGCGAACGCCACCGCCAGCGGCATCGCCGGGATCATCCAGTGGATCAGGAAGCCGGCGCCGACCACGGTGAACACCACCAGCCCCAGCGCCAGTTCCAGGATCACGCCCTTGTCGCGGAACAGGCCCTGCTTGGGGATGCGCCAGCCGTCCAGGAACAGCAGCGGCGGCAGGAACAGCAGGAAGAACAGCTCCGGCTCCAGCGCATAGCCCTTCTTGAACACGCCGGCGATCACCGCGCCCAGGCCGATCTGCACCAGCGGCAACGGCAGCGTGAACGGCAGCATCCGCACCAGATAGCCGCTGGCCACCACCGCCAGCAACATCGCCAACACCACTTCGATCGAATGCATGCTTGTCCGGACGCGCGGCACCGCGCCTGCGGCATCGCACCATGAGGGAGGGAGGCGGCAAGCAAAGCGCACCGCACTGCCGATGTCCAGTACGCGCCGGCGACTGCGTTTACACTGCGGCCACCGAACCGGGAGACGCCGCGCCGATGAAATTCCTGTTGCTGATCTACAACGATCCCGCCGCGCTGCAGGCGCTGCCCGACGGCGAGGCCGACGCGATGATGCGGCACTGCTTCGCCAATGCCGACGCCATGCAGCGCCAGGGGCAGCTGCTGCAGTCGCAGCAGCTGGAGGACGCGGCGCAGGCGCGCAGCGTGCGCGTCCGCGACGGCCGCACCCGCGTGGTCGACGGCCCGTTCGCCGAGACCAAGGAACTGCTCGGCGGCTTCAACCTGATCGAGGCGGCCGACTACGAAGAGGCGGTGAAGATCGCCGAGAGCTTCCCCTGGGCGCGGACCGGCTGCGTCGAAGTGCGCGCGGTCCGCGACATGGGCGCCGTGCGGCGCCAGGTGGGCGCGGCGCCGGCAGGGTGACCGCACAACCGCAGGCAACGCGCCTGCCGGCGAAGGCATGGGCCGCGCTGGCACCTGCACGCCTTCGGGCCGGCGCTCAGCGCAGAGCGGGAGCCCCCTCGATACAGCGGGCTGGGCAGCGTGCGACGAGCCAGCGTGCGACGAGCCAATGTAGGAGCGGCTTCAGCCGCGACGGACGGAGCCGGCAACCGAACCGGCGTCGGCCGGCGCCGGGACTGAAGCCGCTCCATAGCACCCGGCCACCCGCACAAGCCTTCGTTTCTAAGAGTGGCTCGCGGGTGGCCCTGGGCCTTCAGCTGCGGCGAGCGGAGCGGTTACTGCCCCGACTTCGGTCGACGTCGGGGCTGAAGCCCCTCCTACAGTGCACGCGGCCAGCCCTTGTAGGAGCGCTTCGGGTGCCTTGGGCCTTCAGCCGCGGCGAGCGGAGCGGGCACTGCCCCGACTTCGGTCGATGCCGGGGCTGAAGCCCCTCCTACAGTGCACGCGGCCAGCCCTTGTAGGAGCGCTTCGGGTGCTCTGGGCCTTCAGCCGCGGCGAGCGGAGCGGTTACTGCCCCCGACTTCGGTCGATGCCGGGGCTGAGGGCTGAAGCCCCTCCTACAGTGCACCAGCCAGCCCTTGCAGAAGCGGCTCCGGTAGCCGTGGCCATCACCCCCACCACCTCTGCGAGCCAGCGGAACTGCATGAGGCGGACGCGATACGGCCGGCGCTAGCCGGCGCTGCGCACGCGCGGTGTTTCCGGCTGTACGCACAACGTGCGCAGGTCGTCGATCCATCCACGATAGGCCGCTGCGCCGGCGTCGGCATCGCGCTGGCGCAGCACCCACGCCGGGTGCACCGTCGCCAGCGCGCGGGTGCCGTCGGGCAGCGACTGCCACTGGCCGCGCTGCGCCATCAGCCTGAAGCCATGGCCCAGCACCGCGCCGGCCGCCGTCGCCCCCAGGCACAGCACGATGCGCGGTCGCACCCGCGCCAGTTCGGCGGCCAGCCAGAAGCGGCAGGCTTCGACATGCGCGCGATCGGGATTGCGGTGCAGCCGCGCCTTGCCGCGTTGCTCGAAACGGAAGTGCTTGACCGCGTTGGTCACATACAGCGCCTCGCGCGCGATGCCGAGTTCGGCCAGCGCGCGGTCGAACAGGCGCCCGGCCGGGCCGACGAACGCACGCCCGCTCAGGTCCTCCTCGTCGCCGGGCTGCTCGCCGACCACCATCACCGCGGCACCGTCCGGGCCTTCGCCGAACACGGTCTGCGTGGCCGGCTGCCACAGCGGACAGCGGCGGCAACCGCGCGCGGCGTCGCGCAGCGCATCCAGGCTGCCGGCGTCGCCGGCCTGCGGCACCGGCGGCGGCGCCGGAATGCGCCGGCGCACCGGCTCGGGCGCGCGTTCGGCCATCTCGCGCACGCGCGGCCCGGCGTCGCGGATCAGCGCCGGCAGCAGCTGCGCCTCCGGCAGGTGCTTCCAGTACTTCTGCGGCATCTCCTGGCGCATCATCGTCGGATTGAGCCGCGCCGGATTGAAGATGTTCGCGTAGTAGGTGCGCCACAGCGCTTCCTGCGCGTCGTCGGCCGGCGCATCGGCGCGCCGCGCGCCCGGGCCGAACCGCAAGGCTTCGCCATCCCAGCGCACGCTGCGGTACGGGGTCAGGATCGCCCAGCGCATGCCGGCGAAACGCCGCGCGAAGAACGGCGCGATCCGGTCGACGATATGGTGCTCCGGCTCGAACCAGGCGACGAAGGCGCCGTCCTCGCCGGGCACCTGGCGGAAGCGCACGAATGCCTTCATCTTGTGGCTGTCGCGGCGCACCGCCTTTTCCCATTGCCGCGCACGGTGCACCTCGGCATCGGCGGCGCGCTCCAGCAGTGCGCGCTCGCCCGAGGCGATCCGCCACAACAACCGGTACAACAACGCATGCCGCTGCGGATCGCGATGGCACAGCACCGCGCCGGCCAACGCCAGGAACCCCGCGCACACCCGCGGCGGCGCCACCGTCGCCGGCAACGCGGCCACATCGCCCCCCGCCAGCAACCCACCTTGCGCATCGCCGTTCCACGCCAACGCCTCCGGCGCCACCTGCGCACACCACGCCGCACGCGCCGCCCCCCGCCACGCCTCCAGATCCCACGCCGGCATCACCTCAGCCTGAAACACGACCCCGCTCCTCCCACCAAGCCCACACTCAACCGCCCCCATCTCCATCGCACCATCGTCACCGCCACCACAGTTGCTTCTGCCGTTGCTTCTGCCGTTGCTTCTGCCGTTGCTTCTGCCGTTGCTTCTGCCGTTGCTTCTGCCGTTGCTTCTGCTTCTGCTTCTGCTTCTGCTGTTGCTGTTGCTGTTGCTTTCTCCGCCTTCAAAGCGAGCCGAGCACCGCAGGCATGGGCGGTCGAAGAGGCGCCCGTGTCTGAGCGAAGCGAGTTCGGGCGCCGTGCCGCCCATGCCGAGGAGCGCAGGGCACCGGTGCGGCCTTATCGCACCGGCTCGCGTCGGCGGCAGCGGTTTTGGTTACTTTTGCCAAGACAAAAGTGACTCGCGCCAAAGGCGCGAAAGCTTTTGCCGTTGCCTGGCTTTTGCCGTTGCCGTTGCCGTTGCCGTTGCTGTTGCCGTTGCCGTTGCTGTTGCTGTTGCTGTTGCTGTTGCTGTTGCCACAGCAATAGCAGGGGCACAGCACCCAAACCCATCAAAGATCAATCAAACAACCCACCCTGCCGCGGCGCCGGCGCCAACTGCGCCCGCAACCGCTGCGTATCGTCCAGCCGCCGCCGCGGATGATGATCCAGCACACTGACGAACGGCAGCACCTTCTTCATCGGCACGCGCAACCGCGCCAGATCCTGGACCCGCAACCGCGCATGCCGCCGCGACAGCAACAGGCGCTCGACGTTGCGCGTGCCCAGCCCCGGCACCCGCAGCAACATCTCGCGCGCCGCCGTGTTCAGATCCACCGGGAAACGCTCGGGATGCCGCAACGCCCAGGCCAGCTTCGGATCCACGTCCAGATCGAGCATGCCGCTGGACGCCTCCGGCGCGATCTCCTCCACCGAGAAATCGTAGAAGCGCAGCAACCAGTCGGCCTGGTACAGGCGGTGCTCGCGCTGCAGCGGCGGCGCCTGCAACGGCAGCTTGGACGACGCATCGGGGATCGGACTGAACGCGGAGTAGTACACCCGGCGCAACCGGTAGTTGCCGTAGAGGTTGTGGCTGGTGCGCAGGACCGCGCGGTCGTCGGCGCCATCGGCGCCGACGATCATCTGCGTGCTCTGCCCGGCCGGCGCGAACCGCGGCGGCTTGGCGCTGAGCTTGCGTTCGGCCTTGCGCGCCTCCTTGCTTTCCTCGATGCGCCAGCGCAGCTCGCCCATCGCCGCGCGGATGCCGCCGACGCTCTTCTCCGGCGCCAGCCGCACCAGGCCGGCTTCGGTCGGCAGTTCGACGTTGATGCTGAGCCGGTCGGCGTAGCGGCCGGCGGCGGCCAGCAGTTCCGGCGCCGCATCGGGAATGGTCTTGAGATGGATGTAGCCGGCGAAGCGATGCTCCTCGCGCAGCTGCCGCGCCACCTCCACCAGCTGCTCCATCGTGTAGTCGCTGTTGCGGATGATGCCGCTGGACAGGAACAGGCCCTCGATGTAGTTGCGCCGGTAGAAATCCAGGGTCAGCGTCACCACCTCGGCCGGGGTGAAGCGCGCGCGGCGCACGTTGCTGGACACGCGGTTGACGCAATACGCGCAATCGAACACGCAGAAGTTGGTCAGCAGGATCTTCAGCAACGACACGCAGCGGCCGTCGGGCGTATACGAGTGGCAGATGCCCATGCCCTCGGTGCTGCCGATGCCGCCGCTGCCGAGCGAATGCCGCTTGTCCGCGCCGCTGGAGGCGCAGGACGCGTCGTATTTGGCCGCATCGGCGAGCACGGCGAGTTTTTCGGCGGTATTCACCCGCGGACGTTGCCGGGCCGGCGTCTCAACCGGTGAGACGCCAGGGCAAGGCCGCCTTCACCGGCGTGAACGGCTCAGCCGCATGCCGACGCGCATCGGCGCCGGCGCCATGCTGCGCCACGGACGGCTCACGCCGCCGCGCGCAGCGATGCGCCGTCGAAGCGGTAGATGTCCATCGCCAGCAACCCGGCATCGACGCCGGCATCGATGCGCTGCGCGCCCAGGCCGCCGTCGCCGGCCGCGCCCATCGCGAAGTAGATCGGCAGCCAGTGCTCGTCGGTGGGATGCGCGCGCTCGGCGAACGGCGCCTGGCGGCGGTAGTCGAGCAGCGCCGGCAGGTCGTCGCGCGCCAGCGCCTGCGCCACCCAGTCGACGAACGGGCGCACGTAGGGCGCGTCCTTGCCGGCGGCGTAGCGGCCGAGGTCGTGCAGGTTGTGGGTGATGCTGCCCGAGCCGATCAGCAGCACGCCGTCCTCGCGCAGCGGCGCCAGCGCGCGGCCCAGCGCCAGCTGGTGCGCCGGCCCGAGCTGCGGCTGGATCGACAGCGGCACCACCGGGATGTCGGCCTGCGGATACAGCAGCGACAGCGGCACCCAGACGCCGTGGTCCAGGCCGCGGCCTGCATCCACGTGCGGCTGCAGGCCGGCGCGCTCGAGCCGCTCGGCCACCTCGCGCGCCAGCGCCGGCGCGCCGGGGGCCGGGTACTGCATTTCGTGCAGCGCGCGCGGGAAGCCGCCGAAGTCGTGGATCGTCTCCGGCTGCGCGGACGCGCCGACCAGCGGCCGCCGGCCCAGCCAGTGCGCCGACGCCAGCACGATCGCACGCGGCCGCGGCAGGCTGCGCGCCAGCTCGGCCAGGCGCGCGCCGACCAGGCCCGGTTGCAGCGCGGTCATCGGCGAACCGTGCGAGATGTACAGCGAAGGCAGACGATTCATGGCACAGGACTCTTGGAAACATGGCCGCGCCCCGCGGCCTTTGGCGCGCGATCGTCGCCATCGCAGGCGGGGATGGCGAAAGACGGCGCGTATCGGTCCGGACAGGCTATTCGCGGCGCTTGCAGAGATAAATTACTCTGCGTCCGACTGTTTATTTCGAGAAGCGGAACAATGGATACCCTGGACGCGATGCGCGTGTTCGTCACCGTCGTCGACCGCAACGGCTTCAACGCCGCCGCCGAAACCCTGGGCATGTCCACCGCCAGCGTCACCCGGCAGGTGGCGTGGCTGGAGAAACGGCTGGGATCGCGGCTGCTCAACCGCACCACGCGGCGGGTCAGCCCGACCAGCGTCGGCACCGCCTACTACCAGCGCTGCCAGCTGTTGCTGGCCGAGTTCGACGACCTGGAGGCGGCGGTCGGCGAGCAGGCGCTGACCCCGTCCGGCACGCTGCGGATCAACGCGCCCGTCAGCTTCAGCATCGCCCGGCTGGGGCCGCGCCTGGCCGGCTACCGGTCGCGCTACCCGCAGGTCGCGCTGGACCTGACCTTGTCCGACCGGCTGGTGGACATCGTCGAGGAAGGCTACGACATGGCGATCCGCATCACCCGCCAGGTGGCGCCGACGCTGATCGCACGCCAGCTCGGCGAGGTGCAGGTGTGCCTGTGCGCCTCGCCGGGCTACCTGCAGCGCGCCGGCACGCCGCGCCTGGCCGCCGACATCGCCGGCCACGAATTCCTGAACTACAGCTACGTGCCGCTGGACGAGATCACCCTGCACGGCCCCGAAGGCGAGGCCCGCGTGCGCGTGCGCGGCGGGCTGCGCGCCAACAGCGGCGACGTGCTGCGCGAGGCCGCCATCGCCGGCATGGGCATCGTCCTGCAGCCGGACTTCATGGCCCAGGAAGCGCTGGAGGACGGCCGGCTGGTGCGCGTGCTGCCCGACTACCAGCTCGGCCCGATCGGCGTGTACGCGGTCTATGCCAGCCGCAGCCACCTGGCGCCCAAGGTGCGCAGCTTCATCGACTATCTGCTCGAGGTCGGCGTGGACCGCGAGATGCGCGGCACGCCGGCGCGCTGATCCGGCGCCGGGCGACGTCGGCCGGACACAACATCCTGCCCATGGCGGTGATCGACGCCACGTCCGTTGCGCACAATGGCCGCGTCCCCTCCCCCCGTCCAAGGACCACGCCCATGAGCAAGATCGCGATCGTCTATTTCAGCGGCTATGGCCATACCGTCAAACAGGCCGAAGCCGTGCACGCCGGTGCCGCCAGCGTCGGCGAGGCCACGCTGTACCGCATCGACCAGGACGGCAACCTGCCCGACGGCGCCTGGGACGCCATCGGCGCCGCCGACGCCATCGTCTACGGCAGCCCCACCTACATGGGCGGCCCGGCCTGGCAGTTCAAGAAGTTCGCCGACGCCAGTTCCAAGTCCTGGTTCTCGCAGGCATGGAAGGACAAGGTCGCCGCCGGCTTCACCAACTCGGCCTCGGTCAACGGCGACAAGTTCGCCACCATCGCCTACTTCTGGACCCTGTCGCAGCAGCACGGACAGATCTGGGTCGGCACCGGCCTGCTGCCGTCCAACACCAAGGCGCACGGCCCGTCCGACGTGAACTGGACCGCCGGCTCGGCCGGCGCGCTGGCGATCTCGCCGTCGGACGCCTCTGCGGAGGAAGCGCCGCGCGCCGGCGACCTGGAAACCGCCCGGCTGCTGGGCAAGCGCGTGGCCGAGTACGCGGCCCGGCTCAAGGGCTGAGCCGCGCGCCTGCGTCGCCACCGCGATGGTGGCGACGCGGCGACAGCGATGCATGCCTTGCCGCACGCCCATATGGCCTCGGTCACGTTCCGTTGCCGGTGTTGCGGCCCGCCCGCAACTGCCGCTCGCGCATCCACAGGAACAAGGGCAACGCCAGCGACACGCCGACCGTCAGCAGCGCCGCGATCGGTAGCCAGCGCCCGCGCATGCCCAGGCGCCGGCCCTCGACCCACACCAGTGCGATCACCGCCATGGCCGCGACCAGCACGTCGCACCAGGCGAACAGCGACGGCGGCGAAGCCGCGATCTGGCGCAGCAGCAACGGCGCATCGAGCCCGTGCCGCTGCAGCCACGGCCACAGCGCGGCGAACGGCAACACCGTTCCGAGCACGCACAATCCCAGGTAAAGGCCACGCATCGCACCGGCTCCTGCAACGGGTCAGCGCAAGCCTAACCTCACGCCGGCGCGTTCGCCGCGCGCAGATGGTCGATGAACACGCGCAACTTCGGCGGCAGGTGTTCGCGCGCCGGGTAGTAGATGTGGAAGCCAGGGAACGGCTGCTGCCAGTCGTCGAGCACGCGCAGCAGCCGGCCCGCGGCCACGTCGTCGGCCACCATCGCCTCGAACACCTGCGCCATGCCCAGCCCGGCATGCACCATCTGCAGCGCCACCGCGGTGTCGTTGACGGTCAGCGTGCCGGCCACCTCCACGCTGAAGTCGCGTCCGTCGCGGGTGAATTCCCAGGCCCACAGCCGGCCGTTGCTGGCGCGGTGGCGAATGGCGTGGTGGCCGACCAGGTCCTGCGGCGTGCGCGGCGGCGCATGCCGGCGGAAGTAGTCGGGCGTGGCGACGATCGCCTGGCGCTGCATCGGCCCGATCGGCAACGCCACCATGTCGCGCGCCAGGCATTCGCCCAGGCGCAGGCCGGCATCGAAGCCGGTGGCCACCAGGTCGGTCAGCGCCGGGTCGATCGACAGTTCCACCTGCACCTCGGGGTAGCGCGTGACGAACGCCGGCAGGTGCGGCAGCACCAGCATGTCGGCGGCGATGCGCGGCAGGGTGATGCGCAGGTGGCCGGCGGGGCGGTCGCGCACGAAGTCCAGGTCCTGGAACGCGGCGTCGATCTGCTGCAAGCCCGGCGCCACCTGCTGCAGGAAGCGCTCGCCGTGCTCGGTGAGCCCGACCCGGCGCGTGGTGCGGTTGAGCAGGCGCACCCCCAATTGCGCTTCCAGCGCGCGCACGGTCTGCGACAGCGCCGACGGCGACACCGCCAGTTCGCTCGCCGCGCGGGTGAAACTGGCATGGTGGGCAACGCGGACGAAGGCGATCACCGCGGATAGCGGATTGGCGTTAATTGTGAACCCCTGCTTCATTCAAGATCCCTATTCTGCGGATTTATCCACGCATTGGCCAGGCCTACAGTGAGCATCCCTTCTTTTGGAGATGCGCGATGTCCCTGGACCACTACCGCCTGCTCGGCCGCTCCGGCCTGCGCGTCAGCCCCATTTCGCTGGGCACGATGACCTTCGGCAACGACTGGGGCTGGGGCGCCGACGAAGCCGAAGCCGGGCGCCTGTTCGCGCGCTACGTCGAGCTCGGCGGCAACTTCATCGACACCGCCAACACCTACACCAACGGCAGTTCCGAAACCCTGCTCGGCAAGTTCGCCGAAGGCCGCCGCGACCGCCTGGTCATCGCCAGCAAGTACACCCTCAACCCCTTCCCCGGCGATCCCAACGGCGGCGGCAACCACCGCAAGAACCTGCTGCAGTCGGTGGAGGCCAGCCTGAAGCGGCTGCGCACCGATTACCTGGACCTGCTGTACCTGCACATCTGGGACGACACCACGCCGGTGGAGGAAGTGATGCGCGGCTTCGACGACCTGGTACGCGCCGGCAAGATCGTCTACGCCGGCATCTCCGACACGCCGGCCTGGCAGGTGGCGCGGATGCAGACGCTGGCCGACCTGCGCGGCTGGTCGCCGCTGGTGGCGCTGCAGATCGAATACAGCCTGGCGCAGCGCACGGTCGAGGCCGAACTGGTGCCGATGGCCGCGGCGCTGGGCCTGGGCGTGCTGGCCTGGTCGCCGCTGACCATGGGCATCCTCACCGGCAAGTACAGCCGCCAGGACCTGGCCGCGGTGCAGCGCCGCGCCGCGGACGGGCAGGCCAGCGCCGAGCGCGGCGATGCCGCCTATGCGCACCGGATGCTGAGCGAGCGCGCGCTGGACATCGCCGACGTGGTCAAGCAGGTCGCCTCGGAGATCGGCCGCTCGCCGGCGCAGGTGGCGCTGGCCTGGCTGCTGCAGCGGCCCGGCCCCGGCGCGATCCCGATCGTCGGCGCGCGCACCCTGGCGCAGCTGGACGACAACCTGGGTGCGCTGGAACTGCGGCTAGACGCCGCGCACCTGCGGCAGCTCGACGCGGTCAGCGCGGTCGCGCTCGGCTTCCCGCACGAGTTCATCAAGTTGCCGATGCCGCAGCAACTGGTGTCCGGCGGTACCCGCCTGCAGCCGCGCACGCCGGCCGCCGGCGGCTGAGCCGGCACGCAGCCGGCGACGACCGCGCGCCGACACCCGACGTGGCATGGTCGGCGCCGGCGCGTATCCCGCGGTGCGGTTTGCAGGATCGTTCAACGATTCCGTCAGATCGCGATATCCGTCGCCGCGCAGGCACGCGCATGCTGTGTGCCTGCGCGCTACGGCGGAATGCGCCGCTTCTTCTTCCCCCAGCCAGGAGTTTTCCGATGCAGACCCGTACCCTAGGCCGTCACGGCCCCCGCGTTTCCGCCCTCGGCCTCGGCTGCATGGGCATGAGCGCGTTCTACGGCGGACGCGAAGACGACGCCGCATCGATCGCGGTGATCCATGCCGCACTGGAACGCGGCGTCAACCTGCTCGACACCGCCGACATGTACGGCCCGCACACCAACGAGGTGCTGGTCGGCAAGGCGCTGGCCGGGCGCCGCGAGCAGGCGGTGCTGGCGACCAAGTTCGGCATCAAGCTCGATCCGGGCGATCCGTCGGCGCGCGGCATCGACGGCCGCCCCGAGTACGTGCAGGCCGCCTGCGAGGCCAGCCTGCGCCGGCTCGGCGTGGACTACATCGACCTGTACTACCAGCACCGCGTGGATCCGAACGTGCCGATCGAGGACACGGTCGGGGCGATGGCGCGGCTGGTCGAGCAGGGCAAGGTGCGCTTCCTGGGCCTGTCGGAGGCCGGCGCCGACACCATCCGCCGCGCGCACGCGGTGCATCCGATCACCGCGGTGCAGACCGAATACTCGCTGTGGTCGCGCGATCCGGAGAGCAACGGCGTGTTCGCCGCGGTGCGCGAACTGGGCATCGGCTTCGTGCCGTATTCGCCGCTCGGCCGCGGCTTCCTGACCGGCGCGATCCGCTCGCCGGACGACTTCGAGGCCGACGACTACCGCCGCCATTCGCCGCGGTTCCAGGGCGAGAACTTCGCCCGCAACCTGCAGCTGGTGGAGCAGGTGCGCACGCTGGCCCAGGCCAAGGGCGTGACCGCGGGCCAGCTGGCGCTGGCCTGGGTGCTGGCGCAGGGCGAGGACCTGGTGCCGATCCCGGGCACCAAGCGGCTGAAGTACCTGGAAGAGAACCTCGGCGCGCTGCAGGTGGCGCTGAGCGCCGACGAACGCGCGCAGATCGATGCGATCTTCCCGCCCGATGCCGCCGCCGGCACGCGCTATCCCGAAGCGATGATGGCGTCGGTCGATCGTTGAGGCGGGAATCGGGAAAGGAGAAACCGGAATAGGCAAAGCGGACGGCGCGTGGCGACAGGCGCGACGCCCGCCACACCAGCGATCGCGCCGTCTAACCCGTCGCGGTCGCTGGGCCAACCCACCGGCTGGTATGCGATGGCGGACGGCCGCAAGTGCCCGTCCGGCGGGCTCGTTGTGCTCGCATGCATTGCCCGCCTCCCCGTCCATCCGATCCGGGCGCCGGAGCGGCGTCGGTTGGCTGGCTGGCGCATGTACGCCACCGGCGCGGTCCATTGCCGGGCCCTGCCGGAGGTCGCATGATGCGCCGGTGATCTCGTTCATCGTCCCTGCCCACGACGAAGCCGCGCTGATCGGCGATACGCTGGCGTCTCTGCATGTCGCCGCGCAGGCGCTGCATCTGCGCAGCGAGACCGTCGTGGTCGCCGACGCGTGCGGCGACGACACCGCGGCGATCGCGCGGCGCCACGGCGCGCAGGTGCTCGAGCTGCAACTGCGCCACATCGCCGCCACCCGCAACGCCGGCGCCCGCGCCAGCGGCGGCGAGTGGCTGCTGTTCGTCGATGCCGATACGCGGGTCAATGCCGCGGTGCTCGCCGCGGCGGTGCGCGCGCTGCGCGACGGCGCGGTCGGCGGCGGCGCGCAGGTGCGGCTGCTTGGCAGCAGCGCCTGGTACGAGCGCGCCGCGCAGGCGCTGTTCGGCTGGCTGTTCCGCCGCACCGGCATCGCCCCGGGCTGTTTCCTGTTCTGCACCCGCGCCGCGTTCGACGCGGCCGGCGGGTTCGACGAACGCTACTACGCCGGCGAAGACGTCGCGCTCAGCCGCGCGCTGGCGCGGCAGGGCCGCTTCGTGATCCTGCGCGAGCCGGTGCACACCTCCGACCGCAAGCTGCGCAGCTTCAGCAAGCGCGAACACCTGGGCCTGCTGCTGCGCTTCCTGCGCCGCGGCCGCGGCATGCTGACCTCGCGCGACGCGCTGGGCTTCTGGTACGGCCAGCGCCGCTTCTGACGCCGCGCGCGCCGCGCACCCGGTGGCGACGCCGATCCGGTTCCAGCCACTGCCCCGCGCGATACGGCGATACCGCAATGCGATCGGCCCCGCGCCGCGAGCCGCGCCCTACCCGCCGGCGCGGCCGCTAAGCCGGCGGCACGCCCAGCGCGGCGATCACCTGGTCCAGCGGCGCCGGACGCCCGAGCAGATAACCCTGCGCATGATCGCAGCCGTGCTCGCGCAGCCACTGCAACTGCTCGGGCGTCTCCACGCCTTCGGCGACCACGCTCAGGCCCAGGCTATGGCCCAGGGTCAGCAAGGCCTCGCAGATCGACGCGTTGCGCAGGTCGCGATCGACGCCGTCGACGAAGCTGCGGTCGATCTTCAGCGCATCCAGCGGCAGGTGGCGCAGATACGCCATGCTGGAGAAGCCGGTGCCGAAGTCGTCCAGCGACACGCACACGCCCTGCGAGCGCAGCATCCGCACCACCTCCAGCGCCTGCTGCGGATGCCGCATCAGGCTGCTCTCGGTCAGCTCCACGTGCACCGCGCCGGGCGCCAGCCCCGCGTCGGCGCAGGCCTGCGCCAGTTCGTCGACCAGGTCGCTGTCGAAGAACTGCACCGCCGACACGTTCACCGCCACCGGCAGCGCGGTCCAGCCGTGCAGCGCCAGCTGCCGCTGCGCGCGCGCGGCCTCGCGCATCACCCAGCGCCCGAGCGGCAGGATCAGGCCGGTGTCCTCGCACAGCTGGATGAACGCGTCCGGGGCGATGAAGCGCCCGTCGTCCTGCGGCCAGCGGATCAGCGCCTCCAGCTTGCGCGGGGTGCCGTCGGCGACGCGCACGATCGGCTGGAAGTACAGGCGGAACTGCTGCTGCTCGATCGCCTGGTGGATGCGCCCGGCCAAGCGCAGGCGTTCGCTCAGGTGCGAGGACATGCTCGAATCGAAGCGCGCGATCACCTTGCCTTCGCTCTGCGCCGCGTGCGCGGCCTGTGCGGCGCGGCCGATCACCTCGTCGGCGCTGCCGCCGTCGTCCGGGCACGCCGCCACGCCGACGTGGGCCTCCAGCTGGTGCGGGAAATCGCGCCCCTCCACCGGCACGCCCACCGCCTCCAGCAGCGCCTGCACCGCCTCCTCCACCCGGTCCGGGTCCAGGATCGCCAGCGCGAAGTCCTGCGCCGGCTGGTAGGCGGTCAGGCCGTAGCATTCGCCCAGCCGCTGCAGGCGCGCGGCCACCGCGCCGCGCACCGCGTCGCCGGCCTCGCGGCCGAGCGTGTCGCCGATCAGCTGCAGGCCGCGCAGCTGCGCGTAGACCACGGTATAGCCTTCGCGCCGGCGCGCGTTCAGCGCCTCGGCCAGCGCGCGCGGGTTCAGCAGCCCGGTGGTGACGTCGTGGCTGGCGCGGAACGCCAGCTCGCGCTCGTAGGCCACGCGCTGGCTGACGTCCTCGGCCAGGATCAGCCGCACCTGGCGCCCGCCCAGATCGAGCTCGGAACTGTGCACCTTCACCGACAGCAGGCTGCCGTCCTTGCGCTGGTGGATCCAGATCCGCGGCTCGTCGAAGCCGTCGCGCGGCTGGCGTACGTCCTGCAGCACCTGCTCGGCATGGCCGGGCGGGCGGATGTCGAGGATGGTCATCGCCAGGAACTCCTCGCGCGTGTAGCCGTACTGGCGGATCGCGGCCTGGTTCACCTCCAGGAAGCGCAGGTCGTCGACCGCGAACAGCCAGAACGGCAGCGGGTTGCGGTCGAAGATCAGGCGGAACTGGCGCTCGGCGTCGAACAGCCGCGCCTGCGCCTCCAGCCGCTCGCTCACGTCCTGCACCGCGCCGGTCATGCGTACGCCGTCGCGGCCCTGCACCAGTGCGCCGCGCGCGGCCAGCCAGCGCCACGGGCCTTCGCTCAGCCGCGCGCGATACAGCGCGTTGTATTCGCCGCGGCCGTCCCAGGCGGCTTCGTACGCCTGCCGTACCCGCTCGCGATCGTCCGGATGCACGCTGGCGAAGAACTGTTCGGTGGGGATGCTGTTCTGGCGCAGGCCCAGCATCTGGCCGGTGGCCTCGCTCAGCTCGAGCAGGCGCCGGTCGGCCTCGACCCGCCAGGTGCCGATGCGGCCCATCTCGTGCGCCAGGCGCAGGTCCTCGTCGCCCTTGCGCAGTTCGCCGAGCAGCCGCCGCTGCCGCGCTTCGGCGCGGCGCAGGCTGCCGAGCAGGTAGGCGAACCCGAGCAGGTACAGCAGGTAGATCGCCGCCGCGCCGCCGGCGAACCAGTGCCATTGCGCCAGCGCCTCGTCCACCGACAGGCCGGCCATCACCAGCACCGGATAGTCGTGCCCGCCGCTGGCCGCCACCATCCGCGGGACGCGGTCGAACAGGTCGCGGCGCAGTCCCAGCGCGCTGGTGTACGACTCCTCGCGCAGCCCCAGCGGCAGGCGCATCCGCTCCCCGACCGCGCCTGCCGCCGGGCTGCTGGCGGCCAGCAGCGCGCCGCGGTGGTCGAACAGCGCCACCACCCCGTCGTGGCCGGTGTCGAAACCGCCGACGACCCGCTGCAGCGCGTCCATCCGCAGCCGCGCCAGCACCCAGCGGTCCGGCGCCATCGGCACCGCCAGGCGCAGCACCTGCTCGCCGTCGGCCAGCCGCTCGATCGGTCCGACGAAGGCGTGCTCGTCGGCGCCGCGGTACAGCGGCAGGGCCCAGTTGCGCACGCTGGCGTCGGCGGCGCCGCCGAGCAGGCGCCCGCCCTGGGCATCGAGCAGCGAGAGGCTGTGCAGCTCCGGATGCCGGCTCAGCAACCCGTCCAGCGATGCCTGGATCAGCGCCGGGGCGCGTTGCGCGTCGTCCGCGTACAGCGCCTGCGCGCCGGCGGCCTCGCCGCGCAGGGCCTGGGTCAGGTTGTTCAGCTGCACCTGCAACAGGCGTTCGGCGCCGCCGGCCAGCGCCAGGCTCTGCCGCTGCGCCGCCGCCAGCCGGCTTTCGCGGTCCTGGACCAGGACGAAGCCCAGGCCGGCGGCCAGCAGCAGCGCCAGCAGCACGCCCCACACCAGGATCGCGCGCACGGGCGCGCGCAGGGCGCGGCGCAGACCGTGTCTGAACCGGGTGTCCTGCGTCTTGTCCGCACGCTGAGGCTGGTGACGCTGCATAGGTCTCCCATAGAGCGGCCAAACTACCGGGATCTTGACGCCGCCGGCGGCGCCCCGCCCGCAGCGCCTGAGGCGTTTAGAAAGGCGCCGCGGCGGCGCACGGCGTCCGCGTTGGAATGCCCGCGGATCGACGCCACGCGCTGCAACCGCCCACCGACTGCGGCTATCTGGTCCGCTTCCCCGGCGCGGCGTTCGCGTCCAGCCGCCGGCCAGACCGGCGCGGGCAATGGAGCTGCGCGGGTGGAGCATGCGCCGGATCTGCGCGGACTGCGAGCCGGCCGGGTGAACAACGGCGATTGCCGATACGCCAGGCCCAGGCTCAGTCGGGCCAGTGCGACAGCGCCTGCGGCTCCACGCCGACGCGGCGGCAGGCGCGCTGGGCGATGCCGTCGGTGAGCGCGGCGCGGAACAGCGGCGACAGCGCGCGCAGCACGTACGCGCCCGCCGCCGCGCCGGCGCGCTGCAACCGCGTGCGGCCCAGCATCGCCGTCGCCCAGTCCGGCAGCAGCGCCGCGCCTGCACCCAGGAACAGGTCGCGCGACAGGCCGGCGGCCGGCACCGGCAGGCGGATGCCCGCCAGCACCGCCAGCACCTCGCGCGAGCGCGCGTCCACGCCGAGCGTCGGCCGCACCTGCGCGAAGTAGTCGCGCACCTCCGCCTCGGACCCCGGCACCTCGCGCGCGCCCAGCGCCAGCGCCACCCGCCGCGCCTCGGCGTAATAGCGGTCGGCGATCGCCGCCGGCACCGCGCGGCAGTAGCGCCGATAGCCGTGCAGGAAGCCGTAGGCCTCGGTGACGTGGACCCAGGTGAGCAGGGCCGGATCGTCGGCGGCGTAGGCGCGCCCGTCGGCGGTGTGCCCGCGCACCTGCGCGTGGATCGCGGCCACGCGCCCGATCAGGCGCTGCGCCTCGGCCAGCGGCGCATAGGTGGTCCCGGCGACGAAGTTGGTGGTGCGGCGAAGCCGCCCGACCAGGTCGTCGCGGAAATTGGAGTGGTCATAGACGCCGGCCAGCGCCAGCGGATGCAGGGTCTGCAGCATCAGCGCGCACAGCCCGCCGGAGAGCATGCCCGGGAAGTCGGCGTGCACGCGCCAGGTGACGCTGTCGGGACCGAACAGGCCCGGATCGCCGGGCGGCCGGTCGTAGTCGATGCCGCTGTGTCCGCGCGGAAACGCGCCCAGCACCCAGCGGCGGATGTGCGCAGTGGCGGGAGCGGCGAGGCGGCGGAGCACGGCGGTCATGCGGCCATCGTAGTGGGCGAGGCGTCGGCGGCGCGTCGCCGCGAGCGCGCCGCCGCTCACGCGCCGCTTACCCGGGAACGGATTAGGCTGGGATCGGCGCCGCGCAGCGCGTGCCGCGATTTCCATGTGCACTTGCAGCAAAGGATCGCGGCGGGCGCGGCATGGCGCCGCCACCGCCCTGCGCAAGTGGCTGAATCGGCGCCGGTGGACGCGTCTGGCCGATGCAACACAGCATCCGGCACCGCGCCGGCGCCGCCGGCGGCGGGTACTGTGCTAGAAATAAAACGCATCGCCAGCGACGTCGCCGGTTGGTGTTTTTCGCATCTGCAAGGGAGCTCGTCATGGTCGCTTTGTTCAAGGGTTTGGGATTGCTTCTGGAAGACAACGCGCTGCACCGCGAGCCGTTCCCGGCACAGGTGGCGCATTGGCAGCACAAGAGCGAGCACCAGCTGCAGGCCGAGGTCGAGCTGTTGGCCAAGGCCAAGGAGCAGTGGCTGGTGGCGTCGATCATCGGCTGGCAGGCGATCTCGCTGGTGCTGCTCGGGGTGATCACCAACCAGCTGTGGCAGCACGACTACCACGTGACCTTCTCGCGCATCGTCATCGTGTTCAGTTCGTGGGTCGCGATCCTGTTCGTGCTGTGGTTCATCGCCAACATGTTCGACCGCACCGCCGGCTTCGAGCGCTGGCTCACCGCCTTCAACAGCCGCGCCTACCTGTCCTCGGACGCGGACACGGTCGAATGCGTCGCCGATGCGCTGAACATGGCGCGCAAGTATCCGGAGATCCTCGAGTACAAGCGCGAGGTGGTCGCCAACCGCGAACTGCGCCACGAGGACATCCGCATCATGCGCGAGATGGGGCGCATCCGCCTGCACGCCGAACTGGTGGCTGCGCTGACCCAGTTCGAAGGCCTGCCGGCCAACGGCAACGGCCAGAACGGCAACGGCGGCGTGTTCCGCGTCGCCGGCTGAACCAGGCGCGCGGCACCGCCGGCGACGGCGACGCGCGCTGCCTTGCTAGGAACGTTCATTGCTGTGCCGTGGCATGCCGGCACGCTGGCGAGGCAGTGCCTCTTCCCGCATGGTTGCCGCCGCCAATCCCGAATCCCCGCATGCCTGGCCTCCGCCGCCGCCATCAGATGCGCAACCGAAATCCGCAGGCGCGGCCATGATCTGGTTCGACGCCGCCCTGGACCATCCTGCCGATGACCGGCTCCTGCAGCGTTGCGTGGCAGCGATGCTCGGCCTCCCCAGCGAGCGCGTGGACGTCGTCCACAGCGTCGGCGAAATCGGCGACGCGCCGGCCACGTGCGTGGTCGAGGTTCGTGCCGATGCCCGCTATTCGCAACTCGTCACCTTCTATCTCGCCGAAGCGCTGCCGCGCCCGGAGGTGTCCGAGGCGGCCGTTCGACTGGCGCGGACGCTGGATACGTCGCTGCTCCTGGTGGACGATGAAACGGCGAATCCGTATTCCTTCGTCCGCGTCGCCAGCAGCGGCCGCCGCTCGGTGGTCCTGGTGGACCCGGACGAACTGGATAAGAACGACCGCTACGTCGTTCGCGAGCCCCGGCACGGGGATGGCGGGACTTCGGCGTAGTCCGTGGTGCTGCAACGCGGCGGCATGGGCGAGGGCGCAGCGCGCCGGCCGCGGCCGAGGGCCAAGCCAGCCGGAGCCGCGCGGCGCCGGGGCGCGAATCGATATTCGCGGCGGATCGCGCCGCTCAACCGTGCACGCAGTTGCTCCCCGGGCGCAGCGGCTCGGACGCCACGCACTGGCGGAAGTCGCGCGGCAGGCCGCTGACCTGCCGCGACTGGCCGGCCTCCAGTTGGAACTCCTCCAGCGTGCGCTGCGCGCAGGCCGCCTTCGCGGCCGGCGACGGCGCCGCCGCGTCGCAGGCCTCGCTGTAGACCCGGTAGTGGCAGCGGCCGCTGCGGCTGTCGAAACAGCGGAAGGTGGCGATCCCGCTCACGTAGGTGGTCTTGGCGAACAGCAGGTCGCGGCCGTCTTCGCTGGCGTGGGTGATCATCGTCAGGCTCGTTTTGTCCTGGCAGCCGGCCAGGCTCAGCAGGCATGACAGCAAGGCGGAGAAGAAGCGCATGGCAGGTTCCTTGTTCCAGTGCGGAAATCGAAGCGACGCCGCGGCGGTCACATGCCGCGGAACAGACTCATGTACGGCAGGCTCACGCTCAGCGTTTCGTCGCGCTGCTTGAGCCTGAGCCGGCCCTTGCCGGTGTCCTCGCGCACCACCGACGCCACCGCCTTGAGGTTGACGATGGTGGAACGGTGGATCTGCCGGAACGCGGCCGGATCCAGCACGTCGAGCAACTCGCGCAGCGAGGTGCGCAGCAGCGCTTCGCCGGCGTCGGTGAACACCGTGGTGTACTTGTTGTCGGCGCGGAAATACAGCACGTCCTCGAGCATGATCAGGCGCGTCTCGCGGCCGCTGCTGGCGGTGATCCAGGCCAGCGGCGGCGCGGCCGTTGCCGCTGCCGGGCGCTGCGCCAGGCGCTGCAGCAACGCGTCGAGCAGCGCGGTGTCCGGCCCCTGCGCCGCCCGCGCCTGCACCCGCTGCACGGTGGCCTGCAGGCGGTCGCGCGCGATCGGCTTGAGCAGGTAGTCCACCGCGCCGTGCTCGAAGGCGTCGATCGCATACTGGTCGTAGGCGGTGACGAACACCACCTGGGTGCGCGGGCTGAGCTCGCCCAGCGCGCGCGCCACTTCGATGCCGCTCAGGCCGGGCATGCGGATGTCCAGGAACGCCACGTCCGGCCGGTGCTCGGCCAGGCTTTCCAGCGCGCTGGCGCCATCCTCGCATTCGGCGACGATGCGCAGCTGCGGCCATACCTCGCCCAGCAGCGCCACCAGCGACTGCCGCAGCAGTTCCTCGTCCTCGGCGATGACCGCGTCAACCATGATGCGCTCCGGCGGCGCCGGCCAGCGGCACCGGTGGCGGCACGGGCGACACGAAGTGCGCCGGACGCGGCAGGGTGATCGTCGCCGCCACCCCGCTGGGGAAGTTGGAGACGATGGCGAACGTCGCCGCGCCGGCGTAGGTCAGGCGCAGGCGCTCGCGCAGGTTCTTCAGGCCGATGCCGGTGCCGCTGGACTGGGTGTTGAAGCCCAGGCCGTCGTCGGCGACGGTGACCGTGAGGTGGTCGTCGAACTCGCGCGCCAGGATCCACACCGTGCCGCCGCCGGGCTTGGGTTCCAGGCCGTGCTTGATCGCGTTCTCGACCAGGGTCTGCAGCATCATCGACGGCAGCGGCAGCGCCTTCAGCGCGCTGGGCACCTGCACGTCCAGTTGCAGGCGCGCGCCCATGCGGATCCTGAGGATCTCCAGGTACGCCTGGGTGCGCTCCAGTTCCTCGCCCAGCGTGCTCAGCGCGTCCTCGGCGCTGGGCAGCGAGCGCCGCAGGTACTGGATCAGGTAGCCCAGCATGAGGTCGGCGCGCGGCGGGTCGGTGCGCGCCAGCACCTGCGCGCTGGCCAGCGTGTTGTAGAGGAAATGCGGCTCCACCTGCGCGTGCAGCAGGTTCAGCCGCGCCACGGTCAGCTCCTGCGCGGTGGCGGCCTGCGCGGCGGCGGCCTGCTCGTCGCGGCGCAGCTCGGCCACGCGGCGCGCGATCGCGCGGCTCAGCGCCTCGGCGTTCTCGTAGTTGCTGCCCTCGTCGACCACGAACAGGTCGATCCACGCGCTGGCGTCCGGTTCCAGCAGCAGGGTCAGGCTGCTGGTGCCGGCGCCCGGGGTCACCGTCGCCAGCACCTGGTTGCGCTTGACCGCGAAGCGCGCCGCCAGGTTCCAGCGCGAGGGCTTGCGCCCGTTGTACGGGTCGATGCGGCGCACCTTGGCGCGCACCTGCAGGCTGTCGGCGGTGCTCTCCACCTCTTCCACCCGCGGCAGCTCGCGCACCGCCGCGTCGACCAGCGCGAACGCCTCGCGCGTATCCAGCGGGATCTCGATCTGGCGCCGCTGGCGGCTGGACAGGGTGGCGCTGTCCAGGCGCCCGGCGACCAGCCACACCCGGCGCAGGTGGGTGATGCCGGCGATCAGCGCCGACAGCATCAGCAGCATCGCCAGCAGGCCGAAGAACCAGCCCGGCGGGCTCTCCATGCCGTACAACAGCCCGCTCCAGACGAAGGCGGCCACGATCAGCGCGGCGGCCCAGGCGAACAGCAGGCGGACGATCAGGGACAGGCTGGGGATCATGACGCGACCGGCGACGAAGACGATGCGGCGAGCATAGCGACGGCGGTGGCCGCCGCCAGTCCCGCTGCGACGAAACCGGCGGCCGGGCGACGGGGCGCCGGATCGGTGGCGCGAAATCCGCGCCGGTGCGGCGCGTGCCAGGCCGCAGCGCGCGTTGCCACATGCTGCCAGCGGGCGGCGCGGTGCGTTCGCGCCGTCGCCGCGGGTCGAGGTGGACCAGGAGCGCATCGGTCGTGTCCGCATGCCGGCGCGTGGCTGCTGGCCGCAGCCGGCGCTGCGGTAGGGCCCGGCGCGCGCCTGCCGCGCCGTACGACAAGGTCGGCGTGTTCACGCCCAAGCGCAAGGAGCTGCCCGCGCTGGGGCGCCGGCGAGGTGGGCTGGATCAACGCCTCGATCAAGGACGTGCACGGCGCGCCGGTCGGCGACACCCTGACCCTGGCCGCCGACCCGGCGCCGCACGCGCTGCCCGGCGCGGGACTCGCCGCGGCGGGCGCCTTAGGGCATCCGCCAAGCACATTGGCGCGCGGCCGTTGGACGGCGCTGCGCGTACCCGTATCCGGGGTCGCAAGCGCATTCCTGCCCCGTCGCCCGATGCCGCGACGCTGCTGCGCGCGCGGCAGCGCGGCGGCCACGCCGCGTATAGACTCGCCCCACTCCACGCGCGAGACCCTCCATGCAACGACGCAACTTCCTGCGCAGCGGCGGCCTGGCGCTGACCGCGCTGGCCGCCAGCCCGCTGCTCGCCCAGGCACGCCCCCGCGCCGGCGGCGTGCCGGCCTCGCCGCGGCTGCCCCACGCGGCGCCGGCGCGGCCCGGCTTCGCCGCGCCGGCGCCGCTGGCGCCGATCCGCGCCAGCGCCGACCGCATCGTCGCCATGCATGCGTGCATCCGCCCGTTCCGCGCGCAGGGCCCGCGCATCGAGGCCGAACGCATCGGGCGCAAGACCGTGGTGCACAACTACGGCCATGGCGGCAGCGGCTGGTCCTTGTCGTGGGGCGCGGCGGCGATCGCCACGCAGCTGGCGCGCGCCACCGGCGAGCGGCAGCTGGCGGTGATCGGCTGCGGCGCGATCGGGCTGACCACCGCGCTGGTCGCGCAGCGCGCCGGCTTGCGCGTGCGCATCTACGCCAAGGAACGCCCGCCGCACGTGCGCTCCTCGTTCGCCACCGGGGTGTGGTCGCCGGACTCGCGGGTGTGCACCGCCGAATACGCCACGCCCGCGTTCGCGCAGCGCTGGGAGCAGATGGCGCGCACCTCGTTCGGCATGTACCAGAACCTGCTCGGCCTGCCCGGCGAGCCGGTCGAATGGCGCGACGGCTATGCGCTGTCCGACATGCCGTTCGACCAGCCCAGCGGCCATGGCGAAGACGGCGAGCCGGAATATCCGTCGCTGGAAGCGCAACGCCTGGCCGACCTGCACCCACGCTCGCAGCCGCTACGCCCGGACCAGCATCCGTTCGCGGTGCCGCACGTGCGCCGCTACACGCAACTGGTGTTCAACATCAGCGCCTACGCGCGGCTGCTGATGGACGACTTCCTGGCCGCCGGCGGGGAGATCGAGACGCGCGAGTTCGAACATCCGCACCAGTTCGCCGACCTGCGCGAGAAGACCCTGGTCAACGCCACCGGCTACGGCGCACGCGCGCTGCTCGGCGACGCGTCGCTGGTGCCGGTACGCGGCCAGACCGCGCGGCTGGTGCCGCAGCCGGAGGTGGACTATGGCATCAGCTACCGCGGCCACAACCTCAGCGTGGTGCCGCGGCGCGACGGAATCCTGGTGCAGGCGCAGGCCGATGGCGATTTCGGCAATCCCGACGACACGCCCGACCGCGCCGCGTCGGAGGCGGCGGTGGCGCGGCTGGCGGCGTTGTTCGCCTGAGCGCCGCGCCGGCGGCGATGCGCGCCGGGTACGCTAGCTTCCGCGCTGCGAGGGACCGGATGCGGGCCGGCGGGCCGACGCTGGCCGCTGAACTGCGCGGTATGCCTCGGTCAGGTCGCAGTGGGCACCGCTATCGAGTTTCGACATGCAGCGGATCGGCGAACTCCAGCGGCTGCCGGGTGATCAGTCGACAGTGCCGGCGCCGCCGTCTTCATTGAGCTTGCCTCAGACGACGCATAGCGCCTCCACGCAGGCTCACCGCCAGCCAGCGTTGCGGCCCGTTGCGACGGGCTTGCCAGTTAAAGCCCGCTGCGACCGAGTTGCTCCAGCGTGTTTCCCAGCATGCTTCTGCTTGAACCTGCCATTTAGGCTTGGCGGGGGAAAGCGCCAGGCCGGGCTTTCGCCGCGATCCAACGATCGGCACAGCGCCCTGCGCCACGCGCGGACCCGGCATCGCCAGGCCCGCACCCGGTTCACATCGACTTCTTGATCTCTTCGGCCTTCGCCAGATGCTGCTCGACGTGCGTGCGGGTTTCGGTCAGGTGCTGCTTGACCGGGTCCTTCGACGCCAGCGCCATCATCTTCGTGTCGATCAGCGACAGCGCCTGCTGGTGCCCGGCGATCATCGCGTCGATGTACGCGGCGGCATAGTCCTTGCCGGACTTCTGCCCCAGCGTCGCAAGTTCCCCGGCGCCCTTGGTTTCCAGTTCCTTGACCTCGGGCGTATCGGCCAGCGAGCCCAGCGACTTGGTCTTCTCCAGGTTCGCGGTGTGCTCCTTCTCCATCAGCTTGGCGTAGTCGAGCACCGCGCCGGTCACCTGCTTTTCCTGCGCCTGCTTGGCGGCGGCGATCTCGTGCTCGTTGACCTCGCCCAGCAGGCCCAGCGCCACATCGTCGCTGGAACTGGTGCGCGCGGCGCCTTCCGGCGCAGGACTGGCCTGGCCGACCGGAGGCGTGGTGGGCGTGGCGGTGCCGCCCACCGGCGTCGGTTCGGACGCCGCGCCGGCAGGTGCGTCCGCCGTGGGCGCCGGCGCGTCGTTGTTGTCGCCGTCGCGTTTGCAGCCGGCGACGGCCAGCGTGGCGGCGATGGACAGGACCAACAGTGAGTGCCTCATGTCCGGATCCTCTTGGTAAGGGGCGTCAAGCATCGCGCCGCCGGAGTGAAGACGATCATGCAGCGCGCATGAACCCTTCAGCTCACTGTCTGCGCAGGCGCCCGTATCGCGTCCCGCCATCGCGGCGGTGCTCCATGCCCAACCTGCGTCGCTCGGCCGGAGCCGCGGTCGGCCGGCGCGACGGCGGCACGCCTTCCTGTCGTGCTTCAACACCCGTCCGCGGCGCATCGGGATCGCGCTGCCATCGGCGTGCGCCACGTCGCGCGCGTCCGCGCTCCCATGGACGGAAGCGCAACCCGCGCAACCCGCGCAACCCGCGCAACCGCAGGCGATCTCGCCGCGGCACGAGCGGACCGGCTGAATCCGCACCGTCATCCGTCCACTGCCGCACACCGCGACCGCAGACGGCACGCGCCGGCTTCTGCGATCATCGGCGGCTTCCCGTTTCCGCTGCCAGGATTTCCCATGACCGAACCCGCACTGCGACGCGACGTCGGCCCGTTCGCGCTGATGCTGACCGGGCTGGGATCGATCATCGGCTCGGGCTGGCTGTTCGGCGCCTGGCGCGCGGCGGGCCTGGCCGGTCCCGGCGCGGTGTGGGCCTGGCTGCTGGGCGCGGCGATCGTCACCACCATCGCCCTGGCCTACGCCGAACTGGGCGCGATGTTCCCCGAGTCCGGCGGCATGGTGCGCTACAGCCACTATTCGCACGGCTCGCTGGTCGGCTTCATCGCCGGCTGGGCCAACTGGATCGCGATCGTGTCGGTGATCCCGGTGGAGGCCGAGGCCTCGGTGCAGTACATGGCGTCGTGGCCGTGGCAATGGGCGCAGGACCTGTACCAGCAGGCGCCAGGCGGCGCCGGCGAGCTGTCGCTGCCCGGGCTGGGCATCGCCGCGGTGCTGGTGCTGTGCTACTTCCTGCTCAACTTCTGGAGCGTGAAGCTGTTCGCACGCTCCAACAGCCTGATCACCGTGTTCAAGCTGGTGGTGCCGGCGGCCACCGGCGTGGCGCTGATCGCCAGCGGGTTCCACGGCGAGAACTTCTCGGTCGGCCTGCACGGCGGCGCGCACACCATCGATTTCGCCGCGGTGCTGACCGCGGTGGCCACCGCCGGCATCGTGTTCAGCTTCAACGGCTTCCAGAGCCCGGTGAACCTGGCCGGCGAAGCGCGCAATCCCGGGCGCAGCATCCCGTTCGCGGTGCTCGGCTCGATCGCGCTGGCCACGGTGATCTACCTGATCCTGCAGGTGGCCTACATCGGCGCGGTGCCGCCGGAGCTGCTGGCCAAGGCCGGCTGGCACGGCATCGATTTCCGCTCGCCGTTCGCGCAACTGGCGATCATCGTCAACCTGCACTGGCTGGCGATGCTGCTGTACGTGGACGCATTCGTCAGCCCCAGCGGCACCGGCATCACCTACACCGCGACCACCGCGCGGATGATCTACGGCATGGAGAAGAACGGCACGTTGCCGAAGGTGCTGGGCCAGGTGCATCCGCACTGGGGCGTGCCGCGCCCGGCGATGCTGTTCAACCTGGCGGTGTCGTACCTGTTCCTGTTCTTCTTCCGCGGCTGGGGCACGCTGGCGGCGGTGATCTCGGTGGCCACGATCATCTCCTACCTGACCGGCCCGATCAGCGCGATGGCGCTGCGCCGGCATGCGCCGGACCTGCACCGCCCGTTGCGCATCTTCGGCCTGCCGGTGCTGGCCGCCACGGCCTTCGTGCTGGCCACCGAGCTGCTGTACTGGGCGCGCTGGCCACTGACCGGCGAGATCATCGTGCTGATGCTGGCGGCGCTGCCGGTATACGCCTACTACCAGCACCGCCAGGGCTGGAAGGACTTCGGCCGCCACCTGCGCGGCGCCAGCTGGCTGATCGCCTACCTGCCGACCATCGCGCTGCTGTCGTGGGCCGGCAGCACCACCTTCGGCGGTCATGGCTACCTCAGCTACGGACCGGACCTTGCGGTGGTGGCGGTGGTCGCGCTGGGGTTCTATTTCTGGGGCGTGCGCGCCGGCTGGCGCACGCCGTCGCTGCAGCAGGCCTCGGCCGGCGCCGGCTGAGGCCGGCGGCGGCGTCGGCGCGGGACTCGGGACCCGGGACTCGGGACCCGAAGAACGGAAGTCGGTAGAGCTCCAAGGCGCGACGCTGCGCTTTTCCGAGTCCCGAGTCCCGAGTCCCCGGTCCCGATTCAACCCAGCCTACTGCCGCTGCGCCGCACTCGCATCGCGCGGCGCGCGGAACTCCGAGTCGCCGCTCCAGTTCGGCCACTGCGTCGAATTCGCCAGCTGCGCGCCCAGCGTGTACAGCACCTGCATGTCGCGCGCGGCGCCGGCGAAGGTCCAGCTCGGCAGCCACTCGTCGCCCGGCTGGTGGTAGCGCTTGGCGGTGTAGTCGTCCGACGCCGCCTTGCCGGCCTTGACGCCTCCGTCGACCCAGTCCTGCCCGGCCGAGAACGACAGCGCCGGCACGCCGCGCTTGGCGAAGGAGAAATGGTCGGAGCGGAAGAAATAGCCGGCTTCCGGCTTCGGGTCCGGCGTGTAGCGCAGGTCCCAGCCGGCGGCCACGCGCTTGAGCGCGTCGAGCAGGTCCAGCTTGGCGGTGCCGTAGATGCCGAAGTCGCGCGAGGGCCCGAACGGGCTCATGCCGTCCATGTTGATCACCGCCACCGTGGCGGCCAGCGGATACAGCGGCTTGGACGCGTAGAACTCCGAGCCGAGCAGGCCCTTTTCCTCGGCGGTGACCGCAAGGAACACCACCGAGCGCTTGGGCGCCGGCGCCTTGGCGAACGCGCGCCCCAGTTCCAGCAGCGCCGCGGTGCCGCTGGCGTTATCCAGCGCGCCGTTGAAGATGCGGTCGCCGCGCGCGTCCGGCTCGCCAACGCCGATGTGGTCCCAGTGCGCGGTGTAGATCACGCTCTCGTCCGGGCGTTCGCTGCCCGGCAGCCGCGCCACCACGTTGTGCGAGGTGATCACTTCCGACTTCACCGCGTAGTCGGCGGCCAAGCGCTGGCCCTTCAGTTCCACCGGCTTGAAGTCGCGCGACTGCGCCTGTTTCTTCAGGGCCTCGAAATCCAGTCCGGCGCGCTGGAACAGCTCCACCGCCAGGTCGCGCTGGATCCAGCCTTCGAGCGCGGGATGGGCGGCCTTGGGATCGTCGCGGACCACGTCGAACATGCTGTTGGTATTGGAACTGGCCACCGTGGCCCAGCCGTACGACGCCGGCGCGGTCTCGTGCACCACCAGCACGCCGAGCGCGCCCTGGCGCGCGCCTTCCTCGTACTTGTAGGTCCAGCGGCCGTAGTAGGTCATGCCCTTGCCGTCGAAGGCGCCCTTGCCGCTCTCGAAGTCCGGGTCGTTGATCAGCATCACCGCGATCTTGCCCTTCAGGTCCACGCCCTTGAAGTCGTCCCAGTCGCGCTCCGGCGCCTTGACTCCGTAGCCGACGAACACCAGCGGCGCGCCGTCGATGCGCACCTTGTCGCTGCCGTCCAGCGCCGCGCGGATCGCGACCTGCTGGCCCTGGTTCAGCGCCTGGCGCTCGCCGTCGCTGAGGATCGCCAGCGTCGGCATGCCGACGATGTCGGCGCGGCGCAGCGGCACCGCCTGGGTCCACGACCGCTTGCCGT
Source organism: Xanthomonas sp. (assembly GCF_017163755.1). Taxonomy (GTDB): domain Bacteria; phylum Pseudomonadota; class Gammaproteobacteria; order Xanthomonadales; family Xanthomonadaceae; genus Xanthomonas_A. The sequence continues at coordinate 39,082 of NZ_JAFIWC010000013.1, forward strand.
CGTGCAGGTCGCCACCGGGCTGCAGGCCGGCGGCCTGGAACTGCGCGCTCAGGTAGGCCACGGTCTTTTCCTCGCCCGGCGTGGCCGGCGCGCGGCCTTCGTAGGCGTCGGACGCCAGCGTCTTCACGTCGGCGGAAATGCGCTGCGTATCGAACGCCGGCGCGGCGGGCGGCGCCGCCATCGATGCGTTGGATACCGCCAGCGCCAGCATGCCCATCATCGCTCGTTTCACCAATGGCCCCTTTTCGTGTGGCGGAAAAAACGCCCGGCGAGTGTAGGCGATCGGCCGCGCGCCGGGCGAGGCGGCCGACGCCGGTGCAGCGAGCCAGGCGGGCCTGCAGCGCGCGATGCGCGCGTCCTTGCGCGCCGCCGCCGCGGCGCGCGTGCCGTAAGTCACTAACCGCCGCCGCGGGCGGTGACTATGCTAGGCCGATCCTTCCTGCCGCAGGCCCCGCCATGACCCGTCCGTTGTCGCTGCTGATCGCAAGCATTCTTTCCGCGGGGATCGGCGCCGCCTGCGCGCCGGCGCTGGCGGCGCCGCAGACGCTGCAGGCGGCCACCACGCCGGACATCGCCTACACCCGTTTCACCCTCGACAACGGCCTGACCGTGATCGTGCACGAAGACCACAAGGCGCCGGTGGTGGCGGTCAGCATCTGGTACCACATCGGCTCCGGCGACGAGCCGGCCGGCAAGACCGGCTTCGCCCACCTGTTCGAGCACCTGATGTTCTCCGGCTCGGAGAACCACAAGGGCACCTATTTCCAGCCGTTCGAGCAGGTCGGCGCGACCGACATGAACGGCACCACCTGGTTCGACCGCACCAACTATTTCGAGACCGTGCCGACCACCGCGCTGGACACCGCGCTGTGGATGGAGTCCGACCGCATGGGCCACCTGCTCGGCGCGATCGGGCAGAAGGAACTGGATACCCAGCGCGGCGTGGTGCAGAACGAGAAGCGCCAGGGCGAGAACCGCCCGTACGGCCGCGTCGACCAGAACATCCTGTCCAACCTCTTCCCCGCCAACCATCCCTACCAGCACGACACCATCGGCTCGATGGAGGACCTCGACGCCGCGTCGCTGGCCGACGTCAAGCAGTGGTTCCACGACAACTACGGCGCCGCCAACACCACCCTGGTGCTGGCCGGCGACATCACCGTGGCGCAGGCGCGGGCCAAGGCCGAGCAGTATTTCGGCGACATCCCCGCCGGCAAGCCGGTGCCGCGCCAGCAACCGTGGATCACCCCGCTGGCCGCCTCGCGCCGCGGCGTGCAGCACGACCACGTCGCGCAGCCGCGGATCTACCGCACCTGGGTGGCGCCGCAGCTGGGCAGCGACGACATGCTGCAGCTGGACCTGGCCACCACCGTGCTCGGCGGCGGCAAGACCTCGCGGCTGTACCAGCGCCTGGTGTACCGCGACCAGCTGGTCGACGACGTGTCGGCGAGCATCCAGCCGTTCGCGCTGGCCAGCCAGTTGCAGATCCAGGCCGACGTAAAGGACGGCGTGGACCCGGCCAAGGTCGAGGCGGCGATCGCCGACGAACTGACGCGATTCCTCGCCGAAGGCCCCAGCGCCGACGAGCTGCAGCGCGCGCAGGTGAGCTACCGCGCCGGCTTCGTGCGCGGGCTGGAGAAGGTCGGCGGATTCACCGGCAAGGCGGTGATTCTCGCCGAAGGCCAGGTCTACCGCGGCGACCCCGGCGCCTACCGCAAGGACCTGCAGCGCGTGCAGGCGGCGACCGTGGACAGCGTGCGCACGGCCGCCGCCGCTTGGTTCGGCAAGGGCGACTACCTGCTGACCGTGCTGCCGGCCGGCGAAGGCTTCGACCCGGCCGCCGAGGACAAGGCGGTGGTCGCGCTCGGCGACGCGCCGGGACGGCCGGCGCCGAAGCTGCCGCCGGCGGCCAGGTACACGGTGGCCAAGAGCCGGCTCGACCGCAGCGGCGGCGTGCCGGAGACCCATCGGTTCCCCGACCTGAGCTTCCCGACCCTGCAGCGCGGCAAGCTCAAGAACGGCATCGAAGTGGTACTGGCCGAGCGCCACACCATCCCGACCACGCAGATCGAGCTGCTGTTCGATGCCGGCTACGCCGCCGACCAGGGCGGCAAGCTCGGCACCGCCAGCTTCACCGCCGCGCTGATGAACGAAAGCACGCGCAGCCTGGACTCGGTGGCGGTGGCGCAGCGCCGCCAGCGCCTGGGCGCCAGCACCGCGGTCGACTGCGACCTGGACAGCTGCAGCGCCTCGCTCGACGCGCTCAACGACCAGCTGCAACCGTCGCTGGCGCTGTTCGCCGACATCGTGCGCAACCCGGCGTTCAAGGCCGAGGACATCGAACGCATCCGCGGCCAGTGGCTGGCCGGCATCGCCCAGGAAAAGACCCAGCCGACCAGCCTGGCACTGCGCACGCTGCCGCCGCTGCTGTACGGCAGCGGCCACGCCTACGGCATCCCGTTCACCGGCAGCGGCACCGAGGCGGCGATCAAGTCGCTGTCGGCCGCCGACCTGTCCGGCTTCCACCAGCGCTGGCTGCGTCCGGACAACCTGCGCATCCTGGTCGCCGGCGACACCACGCTGGAAGCGATCATCCCGCAGCTGGACGCCGCGTTCGGCGACTGGCAGCCGCCGGCCGGCACCATGCCGAAGAAGAACATCGGCCAGGTCGCGGCGCAGCCGGCGCCGCGCGTGTACCTGATCAACCGCCCGGACGCGCCGCAGTCGCTGATCCTGGCCGGGCTGCTGGCGCCGTCGACCAAGGCGCCCGACAACCTGGCCATCGGCATGGCCAACGGCGCGTTCGGCGGCACCTTCACCTCGCGCCTGAACATGAACCTGCGCGAGGACAAGCGCTGGGCCTACGGCGCCGGCACCATGCTCAGCGACGCGCAGGGCCAGCGCCCGTACCTGTTCTACGCGCCGGTGCAGACCGACAAGACCGCCGAGTCGGTGGCCGAACTGCTGAAGGAAGCCAAGGCGGTGGTCGGCGAGCGGCCGCTGACCGAGCAGGAGATCGACAACATCAAGAACCAGCGCATCCGCGCCCTGCCCGGCAGCTACGAGACCACCGCCGCGGTGCTCGACGCGGTCGAGGGCATCGTGCGCTACGCGCGTCCGGACGACTACGTGCAGACGCTGAAGGCACGGCTGGAAGGCATCGACCAGGCCGCCGGCGACGCGGCGATCAAGCGCATCGTCAAGCCCGAGGCGATGACCTGGGTGATCGTCGGTGACCTGAAGCAGATCGAGTCCAAGGTGCGCGCGCTGGATCTGGGCCCGGTGCAGGTGATCGACGGCGACGGCAAGCCGGTCGCGGCGAAGGCGAAGGCGAAGGCGCAACCACGCGCTGACGGGTCGCTTCCGCGTCCAGTGCGAGCCACGCTCCTTGTGGAGCGGCGGCGGGTGCTCGCACCGTAGGTCGCGACAGGCTCGGCCGATGAGCCTGCCGCGACCGGAGTCGCTCCCACGAGACCGCTTTCCTTGAACTGGAAAGCGGCGAACCAGACATCGCCAGCGGGCGCTGCGCATGGCCGGCACCGCTAGCCATGCGGCGACGCCCGGCGACGACGCGCCTTCGGGAACGGTTCGCGGCGCGAGCGCGCAAGGCACGCGCTCGCGCTGCACGCGGCCGCCGCCATGGGCACCGTCGCAACGCCAACCGCAATTCGCTCCATGCACGCGTGCAACCGGCCATGGACACGATCGCCGCCCTTCACGGCCCGTGGCCGTGCCGCTTGCTATCCCGGGCGCCTGTCTTCGCCTGCGACCCGACCATGCCGACCGTCCCGCCCCGCGCCACCGCCGCACCGCGCATCCGCGTCGGCTGCGCCGGCTGGTCGATCGCTGCCTCGCAACGCGCGCTGGTCGGCGACGGCGCCAGCCAGCTGGCGCGCTACGCCACGCGTTTCGACGCGGTCGAGATCAATTCCTCGTTCTACCGCGCGCACCGTCCGGCCACCTACCAGCGCTGGGCCGACAGCGTGCCGGCCGATTTCCGCTTCTCGGCCAAGCTGCCGCGCACCATCACCCACGATGCGCGCCTGTACCGCGTGGCGCCTTTGCTGCAAGCCTTCCTCGGCGAGGTCGGCCATCTCGGCGACAAGCTCGGCTGCCTGCTGGTGCAGCTGCCGCCGAGCCTGAGCTTCGATGCGCGCACGGCAGCCACCTTCTTCGCGATGCTGCGCCGCCGCTGGCACGGCGGCATCGCCTGCGAACCGCGCCACGCCAGCTGGTTCACCGCGCGCGCCGATGCGCTGTGGCAGCGCCACGACATCGCGCGCGTGGCCGCCGACCCGGCCTTGAGCGCCGCCGCCGCGCAACCGGCGGGCGTGGCGGCGCCGGCCTACTGGCGCTGGCACGGCGCGCCGCGCATGTACTACAGCGACTACGCCGCCGACACGCTGCGAGGCCTGGCCGATCGCGTCGTCGCCGCCACGCCGCGGACCGGCCAGGCCTGGGTGATCTTCGACAACACCGCGCTCGGCCACGCCCTCGACAACGCCGCCACGCTGCAGGCGCAGCTGGACGCGGAAGGCATCGGCGTCGGCCCAGGCACCTGACGCAGCGCGTCACACGGACGCCGCCGACGTCCACGTCAGCCGTAAAGCGCGGACCGGCCACGCCGTCATGCACGAACACGCGCGCACCGGCAATCATGCCAAGCGGGCGGCGAACCTGTGGGAGCGACTTCAGTCGCGACGGGCCTTACCGATAGTGCGTCGCGACTGAAGTCGCTCCCACAAAAGCCCGCGCTTGCCGTAGACGCCTGTGTCGCATGCTCCAGGCGCTGGGCTTCGGGGCGCCTGCCCACCCCGGCGGACCCAGGCCATGGGCCCATGGCAATCGAACCGATGGCGGCCGCCTCCGACGCGCCGCGGAATCCGCGCCGCAGCGCGATTGGCCCCGCTCTTGCATCGCTCGGGCATGTCCCAGCCGTCCACCCTCCGATTCAAGCCAGCCGGCACATGGCCGATATTGCCAGATCGGCCGCCTGCGTCGTGCCTCGATCCGGATCGCGCTGCGCTTTCTTCCTTCGTCGGCACGCGGCCGCCACCGCCGCCGGCCTCCCGTCTCCTCCTTCGGTCGTTTACCATGCCGCACGCATCCTGCTCTGGACCCGATATGAGCCATGCTCCGTCCTGCTGCACTCCCCTGCTCGGCCTGTCGCTGGGCCTGCTGCTGGCCGCCTGCGACGCCCCTCCCGCGCATGCCGACACGCCGGTGCTCAACACCCCGGCCGCGCCGCCGCAGACGCCGGACCAGGCCTATCCGGAGCTGTTCGAGGCCGTGCAGCAGCAGGAGCTGTTCGACGACCAGAAGCACTTCGTCGACGCGCTGCCGCTGCGCGACCCGGCGCTGATCAACGCCGACTATCTGGCGCAGCGCGGGCAGCCCGGCTTCGACCTGCGCCGCTTCGTCGCCGCCAATTTCGAAGAGTCCGGCCCGGTGCAGACCGAGGCGATCCGCCAGGATACCGGCCTGCGCGAGCACATCGACGCGCTGTGGCCGCTGCTGGTGCGGCGCCAGGTGGACGTGCCGGCGCACAGCAGCCTGCTGTCGCTGCCGCACCCGTACGTGGTGCCGGGCGGGCGGTTCCGCGAGGTCTACTACTGGGATTCGTACTTCACCATGCTCGGCCTGGTCGAGAGCGGCGAGACCGAGCGCAACCGGCAGATGCTGGACAACTTCGCCTACCTGATCGACACCTACGGGCACATCCCCAACGGCAACCGCAGCTACTACCTGAGCCGCTCGCAGCCGCCGTTCTTCTCGCACATGGTGGCGCTGCAGGCCAAGGTCGAGGGCGAGGCCGCCTATCGCCGCTACCTGCCGCAGCTGCAGAAGGAATACGCGTACTGGATGGAGGGCGCGCAATCGCTGGCCCCGGGCAACGCCCACGCGCACGTGGTGCGGCTGGCCGACGGCAGCGTGCTCAACCGCTACTGGGACGCGCGCGACACCCCGCGCCCGGAAGCCTGGCTGCACGATACGCGCACCGCCGCCGAAGCCAAGGACCGGCCGGCCGCCGAGGTCTACCGCGACCTGCGCGCCGGCGCCGAGAGCGGCTGGGACTATTCCAGCCGCTGGCTCGGCGACCGCCGCACGCTGGCCACGATCCGCACCACCGCGATCGTGCCGGTGGACCTCAACAGCCTGCTCTACCACCTGGAAACGACCCTGGCCGTGGCCTGCGCCGGCAACCCGGGCGCGGCCGGCTGCGACACCGACTACGCGGCGCTGGCCGCCGCGCGCAAGGCGGCGATGGACAAGCACCTGTGGAACGACGCCGGCTACTACGCCGACTACGACTGGCAGCGGCGCGCGCTCAGCGACCAGGTCACCGCCGCGACGCTGTATCCGCTGTTCGCCGGCATCGCCACGCCCGCGCGCGCCGAACGCACCGCCCAGGCGGTGCAGGCGCAGCTGCTGCGTCCCGGCGGCCTGGCCACCACCGCGCTGCGCACCGGCCAGCAGTGGGACGAACCCAACGGCTGGGCGCCGCTGCAGTGGATCGCCGTGGACGGCCTGCGCCGCTACGGCCACGACGAACTGGCCCAGCGCATCGGCAGCCGCTTCCTGGCCCGGGTGCAGGCGCTGTTCGCGCAGCAGCACAAACTGGTGGAGAAGTACGGCGTGGACGCGCAGGCCGGCGGCGGCGGCGGCGGCGAGTACGCGCTGCAGGACGGCTTCGGCTGGACCAACGGCGTAACCCTGCTGCTGCTGGACCTGTACGCCGCGCCCGCGGCGCAGGCGCCCGCCGCGCGGTCGCAGGCACGCGCGCAGGCGCCGGCGGAAGCGGTCGAACCCTGAAGCGCTCGATCAAGGCGGTTATGATGCGGGCCCGCCAACGATGCAAGGATCGAGCATGAGCGTACGCACCCTGACAGAATTCCTCTCCACCACGCGCGAGAAGGACGCGTCGGCGGACGCCTTCGAGCTGGAAAGCCCGCACATGCTCGAGGTCCGCCTGGACGGCATGATCTGGGCCAAGGCCGGTTCGATGGTCGCGCGCAAGGGCGCGGTCAAGTTCACCCGCCAGGGGCTGATGGAACAGGGGCTGGGCAACCTGCTGAAGAAGGCGGTCAGCGGCGAAGGCATGCAGCTGATGAAGGTCGAGGGCCAGGGCCGCGTATACCTCGCCGACGAAGGCAAGAAGGTCACCCTGCTGCGCCTGGCCGGCGAGTCGATCTTCGTCAACGGCAACGACGTGCTGGCGCTCGAGGCCAGCATCGACAACCGCATCACCATGATGCGCAAGGTGGCCGGCATGCTGTCCGGCGGCCTGTTCAACGTGCGCCTGAGCGGCAACGGCATCGTCGCCATCACCTCGCACTACGAACCGCTGACGCTGCCGGTGAACGCGCAGACCGGCCCGGTGTTCACCGATCCCAACGCCACGGTGGCGTGGTCGGGCAACCTGACCCCGGAGATCGTCACCGACGTGTCGCTGGGCACGCTGTTCGGGCGCGGCTCGGGCGAGAGCATCCAGCTGCGCTTCGCCGGCGAAGGCTGGGTGGTGGTACAGCCGTACGAAGAAGTCGCGCTGCAGGCGAAGGACTGATTCGCGCGCGGCACGCAGCGTGCGGCCGGCGAATGCGCCGCGCGGCCCGCCGCATTTTGCGCCGCCCGCGCGTCGCACGCATCGCGCTTGTGCACGAAGGCGTTGCGCGGCGAACCGGTCGCCCGGTCGTGGCCGCGCGCTCCGTCGGCCGCTTCCTCGCCAGTTCGCGCCCAAGCAAGCTGTGGAGCGACTCCGGGTCGAAGGCTAAAAGCCCCTCTCCCCCCGGGAGAGGGGTTGGGGTGAGGGTACGCCCGCAGCCGGTCCGCTCGAACAGCACGAGGCTTCGCCGCCCCCTCATCCGCCGTGCGCGGCGCCTTTCTCCCGCTGGGAGAAGCTCCGTGCAACCGCCTGCCGACGCTACTGCGCCGGCGTCTCCACCTTGAAGCCCATCGCCTCGCGGTAGCGCTGGTACAGCGCCAGCACCTTGTCGATGTACTCGCGGGTCTCGGCATACGGCGGCACGCCGCGATAGCGCGCCACCGTGCCGATGCCGGCGTTGTACGCGGCCGCGGCGAGGGTGCGGTCGCCCTGGTAGCGGCGCAGCAGCGACTGCATGTAGCGCGCGCCGCCGGCGATCGACTGCTCGGCGGCGAACGGATCGGCCACGCCGTATTCCTTGGCCACCTCGGGCATCAGCTGCATCACCCCTTGCGCGCCCTTCGGCGACACCGCCGCCGCATCGAAGCCGCTCTCGGCATGCGCGATCGCGCGCAGCCAGGCGTCGTCCACGCCGGTGGCGCGCGCGGCGGCGCGGAACTGCTTGGCGTGCCGGTCCAGCTGCGGCTTGCCGACCTTGCCCAGCCCCGGGTGCGCCGGCTCGCCCGGCGGGGTGACCGCGGTGAAGCGCAGATACAGCCGGGACCCGGGCAGGTTGCGCGTGGAATAGACGGTGCGCCCGTCCTGTTCGCGCTCGTACAAGGTGCCGCTGAACACGCCCATGTTGCCCCACAGGTTCGGCGTGACCACCGCGCCATCGTCAAGCTGCTTGGCGGTGCAGACCGAGCCGGGCTCCGGCGCGGTGGCCAGGCTGACCGTGCCGTCGCGCACGCAGCGGTACACCGTGCGCGCCTGCGCGGGCAGCGGGCAGCACAGCGACAGCAGGATCAGGCAGGCGAACAGCTTGGGCATCGGATCGCGAAGGACGCGCCGGGACAAGGCGCGGCGCATCATCGCGCACCCGGCGCGGCAACGGGTGAGGGCGGCGGCGTGGCGTCGGCCCGGGGTTCAGGGCGCGCAGGCCGCCAGCTTCTGGTCGGCGTACCACAGCGCGCGCCGCGCCAGGTCGTAGGCGCTGTCGGCCTGGCGCGGCAGCAACTGCTGCGCCAGCACCGGGTCGGCGCCGCCGGCCAGCGCCTTTTCCACCCGCTGCAGCTCGTCCAGGTGCAGCAGCGCCGGCGCCAGCAGGCGGCTGCGCTGCGGCGCCGGGCACCCCGCGCGGCGCCGCTCCAGCTCGCCGATCGCCCGGCGGATGCGGCGGCTGGCCTCGCCGTCCAGGCCGGGAACCTTCTCGAAGGCGATCGGCGCGGCCTTGTACGCGTCGCCGGTGGCCTCGCTGCCGAGGTCGCCGGGGCGCTCGTGCAGCGCCGGGTTGAAGCGCACGTCCGGCGGCGGACGTGCCACCGCCGGCTGGTGGGTGCTCTTGGGCCGCAGTTTCTTCATCGCCTCGCCGATGCCCTGCATCGCCACGTCGCCCAGGGTGCCATCGCTGGCCCAGTCCTTGTCGAAACGCGTGGAGCGGTAGTCGACCGGGTTCGGCCGTTCCAGCAGCCGCTTGGCCTTGGCCAGGTCGCGCGGATTGGTGGTGCCCGGCGCGGTGCCCGGCGCCTGCGCGAACGGATCGATCGCCACCGCGTCGGGCAGGCGCACGCGGCCGTCGCCGGTGTACAGCGTGGCGGCCATCGAGGCCGGCGCGGCGGCCGGCGTGGGCGTCGTGGCGGTCGCGCGCGGCGCGGGCGCGGCGGCGGGCCGGGCCGCGGGCCGCGGCCGTGCGGCAGGCGCCGTGGGACGCGCCGGATCCGGCGGCGCCACCGCGGCCGGCGGCGGCGCGCGCGACACGAACACCAATCGCAGCGCGTCGTCGGCATGCCGCGGCGAGGGCGTCGGCGCCAGCCACAGCAGCCGGCCCAGCAGCAGCAGGATCAGCCCGGCGCTCGCCGCCGCGCCCAGGCGCAGCAGCGTCTCGTCCGCAAGCGCCGGCTTCACGACGATCGGTTTTCCATGGCGAGGCGGGGGTTCACTAGGCGGGCGTTCAAGCGGCGGTGGTCTGCGGACCCGGCTAGGATGCCGCGAGTTCCTGTGCCGGCGCATCGCCGTCCATGCCGGCGTGCGCCACGCCGTGCCACACGGGCGGTGGCGCGGCGGCGCAAACCCGCGCCGCGCATGGCGCTGCGCATGCGCGGCGAAAACCGGTTAACGTTTTATTCGCATCCGCCGCGACAGCGGGGGTACAGCCGGCGCGCGCCGCACGCGCCCGGATGCGCAACCCCACCCCGCAAAGGACACCCCGATGCCCCGATGGCTTGCCGCACTGCTGCTGAGCGTGGCCGCCGCGCCGGCCACGGCCGCGGACTCGCACCTGGACACGGTGGTGCGCGACGGCACGCTGCGCGTGTGCACCACCGGCGACTACCTGCCGTACAGCCACCTGCGCCAGGACGGGCGCTACGAAGGCATCGACATCGAGCTGGCGCAGTCGCTGGCCGCCAGCCTCGGCGTGCGCGTGGCCTGGGTGGCCACGCGCTGGCCCACGCTGATGCCGGACCTGCTGGCGGCGCGCTGCGACCTGGCCGTCGGCGGCATCTCGGTGTCGCTGCCGCGCCAGCGCCAGGCGTTCTTCAGCGCGGTGCTGGACGTGGACGGCAAGGTCCCGCTGGTGCGCTGCGCCGAGCAGGCGCGCTACCAGCGCGTGGCGCAGATCAACCGTCCCGGGGTGCGTGTGATCGAGCCGCCCGGTGGCACCAACGAAGCCTTCGCCCGCCGCGAACTGCCGCTGGCGCAGCTGATCCTGTTTCCCGACAACACCGCCATCTTCCCCGAACTGGCCGAGGGCCGCGCCGACGTGATGATCACCGACGCATCGGAGGCGCGCTTCCAGCAGCGGCGCTACCCGCAGCTGTGCGCGGTGAATCCGCAGCAGCCGTTGCAGTACAGCGAAAAGGCGTTCCTGCTGCCGCGCGACGACGTGGCATGGAAAGCCTACGTCGACCAGTGGCTGCACCTGAGCAAGGCCAGCGGCGAGTACGCGCGGATCGTCGACAAGTGGGTCGGCCCGGCAGCGCCGGCACACTGAGGCGGCGACGGCGCGAGTCGATCCGGCACACGCGGCACGCCGATGCGCTCGCCGGCAAAGCCGCTATGCTCGGCACGCCGGCGGCGATCGCCACGGCAGACAAGGACTTCCAAAAAGGGGAAAAACATGAGGAACCTACTGTGCGCGCTCGCGTTGGCGGGCACCCTGCTGATGGCCGGCTGTTCCACCGACAGCGTGGTGCGCCAGAGCTACAAGGCCGCGGCGGCGGAAACCTACTGGTACCAGGTCAAGGGCAACCCGGACACCGATGCCGAAAGCCTGGCCATGTTCCAGCGCCAGCTGGACGAGAAACTGGAGCAGGCCAGGCTGCGCGGCAGCGAAGGCGGGGCCGGCGCGCGCAAGGTCACCATCGCCATCGAGCACTACTACATGCGCAGCAACGGCGCGCGCTTCTGGGGCGGCATCATGGCCGGGCGCGACAAGATCAAGAGCCGCGTGGACGTGGCCGACGCCAACGGCAAGACCGCCGCCAGCTTCGACGTCGAGTCGACCAACGCCACCGCCTGGGGCACGTCCGAGGGCCTGGTCGGCCGCCACGCCGAAGAGATCGTCGAGCGGCTCAAGCAGCTGCAGTAGCGGCGCAGCGTCACGCGGTTCGGCGGCGCTGCGCGGCCTGCGGGCACCGCAACGCCGCTTGCCGCAGCCGCAGTCGGCGTGCGCAGCGCAGCCGCTGGCGTCACCGCGAGACGGACCCCGGCAGCGCCCTTGCCGCCGCAGCGCAGCGCCGCCGGCAATTACCGCGGCATTCGTCCAGGCGCCGCGTGCCGCGATCGCGCAGCGCGCAGTTGGCGCGGGCGACTACTCCAGGGCGATGCGCAGGTCGCGGTTGGCCGCGGCCTGGTTGCCGCTGTAGTCGCGCGCGGTGATGCGGATCGTGTAGTCGCCGGGCGGCAACGCGTCCGGCCGCCACAGGCCCTGGGCGACGCGGCCGTCGCGCACGGTGTTGGTGACCACGTACTGGAAGCGGGTGATCGCGCTGCCGTGCACGGTGACGCCGCTGTCGGCCGCGTAGGCCACCTTGACCGCGTCCGGATGCGCCGGCATGCGGTTGAATTCGATGGTGGTGCGCGGCACGGCATAGTCCGGCAACGGCGTGCCCTGGGCGTCCAGCACCTGGTAACCGAGCGCGTACAGCCCCAGGCGCCGCCGCGGCAGGTTGCGGTCCACCTGGTCCCAGGCCTCGACCACGATCTGCACGCCGGCGGTGGCGCGCGGCACGTGCACGCGGCCATCGCGCGCCTTCGGCAGCGCCTGCCCGCCCGCATCCAGCAGGCCGATGCGGTCGATGCGCGGCGCATAGTGGTCGGCGTAGCCCTGGAAGCCCAGCTGCACCGCATTGCGCTCGAAGCCGCTGGCGCCGACGTTCAGGTGCACGTGCGCCATGCCGTTGAGCGTGCCCAGCGCATCGCCCGCACTGAACCGGGTGCCGCGCAGCACGCGCACGCGCTCGGGCTTGCCGGCCTCGTCGACCAGCAGGTGGAAACGCCGCGGGTCCAGCGAAGCGCCCTGCGCGGTGCGGCCCACGCGCATGTGGATGTAGCCCAGGTCGTCCACCGCGAGGCCTTCGCTGGATTGGCCGAAGCCCCAGGTCGCGTTGGCGCTGGCGACCTTGGCATCGGCGATCGCCAGCACCGTCTGTCCCACGTCGCCGCGGATATCCAGGCCGGCGTGCAGGTGGTCGCGGCTCTCGCCCTGGTAGTTGCCGCGCACCTCGCCGAGCGTGCCGACCACCTCGTGCCAGCCGTCCTGCGGGTGCAGCGGCCAGCGACCGCGCGTGGCCGGCAACGGCTGCCGCGGCGACGGCCCCACCGGCGAGGGCACGGCGGCGCTCGCCGCATCCGCCGGCACCAGGCGATGCACGCGCGCGCTGGCGGCGTCGGTGACGTAGACCGCGCCGACCGCGTCGATGGCCAGCCCGGCCGGACGCGCCAGCCGCTGTTCGACCTGCTCGCCGCTCAGCACCAGCACGTGCCCGGTGCGGGTGACCTGCACCATCCGGCCCGCCGCGTCGCCGACGTAGCACACCCCGTCGTGGCTCAGCGCCAGGCTCAGCGGCCGGTAGAACAGCCGCTGGCTCGCGTCCGACGGCCCGCCGACCAGCGTGCGCACCTGCCCGTCCGGCGACAGCCGGCGGATCGCGTCGTTGCGCAGATCGGCGATCCACAGCGTGCCGCCGGCATCCACCTCCAGGTCGGTCGGCGTATCGAAGCGCGCGTCGGCGGCGGCGCCGTCGGCATAGCCGGGGCGCTCGCCGCCGGCCAGCGTGCGTACCTGGCCGTCGCGGTCGATCACGCGGATGCGGTCGTTGTAGGTGTCGGCGACATAGACGCGTCCGCCCGCGTCCACCGCCACGCCGACCGGCCCGTTGAAGCGCGCCTGCGCCGCAGGGCCGTCGCGGAAGCCCGCGGTGCCGTCGCCGGCCAGCGTGGTCACGTGGCCCTGCACGCTGATCTTGCGGATGGCATGGTTGCCGGTGTCGGCCACGTAGAGGTCGCCCGCCGCATCCACCGCGATGCCGGAGGGCGTGGCGAACCTCGCCGCCTGGCCGATGCCGTCGGCGAAGCCCTCGGCGCCGCCGGCCAGCGTGGCCACCACGCCATCGCGGCCGATGCGGCGGATGCGGTTGTTGTCGCCGGCATCGGCGACGTACAGCACGCCGTGGCGATCGGCCGCGATGCCGTACGGATCGGCGAAGCGCGCTCGGCCGGCGGCGGCATCGGCCAGGCCGCGCACGCCGTCGCCGGCCACCCATTGCAGCTGCGCGGTCCATCCCAGCGGCGTCGGTGCCGGGCCGCTGGGCGCTTGCGGCGCACCCGTACGCGGCTCGAACACGAACGTGGCGGCCAGCGCCGCCACGGTCACCACCAGCACCACCGCCGGCCACCGCCAGGTCCTTCTCGTCATGCGCCACGTACGGCAGTGAGGGATGCGCACCTTAGTGCATTTCAACGCGGATGTTTACCGCCAGCGAGATGTCGGGGAGCGGCGCAGGCCTCCCGGCGCGACAGGCACGGCGGCAAGGCTTTGGGATCGAACGGTCGAACGCATCCCGCGCCGCGCGCAGGTTTCAATATCCGCGAACGAAGAAAACGCGTGCTACGCGACAGCGCCATGACCGGCGCACCGCGCGTGCGTACGCGGTGTCGACTAGCGCAGGTGCTCGCTGACGTCGTTGCGCGGCGAGCGCCCGTACAGGCGGCTGTATTCGCGGCTGAACTGCGACGGGCTCTGGTAGCCGACGCGGTAGCCTGCCGTGCCCACGTCCATGCGCTCCACCACCATCAGCCGCCGCGCTTCGCGCAGGCGCAGCTGCTTCTGGTATTGCAGCGGGGTCATCGCGGTCACCGCGTTGAAGTGGTGGTGCAGCGACGAGGCGCTCATGTTGACGTGCCGTGCCAGGTCCTCGATCCGCAGCGGATCGGTGTAGTGCTGGCGCAGCCACGCGATCGCCTTGGCGATGCGGTTGCTCGGGCTGTCCTCCTGGGCGATGCGCAGCAGGTTCGGCCCGCACGGTCCGGTCAGCAGCCGGTACAGGATCTCCTGTTCGATCAGCGGCGCCATCGCGGCGATGTCGTCGGGGCGCTCGATCAGCTTGAGCATGCGCAACGCCGCGTCCAGCAGCGCCGGGCACGCGGTGTTGACCGAGACCCCGCGGACATCGGCGCTGGCCTGCGCCGGCAGCGGAATGCGTTCGAGCAGTTCGCGCAGCCGGTCGGGCTTGATCGCCATGCCCACGCCGAGCAGCGGCCGCTCCGGGCTGGCCTGGGTGATCCGCGACACCACCGGCAGGTCCAGCGCCACCAGCAGGTAATTGCCCACGCCGTAGCGGTACTCCTCGGTGCCCAGGCTCAGGCATTTCTCGCCCTGCACCACCATCGCGAAGCAGGGCCACTGCGCGGTGTGGCTCTTCGGCGACGGCGCGGTGCGGTGGGAACAGAAGAAGCCGTCGATCGGGGTTTCGCCGTCGCCGTCGGGAACGGTCAATCGGGCAACCAGTTCGGCCATCTCTCGGTAGCGGTCGGCGAGCGCAGTCATCGGCAGGGGCGCAACGGCGGGCGTGGAAGGAGGTACAGCTTGCCTGATACTGCGCTGGCGCGGACCACCGGCACGGCGCGGTTTGCAGGATCGTACAAGAATCCCGTGGGATCGCGATAACGCGCCGGCACGCCTCGCTCGCATCCTGTGCAGCCGGATCCCCCTGCTTCCACCGGAGTGCTCCATGCCCAGCCCGCTCCCCCGCTTCGCCTGCCGTACGCCGATCGGCGCCGCCGCCCTCGGCCCCCACCGCGCCGCCCCGCGCGCCAGCCAGGGTTGAACCGATGCAGCCGCATACCGAAGCCCTCGAAATCGCCACCTTCCGCCTGCAGGACTGCACCTGGCGGACCTTCCTGCGCGCCAACGCCGAGGTCGATGCCTGGCTGCAGCGCCAGCCCGGTTTCCGCTCGCGCCGCATCGCCCGGCGCCGCGACGGCACCGTGGTCGACATGCTGCTGTGGGACAGCGTCGCACACGGCACCGCCTCGGCGCGGCGGCTGATGCGCGAACTGGGCGATGCCGCGATCCATGCCTTGATCGATCCGGACACGGTGTCGTGGAGCATCGCCCCGGTGCAGCACGCCAGCGGCGGCGACCGCGGCGGCATCGACGCCGACCTGGATGCCGGCGCCGGCATCGAACGCATCGCCGCGTAGGCGACAGCGCAACCGGGTTCTACTCCGAATCGATCCCGGCCAGCGCGAACACCCACGCCGGCACCGCCGGTTCGCCGGCGTAGAAGTCCTTGGGCTTGTGCTCGGCCATCGCCCAGCGGTGCAGCCAGCTGATGCCGCCGCGGCCGGTATAGCCTTCGGCGTGCCGGTAGGCCGGATCGCGCAACGCCTGGTCCAGGGTGATGAACGCATAGCCGCGCCGGCGCGTGGCGGCGATCAGTTCAGGGAACGCCACCGCATTGAGTTCGTTGGCATGCATCAGCCACACCTGCGCGATGCGGCGGCCGAACAGCCGCTGCGATTGCGCCTCGAAGTAGTCCAGCTTGTTGAGCATGTACGGCACGTAGCCCTTGCGCAGCCGCAACAGCGTGGCCTCGCGCGCCGCGCCGGCCGGCTCGTTCTCCAGCACGCGCGCATAGGCGAAGGCCCAGACCCATTCGCCGTTGTCCACGGTGACCGGCGCGACGCGGTAGCCGCGCGCCACGACGAAGCCGACCACCGCTTCGCGGTCGGCTTGGCTGCGGCCGCTGGCCAGGTACGGATGGCGGAACCAGCGCAACGGCTGGCCGTATCCGGCCAGCAACGGGCGCAGCGTGCGTTCGCCGCGCACGATGGCGTCCTCGTAGGCGGGCACGCCGACCTCGTGCAGGTTCACGTGGCCGTAGGTGTGGTTGCCCAGTTCGTAGCCGGCGTCCAGCCAGTCGCGCAGCATCGCCACCCGCTGCGGCTGCAGTTGGCCGTCCCGTTCGAGCTTGTCCTCGTTGACGAAGCCGACGATGGGCACCTGCGCCTGCTTCAACGCGGCCATCAGCTGCGCATGCAGCGCCGGCAGCTGCGCCTGCGGGGTCTGCCCCATGCGTTGCCATGGCAGGTCGTCGATGGTCACCGCGATGCGGCGGTCGTCGACCTGTGCCTGTACCTGTGCCTGTGCGGCAGCGGAGACCAGCAACAGCGCCGACAACAGGAAACGGCAAGGATTGTTCATCGGCCACATCGCGTTCTCTCGAGAGCTGTCCAGTCTAGCGGCTGCGGCGTTGCGGCCTGCTCAGCACCAGCAGCACCCAGCCGGTGGCGACGGCCGCCAGCAGCAACAGCACGGTGAAGAAGCCGTCCATCGCCATCCAGAACCAGTAGCCCTGCGGATCGGCGTCGCGCACATAGACCTGCGTCGGCCCGACGCGCCGCACGTTGGTGTACACGCCGCTCAGCAACGACTTCACCAGCAGGTAGAGCTTCACCAGGCCACCGGCCGCCACCATCGCCACCGCCAGCACCGAGGCCGGCCAGCGCAACCACTCGGCCAGCCGGCGCGCGGGCGCCGGCGCAGGTTCGTGCTTGCGTTGCCGTCGTTCCTGCCTGCCCATCGTCTCCACCGCCTGCGGCCATCGCTGCATTCTAGGCCGCCGCCGCGATGCAGACGCGCGAATGTGCCGGCGCGGCGTTGCCGCTATAATCGCCGCGCATCGTTCGCCGGGCCGCACCGGCCCGCTGCCGTTGCACCCATCAAGGAAGATCGCGCCGGCCTCGCCCCGGCCTGCCGGCCTGCGTCGATTCCTTGCCCTCCGCCGCGCCACTCGTCCGGCAGGCACATCGTTCGCACCAAGGAAATCGTCTTGAAGAATCTCGTCACCCTCGTCCTGCTGGCACTGTGCGCGACCGTGCTGTCCGCCTGCGACCCCACCACCGGCAACAAGAACATGTCGCCGGAGGTCTATCTGGACCACAACATCTCGGTCTGGAACAGCGTCACCTCGGTGACCGAACCGTGGATCGGCGGCCCGCGCGGCGAACAACTGCTGGACGATGCGAGCGAACTGAAGCCGATGACGGCGCACCGCAACGCGCTGAACAATCCGCGCAAGCAGATCGCCAGCTCCGGCGTGGGCTTCGAAGGCTTCGGCATTCCCGAAGACGCGCAGGACATGGACGCCAAGCTGAAGGCCTACCTGAAGAGCGCCGACACGGTGCTGGCGACGATGCAGGAAATCACCGCGCTGCCCGACGGCTACACCGAAACCCAGGTGGCGCCGCTGCTGGAGCGGCTGAACAGCGAAACCGACGCCCTGGACAAGGACGCCTCGGCGCTGGACACGGCGCAGAACGCCTACGCCAAGAAGCACCGCATCACCCTGGTGCCCCAGGGCTGAGCGCCGCCGGCACCGACAGCGAAAAAAGCGGCCCCAGGGCCGCTTTTTTTTGCCGTGCCCAGGGGCGCGAATCGGCCGCGGCGAGCCGAACGGCCGTTCGCCGCGCCGGCCGCTTCGCCTAGCGGGCCGCGCTCTGCGGCGGCGAGCCGAGCAGCCCGATGCGGCGGAACCACATTTCCAGCGGCACCGTGACCAGCGGCGGCAACGCCGCCAGCAGGCTCAGCAGCCACGCCCACCACGGCCAGCGCAGGCGCACGGCGGCCATCACGCTGGCGACCACGTAGACCAGGAACGCCACCCCGTGCAGCCGGCCGAACAGCCATACGCCCAGTTCGGTGGTCTGGGTGCCGTACTTCAGCAGCATGCCGATCAGCAGGCCGGCCCAGGTGAGGCCTTCGAAGAAGGCGGCGGCGGCGAACAGGCGGCCGACAGGCGAGAGGGGATGGGAACGCACGCGCAGACTCCAGACGGGACGGGAAGAGGCCGCGACGCGATGGCGATGGCGACGCCCGCTGGCAGCGCCATTCTACGGGATCGGGATCAGCCGCCGCGCGGCAGGCGTCTTCGCGCGCACCTTCGCCGGCACCGCGCACGGCCTTGGGTCGCTGCCGGCCGGTAGCCGGTCGCGTCTTCGGCAGTGGTTCGATCCGTGGCGCGACGTCGGTCCGGCTGCCTGCCGACAGGGCCGGCACGCCGGCGCGCGGCTGCCGGTCACGCAGGCATCCGGCGTCGCACTCATGCCTCCATGCCGCATCGGCAGGCGAACCCACGGTGCCGGGCCCGTCGCGCAGAACCCGCTTCGCGCGTGCGGATTCCCGCACCGCACGCACGCAGCGCGACGTTGCCGCTTGCCGGCAGGCACGCCCCGCGGCCCATCGCAGCCGCCGCGTCGATCACCGCGCCCCGGCGCCTCGAGACGAGCATCGGCGACGACGGCGCCGCGGGCTCGCCGTGCGTCAGGCCGGCATGCGCCGCTCGTATTCCGCGCGCAGGCGGGTCCAGCCGTCCCAGAACGGCTCCGGCGTGTCGCCGCGCAGGACGGCAGCCAGCACGTCCAGGTGCACATGCCAGCCGGCGGACACGCCGAGCAGCGTGCTGCGATCCGGCAGGCGACGGTGCACCACGGTCAGCAGTACGTCGGCCCCCTGCGGTTCCAGTTCGAAGCTCACCTCGCCGTCGCTGGCGCCCCAGCTGATGGCCAGTCTGCGCGGCGGATCGAGTTCCAGTACCCGCACCTGCATCCGCTGTTCCTCGGCGAAACCGTCCGGCCGCCGGCCGGGCGGATCGGACAGCTCGTCGTTGCGCCATACGAGCTCGGCCGGCGCGCCGACCTTCATCTCCATCTGCCCCGCCGCCAGCCAGCGGCGGCGCAGCTCGCTTTCGGTGAGGTACGCCCACACCCGTTCGATGGGGCCGGGCAACAGGCGCTGGATCTTCACCGTGGCCGGTTCGGCCAGCACGCCATAGGCATCCACTGCGACAGCTTCGTTCATGGGTCTTCTCCTCGGGAGTCGGGACTTGCGGCGGCGTCCTCCTGGCGGAGGAGCTGTTCGAGCACATCCAGACGCCCGGTCCAGAATCGCTCGTAGAAGCGAAGCCACTGCTGGGCGCTGGCGAGCGGCCCCGGCTCGAGCCGGCACAGGTGGGTGCGCCCGCGCACCTCGCGGCGGATCAATCCCGCCTTCTCCAGCGCCTTGATGTGCTTGGACGCGGCCGCCAGCGAAATCGCGAACGGCTCGGCCAGCTGGCCCACGGTCCGCTCGCCCGCCGCCAGTTCGCGCAGCATCTGCCGGCGCGTGGCATCGCCCAGCGCGTGGAAGACGGTATCCAACGGGTGCGGGTGCATGACATGTTCAACCATATGGTTGAATTTAATACCCGGCGACCCCGAAAGTCAACCATCTGGTTGAATTAGATCCGTGCCGCCACCGCCTGCTCACTGGCCGGTAGGTTTTCGCCCCCGTACGGCGCATCCCGTGCCCCCGGCGCCTTGGCACCGGCCACCGCCGTTCATCGAACCGGTGCGCTGGAAACCCGCGCTATGGACGATCGTCCAGCACCTCGACGCCGTCGGGTTCGAGCCGGACCACGTCGCTGGGCTCGCCCGCGCCGAGCAGCGAGCGCATCGGTGCGGGCAGGCGCAGCTGTTGCGGTCGCGGGCCGTGGTTGATCAGCACCACGACGCGGCGGCGGCCGTCGCTGCGCACGCCGACTTCCACGTCCTCGGGCACGTCGGCCAGCGGCGCGCGCACGTCGGCGCGGCGCAGCCATTCGCCGGTGAGCCGATCCAGGCTCGCATCGTCGAGCCAGGCGCCGACATAGCTGATGCTGCCCTTGCCGACGCGGCGGGTCAGCAACGCCGGCTCGCCGTCCAGCCAGCCGTTGGCCTGGCCGTAGCGCAGCGCGACTTCGGTCTGCGGCGAGCGCGGCTGCAACTGTTCGGCCCAGATCTTCGCGGTGCCGGTCGCGGACGCGCCGGCCACCGGGATCGGCGCGTCCAGCGCGTAGAACTGCTGCACGCGGCCGCCCAGCAGCTCGGCCAACGGCCCGGGCTGGCGCTGCGGATGCAGGCCGTTGTCGGCGTTCTTCATGCCGCTGCGCGGGCCCAGCACCAGGTGCCCGCCGCGTTCGACATAGGCCTTCAGCCGCTGCGCCTGCGCCTCGCTCAGCACGTTGAGCGACGGCGCGACCACCAGCTTGTAGCCCTGCAGCGGCGCCATCGCCGAGACCACGTCGACCACCTGCGCCTGCCGGCGCAGCGGCCGGTAGAACGACTTCATCTGCACCACCGGGTCGAAGTCGGCGGCGTGCTTCTGGAAGCCCAGCGCCCAGCGGCTGTCGAAGTCGTTGATCATCGCCACCTCCGCGCGCGGCGTGGTCCCGGCCAGCGCCGCGCCGGCCTTGGCGAACTCCGCGCCGACCCGCTGGATCTCCGCATACACCGGCACCGGCTCGCCGTCGGCACCGACCAGAGTGCCGTGGTATTCCTCCTGCCCGTTCGGCGCCGCGCGCCACTGCCAATACGCCACCGCGTCGGCACCGTGCGCCACCGCCTGCCAGGCCATCGCCCGCACCAGGCCCTTGCGCAGCGCCACGTTGTTCGCGCGCCAGTTGACGAAGCCCGGCTGGGTCTCCATCACCCAGTAGTTGCGCCGCTTGTAGCCGCGGGTGAGGTCGTGGCGCGCCGCGTTGTCCACCCAGTCGTAGCGCTCGCCGGCGACGTAGTCGTCCCACGCGGCGATGTCGAGCACCTCGTGCAGCTGGTAGGCATCGAAGCCGGCGAACCAGCCCATCGTGTTGGTGGTGATGAACTGGCGCGCGTCGGCATGCGGGCGGATGGCGTCGATCTGGTTGCGCGAGTAGTCGGTCCAGGTGTCGCTGACGAAACGCTTCCATTCCAGCAGCAAGGCCGGGTTCTGGTCCTGGTCGCGCACCGGGATCTGCGCGAAGTCGTCGTAGGTCTGGCTCCAGTACGCGGTCGCCCAGCGCCGGTTCAGCGCCGCGATGCTGCCGTACTTGCGCTGCAGCCAGGCATGGAACTGCGCCTTGGCTTCCGGGTCGAACGAGGCCTGCGCGTACTCGTTGTCCAGCTGCCAGCCGACCACGTCCGGGTGGTGCCCGTAGCGCCGCGCCATCTGTTCGGCGATCGCGCGCGCCAGCTGGCGGTAGCGCGCACTGGCGAAGGAGAACTGCTGCCGGTTGCCGTGTTCGTCGCGCACCCCGTCCGGGCCGACGCGCAAGGTATCCGGATAC
This sequence comes from Xanthomonas sp., assembly GCF_017163755.1. Classification (GTDB taxonomy): domain Bacteria; phylum Pseudomonadota; class Gammaproteobacteria; order Xanthomonadales; family Xanthomonadaceae; genus Xanthomonas_A. The sequence goes on from NZ_JAFIWC010000013.1 coordinate 60,565, forward strand.
TTCTGCGTCAGCCACGCCGGCGGCGCGGCGGTCGGCGTGCCCAGCACCACCACCATGCGGTGCCGCGCCGCGGCGGCGATGGCGCGGTCCATCCAGCCGAAATCGTATTCGCCTTCGCGCGGCTCCATGCGGCTCCACGCGAACTCGCCGATCCGCACCACCCGCACGTGCGCGGCCTCCATCAACGCCAGGTCGCGCTCCCACTGCGCCTCCGGCCACTGCTCCGGATACCAGGCCACGCCCAGCAGCAACGGTGCGGCATCGGCATAGCGCGTCGCCTGCGCCTGCGCCTGCGGCACCGCGACGGCGGCCGCCAGCGCGAGCATCGCGCCCGACAGCAGCGCGGCCAGGCGTTGCGGGATCGAGGAAGGTATCGGCATCGGCGGGCTCGTCGGCAGGGGGAATGGATGGCGCGCCAAGCAAAGGCGTCGCCAATGCATTGTGCGCGACCGCGGCGCCGAGACCTTGTAGCCGTTGCCGGATTTACATGCGCAAATCGGCACAACGGCGATGGCGCCGCGCCTGCTTCGAGCTCAACGGCAGCGCCAAACGGCCAGCGCCGTCCGAGGCGGCGCCATCACCGTCTTGCCGACGGCCGCGCTTCGAACGACCAACCGGCGCCACTGCGCAATGGCGTTGCAATGACGCGATGCCCGGGCCGGCGCAGCGATGCCAGGCCGGCCCATGCGGCCTGTCCGCGTATCGGCGATCTCCCGCACGCCGCCGGCTCATTGCAATACCCGCTCCACGTCGACGATCTCCACGCCCTGCATTTGCCCCAGCCAGCTGTCGAACCAGGGCTTGTGCGATGCGCCGACGACGGAGAGCACGCGCGCACCGGGGCGTTCGCGGAAGGTCTGCTGGATGTTGGCGACCATGCGCAGGTTGCGGATTTCCCATCCGCTGACCCACATCTGCGGATAGTGCTGCGGCGACTGCGCGCGCATGGCCGCGCCGGCGTTGACGTCGGCAAGCACCCACAGATGATGCGGCCGGTTGATGAAGCGATACAGCGGCAGCAGGTCGCGGCCCTTGGCCAGTTCGTTCTCCTGCAGCTCGATCTGGCCGAGTTCGCCCCTGCCCGCCTTCCATGCCTGCTCGATGGATTGGCCGAAGGCCTTGATGTCGGCGACCTGCATGTTGTCGCCGGTATGGTCGTCGACCGGATAGACCCGTTGCAGGCCCAGCCGTGCGGCCAGGCGCGCCGCTATCAGGTAGTCCTCGTTGTTGCGCGTCGCGATCTGCCCGAGCAGCGCCACCAGCGCATCGTCCAGGCCATCGCCGGCATGCCGTTCGGCCTGGGCCAGCTGCAGCCATTGCACGTAGGCCGATGCGCGCTCGTTGGCGGCCAGGAACAGCGCGGCCAGCCGCCGCCGCTGTGCAGGCGAGGGCTGCGCCGGCCACGCGGCGAGCGTCCTGTTCACTTCGGCGATGGCGGCGGGCACGTCCAGTCCCGTCGCCGCTTTCGCCTTGTCCGTATCCGGGCAGTAGTCCGGCCCGTACACCGTCGGATGGCGCGCGGCGAGATCGCACTGCTCGCCGCTGATCGCCTCGATGGTGATGATCTGGGGCTTGTACGCGGCCAGCCGATCGAGCAGGGGATCAAGCGACTGCGGCGGGACACCACCGGAGATCTCGCTCAGGTGGACCGAGCCGAGCACCAGCACCTGGGTGCGCGGCCCGGCCATGTCCTTGTCGAACGCGGTCAGGTCCACCTGCGCTTGCGCGGCAGCGGGAACCGCCAGTGCCAACCACCATCCCAACGCCGTGCATCGCCGATTCATGCGCTACTCCGAAGGCTCATGTGGCCAGCAGTGTCGCCGGACGTACACGCTCGCGCCTGTGCCTTTGGATGGTGAGCCGGTGGGCACGCGGGCACCGGCCAATGGTCTCCGTCCCCTCCCTTCTCCTGTGGAACGGACACCATGCAATACTTCGGATCCATGACGCCCGAATGGGCAAGGGACCGAGATTGAGCAAGTGGTTGTCGCTGGGATGGGGGGCGTTGCTGTTGGCAGGCTGCGTCGAGGCACCGAAGAGCCCCGCGTCCACGCCGCCGGCGCAGGTGGCAGCCGCACCCGCCACGGCGTCTGTACCGGGCGGGCAACGCGGCGAAGGCAAGCCCTACGAAATCGTCGATAGCCAGGTCTGGACGGTGCCCGATCCGGCTACCGGCCGCGATTACCAGGTGTTCGTCGCCATGCCACGGGGCTATGCCGACGACCCCGCCCGCCGCTATCCCGTCCTGTATGTCACCGATGCCGACTACGCCTTCCCGCTGGTGCGGCAGATCGCGCGGCGCTTGAATGGCGAAGGGCCGAAGATCGACGACTTCATCCTGGTGGGCCTGTCGTACGCCATCGGCGACGACGCCATGCCAAGCCGGCGCCGCGACTACACGCCGACGCCGGAGGACGGGGCGAACTCGCCACCGACGCCGACCCATGGCAAGGCGAGCGACTACATCGGCTACCTGCGCGATCGGGTGCTGCCGTTCGTGGCGCAGCGCTACCGCACCGACGAGCGCAGGCGCCTGTACCTCGGCCATTCCTACGGCGGCCTGCTCGGCACGCAGATCCTGCTGAGCGCGCCGGAGATGTTCGCCGGATACATCCTGGGCAGTCCGTCCTACTGGTACGGCGAGCACGCCATGCGCGACCAGGAGAAGGCGTTCGCCGCCACCCACAAGGATTTGCCGGCGCAGGTCTATCTGTACGTCGGCGAGTACGAGCAGACCCGCTACGGGCAGAACTACGACATGGTGGACGATGCGCAGGCGATGGTGCGCAGCCTGCGCGCCAGGCGCTATCCCGGGCTGCAGGTGCAACTGGAGGTGCTCAACGACGAAGACCACCTGAGCGTGGCACCGCGCGGGCTCACCCACGGGCTGAAGTATCTGCTGGGCACCAGGGAACCCCGATGACACGCCCGACACGGCGGCCAGCGAGCCGGCACGCGCGCGCGGCATTGGCCGCCCTGGTCGCCGCATCGGCGGCGACGGGCGCGGCGGCGCAGACGGTGGCGCCGGCGCCCGGTGCGGGCTTCGAGGTCGAACGCTACGCGGTGACCCTGCGCCCCGACCTGGCGACCACCGCCGTGGCCGGCACGCAGACCATCACCTTGCGCGGCACGCAACGGGTGTCGCAACTGGTGTTCTCGCCCAACGCCTTGCGGCTGCGCGCGGCGTCCCTGGACGGCCGCGCCGTGGCAGTGGTCAAACACGCCGACGGCATCGTCTTCGAATTGCCTGCCCCGCTCGAGAAGGGTGCGATCGCCACGCTCCGCTTCACGCTGGAAGGGGTACCCGCCCGCGGCCTGGTGCGCGCCGGCGATGGCGTCTACAGCAGCTATTTTTCCTGCGACTGGATGGTTTGCCTGCAGGACGCGCCAGGCGACAAGGCGCAGTTCGCGCTCGACCTGCTGCTGCCGGCCGGCACGGCCTCGTTGGGCGTGGGCAAGATGTTGCCGCTGCGTCCGCGCGGCGACGGCCTGGTCCTGCATCGCTGGCGCTCCACCCAACCCTACTCGGCCTATCTGTTCGGTTTCGCCGCGGGAACGTTCGCAAAGGCAACGGTCAAAACCGACGTGGGCGAACTGGTCTACCTGGATGCCACCGGGCGAGGCGACGACCTGGCGGAGGCGTTCGCGCAGGCGCCAGGCATCGCCCGCTTCCTGGCCGACAAGGCCGGCATCGCGCTGCCCGGCCGCCGCTATACCCAGCTGCGGGTACCGGGGCAGGAAGCGCAGGAGGCCGCCACCTTCTCTCTTGTCGGCCAGGAGCCACTGGAAGAGGATGCCCAGGCGCCGACCGCGGCATGGATCGTTGCCCACGAGATGGCCCACCAGTGGTGGGGAAACCTGGTGACCTGCGCGTCGTGGCAGGACTTCTGGTTGAACGAGGGCATCACCACGTTCATGACCGCAGCGTGGAAGGAACACGCGTTCGGGGCAGCCGCCTACCAGCAGGAACTGGCGTTGGCGCAACGTCGGCTGGAGCGCGCCCGCGCGGCGGGATTCGACAAGCCGCTCGCATGGCCCGGCGCCTATCCCTCCCTCGGCATGCGCCGCGCGGTCCAGTACAGCAAAGGCGCGCTGTTCCTGGCGCATCTGCGCCAGACCCTGGGCGAGCAGGCCTTCTGGAGCGGCATCCGCCGATTTACCCGCGGCCATGCCGGAACGTCGGTCGGCAGCCGCGATTTTCAGGCTGCGATGGAGCGCGCGAGCGGACAAGACCTGTCGGACGTCTTCGACGAATGGGTCTACGGCACCGCGCAGCGGCCGCACGCAAATCCCGAGGCGCCGTGAGGACCGGCACAGCGGGAGGCGGCACAGTGGGACGGAAGTTATTGAAGCGGGATCCCAAGCCGTCCAGGCCGCCGGACGTGCGGCGCTCTTGATTGCGATAGGCCAAGCAGCGCAGAAGATGGCCGCGTAAATCGTCTCCGTCCTCCCCGCGCGTCGCTCCCCCACACGTGGCAGCGGGAACTCCCCCAGCGACAACCACCGTCCCGATGCCATCGATCGCCGGTTCATGCGCTACTCAAGCAGGTGCCGCGGGCATTGTCGCCAGATGTCCGCAACCGTGCCTGTGACGTTGGGGACGTGCCAAAGGACATATCGACAACCGGTGGCTCGCCTCAGCCAGCCGATCCATCCACGCCTCCCATGACCCACCCTCGATTTCAAATGTATGATCCGCCGCACCCAACGCACCGACAAGGAACGTCCATGCCCTCTTCGTACATCGCGCCACGCGTTGCGGCGCTCGCCGCGCTCCTCCTGTGCGCGACCAACGTATCCGCCTCCCAGCCGAGGCCGATCGATTGCGACAAGGCCCAGGCCATCCGCCCCGGCTGGACGGCCAAGCAGGTCACCCGGGCGATGGGCAAGCCCTACATCATCCGGTTCTCGCGCGGGGAAATGGCGTATGGCTGGGCCACCGAGGACGGCAAGGACACGCTCGACGTGACGTTCGAGGTCGCCACCCGCAAACTCGACGCGCGCACCGCGACGGCGGTCGCCGGCAGTTGCGGCGGCAGGCCGATCGCATCGACGCCTGCGTCGGCGCCGGCACCGGCGGCCGCCGATATCGAAGTCCCCGGGGTTCCGCGGCGTATCGAGTTCGGCGGGACCGCGTTCTATCTGGGCTACGTCGCCGAATCGGCCGACCGCGCCATGCGCTATGTCGAATACGTCCCGCAAGGCCAGAGCCTGGCCACGTGGCACCGCATGATCGCGGTGTTCCTCCACACCGATGGCGGCACCCCCGGGTCGAAGCTCGAACAGGCGCGCCAGGTGGCGGTGCAGACCCGCAACCCGCATTTCAAGCAGGTCCACGTATCGCCCACCGGCGACGAAGCGGTCGCCGCATTCCCCATGCTTCGCGACGATGCGGTGGAATACCAGGTACCGCGGTGGCGTACGGTACCCGGCGGCCTGCTGGCGACCGTCCACTTCAGCCGCACCTACCGAAGCGAGGGTGTCGCCGTGGACGCGTACATCGCCGGGGAGGAAGCGAACATTCCCGGCTATCTCGCTGGGCTGCGCGCATTGCCGTCCATCATGCCGCCGGAGCTGGGCGGCGCCGGGTCGCTGACACTCACCCGCGACGGCAAGGAGAGCGGCGAAGTGCTGGTACCTGCAACGGCGTCCGCCGGCCCGGCCGAGCCGCAGGGACGGTAGCGGGAGCCGGTGCGCGACCGCCGAAGCCCCGCAGCGATGCGATACCCCATCTCGCAGACCAGCAGCGGCAACGTCCAGCGCAGCCACAGCAGGATCGCGATGACTTCCGTGGGCGACGCCAGTTCCATCACGCCCGGGATCCGCATCATCAGCCGGAACGTGATCAGGGCGAGCGTGACCAGGTAGCTGCGGATCATCCATCGCCAGTGCGACGGCACCCGGCCGCGGCGGATGGCCCGCAGGCCGACCAGGGCCGTCGAGAGCCACGCCAGGGCGGTGCGGGAGCCGTCATGGTCGAACGCGTAGCGGCGCGGCGGCGCAAGGAGCGGCACCGCAGGACGACGCTGGAGATGCCCGCCAAGCCCCCCGCGTACCCATTGTTCCCGTCAGCCCTGTCGATCGTCCCGATCGGGCACGGCATCCGCATCCCGCGCTTCGGCCTGGACCGCATCCGCAAGGCGCGGGAACACTGGCTTGAAACCAAGCTCGTCGCGGATGCGGCGGCTGTCCAGCAGCGCATCGAAGACGCGCGCGCGCTCGGCCTGCGAGCCGTCGGGCGGGGGCTGGCCTACCGCTGCGAACAACGTGGCCAGGTCGGGCGCCTCGTCGGCGGCGACGTTGTAGATGCGATGCGCCAACGCGGGCGCATCGAGCACGCAGGCAAAGGCCTGCGCGACATCCACATGGTGCGCGATCGACATGCGCTGGCCCGGCGGGAAGCCGCGCATCAACGGCACCGCCTCGGCGATGTGCGCATCGCCGTCGCCATAGACGAACGGCAGGCGGAGCACGCGCACGTCCAGATCCTCCAGCGCGAGCAGCATGCGCTCGGCGGCGAGCTTGCTCAGGGGATAGGCGTCCACCGGCGCGCACGCGTCGTCCTCGCGGGCCTGGCCGCCGCCCTTGGGCCCGTAGACCAGGCCGGTGCTGGCGAATACGAAGCGTCCGACGGATGCGGCGCGGGCGGCATCGGCAAGCTGCCGCGTGCCCAACTCGTTCACGGCATGCGCCTGTTCGGGCGTGGCGCCGCGAAAGAACGCGGCGCAATGGACGATGGCATCGATGCCACGCACCGCGGCGTCGAGCGAGGCGGCATCGAGCAGGTCGCCTTCGACCAGCTCCACCTGGTCGCCCAGCAGATGGGCGGCACGCGCCGCATCGCGCACGAGCGCACGCAGGGGATGGCCACGCCGGGCGAGGCGCTCGACGAGGCGGCTTCCAACTTTTCCGGTGGCACCGGTCACAAGGATTGTCTTCATGGAACCAGCGTAGCCTCGGGTATCGGGTGCGCATTGGAAAAATCGGCCAAGGCTTGCGCGGCCGCCAGGCCGTCATCAGAATCGGGCGCATGCATATGCGCTTTGAACGCCATCGCGTCGGGCCAGCCATCGCCGCACCGGCCGGCGTGGCGGAACTGTTCGTACACGAATGCGAGCGCGACCTGCCGCGCGTCGCCATTCCCGGCCCCGAAATCCATCTCGTCGTCCGCATCGGCGCTTCGGTTCGCAATGGCCTCGATGTCCATGCGCTGGGCATGCGGCAGGAGGCGCATCGCAAGATCGTTCCCGCCGGGCAACGTACGCTGTTCGCGCGCCTGCACTTGCACACCTACGCAGCGGTGCTCGGCGTCCCTGCCGCGGACATCGCCGGACGCATCGTCGCGCTCGAGGACCTGTGGGGCAGGCCCGCCGCCCAGCGGTTGCTCGATCGGCTCGCCGGCGCGCACGACACCGCCACCGCGGCTGCGGTGCTGGAACATGCGCTCGCCGAACGCATCGCCATGGCGGAGGCGCCCGGCGCCCACGCGCTGCTCGCCTTCGATGCCGCCACACGGCTGGCGAACGCCAGCGTGGCGGCCGTCGCCCGCGACCTGGGCATGAGCGAGCGACACCTGCGCCGCATGTTTCGCCAAGCCGTGGGCGTCAGCCCGAAGGCATTCGCCAAGCTCACGCGCTTCCGCCGCGCCCTGAGCGCCGCACGCGAGGAAGGCGGCACCGATTGGGCAGGCATCGCGGTCGCATCGGGCTATTACGACCAGGCGCACCTGATCGCCGAATTCCGCGCCATCGCCGGCGCCACGCCGCGTGCGCTCCTGGCCGAGCTGCAGGGCGCAGGCTAGCGGGCGGGTCGTATCCGAGTGCGCCAGTCCGCCTTCATCGCGGACTGTCCAGCATGCATGGGATGGGAAGGCGGATAAACCGGACGCAACCCTTCGGAGAAGGACGCAGTCGGGCGCTGCCTGGAGGCATGCCTGGACTGCAGACGCGACCCACGCGTGCCCCCATAGACGCAGGGCGCGGCGGCCACATCGCGCGCGCGCTGTAGACACCGCATGGTTTCTTCGCGATGTCCGGATCGCGTTCTCTCCAGGCTTTTGTATTATCCAGCGCAGGGAGGCAGCCATACGCAGACATGGAGTTCCGCTATGAGTTCGATCCATTCCAAGAGTGCGTTCCTGTACGGACAGGTCAGGCGCGCCCTGCAATCGGGACGTTACCTACCAGGGCAGCGGATCGATCCGGCCACGCTCGCCGCGCAATTCGACACCAGCCCCACGCCCGTTCGATTCGCCCTGTACCGGCTGGTCGGCGAGGGCCTGATCGCCGATCATGCGCGCGGCGGGCTGCAGGTGCCCTTGCCCAACGAAGTCGCACTGCGCGACCTCTACGACTGGATGCAGCGCCTGCTGCTGATGGCATGCGACATCGGCGCCGCGCCGCTGGTGCGGAAGGTCGGAAAACTCGAGATCTCCGCCGACGACGACGTGGTGAAGCGGACATGGCAGCTGTTCGACGCGATCGCCGCTGCCACGGGCCACCGGTCCCTGCACCACGCCATAACGCAGGCCAACGACCGGTTGGCGCCGATACGGCGCGCCAAGCACGGCCTGCTCGAACAGCCGGCCGAAGAGCTAGCCGAGCTCAACCGGCACTGGCAGAAACGCGATATCCCGGCGCTGCGATCCGGTCTGCTCGAATATCACGAACGCCGCAAGCAGCTCGTCCCGTGCATCGTGGCCTTGCTGAGCGACCGCAGCGACCCCCACCACTGAGGCTCGCGCGCCTGCCACCTCGGCTGGCGCCCGTGGAAAGCGGCGTGCACCCCTCATGCCTAAGCGATCAGCACGGCCACGCCCGGGTGAGGCCGGCCGAATGCGCCTGTATCGAACGGCGCGGGAGGAACACGGCCCTTGAACGCGGCATCTCAAGATGGCTATCACGTAACGGAATAATCTACTCGCTACAAGCAAATAATAATTTGAATATACGAATTCCGGCCTCCTACGCTGCGCTCGTCATGGGACGTCCATGACGCAACCGAAGGAGACAGAGATGGACACCAACGACAACGCCCGTGCCAACCTGCCGGATGATGTGGTCGTACTCGGCGTCGCCAGCGTGGAAACCAAGGGTGGACCGCTCGCGGGCGAGGAGATCGGCGGCCCCAACGTCCTGGGCATTTCCGAAGAGTGAAGGCAGGGCGCGCCCACGGCGCGCCCTTTCGCCGGGAGATCAACCATGAACGACATGAAGGAAGACGCGCTGCACCTCGATGCACCGGACCGGGCGATCATCATGCTCGGTGTCGCCAGCACCGACACCCAAGGCGGTCCGCTGGCAGGCGAGGAAATGGGAGGCTTCACTGCCCTGGGCATCGCCCAGGACTGAAGCCACCGGGGGGCGCACCCGACCGGTGCGCCCTCTCTCTCACGGGGGCATGAGCATGACCCACTACGCAATGCGCAACGGCCTGTCGTTCTGCCGGGTAGGCGAGCACCTGGTCTTCCTCGACATCGACAACGACCGCTACTTTCGCCTGCCGCAGGCGATGGAGCGGGCGCTGCTCGCTCACCTGGACGGGGATGGGCCTGCCGACCTGGACATAAGCGGATTGATCGCAAGCAACGTCCTCGTCGATGACACCCCAGGAATCGAAGAGCGGCCAAGCATCGAGCCTGCCGCACGCAGCGCCATGGAGGCCCCCACTCCATCCCGGCGGCTTCGGCCTTCGGAGCTTCTCGAGGTCTTCGCGATCGTGCTGTACACGCGGTTTCAGCTGAAGTCGTCGACGCTCAGGACCGTCCTTGCTGGCCTCGCGCCCGACAGGCGCAGCTCCGCGTCGCGGGTCATGCTGCCTTCCGAATCGGTCGAGCCCCGGCTCTCTGAGGTCGCTGCCGCATTCCGGCGGGCGCGTCCCTATGTGCCGCTGCAGATGCGTTGCCTGCTGGATTCCGTCGCGATGGCGAAATTCCTGCGCAGGCGGCGGCTCGATGCGCACGTCGTGTTCGGCGTCGCGCTCGATCCGTTCTCTGCACATTGCTGGGTACAGGCGGGCGATCTCGTCCTGAACGACACGGTCGGCAATGTCAGTTCCCATACGCCCCTACGGGTGGTGTGATGTACCGCTACATCGCTTTGCTGGGTGCGCATCGCAGCAGGGCCGCGGACGGCGATATCGATGAAGCGCTTCATCGCCTTGGGCTCCATGCAAAGCTGGCGCTGGATGATATGGCCCTGTATGCCTCGGCGGACACGCCCGTCCTCCGCTTGGCATGCGGCGGCGCGCTCATCGGCCACGTCTTCTCGCGCAACGGCGTGCCGGTGGATGGTTCGTACCTATCCGGCCCCCTCTCGGCACACACTCTGGCCGAACACCTCATCGACAGGTACTGGGGCGAGTACCTGCTTCTTCATGCGCCGGGCGATACCCACGCCACGACCGTCCTGCGCGATCCATCCGGCGGCGTCGGTTGCGTCTATTCGCAAGGCGGCGGCTTCATCACCTCCGACATCTCGATCGCAACGCGCATCGGCCTGTACGCCAGGCAGATCGATTGGGACTTCATCCGCGGCAACCTCGCCTATCCGCACCTCAAGACCGGCCGCACCGGGCTTTGCGGGCTGCGCGAGCTGCTGCCTGGCTGTCGACTCAACATGCGTGGCGAGCAGAGCACCATCGAGCAGGCCTGGTCCCCCTGGGATTTCGTCGCACCGCACTGCCGGCATCGCGATCGGCGCCAGGCAGAGGCCGAGGTCAGAACCGCGGTGACGTCCACGGTGCGCCAATGGGCCGACACGGATGCGTCCGTCCTGTTGGAGCTGTCCGGCGGGCTGGACTCGTCGATCGTGGCGGCGTGCCTGCAGAACGCGCACGCCCGCGTGGCGTGCTGCAACCTGGTCACGCCAGTACCGGGGGCCGACGAGCGACGGTATGCGCTGCAGATGGCCGCTCTGCTGCACAGCGAGCTGCATGTGCGAACGCTGGGATTCGACGACGCGCACCTGGATTCCCCGCCGCCGCCGCACGCGGTCGCTCCGAGCACGTGGTTCCTCCAGCATGCGTCCAATGCGCTGAAGGAGGCAGTCGGCGCGCAGCTCGGCGTCAACAGCTTCTTCTCCGGCGGCGGCGGAGACACGGTCTTCTGCTACACCCGGACCGCGGCGCCGGCAGCGGATGCGTTTCGCGAACGCGGAATGGCCGCCGCGATCAAGGCGATCCATGACCTCGCCGAGCTCCACCAGTGCACGGTCTGGAAGGCCGGCAGGTTGACGCTCAGGAAGCTGTTCTCGGCGCCGCGGCCGCCACGCAGGGCCGACGGATCCTTCCTCGCCGCGACGCCGGCGCCCGATCTGCTGGAACCCCATCCCTGGTTCGTGGCGCCCGACGACGCCCTGCCCGGAGACAGGGAGCGCATCTTCGATCTCGCCGGCACCCAGGTCTTCAGGGACGGGCTGGCCCGTGGCGCGAAATGGCGGTTGCGGATGCCGTTGCTGTCGCAGCCGGTGGTGGAAGCCTGCCTGAAGGTCCCGAGCTGGATGTGGATAGCCGAGGGCCGCAACCGCGCGATCGCCCGCGACGCGTTCGCCGACAGCTTGCCCGCCGAGATCCTGCACCGCCGCAGCAAGGGCACCTTCATGAACTACTCCGGCGCGTTCTATCGCAAGAGCAAACGCCGTATCCGCGAGTATCTGCTGACCGGCCGGCTCCAGGCGCAGGGGTTGCTCGACACCGGTGCCCTGCAGCGGTGCTTCGACCGCGAGCTGGCGCCCCGGGACGACGCGTTCATGCGCATCTTCGACCTCTGCGCGGTCGAGAACTGGGTCCGTCACCAGGGTTGATGTCCACGTCGTCATCGAGCGCGCGTCACCGTTCGCTGCATCAGCCGCCAGCGCGAATACTGCGCCGCCTTCGCGGGCGAAGGGTCCTCGTAGCCCTGCAGCCAGAACCGGAACCAGTCGAGGTTCCGTTCGTACGCCGCGAGCTTGTGCCTGGGCTGGAACTTCTGGTGCGGCTCGTTGGGGAACACGTACAGGTCCGCACGCTGCGCGCGGATCAGCGGAATCTCGTAGTCCAGCGCGTACAAGTACTCCTGCTCGGAGTGCTGGAACAGGATCGGTGCCCGGATCCTGTCGAGCTTGAAGGCCGGGGAGAGCGCCTTCCAGCGTTCCGGCGTTTCGCCGGGCGCGCCCAGGCCCCACATGTCGCGCAGGCCCTTGAGGAAGCCCTCGCCCTTCATGCTGCCGAACAGGTAGTAGGTGGGCGAGACGACCGGGTTGGCGACCGATGCGGCGGCGAGCAGGTCCGATTCGGTCGCGGTCCACAACGTCACCGCTCCACCGAAGCTCAATCCCCCCATCCCCACGCGCGTCCGGTCGACCTCCCCTGCCGAGGACAGCAGATCGATCGCGCTCTCGACCGCGGCCAGCCCCTGCCCATGCCGCTCGACCGCGTCCAGGGTGTAGCCGGGCAACTGGTTGATGCACAGTGCCGATATGCCGGCCTGCGCCAGCGAGGCCAGCGGCCATTCGTCGCCTGCCCCGCCGCGCACGAAACCCGGGCAGCTGTAGTAGGTGACGAACAACGGCGCCGGCGCAATACCGCGTCGTCGTGCCGGATAGTACTGGCCGCTGAACCATCGCCCCTGCGCATCCGCCCAACGCAGCAGGCGCGCCGGCGCAACGCGGGCCATGTCCAGCGCGAGCGCCACGTTGGGATCGAACAGCACATGGCGCTCGCCGCTTTCCAGATCGATCCGTTCGAGCCGTGGCGGACGGTCGGCTTCCGCGGTCACGCACACCAAGGCCTCGGCCGATAGGCCGCAGTTCGACGCGGGATCGCGCCCGCCGTTGACCAGTCCCCGCGTGCGTACGACCTGGCGCACCGCGCCGGACTCGACGTTCCAGCGGAGGATCGACTGCGCCAGGCCCAGGCCGGGATCGGTGATGGTGAACAGCACTTCGTCATGGCCCGGACGCCACTGGATGCCGGTGATGGCCTTGCCCGTGCACGCCGCCGACGTACAGTGCACCGCGCGCCGCGCATGCCCGCCGCGGAGCACCGACAGCAGCACATCGGGCCGGTGCAACTGCCCGCGGCCGTCGCCCACGCGCGCCAGCAGGGCGATGCTGCCGCCACGCGGATCGCGCACGGACTTCCACGGATCGCCATCGACGCCCGCCATGCCTGCGGCCGGCGCCGGTTCGGCCGCTGCCTCCGGAGCGGCGGCCAGCGCGCGGGTTGCCCCGGTCTGCAGGTCCAGCGCCATCCATCGGTCCGGCACCTCGGCCAGCAGCGAGGCGCGATCGAACCACACCTTGCCGAAGCGCTGCGTGGCCAGGCGTCCCTCGACGTTGCCGGACCGGAACAGGCCCTGGCCAATCGGCACGGTTTCGTCGATGTGGATGCCCCGGTCGTACTCGGCCTGTTCGGCCGACAGGACCTCCTCGCGCGTCGCGCCGACGCTGTACCGGAGCACGCGCCCGTCCGGGTCCAACACGAACTCGCGCACGTCCGCAGCGTCGCGCGTCACGGGCGCGGCCCCCGTCCCGTCCGCGGCCGCGCGCCAGACGTCGATCCTGCCGTCGACCCGCGCGCGGTAGTAGATCCAGCGGCCGTCCGGCGACCACACCGCGCGCGCCGGCAACGCGCCTCCGGCCGAGTCGCGCAACGGCACGCCGCCCTCCGCGACCCGCCTGGGCGATGCATCGCCTAGGCCCTGCACGTACCACGCGCTGTCGTAGGTGTTGCGTTCCAGCGCCGCCTGCTCCACCCGGAACGCCACGCGGCGCCCCTCCGGCGACAGCGTCGGGCCGCCGATGTCGGCCACTTCCAGCAGCCGGCGCGGCGGCACGGCTTCGGCGTGGCACAGGTACGCAATACCCATCCACAGGGTGGCCGCCAGCAGCAGGCGCCACACGATGCATTTCGACATGGATGCAGTCCCTTCTCTCAAACCGTCGGCAAGCGGCGCTTGCGCCGCGCAACCGCCGCGGCATCACCAGTGCTTGGACACGGACAGGCTCAGGAAGCGCCCGATCGCCGAGTAGTTGGTCGAGTCGTACGGCGCCACGTACAGCGGCGAGGTGACCCGGTACAGAGGCGGATCGCGATCGAATACGTTGTCGACGGACAAGCCGAACTCCAGCCCGGACCAGGCATCGCCGCGCGGACCGGTGGCGTAGCGAAGCGCCGCATCGACGGTGGTGAACGAGGCCGACTTCACCCCGTCGATCCGATTGCTCACCCCCCCGCGATAGTTGGCGAACAGCGACGCCGTGAACCCGCCCTGCTTCCAGACCGCGCCCGCGCGGCTGCTGACCTTCGGCGGGTTGAACAGCGTGCCCGCCAGCGCGTGCGCGCCCTGGGTCGGGACGGTCTGCTGCGTGCTGTCCAGCCAGTTCGCCGAACCGCGCAGCGTCAATGTCCCCGGCTCCAGTTCCAGCCGATACGACCCCGACAGGTCGACGCCCTGGATGTCCTGCCGGGCCACGTTGGCGTACTGCGTGTAGATGATCGCGGCCACCTTGTCGGCCGCGTACGGCGCCCCGACGAAGTTGTAGAACGTGCCGGCACGTGCGATGACATCCGCCTGCTCCTGCGCCGTCGGCGTGCGGTCGACGAAAGGCGCATAGATCGCATTGTTCAACGCCTGGCTGGAATTGGCGATCGGCTGGATCACCCGGTTGCTGTAGTCCACGCTGAACCAGCTCAGCTCCGCCTCCAGGCCGCGCAGTCCGGCAGGATGGTACGCCAGCGACAGCGAGCGGGTGATGGCACGCTCCGGTTCGAGATCACGGTTGCCGCCATCGAGCACCAGCACCGTCGCATCGGCCGGATACCCGGTGCCGCCGAAGCTGCTCGGGAAGAACAGCCAGGCATTGCGCGCATAGTTGCGCTCGAACAGCGTCGGCGCCTTGAACGACTTGCCCCAGGACGCCTTCAGCGTGAAGTCGGCGTTGGGGCCGTAGACCACGCCGAGCTTCGGTGTGGTCACCCCGCCGAACGTGCTGTAGTCCTCGCCTCGCACCGCAGCGGTCAAGGTCAGGCGCTGTACGCCGGCGATGTCCTGGCCCGGCCCGATCAGCGGCAGGTTGGCTTCCGCGTACGCGAACCTGGCGCTTTCGCGTCCGCGGATCGTGTCGGCTCCCGCGACGTGGTCGACGTTGCGGAACTCGTTCCTGCGATAGCCGATGCCGAGCGCCAGGCGCGCATCGCCGGCAGGCACGGCGAACAGGGGCCCCTCGGCGCCGAGCTCGTAGCTGCGGCTGTCGTTGCAGTAGCACACATCGGTGACGGTCGCCGCGCCGGTGGCGAGCACGGTCTCGCGCCGGTACTGCGCGTGTTCGCTGCGGCCGGAGGTGGCGCCGAGCGAAAGCTTCCAGTCGTTCGGCAGCCACACATCCAGGCTGGGGGAGAGCAACGTCGTGGTGGTTTCCGGCGTGACCCGGCTGTTCCTGCCGCTGGCGTTGTACAGGTGCAGCTGGTCGCGCTCGGACCGCAGCGCATCCAGGCGCAGCTCGGCGACGTCGCCCAGGGACTGGTGCGCGCTGAGCAGGCCGCTGCGCAGGTCGCTGCCGGGATACAGGGTCGAAGGATCGAGCAGTTGCGCGCTGTAGCGGCGCTGCTGGCTATGGATGGGATCGACCGAAGCGTCCTTGTAGGTCGCGATGATCCCGCCGCTGCGCCAGGTGGCGCCGGCGGTGAGGTCGTACTCGCGGCTGGTCATCCCGCCTTGCGTCGCGCGTCCGTAGCGCGTGCCGACGGTCACGCCTTCGTACTCGCGCTTGAGGATCACATTGCCGACGCCGCCCACCGCATCGGAGCCGTAGATCGCCGACGCGCCGTCGGCGACGATCTCCACCCGTTCCACCGCCTCCACCGGGATCGCGCTGATGTCCACCGACTGGGTGAAGCCGCCATAAGCCATGCGGCGCCCGTTGAGCAGGGTCAAGGTGGCGTCGGCCCCCAGCCCACGCAGGTTCAGGCTCGACCCGCCGGTCATGTTCTGGTTGGCGTTGCCGGCGCCGGCCAGATTCCCGCTGAGCACGCCCGGGTTCTGGCCTCCGGAGAAGTTCTGCGGAATGCTGCGGATCACCTCGCCGAGGTCGCTGAAATCCTCCTCCTGGATCCGCGCCGCATCGACCGAGATCACCGGCGACGGCACCGCGCCGTCCTTGATGCGCGTGCCGGTGACTTCGATCGCCTCGAGCTGGGTGGCGGCCGCATCCGCATGCGGTGTCGCCTCCTGGGCTGCGGCCACGCCCGCCGCCCCGCTGGCGGCGGCGAGCAGGGCGATGGAGATGGCGTTGCGTAACGTGCTGTTCTTCATGCTGCGTCCTTTGGTTTTCCCCTGGTTGGCCCTGCCGCCATGCCTCCATGTCGGCGCTGGATCGAGCAGCGACGGTCCGCACGGGCCGCGCCGGCAGCGGCGACCCATCCCACCGACCGCGAACATCGCCACGCTGCACGGCGTTAGCGATACGAACAACCGTCGCCCGCGTGAGGCGTGCCGGCGTTCCATCCGGAATGCCGATTCGTCGTCGCCGCGTTGTCTGCTCCCGCTTTTCCCTTCCCCCTGCCGCCTCCGCACCGCATCGCACCTGCTGCCGGTTCGCGCGAAAGACGTCGCATGACTACGTTTAACGTAGCTGACATGGCGAGACTACGTTTAGCGTAGTATCGAAGTCAAGCCCCGTTCCGGAAGCTTCCGCGTATCGAAGTCCGGGACACGTACGCAGGTGGCTGAGAAAAAACCGCTCCCCGTCTACAGCCGCCGGCTACGCGAGGCGCGGGAGGTCTACGGCATTTCGCAGCGCAGCCTGGGCATCAAGGCCGGCCTGGACGATTTCGTCGCCAGCACCCGCGTCAACCGCTACGAGACCGGCGTCCACCAGCCCGACCTGCAGACCCTGCAACGCCTCGCGGCGGCGCTCGAGATGCCGCTGGCCTTCTTCTATGCCGAGGAAGACGAACTGGCGCGGCTGATCATGGAGTTCAAGCGCAAGGGCAAAGGCAAGAGTCAGGACTGACGAAGCAGGCCGATGCGAAGACGGGAGAGGGAGAGATCCCGATTCCGTCGGCGCATCCCGTCGGATCGAACACCTGCGCCGGCAGCGCGCATTTGCCTGCGCGCCCGGCGCACCCGCTTCTGCTGGCCCGCTCACCGCGCCTGGCATCTCCGCAGCGGCGCTCCGCAAGCAGCGCGGCAGACGCTGCGCCCAACGCTCCCTGCCCGGCTATCATCGGCGCATCACACACTCCACGCGGCGGATATGGGCGCGGTCCTAGCCATCCCAGCAATCGTGCTGTTCGCCGCGTGCGGCGTCTATCTCTCATGGCGCGGGCGGCAGAAGGTCGAGCGGACGCTGCGGGAGAGCTTCGCGCGCCGCACCTTCCAGACAGCCGAAGGCCAGGTGAGTGGCGCGGCGCTGCAGGTGGTCAAGATCAGCCGCCAGACCTCGCGCTACGCGGGGGACGATGTCTATCGCCTCGTCCGCGATCCGGTGCCCAACGACGCCTTCTGGTATTGCGTGGGCCCGGGCCGCACCTACTTCCTGGCGATCGCGATCGTGCAGGCGGGCAATGGCAAGGTCTCGGCCGAGTGGATCGTGCGCCCGCTGAGCGAACAGGCCATGCGTGGCGCGCTGACCGGCGATCGCAAGGCGCAGGCGCTGGCCTTCGGCACGGCGATCGAAGGCTAGCGCGACGCAGCCATCGCACGTTGTACCCGCTTTGCCCGCCAGGCTGCCCTCAATACTTGAGCGCATCCTCGGTAGGCGCCAGCGGCGTGAACCGCGCGTTGCTGAAATCGTGCAGCAGGCGGAAGGCCTGTTCGCCTTCGTGCTCGTAGCGCTTGAAGTCGCTCTTGGCGAGGCGATGGAGGCAGCCGTTCCGCGCGAACACCAGGTCGCCGCCGTCCCAGTCCGCCCAATCGCTGCCCGGCAGACGCAGCAGCGTATTTCCATCGCGGTCCAGCACGCAATGCTCCAGGTCGTACCACGCCTGGTTCCGGCGGCCGACGGCATGCAGCCGCGCCTCCAATCGCCGGCCGCCGACTCCCGCCTTCTGCGCGATCCGCGGCCGGCTGAAGCGATACAGCACATCGTCCTTGAGCCGGCCGGTTTCGCCCTCGCCGCCGTCGATCACCTGCCAGCCGTCGCGCTGCCGCAGCACGCTGTCGATCGGATCGTCTTCGCCGCCACCGGACCCTTGCCCGAATGGCAACACCCGCATGCCCGGCTTCAGCCGGAAGCCGGCGGGCATCGGGAACGGCTCGCGGCCCTCCAGCGGCCGATGGTTCAACAGCAGCGTGTGCTCGTCGTCGAACATGCCGCCGCCGCCCCAGCTGTCTCCCTTCGGCCACAGCGCCAGCGCGGTGAAGAACGGCGGGCGCGAGACCGCGGTCCAGGTGCCGAAGTCGCCGCGCTGCGTGGACGCGAAATAGACCAGCAACCGGCCCGACGGCGAGAGATCGCAGCGCCGTTCGTAGATGCGGCCCTTGAACCATTGCCCGTGCTCGAAGGTATCCGTGCGCAGGTCCCAGCGGATCAGCTGCACCTGCCTGCTCGGCCCGCGGCGGAAGACCACGCCCGTGCGGCCCTCGCGCGCGAGCAGCGCGTAGAGCCGGGTGGCCGCGACGCCGCGTTGTCCTTCGTGCCGTATCGTTTCCAAGTCCTGCCCTCCGGGTGCATCGGCGTGCACCGAACGCGCGCCGGCCGTGCCAGGCGCATTGTGCTATCGGGCACGCGCGATCGCATGAACTCGTGCAGACCCGCGTTGCGGACCGCACCGCTGCGGGCACGGCAACCCTAGGCCGACCGGTTCGCCGAAAAATCGCGCATCGCCTTGAGCACCGGCCGCAGCCGCCGGCCCCGCTCGGACAGGCGATATTCGACCCGCAGGGGTTTCTCGCCGAAATCGACGCGTTCGACCAGGCCGTCCGCCGCCAGTTCGCGCAGGTGCTGCGTCAACATCTTCTGCGAGATGCCCGCCAGGGACCGCCGCAGCTGCGCGGTCCGCAGCGAAGGATCCGCATACAGCCGAAACAGGATGGGCAGCTTCCAGCGTCCCTGGATCGCCTTCATCAACCCGGTCACGTGCGCGACCGAACCGTCGGGGCCAAGACAGGCCTCGCGCTGCCCGCGGTCGGGCACCAAAAGGTGCGTACTTGTGTCGTCCATCGGCCGATCTTACGTTGCGAAGGCACCCGCAGCACAAGGCCCCGCCATGGACCTGGACCTCGACGGCAAGACCGCGCTCGTCACCGGCAGCAGCAAAGGCATCGGCGAAGCCATCGCCCGGAAGCTCGCCGCCGAGAACGCCGTGGTCGTCGTGCACGGCCGCGACCAGGCGCTTGCCGAGCGGGTCGCCAACGATATCGTCGTGCAGGGCGGCCGCGCCCATGCCGTGTCCGGCGACCTGACCGATGCCGACCAGGCGCAACGCCTGGCCGCGGACGCGCAGCG
Source organism: Xanthomonas sp. (assembly GCF_017163755.1). Taxonomy (GTDB): domain Bacteria; phylum Pseudomonadota; class Gammaproteobacteria; order Xanthomonadales; family Xanthomonadaceae; genus Xanthomonas_A. The sequence continues at coordinate 79,992 of NZ_JAFIWC010000013.1, forward strand.
CCTGGTCGGCCCGATCGACATCCTGGTCAACAACGCCGGGGGCTCGGGCGGCGCCAGGGACAGCTGGGCCACGACGCGAGCGGACGCGTGGGCCGGCGCGTACGACCGCAACGTACTGGCCGCGCTTCGCATCACCACGTGGCTGCTGCCCGGCATGCAGCGAGCGCGGTGGGGCCGGGTGATCAACATATCCAGCCTCGCCGCCACGATGCCTCCGGCCTTCGCACCGGACTATTCGGCATGCAAGGCGGCCATGAACGCCATGACCGCGTCGATGGCGAAGGCGGTGGCCGGCGACGGGATCACGGTCAACGCCGTGTCTCCCGGGACCATCCACAGCGCCACGCTCGATGCGCGCTTCCGCCAAGCCGCTGCCGAACGTGGCGTAGCCGACGAGGATGCGCCGTGGGCGCAGATCGAGCAGGCCATGCTCCCGCTGTTCGCGCAGGTGCCCCTCGGCCGGGTTGGTCGACTGGATGAGGTCTCGGCTGCGGTCGCGTTCCTGGCCAGCGCCGTCGCCGGCTACATCACCGGCATCAACCTGCGAGTGGATGGCGGCATGTCTCCGGGTCTGTAACGCCGGCGGCATCGCGCGCAGTACGGCCGCGCTGCGTGCCGTCGCGACCATGCCGGCGGCGCCTGGCGGCCGCCGCCGCTTGCAGCCGAACCGGCCCACAGGCCTGTGCAAGCAGCATCGACAACCGGTCCGATTTCTTCGGCGGCGCACAAAACGGCGAGCAACGCGGACCGGAGCGGCGATTACCTGCGCTTTTTTTCCGCGCGCCATCGCCATCGCCGTGAAGCGCATTCCGCGGCGTGGCACCTGGGGTAGACAAGTCCCGGCGCCCGCGCCGGACCCACCTGTCCATCACAGAAAAACCGGCTTCGCGCTTCCTACAGTCCGCCCGGTCGCGGCTTCGCCACGACCTTCCATCCACAGGAGAGCGACGATGAACCTCGAACGGGTGTGCGCGCGACTGGCGACTGCAGGAACGAACACGATCAAGTCCCAGGGATTGGGCCTGGCCCTGGCGGCGGCGCTGGCAGGACTGTCCGCAGGCCCGGCCGAGGCGGCGGCGCCGCCGGCGGCGGTGCCGGGCGATGCGCTGACGCGGGCGCAGGCGCTGGACCACGACCTGCCCGCCATCGCCGCGGCGCTGGACGTGGACCCGGCGCGTGCGCGCAGCATCATGAACGTGCAGGAGCACGCCGCCGAGCTGGCCGAGCAACTGCGCACGCGCCATGCCGGCCGGCTCGCGGGCGTGTACATCGAGCACGCCCCGGTGGACCGGCTGGTGGTGCGCCTGACCGGCGCGCAGGCGGTGCGTCCGCAGTTCCACACCTTCGGCACCGACACGCTCGAGGTCGCCTTCGAGACCGGCGCGGCGCACACCGTGGCGCAACTGGCCGCCGGCCTGGAGCGGGTACTGTCGTCCGGACTGCGCGACAAGGCCTCGGGGATCCACGCCGGCTACGTGGACGAACGCGCCGGCGCCGTCGTCATCGAAGTGGATCCCGACACCCGCAGTCCGGCGCAGCTGACCACGCGGCTCGAACGGCTCGCCGGGGTGCCGGTGCGCGTCGACGCGGCGCCGCGCTCGGTGCCGCAGGCGGTGTATGGCAGCGGCGTACTGTCCTCGCAGTGCACCACCGGGTTCGCGGTCAACCATGCGGCCAGCAACCAGCATGGCGTGCTCACCGCCGGGCATTGCGACACCGGCGCGGCGCAGACCTACACCGGCCTGGATGGCGCCGTGCACACGCTGAACGAGGTGGCGCTGCTGGCCAACGCGAATGCGGACCTGCTCCGGCTCGGCAATACCGCCGTCGCCTTCGGCGGCTATTTCTATGCCGACGCCTGGCGCGCAGCGACGGGACGGCGCACACGCGGCGCGACGACGACCGGTGCCGTGCACTGCCACTATGGACAGAGCGGCGGCTACAACTGCGGCAGCGTCCAGTCCACGGTATCCAGCCCCGGCAGCATCTGCGGTCCCAACAACAACCTCGCCTGCAACGCGGTGTACGTGCGCGTGGCCGGCGCGTCGCTGTTTTGCGCTGGCGGCGACAGCGGCGGACCGTGGTTCACGGCATCGACCCTCGCCGCGGGCATCCACTTCTCCGGGCCGTTGGCGGGCGGCAGTCCGTGCCACTACACGAGCACCGATTGGGCCTACGACAGCCTGGGGCTCAACCTGCTCTATCCGTAGCGCCTGGCACCCCCGTGGCCGCCCAGGCAGGGTTCATGGTCGGCCGGTATAAACGGCCGATCTCCCTTCGATCATGGAAAGCACGATGCGAGTACCGGGAATTGCACTGATGATGTGCCTGGGCGCCACGGGATGCAGCAGGACGGACGACACGGCGCCGAAGCCGGATAACGCGGGGGCTGCGGCTGCGGCTTCGGCTTCCGCTCCGGCTTCTGCTTCAACTCCGGTTCCGGCTTCTACTCCGCCCCCTGCTCCGGCTTCTGCTTCACCGGCCGCAACGCCGCCGACGGCGCCGCCCGATGAGGCCGAGCCGGACACCGGCCCGATCGTGCAGCGGTTGCGCGAGCAGTATGCGGACCGGCTGGCCGGGCTCTACTACGAGCGCGAGCAGCGCCGGATCGTGGTCCGGCTCACCGGCGCCAAGCCCGTCGCGCCGCAGACGCACGCCGTCGCCGGCGGCCACCTGCAGGTGGTATTCGAGCCTGGCGCAGCGCATTCGTTCGCCGAGTTGAACCGCATCATGTCCGACAGCGCCACCAGGATCGATGCGGCATTGCCGACGGCGCACGGCCGCTACGTGGACGAGCGCACCGGCGCGATCGTCGTGGCGATCGCACGCGGCAGCGTAGGCGGCAAGGCGAAGGAGACCGAGCTTACGCAAGCGCTCGGGGTGCCGGTACGGATAGAGGTCGAGCCGCCTGCGGTGCTGCAGGAGCGGCGTGAGACGCCATAGCGATGTAAAGAGGCGCATAGCCGCCGCACTGTGCCGCTGGCCCACCTGCGGCCACAGAACGCATCGGCCACCGAGCCTTCGAGCATGGTCGAGCATGGTCGAGCATGGTCGAGCAACGCTATATCGCTCCGCCGTCTCCAGACCAGTGCACGGCGCAGAAAGGGAGCGCAATTGAGCGGAGGTGAGCCCGGCAGCCACTGCCTGCTTGTGTAGCTATAGGCCGCCGACAATGTGCAGTGCGGAATCAATCGCATGCCTGTCCGTTCGGTGCTGGCTTGAAGGAGCTTGGCTTCCGAAGACGCCAGGAATTCCGGCCTGCCAGGGCAATGCCCTCCGCGCATCGGCCGAATCTTCAACCGCTACACTCCGACACCCAATACTGTCTAACTTGCTCCCACCCCGGCAGGTTCTAGCTCGACCACAGCGATGTGCGCCCCGCCCGGCGCCACGCCACGGGTTACCACGCGGCCTTTTTCCACCACCAGTACCCGGTCCGCGCTATCGATTGTCTCAGGGCGGTGGGCTACGATGACCTTGGTCAGCTGCATCTGCTTCACCGCCTCGTTGACCCGGCGCTCTTTGCCGACATCCAAGTGGCTGGTGGCCTCGTCCAAGAACAACAGCCGCGGGTCCCGGTACAGGGCGCGAGCAAGAATGATCCTCTGCTTTTGCCCGCCCGATAGCGAGCTCCCCATATCGCCTATCAGGCTGTGATAGCCCATGGGCATCGCCACCACCTCCTCGTGAATCGATGCAAGTCGCGCTGCCCGCTCAATCCGCTCCTGATCCAGGCCCAGGCCGAAGAACCCGATGTTATCGGCGATGCTACCGGCAAACAGCTGATCGTCTTGCATCACTGCACCAACCACGTTCCGCAGACTGCGCATGCCCGGGCCATGCAGGTCACGCCCACCGATGAGAATCCGTCCCTCGGTTGGCTTGAGCAAGCCAAGCATCAACTTGACCAAGGTGGTCTTGCCGCAACCCGATTCGCCAGTGATAGCCACGGACTCGCCGGCTTCGACGACGAAGCTGCACTCCCGCAGCACCCAAGGCTCGCCATCTCCATAGCGAAAGGAGAGATTCTCGACTTCGATCCGAGTGTCCACGGGTGGCGGAAGCTCGACCTCATCATCCATTTCTTCCGGCTCCGCCAGCGCGATGTCGGAGAGACGCTCTGCGTGCAGTCGCAACATCCGGAACTCTATCCATGCGTCGACTAAACCACCCACGCGCTGCGCGAACAGATCCTTGTAGGCCAGGTAGGCTACCAGCATGCCCACTGAAAACACATTGGACATGGCGAGCATGGCGCCAATCCAGATCACTGCAATCCGCTCCGCCCCGAATACCAATTGGCTCGCGCTGGCATATCCGAGCCCCATCTTGGCGAGGCGCAATTCCTCATTCACCGTATCGACCATCAAGTTGTCGTTGGTTGCGCGCCGCGAAGACTCCTGGCCTGCGACCTTCAAGCTCTGGATTCCGCGCAGGGATTCCAGCAAATAAGTCTGCTGGCGTGCGCCTGCAGTCAACTGCTGTTCGGTTCTATCGCGTAGCGTCTTGTACGAAATAGCACGGATGGCGGCATACAATCCGACTGCGGCAAGGGTCACGAGCGCGAGCTTCCACGAATACATCAGCATCAACGTCAACGTAATCACGGCCATTAGCCCGTCAATGATGGCCTCCAAGAAGCTGGTGGTCAGCACGGTCTTGATTTCCCGCACCGAATTCAGGCGTGAGACGATGTCTCCCAGGTTGCGTTTCTCGAAGAACTCAAGGGGCAAACACAACAAGTGTCCAAATATGTTCCCCATCCACTGCAGGCCGAAGTGCGAAGACAGGAATACCACGGACCAACCGCGCAGCAGGTTGATAGCCACCTGTAGCAACAGCGCCAACCCGAAGCCAATTCCAAGCACCGCCAGCATGTCGCGATCCGCCGACACGAGCACCTGGTCGACCACCCATTGCATGAAGAACGGGGCGAGCACTACAAAGACCTGCAGCGCCACCGACAGTGCCAGCACCTGCGCAGACGACCGCCACAACCCCCGCACCGATCCCGTCAGCCTGGCCAGGCTGATCGACGGCTCCACGTTGCGCGACCTGAATTCAGCAGCGGGGGTCAACTCCAACGCTACCCCGGTGAAGCGTTCGGAAACCTCCGGGTAGCCCAGGTGCCGCTCTCCGAGCGCCGGATCATAAACCACGACCTTGGAGCGCCCTGCCCGCACCAGCACCACGAAATGGTTGAGGTCCCAATGCAGGATGCAAGGCATGGCCAGGCGCGGAAGATCCTCCAACTGAACCCGCAGCGCACGGGCGGAAAAGCCGACCTGCTGTGCTATCTGCACAAGGCGATCCAACCGGATGCCCTTCAGCGATAGCGCAAAGCGCCTGCGCAGCTCGGCCAATCCCAGGCGCAAGCCGTGATGGTCGGCCACCATGGCAAGCGAGGCCAGACCGCATTCGGCAGCCTCTGATTGAAGGATGACTCTCATCGTTGGGCCTTCCGATCCATCATCGTCACTTCGCACCTTGCGCTGCTGCTCACTGCCGTGTCGGCCATGCCCTGCTGCCCTCAATCAGGCACGGGCGTTGGCGCGTCACGCTGGATCCGGAACAAGGTCAGGCGCGCCCACGCCACGCCCTGTGCACCGTTCTCCTGGATGTCGGAAAAGGACACCAGCACCGAGCCGTCGGCCAGCCTGTGCGCGGAGGGCGCAAAAGGATTGAAGTGAAGCCGGTCAGTCAAAAGCTGTTCAGGACCGAGCGAGCCGTCGATACCCACGGACCGCCGGTACAGATCGAAGCCAACCGGAAAGCGCGCCGCCTTGCCCTTGAATGACGGATACACGTAGTACACGTCCGTTCCGCCATCCTGACGCGGCAATGCAAAGGCATCATGCACATCGGCCTTGTTCGGCGCCTTTGGTGGCGACAACTCCACCGGCTCGGACCACACTGCGCAATCGCGACTGACGCTGTAATACGTCGCCATATAGCCCCCACTGGGGGGCCGCTGAAAGCTGAAGAAGCATCCATCCTTCCCCATGGGCACCACGCGCGGATAGGCCACCCGGGACGAAACCAGCTTGATCGACTCGCCCGGCCTATCGCCACCATGCCAGCGTTGCCATTGCGGGCCAGCTTCGTCACCGCGGAAGGTCAGCATCACGTCCTTTCCCGAACCAACCCATCTTGGAAGCTGGCTGAGCCGGTTGAGCCCCTGCGCATCGCTCAAGCGCTGTGGCGCGGCGAAGCGGGCACCGTCCGCGCGCGCGCGCCACAGACGCACTGTGCCCAGCCCGGCGTCGCTGCTGGCGAAATAGAGCCAGGTTCCGCCGTTGCTCCTGATGTACACCGGGCCATCCTCGACCTCGCCACCAAACGATAGACGCGCTGGCGAGGATACGCTGCGTCCGTCGAGGGACGATATCTGCCACAGCCGCGACGAATCGATGTCGCCGTGTTGATACTGGGCGTACACCAGCAGGAAGCCACCGTCAGCCATCGGTGTCACCGTCGCCTGACGGTCGACGCCGCCGCTCTGGTGACTAACCCAGACGTCCTGCTCGCCTACAGGCAGTTTCACCGCTTGCGGCAGCGGCCTGGCTTCCTCCTGCTTCTGCGCAGGTTGCCGGGCCTGCGTGGCGCCAAGGACCGAGCACAGCGCCGCGAGGACAAGAAAGGCACACGAAATACGACGTTTCATTTCAGTCAACCTCGGCTCATGCAGGGTCCGCGCACCAGATGTTGCATGCATACTTCACGCCACCGGCGACCGCCATGCCGGCATGCAACGCACTCCCCTCGACATCGCCCCCGGCCGATCGGCGGTTGCGGAACATCAGCAGGCCGCCCCGTTTTGGTCTTACCCTCAGATCCAGCAGCGGGAACAAGGTTTCCCCGCCCTCGAATCCATCGTTGAGATAGGCCAGCATCGTCCAGCCGCGCGAAGCGCGATCACCCCGGGCCACGGGCACGTCGTAGTGTGGCGAGAACTTCTCGCCCGCCTCGTACCGTACACATTGAAGCGGTTCGAAACGCTCAGCCTCCACGCCTATCAGCGCCGCTGCGCGGCGTACGATGCTGTCGCACAGCGGCCCAGAACAGGAAGCCGACTGGCTAGTGCGGCCGCTGGAACGCACTTCGCTGTGCAGGCTGCCATCGGCACTGACCATACTCCGACGGAACAAGGGATCGGCCTCACCCACGAGCTGTCGACACTCTTGCTCCGATATGAATTCCTCGACCAGTCGCAGTGCCAGGTCATGCGACGCACCCCTATCCAAGGTGGCACCTGTCCCGCTCGACCGGTCGTCGCCAAGGGCGAGACATACCCCCGTCCAACGCGCCACGAAATCGCTCCATGCTTCCAGCCACCAGCCGTCGCTGCCGTTGTAGCTAAGCACCGATTGCCCGTCGATCCGGGCCACGACAACAAACTCATGCGCTCCGTTCAGCCGTATCTGCGCCAGCACGGGCAGGCGTCCCAGCCGCAACTGCGTCGCATCGGCGCGGAACCCCAAGGTTTGCACGCCCAGTTCGGCCAACGCATCGGCGGCATGCTGCAGTGTAAATTTGTCCCGGTACCAGCGCGGTGCTCCCTTCAGCGCGACCTCGGCCGACGACACGGGCTGACCCGCCATCCGCGCGGCAACATCGATCACCGCCAGATGGGGGCAATGCTTCTTGAGTATGGAGTGTTCGAGTTGCATGGATCGCCGCTCCCTGCATTGGCGCATCAAGCGATGCGAGCCCTCGCGGGCTCGCATCGCAATGTAGCGAGACCGGTTAGACGGGTCCCGGCTGGGGGCCTACGCCATCGGTCTTCGGGGTGGTGGATACCGGGGGCAGAGTCGGAATCCCGTCACCGTCGCCGCCGGCGACCAGTTCCATCTCCTCCTTCGACAGGATGTGACCGAGCACGCGCGATTCCAGGTCCTTCTTCAGATCGTCATTCTTCATGTCGTTGCTTCCTTAGTTTCATGGCGCCGGAATTGACGCCACATATCTGCGCCAGCACCTGGCGCAAATCTATGAAACGCGCGCCTGGCTCAGGCCAGCTCGGCGTCCGTTTTTCGATAGTCCTTGATGAACTCTGCAAATCGAATGGGCGCTGCATGGGGTCGATAGCGCCACTGCGGCGATGGATCAGCGAGAAACTCGCAGAACATGTCCAGTACCGGCAATTCAGGACACCAGTCTTCCAGGAACAGAAACTGTCCGGCCTGGTTGGCTTCGAGGAATGTCCATTCGCCGTCGCTTCCGACCAGGAAGTCGAAGCCCGCCGAGACTAGCCCAAGACGCTCCATCAGCGCGAGGCAGCGGATTTGCACGTCCTCGGGAACGTTCGCCCGCTCACAGCACTCGATCGCTCCTTGTACCAAGCGCCAATCCAAGCAATCATGCGAGGACACGTCGATCTTGATGGCCGCGCACTGGCGTCCGAAGAACTGCGCGCGTACCTCATATGCGTGCTCGACACGACGCTGGTATATGCCGGGAACGGCACGCAGCACTGGATCGTTCGGCAGATCGGCCTCCCTTACCCGAGCCGTGTAGGTTGCCCTACGGCGCCCCTCCTGCAACCAGACGTAGCCTTGCAGCGGCTTGTAGATGCAGTCGGCGTGCTGGCCGAGGAATGCGCGAATCTCAGCGGGATCGTTTCCGATCAGGGTCTCAGGGATGCGCAAGCCAATCTCGACCGCGCAGGTGAGTTGGTGGATCTTGTTTTCCGCCCTGGCCACCGACTCGACGGGGTTCACCCATTGAGCGCGCGCCAGCAGCTGATACAGTCCGTCGCGTGCGGCCGAGACTTCGCGACGCATGAACGGCGCGTCCTCATCGGCTACCGGGCTGGTCTGGATCGACTCGTATGGGCGGCGGTTCCAGACCACGCCGATGGACTCCAGCGATATGGGCCGTCCGCCCAGATCCAGGCGCGTCTGCGATCCCTGTGCGTCGAAGCGCAGGCTCAATGTATCTGCGCGTGTCAGGTTGTCGCTGCTCAGGCGATGCACCGTGCGACCCTTTACACGCATGGCATATTCCACCGCCAGCGCATGAAAATCCTCGCTCCCGGCCACGATCAGCAGTTTCACGGCGCAATCCCCGTGCGGGGGCCGGTATGGCGACGGCCATCAAAGCGATGCCCGGCCTGCGGACCGTCGACATCGACGTAGTGCAGGAACAGCTGCAGCCAGTTGCCTTCAGCCAGGGGCTCGCGCCAATGCGGAAGATCGGCTCCCTGGAACAGCAAGGCATCGCCCACTGCAAGCTCGATCCGTTCCACCTGTCCCTTGCTCTCCAGCAGGATGGGCCACGCCGGAGGTGCTCCTTCATGGCCGACAGTCAGGGTGAGGCTGTATTCGCAGGAAGCACGATCCGTATGCTTGTCCAGTCGCGATTCCGGCGTGTAGAAGCGCAGGAACGAGTAGGTAGGGAAAAGCCGCTTTCCGACCAGTTTTTCCACCTCCGGCAACAGGCGCACCAGCAACGCTTCCCCAAAGGCGTCGGAATACCTACCCAAGGAGCAGGTGCTTTGCTCGAGCTTGAAGTAGTTCCCCGCCATCACATAGCTCTTTGCGTATTCGAAGTAGAGCCACATGATCTCTGGCAAGACGAGTCCCTCCAACTGCACGAAGCGACGCTGCATGAAGCTGTGCTTGCGGTCTTCGTTCATCAGGCGTTCTCCCACTTGATCTATGGATGAGTAGTGAGAGCGGCCGGAGCGGCGCTCTCATGGGCGGCTGCCAGCGCAGCGAGCATCTGCGGACGCAGCCCCGCACCTGCTCTCACCTGCGCCCAGTGGAAGAGATCGCGCAAGAAGCGTTGTCCACTGCCTTGTTCGATCAGGTTGGCGCACTCGATCTCGATGAGGCCGCCTAGCGCCTCGGCTTCTACGGAAATGAGCTCACCGGTGTCTCGATGCCTCAGCACTCCGGTGTCGAAGGCTTCGAGGAAGGCATCGGGGCGGTTGCTGACGCAGAAGAGGTAAACGAGGCGCTCGGCCTGCGCACCTATCATTCGCACGACCAACGAGCGATCGGCCACGTCGAGCCGGCGCAATGCGAACACATTGGTGCCGTAGACGCTGTGGAACAGCCCTGCGGCGCCGACCGCGGGCGGGCAGGACCAGGACTGCAGGATGCTGTATGTTCCTGCGAGATGCTCCAGCAACGTCCGGCCGGAATGCGGCACCTGGTCCGAACGCAGTATCTGCAGGTACTCCAGCAACTCCGGCGGAAGCTCGGCTACGGCAGAGGCCATGGAATGTGGGGCGGCCCTGGACATTGCTAATGCGCCACCTGGGTCTTGAACACCACGGTGATTCTCAGCTCTGGACATTCGCGACTGGGCGAGCGCGCAACGTGCGGGGTCGCTCCGCGGAAGACGGCCACACGGCCGGGCCTGGGATATACCGCGTGGGTAATGTCGCCGGTTTCAGGCACCACAAATACGGTCTCGCCGGACCAATTCGGATGCCATACGCCATGGGCGTAGTAGACCACCGTGAGATAGTCGTCCTTGTCTGAGCTGTCGGTGTGCACATAGCCCTCCACCCCATAGGTGTGAGCGTTGGCATAGACCCGAATGGGCTCTTGCCCGGCCAGCACCGTGTCCGCCAGGCATTTCCACAGTTCGTAGATGGGCTGGGCCTGGGCATTGCTGGCAAGTTCGTCGAGGCAGCCGGCGCGGCTGCTCTTGTCTCCGCCCGCGAAATGCGCGTGCCAGAATCCAAAGCGGTCATGTTCCTTCACCGACTTCCAGCCATACGCCCAGATCGGTCGGCGCACCAGTCGCAACACCTCAGTCTGCAGGGCGTCGGGAACAAGATCATCAACCACGTTTACCCCGCCTAGTGCGGGAATACCTGGCACTTTCGATCGCTTCTTGGTAGCCACGGAATTACCTCCTCTTGACAGAAAGGAGCTACGTTGGCGCTACTTACGCTGACGTAACGTTCAACGCGTCACAGGGACAAGCCGCCATGGGAGTACAGAGGCTCAAAGATCCACTCGATGAGCCGACTTCGCTCACCGAGGATGTCAGCCTCCAGCGCCATTCCAGGCTTGAGTTGCTCGGGCTTGCCGTAAGCCAGGATGTCCTGGCGCGACAGAGAAACGGTGACCCGATACATGGGTTCGCTCACGGCGCCCAGTCCATCCATCAGTGCTGCGACTTCCACGGGACTGAGCGCGCTGCGGCTAATCTGCTTCACCCGGCCTTCCTGATGGCCGAACTTCTGGTACGGATACGCCTGGTAGCGCAGCAGCACCTTGTCGCCCGGATCGATAAAGCCGATCGCCCGACTGGGCACCAGCAGCCCTGCTTCCAAACGCCCGTCCTGTGGCAATACGCTCATCAGCGGCTGCCCGGCTTCCACCGCTTGGCCTGGCTTGAATAGCTGAGTAGCGACCACGCCGCTGACCTGCGCCGTCAGCGCCAATTCGCCACGTGCGAGAGTCTCAACTTGTTCCTGTTCCAATTGCGCCAGGGCGGTACGCAAGCCGGCTTCGCCGACTTGGCGTTGTACCGGCAGTGCGCGCAGGGATTGCTCAAGCTGCGCGATCGAGCGCTCGGCGCCGATGGCCTGGCGCTGCAGCGCCTGCCTATTGCTGACCTGTTCCAGCACCTGGGTCCGTTGCTGCTTGATCTGCAACTCACTGACGTAGTTGCCGCTGCGTAGCCGCTGCAGGCGTTCCAACACCTCCTCGTCCAGCGTTACCTGCTGGTTGCGAGTGGTGATTTCTTCGCGGATCTTTTCAAGTTCGCGACGAGCGTTGGTGAGTTGCTCCACCAGGCCGTTGCGTTGCGCGTCCAGCAAGTCCTGATCTGCGAGACGCGTATCCTTGAGGCCTTGGGCACGCCGGCGCAGGCGCGCCTCGACTGCGGCCAGTGCGTCCCCGTCGCTGAGCGTCGCCCGTGGCACTGTCAGGACCGCAACGGTCTGCCCCGCCTCGACACGGCCGCCTTCTGTCACATCGATGCGCGCAATCACGCCCGTTGCGGGCGCCAACACGGTCGCCATGCCGCGCATCGGCATCAGTTGCCCGACCACGCGGGAGCGCTTGGTGTAGTGACCGAACACGAGAAACAGCACCACCAGGGCCGCCGCGCACAGCGAGAATATCGACAGTACCCATAGGCTAACGGGTTGTGCGAGGCAGATGCGGCCTAACCAGCGATTGTGTTTTGCCTCGACAGCTTCCTTGCGAAACAGGCTTTGCGCCATCGCTCACGGACTCCATTCCTTCGCTTGGTCCGAGCTTCTTCCAACAAAGGCCGAATGTCAACCCATGCGATGCGGTGGCCGTTCGGGCCGTTCCAACGGAGAACATCATCTGTCGGCACGCTCGGCATCGCGCTATTCGCCACCACGATCAGGCGCTTGTGGCGGGCTCCCGTCACTGGCGATCGTCGCCAACTTCTCGACGGCGTGGTCCACGCTTTGGCGATACCGCTTGCACGCCACGACGCAGCCGCAGGTCTGCGAGCAGTCCGCGCGGTGCCTCGCACTGCTCGTCTGGCACTGAAGAAGGCCAAGCGTGTCGGCATGTTTCGAGCGCAGCGCAGGATGGACGTACGAGCCGCAGCGGTCGCCGCGCGCTCTGGATCGGTCGAATGGCAGTCAATGCCGGTATGGCGAAGCTCGGCCAAGGATTGCATTGACCTGGCCAATGCAGTCTCGCACCCACGCTCCGTAGCAATTCAAGACGCGGTCGGTTTCTGGCTCAGGCGGTTCTTCCTGGTGCAACGTTTCCCTTTCGCCGCGTTGTTATGGCACGCCGTTGCCATCCGGCAAACCGGGCCAATGTTCCATGGACGGTCGAACCGACTTCGCATCCAACGGCAAGGCGGCCATGGATGCTGCCACCGCGGTCAATCCACGGTCACTGCCGCTAGAAGCCAAGAAAGGCAGACGACGCGGCAATGGCCCCTACTGACACGCGGCGCATTTCTTCGCACGCACCGGCCAGACTCCGGGCACTGCTTCGCCGCGAGAATCGAAAGTGCCACCTCGCTGGAATTAGGCAGGCCCATCGAACAGGACGAACATCAGCAGCGCCGCGGCCGCGGACACGCCCACCGCGAACAGGCGAAGCCACCTGCGGCGAACGGTGCGGCGCCGCGTGAGGTCCGGCAGGTCGAACCAGTAGCCGCTGTCGCGATGCGAGGGGGAGGATTGGGTTCGCTTCGAGGATCCGGGAGACATGGGCAACTCCATCTGGAAGGGCGAAGGCGATCGCGCGCGGGCCGCCCGTTGGTGCGGCGGCCGCACGCGCGTCACCGCGGCGGGTCAGAAGCGGAACAGATAGCCGGCCGAGATGCGGGTCTGCCGCGACTTCTCGACCAACGGGCTCTCCTTGATCCCGTCGCCGAACCCGGTGCCGGCGACGTCCACGAAGAACGTGTGCCGCTCGGCGGGGCTGTAGTCCAGCCGCAGGCCCACCTCGGCATTCACCGTGGCCTTGCCGTCGTAGGCCGGGCGCGCCAGCGTGGCTTCCTCCGGGCGCACCCCGTAGTAGTAGGCCACGTACTTCTCGTCCACCCACTCGGCCGCCACGCGCGGCGTCAGGCCGAAGCGGCCCATGCCGAAGCGGTGCTCGGCCTGCACGCGCCCGCGCGCGCCGCCACTCTTGTCCATCGCGTCCACCAGGTACTCGGCGGACACCTCGGCGAACGGGCTGTTCCACACCACGGCGCCGCCGGCCCACACGCTGTCGTCGCGTTCCTCCATGCCCTGCAGGTAGTCCGAATCCTCGGGGTCGTAGCCGTCCATGGTGTAGCGCGCCCGCACGCGGAAGCTCAGGTCCTCGCTGCCGTTGATCTTGAAGTCGAACCGTCCGGCGTTGATCTCCGCCCAGCGGTTCTCGAAGTACACGATCGGCAGCCCCTTCGTTTCCTGGTCGTAGTCGCGGTAGGGTCGGTCGATCACCGCCGCGCCCAGGCCGATGCCCCAGCGCGACGTCTTCGCCTCCGGCGCCTCGGCCTCCTGGGCCCCGGCCGGCAACGCGGCGGCCAGCCCAAGGGAAAGGACACCGGCCCACCCAAAACCTGTGCCCGGCGACGATGTGCCTGGCGACGAACGGCGTGATCCCTCATGACGCATCTTTGAATCCTCGGTAGGGCCGGCCACGGACGGGCCAGCGGGCTGATATGGGTTGTCCGGTCGGCAAGGCGAACGCTGCGCCCATCGCAACGCGCGAGGGAGCGCAGCCTTACTGACCGATCGGACGGTAGCGATCCTAGCGCTATACTGACCGAATGGTCATTAAAAAATCGGAAACGGTAATTGGGCGTTCAGGCTTTCGCGCCCGCGCCCTGCAGCGCACCAGATGTCCAATGCGCAGACACGACGGCCGCCCAGCGGACGGCCGCGGCCGCCGCCTGGGCGGCACCGGCTACACTGGCCGACGGGGGTCGCTTGCCGCGTTGCAGACTCGCCGGCCTGGGCCGGGCGGGACCGGAACGGCCCGAACGACAGAGGCGACGTCATGACCACGAAGCAAGCGAAGAAGACGCCCGGAACGGCCGAGGGTGCGAAGAAACGAACGCGGCTGTCCCCGGAGGTCCGCCGCAAGCAGATCCTGGAGGCCGCGCTCGTGGAATTCAGCGCGCAGGGGTTCGCCGCCACCAGCATCGCCATGATCGCGCGGCGCGTCGGCATCTCCAAGGCCAACGTCTACGTGCACTTCTCCAGCAAGGACGAGATCTTCGAGACCTTGCTCAGGTCGCTGTCCGCGCTGGGAAGGACGCAAGGCAACTGGCGCCAGATCGAGGACACCCACGACGTCCCCGGCTTCATCGACAACCTGATCGACGCCACCTACGCCGCCCTAACCCCCGAAGCCCTGGCCATCCTGCGGCTGATGATCGCCGAAGGGCACCGCATCCCCGACGTCCTGACCAAGTGGAACGAAGCCAACGTCAGTGCCCGCGCGGAACGCCAGGCCATCATCGACGAACAGGTGGCGGCGGGCCGCATGAAGCGCAGCGTGCTCAGCGAATACTTCCATTTCGCCATGACCCCGTTCGTGTACGCGGGCGTGGCCAAACTGGTATTTGGCGACGCCGCCACCGAAGAGCTGGAGCGGATGAAGGAGGCGCATCGCAAGCTGTTGCATCAGCTTTTGGAGCCATAGCCAGCGAGCTGTACGCGCAGGCAGAAATGACGTAGCAAACGGTAAGTTGATGACGAACTCGGACTGTAGCCGGAAGCAAACCGGCTCGCAGTTGCAGTATCATTCTGCTAGAAGTTGCGCCCGCAACTCTGCCTCTGACACGTCGGGGCACCAT
This sequence comes from Xanthomonas sp., assembly GCF_017163755.1. Taxonomy (GTDB): domain Bacteria; phylum Pseudomonadota; class Gammaproteobacteria; order Xanthomonadales; family Xanthomonadaceae; genus Xanthomonas_A. Next base: position 95,247 of record NZ_JAFIWC010000013.1, read on the forward strand.
TCGACCTTGACCTTGCCATCAGTGATCCGTACATGCCCACCAATGCGCGCATGCGGCGGCACAGCCTCGCTGTGGTAATGAAAGTAATCGCTGCCACTATCCATCTCCAGCGACAAGGTAATGCCTTCGACGCTGTGACGCCGGCACAAACCGAGTAGCGCGCCTTTCTCAGCTGCCAGCGATCCTGCGTCTGTCGGCTCGAAGTAGGCAATCAAGGCCCTTTCCAATATGTATGCCTCATCGCGGCAGTCAACCTTACGCGATGTCGCCCCTCCACCGACCATGATGATGCCGAACGGGCGCAGATGCGTAACCACATGCGCGTCCATCACTAGGAAAAAAGCGAATAAGTCACGACCTTCTGCACGAGCCCTGTCACGGACGCGCCTATAGCCATCGTGCCCACCCTTGACTCCCTTCCGTGTGTTATTGAATACACGAGTTTTGGGGTTCTTCGTCATCCCCACATAGTGCACTTGCGATTGTTGGCCCAAATTCCACGAATATTTCTCCAGCAAGTTGTGAATTGACACCGAAATCTTGGTTGCCGACCCATCTGCGTTAGACGGCAACTCAAACGTGAGGAACTTGTCCGTCCAGCGGAACTTGCAGCGTAACGGCGCACTGGGCGGCAACAGGCCAAGCAAGGGCAGCGGCAATACGATTTTTTTCAGATGCCGCTGCGGTCCGAGCTCGACCCATACGATCAAACACTTCCGCCAAAAGCTGTAGCGCGGCGGTCGTCGTGAAGATATACGCACACGCGGCCGTGATGCGAGGAAGTAAACAAAGTGCTGCGGCTCGTTTGCGGCTACCTGTGCACAAAGGTGATCGAGTGCAAGTTCCACAGCCTTGCGTACATTGCCACCCTCGGGCCCTTCATCAACGCAGTCCAGCCACACCAACGTGGTATGGCGCAAACCTACCAGCCATCGTTGCGTGCCCTGAGACAAGCCATCGAAGAGATCGCCGAAGTATCCACTCATACATCAGTCCCATTGAACATGGCCAGCAAGTTCTGGATGACTGCGTCCATTTAGCCCCTCCTTCGCACGATAGCCATGATATCGGCAGTCATGCCCCTGCACTGACTAAGCCGCTAAGCTTCGGCCGATGCCCGGACCGCATAAAGGACGCACACGATGTCACAGCACGCCATCGAGGACCTGGTCGAGAACACGATCCATCTGGTGGATCGCAGCGCATTGGATGGCGCGCGCCAGACGGCGCTGATCCACGGCCTGCTGCAGCTGCAGGCGCGCTACGACACCAGCCTGACCTGGTTCCGGCTGCCCGCGGTGCTGCTGCGCCACGGCGTGCTGGAACGTACGCCGGTGGAGGCGCTGGCCGATGCCGGGCTGCGTGCGCAGGCGTTGGCGGCCGATGGGCCGTGCTGGCTCGGGGAGGACGGCGATGCGGGCTACCTGGAATGGGAGGGCCAGGCGCGCGTGCTCTACCGGCAGGCCGATGCCGGCCCCGCACTGCCGCTGCCCACGCTGTTCCACAGCGTGCTCGCGCTCGCCGACCAGGCCGACGACGCCGAGCTGTTCTCCGACTGGTACGGGCTGCTGGTGAACGGCTGGTGGGACGAGGCCTTCGCCGCCGAGGACGGCATGGCGCCCACGCTCGACGGCCTGGTTGCGTCGGACGAGTTGCAGGCCATCCGCGCGCTGGCCGCGCGCCGTGGGGTCAAGCGCCGGCGCGGCGTGCCGGAGGACTTCGCGCTGCCGCGGCTGGCCGACAGCAGCGAGAGCGGCGAGGTGGAACGCAACTTCGGCCTGCGCTTCTTCCTGGAACCCAAGCGCACGCCGGCCGCCCTGCTCGCCGCGCGCGACAAGGCGCTGGCGCGGCAGACCCGACTGCGCGAACTGATGTCCGCACTGGTCGAGCAGCAGCTGGGCGCCGCGTTGCAGGCCAGCGGATGGTCGCCGGTGCCCGCCGACACGGACCGCCAATGGTGCTGGACCCGCGAGCACGACGGCGGCCGCCAGTTCCTCTGGGCCACCCACGACCCCGCGCTGGGCGTGCTGATGGTCCAAGTGGGCCTGCAGCATGCGCGGCTGCTGGCCTGGCAGCAGCGCGCCGCCTCCACCGCGCTGCACGACCTGCATTTCGAGGGTGTCGCCGCCGGGTTCCTTGCCCCGGAGGTGCTGCACGGCAAGGACATCGGCGCGTTCGGCGGCTGGGTGCTGGACCCGGCCAAGAGCGATACGCAACTGCGCACCTCCATCGACCGCTTGATCGCCGCCCTCCCCGCGCTGGATGCGAACTACTTCGGCTTCATCGCCCAGCAGTTCCCGCAATCGCTGTTCGCCCGCGACCTCGACACCCTGCTGCACCTGCTGGAAGAAGGCGACGACGACGGCGTGGTACCGCCCTACGTGCTGTTCGACAGCCCCGACAGCCTGCTGCTGGCCTTCGTCTTCCACCACCTGGACCGTGGCGACGCGGCCGGCGCCGCGGCCATCGTCGAACGCCTGCACGCACGCCAGGCCGCGCGCACGCGCCTGAGCCCCTGGCACCGCGACCATCTGGTGCCGTTCCTGCGGCAGTGGGACGCCGGCCGGCGCGACATGCCGATGCCGCCGGTGCTGCATGCGCTGCTGGCCAGTCACCTGCGCGCGCAGGAAGCCGGCTGAGCATTCGCCGCACGCCGCCTTGCCGGCGGCGCGGCATCGGCCGGCATCATCGACAGCACCAGCTCCCCATCGCGCGCAGTGATCTGCAGCTTGCTGCCGATGGCGAAGCCCAGTTGCTCCAGCCACAGGCCGCTCAGGCGCAGCACGGGGACGAACCGGTCGCCGGTGTGGTCGTGCTTGCCGGGATAGGCGTCGTAGCCGACGGTGCAGTGGGTGGGCTGGCGCGGCGCGCGCGGGCGGCATCGGCGCAGCGTGGCCTCGTTGGCGTCCTCGATCAGCCCGGCGCGCAATTCCTCGTGGGTGGGCAGCGGCGTGAGCGGAGGGTCCACGTAGACCCATTGCACCCGTGGTGCACGCCGGCGCGAGGGGCGGGCCGGCGCGGCGGCGGCGGACTTGTCGGCCACGGCGCGGCGGCGGCTCATGGCGCCTCCTGCGGGTCGGCGGCGGGCCAGGCCGGGTGCACGCACTGGCTCAGCGCCAGCTCGATGCGGGCGGACAGGCTGCGCAGGCTGTGCGGCAGCACGCCGCGCTGGCACAGCAGGTGCTGCGCGTGATCGTCGCTGGCCTGCTCGGTGGCCGCCAATGCGGCCATCCGGTGCAGCACCACGCTGACCTCGCACAACAGGCCATGCGCGGCGGCCGGCAACAGGTAACCCACTTCGCGGGCCGATGGGGATGATGCGGTTTGCATGGCAACGCCCTCCTTGGACAAGCAAAGAACCGTCGCCCAGGGCGACGGGATGTCGGGAGGTTCGAAACCGCTAAGAGCCGGCGGGCGTATTTCCCCGAAGGGTGTTGTATTAGCCGCCCTCCCGACGCAGGCATCGCATCGGCTTGCGCCCGAGCAGCGGGCACAAAAAACCCACCGGTTTGTCGGAGGTGGGTACCGCTCTTAGAGGAGTTTCGACGCTCCTTGTAGCTAGAGTGCGACTACCGGGTGGGCGTGTCAATAGTGCGTTGTGGAGATTTTTTGCACTTGAATGCGCTGCTGGCGCACGCAGCGCGGCTACGGAATACTGAGCCTCTTGGGGGGCGGGGAACGCTCGACAGCAGAAGGAAGCGACATGACGTCACCGGACGAGGCGGTTGCGGTACACGATGACGACGCGCAGCGAACCGGCACCACACTCGCGGACTTGCGCTTTCCTTCGCTCGCTGCGGCGATGGAGCGCTATGTGCACGCGACCGACCACAGCCGCGCCGGTCCTGTAGAGCGCTGGAGTTTCGCGATCGCTCTGCTGGGTGCGAGCGCAGGAATGCTGTTGGGCACCCTACTGGATGGCAAGGCGGGGCTCTACTGGGCGATGGGCGGTCTTACGGTGGAGCTAGCAGGTGTCCTAATCTCTGTCACGCTAGGCATCAAGCGTGAGCTGCCGAGTTTTCGCCGACCCTATGCCAGCCACGCGGACGAGATGGAAAAGGAATTCCACTACTACCACACCATCGTCGCGGCGCTGCGGACATTCCCGCTGGAAGATCGGCGCCGCCGCGAAGCCTTCATGCGCGACCGCCGCACGAACATGCATGACCGGCTGGGCCTATTTACTGGCGGCATGGAGAGGCTCGGCATCATGCCTGTCCTACTTGCGCTTTATCTCCAGCTCAAGGACTGGCGCTGGGGCGACTGGGCCGTGCTGAGCAAGATCACCATGATGCAAGGCGCCCTCGCTTTCCTACTGCTGTTTGCGTACTCGCTATCCTGGCATCTCATCCGGCTGCGTATTCGCGTGCAGTCGTATGAGCAGTTGCTTGCGGAGGCGAATCGGCAGGATAGCGCCTTTAGCACTCAATTGTCGCCATCACAGGTCGAGCAAGCACTAGCTAAGGTCAGATTCGATTCCTGCCAGAGGATCAGCCAGTCCTAGTACCCTGCGCCGATGCAGCATCTCGCTCGATTGCGCCCATCAAAGATCCAGACGTTAGTCACTGCCTCAGCACACCATAAGAATCGGCGACTTAATTGTCTCTACCCTCTTTGTTCGCATTTACCTTAACCTGGCACTTTACTCGGAGCTGCCGATCGTCGCATTGCTTGAGACTATTAGCCTGCATATTCCTACGAATCTCGCTTGACAAGGACACCAATGGCTAAGACACGCGCCTACACGTCGGAGCTCGGCAGCGAGACCGTGACTGCGGAGGCCATCGGCAAGATCCGGAACCTCCACTACAACGGGCGGCCTACCGGCCAACGATACTTCAGTACGCATTCGGTTGGTCAGCGTCGCGCCGTCAAACATGTCATGAAGGAAAAATGCTTCTTCGCCTACGTCGAGGGCGGAGGAAACACCTCGGCTTCCGACGGCGAGACACTGAACCACCTTCTTTTCAAGGAGGCACTGGCGTCGATAGAACACACCACTCTTTCCTTGTACACGCTGACCACCGGAAAGCCGACGCATTGGCGCAATGTTCCCGTTCGCATTAAAAAGGCGGAGCCAGAGAAGGCGATCGAACGCACGAATGGATCCCCATTCCGTGCGGACCTCTACATTGAATTTGAGGACGATATGGGCCTCGCACTGAAGTGGGAGAACCAGTTATATTTAGAGATTCGACACACCCACGCCGTTCAGGCCGAGAAGCAGATGGAGTTGCGGGACCTGGAACGACCGGTCGTTGAGGTGGAAATTCCCGATCTGTTCACCTACGCGGTCGCGGATGACGAAACCAGCGACGACCAGGAAGAAGCACATCGGCAGCGGATCAAGGCGATCCTCGAGAGTAAAAACGGCTTCCTGAAGTGCGTCATTCTCAGTGATCCGAGCTCCAAAACATACCTTCGACGCCTGGCGAGCAAATATCTCAGTAAGATCAAATCTCTGGAGGCGGAAAGCACTACGCTTCTCGACTCGCTTGCGGCATCCCAAGAGCAGTTACTCGCATCAACCGAAAAGGCTGCACACTTGTCTTCCCAACTGCAGGAGAGCCAGCAAGCTGTGGAGCGGCATCTGTCTGACCTGAAACAAGGGCGCCGGGAACTGGAAGACCTTCGGCAGCAAGTGTCAGAACTACGACGCCAGCGAGACCGGCTGCTGCTGACATTTAGTGTGCTAGGCGCAGGTCTTGCCCTCCTGATAGCTTGGTGATTGGCCGGTTGCGGGTTCACAAGCCTAAGAATGGAATCAGCAGGACACGCGGGCATTCATCGGCATTCGTCGGCATCGTGGATGCCACCCATCCGTGGAGAAGACGACCGCTATCCTCATTAGCCTGAAACACCAACATGCGCTTGGCAATGGCCGCTTCTGTGTCACATTTTATGGTTCTGCTCGGTCAGTGGCAGCCGAACGTCAAAATCAGCTGGAGGAAGTTGCAGCGCTCCTCTTTTTCCCGTTAGGCAGCACACATACGGTACATAGGAAGAGAGAGATGGATCCTAAGAAGCTTCGAAAGATTTCGTATCTGCTAAACTGTCTACGCAATCCGTCACGACTAGAGGTGCATAAACCACCATTTGGCGATGGCGGCTTAATAGACTATCTCTCCCGAGAGATCCGCACACCAGATGGTCGTGTGGCGCTTCTTACCCGGACGGGCTTGGCGGAGCTGAGAGAGCTCACGCAAATGCTATTTGACGCACACCTGTTTGGCAGTCTTGTTGGGTACGGTGACGTCGCCTCCTCTCTACGGTCCATCTACGGAAGGCTGTTGGTGGAGACCGGGCCAGCCTTTACCTCAGTTGATCTAATTGAGTCTATTTGCCAAGACCTCAAAAATAAAATCGGAAAGCGCAGATTTGCAGTTCCACTTTCTGGCGTTCGCCTCGAGGATATCTCTAAACTCGATCTTGGTCCCGTTTGGCTCGTCAATGACCTGCGCTCAACTTTAGCCGAAGCAGGAGAGTCTCCTGTTCGTAGGTACGTCGGTGGCGCGTTAGGGGCAGTGGGATCTGCGACTTGGCTAGTCGGAGACATCGAGGGAACGGTGGACGTGGCGACGGACCGATTTTCGTCGCTGGCTAATCTCTCACTAGGTTTACTGGCTGTATATGGCGCCGTTTCATATGAAAACGGAGCGACAAATTTCAGGCTTTGCACACAAATGAGTGCAGAGACCACCAGCGCCCGCGGGACTTATTTGCATTGGCAGTTAGATCAACCCAACGTGACCGTCAACTATCAGCTGCTAAAACACCAGACGCTTCGGATCAACAAGGAGAGTGCAGATAGAATTTACGCCGAGAAGTTATTTGACCGAGGATTTGCTTTGGCTGCAAGTACTGGTAGCAGTCAACTCGAAAAGGCTGTTATAAGGGCAATCCATTGGTTTTCAGATGCTCAGCGTGATCCAAGCGTGGTGATGCAGTTCGTGAAGTACTGGAGTTGCGTAGAAACCTTCTTTACGAGTCCAGACAAGGTCGTTCGTTCAGTGTCCAGCGGTCTCGCTACAACTCTGGTTGCCGGCGGCTACGAGATATATCCCCCCGATGCATATTTCAATTTAAAGAAAAGAATTTCGAAGCTATATATCGCGAGGTGTAAGGCAGTCCACCAGGGGCATCATGATCACGTAAGCTGGAAAGATGTCAGCGATCTTAGTGAGTGGTGTGCGTGGTTGATTTTAACCATGCTTTCTCTTTTGGAGAGAGGTTATATTTCAACTAAAGAAATAAGAGTGCAGATTGATAGGCTTGATGCAGTCCTAATCAGAGGACACGGAATGGCGGCCCTAACAAATTCTTCGTCCAGAAGCACAGCTGATAGTTCTACCCTAAGTAGCAACCCATGAACTGAGCAGAACTGCAGGCATATCCACACCCGTCTAGAATTTCTTTAACACGGCTTAATGATTTATCAGATTACCATTTTTCTGTTGTCCGCAATTGCGCCCGAACGTCTTCGACATTTTTTACTAAGGCAGCAAGGCCCGATGTCAAAGCAGCATGATTGTTATCTTGACTGTATTTCAAGAAAGACACATGCATCATCTCTGACGTGACAGTTAGTATCTCATCCGCCACGGACCCTTCCGCCACCGTCATATAGTGGTCAGGAAGTCTCCCATGAGCGAAACGAATGTCCTCGAATAGCATGCGTATATCCGGATCGTCAATCCCACATCCAATAAAAAGGAACGTATGCGTGAGCGCCAATGCCTTTAAAATCGCGTAAAATAGTGTGTATTTTGTTCTGGCTTCAGCATAATCGAATCGAGTAAATATCACTTCGTCGGGATTATTCGCGGAACCATGAGTCTTAAGAATTAACCGTACATCTCCGCCGTGGAGATAGCTCGCGATGTCGCTGCTTGTATGATCCTTTACTATAACAGAGCCTGCCGAGACGGAGGACGCATGAGTTTCATATATGTTGTCGAAGTTGGGACTTGCCACAATCGATGAATCTAGATCATAGATATGCCGATGAATATCTGCAGCGCGAAAGGCTGCCTGCTGAAACTCCCGCTGCACTTTCTGAACAAAGCTACCGGACCCGAGCCGGCGCTTAATGAGCTCACATGCAGTCGGATAGTCTCTCTCATCTATCAATTTAACCAGATCTGGGGGATCATGAAGCTGCCCTGCGCACATCCTCAAAAATCCCTCCCAAGTCGGGGGGCGATCTCCGCGATCATTGGTTGAATTTCTAGACACTCCAGATCCGATCATTATTACGGATCTTCTTCTTGCGATAGCGTTAATTAGATGAGCCGGCCACTCGATCACTGGACTTGCTCCAAGAAACGTTCGGCGATCTTGTGAAAGAATTCTCCCGCCTCGCTCACCCTGGTGTATTGTGATCCTACGATCCCATCTTTGGAGTTGAGCTCAAAGATGGGGGCATGAGCCTGCTGAGACAAAGGGACGACACTACTCAAAGTAGGGATCTCCCCAAGGTTGACGTCCTCAGGCTCCACTGCAAAGAAAGCACAAAGCTTGTTCATTTCCTCCTTTTGCTTAGTAATAATTCTTTCGAAAGCGTCAACTGCTTGCCTAACGCCAGAAACGCTTTTGGCACGATACTGCTGCATGACGTACCCAGCGAATTGCAAACTCCACTCTACCGGTTCCCCTTGAATTTGGAAGGACGTACCTTCATTTCGTGTATGCCTGTCATTTGCATCAGCGAGAGACTGCTTCCAGTTCTGCAACGAGTTAATGATATTCTGGACAGCCATTAAGCTAAAAATATCCACAGAAAGGGGCATAACAAAAAAATCCACGGCCAAGAGAACCGATCTATTGAGTGCCCCGAGAGATGGTCCCATATCCACCAATACATAATCATAGACGTCGAGTCGACCAATTAACTCCCTAATTGCATAGGTGGTTTGAAATCCTCTAGGCTCACCGTTTCGCGTGGCGGACCAGTCGGTAGAAAGCAAATCTTCACGAATAGATAGTTTGGGATCACCTACGATCAAATCGACGCCAAAGCGTGAGCTTCGTTGGATGGTCGGGATCTGCGTCGGGTATCCCTGCCCTCTACGAACAGGCTCATAAAAACTATCTAGGCTAAAGTTCGACTCATCCAGCAAGATCTGCTCAAGAGCATCCTCTGGAAGGAGATACGCGGATGCGTTGCACTGAGGATCCGCATCAATGATGAGAACCTTGGATCCCTTAGTTCGCGCGAGCGAGGCTGCCAAATTGCAAATCAGAGTCGTTTTACCAACTCCCCCCTTGTTATTGAAGAAGCCAACACTTCTCATATCTCATCTCCTAGATACGCTTTCACACGTTGTACGACAGCCGGACGAATGACGTCTGAAGCACTGACATTGCGATTCACATCAAGAAAAAAGCGACCATAAGGCCGCTTCTTCCTTCCGATCTTTGGTAATTATCAAACCCCAACCGGATTCAACTTCTCCGGATCGATCTTGTACTGCTTGATCGCCCTGGCCACATCCTTCCCGGTCATCTTGCCTTCCTTCGCCAGCGCCGCGATCGCCGCATGCGCGATGTAGTACCGGTCCACCTCGAAGAACCTACGCAGGTTCGCGCGCGTGTCCGAACGACCGAACCCATCCGTGCCCAGCACCGTGTAGTGCGTCGGCACGAAAGCACGGATCTGGTCGGCAAAGGCGCGCACGTAGTCGGTGGCCGCGATCACCGGGCCCTGGCGGGTTTCCAGCAGCTCGGTCACGTAGGCCTTGCGCGGAGCCTTGGCTTCCGGGTTCAGGCGGTTCCAGCGCTCGGCGTCGAAGCCGTCGCGGCGCAGCTCGTTGAAGCTGGGGCAGGACCAGATGTCGGCGGTGACGCCGAAGTCCTTGTCCAGCAGTTCGGCGGCGGCGATGGCTTCGCGCAGGATGGTGCCCGAGCCCAGCAGCTGCACGCGCAGTTCGCCCTTCTTGGGCTTGCCAGCGTCGGTCAGCAGGTACATGCCCTTGATGATGCCTTCCTCTGCACCGGCCGGCATTTCCGGGTGGGTGTAGTTTTCGTTCATCAGGGTGATGTAGTAATACTCGTCCACCTGCTCCTGCATCATCCGCTTCATGCCGTACTGCATGACCACGGTGACTTCGTAGCCGAAGGTGGGGTCGTAGCTGCGCACGTTGGGGATCGACCCGGCGATGACCTGGCTGAAGCCGTCTTCGTGCTGCAGGCCTTCGCCGTTGAGCGTGGTGCGGCCGGCGGTGCCGCCGAGCAGGAAGCCGCGGGTGCGCATGTCCGCCGCCTGCCAGGCGATGTCGCCCACGCGCTGGAAGCCGAACATGGAGTAATAGATGTAGAACGGCAGCATCGGCACGTTGCTGACCGAGTAGCTGGTGCCGGCGGCCATCCACGAGGAGATGGCGCCCGGCTCGCTGATGCCCTGCTGCAGCACCTGGCCGGACTGGTCCTCGCGGTAGAACATCAGCTGGTCGGCGTCCACCGGCTTGTACTTCTGGCCGAACGGGGCGTAGATGCCGATCTGGCGGAACATGCCCTCCATGCCGAAGGTGCGCGCCTCATCGGCCACGATGGGCACGATGCGCGGGCCCAGTTCCTTGTCGCGCAGGGCGATGTTCAGGCTCTGCACGAAGGCCATGGTGGTGGAGTAGCTGCGCTCGCCGCTGGACTTGAGCAGGCGCTCGTACTTGTCCAGGCCGGGCACCTCGAACGACTGGTCGGACTTGCGGCGGCGCTGCGGCAGGTAGCCGCCCAGCGCGGCGCGGCGTTCCTGCAGGTACTGCACTTCCGGCGAGTCCGGGCCGGGGTGGAAGAACGGCACCTGCTCGGCGTCGGCCAGCTGCTTGTCGCTGATCGGGATGTTGAAGCGGTCGCGGAACGCGCGCACGGCGTCGTCGTCCAGCTTCTTGGTCTGGTGGGTGGGGTTGAGCGCCTCGCCCGCCGAGCCCATGCCGTAGCCCTTGACCGTCTTGGCCAGGATCACGGTGGGCATGCCCTTGGTGTTCACGGCCTGGTGGTAGGCGGCGTAGACCTTGTGCGGGTCGTGGCCGCCGCGGTTCAGGCGCCAGATGTCGTCGTCGGACAGGCCGGCGACCATGGCCGCGGTCTCCGGGTACTTGCCGAAGAAGTTGGCGCGGGTGTAGGCGCCGCCGAAGGCCTTGCAGTTCTGGTATTCGCCGTCGACGGTTTCCATCATCAGCTTCTTGAGGATGCCGTCGGTGTCCTTGGCCAGCAGGGCGTCCCAGTAGCCGCCCCACAGCAGCTTGATGACGTTCCAGCCGCCGCCGCGGAACACGCCTTCCAGCTCCTGGATGATCTTGCCGTTGCCGCGCACCGGGCCGTCCAGGCGCTGCAGGTTGCAGTTGACCACGAAGATGAGGTTGTCCAGGCCTTCGCGGCCGGCCAGGGCGATGGCGCCCAGGGTCTCGGGCTCGTCGCTCTCGCCGTCGCCGATGAAGCACCACACCTTGCGGTCGGACTTCTCGATCAGGCCGCGGTGCTCCAGGTACTTCATGAACTGCGCCTGGTAGATGGCGCTGAGCGGGCCCAGGCCCATCGACACGGTGGGGGTCTGCCAGAAGTCCGGCATCAGCCACGGGTGCGGGTAGGAGGAGATGCCCTGCCCGCCCACTTCCATGCGGAAGTTGTTGAGCTGGTCTTCGCTGATGCGGCCTTCGAGGAAGGCGCGGGCGTAGATGCCCGGGGAGCTGTGGCCCTGGACGTAGAGCAGGTCGCCGGGGTGGTTGTCCGACGGGGCGCGCCAGAAGTGGTTGAAGCCCACGTCGTACAGGGTGGCGCTGGAGGCGAAGGAGGCGATGTGGCCGCCCAGGTCGCCCGGCTTGCGGTTGGCGCGGACCACCGTGGCCATGGCGTTCCAGCGGATGATCGAGCGGATCTTCCACTCGATGGCCGCATCGCCCGGGCTCTTGGCCTCGTGGGCGGGCGCGATGGTATTGACGTACTCGGTGGTCGGCGAGAACGGCAGGTAGGCGCCGGAGCGGCGGGTCAGCTCGACCATGTCCTCCAGCAGCTGATGCGCGCGCTCGGGGCCCGCGACATCGATGACGGCCTTGAGCGATTCGATCCACTCCTGGGTCTCAGTGGGGTTCGGATCGTTCTGCAGCACCTCGTTCAACCAGTTCATAGCGCTCCCGTAGATCGCACGCACGCGCGCGATTGGCATTTGTTTTTTGAAGCCTCCAAGTGTAGCGCAACACCCCCGCCGGACCTCGTACGGCGGCGTATGGAACGCAGCGTGCCGTTGTCCGCGGGACAGGCCGCCGCGCGCCTTGCGCGGCGGCGCCCGGCTGCGCTTATGATCGCAACCGACCCCCGGAGCCGCCGCCATCGCCGCATTGCCGTCACCGTCCGACGTGCCCGCAGTGCCCTGGCGGCGCAGCCTGCGCACGCGGTTGGTGCTGTCGGGCAGCCTGCTGCAGGCCGCGCTGCTGGCCACGCTGGCGGTGCTGTTCTACCTGGGCGCGCGCCAGGTGGTGATCGACAACGCGCGCGAGGAAGCCGCCGGCCTGGCGCAGCAGACCGCGCGCAGCCTGGCCGCCACGCTGGGTTCGGTGCAGGTCAGCGGGCGCACGCTGGCCGCCAGCGCCGCCGGCGTGGGCCGGCAGCCGTTCAACCTGCGCACCCTGCTGCACGCCACCCTGGACGGGGACCCGGACATCGCCGGGGCGCTGCTGGTGATCGAGCCGGGCGCGCTGAAGGGCGACGACCGCGGCTTCGCCTGGCACCTGCGCCGCGCGCGCCGCGGCATCGTGGAGCAGGCGCCCGAGGAGCTGGGTTTCGACTACCGCACCATGCCGTGGTACCGCCGCACATTGGACGCGCCGGCGCCGTGGTGGTCCGAGCCGTACAGCGACGCCTCCACCGACGGCGAGTTCCTGACCACCTACAACCTGCCGCTGCGCCTGCCCGGCGACGGCCCCGGCATGCGCGCGATCGGCATGGTCAGCGTGGACGTGCCGGTGCGGCGGCTGCGCGACATCGTCGGCGAGCTGCCGGCCAGCGCCGGGCTGCAGCCGATGCTGCTGTCGCCGGACGGGCTGTTCGTGCTGCACCCTGACCCGGCGCTGCGCTTCCGCCGCACGCTGGACGCGCACGTGGCGCGCTCGCGGCCGGACCTGGCGCCGCTGGCCGCCGCGGTGGGCAGGCACACGCCGCTACGCTTCGACCACACCGCGCCGGACGGGGAGCGCTACCTGACCCAGAGCGCGGCGGTGGGCGACACCGGCTGGACCTTCGCGCTGTCGGTGTCGGAGAGCTACATCGTGGCCGGGCTCAACCGCATCGCGCTGTGGGTGGCGCTGGGCGGCGGCACCGGGCTGCTGCTGTGGTTGTGGCTGCTGCGCCGCTACGCCGCGCGGCTGGCCGCGCCGATCGAGGACCTGACCAATTCGGCCGAGCACTTCAGCCGCGGCGAGTTCGACTACCCGCTGCGGCACGTGGAGCGCGAGGACGAGGTGGGGGTGATGGCGCGCGCGTTCGACGCGGCGCGCGGTTCGATCAAGCTGCAGCTGGACGAGATCGCCACGCTGGCGCAGGCGCGGCAGCGCATGCAGAGCGAACTGTCGATCGCGCGCGACATCCAGCAGGCGATGCTGCCCAGCGGGCGCACCTTCGACAGCGCGCACAAGCACCTGGAAACCTACGCGCTGCTGGAGCCGGCGACGATGGTGGGCGGGGACTTCTACCAGTTCTTCGAGACCGAGCCGGGGCTGCTGTGGTTCGTGGTCGGCGACGTGTCGGACAAGGGCGTGCCGGCGGCGCTGTTCATGGCGCGGGCGATGACCGTGCTGGAAGTGGCCGCGCGCCGGCACACGCGCCCCGATGCGATCCTGATCGCCGCCTCGCACCGCATGGCGCAAGGTAACGACACCTGCATGTTCGCCACCGTGCTGTGCGGGCTGATCGACGTGCACAGCGGCGACTACTGGCTGGCCAGCGCCGGCCACGAGCCGCCGCTGCTGCTCGGCGCCGACGGCCGCGCGGCGCTGCTGCGGCTGGAGTCGGGCCCACCGCTGGGCATCGAGCCGCAGGACCGCTACCCGGTGGTGCGCGGGCGCCTGGCCGCCGGCGCCACCCTGCTCAGCTACACCGACGGCATCACCGAGGCGATGGACGCGGACAACCGGCCCTACGGCAGCGCGCGGCTGCTGGCCGCGGTGCGCGGCGGCGTGGACGCGCAGGCGCAGTGCGCGCGGGTGCTGGACGACGTGCACGCCTTCACCGGCGAGGCACCGCGTTCGGACGACATTACGCTGCTGGCGATCCGTATGCGCCAGGATGCGACCGAGGAGGACACGGCATGAGGCTGCGGCTGCAGATGGCGCCCGCCCTGGCGACGCTGGCGCAGATGACCGACGCGCTGGAGGACGCGCTGCTGCGCCACGGCGTGGCGCGCGAGCGGGTGGGCCGCGCGCGGCTGATCGTGGAGGAGCTGGCCTGCAACACGCTCGAGCACGGCCACCTGGCGGCGGCCGAGCAGGCGCCGGTGGAGGTGACGCTGCAGGTGGACACCGGCGCGCTGGTGCTGGAGTTCTTCGACAGCGGCCCGGCGTTCGACCCGCGCTGCGCGCCGCCGCCGGACCTGGACGCGGACATCTGCGACCGCCCGATCGGCGGGCTGGGCCTGCACCTGGTGCAGCAGCTGGCCGACCAGATCGACTACCGTCACGACGCCGGCCGCAATGTCGTGCGCATCACCTTGCTGCAGCCCTTCGACCTCGCCCCCCAGGAGTCTTCCCCATGACCACGCTGAGCCTGCAGATCGACCCGGCGCAAGGCACGCGCCAACGCCTGACCCTGAGCGGACGCCTGGACACGCATACCTACCCGTCGCTGGACGAGGCGCTGGCGCCGCTGCTGGCGACCACCATCGACACGCTGGTGCTGGACCTGTCGGGGCTGGACTACATCAGCAGCGCCGGGATCCGCTCGATCTTCAAGGCGCGCAAGGTGCTGGCCACGCGCGAGGGCCGGGTGCTGGTGGTGAACCCGCAACCGCAGATCCGCAAGGTATTCGACCTGGTCAAGGCGGTGCCGTTGAACGAGATATTCACCTCGCTGCAGGAACTGGACGACTACCTGGACGAGATGCAGCGGCGGGTGATCGAGGAAGGCGGCAACGCGTAGCCGCGCTGGCGGTTGATCCGGGCTCTGGACCAGCCGCCTGCCCGCTCGTCTGTAGGAGCGGCTTCGGCCGCGACAACCGAGGCCGGCGAATCTTCTGCCTCCGGAAACAGTCGGGGCTGAAGCCCCTCCTACAGTGCATCCCATAGCGCACCAGCCGCCTGTCTGCTGCTTTTTGTAGGAGCGGCTTCAGCCGCGACAACCGAAGCCGGCGAATCGTCTGCTCCGGAAACGGTCGGGGCTGAAGCCCCTCCTACAGGGCATCGTCGGCGCAGCCAGTGCGCCGCTTCGCTCCAGCGGCTTCCTGTGCGGGAGCGCACGGGTAGCCGCTTGCGGTCGCAGACCAGGCGGCGCCCGCTACCTGAACGCATTCCCTTCCCGACACTGTCCCGCGCCCGATCAGCGCTTGCCCCACACCCCGACTTAGATATATCTTTTCCACAAATTAGA
Source organism: Xanthomonas sp. (assembly GCF_017163755.1). Lineage (GTDB taxonomy): Bacteria > Pseudomonadota > Gammaproteobacteria > Xanthomonadales > Xanthomonadaceae > Xanthomonas_A. Next base: position 110,817 of record NZ_JAFIWC010000013.1, read on the forward strand.
CATATCGAAACCATGCGCCGTCCGCCCGACTCCCCGCCCCGCCCCCACCATCGCCTGTTCGACGAGATCCGCGGCGGACGCGAGCGCCGTGGCGGGCGCGGCGGGCGCCCGCTCGGCCATGGCGACCTGCGCCTGCTGCTGCTGGCGATGATCCAGGCGCAGCCGCGCCACGGCTACGAGCTGATCCGCGCGATCGCCGAGCTGTTCCACGGCCTGTACACGCCCAGCGCCGGCGCCATCTACCCCACCCTGGCGCAGCTGGAGGCGCAGGGGCTGGTGCAGGCCGACGCCGACGCCGGGCGCAAGCGCTACGCAATCACCGCCGACGGCCTGGCCTTCGTGCAGGCGCACCGCGAGGAGCTCGACGCGGCGGTCGAACGCACCCACCACAGCGCGCGCGCCATCGCCCGGGCCAACGTGCCGGCGCCGGTGCGCGAGGCGATCCGCCGGATCAAGCACGCGCTGCTGGCTCGCCACGGGCGCTGGACCGAGGCCGAGATCGCGCGCGTGGCCGCGCTGCTGGACCACGCCGCCGACCGCATGGAGCACGACGAGGATGCGTGAGGCCCGCGCCACGGCAGTCGCGCCGCTGCTGCGCCGCGCAGGGCTGCGCGTCACCGCCCCGCGCTGCGCGGTGATCGCGGCCTTGCGCGCGCAGCGCGCGCCGATCGATGCGATCCGCCTGCACGGCGCGCTGCTGCGCACGCATCCGCGGCTGAGCCTGGCCACCGTTTACCGCGTGTTGCGCGAGCTGGAACGGCAGGCGTTGCTGGGCGTGTCGGTCGCCCCGCACGGGCGCATGCAGTGGCGCTGGCGCGAAACCGTCGCCGTGCCGCCGCCGTGCCCCGATCCGGCGCTCGCGCGCCTGGCGCGGCTTGCCGCGCGCCACGGCTACGGCCTGGTCCCGCTTTCGCCGGCGTCGCACGCCGCGCCCTTTTCCCTGGAGGATTCCGCATGACCGCGCACGAACACCGGATGCTGCGCCATCCACTGAAGCTGCGGCAGTTGAAGGTGCTGCGCACCCAGCCGCTGACCCCGCACATGCGCCGCATCGTGGTCGGCGGCCCGGAGCTGGAAGGCTTCGTCAGCGCCAGCCCGGACGATCACGTCAAGCTGTTCTTCCCCAACGCCGATGGCGCGATCGTGGTGCCGACGCTGACCGCCGACGGCCCGGTGTACCCGCCCGGCGCGCTGCCGTCGCCGGCGCGCGACTACACGCCGCGCCACTACGACGCGCAGGCGCAGGAGCTGACCCTGGATTTCGTGCTGCACGGCGACGGCCCGGCCTGCCACTGGGCGGCGCGTGCCAACCCGGGCGATCCGCTGGCGGTGGGCGGCCCGCGTGGCTCGTTCGTGGCCGCCGACGATTTCGACCACTACGTGCTGATCGGCGACGAGACCGCGCTGCCGGCGATCGGCCGCTGGCTGGCGCAGATGCCGGCGCGCGCGCAGGTGCAGGCGCTGATCGAGGTATCCGGGCAGGCCGACCGCCAGGCGCTGCCGTCGCCGGCGCAGGTGCGCGTGCGCTGGCTGGAACGCAACGGCGTGGACGTGCACAGCAGCCACCTGCTGGAGGATGCGCTGCGCGATTTCGAGGCGCCGCCAGGCGATGCGTTCTACTGGATCGCCTGCGAATCGGGCCGCGCGCGGATGATGCGCAAGTTCGTCGAGGGCCGGCTCAACGTGCCCAAGGACTGGATCCGCGCGACGGGGTACTGGAAGTCCGCGCACCAGGAAGCGCACGAACACGACTGATCCGCTGCCGCGTGGGGCCGGGCGCAGCAGGCGGCGATGCGAGGGTCTGCCACTCGCCTGCGATGTCTTCGAGTCCGCGCGCCTTGCTCTGCTCGGGCGGCACGCGAGCGACCCGGGCGGCGGCATCGAGTCGTTGGCCGCGATGCGTCATCGGCGGGTCGCAGCTGAAGCAGCTCATGCAGTGGCGCCAGGCGCGCGGACAACACGGTGCCGGCCAGGCCTTGCCCGACCGATAAAAAAAGCCCGCCGAATGGCGGGCTTTTGCGTTGCGCGGCGGACGACGGCACTGGGCCGCCGCCCGCCTGGCGTAGGGCTTACTTCGCCGCCTGCAGCGCCTCGGTGGTGATGTGGATCTTCACTTCGTCGCTGACGTTCGGCACGTAGGCGCCCAGGCCGAAGTCGCTGCGCTTGATCGTGGTGCTGGCGTCGAAGCCGATCGCCGGCACCTTCTTCATCGGGTGCTGGCCGGCGCCGTTGATGGTCACCGCCAGCGTCACCGGCTTGGTCACGCCCTTGACGGTCAGGTCGCCGACCACGGTGAGCTTGTTGCTGCCGGCCGCGCTCACCTTGGTGCTCTTGAAGCTGGCCGACGGGAACTTGGCCGCGTCGAAGAAATCGCCGCTCATCAGGTGCTCGTCGAACTTGGCGGTGAAGCTGTTGAGGCCCGACAGCGGCAGGGTCACCTGCACGCTGGACTTGCTCACGTCCTCGGCGTTGTACACCAGGGTGCCGTCGACGTTGCCGAAATGCGCGCTGGGGTTGGAGAAGCCCAGGTGGTTCCACTGCACCAGCACATCGGTGTGGGTCGGGTCGAGCTTGTAGGTGCCGGTGGTGCCCTTGACCGCGGCGGCGGCCGGGGCGGCGAAGGCGGTGGTGGCCGGCTGGGCGACGACGACGGCCAGGGCCAGGGCGAGCGGAAGCAGCAGTTTGCGGGTACGGTTCATCGGCAACTCTCCAAAAGGGATCAACGAGGGATGGAACGGCGCCAGGCGCAGGCACGGCGGTGAAGCAGTTGTAGTCGATACGACCGCGCTTAGTCGATACGCGCCGCTTCGTCGAAGCTCAGGCGCGGCGAGCGCGGGAACAGGCCCTTGGGATCGCCATAGCCCAGGTTGAACAGGAAGTTGGACTTGATCGCGGTGCCGGGGAAGAAGGCCTCGTCGACCTTGGCGTTGTCGAAACCGGACATCGGTCCCACGTCCAGCCCCAGCGCGCGCGCCGCCAGCATCAGGTAGGCGCCCTGCAGCGAGCTGTTGCGGAACGCCGACTCGCGCCGGCCTTCGCGCGGACCGTCGAACCAGCTCTTGGCGTCGGCGTGCGGGAACAGGTACGGCAGCTTCTCATGGAAATCCTCGTCGTAGCCGACGATCACCGTGACCGGCGCGGCCAGGGTCTTGGCCAGGTTGCCTTCGGACAGCGCCGGACGGAGCTTTTCCTTGGCCGCGGCGGAGGTCACGAAGACCAGGCGCGCCGGCGAGCCGTTGGCCGCGGTCGGGCCCCACTTCGCCAGGTCGTACAGCGCGCGCAGGCTGGCCTCGTCTACGGGCTTGTCGAGGAAGGCGTTCTGGGTGCGCGCGGTGCGGAACAGCTGGTCCAGGGCGGCGTCGTTCAAGGCGTCGGACATAAGGTTTCCTGTCGAAGAGGGAGGAGGCCGCGGAGGGGTCGGCCGCAGGAGGCGGCCCGTCTCGACGGCTGGGCGGCCAGTGTAGAGTGGTGCGATAGCCGCAACACCCAGCCTCGCTGCAACGGATTAATGCCAAACGTGAAACGATCGAGCGCGCCCTGGGCGATTACCGACGGCCGCGCGGGCAATGTCCGCCAGGCCGAGGCGCTGGCCGCGGCGCTCGCCGATGCGGCTGCCGGCGAGTCCGCCGCGTCGCTGGTGCTGCAACCGCACATGCCCTGGCGCTGGCTGGCGCCGCGCCGGCTGCCGGGCGCCGGGCACGGATTGGGCGAGGCGTTCGCCGCGCTGCTGCGGCAGCCGCCGCCGCTGGCGGTGGGCTGCGGCCGCCAGGCGGCGCTGGCCACGCGGCTGCTGCGCGCGCGCGGCAGCCGCGTGGTGCAGATCCTCGACCCGCGCCTGTCGCCGCGCCACTGGGACCTGCTGGTGGTGCCCGAGCACGACCGGCTGCGTGGCGACAACGTGCTGCGCCTGCTCGGCAGCCTGCATCCAGTGGACGACGCCTGGCTGGACGCCGCGCGCATCGCGCATCCGGCGCTGGCCGCGCTGCCGTCGCCGCGCACCGCGCTGCTGCTCGGCGGCCCCGCGCCGCTGGCGCCGTGGACCGACGATGCGGCCGCGGCGCTGTTCCGGCAACTGGCCGCGCAGGCCGCGGCCCGCGGCGGCAGCGTGCTGGCCACCACCTCGCGGCGCACCCCGCCCGCGGTGGCCGCGGCGCTGCGCGCGGCGCTGGCATCGGTGCCGGGCGTGGTGTGGTGCGGCGATGCCGATGGCCCCAATCCCTACGCGGGCCTGCTCGGCTGGGCCGAACGCATCGTCTGCACGCCCGATTCGGTGAACCTGCTGTCCGAGGCCTGTGCCACGCGCGCGCCGGTGCACATCGCGCTGGCCGCCACCGCGCGCGGCCGGATACGCGCCTTCCACGACGCCTTGCGCGCGCGCGGCCGGGTACATGACGCGGCGCTGGACGATGCGCACCTCGACGCCGCCACCATCGAGCCGCTGCGCGAAACCGCGCGCATCGCCGCGCAGGTGCGTGCGCGGCTGGGTCTGGACGGCGCATAGCGAGCCCTGCCGGGTCCGCCGATCGGGCGCGGCTCCAAGCGGCGAGCGCAGCGCGCACCCGGACCTGCGTATCGGCTGCTTCGCCCAGCACACGGAGGGGTCGCTGCACGAAGGGCAGCCGATCGACCATTTCCGCGACCTCTCGCCGGACGCGTCGATCCAGTCCTTCCGCGACTTCCCCGGCCTGATGGGCTCGCTGCCTCCGTCGCGAACGATGCGCGTCGCCTGGCGTGACACCTGAGCCGCTCTCGCAAACGCGCGCCTACGCAGGTCACTGCGACGACGGAACACGGTCGCAATGGCGGCCGCTGTCATCCGGACGTCAGCGGCGTTGCATGTGCCGTTAACAGTCCTGCAACACCCTGGCGCAGGAAACCGGCATCGCTCCATACGGCCATGCGCGTGCCCCCGCACCACGTGCGCCGGCCGGTTCCACCTCCCCGCTGCCATGGAACCGCCGATGCTCCGTCCCTATCCGCTCGCCGCCGCGCTGGCGCTCGCCCTGCTGCCCGCCGCCGCGCAGGCCGCCGATCCTTCCGCCGCCACCGCGCCGGCCGACGCCACCGATGCCGGTTCCAGTGCCGACCGCGACGTGCGCCAGCTCGATGCGGTGTCGGTGATCGGCCAGGGCGAGACCCGCCAGGTGCAGCGCATCGCGCGGCAGGACGTGCCGGTGCTGCCGCCGGGCACCAGCATCCAGAAGCTGCTCAACCGTATTCCGGGGGTCAACGTGCAGTCCAACGACGCGTTCGGCGCCAACGAGGAGGCGCAGACCATCAGCCTGCGCGGCTTCAACGGCACCCGCCTGGGCTACACCCTCGACGGGCTGCCGCTGGGCGACAACGCCTACGGCAACTACAACGGCCTGAACATCAGCCGCGCGCTGATCGCCGAGAACTTCGGCGGCGTGGAGCTGGCCTCGGGCATCGGCAGCCTGGGCACCGCGTCCACCAGCAACCTCGGCGGCACGCTGCAGTACTACACCGACGACCCGTCCGCGGTGTTCGGCGGGCGCGTGGCGCAGACCGTAGGTTCGGACGCCAACCGCCGCACCTACCTGCGCGTGGACACCGGCGAGCACAACGGCTTTTCCGCCTACCTGTCCGGCATCAGCGCCGAGGCCGACATGTGGGCGCGCCCGGAGTCGCCGACCACCACGCGCCAGTTCAACGCCAAGGGCGTGTACCAGTTCGACGGCGGCAAGCTGACCGCGTTCGTCGACACCTCGCGCACCTCGCAGGCCGACTACGCCTACCTGTCCAAGAGCGGCATGGCGCGCGGCCTGGGCTGGGACTGGAACCTGTACGCGCCGGACTGGAACCGCGCGCTGGCCGCGGCCTACTGCGCGCCGGCCACGCGCGACCCCGGCCGCTGCGCCTTCAGCGGCGGCGTGGACAACATCGACGATGCGTACTACCAGAGCCGCGCGCTGCGCGACGACGACCTGTACTACGTGGCCGCGGACATCCAGCCCAACGACGCGATCTCCCTGCACACGCAGCTGTACCACCACGAGAACCAGGGCCAGGGCCACTGGTGGTCGCCGGGCCAGGCGTCCAACCCGGGCACGCCGCAGGCGCTGCCGATCTCCATCCGCAGCACCAACTACTGGATCAACCGCACCGGCGGCATCGCCTCGCTGGGCTGGGAGCTGGGCCCGCACCACCTGGAGGCCGGGCTGTGGTACGAGCGCAACCACCACGACGTGGAGCGCAACTTCTACTGGATCGACGGGCCGATCGACGACGACACCTTCCTCGGCGGACCGGACCGGCGCCTGTTCTCGCAGAACTACCTCATCACCACGCGGCAGGTGTACCTGCAGGGCAACTTCCGGTTCCTCGACGGGCGCCTGAGCCTGGACCTGGGGGTCAAGAGCCCGCACACCGAGATGACCGCGCGCGAGACGCCGGGCGTGGCGGTGGAAGCGCCGGTGGCCACCGGCACGCTCAAGGCCAGCGAATCGGCGCTGCCGCAGATCGGCGTGGGCTACCGCCTGGCCGAAGGGCAGGAGCTGTTCGCTTCCTATGCCGAGAACATCGCCGCGTTCCAGGGCGGCGGCGCCGGCGGCCCGCTGCTGGTGACGCAGGCGTCCTTCGACGCCAGCCGCGGCCAGCTGGAGCCGGAGAAGTCGCGCACCTTCGAGGCCGGCTACCGGCTGGTGCGCGACCGCTTCGAAGCCTCGCTGGTCGGCTACGACGTCACCTTCGACAACCGCCTGCTCTCGCTCAACCCGTGCCCGAGCATCCAGCAGGGCACCTCGCCGGCCTGCACCACGCGCTTCTTCAACGTCGGCTCGGTGAGCAGCCGCGGCGGCGAGCTGACCTTGATCTGGAAACCCAACGCGCACTTGCAGTGGTACAACTCGGCCTCGTTCAACCGCTCCACCTACGACGACGACTACGTGCAGAACGGCGTGACCATCCCCACCGAAGGCAAGTACACGGTGGACACGCCCAAGCGCATGTTCGCCAGCGAGATCAGCTGGAACTACGCCGGCTGGAACGTGAACCTGCGCGGCAAGTACACCGGCCAGCGCTACTACACCTACACCAACGACCAGGGCTTCGGCGGCTACACGTCGTTCGATGCCGGCGCCGGCTACGATTTCGGCGCGGTGTCGTTCCTGCAGGGGCTGAAGCTGTCGGTGAACGCGACCAACCTTACCGACAAGCGCCACGCCTCCAACCTCACCGCGTTCGCCAACAGCGACCCGAACGGGCGCCAGCTGGCGTTCCACGCCAGCGCGCCGCGGCAGCTGTTCCTGACCCTGGACGCGCGCTTTTGAACCTGCGCATCCTGCGCACACTCCGCTGGGAACCGCATGCGATGATGAAGCCGATGACCTGGTTGCTGGGATGTTCGATGGCGTTGTCGGTTACCGCGGCGCCGGCCGCTGCCCCGGATGCGGACAAGCCGCTGGTGATCGCGCACCGCGGCGCCAGCGCGCTGCGCCCGGAGCACACGCTGGCGGCCTACGCCCAGGCGATCGCCGACGGCGCCGACTACATCGAGCCGGACCTGGTGGCCACCCGCGACGGCGCGCTGGTGGCGCGCCACGAGAACGAGATCGGCGGCACCACCGACGTGGCCGCGCATCCGCGGTTCGCTGCGCGCAAGACGGTCAAGACCATCGACGGCGAGCGCGTGGAAGGCTGGTTCACCGAGGACTTCACCCTGGCCGAACTGAAGACGCTGCGCGCGCGCGAACGCCTGCCGCAGCTGCGCAGCACCGCGCTGGACGGGCAGTTCCAGCTGCTGACGCTGGAGGAGATCATCGACTTCGTTGCCGCCGAGGCGGCCACGCGCGGGCGCACGATCGGGCTGATTCCGGAGATCAAGCACGGCAGCTACTTCCGCTCGCTGGACCTGGCGATGGAGGACACGCTGCTGGCGACGCTGGCCGCGCACGCCTATACGCGGCAGGCGCCGGTGGTGATCCAGTCGTTCGAGGTGGGCAACCTGCGCTACCTGCACGGCAAGCTCGGCGATGCGCATCCGAACATCCGCCTGGTGCAACTGCTCGGCGACCCCGACCAGCGCCCGGCCGACCAGCCGGCGGACGCACCGACCTACGCGGCGATGGCGGGCAGGCAGGGCCTGCGCGCGATCGCCGGCTACGCGCAGCTGGTCGGTCCCAGCCTGCGCAGCGTGATCCCGCTGGGCGCCGACGGCGCGCTGGGCGCGCCGACCGCGCTGGTCGCCGAGGCGCATGCCGCCGGCCTGCAGGTGATGCCGTACACGTTCCGCCCGGAGAACCACTTCCTGCCCGAGGCGCTGCAGGACGGGCGCGGCGCGGGCGCGGCCAACCGCGACGGCAGCATCGCCGAGATCCGCGCCTACCTGGCCGCGGGCATCGATGGCTTCTTCACCGACGACCCGGCCGTGGGACGCGCCGCGGTGGACGGGGCGGCGGTGTCGCGCGCGCGCTGATGGGTTGGCGCTCCGCGCGAAGACACTGTTTCGTGTAGGAGCGGCTTCAGCCGCGACAGGCACTACGGATGCTACCTGTCGCGGCTGAAGCCGCTCCTACAGGCGCTTGCGGCGAGATGCCGGCTGCATTGTGGGAGGAGCTTCAGTGCCGCCATCGTCCGAAGATGTCCGGCCCACCGCTTCGCTCGTCGCGACTGAAGTCGCTCCCACAGGGGGATTTGCGGTGAGCTGGCTGGGTGCGCTGCAGGAGGCTTCCGCCCAGATACTGTCCGAGCCGTCGAGTCCGCCGCTCCGCTTGTCGCGGCTGAAGCCGCTCCTACAAGGACGCGGAAATCCGCGGGCATCGGTGCTGGCCGCGGCGCGGCCGCTTCGCGATAATGCGCCGCTTCGCCTCGCCGTAGCCGCCCGTGCCTCCATCGTCCCCGCCACCGCCCGTGTTCGCCGCGCCGACTGCGCGCGCCCTGCTGCTGGCGGTGCTGGCGATGGGCGCGGTGGTGCTGCTGTCCAACGTGCTGGTGCAGTTCCCGATCAACGACTGGCTGACCTGGGGCGCCTTCAGCTATCCGCTGGCGTTCCTGGTCAGCAACCTGATCAATCGCCGCTTCGGCCCGCGCGCGGCGCGGCGCGTGGCGTGGTGCGGCTTCGCGCTGGCGGTGCTGCTGTCGCTGTGGCTGGCCACCCCGCGCATCGCCGCGGCCTCGTGCAGCGCGTTCATCGCCGCGCAACTGCTGGACATCACCGTGTTCGACCGGCTGCGCAGCGGCACCTGGTGGCGCGCGCCGCTGCTGGCGACGCTGTGCAGCGCCACGCTGGACACGGCGATCTTCTGGAGCGTGGCCTTCGCCGGCGCGGCGCTGCCGTGGATCAGCTGGGCCATCGGCGACCTGGCGGTCAAGCTGGGCATGGGACTGTTCCTGCTGGCGCCGTTCCGCGCGCTGCTGTGGCGCTCGGCGCCGCCCGTCGCGGCCGATGCGCCGGCCACGCGGCGACAGCGCTAGGGCGAGCGATGCGGCGGCGTCCATGGAAGCATGGAATCGCATGATCTTGAGCTGGAAAGCCCCCTCCACCATAGCGAACGCCCACTCGGCTCGTACGACGCGTTCCGTACAGGAACCCGGCCTGAGCGTTCCGGCGCGCGTGCGCGATCGCCGCCCACCCGGCCCGCCGTGCGCCCTGGCTACGGTCCGCCGCGCCCCGGCTCGAACGCCAGCCCCTTGGCCTGCGCCGCGGCGGTGATCGCCGCGCGCGCGCGCTCGATCGCGTCGGTGCTGGCGGTCAGGCGCGGGCGCCGGTCCAGCATGCACGCCAGGCCGGCATCGACCAGCGTCGCATGGGCCTGGTGCAACGCCGCGGCGGTGGGCGCATCGAACCACGCGGCCGCCGCCAGCGCGTCGATCAGTCCCGGGGTGTCGCGCGGCAGCAGCAGGGCCGGCGTCTGCGCCGCGCCGCCGAGCACGCCGGTCTGCAGCAGGAATTCCAGGTCGACCAGGCCGCCGGCACCCTGCTTGAGATCGAAGCGCGCCGCATCGCTGCGGTCCAGTTCGGCGCGCATCCGTGCGCGCATCTTCAGCACGTCCTCGCGCAGCGCGGCCGCATCGCGCACCCGCGCCAGCGTGCCGTCGCGCACTGCGTCGAACGCGGCGCGCAGCCCGGCGTCGCCGGCCACGCCGCGCGCGCGCACCAGCGCCTGGTGCTCCCAGGTCCAGGCGCGCTCGCGCTGGTAGTCGGTGTAGCTGGCCAGCGAGGACACCAGCGCGCCCTTGCCGCCGTCCGGGCGCAGGCGCACGTCGATGTCGTACAGGCGGCCGCCGCCGGTGACCGCGCCGAGCAGCGCGATCACCTTCTGCGCCAGCCGCGCGAACCAGCGCGTGACCTCCAGCGGGCGCGGTCCGGTCGAGGCCTCCACGCCGGCGGCGTGGTCGTACAGGAACACCAGGTCCAGGTCGGAACCGAACCCGAGCTCGACCCCGCCGAGACTGCCGTAGCCGACGATCGCGAAAGCGCCGCCGGGCACCTCGCCGTGCGCCGCGGCCAGCTCGGCGCGCGCCAGGCGCAGCACCGCCACCACCACCGCCTCGGCCAGCCAGGCCAGCTGGCGGGTGCCGTCGACCGCGCGCTGGCGGCGGTCCAGCGTCGCCAGCGCGATGCGGAAGCTCAGCGCCAGCCGGGTCTCGTTGAGCGCGCGCAAGGCGGCTTCGGCATCGTCCGGCGCCGTTGCCATCGCCGCGTCGCAGGCCGCGCGCATCGCCGCGGCGTCGGGCATCGGCCCGGAGACGCGGGTGTCGAGCAGTTCGTCCAGCAGCAGCGGAAACGCCACCAGCCGCTCGGCCAGCAGCGCGCTGCGCGCCAGCACGTCCACCAGCCGCGCCAGCGCGCTGGGCTGTTCGTCGAGCAGCGCCAGGTAGCTGGTGCGGCGCAGGATCGCCTGCAGCAGGCCGAGCAGCCGCTTCAACGCCGCATCCGGCTGCGGCGAGCGCGCGGCCGCCTGCAGCAGCGCCGGCAGCACCCGGTCCAGGCGCGTGCGCGCGTTGTCCGACAGCGACCGGACCCCCAGCGACTGGGCGAAGTCGTGCAGCGAACGATGCGCGCCATCGGCATCGGCGAAGCCGGCCGCGGCCAGCGTCTGTGCGTCGTCGCCGTCCGGCAGCGCGCGCCAGTACGCCGACAGCGCGTCGGGCGTGGCGCTGGGCACGCGCGGCGCCAGCAGCGCGGCGAACTCGTCGGCCACGCGCGCGCGCTGCGCCGCCAGCGCCACGCGCAACGCTTCCCAATCCTCATAACCGAGGCCGAGCGCGATGCGCGCGCGCGCCTCCTCGCCAGCGGGCAACACGTGGGTCTGCGCGTCGCCCAGCATCTGCAGCCGGTTCTCCACCCGGCGCAGGAAGCGGTACGCCTGCGCCAGCGCGGCGCCGTCGGCCGGCGCCACCTGCTGCGCCTGGACCAGCGCCTGCAGCGCCGGCAGCAGGCGCCGCTCGCGCAACGTCGCTTCGCGGCCGCCGCGGATCAGCTGCAGCGACTGCACCAGGAACTCGATCTCGCGGATGCCGCCCGGCCCGCGCTTGATGTCGTCGACCATGTCGCGGCGCGCCACCTCGGCGGCGATCGCGGCCTTCATGTCGCGCAGGCCGTCCAGCGCGGTGTAGTCCAGGTAGCGCCGGTAGACGAACGGGCGCAGCGTCTGCAGCCAGGCCTCGCCGGCCTCGATGTCGCCGGCCACCGCGCGCGCCTTGAGCCAGGCGTAGCGTTCCCAGTCGCGGCCCTCGCGCTGGAAGTACTGGTCCATCGCCGCGAACGACAGCGCCACCCGGCCGGCAGTGCCGAACGGGCGCAGGCGCAAGTCGACGCGGTGGCAGAAGCCGTCGGCGGTGGTGTCGTCGAGCAGCCGCGCCAGGCGTTGGCCGAGCCGGGCGAAATAGTCTTCCGCCGCCAGTACGCGCGCGCCATCGGACTCGCCGCCTTGCGGATAGGCGTAGACCAGGTCGATGTCGGAGGAGAAATTCAGTTCGCCGCCGCCGAGCTTGCCCAGGCCGAACACCACCAGCCGCTGCGCGCTGCCGTCGGCGCCGCGGACCACGCCATGGCGCACGGCGAACTCGGCCTCCACCGCGTCCAGCGCCAGCTGCAGGCAGCGCTCGGCCAGCTGGGTGCTGCCGCGCAGCGTGGCGTCCACGTCGTCCAGGCCGAGCACGTCGCGCCACACCAGCCGCGCCGACTCGGCGGCGCGGTAGCGGCGCAGCTGCACCGGCCATTGCGCCGGCTGCGCCGGATCCAGTTGCGGCGGCGGCAACGGCGCCGGATCCTCGTCGTCGAACCGCGCCAGCAGCGCGGGCTGCCGGCACACCGTATCGACGAAGAAATCGCTGGCCAGCGCCGCCTGGCGCAGGCGCCGTTCGAACGCCGGGCTCAGGCGCTGCGCGGCCGGCAGCGCCTGGCGGATGCGCGCCAGGGCGCGGTCGAGCGTCGCCTGCAGCGGCGCCGGAAGGGAAGCATCGGAGATATCGGGCATGCGCGGATTCTGGCATCTGCGCGGCCGCTTGCGCCCCCCCCGCCTGCGCGCAGCGTGCGATGCGCTTTCGCCGCGCATGGCGCAGGCTGCGCCGCGCGCGTCGGGTCGCGACATCGCGGTTCCGTGCGGAGTGCGCGCTCCAGGCGTCCCATGTCCGTGGCCCTGGCGCATGGAGGCAGAAGACGGGCGCGCCGGATGACCTGCCGCGGCTCGTCGGCTCGACCGGCCCGTTCGGCGGGCACGCGTCGATGGCGGCAGCCGTACCCGCGCCCGCCCTCGTCTGCCTACAGGCGCGTTCCGGCGAACAACGGCGGCATGTGCGGATACGCGGCGCAGCGTCCCCGCTCAACGGTTACGCTGCGCGTTCAAAACGGCGGGCAAAAAAAAGCCCGCTTGCAGCGAACTGCCAGCGGGCCCTGCTCCCTCCCCCACGTCGGGATGCAGGTCCATCGTGCGGACTCTTGCGGCAACTTGCACGCTGCACTGCAAAATAGTACTCAACGGTTCAGTAGCGCCATGAAACGGTGCCACGCGAGACGCGCGCGGCCCCGAGAAATATCTCGCGGCGAAACGCCGGTCGGCAACGGTTGCCGAACGCGCTGCCGAATTCGATCGCCGTCCCGGCCAGCACTCGCCAACGCGTGGTTCGCCCGCCCTCGCCCTGCCGCGCGCGCGCTCACGCACCCGCGGTGCAACTGCATCCGATTCCAGCCGCGACAGCCCACTGGAGTTTGACGGCGGATCGCGTCGGGGCTGAAGCCTCTCCTGCAACGCAATGGCGGGCGGGGCCGACGTCGCAAGCGGCATGTTCCGCGGAAGCTGCGGCCCGATCTCCGTAGATCGAGCCTGGGCTGGCCTGCGGCTATCGCGACGAGCGAAGCGGCGGGCGTGCCAGGTTGGAGGGTATCGGCAGAAAGCCTGCCACAAAGGCCACCGGCGATGGCTCAGCGCGACGGCGACAGCAGGTCCGGTTGCTGCGCATACCACTGCTGCGCGCCGAGCAGATGCCACTGGCGCTGTTCGCCCTTCAGCTCTACTGCCGCGCCCAGCACGCCCCAGCGCGCGTACAGGCTGCCCTGCGCGCCTGCGTCGGCGACGTGCAGCCGCGCCTGCAGCGACACGCGCTCGTTGCGCGCGTGCAGGCGGTCCAGCCACAGTCCGTCCTTGCGCCAGCGCAGCTGGCCGCTGGCGTCGAGCTGGCCGGCGTCGGCCAGCTTCAGCAGCCAGGCCGGCGCGTCGCTGCGCTGCGCGAACAGCGCCAGCAGCGGACCGGCATCGCGCATGCGGATGCTGGCGTTGGCATCGGCCTGCGTCTGCGCCGGCGAGGCGGCGGCGATGCGCCCCTGCGGCACGCGCAGCGTGGCCCACCAGCCGCGCTGCGCGGCCGCCTCGCCGTAGCGCACGCCGCGCAGATCCAGCGTGGTGCCGCCCAGATCGAAACGCTTGCCCTGCAGGTCGCCGCGCTTGAGCCGCGCATCCACGTCCAGATCGCCGAGCAGGTCCAGGCCGACGGCCTGCAGGCGCGCCTGCTGTCCGCGCAGGCGCAGGTTGCCGTGGCCGATCTCGCCGGCCGCATCCAGGCTCAGGTCGCCGCCGAGCCAGCCGCTGCCGCCGAGGATGCGCACCTGCGAGCGCGGCAGGTAGCGCTGGTAGGCGCGCAGGTCCGGCACCCGCGCCTGCTCGAAACGCAGCCGCACCGCCAGCGACTCGCGCAGCCTGGACAACGCGGCATCGCCGTCCAGGTCCAGGCGCAGGTCGCGGCCCTGCACGAAGATCGCCTTGGGCTCGGCGAGCGGCGCCAGCGCGAACTGGCTCATGCGCACGTTCAACTGCGCGCGCGGCCGTTCGCGGCTGCCGACGATGCGCCCGACCGCCTGCGCCTGGCCGGCGATGCGCAGGCGCATGACCTCGGCCACCGCGCGCACCTGCGGCACGTCCAGGCGGCTGCCGGGCAGCAGCGCGCCGCGCGCCAGCCGCAGGTCCACGCTGGCATCGCCGCCGCCTTCCAGCCGCAGCCACGGCTTGCGCACGAACAGGTCGGTGATCCAGTTCAGCGACTCGAAGTGCCAGCGCGCCTGCAGCGTGCCGGACAGCCGCGGCAGCAGCTGTTGCGGCGCGGCGAACGGGATCGCGCGCCCTTCGATGCGCAGGTCGGCATCGATCATGCTGCGCGGGTCCACCTGGCCGGGCAGGCGCGCGCGCACGCGGATGTCGCGGTCGGCATCCAGCAACAGGGTCAGCACGCCGCGGTCGGTGGCGCCGACGCCGGCATGCAGCGGCACCCGCCAGTTGATCCGGCTGCCCGGCTGCAGCTCGCCGCGCGCCAGGCGCAGGTCCGCCTGCACATGGCCCAGGCCGGGCTCGGTGCTCAGGTGGGTGTTGTCGCCGGCGGTATCGATGCGCAGCGCCACGCTGCGGCCCTTCATCTGCAGCGTGGCGTCGACGATGCCGAGCTTGCGGATGCCCGGCGCCTGCGCGCGGTAGTGGCGCGGGAACGAGAATGCCGTGGCGATATGCGCCTGGTCGAAGACCTGCCGCTTGCCGTAACGCACGCTGGCCTGGTCGAAGGCGATCTGCGAGGGGAACAGCTCCGACGGCCCGCCGCGCAGCTGTTTGAGGAATCCGACCGTGCCGCTGCCCTTGCCTTCGATCGCCAGCTCGCCGAAGCGCGCGCGGCGGATGGTGCCGCTGTGGATGGCGTCGAAGCGCAGCGTCCAGCCCTGGTCGCTCTGCGGCGGCGGCGGGATGGCGCCGGCCACCCGGTCGATCTCGCCGACCACGTTCACCGCTTCCAGCCACGGCATGCGCACCTGGCGATGCAGCAGTGGCCACAACGCGATGCGGCCGCTGGCGCGGTCGGCGCGCAGCGTCCATACCGTGTGCTGCACGTGGCCGCGCATGCGCACGTCCCAGGCGGTGATGAAGCCCGGCAACACGGTCACCGCCGGACCGGTCTGCATCCGGAACTTCTCCGGCTTGCGGTTGGTGGTCAGCTCGAACAGCGGCGTGTTGAGGTACAGGTTGCCCAGCAGCAGGTAGGCGGCGTAGGCCAGCAGCACGCCGAGCAGCGCGCGCCGCCGACGTCGCGGCCAGCGCCGGTAACGGTCGCGGACGGCATCGAGGCGGGAGCGGGCGAAAGGCGGCACCGCGGCACTATCGCCGCGGCGCGGCGTGAGGCGCGTGAAAGCGGCCAGCGCGCGGCGTGATCGCCGCCGCTGCGCACGCGCCGCATGCGCGCGCTCGGCGATAATGCGCCTCCCCTCTTGCCCGATTGCCGCCATGCCCGCCGAACGGATCCTCCACCCGCGCCTGCGCGAGCGCATCGTCACCGCCGAAGCCGCCGCCGCGCTGATCCAGCCCGGCGAGACCGTGGCCATGAGCGGCTTCACCGGCTCCGGCTACCCGAAGGCGGTGCCGATGGCGCTGGCGCAGCGGATCGAGGCGGCGCACCTGCAGGGCCAGGCGTTCAAGATCCAGCTGATGACCGGCGCCTCCACCGCGCCGGAACTGGACGGCGCGCTGGCCAAGGCCGACGGCATCGCCCTGCGCATGCCGTTCCAGACCGATCCGGACGCGCGCCAGCGCATCAACGCCGGCACCCTGGACTACATCGACATCCACCTCAGCCACGTCGCCCAGCACGTGTGGTTCGGCTTCTACGGCGAGATCGACACCGCGGTGGTGGAAGTGGCCGGCATCCGCGAGGACGGCAGCCTGGTCCCCTCCACCTCGATCGGCAACAACAAGACCTGGCTGGACCTGGCCAAGAAGGTGATCGTCGAGGTCAACGACTGGCAGCCGGCCGGCATCGACGGCATGCACGACGTGTACTACGGCACCGCGCTGCCGCCGCAGCGCAAGCCGATCCCGCTGCTGCACGCCGACGACCGCATTGGTGAGCCGTCGCTGCGCTGCGACCCGGACAAGATCGTGGCGGTGGTGCGCACCCACGGCCCGGACCGCAACAGCCCGTTCACTCCAGCCGATGCCACCAGCGAGCGCATCGCCGCGCACCTGATCGACTTCCTCAAGCACGAGGTGGGCAAGGGCCGGCTGCCGGCCAACCTGCTGCCGCTGCAGTCGGGCGTGGGCAACATCCCCAACGCGGTGCTCGCCGGGCTGGCCAGCAGCGGCTTCCGCGACCTGAGCGCCTTCACCGAGGTGATCCAGGACGGCATGCTCGACCTGCTGCGCAGCGGCGTGCTCAAGGTCGCCTCGTGCACCGGCTTCGCGCTGAGCCCGGAGGCCAACGAGGAGTTCAAGCGCAACATCGATTTCTACCGCGAGCGCATCGTCCTGCGCACGCAGGAGATCTCCAACCACCCGGAGCTGGTGCGGCGCCTGGGCTGCATCGCGATGAACGGCATGATCGAGGCCGACCTGTACGGCAACGTCAACTCCACCCACGTGATGGGCAGCCGCATCATGAACGGCATCGGCGGTTCGGGCGACTTCGCCCGCAACAGCTTCCTGTCCATCTTCCTCAGCCCCAGCACCGCCAAGCACGGCAGCATCTCGGCGATCGTGCCGATGGTCAGCCACGTCGACCACACCGAACACGACGTCTCCATCGTCGTCACTGAGCACGGCCTGGCCGACCTGCGCGGCCTGCCGCCGCGGCACCGCGCGCGGCAGCTGATCGACCATTGCGTGGACCCCGGCTACCGCGCGCAACTGGAGGACTACTTCGACCGCGCGCTGCACGACAGCTACGGCAAGCACACCCCGCACCTGCTGCCCGAGGCGCTGTCCTGGCACCAGCGTTGGCTGGATACCGGCACGATGCGCGCGGCGGGTTGATCGGATGCTGTGCACTCTCGCAATTGCGGCGTCCCCGCTTTTTGTAGGAGCGGCTTCAGCCGCGACGAGCGAAGCGGTGGGGCCTGCCTGCTCCGGATACAGTCGGGGCTGAAGCCCCTCCCACAGTGCACCCAGCCAGCTGGCCGCAAGCGCCCCTGTGGGAGCGACTTCAGTCGCGACGAACGGAGCAGGGAGGCAGACCGACTACGGATGCAGCCGGAGCCCGGCCTGCACTGCCCCGCTATGCATCAATCGACGTGGGAGCCAGCGTAGGGTCGCTCAGAAACGCCAGCTTGCGCGCGCGCGGCAGTTGCTTGAGCGCGTATTCGGCGCGCGAGGCGGCGGCGCGGTCGGGGTAGGCGCGGCTGGCCAGCAGCCGCAGCGGCGGGTTGGCGCGGGTGTACTTGGCGCCGGTACCGCGCAGATGCGCCTGGTAGCGCGCCTCGAGGTCGACGGTGATGCCCGCGTAGTAGCTGCCGTTGCGGCATTCGAGCAGATACAGGAACCAGGGTGTGGGGGCGGGCATTGGCGCATTATCGGCGAGCGCGCGGCTTGCGCCAGGGGCGACCATGCTCTCGGCCGCATGCGCCGTGATCGGCAAGTGCCGATGGCGGGCGGCTGCCTAGTTCAGATGCTCCGGTCGTTCCAATCGCGCCGCGGGGCTGAATCGCCGCGAAACCGGCTTTAACGCAACCCAAACACCTTGTCGCGCGCTGCCACACGGCGGCATACGCGGGTAATCGCGCAGGCGCATAACGTCATCGCCCGCCGGCTGCCGTCGATGAAGAAGCTCTCTCCCTTCGACTTGATGGCGCGGCGGGTTTCCCAATGCAGCATCGCAACACCCGACCGGGCCGCAAGGCCCGGTTTTTTTGCGCCGCGGATTCTCGTGGCTACACCTGTTGCCCGCCAGCACTTCGCGATGCCCCAAGGGCATAACCGGGTTTCGCGCCGGCGATGCGCGATTGCAGGACGGAAAACCGCCCCTGCCGCACCCGCTCTCGCTGGCGGAGACCGCGTCGCCGAATCGACGTTGCGCCGTCTTTCGCCCCCCGCCACCGCAGGCGGCTGGCGCGCGCGCCCTCAGGCCGCCTGCGACAACCGCGCCTGGCGCCGCGCGCGCACCGCCTGCGCCAGCCGCTCCAGCACCTGCACCGAGCTGTCCCAATCGAGGCAGCCGTCGGTGATGCTCTGCCCGTAGACCAGCGGCTGGCCGTCGACCAGTTCCTGCCGGCCGCCGCGCAGGTGGCTTTCCACCATCACCCCGACGATGCGGTTCTGCCCGGCTTCCAGCTGCGCGGCGATGTCCTCGATCACCTTCGGCTGGTTGTCCGGGTTCTTGCCGCTGTTGGCGTGGCTGGCGTCGACCATCAGCCGCGCCGGCAGCCCGGCCTTCTCCAGCGCCAGGCCGGCCGCCTCGACGCTGGCCGCGTCGTAGTTGGGCTGCTTGCCGCCACGCAGGATCACATGGCAATCCGGGTTGCCGGTGGTCGCGGCGACCGCGGTCTGCCCGTCCTTGGTCACGGCCAGGAAATGGTGCGGATGCGACGCCGCGCCGACCGCGTCGACGGCGATCTTGACGTCGCCGCCGGTGCCGTTCTTGAACCCGACCGGGCACGACAGCCCGGACGCCATTTCCCGGTGCACCTGGCTCTCGGTGGTGCGCGCGCCGATCGCGCCCCAGGCCACCAGGTCGGCGATGTACTGCGGCGAGATGATGTCCAGGAACTCCACGCCGGCCGGCAGGCCGAGGCGATTGATGTCGCGCAGCAGGCCGCGCGCCACGCGCAGGCCCTTGTTGATCTGGAAGCTGCCGTCCAGGTCCGGATCGTTGATCAGTCCCTTCCAGCCGACCGTGGTGCGCGGCTTCTCGAAGTACACCCGCATCACGATCTCCAGCGCATCGCCGTAGGTCTCGC
Source organism: Xanthomonas sp. (assembly GCF_017163755.1). Taxonomy (GTDB): domain Bacteria; phylum Pseudomonadota; class Gammaproteobacteria; order Xanthomonadales; family Xanthomonadaceae; genus Xanthomonas_A. Next base: position 129,976 of record NZ_JAFIWC010000013.1, read on the forward strand.
GCAGCGGGCGCAGCCGCTGCGCGTACTCCATCGCCGCCACCGGATCGTGGATCGAGCACGGGCCGATCACCACCGCCAGGCGGTCGTCGTGGCCGTGCAGGATCTCGTGCAGCGCCGCGCGCGAGGCGGCCACCGTCTGCGAGGCCTCCTCGTCGCAGGGCAGCAGCGACAACAGGTGGGCGGGCGGGGTCAGCGGCTCGATCTTGCGGATGCGCAGATCGTCGGTGTGGGGAGCCATGGGAATCTCTCGTCGGGGGGTCTGGGTGGGGAGCCAGGTCCGGCGGCATGAAAAAAGCCGCCAGGTTCGCTGGCGGCTTTCGGGGATGCGGCTGAAGTTTCCTTCAGGGTGAACGCATTCCTTCCTCCGCCAGCGGCATCGGAAAACCGTAGTACCAAAAATAAAAGCTGCGGTTGGCGTTCATGGGATGCATTGATAGCACAGGATTTTTGCGGGTGCCACAGTTGCTGATGCAACTGTGGCAGCGGGACTCGGGACTCGCAAAGCAGGTTCTCGCGTGCAGGCCGGTTCTCGGCTCTTCCGAGTCCCGAGTCCCCTGTCCCGAGTCCCGGCTCAAACGTCGAACACATACCACCGTGCACAAAAAAAGAGCCCCGCATCGCTGCGGGGCTCCTTTGGACTGCGTGCTGCAGGCCGGCTTGCGCCGGCGTGGATCAGAAATCCATGCCGCCCATGCCGCCCATGCCGCCGCCCATGCCGCCACCGGCGGCCGGCTCTTCCTTCTTCGGCGCATCGGCCACCATCGCTTCGGTGGTGATCATCAGGCCGGCGATCGACGCGGCGTTCTGCAGCGCCGAACGGGTCACCTTGGTCGGATCCAGGATGCCGAACTCGACCATGTCGCCGAACTCGCCGTTGGCGGCGTTGTAACCGAAGTTGCCGGTGCCTTCCTTGACGCGGTTCAGGATCACCGACGGCTCTTCGCCGGCGTTGGTGACGATCTCGCGCAGCGGCGCTTCCATCGCGCGCAGCGCGATCTGGATGCCGTGGGTCTGATCTTCGTTGGCGCCCTTCAGATCGCCGATCGCGGTCAGCGCGCGCACCAGGGCCACGCCGCCGCCCGGGACCACGCCTTCTTCCACCGCCGCGCGGGTCGCGTGCAGGGCGTCTTCGACGCGCGCCTTCTTTTCCTTCATCTCGATCTCGGTCGAAGCGCCGACCTTGATCACCGCCACGCCGCCGGCCAGCTTGGCCACGCGCTCCTGCAGCTTCTCGCGGTCGTAGTCCGAAGAGGTCTCTTCGATCTGCGCCTTGATCTGCTTGATGCGCGACTCGATCGCCGAGCTGTCGCCGGCGCCGTCGATGATGGTGGTGTTCTCCTTGGAGACCTGCACCTTCTTGGCGCGGCCCAGGTCCTTGATGGTCGCCTTCTCCAGCGCCAGGCCCACTTCCTCGGAGATCACGGTGCCGCCGGTCAGGGTGGCCATGTCTTCCAGCATCGCCTTGCGACGATCGCCGAAGCCCGGCGCCTTGACCGCCACGACCTTGACGATGCCGCGGATGGTGTTGACCACCAGGGTCGCCAGCGCTTCGCCTTCGACTTCTTCGGCGACGATCAGCAGCGGCTTGCCCGACTTGGCCACGCCTTCCAGCACCGGCAGCAGGTCACGGACGTTGGAGATCTTCTTGTCGTGCAGCAGGATGTACGGGTCGTCCAGGTCGGCCGACTGGCTCTGCTGGTTGTTGATGAAGTACGGCGACAGGTAGCCGCGGTCGAACTGCATGCCCTCGACCACGTCCAGCTCGTTGTCCAGGCCCGAGCCTTCTTCAACGGTGATGACGCCTTCCTTGCCGACCTTCTTCATCGCGTCGGCGATGATGTTGCCGATCGACTCGTCGGAGTTGGCCGAGATGGTGCCGACCTGGGCGATCGCCTTGTCGTCGGCGGTGGGCTTGCTGATCTTCTTCAGCTCGGCCACGGCGGCCTTGACGGCCTGGTCGATGCCGCGCTTGAGGTCCATCGGGTTCATGCCGGCGGCGACCGCCTTGGAACCTTCGCGGATCAGCGCCTGCGCCAGCACGGTGGCGGTGGTGGTGCCGTCGCCGGCGTTGTCGGAGGTCTTGGACGCGACTTCCTTCACCATCTGCGCGCCCATGTTCTCGAACTTGTCGGCAAGCTCGATTTCCTTGGCGACGGAGACGCCGTCCTTGGTGATGGTCGGGGCGCCGAAGCTCTTCTCGAGCACGACGTTGCGGCCCTTCGGGCCCAGGGTGGCCTTGACGGCATTGGCGAGAATGTTGACGCCGCGCACCATGCGCGAACGAGCGTCTTCACCGAAACGGATATCTTTGGCAGCCATGTGTGTAACTCCGGGATTCGTGATTGGGGATTAGGGATTGGCTGAGAGCGAGGTTCGGGGGAGATCCGGGACCGCGGCGGCAAAGCGCCGCGCGAATCCCGAATCCCCGCTCCCGAATCCCGCGATCGGAGGCGTTTAGCCGACGATCGCCAGGATGTCGTCTTCGCGCAGCACCTTGTACTCGATGCCGTCGGCCTTGTAGCTGCTGCCGGCGTACTGGCCGTAGATGACCTTGTCGCCCACCTTGACCGCCGGGGCGCGCACGCTGCCGTTGTCCAGCGGCTTGCCGGCACCGATGGCGACGATCTCGCCCTTGGTCGACTTTTCCTTGGCCGAGTCCGGGATCACGATGCCGCCGGCGGAGATTTCGTCGGCTTCGATCGGCTTGACTACGACGCGGTCGTGAAGCGGCTTGATGCTCATTGAGAGAGACCCTCTTAAGTTATTGATTGGTCTGGAAAAGGCTGGCGATGTTAGCACTCGCACATGACGAGTGCCAGCAACGCTCGCGAAAAAACCCGGCGTCCGGGATGCGCTTGATGTGGTGCTGGCTGGGACGCTTTCAAGGCCGCGGCCGAAAATTTTTTGCACGAGGCCGGTGCGCGGCGGCGGAACTGGTACCGGGTTCCGCACCGCTGTCACACACCCCGGCTAGTCTGCGCGGACCAGGGGAGCCATGCAAAAGGAGTTGTCGATGAAGTCACCCGCCGTCGCGGTCGCGCTGCCCCTGGCCTGCCTGCTGGCCCTCGCCGGTCCCGCCCGGGCCGCCGTATTCATCAACGAGCTGCACTACGACGACGCCACCGCCGCCGGCGACACCGGCGAGGCCGTGGAAGTGGTCGCCACCGCCGGCGAGAGCCTCAGCGGCTACCGCATCTACCTGTACAACGGCAGCAGCCCGGGCGCGGCCACCAGCTACGCCAACAGCGCGGTGCCGGCCGGCAGCCTGGTCGGCTGCGGCGGGCAGGTGCGCATCGCCAGCGTCGGCTACCCCAGCAACGGCGTGCAGAACGGCGCCAACGACGGCCTGGCGCTGGTCGACGGCAACGGCCAGGTGGTGCAGTTCCTCAGCTACGAAGGCGCCATCACCGCCAGCGGCGGCCCCGCCGCCGGCATGACCAGCCAGAACCTGCCGGTGAGCGAAAGCAACAGCACCGCGGCGGGCACCTCGCTGCAGCTGCGCGGCAGCGGCAGCGCCTATGCCGACTTCGCCTGGGCCGGCAGCTCGGCGCAGAGCTTCGGCGCGTGCAACAGCGGCCAGAGCTTCAGCGGCGGCAGCAGCAACACCGCGCCGACGGTGACCTCGACCACGCCGGCGCAGGGCGCCAGCGACTTCCCCGCCGCCGGCGACCTGGCGGTGAGCTTCAGCGAGGCGGTGAGCCTGACCAGCGGCGCGTTCGCGCTGAGCTGCAGCCAGTCCGGCACGGTGGCGCTGAGCTACCCGGCCAGCGGCACCAGCTTCGCGATCTCCACCAACACCGCCCTGGCCGCCGGCGAGAGCTGCAGCCTGAGCATCCTCGCCGCGCGGGTCAGCGACGCCGGCGGCGCGCATCCGGCACAGGACCGCACGATCGCCTTCAGCGTGGCCAGCGGCGGCGGCGGCAGCGCCGGCTACTACTCGCGGGTCAACGCCGCCAGCGCCAGCCAGCTGCGCTGCTCGCTGCACGAGACGATCAAGGGCCATACCGTCTACCCGTACAGCAGCAGCGCCGGCACCAGCACCTGGACCATCCTGGAGATCGCCGACGAGGACCCGAACAACAGCGGCCGCGTCCTCGACGCCTACCGCAACCGCAGCTACGCCAAGGTCACCGATCGCGCCGGCAGCGGCAGCGGCCTGCGCTACAACCGCGAGCACAGCTGGCCGAACTCGCTGGGCTTCGGTTCGGCCAGCGGCGACAAGGGCCTGCCCTACGCGCCGTACACCGACACCCACATGCTGTACCTCACCGACGCGACCTGGAACGCCGACCGCGGCAACAAGCCCTACGCGAACTGCGACAGCAACTGCGGCGAGCGCATCACCGAGGCCAATGCCGGCTTCGGCGGCGGCAGCGGCAGCTACCCGGGCAATTCCAACTGGGTGCGCACCCCGGACGGCAACGGCGGCAGCTTCGAGGTGTGGAACCACCGCAAGGGCGACATGGCGCGCGCGGTGATGTACATGGCGATCCGCTACGAAGGCGGCAGCGACGCCGCCACCGGGCAGTCCGAGCCGGACCTGGAGCTGACCGACGACCGCAGCAAGATCGTGCAGACCTCGGCCTCGCCGGCGTACATGGGCCTGCTGTCGACGCTGGTCGCGTGGAGCCAGTTGGATCCGCCGGACGATGCCGAGCGCGCGCGCAACGAAGTGATCTACAGCTTCCAGGGCAACCGCAACCCGTTCATCGACCATCCGGAGTGGGCGACGTCCTCGCTGTTCACCTCGGCCAAGCCGGCGAGCTGCCAGCTGCTGAACTGACCCCACGACCGCGCCTGCCGGCGACGGCAGGCGCGCGGTCGCGCGGTCGCATCCGCTCGCATGCACCCGGTTTGCGCGACCGCGCCATCGCCGCATGCGGCCGCTGCGCGAACGGCCGGCAAGCGCGCGGGGCGGAGAGCAACTGCCGGCGCATGCATCGCTATGCCCCCGCCCCGCCGCGTGCGACGGCGGCCACCGGGCACGATCGCCGCGACGGCATCGGCGGTCGTGCCGCTTGTCCGGCAATCCAGCGGCGCGCCGCCCCTCCTTGCGGCAGAGCGCCGATCGCGGCCGGGCCAACGCTTCGTTCCGCGCCGGCCGGGTCGCCGCTGCGCAGGTGGGGCATTACACTGCCGCGATGTCCGACGCCGCCATCCGCCTGCTGTTCAGCACCTGTCCCGATGCGGCCAGCGCCGAGCGGATCGCGCGCGCGCTGGTCGAGGAACGGCTGGCCGCGTGCGTGAGCCGGCTGCCCGGCATGCATTCCACCTACCGCTGGAGCGGTGCGGTGGAGCAGGCCGAGGAAGTGCTGCTGCTGATCAAGACCGCCGCCGACCGCCTGCCGGCGCTGACCCGGCGGCTGTGCGAACTGCATCCCTACGCGGTGCCGGAACTGGTCGCGGTCGACGTCGCCGCCGGCCTGCCCGCCTACCTGCACTGGGTATACGCCGAAACCCGCGAGGAATCCTGAGCCGATGATGTCGCTGCACCGTATCGCCGCGCTGTGCCTGCTGGCCTGCGCCGCCTTTCCTGCGCTGGCGATCAGCGAAAAGGACCTGCTGCCGGTCGACCAGGCGTTCGCGCTGACCGCGCAGGCGCCCGAACGCGGCCGCATCGAGCTGCGCTGGAAGATCGCCGACGGCTACTACCTGTACCGGCACCGGATCGCGGTGCGGATCGAGAGCGGCTTCAAGGCCAATCCGACCTTGCAACTGCCCGCCGGGCACAAGAAGACCGACCCCTTCTTCGGCGCAGTGGAAACCTACCGCGGACAGCTGAGCGCGGTGCAGACCGGCGCGGCCGCCGACGGCGTGGACACGCTGCAGGTGGAGGTTCGCTACCAGGGCTGCGCCGATGCCGGCGTGTGCTATCCGCCGCAGAAGCGGCGGCTGACGGTGGCGCTGCCGCCCGACCGCGCCGCCTCCGGCACCGGCCTGCCGCCCGCGCCGGCGCCCGGTGGCCTGGCGGCGCTGGGCGGCGCCACGTCCGCCGGCAAGCCGCTGCTGGGCGCCGGCGCCGGCGCGATGCAGGCACTGCCGCTGCCGTCGGAGCAGGCCTTCGGCTTCGAGGCCATCGTCGGCGACGGCAATACGCTGCTGCTGCGCTTCACCCCGGCGCCGGGCTACTACCTGTATCGCGACCGCACCGCGCTGGCGCTGGAAGGCGCCGCCGGCATCCGCACCGGGCTGCCGCAGTGGCCGCAGGGCCGCTCGCACCGCGACGAGCACTTCGGCGACGTGGTGGTGTACTTCGACCAGGCCGAGGTCACCGTGCCACTGCAGCGCCAGCGCGCCGACGCGGCCGACGCCACCCTGGTGGCCACGTTCCAGGGCTGCCAGACCGACGGCATCTGCTATCCGCCGATGACCCGGCGGGTGAAGCTGTCGCTGCCGCCGGGCAAGGTCGGCCCGGACGACCAGGCGGTGGTGACGCCGCTGATGGTGACCGCGCTGGACAGCCGCCAGGCCGCGGCCAGCGCCGCGGCGGACGACCGTGCCGCGCCGCCGGCCACCGCCGGCGCGCCCGACGCGTCGGCGCACAACGCCCAGCGCAGCACGCCGCCGCCGGCGCGCGACAACCTGCTGTGGGTGCTGCTGGCGGCGCTGGCCGGCGGGCTGGTGCTGAACCTGATGCCGTGCGTGCTGCCGATCCTGTCGCTGAAGGTGCTCGGCCTGGCGCAGAGCGGCGAGAGCCACCAGCGCGCGCGCAGCCATGCGCTGTGGTACACGCTGGGCGTGCTGGTCGCCTTCGCCGGCATCGGCGGGCTGGTGATCGCCCTGCGCGCGGCCGGACAGGCCGCCGGCTGGGGCTTCCAGCTGCAGCAGCCGGGCTTCGTCGCCGCGCTGGTGTACCTGATGTTCGCGGTCGGGCTGAGCCTGTCGGGGGTGTTCACCCTGGGCGGCAGCGTCGGCGGCATCGGCCAGGCGCTGGCGTCGCGGCACGGCCCGCTCGGCGACTTCGCCACCGGCGTGCTCGCCTGCGTGGTCGCCAGCCCGTGCATCGCGCCGTTCATGGGCACCGCGCTGGCCTACGCGTTCACCGCGCCGACGCTGCTGGCGCTGCTGGTGTTCCTGTTCCTGGGGCTGGGCCTGGCGCTGCCGTTCCTGCTGGTCGGCTTCGTGCCGTCGCTGGCGCGGCGCCTGCCGCGGCCCGGCGCGTGGATGGAGACGCTCAAGCAGGTGCTGGCGTTCCCGATGTACCTGACCGCGATCTGGCTGCTGTGGGTGCTCGGCAAGCAGCGCGGCGTCGACGCGCTGGCGCTGCTGCTGATCGGCGCCACCTTGCTGGCGCTGGGGCTGTGGTGGTTCGAACGCGCGCGCTGGCGCAGCCACCGCCCGGGCATGGCGCTGGCGGCGGTGCTGCTGGCGCTGGCGCTGCTGCCGGCGTGGGGCGTGACCCGGCTGCCGGTGCCGGGCGTGGCGACCGAACGCAACAGCGTGGCCTATTCGCCGGAGATGCTCGACCGCCTGCGCACCGACAACCGCGTGGTGTTCGTCAACATCACCGCCGACTGGTGCGTCACCTGCAAGGCCAACGAACGCAACGTGCTGGGCAGCGACGCGTTCCGCGACACGCTCAAGCGCGTCGACGCGGTCTACATGAAGGGCGACTGGACCAACGTGGACCCGCGCATCAGCGAGTTCCTCGAGCAGCACAAGGCGGTGGGCGTGCCGCTGTACGTGGTGTACGGCCCGGGCTCGCCGCCGACCGTGCTGCCCACCGTGCTGACCCAGGCGGTGGCCGAGGACGCGCTGCTGCGCGCGGCGCGATGAAGGCGACGACGCCGCGGATGGTCGCGGTGGCGGCGGTGGCCGCGCTGCTGGGCGTGGTCGCCGCACGGCTGTGGTGGCCAGCGCCGGACGCCGCGGCGCCGGCGCGCGAGGCGGCGAACGTGGCGGCGGCGGCCCGGGCGGGCGTAGTCGCCGCGCGCCCGGGCGACATCGCGCCGGCGCTGCGCCTGCCCGCGCTGGACGGCGCCACCGTGAGCCTGGCGCAGTTCCGCGGCCGCCCGCTGCTGGTCAACTTCTGGGCCAGCTGGTGCGAACCGTGCGTGCGCGAGATGCCCGAGCTGGACCGCTACGCGCGGCAGCAGCCGGCGCAGGGCACGCAAGTGCTCGGCATCGCCCTGGACCGTGCCGAGGACGTGCGCGCATTCCTGCAGCGCGTGCCGATCGGCTATCCGATCGCCCTGGACACCCCCGGCCCCGCCGACGCCAGCGTGCGCCTGGGCGACACCCAGGGCCTGCTGCCCTACAGCGTGCTGATCGACGCCGACGGCCGCATCGTCAGACAGAAGCTGGGCCCGTTCGTGCCGGGCGAGGTGCAGCGCTGGGCGCGGCTGCCGTAGGGCGATCTTCCGAAGCGGCGCTGCGGCAGTGCTCATGTGCCGCCATACGTCTCTGTTTTGCGCAGCGCGGCGGCGGTACCCGAAACAGGCAGCTGAAATCTTCGCGGTGGCGCAGTCACGCCGCGCGAAGCCCGTCCTGCTCGCGAAGCCGGGCCCGGCGCACCACGCAGGCGCGATGTTCGGCTGCACGAGGCTTCGCCCGCACCCTCATCCGCCCCTGCGGGGCACCTTCTCCCGGTGGGAGAAGGAGAGGCGGCTCCGATGGGAAAGGCGGGCTCCGGCCGGTAGAGGCCCCGCGTGCGCAGGGCCACGATCTGCCCAAACGGACGAAGCAACAAGCCCCTCTCCCCCCGGGAGAGGGGTTGGGGTGAGGGTCGGGGCGAAGCCCTTGCAGCGTTAGGCCGCACGACGCTTTGTCCGAATCCTCTTCCGCTCACGCGATGTTCGGCTGCACGAGGCTTCGCCCGCACCCTCATCCGCCCCTGCGGGGCACCTTCTCCCGGCGGGAGAAGGAGAGGCGGCTCCGATGGGAAAGGCGGGCTCCGGCCGGTAGAGGCCCCGCGTGCGCAGGGCCACGATCTGCCCAAAAGGACGAAGCAACAAGCCCCTCTCCCCCCGGGAGAGGGGTTGGGGTGAGGGTCGGGGCGAAGCCCTTGCAGCGTTAGGCCGCACGA
>NZ_JAFIWC010000014.1 GCF_017163755.1 Xanthomonas sp.
GACTAGGGACCGGGGACCGCAAGATGGTGTCCGAGCGAAAATCGCTGTCAAGCGGCTTGATGAAAAAAGTGCCGATTTTTTTTGGAGAAAGCGGCCTTTTTCTGCAGTTACAGCCAATCCGCCTTTCTGTAGGAGGGGCTTCAGCCCCGACGCTTTACCGGTAAGGCGTCGGGGCTGAAGCCCCTCCTACAGAAAGCAGCAATGCAGGCACTCGCGACCATCCCCCGGGTCCCCGGTCCCCGGTCCCTAGTCCCGGCTACCGCTCAAACACCGCAATACTCTCCACATGCGCGGTATGCGGGAACATGTCCATCGCCCCGGCCGCCTTGAGTTCGAAGCCCTGCTCGTTGACCAGGTAACCGGCGTCGCGGGCCAGCGAGCCGGGGTGGCAGCTGACGTAGACGATGCGCTGGAACTGCTTCAGCGGCAGCTGCTGCAGCACCTCCAGCGCGCCGGAGCGCGGCGGGTCGAGCAGCAGCTTGTCGAAGCCCTGGCGCATCCACGGCGCCTGGCGCTGGTCCTGGGTCAGGTCGGCGGCGAAGAACTGCGCGTTGCCCAGTGCGTTGCGTTCGGCGTTTTCGCGCGCGCGCGCGACCAGCCCGGCGTCGCCTTCCACGCCCACCGCCTCGCGCACCGTGCGCGCCAGCGGCAGGGTGAAATTGCCCAGGCCGCAGAACAGGTCGAGCACGCGGTCCTGCGGCCCGGCGCCGAGCAGCGCCAGCGCGTGCGCGATCATCTTCTGGTTCAGCGACGCGTTGACCTGGATGAAGTCCAGCGGGCGGAACGCCAGTTCCACGTCCCACTGCGGCAGTCGGAACGACAGCGGCACCTGCTGCGGATACAGCGGATGCACGCTGTCCACGCCGCCGGGCTGCAGGAAGATGGCGAAATCGTGCGCCTGCGCGAAGGCGACCAGCGCGGCCTGGTCGGCCTGGCTCAGCGGCTGCATGTGGCGGATGGTCAGCGCCACCCCGCTGTGCCCGGGGGCCGGATCGCCGGCGATGAACTCGATCTGCGGGATGTCGCGCTTGCCGTCCAGACCTTCGACCAGTTCGGCCAGCGCGGCCACCTTGAAGCCGATCTGCGGGATCACCGTGTGGCACACGCCCAGGTCGGCGACGAACCGCGGGTCGAGCTCGCGGAAACCGACCAGGGTCTTGTCCTTCTTCTCCACCCGGCGCACCGAGAAGCGGCCCTTGCGGCGGTAGCCCCACGGCTCGCCCGACAGCGCCGGCAGCACCGCCTGCGGCGTCACGTGGCCGATCCGCTGCAGGTTGTCCAGCAGCACCCGCTGCTTGGCCACGATCTGCTGGTCCTCGGCCAGGTGCTGCAGCACGCAGCCGGCGCACACGCCGAAGTGCGGGCAGCGCGGCGCCACCCGCTGCGGCGAGGCCTGCAGCACCTCCAGGGTGCGCGCTTCGTCGAAGTGGCGGTTGCGCGCGGTGGGCTCGGCCAGCACCACCTCGCCGGGCAAAGCGCCGGCGACGAAGGTGACCTTGCCGCCCTCGCCCTCGCGGCGGGCGACGCCGCGGCCGTCATGGCTCAGGTCGACGATGGCGGTCTGGAACGGGGTGCGGTCTAGGCGGACTCTGGATCGGGCCACGTGGCGGCAGGCTGCGGGCAAAAAGGGCGCGTATTGTCGCAGATGCGCCCCCGCCGCCGGCATGCTTGCCGTGGGCGCGGCGCCCGGGCAAAGTGGTGCGACGCATCGTCGCAGCCGCTAAGATGCGCCAGGTTGGCAAGGAGGCATACGGATGGCATCGACCCAGGAACCCCTACCGCGACTGTTGCTGGTCGAAGACGACCCGATCAGCCGCTCGTTTTTCCAGGCCACGCTGGAAATCCTGCCCGCGCAGGTGGACTTGGCCGACAGCATGGCGATGGCGCTGGCGAACGCGCAGGCGCGCGAGCACGACCTGTGGCTGATCGACGCCAACCTGCCCGACGGCAGCGGCGCGGAACTGTTGCGGCGGCTGCAGGAGCGGCGTCCGGGCACCCTGGCACTGGCGCATACCGCCGACGGCAGCGCCGCCACCCAGGAACGGCTTCACGCCGCCGGCTTCGTCGAAGTGCTGCTCAAGCCGCTGTCGCCGGAGCGCCTGCTGCAGGCGGTGCGGCGGATCCTGGCGCGCGGCCGCGCCGGCGCGGCGGTGAGCGGCGCCGAGGCGGCGGTGGACTGGGACGAGACCTCGGCGCTGGCCGCGCTCAATGGCGAGCGTTCGCACCTGATCGCGCTGCGCGAGCTGTTCCTGGCCGAACTGCCCGGCACGCGCGACGCGGTCGCCTCGGCGCTGCAGCTGAGCGACGAACAGGCCGTGCGCAGCCACCTGCACCGGCTGCAGGCCAGCTGCGGCTTCGTCGGCGCCGCCCGGCTCGCGCGCGCGGTGCGCCAGCTGCAGGGCGACCCGGCCTCGTCGCAGGCGCGCAACCAGTTCACGGAGGCGGTGGCGGCGTTGTTGCATTGAAGTGTCGGGACCCGGGACCGGGGACCGGGGACCGGGGACCCGGAACAGCCTGGCGCCTCTTTGCCGTGCACCATCCAACTTCCACAACCGCGCGGCACCGTTGCGTTGAATCAGGAGGGCTGGAGACCGGGAACATCCGGGAGTGTCTTTGCCATGTGCCATCCAGCACCAGGAGCCCGCCCGTATCCGCGAGCCGCCATCCTGGATTCCATCCGCTCAGTCCCGCGTGTCGCCGTCCACGGACTCCGCCGTTCCCGGTCCCTGGTCCCCGGTCCCTGGTCCCGGCTGCCGACCCGCCCTGCCCAGGTCCTCCAGCATCTCCCACGACTTCAGCCCGCGGCTGCCCAGGTGGTGCGACAGCACTTCGCGCAGGCTGCGGCGCAGCCCGGGCAGGTCCTCGGCCACCGGCATCGTGTCCTCGGCCAGCGCCAGCAGTGCGCGGCCGGTGGCCATGCCGCGCCGCTCGTCGTGGCCGCGGTCGCTGAGCAGGCGGCGCGGGCCGTGCTCGGCGTCGAGCAGGTAGCGCGCCGCCGGGTCGATCGGCTCGCCGTCGCCGTCGTGGCGCAGGTCGAAGCCCACGCCCAGGGCGTCGAGCAGGTCGCGCTCGAAGCAGCGCAGCGACCACGCCAGCGGCGCGCCGGCGCTCATCCGCGCGCGCACCCGCGCGTAGGCGGTGAACAGGTCCGGCAACGGATCGTCGCGCGGCGCCAGGCGCAGGGTCAGCTCGTTGACGTAGAAGCCGGCCAGCATGGCGTCGCCGCTGAGCCGCGGCGCGGTGTCCATCGCCTCGGCCGCGCGCAGCTGCGCCAGTTCGCCGCGCCGCACCGCGCTGAAGCGGATCGACTGCAGCGGCTGCAGCGCCGCCCGCAGCAGCTGCTTCTTCGGCCCCTGTACGCCACGCGCCAGCAGCCCCAGCCTGCCGTACTGCGCGCTCAGCACCTCCACCAGCAGGCTGGTCTCGCGCCATGGGCGGGCATGCAGGACGAAGGCTGGTTCGTGTTCGATCAGCATGCGTGGAGGAGCCGGGACCGGGGACCGGGGACCGGGGACCGGGGAAAAGCCAGGGCACCGGCCGCGCGGGCCGATTGCTGAAGATTCATGCGACAGCGCTCCAGACATCCACGGGCAGCGATGCGGCACGAGGGTGGATCAAAAAAAGCGCCCGCATCGCAACCTCATGCTTCCTCAGCCGCCAGCGGAACGCTTTTACCGGGTCCCCGGTCCCTGGTCCCCGGTCCCGCCATCACTCTCCGTAACCAAACGCCTTCAACGCCGCCTCGTCGTCCGACCAGCCCTCGCGCACGCGGACCCAGGTCTCCAAGAACACCTTGGCGCCGAACAGGCGCTCCATCTGCTGCCGCGCCTTGGCGCCGATTTCCTTCAGCCGGGTGCCGCCCTTGCCGATCACGATCGCCTTCTGGCCCTCGCGCTCGACCCAGATCACCGCGCCGATGCGCAGCAAGGCGCCGTCCTCGGCGAAGCGCTCGATCTCCACCGTGGTCGCGTACGGCAGTTCCTCGCCGAGCTGGCGCATCAGCTGCTCGCGCACCAGCTCGCCGGCCAGGAAACGCTGGCTGCGGTCGGTGATCTCGTCCTCGCCGTACATCGCCGGCGCCTCCGGCACCAGCCCGAGCAGATCGCGCACCAGCGCTTCCAGGCCCTTGCGCTTGAGCGCGGAGATCGGGTGCACCGCGGCGAACGCGCGGCCGTCGCTGATCTGCTGCAGGAACGGCAGCAGCGCGGTCTTGTCCTTGAGCCGGTCGACCTTGTTGACCACCAGCACCACCGGGATGCCTGAATCGCTGAGCACGTTGAACGCCAGCGTGTCCTCGTCGTCCCAGCGCCCGGCCTCGATCACCAGCAGGCCGGCGTCCACGCCTTCCAGCGAGCCGCGCGCGGCGCGGTTCATCACCCGGTTCATCGCCCGCTTCTGCTCGCGGTGCAGCCCCGGCGTGTCGACCAGCACCAGCTGCCCTTCCGGGAAGCTGGCGATGCCCAGCAGCCGGTGCCGGGTGGTCTGCGGCCGGTTGGAGACGATGCTGACCTTGGCGCCCACCAGGGCGTTGGTCAGGGTGGACTTGCCCACGTTGGGGCGGCCGATCACGGCCACGCTGCCGCTGCGGTAGGGGGTCGCTTCGTCGTTCACTTGCTCGAATCCAGTTGCTCGATGGCGGCGGCGGCGGCCTGTTGTTCGGCCAGCCTCCGCGAGGTGCCCTCGCCCTCGGTGACGAGGGCAGGCTCGGCGAGTACGCAGCGTACCCGGAATAGCTTGGCGTGTTCGTCGCCGGTTTCGCTGATCAGCTCGTACGCCGGCAGGGTCCGCTGCCGGGCCTGCAGCCATTCCTGCAGGCGGGTCTTGGCGTCCTTCTCCGGCTTGCCGACCGGCAGTGCGGCCAACGCCGTCTCGAACCAGGGCAGGATCGCCACACGGCAGGCCTCGAAGCCGGCGTCCAGGTAGATCGCGGCGACCACCGCCTCCACCGCGTCGGCCAGGATCGAATCGCGGCGATGCCCGCCGGACTTCATCTCTCCGGGCCCCAGCGTCAGCCGTTCGCCCAGTTCCAGCTGGCGGCCGATCGCCGCCAGCGACGCCTCGCGCACCAGTTCGGCGCGCGCGCGGGTCAACGCGCCTTCGTCGGCCTTGGGCCAGCGCAGGTACAACGCCTCGGCGATCAGCAGATTGACGATGCCGTCGCCGAGGAATTCCAGCCGTTCGTTGTGCGGCGCACCGGCGCTGCGATGGGTCAGCGCCTGCGCGAGCAGCTGCGGCTCGGCGAAGCGGTGACCGATCCGGTCACCGCGAAGGAACACATTATTCGCCACCGCGCTTCGTCAGTTCCTGGGTGATGTCGAACTTGCCGACCACGTCCAGGTTTCCGACCAGGGGCTTGCGCACCTCGTAGGCCACGTGCATCTTCCAGCCGGTATCCATGCGGTCGAACTTGACGTCGTCGGCCTTCACATTGTCCGAGTTGTTGACGTCCAGACGCCGGAACAGCAAGGTCTTGGCCTGCGACGGGTCCATGTCGGCGCTGCCCGGCTCGGCCGCCAGCCCCTTCATCGCCGAACGCACGGCGTAATACTCCATGTACATCGGAAACAGCTTCATGCCGATGTAGGCGAAGAAGCCCACCACCGCCAACACGATCACGAACGACGTCAACGTCATACCGCTTTGCTTGTGCTTCATTGCGTTTCCCCTTACGCCCCAAGAATCACTGGATGCCGGTGCCGATCCGCGTCGGCTCGAAGCTGCCCTTGCAGAACCATCCCTCGCAGTTGAGCCAGATCAGGAAGGCCTTGCCGCGCAGGTTCTCCTCGGGCAGGAAATGGGTCTGGGTCCAGAACCGGCTGTCCTCGCTATTATCCCGATTGTCGCCCATCACGAAATACTTGCCGGGCGGCACCACCCAGTCGCCCTGCCCTTCCGAGCGGCTGTGCTCCAGCCACTCCAGGACCGTGTGCGGGCGCCCGGGCAGCTGCTCGACCAGCAGGGTCGGCGACGGGAAGCCGGGATCCTTGCCGATATAGTCGCCCTTGACCTGGTACTGCATCGGCGCGCCGTTGATGTACAGCGTGTCGCCATGGAAACCGATGCGGTCGCCGGGCAGGCCGATCACGCGCTTGATCCAGTTCTGGTCCGGCGCGTGCGGCGGCTTGAACACCACCACGTCGCCGCGCTTGGGCTCGCTGGTGGGGATGATCTTCTGGTTGGTGATCGGCAGGCGGAAGCCGTAGGCGAACTTGTTGACCAGGATGAAATCGCCGACCAGCAGGTTCGGCATCATCGAACTGGACGGGATCTTGTACGGCTCGGCGACGAAGCTGCGCAGGATCAGCACCACCGCCAGCACCGGAAAGAACGCGCGCGAGTAGTCGACGATCGCCGGCTCGCTGTCCAGCAGGCCGGCGCGCGCGGCGCGGCGCTTGGCGAAGAACAGCTTGTCCAGCAGCCAGATGATGCCGGTGGCGAAGGTCAGGACCACCAGCACGATTTCAAACCATTTCATTCTTGTTCCTTCGGAACGGGATTTGGGATTGGGGATGGGGAGATTCGGCGAAGCGGGAAATAGGACAGGCTTGCGCTCTTGCCAATTCCCAATCGCGAATCCCCAATCCCGGCTACTTATCCATCTGCAACACGGCCAGGAAGGCCTCCTGCGGAATCTCCACGCGGCCGACCTGCTTCATGCGCTTCTTGCCCTCTTTCTGCTTCTCGAGGAGCTTCTTCTTGCGACTGACGTCGCCACCATAGCACTTGGCCAGCACGTTCTTGCGCATCGCCTTGACCGTGCTGCGCGAGATGATCTGCGAGCCGACCGCGGCCTGGATCGCCACGTCGAACATCTGCCGCGGGATCAGGTCCTTCATCTTCTCGCACAGTTCGCGGCCGCGCCGGTCGGCATGGCTGCGGTGCACGATGATCGACAGCGCATCGACCTTGTCGCCGTTGATCAGCGTGTCCACCCGCACGAACGGGCCGGCCTCGAAGCGCAGGAAGTGGTAGTCCAGCGAGGCGTAGCCGCGCGACACCGACTTGAGCTTGTCGAAGAAGTCCAGCACCACCTCGGCCATCGGCAGCTCGTAGCTGATCTGCACCTGGCTGCCCAGGTAGTTGATGCCGATCTGGCTGCCGCGCTTTTCCTCGCACAGGGTGATGATGTTGCCGACGTAGTCCGGCGGGGTGAGGATGTTGGCGCGGATGATCGGCTCGCGGATCTCTTCGACGTTGTTGAGCGGCGGCAGCTTGGACGGATTGTCCATCGGGATCACGCTGCCGTCGGTCTTGAGCACCTCGTAGACCACGGTCGGCGCGGTCGAGATCAGGTTGAGGTTGTACTCGCGCTCCAGCCGCTCCTGCACGATCTCCATGTGCAGCATGCCCAAGAAGCCGCAGCGGAAGCCGAAGCCCATCGCCTCGGAACTTTCCGGCTCGAAGCGCAGCGCCGCGTCGTTGAGGCGCAGCTTGTCCAGCGCCTCGCGCAGGTCCGGGTAGTCCTCGGCATCGACCGGGAACAGGCCGGCGAACACGCGCGGCTGCATTTCCTGGAAGCCGGGCAGCGCGTGCGGCGCCGGGTCGGCGGCCAGGGTCAAGGTGTCGCCGACCGGCGCGCCGTGCACGTCCTTGATCGAGGCGTTGATCCAGCCCACTTCGCCGGCGCCCAACGCGGGCAGCTCCTTGCGCTTGGGCGTGAACACGCCGACCTTGTCGACCAGGTGGGTGCGGCCGGTGGACATCACCAGGATCTTGCTGCCCGGCTTGATCTCGCCCTGCATCACCCGCACCAGCGAGACCACGCCCAGGTAGTTGTCGAACCACGAGTCGATGATCAGCGCCTGCAGCTTGTCGGTGTCGCGCGGCTTGGGCGGCGGGATGCGGTGCACGATCGCCTCCAGCACCAGGTCCACGTTGAGCCCGGTCTTGGCGCTGACCGCGACCGCGTCCTCGGCGTCGATGCCGATCACCGCCTCGATCTCGGCCTTGGCGCGGGCGATGTCGGCGGTGGGCAGGTCGATCTTGTTGAGCACCGGCACCACTTCCAGGCCCTGCTCCACCGCGGTGTAGCAGTTGGCCACCGACTGCGCTTCCACGCCCTGCGCGGCATCCACCACCAGCAGCGCGCCCTCGCAGGCGGCCAGCGAGCGGCTGACCTCGTAGCTGAAGTCGACGTGGCCGGGGGTGTCGATGAAGTTCAGCTGGTAGACCTGCCCATCCTTGGCCGTGTACGGCAAGGACACCGACTGCGCCTTGATGGTGATGCCGCGCTCGCGCTCGATCGGGTTGGAGTCGAGCACCTGCGCTTCCATCTCGCGCGCCTGCAGGCCGCCACAGAGCTGGATGATGCGATCGGCCAGGGTCGACTTGCCGTGGTCGACGTGGGCGATGATGGAGAAATTGCGGATGTTCCGCATCGAATCAGAGGACATGAGGTGGGCGGCGGCCAGGACCGTCGTCAGGATAACGGGCCATTATCGCATGGCCGGGGCTACCCGTGACGGTCGGCGGACCCGCCCGCCCGCGGACCGCCGGAGCGGCCGGCCATCCCCTCGCCGGCCTGGGCGAGGAGCAGCCTGGCCGCCGACCGGCGGCCGCGGCGGCCGGGGCTCAGCCGCCCGCGCGGACCGCGACGAAGCTGGTGGCATCGCGGTAGCGGATCAGCAACATCACCACGTCGCCCTTCTTGTAGCCGCTCAACTGCTGATTCAGCGCGGCGACGCTGCCGACCGCGGTGCGGCCGACCTGCAGGATCACCATGCCCGGCGTCAGCTGCGCCTCGCGCGCCGAGCGGCCGGTGACGGCGGTGATGCGCACGCCCTTGCCCGGCTCGATGCCCAGCTGCTGGCGGCTGGCCGCGTCCAGGTCCGCCACCTGGATGCCGAGCAGCGCGTTGGCGCTGGCGGCCGGCGCCGCGTCCTCGCTGCCGCCCGCCGCGGGGCCGGCCGACGCCTGCGCGTCCTCGGTCAGCGCGGTCAGCTGCACGGTGATCTCGCGCGGCTTGCCATCGCGCATCACGCTCAGCCGCACCTTCGTGCCCGGCGGCATCGCGCCGATCATCGGCGGCAGGTCGCTGGAGGCGCCGATCTCGGTGCCGTTGACGGCGCGGATCACGTCGCCCACCTCCAGGCCGGCCTTGGCGGCCGGGCTTCCCGGCACCAGCTGGTTGACCAGCGCGCCGCGCGTATCCGGCAGCCCCAGGCCTTGCGCCTTCAGCGAATCGATGGTGCCGACCAGCACGCCCAGCTGGCCGCGGGTGACCTTGCCGGTCTTCTTGATCTGCTCCACCGCGCTCATCGCCAGGTCGATCGGGATCGCGAAGCTGATGCCCATGTAGCCGCCGGACGCGGAGAAGATCTGCGAGTTGATGCCGACCACCTCGCCGCGGGTGTTGAGCAGCGGCCCGCCGGAATTGCCCTGGTTGATCGCCACGTCGGTTTGGATGAACGGCACGTAGCGCTGGTCGGCGTAGGGGTTGCTGCGGCCGGTGGCGCTGACGATGCCGGCGGTGACCGAGTGGTCCAGCCCGAACGGCGAGCCGATCGCCACCACCCACTGGCCGGGCTTGAGGCCGTTGGAGTCGCCCACGCGCACGCTCGGCAGGTTCTTCGCGTCGACCTTGAGCAGCGCCACGTCGTACTGCGCGTCGCTGCCGACCACCTTGGCGGTGAACTCGCGGCGGTCGGTGAGCTTGATCTTGACCTCGCTGGCGCCGTCGACCACGTGGTGGTTGGTCAGCACGTAGCCGTCCGGGGAGATGATGAAACCCGAACCCATCGAGCGTCCGCCGGGCATGCCGTCGTCGTCGGGCGACGGCTGGCCGGGCATGCCGGGCATGCCGTCGGGGCCGAAGAAGCGGCGGAAGAACTCCGGGATCTGCGCATCGTCGGGCATGCCGCTGGCGCGCGTGGCGGCCTTACGGCTGAGGGTGGTCTCGACGTTGACTACGCCGGGCCCGACCTGCTCGACCAGGTTGGTGAAGTCGGGCAGGCCGGCGACCAGCTGCGGCGCCGGGGCGGCGCGCGCGGCCGGCGCCGGCGCGGCCGCGCCAGTGGCCGTTTCCGGCTGCTGGGCGCAGGCGGCCAGCGGCAGCGTCAGGGCCAGCAAGCCCAGCAGTGGGTGGCGAATACGGTGAGTCATCGGACGCAAGCCTCCGGTTCGGGAAGAAAGGTGGAAAAGGCCGGACGACGCGGCGAACGCCGCGTCGTGGCGGCGCGGTGCTGCCGCCGCGCCGCGCGCAGGATCAAGGCTGCGGCAGCGGCGGCAGATCCGACGCCGCCTCGGCCGGCAGCTGCGGCTCGAACGGATAGAACGGCGTCGGCGAACGCTGTGTCGGGAAGCTGGCGGTGAACTCGCCGCCGGATCCGGCGGCCGGCGCCAGCGTCGAGCGCGGCCAGGGCCGGGTCGGCAACGGCGCGGCCTGGTGCGCGAACGGATCGCCGCCCTGCTGCGCCACCGCCACCGGCGCGATCGGCGTCAACGGCGCCGCGCGCGGCGCCGAGGCCAGCGCACGCACCGGCTCCTGCGCGCGTGCGCCGCTGCGCGCGGCCTGCTGGGTGCGGGTGGCGCCACGGCGCACGGCCGCGTCCTGGCGCCGGTTGGCGGCGATCGCCACCGCCGGCGCGGCGGCCACGACGGTGGCCAGATCGCCCTGGGGATCGGCGGGCGCAGGGGCCGGCGCGGCGGGCGAGGCCGCTGGCGGCGTGGCCGCGGCCGGGCCCGGGCTGGAGGCGGCGACCAGCGGGGCCGGGTCGGCGCTCGGCGCAGGCCGCTCGGGCAGGCGCTCGCGCGCCATGAACAAGGCCACGGCGGCGACCGACGCGGCCAACGCCGCCCCGCCACCCCAGCGCCACGTGCGCCGTCCTGCGGCGTCGCGCGCGTCCGCGGTTCGTCCCAGCGGGGTCTCGGCGGCCAATGCGCGGCGCACGCGGTCGCTGAAATCGGCCGGCGCCGGCGCGCAAACGCGGCCGCGCAGGATGTCGCCGCACATCTGCCAGCGTTCGTGGCAGCCGGACAGCTCCTCGTCGTGCTGCAGCCGGCGCAGCACGAAACGCGCTTCGTCGGCCGGCAACTCGCCGTCGATCAGCGCCGACAGCTGCTGCCGGTAGTGCAGTTCGAACTTGTCGGGGGCCATGGCGTCGGATTCGGGATGGGGTTTGCTGTCGCTCATACGCGGTGTCGCTCACGGGTGGCGCTGTCGGTATCCAGCAGGGGACGGAGTTCTGCGTCGATGGCTTCGCGCGCCCGGTAGATGCGCGAACGCACCGTGCCGATCGGGCAGTCCATCTTATGCGCGATGTCCTCGTAGCTCAGACCGTCCACCTCGCGCAGGGTGATGGCGGTTCGTAGTTCCTCCGGCAGCGCGTTGACCGCCTTCATCACCGTCTGCTCCAGCTCCTGTCGCATCAGTTCGCGCTCGGGGGTGTCGGTGTCGCGCAGCCGCGTGCCGCTGTCGAACTGCTCGGCATCGAGCACGTCGATGTCGTCGCTGGGCGGCCTGCGGTTGTGCGCAACCAGATAGTTCTTGGCGGTGTTCACGGCGATACGGTGCAACCAGGTATAGAACTGGGCGTCGCCGCGGAAGTTCCCCATCGCGCGGTAGGCGCGGATGAAGGTGTCCTGGGCCACGTCCTGACATTCGCTCCAGTCGGCGATGTAGCGCCCGATCAACGCGACGATCCGGTGCTGGTACTTGCGCACCAGGACATCGAACGCCGCGCTTTCGCCGCGCTGCACGCGCCGGACCAGTTCCAGGTCCAGCTCCTGAGGTGTTTCGACATCGGCCATAACGGGCCGCACTCCTGTCAGCCCAACCTACGTCGGACCCTGTGACCGCCATTTCGAAAAAAAGTTCAGCGGCCTTGCGGACCACCGCCCCACGACGTTAACCGCGGTTCCGTTAGGCTGGCGGCATGCCAGCGGCGGCGGGACCGGGGTCACTTCCCCTGCATTGGGATTTGACGCAACGGAAACAACCTCTGGATGATAACGATCTTCTCCATACACACGCGGATGGTTCTCCCCATGCTTTCAGGCTTCGATGGGCTCCGATTCAGTCACTGGCAGGCGGACATCCGCGACGACGGCGTCGTCGTGCTCAGCCTCGACCGCCAGGGCGCGCCCGTCAATGCGCTGTCGCAGGACGTGCTGCTGGAACTGGGCGACCTGATCGAACGCATCGCCATCGATCCGCCCAAGGGCGTGGTGATCCGTTCGGCCAAGCCGGCCGGCTTCATCGCCGGCGCGGACCTGAAGGAATTCCAGGAGTTCGACCGCCGCGGCACGGTCAACGACGCCATCCGCCGCGGCCAGGCCACGTTCCAGAAACTGGCCGAACTGCCCTGCCCCACGGTGGCGGCGATCCACGGCCATTGCATGGGCGGCGGCACCGAGATCTCGCTGGCCTGCCGCTACCGCGTCGCGTCCAACGACGCCTCCACCCGCATCGGCCTGCCGGAAACCAAGCTCGGCATCTTCCCCGGCTGGGGCGGCAGCGCGCGCCTGCCGCGACTGATCGGCGCGCCGGCGGCGATGGACCTGATGCTGACCGGGCGCACCGTGTCGGCCTCCGCCGCGCGCGCGATGGGCCTGGTCGACAAGGTCGTGGCGCCGGCGGTGCTGGTCGACGCGGCGGTCGCGCTGGCGCTGGCCGGAACCACGCGCCCGTTCAAGCAGCGCCTGCTCGGCTGGGCGACCAACACCTGGCCGGCGCGGCAGATCCTGGCGCCGCAGATGAGCAAGCAGGTCGCGCGCAAGGCGCGCAAGGAGCACTACCCGGCCCCGTACGCGCTGATCGGCGCCTGGCAGCGCAGCGGCGGCGGCGGCATCCAGGCGCGGCTGGACGCCGAGCGCAAGGCGGTGGTCAAGCTCGCCGGCACGCCCACCGCGCGCAACCTGATCCGCATCTTCTTCCTCACCGAGCGGCTCAAGGCGCTGGGCGGCAAGGAGCATGGCATCGGCCATGTGCACGTGGTCGGCGCCGGGGTGATGGGCGGCGACATCGCCGCATGGTCGGCCTACAAGGGCTTCGAGGTGACGCTGCAGGACCGCGAGCAGCGCTTCGTCGACGCCGCGCTGGCCCGCGCCGGCGAACTGTTCGCCAAGCGGGTCAAGGACGACAGCAAGCGCCCGGCGGTGGCCGCGCGGCTGAAGGGCGACCTGGCCGGCGACGGCGTGGCGGCGGCCGACCTGGTGATCGAGGCGATCATCGAGAACCCGCAGGCCAAGCGCGAGCTGTACCAGGCGCTGGAGCCGCGGATGAAGCCCGACGCGCTGCTCGGTACCAACACTTCGTCGATCCCGCTGGGCGAGTTGCGCGAACACATCCAGCGCCCGGCGCAGTTCGCCGGCCTGCACTACTTCAATCCGGTGGCGCAGATGCCGCTGGTGGAGATCGTCTGCCACGACGGGCTGGCGCCGGAGAACCAGAAGCGGCTGGCCGCGTTCTGCAAGGCGATCGACAAGCTGCCGGTGCCGGTCGCCGGCACCCCGGGCTTCCTGGTCAACCGGGTGCTGTTCCCGTACCTGCTGGAAGCGGCGACCGCCTATGCCGAGGGCATTCCGGGCCCGGCGATCGACAAGGCCGCGGTGAAGTTCGGCATGCCGATGGGCCCGATCGAGCTAATCGACACCGTGGGCCTGGACGTGGCGGCGGGCGTGGGCGAAGAGTTGGCGCCGTTCCTGGGGCTGCCGATTCCCGCCGCGCTGACGACGGTCGAGCCGGGCAAGCGCGGCAAGAAGGACGGCCAGGGCCTGTACAAGTGGGAGAGCGGGCGCGCGGTGAAGGCGGAGGTGGCCAAGGACTACCAGGCCCCGGCCGACCTGGAAGACCGGCTGGTGCTGCCGCTGCTCAACGAGGCGGTGGCGTGCCTGCACGACGGCGTGGTCGCCGATGCGGACCTGCTCGATGCGGGCGTGATCTTCGGCACCGGCTTCGCCCCGTTCCGCGGCGGCCCGATCCAGTACATCCGCGCCACCGGCGCCGATGCGCTGCTGGAACGGCTGCGGTCGCTGCACGCGCGCTACGGCGAGCGCTTCGCGCCGCGGCCGGGCTGGGACGCGCCGGCGCTGCGCGAACCGGCGGCCTGACCCCGGTTCACGTCCGGACATTTCGCTCTCTGCGCCACCTGTAGGAGCGGCTTCAGCCGCGACAGGCGTTGTCGATAGAGCCCGTCGCGGCTGAAGCCGCTCCTACAGGAGGCGGGAGACGCCAGACACGGTGTCAGGAATGCGAATGCCCATGCGCGCCATGCGCATGGCCATGCCGATGTCCATGGGGCTCGTGCCCATCGTGATCGTGATCCGCAGGACCGTCGTGCGCATCCGGCGCGGCAGCTGCCGGCGTGCCGCACGGGGCCGCGCCGCAGTGCCCGGTTTCCATCTGCAAGGTGACGTGGTCGATGTCGAACCGCGCGTGCAGGCCCTCGCGCAGCGACACCCGCAGCGCGTCGCCGTCGGCCGCGTCGGCCAGCACCACATGCGCGGTCAATGCCGGGGTGCTCGAGGCCAGCGCCCACACGTGCAGGTCGTGCACCCCCTGCACGCCTGGCGCGGCCAGCAGGTAGGCGCGCACCGCGGCGAGGTCCACGCCCTTGGGCACGCCTTCCAGCAGCACGTTGACCGCCTCGCGCAGCAGCAGCCAGGTGCGCGGCAGCACCCACAGGCCGATCAGCACCGCTAGGATCGGGTCGATCACCTTCCAGCCGGTGAGGCGGATCGCCAGCGCGCCGAGGATCACCGCCACCGAGCCGAGCATGTCGCTCCACACTTCCAGGTACGCGCCCTTCATGTTGAGGCTCTCGCCGCTGCCGGCCTTGAGCAGGCGCATCGAGATCAGGTTGACGACCAGGCCGAACGCGGCGATCCCCAGCATGCCGGCCGTGGCCACGTCCTGCGGCTGGCGGAAGCGCTGCACCGCTTCCCACAGGATGTAGCCGGCGACGGCGAACAGCAGGCCGCCGTTGACCAGCGCGCCCAGCGCTTCCAGTCGCGCGTAGCCGTAGGTGCGCTTGGCATCGGGCGGGCGCCGGCTCAGGCGCACCGCCACCAGCGCGATCATCAGCGCCAGGGTGTCGGTGGCCATGTGCGCCGCGTCGGACAACAGCGCCAGGCTGTTGGTGACGAACGCGCCGACGATCTCCGCCAGCAGGAATGCGGCGGTCAGGCCCAGCGCCCACCACAGCGGCTTTTCGTGGCGGATCTCGGTGGGGGCGTGGCTGTGGTCGTGTCCCATGGCGTTCGGCTCGGTTGCGAGCGTCGAGCCTACGCCGGCGCCGGGGACGGAGACTATTACAGGCCGGCGGCGTCGGGCGCGGCGGCCCGCCGCCCTGCCGCGCCCAACGCAGCCCCCCGCCGCGCGCACCCGCACCGGCGCTGCGCTCAGCCGGCCATCCCGGGCACGAACGCGGCGCGCACGCAACCGTCGGTCTTGTGCTTGAACATGTCGTAGCCGCGCACGGCCTGCTCCAGCGGCATCTTGTGGGTCATCAGGAAGCTGGACTTCAACGCGCCGCTGCGCGCGAGCTGCAGCAGCTTGGGCAGGTAGCGCTGGCCATGCTGCTGCGCGGTGCGCACCGTCAGCCCCTTGTTCATGATCGGCCCCAGCGGGAACTTGTCCATCACCCCGTACACGCCGAGGATCGACAGCACGCCGCCCTTGCGGCACGCCAGGATCGCTTCGCGCAGCGCCTGGCCGCGGTCGGTGTGCAGATGCAGTGCCTGCTTGACCCGGTCGTAGGCATAGCCCAGGCCGGTGCCGTGCGCTTCCATCCCGACCGCGTCGATGCACGCGTCCGGGCCGCGGCCGCCGGTCATCTCGCGCAGCATCTCCACCACGCTGTCCGCTGCCGAATAATCGATCACCTCCGCGCCGACGATGTCGCGGGCCATCGCCAGGCGTTCGGGAATGCGGTCGATGCCGATCACCCGCGCCGCGCCCAGCAGCCTGGCGCTCTGCAACGCCATCAGGCCGACCCCGCCGCAGCCCCACACCGCGATCGTGTCGCCGGGCTGGATAGTGCAGAAATCCGCGCCCATGAACCCGGTGGGGCCGGCGTCGGACAGGAACAGGGCGTCCTCGTCGGCGACTTCCTCGGGAATGGCGAAGCACCCCACGTCGGCGTGCGGCACGCGGATGTAGTCCGCGTGCGAGCCGGCGTAGCCGCCGAAGGCGTGCGTATAGCCGTAGATGCCGGCGGTGGGATAGCCGAGCAGGGGTTCCTGCATCTCCCAGTGCGGATTGGTGTTGTCGCACAGCGAATACTCTTCGCGGCCGCAATGCCAGCAGTTGCCGCAGGAAATGAACGACGGCACCACCACCCGCTGGCCGACCCGCACATGCTTCACCTGCGGACCCGCTTCCACCACCTCGCCCATGAACTCGTGGCCGATCACGTCGCCTTCGCGCATGCTCGGCAGGTAGCCGTCGATGAAGTGCAGGTCCGAACCGCAGGTGGTACTCAGTCCGACCTTGAGGATCACGTCGCGCGGATTGACGATCGTCGGATCGGGCACGGTCTCCACGCGCAGGTCGTTGACGCCGTTCCAGCATAGTGCGCGCATGGCGCCTCCTTAAGCGTTCTGGTCGCGGGTCTGGCGACCCGACGGGTTGCGGTGCAGGGAGGGCACCTCGCCTGCTTCGAGCCACGCCTTCAGCCGCCGCAACGCCTTGCCGGCCAGCATGTCCGGCGCCGGGCCGGCGAGCTTGGCGATGGCCTGCGCCAGCACGCCGCCATCGATGCGATGATCGATCACCAGCGTCGCTTCGCAGCCGTAGGTACCCGGCGCCGGCGCCACCTGCAGCAGGCTCTCCACCTGCAGTCCATGTTCGCCGCGCCCGGCGTAGCGCACCGACTGGCCCAGCCGCGCCTCCACCCGCGAGTGGGTGAACTCGGCGCGCTGGTCCAGCGGCAGGTGCAGCCGCCATACCGCGTGGCAACCGTCGCCGGTCAATAGTTCCGCGGCGCCATCGAGGATCTGCCGCTGCACGTTGACATCGCACCACGCGTCCAGGATCTGTTCCGGCTCGGCAGCGATGGTCAGCGTGCGCACGATCCGGGTGCCGTTTTCCGACGGGGAACTCTCGTTCATAAGCGCCTCGACTGGGCTGGGAAACGCGCCGCCGCACAGACGGCGGCGCACCGACTACCGGCGCTCACCGCGCTGCGGCGCCGCTGTTGGCCGAGGTCGAGGTCTGCAGCTTCTTGGCTTGGGCGAGGTGGTCCGCCACGTGCTGCCGCGTCGTCTTCAGGTGCTGGACGACCTGCGGCGTCTTCGCTTCGGGGATCAGCTGCTTGTCCAGCGCTTCCAGGGCCTGGGTGTGGTCGTTGACCATCGCGGTCACGTACGCCGCTTCCAGTTCCTTGCCGCTGAGCGGCTGCAGCTTCTTCAGTTCGGCTTCGCCCTTCTTGGTCTGCAAGGTGGCCCGCGCCGCGGACCGGTCCGGGGCGAACGGCGCGATCTTGGCGTTGTTGTCGCTGTGCTCCTTGATCATGCGCTGCGCGTATTCGCGCACCGGCCCTTGCACGCCTTTCTGCAGCACCAGGTTGGCGGCATTGATCTCGGAGGTGTTGATCGCGCCGAGCAGGCCGAGCGCCTCCTTTTCCTGTTCAGTGGCGGCCGCGGCCGGCGCACCGGCCGCGGCGGCGTCGCCATGCGCATGGGTCTGCTGCGCCTGCGCCTGCATCGCGGTTGCGCCCAGCGCGAACGCGGTAGCCAGTGCCAGCATCGAAAAAGTACGCATTGCCCGTTCTCCTGTCTGTGGAACCGCGATGCTGTGCGGAAGCCCGTGAATCGGCAGTGGCGCCCACGTGTACGAGGCGCGAAGCGCGTGGCTCAATGCGGTGGGCGATACTCGCGCAGCTTGGTGGTGGCGGTACCGACCTCGGTCACCGCCGCGCGCAGGTTGTCCTCGGACATGCCCAGCTCGCGCGCCCACCAGCGCAGTTCCCATTCCTCGTTGATGTTCACGTTGGCCAGGTCGCTGGGGACGCGGTCGTCGGTGTTTTCGGGCTTGCTCATGGCGGTGGTTCTCCAGTTGCGGCGTGCGGTCGGTGGCACGCGTCCAGCATGACCAGGCCACGTGTGTTTGGAGCGAACGTTGCGTCAAGGCGACGTCAGCGCGATGGACAGCCGCTGCCCTCGGCTTGCGCAGCCGGCCGCACCTGCTCGATGACGAAGCCGCTGCGCGGCAGGCTGGGAAACCGGTCGAGCGGGTAGCGCAGGTCCTGCGCGGGCACCCGGTAGTCCCAGCGAACGGCCAGTTCGTCGATCGCCGCCAGCAACAACGCGATGCTCGGGTCCTCGCCGGGGCAGCGGTGGTCCCGGTCCACGTCGCCACCGCCCTGGGGCACGAAGTTGCAAGCGCCGCCATCCCAGTCGCGGAAGCGGTCCGGGTCGAAACGCTCGGGATGCCGCCAGACCCGCGGATCGTGGTTGGTGCCGTACAGATCCACCATCATCCACTCGCCGCGGCGGAACTGCCGCCCCCGCCATTGGAACGGCACGCGCACCCGCCCGCCGACCATCGGGAAGAACGGGTAGTAGCGGCGCACCTCCTGCACCAGGTTCAACGGCAGGCCGGGCTCGCCGGCGCGCAGGCGTCGCCGCAGTTCCGGGTGCTCGTGCAGGGCCAGCGCCGAGAACGTGATCCAGCGCGCCACGGCGACCGTCGGGCGCAGCAGGTTGATCAGCTCCACCGCCGCCACGCGCTCGCCGAGTGGCTTGCCGTCGGGACCGCGGTAATGGGCGATGGCCTGCGCCGGCGTCGCGGTCGACGGCGGCGCCCGACGCAGATCGCCGATCACCGAGCGGATCCAGCGCTCGTTGCGGCGGCGCAGCCGCCAGCCGCGCAACCAGCGCATCGCCGCGCTGCCGGCACCGTCGATCATGGCGGCGAACTCGCGCGCGCGCTGCGCACTGTGCGCGTCCGCCAGCGGCACGCCAGCCCATCGGCATACCGCCCGGCACAGCACCAGTTCGGCTTCGCGCTGCAGCACCAGCGGCGTTGCCGACCGCGTCCATCGCTGCGCCTGCACCTGCCACTCCTGGCGGAAGATCGCGACCAGCCTGGCCGTCGCCTCTGGCGTGAGCACGCCGCGGAACAGCTGCTTGCGGTGCAGATGCGCGTCGCCATCGAGCCGCTGCACGCTGCCGAAGCCCTGCAGCAGCGCCACCGTGGTCGGCGGCAACGCGCCGCGGCGGGTGAAGCGGCCCGGATGGTAGAACGCGGCGACCGCATCGGCGCCGCGCGCGAAGATGGCCTTGCGCAGCAGCACGCGCGCCTGGAACACGTCGCTACCGAGCCGTTCGCACTGCCGCGAGACGAAGGCGTAGCCATCGCGCAGCATCGCCGCGCTCACATCGAACTGCTCGGCGCGCGGCAAGGCGTCGCGCTGGGGAGACGAGGATAGAAGCATGTCGGGCCTCCTGGCTGTGTGGATGGGCCGCCGCGCGCAGCGACATCGCAGCGACACGCGCGGCATCGTCCCGTACCCACGGAGACTGCCGGCGGCGCCGCCATGCGCATGTGAACCGGCACGCTCATGCGCCCGTCGCCGCAGCTTCACCCGCTCTTTCGAGACCCGGTGCCAGCCTCGTCGTGACGCGGCAGGCGTTGCCGGACACGCGCGGCGAGATGCCGATGCAGGCGCGGTACGCACAGGCCGGCGGCGAAGGCCGCGTAGGCCAGCGGCAGATGGCGCAGGCGCATGCGGCTGTCGAATCCCGGCGACAACCGGCGCGGCACCACGTGGTAGTCCACCACGTACGCCACCACGGCGGTGGTCAATGCCAACGCTGCGCTGCGCGAGGGCCGGTGCAGCGCCGCGCGTTCGAAGAATCCGGCCCAGAACAGGGAGCTCGCATGGTGGATGAGGTACCCGACAGCGGTATGCCTGAGGTTCGGGAGCCGCTTGCGTCGCGCCGGCGCGCCCCACAGCCACTGGCTGGTGGCGTTGGTGCCGCTGCTGGCCGAGCCGGTGTGATGGTGGCTGAGCCAGGAGACGACGGCGCTGGACAGCAGACTGGCGCACGCCCCGGAGACGGCGGCGCGGCGCCATACGGCAGCTTGGCGCGCCGGCGGCACGTGCTGGTGGTCGGCGCGAACGGGCTGATCGGGGCGGCGCTGGTGGACAGGTTGCGCGATGCGGGCCATGAGGTCGTCCTCGGCGTGCGGCGGGCGGAAGCGGCGACGCGGCGCTGGCCGGGGTTGCCGGCGGTATCCATGGACCTGGCGCAACCGCGTCCCGACGACTGGCGCCGAAGCCTGCAGGGCGTCGACGCCGTGATCAATGCCGTCGGCATCTTTCAGGAGCAAGGTAAGCAGAATTTCGATGCGATCCACGTGAAAGGCGCGATCGCGCTGTTCGATGCCGCCGTGGACGCCGGCGTGGCCCAGATCGTGCAGATCTCCGCGCTGGGCGCCGATGCGCGCGCCGATACCGGCTACCAGGCGTCCAAGGGCCTGGCCGACGCGCGGCTGGCGGCGCTGCCGTTGCGCGCCACCTCGGTGCGGCCGTCGCTGGTGTTCGCCGCGCAGGGGCGCAGCACGCAGTGGTTCCTGCAGCTGGCGGCGGCGCCGCTGACGCCGTTGCCCGCTGGCGGCGTGCAGCCGGTGCAACCGGTGCATCTGCGCGACCTGTGCGATGCGGTGGCGGCGCTGCTGGACGACGCGGCGCCGCCGCCGGTACTGGAAGTGGTCGGTCCGGCGCCGATGCCGCTGGCCGACTACCTGCGCACGCTGGGCAGCAGCATGGGCAACCGGGTAAGGGTGGCGCCGGTGCCGGTGGGCGCGGCGATGCTGTTCGCGCGCATCGCCGCGCGCTGGCCGGGCAGCCTGGTGACGCCGGACGCGCTGCGCCTGCTGCAGCGTGGCAACGTCGGCGATGCCGGCGCGCTGGCGTCGCTGCTCGATCGTGCGCCGCGACCGGCCACTAGCTTCATCGATCCATCGCAGGCGCAGGCGCTGCGCCAGCAGGCGCAACTGCGATCGCTGCTGCCGCTGCTGCGCATCTCCCTGGCGGCGATGTGGCTGGTGACCGCTTGGGTATCGGCGTTCGTGTATCCGCTCCAGGCCAGCCTGGACCTGCTGCAGCGCGCGCACGTGCCCGCCGCATGGGCACCGCCGATGCTGTACGCGGCCGCATTGGCCAATGCGCTGCTCGGCCTGGCGATGCTGCCGGCGCGGTGGCGGCGCCAGGTCTATGCGCTGCAATTTGCGCTGATCGTGTTCTACACCGCGGTGATCAGCCTGTTCCTGCCCGAGTTCTGGGCCCACCCGTACGGCCCGGTGCTGAAGAACCTGCCCTTGCTGGCGCTGATCGGCGCGCTGTACCAACTGGATACGCCCCATGGACCTGATCGTCGTTAAGTACCTGCACATCCTGTCGTCCACGTTCCTGTTCGGCACCGGCGTGGGCACGGCGTTCTACCTGTTCTTCATCAGCCGCAGCCGCGACGCGCGCGTGGTCGCGGCCGTCGCCCGCTACGTGGTGATCGCCGACTGGATCTTCACCGCGACCACGATCGTGTTCCAGCCGGCATCGGGGCTTTATCTGGCGCATCGCATGGGCGTGCCGCTGGGAACGCCGTGGCTGTACTGGTCGATCGTGCTGTTCCTGATCGCGGCGCTGTGCTGGCTGCCGGTGGTGTGGCTGCAGATGCGCCTGCGCGACGTGGCCGCCGAGGCCGCGCGCCTGGGCCAGCCGTTGCCGCCGCGCTACGACGGCTACCTGGGCTGCTGGGCGGCGCTGGGCGTGCCGGCGCTGTTTTCGTTCCTGATCATCTTCTACCTGATGACCGCAAAGCCGGCGTTCGCAGGGTAACCGGCCGTTCACCGCACCTGGATACCGGCTTCACCGCGGTCACACGCGCGCGGCCCTAGCGTCGGGCGACCGAACCTCCGAGGAGTGCGCCATGGCTCAGCAACATCGCCCTCTCGATCAGCAGGTCATCGTCGTCACCGGCGCGTCCAGCGGCATCGGCCTGTGCACCGCGTTGCTCGCCGCCGAGCGCGGCGCCAAGCTGGTGCTGGTCGCGCGCAGCGAGCAGACGCTCGCCGAAGCGGTGCAGACGATCCGCGAGTCCGGCGGCGACGCCATCGCGGTGGCCGCCGACGTGGCCGACCGCGCGCAGCTGGAGGCCGCCGCGGCCGAGGCGACCGACCGCTACGGCCGCATCGACACCTGGATCAACAACGCCGGCGTGGCGATCTACGGCAAGCTGGCGCAGGTCGACGAAGGCGACAGCCGGCGCCTGTTCGACGTCAACTTCTGGGGCGTGGTGAACGGATCGCTGATCGCGCTGCCGCACTTGATCGCCTCCGAAGGCGTGCTGATCAACCTGGGCAGCGAGGCCTCCGACGCGGTGGTGCCGCTGCAGGGCATGTACTCGGCGTCCAAGCACGCAGTCAAGGGCTTCACCGACGCGCTGCGCGTGGAACTGGAACACGTGGACAAGCGCCCGGTCTCGGTGGTGCTGATCCAGCCCACCGCGGTGGATACCCCGTATCCGGAACATGCGCGCAACTACATGCCGCAGGAGCCCAAGCTACCCGGCCCGATGATCGCACCGATGCGCGTGGCCGAAGCGATCCTGGATGCCGCCGAACGCGGTGGGCGCGACATCAAGGTCGGGCTGATGGCCAAGGCCAACACGGCGGTGACGCACATGCTGCCGCGGCTGGCCGATCGCATGTCGGCCATGCGCGGCGGCCAGCAACAGAGGCCGGAACCGGCACGGCACCCGGAGGGCACGCTGTACCGCGCCGGCGAAAGCGGACGCATCCACGGCCGCTAGGCGCCGGGGCCGAGCCCGCGGGTGCGGGACCGCGGCGCCATCGCCAACGCCGCAGGCGCCATGGGTTCACCGGCCCGGTCGCAGCCGCTGCGCGAGCAGGTCACGGCAGACACACGATCGCCACCCCGGCAAGGCCGCCCAGCGCCAGCAACGACAGCGCGCCGGCGGCCAGCACCCTGCCCCCGGCCGCCAGCACCGTGCGCAGGTTGACCGACAGCCCCAGCGCCGCCATCGAGACCAGGGTCAGTCCCGTAGCGGTGGATCCGGCTGCCGCCAGCGCCGCCTGCGGCAGCAGGCCGGCCGAACGCAGCGCGACCATGGCGGCGAAGCCGACGATGAACCACGGCAGCAGCCGGCGCAGCGGCACCCGGCCGACGCCGGACCGCCCGCTCCGCAGCCCGAGCAGCAGGATCACCGGCCCGAGCATCAGCACCCGCATCAGCTTCACCAGTGCGCCGATCTGCGCGCTGGCCGCGCCCACCGGCAGGGTCGCGGCCAGCACCTGCGGCACCGCGTAGACGGTCATGCCGGCGAGGATGCCGTAGCGGCGCGGGGTCAGTCCGAACAACGGCACCGCCAGCGGCAGCGCAAGCACCACCACGATGCCCACCGCGGCGGTGAACGCGATCGAGGCGGCGACTTCGTCCGACCCGGCCTCGATCACCGGCGCGGCGGCGACGATCGCCGAGTTGCCGCAGATCGCGTTGCCGCAGGCCACCAGCGTGGCCAGCCGCTCGCTCAGGCCGAGCATGCGGCCGATGCCGTAGCCGGCCACGAGGGCCGCCGCCACCACGGCGGCGACGGCGAGCGCGAGCAGCAGCCCGGCCTGGCCGATCGCAGCGAAGCTGATCGATGCCCCGAGCAGCACGATGGCCGCTTCCAGCAGCGTGCGCGCGGCGAAATCGATGCCGGCATGCAGGCGCGCATGCACGCCGCAGAACGTGCGCGCCAGCGTACCCAGCACGATCGCCAGCACCAGCGCCTCGACCCAGGGCCGGCCGAACAGCGACAGCGCGGCGCGCTCCGCCAGCCACGCCAGTGCGGCGACCACGGCCGACAATGCCAGGCCCGGCACCACCTCCCACCAACGCTTCGCCCCGCCCATGCCCGCCACCGTCCACCGAAGTGCGCACAGCATGCGCCGGCGCATCCTTCCATTCCATCGCATAGTTATGGATAGTTCGTTCGCCAAAACCGAACGATCGCGCCATGACCCTGGAACAGCTCGCACTCTTCGTCGCCGTCGCCGAACGCCAGCACCTGACCCTGGGCGCGCAGGCGGCGCACCGCACGCCCTCGGCAGCCAGCGCCGCGATTCGGGCCTTGGAGACCCGGTACGGCGTGGCCCTGTTCCACCGCGTGGGCCGCGGCATCGAGCTGACCGCCGCCGGCGCCGCGTTCGCCGACGAGGCGCGGGCGATCCTGGCGCGCACGCACGCCGCCGAACTGGCATTGAGCGAATGGCGCGGGGTGCTGCGCGGCACGCTGGAACTGCATGCCAGCCAGACCGTGGCCAGCTACTGGCTGCCGGCGCGGCTGATGGCCTTCCATGCGCGCTATGCGCAGATCGAGATCCGCCTCAGCGTCGGCAACACCGAAAGCGTGGCGCGCGCGGTCGCCGAGGGCCGTGCGGAACTGGGCTTCGTCGAAGGCGGCGTGCGCGACCCGGCGCTGGCGTTGACCGCGCTCGCCCAGGACCAGCTGGTCGTGGTCGCCGCGCCGGCGCACCGCCTGGCCGGACGCCGCCGGATCGCGCTGCCGGCGCTGGCGTCGGCGTGCTCGTGGATCATGCGCGAGCCCGGCTCAGGCACCCGCTCGGCGTTCGAAGCGGCGTTGCGCGCGGCGCGTGTCGAGCCGGACCGGCTGAGCGTCGCGCTGACCCTGCCGTCGAACGAAGCGGTGCTGTCGGCGGTGCTGTCCGGACACAGCGTGGCCGCGGTCTCGCAGCTGGCGGCCGCGCCCTGGCTGGAGAGCGGACGCCTGCAACGCGTGGGCGCGGCGCTGGGCACGCGCACCTTCCATGCCGTGCGCCATCGCGAACGCGCGCCCAGCGCCGCCGCCGCGGCATTGCTGGCCATCGACGGCGACGGGATCGCGGCGATCGTCTGACGCAAGGCACGATACGACGTTCAGTGCATGCAGAATGCCCAGCGCGGCTTCATGGCAAGCTAGGCACATGCTGGTGCCGTCGATGGAGCGTTGGTACGCAATGACAAAGAGACAAGGGTGGACCCTAGCCGCAATGCTGCTTTTGACATCCTGCACTTCCTTGCCAGGAGACGACAGGTCGGCCGCCGTGCGCTCGATCGAAGGCCTACATCACGAATCGGCGGATGCCTGCTTTGCGCGCTGCAACGACGCGTTCGCAAGTTGCCAGGCTGTTCCCCATGACCTTGGGACTTGCACGAGCGAGGCGACGCGCGGCAAGCAGGCTAGCTGCGAGCAGATTTCCGATCCAGCTGGGCGAAGCAGGTGCATGGCAGAGGCATTCGATTGCCAGGTACGTGGACGCGGGGACGACTGCAGTGTTCAGCGCAGCCAATGCGTCGCCAGATGCGGCAATTGATTGCTTGAGGTCGGTTCGCCCGGAGACCCGTCCTCTTCCGATTGGTCGGTGCTCTTGGTCAGATTGCGGACGTTCCCGGAGGTACCGCGCAGGTGCCTGCCAGCTACGGATGCGCTGCGGCCGACGGCGTAGCCGTGGCTCGACCCGACCGAAACGACGTGGCCCGACGCCGTTTCCGGATTCCCCCGGCCCAGTGCAGGGCTGACTGAAGTGCACGCATGCATACTTCCAGGCAGGTGATTGCGGCATAGACCCTGCTGCCTCCTCTTGGTCGACGGGCGCGCAGGCACCCGCCTCAGGCCTCCTGCAACCCCGGCCTGCCGTGCTCGATGGCATAGCGCTTCCAGCTCTGCAGCGTGCCGTTGGGCTGCATCACCCGGTCCAGCGTCTTCATGTCGCCGATCCAGGCGTCACGGGTCACGTCGCACAGCACATAGCCGCGCTTGTCGGTGGTGGCCTTCAGGTGCGGGCTGTGCCGCAAGGTGCTTTCGGCCATCGCATCCACGCCCAGGCCATCGGCGCCGGAGGTGATCGACGTGGCGAGGAACTCGCTGGAGATGATCCCGGAATCGGCGTTGTCCTGGACCAGGTCGCCGGCGTAGTGGCGGTGTGCGTCGCCGCAGGCGGTGACCACGTTGCCGAAGCCGACCCGCTGGATGTGGTCGAGCAGGCGGCGGCGGCTGTCCAGGTAGCCCGACCACTGGTCGTCGGACCGTACCACCTCGCCGTCCTTGTCCCGCGCGTAGTTGCCCAGCGACACCTGGTGGGCGATGGTGTGCCAGCGCGGCGCGGCGTCGGCCAGGCCGTCGAACAGCCACCGTTCCTGCCTGGCCCCCACGATGCTGCGTGCCGGCGATTCCACCTGCTCGCGCAGCGCCATGTCGACCTGCTTGCTGCGGTACTGGCGGGTGTCGAGCAGGTGCAGGTCCATCAGGTTGCCGTAGCGCGCGCGCCGGTACAGCTGCATGTGGCCATCGCGCGGGAACGACGCCCGCCGCAGCGGCATGTTCTCGTAGTAGGCCTGGAACGCCTGCGCCCGGCGCAGCACGAACACTTCGCTGGGGGTGTCGTCCTGGTCCTGCGCGCCGGCCCAGTCGTTGTCCACTTCGTGGTCGTCGAAGGTCACGAACCACGGCGCCGCCGCGTGCGCGGCCTGCAGGTCCGGGTCGGACTTGTATTGCGCGTAGCGGCGCCGGTAGTCGTCCAGCGTGTAGATCTCCGGACCGACGTGGTTGCGCAGGTTGGTGAACGGCCGGCCGTTCATCGTGCGCACGCCTGGCCGGGTTTCGCCTTCGTAGATGTAGTCGCCGTAGTGGAAGACGAAATCCAGCGGCTCCTCGGCGATGCGCCGCCATGCGGTGTAGTGGCCTTCCTCGTACTGCTGGCAGCCGGCCACCGCGAAGCGCACGCGGTCCACTCTGGCGCTCGCCGCCGGCAGGGTGCAGGTGCGGCCGATCGCGCTGGCGTAGCCGCCGACGCTGAAGCGGTACCAGTACGGCCGCCCGGGATCCAGCCCGTCCAGTTCCACATGCACCGCGTGGCCCAGTTCCGGATGGGCCAGCGACGAGCCCCGCCGCACCAGCCTGCCGAACCCCTCGTCGGCGGCCACCTGCCACTCGATCACCATCGGCCGCGCCGGCATCCCGCCGCCGTACACCAGCGGCTCGGTCGCCAGCCGCGTCCACAGCACGACGCCGTCCGGCGACGAGTCGCCGGACGCCACGCCGAGGGCGAACGGCGTGCTCGCGAACCGCGGCGAGGCGAGCAGGTTGCGCGGGCTCAAGGCCTTGGCATCGGTCTGCGCCGCCAGCGCCGATGCGGTGCCCATCCACGCGCCGAACGCGGAAAGGCCGGACAGGGCGAGGAATCGCCTGCGATTGAACGTGCTCATGGCGATCGCCTCAGTTGTAGATGATGTGGAAGTAGAAGAACCGGCCGTAGTCGTCGATCTCGGTGCGGAAGCGGCCGTCGGGGCCGGTGCTGTAGGTCGGCTGCGTGTTGAACAGGTTCTTGGCCTCGTACTTCAGCGTCACGTGCTCGCTGATCTTGTGGCTGAGGGCCAGGTTGAAGGTCGTGTACGGGTCGTAGTACGAATCCAGCCATTGCGTATCGCCGAAGTCGACCAGCATGCGGCTGCGGTAGGTGCCGGACACGCGCAGCTGTGCGTCGTGCCACGGCATGCGCCAGATCAGCGAGCCGTTCAACGACCAGTCCGGCTGGTACAGCAGGCGGTCGAGACGGCGTTGGCTGCCGTCGCTGATCCGGTAGTCGGTGCGCCCTTCCAGCCGGGTGGCATTGAAGTACATGTCCAGGCGCTGCGCGCCCCAGCG
The DNA here is from genome assembly GCF_017163755.1 of Xanthomonas sp. Taxonomy (GTDB): domain Bacteria; phylum Pseudomonadota; class Gammaproteobacteria; order Xanthomonadales; family Xanthomonadaceae; genus Xanthomonas_A. The sequence continues at coordinate 27,652 of NZ_JAFIWC010000014.1, forward strand.
CAGGTTGCGGTTGGCGACGGCGAACTCGACCCCGCGCAGCGTGGACTCGTCGGTGTTCATCGGCTGGGTCACCCGGTAGCGGACGTCGCCGATGTCCTCGAAGGTGGTCAGGGTGTAGATGTCGTCCTTGATGACCTTGTCGAACAGCGCCACCGAGACCAGGCCGTTGTTGCCGTTGAAGTACAGGTCCCAGGCCAGGTCGAGGTTGGTGGCGCGGCGCGGTTCCAGGCCGGCGTTGCCCTGCTGGATCGTGCAGAAGCCGCCGCCCTGCCCGTCGTCGCCGCAGCTGGTGCTGGTGGCCTGGGCGATGTGGCTGGGCGTGGGCCGGCCAAGCGTCTGGCTGGCCGAGAAGCGCAGGCGCTGGTCCTCGGTGAGCTTGAAGGTGGCGTTCAACGACGGCAGCAGGTTGTCGTAGCCGCCGCCGGCCTTGCGCAGGTCGGCGGTGTAGGTCGTGCCGCCGTCGGCGCTGAAGGGGCTGAACGCGTCGAAGCGGGTGTGGTCGTAGCGCAGCCCGCCGATCAGCAGCAGCCGGTCCCAGGCGTAGTGCGCCGAGACATAGGCGTTGGCGATGTCCTCGACGTACTTGTAGTCGCTGCTGAAGTCGGCGTTCGGGTAGGCGGCGTCGTTGTCGCCCAGCGTCGGATACAGCTGCTGGCTCCACTTGCGGTTGTCGATCAGCGGAAAGCCCGGCACGGTGCCCAGCAGGGTCGAGCCCGGGTACAGGTAGTCGTTGAGCGTGGCGCTGGTCTTGTAGTAGTCGAAATCGATGTCCTGCCAGATCTTCAGGTGGCGGTATTCGGCGCCGGCGGCGACGCCGAAGCCGCGCGCATCGGCGCCGATGTTGTGGGCGAAGTCCACGCGCAGGTTATCGATGGTTTCCTGCGCATCGCGCGGGGAGATGTAGGCCTGCGCCGGATTGAGCTTGAACGCCGAGGTGGTCAGCAGGCTCGGATCGGACACGCCGACCGCATTCGGGAAGCCGTGGCTGTCGTTGGCGTAGTCGACGAACAGGTTGCTCGGGTAGGCGCGCACGCCCCAGTAGACCTGGGTGTTGTCGAACGTTTCCTCGGTGTGGCCGGCACGCAGGGTGAGCCTGGACGCCTCGCCCACGTCCCAGTCGAAGCGGGCGATGGCGCCGCGGTTGTTGCGGTCCCAGCGGTCGTGCCGGTTCTTGATGTAGATGCTGTTGATCTGCGTGGTGCCGCTGTCCTCGGTCTGGTTGCGGATCGGGAACTTGGCGTTGGAGTACAGGTCGGTCTTGTTCATGGTCGAGTTCTCGTAGAACCGGTACGAGTACAGCAGCAGCGAGGCGTAGAACGGCTCGTCCGACGGCTTCCACTCCAGCTTGGCCGAGCCGCCGAAGTTGGTGATGTAGTTGGTGTAGGTGCCGGTGCTGAAGTTGCCCGGCGCGCGCAGGCCGTTCCAGCCGGCCGCCTCGCTGGGCTCGGTGCTGCCGTCGGTCAGGTACTTGCCGGCATCGTCGAAGTAGTAGTTCGATTCCACCCAGCGCTTGACGCTGTTGCGCGAGCGCTGCTCGTAGCGCGCCACCGCCACGATGCCGAACTGCTGGTCGGCGCCGAACTGGTTGGAGAACACCGCCTTGGCGCTCTTGCCGAAGTGGCCCAGCGTCTTGTGGTCGCCGCCGGCGCTGCGGCCGACGTCGGTTTCGGCGGTGGAGTAGATGCCGGCGACGTCGGCGAACACGTACCTGCCCGAACGGTCGAAGGCGCTGCGGCTGATGATGTCGATCACCCCGCCGATGGCATCGGGCGCCTGCTCGGCGCTGAAGCTCTTGTAGATGTCGGTGCGGGTGCCGATGTCGCTGGGAATCAGCTGCAGGTTGTTCATGCGCTCGCCGGAGCCGCTGCCGCCCACGCTGGCGATCGCGATGCCGTCGATGGTCGTGTAGTTGAGGTTGGCCTGCACGCCGCGCACGGTCACGTAGCGCGGCTCGCCGGCATCCTCCACCGCGCTGAGCCCGGGCGCGGCCATCAGGCTCTCGGCCAGCGTCTCGTCGCCGTAGCTGTCCATCTCGTCGTAGATCACCGAGTCCTTGATGACCGGCGAGGTCCTCTTCTGGTCGATCACCTCGTGCGCGGCGATCACCTTCACCGTGCCCAGCGTGGGCGCGACCTTCGCCTCCTCCTCGCGCGGCTTCGGCGCGGCCGGCTTGGGCGCGCTGCCTGCCGGGGCGGGATCGATGGCGATGACGTTGCCGTCCACCACCGAATAGTTCAGGCCGGTGCCGGCCAGCAGCGCGTCCAGCGCCTGCTCGACGGTGATGCCGCCCGGCACCGCGGCGCTCATGCGCGGATTGCCGGTCGGCGAGTACAGGAACTGTACGCCGGAGCTTCGCGAGAGCTGCTCCAGCGCGCGGCTCAACGGTTGCGCGGCGATCGGCGCGGTGACACGGGCTTGCAGGCTGGCGGGCGTCGCCGCGTGCGCGTGGGCGAGCAGACAGGGGGACAGTGCAAGGACGATCGACAGGTAGAGCGGCTTGCGCATCACGGTTCCTTGGAGGAGAGAGGACGGCTGGCGCCGCGTAGCAGTCGACGGCGGCTTCTCCTAAGAAAGAGCGGGAAAACGCGGAAGTGGAGAACGCAGATTCGATGAAATTTTTCTGACAGCGTCCGAAGCGTCGCGCTCAACGGCTGGAGACCCTCACCGTGTCGCCGTCGCGGCGGACGGAAAAACGCGGGTCGCGCTGCAGAAAAGCCTGCAGCGCCACGATCCGGTCCGCGTCCAGGCTGCCGGACAGGCGCGCCGAGGCGGCCGCCTCGTCCTCGACCACCACCTGCACCTTGTTGTGGCGATTGAACGCCACCGCGACTTCGTCCAGGCGTTCGTCGAGAAAGGACACCTTGCGCCGCTGCCAGTCCAGCAGCATCGACGCCGGCATGTCGAGCGGCCGCACCGCGCCGCTGCCGTGATCGACCAGCACCACCCGGCCGGCGTCCAGCCGCGCCAGGCGCTGCTCGTGCGCGCCGCTGCTCCAGACTTCCACCTCGCCGGACATCACGCCGATCCGGGTGCCCTGCAACCGCCGCGATACGTCGAACGGTGCCGATGTCGCGGATGCGCAGGCCATCGACCTGCACCTGGAACGGGCGCCGATCGGCGGCGATGTCGAAGCTGGCCTCGCCCTGCAGCAGCTCCACGCGCCGCGCCAGCCAGCCCATGCGCACGCGCACCACGCTGTCGGCGTTGAGGCGCAGTTGGGTGCCGTCGGCCAGCGTGAGCACGCGCAGCTGCCCGTGCCCGGCGGCCAGCAACAGCGGCTGCGGCTGCAGTTGCGGCAGCAAGGCGGCCAAGCCCAGCGCCACGCACGCCGCGGCGGCGGCCGCCTTCCAGCCACGGCGCGAGCGGCGCACGGCCGGTGCGGCCGGTCGCGGCGCGGCGGAGAACAACGGCACCACCTTGGTGGCCGGTTCGCGTGGGCCATGCGCTGCCTGGCCAGCAGCGTCTCCGTCCTGCTGCGCCTTGCCCATGGCCTGGCCCACCTGGCGATGCAGGTGCAACGCGCGCAGGTACTCGCGCACATGCTCGGGCGAACGCTGCATCCAGCCCAGGAACGCCAGGCGCTGCGACTCGCTCAGCGTCGTCTCGCGATTGAGCAGGAACCAGCGCGCCGCCTGCTCGGCCAATGTGCCTTCCATGGAGGTCGGCTCCTGCCGGTTCACCTGTCCTCCCGGGCGCCCAGCGCCTTCCTGCAGGCTTCCAGGCCCTTGCCGATGTGCTTGCGCACCATGTGCACGGACACATCCAGCTGCGCACTGATCTGCGGACACTCCAGTCCATCGCGATAATGCAGTTCCATCATCCTGCGGGTGGCCGGCGGCAGTTGCGCGATGGCGCTGCGGATCTCGCCCCAGCGCTGCCGGCTTTCGAACGCGCCTTCGACGTCCTCTTCGCTCTTCAGCACTTCGGCCAGCAGTTCGACATCCTCCAGCGGCGGCAGCGAAGAGCGCGAGCGCGCGTGCTCGCGGGCCAGGTTGGCCGCCACGGTGTACAGATAGGCCTCGGGATTGGCGACGGCCTCGGCGTTGTCGCCGGTGCTGCGCAGCAGGCGCAGGTAGACCTCCTGCGCCAGGTCCTCGGCATCCTCGGTGTGCGAGCCACGTCGAAGAAAGAAGCCACGCAGCAGGCGGTGCCGCAGTTCGTAGCTCTTCTCCCAGATCCTCACGCTGCTCACGACAGATCGACCGCACCACCCATGGAAACGGCCGATGTTCCCGCTGCAAGATGACAACGCGGTTGCATCGCGGCGTTGTCGCAATGCGATGGCAATGCGAACCCGCATCGTGCGGCGTCCTCTGCCCAGCGCCGGACCCGCTGGGCGCGCGCTGACTTGCAGCGAACATCGGGCGAAACAACTACGCCAAGACACTGAAGCAAGCCGCGTGATCCGCCGCTTCTTGGCGTCCGTTCTTAGGGGGCAGGTTCAGCCTGTCCTTGCGGTCGGGACAGCGAAGCTAAGGTCCCTTTAAGAGGCCCAGCGCTGGTGGAGGCGCAAACCGTTGAACACCCGTCCGTCCCAGATCACCCCCTGGGGACAGCGGCCATGGAAAACGCCGTTGACCAGCTGTAATCGTGAAGATTCGTCTTTGCAATCACGTGGTAGCCCGCTTTTTCGAGTTCCGCTGCCCAGGCGTCTGCGGGTTGCTCATAATTTGACGGAACAATGGACCGGAGTTGCCCCAGCAGCATTGGCGCAAGAAAGCCCCCGGCTACAAGCGCAGCGTTCTGGCCATACTCCGCTGCAGCGCGTTCATAGCGCTGAGCGAGCGACTTGTAATAGACCACGCTTCCAGATGTAAGGACCGGAACATCGAACTCAACGATGACAAGCCTCGCCACATGCCCGGCCAAGGTTGCTAATGCCTGCTCACGCGCCTTCGTCTCGATTGATTGGAGCGCGAATGTGGATTGAGCCAAATCCCAGCGATCTTCCGCACCGATATCTCCGGCAAACTCCTCCAATGTCATACGATGCCCGCGGGCAAAAGGCAGAGATGCAGTGAGATTGCCCAAAAGCACGTCATTGGGCTCAACAACGTCAAGCCGTCCAGGCACGTGCGCGCTGGAAGTAATCGCAGGGATCAGCGCCATGCCATCACCCGCGCCGATATCTAGCAACGTGCTTGGCCGAACAGCGTCGTAAAGCCTGGCCAGATCGGCGCTGACCGCGGCGTATAGCGCAAGGTTGCCCCCACCGCGAATAAACACCTCAAAGGCGCGCGGTTCGTCGTAGGCGTTGCGAGAGCAGCCCTGATTGAGGACACCGCTTAACGCACGCCCCATGATGGATCCTTGCTGCGCAGCCCGTTCGAGCAGGCGCCTACTCTCTGCGACGTCTTCAGAACCCAGGGCAGTCAACGCATCGGCAAGAACGTCACCAGAGGCAACTTTACTCATACTTCTCCACCTCATTTTGGTCTGGAGGAAGACGCCGCTTGGGGTAAAAAAAGTAAGCTGGGGCATGGATTGGATCGGTGTATGCACCGTGCTCCCAGGAGCGATAGCGCCAGGGCATCACGTCTTCTAAAACGTGATGCGTGAGCTGGGCAAGTTGCCGAATCCTACCATGCTGGCGCGTAGCCGCTCGACCCGCGGATGCGCGTGGAGACGTGGCAAACCTTCCATTCGCTGGGCGAGCAACGCCTGCAGTTTGAGACCGCAATGCTGGCGCTCGCGAGAGCACCATGGTGAAGTGATGGTGCATCACATTGAGGCAATCCATACATGAGCACAGTTTGCCGAGCCATCGGCTTCTATCTCCACAACACGCGAGCATGACCACCGCCATGGAACGTATCCATCCCGTCCGAACTCTGGTGCTTGCCTCGCTTGTGGCCATCTCGCTTGCAGGATGCGCGGCAGGTGATCCCGTCGCGAGCCGGCCTATCGAAGGTCCTGTGCGTCTGGGAGAAATAGCGGCGGTCGATGGGCCCAAGGTGCGTCCTGACCGCGTCATCGAAGACAGCCGTTGCCCGGCCGACGTTCAATGCATTCATGCTGGGCGGCTGATCGTCAGGGCGACCGTGCTCGGTGGCGCCTGGTCCAAGCAGATCGATCTCACGCTGGGCGTTCCTGTCCCTGTTGCCGATGGCATGTTGACGCTGATGGATGCCACCCCCGTGCCCATCAATGGGAACGCCGCGGCATCCGCCGCTCGCTTCACCTTCAAGTTTCAGGGCGGCCGCTAGTCGAAGTAATCGACTGTTCTGAACACGACTTTTAGTCAACGCTGGTGAACCGCTATCGCAATCAGTCCTCGTTCACAGCGCGCCTGTCTGAGGCAAACTTAGCGGTATGGACGCAATTCGGACCTACAGCCCTCACCATTTCGATGCCTGTCTGGCGTTGTTCGACGGCAACGTTCCGGCGTTCTTCAACGCTGAGGAACGCCCCGACTTCATGCAGTTTCTAACGCACCATGCAGCGGTCTGGCATTACCAAGTCATTGAGCGTGCGCGTGAAGTGGTTGCGTGCGCGGGCTACTCAATCAGCACGGATGGCACGATGGCAAGCCTCTGCTGGGGCATGGTCCATCCGAAGCTGCATCGGCAAGGCTTGGGGACAATGCTGCTCTTGGCTCGGCTGGAAGCCCTGCGCCTGAGGCCGGACGTCGAGCAAGTCGTGCTGGACACCAGCCAACGCACACAGGCCTTCTACGCTCGCTTTGGCTTTGTGGTGAAGCAAGTAGTGCCAGATGGCTATGGTGCGGGCTTGGACCGGTGGGATATGGCGCTCGACCTGAAGGCGCCGGCATAGCGCTGCTCAGAGGGCTGATGACAGCTAGATGTGAAACGCCGGACCTGCCGAGAGCGTCGGCGAGCTCACCCTGACTCGGAACGCAATGAGCAGGCTAGCGAGGAGCATCACGGCGGCGGCGACCACAATCACGGCAAGGATGCCGCCCGCTCCAAACACTAGTCCGCCCAAGGCGGCCCCCGCCGCGATAGAGGACTGCACAGCGGCGACCACCATCCCGCCGGCACTCTCGGCCTGGTCGGGCACCGCACGCGCGACCCAGCTCGACCAGGCAACGGGCACGCCACCGAAGGCCAGGCCCCAGAGCGCGACCAGGATCGATAGCCCGCCAACGCCCACCGGCAACAGGACCATGCCGAGCGCGGCTACGCCGACCAAGGCAGGCATGATCACCAAAGTGACTTTCAAACTGCGCTCCATGAGCCAGCCGGCCAGTAGTGTGCCGACAAAGTTCGCCACGCCGAATCCGAGCAGAATCAGCGCCAGGCCATCAGCGCTCATCTGCCCCAGGCTCTCCAACGTTGGGCGGATATAGGTAAAGAGCGAGTATTGGCCGGTGTGCGCCAGGACGCAGCCCAGCATTCCCACCGCAACGCCTGGCCGGCGCAAGAGCCCCACCACCGACTCTGGGAGTGCCGCCTTGCGCGGGGCCATTCGGGGCAGCGTGAACCACTGGAACGCAAAAGTGAGTCCACCTACCGCCGTAGCAGCCCAAAAGGCGCTGCGCCAGCCCAGCAGCCCTCCCAGGTAGCTCCCCAAAGGAACGGATACCACCGTGCCGACCGCAATCCCGCTGAAGATGATTGAAAGCGCGCGAGGCACGCGCTGCGGGGGCACCAGCCGCATGGCCACGGCCGCTGCCATGCTCCAGAAACCGCCCAGCGCGACGCCCAGAAGGACTCGCATCACCAGGAGGACTCCCATGCTGGAAGACAGCGCCACCAAGGCGTTGGAGAGGATCATCAGACCCGTGAAACTCAACAGCACCCGGCGCCTGTCTATCGAACGGGTCAGCCGAGGCACAAGCAGGCCAGCGAACAGGGCCACCACAGCAGTGACCGTCACTGCTTGACCGGCCAGCGCCTCCGACACACCCAGATCCGCCGCCATCGGCGTCAACAGGCTGGCAGGCAGATATTCGGCCGTGAGCAGCCCAAAGACACCCATGGCCAGCGAAAACACGGCCACCCATGCCGATGAAGACGGCTCCCCGCTACCCCATGCCACAGAATCAGGCGCGTCTGCGGCATCAACTACGTCATTACTCATCAAAGATCCCAGTGCAATCGTGCAGCCGAGAGTCTATGGAGCCAAGTCAGGATGATCTATGATTGTCTGACCTGCATTTTTGATCGAAACCCCGGGCCGCCCCAATGAGCCACGCTCCACCCCAGCCCACCGATCTGATCAGCCAGTTGCTGACCGGCATGCGGTTGCATGGCGTCCAATACCGACGCATTCAGACCGGGCCGACCTTTGGGCTTGGATTTCCCCTGAAGCCAGGGCATGCCTACTTCCACTACTTGGCGGTGGGCAATGCGATTCTTCGTGGCGCGGACGGCAGCCAACACCTTCTATCCGCCGGGGATGTCGTGCTTCTTCCCCGCGGAGAAGGACACGCGTTGTTGTCTGGCGAGGACCATCCAGTCCGGTGCTTGGAAACGATAGACGCAGCCCCACTGGGTGACGCGGTGAGCGGGATAGACACGTGCCCGAGCACACATCCCGTGCCAAGCGCTGTGCTCTTCCACGGATGCATGGTGTTCGATCTAGGTGGCATGCATGGGTTGAGCAAGTTGATGCCGGCTGTGATGCTGGCCGATGGCAACGCGGCTCAGTTTCCTGGGCTGTTGCCGATGGTCGACGCGATGAAGCGCGAGGTGTGCTCCGGACGTATTGGATTTGCAGGAATACTCGCCCGGCTGGCGGATGCAGTCGCCGCCATGATCGTCCGTGACTGGGTCGAGCGCGGTTGCGAAGGGGCATCAGGCCTGGTCATGGCCATGCGCGACCCTCGTCTATCGCTGTCGTTGCTTGCCCTACACAGAGACCCCGGGCGCGATTGGACCGTCGAAGCGCTGGCTGCAGAATCAAACGTCTCAAGATCCGTGTTTGCCGATCGGTTCCAGAGCGTCATTGGAACCGCGCCCCTGCGGTACGTAACTGAATTGCGAATGCAATTGGCAAGTCAGTGGTTGACACATCAAAGCCTATCGATAGAGGTAGTGGCAGAGCGTCTCGGCTACGCGTCGCAGGCAGCTTTCAGTCGCGCCTACAAGCGCGTCATGGGGCACTCTCCTGGCGCGACTCGGCGGGAGCGCCGCTTGGCCTCGCCATAGGAGGCCCGCCAGGGATCCAATTGGACCGCACCATGGACGACCGACGCAGATTCTCGAACGCCTGGTGGATCTGTCGATCCGTCAGCCGGAGGATTGCTTTGTCTGCGAGCCCAACCTCAGCGCGTGCAAACCGCGCCAAGCTGTCCTGGACTGCGCGGACGCTGGCCGGCTTGGCCTTCTTGTTGCGGACCCGCTTTTCGAATCTTCAATTTAGGCAACAAAGCAGTCAGCCAGCGTGACTCCCTTCAGCTCGACCAAGTGTTCGCTTCGTGCCTCCTGCCGAGACGGGAACTCCCCCGTCTCCCGAACGATGGCCAACTTCTGCCGTGCCGCCTCGTAAGCCTGCTCAGGGCCCATGTCGGTCACGCTTCAGCGCGCCGAACGCCGGCCGGGCCCCAGCACACCACTTCATAGGTCGTGCGGGTAGTGCCCACGTAGAAGCCGAAGCCAGTCGGGCCTTGGTTGCCGTCCAACACCCGATAGGACTTTCCAGCCTCTGCGGCCGGGCGCGGAGCGATGACGCCCCTACCCTGCTTCCCCTCGGCCGGACCCTTGGCCACGCTCAGTTCGCAGATTTGCTGGTAGGTCAGCTTAAACTTGGTGCCTCGGCGACGTGGGGCATCAGCCTCCGTCGCAACAACCGTATCCATGGTCGATCCGCACTTTGTCCGTCGCAACATCGATTTGATCCCGTTTGAGTGACCGCCGCAACAGCGGCGCGACAGAAAACACCGTTACTCGCCGTCAGTGACCCGGATTGACCGCTACAGACCGTAGGAAGGCTTCTTGCAAACCCCTGATTCCAAAGCGAAACCCTCGTCATCCAATCCCACTGCTGAGCACACCCCGCTCATGAAGCAGTTCTTCGCCGCCAAGTCCGAGTACCCGGACCTGCTGCTGTTCTTCCGCATGGGCGATTTCTACGAGCTGTTCTACGACGACGCGCGCAAGGCGGCGCGGCTGCTCGACATCACCCTGACCCAGCGCGGCAGTTCCGGCGGCGCGCCGATCCCGATGGCCGGGGTGCCGGTGCATGCGTACGAAGGCTATCTGGCACGGCTGGTGGCGCTGGGCGAATCGGTGGCGATCTGCGAGCAGATCGGCGATCCGGCGCTGGCCAAGGGCCTGGTCGAACGCAAGGTGGTGCGCGTCGTCACCCCGGGCACGGTCACCGACGAGGCGCTGCTCGACGAGCGCCGCGACACCCTGCTGATGGCGATCGCGCGCAACAGGCAGGGCTACGGCCTGGCCTGGGCGGACCTGGCCGGCGGCCGCTTCCTGGTCAACGAGGTCGACAGCGAGGACGCGCTGGAAGCGGAGCTGGCGCGACTGGAACCGGCCGAACTGCTGGTGCCCGACGAGGACCAGTGGCCGGAGTTCCTGCGCGGACGCAGCGGCGTGCGCCGGCGCGCGCCGTGGCTGTTCGACGCCGACAGCGGCCGCCGCCAGCTGCTGAACTTCTTCCAGGTGCACGACCTGTCCGGTTTCGGCCTGGACGACGACGGCTCGGGCAAGGGCCGGCGCGCGGTCGCCGCGGCCGGCGCGCTGCTCGGCTATGTCGAGGAAACCCAGAAGCAGCGCCTGCCGCACCTGAGCTCGATCGCGATGGAGACCGCCGGCGAGGCGATCTCGATGAACGCGGCCACGCGCCGGCACCTGGAACTGGACACGCGGGTGGACGGCGACACCCGCAACACCCTGCTCGGCGTGCTCGACAGCACGGTCACGCCGATGGGCGGGCGCCTGCTGCGGCGCTGGCTGCACCGGCCGCTGCGGCTGCGCGAGGTGCTGGTGCAGCGCCACCACGCGGTCGGCATGCTGATCGACCGCGGCGCCGATGCCGAGCTGCGCGACGCGTTCCGCGCGCTGGGCGACCTCGAACGCATCCTCACCCGGGTGGCGCTGCGCTCGGCACGCCCGCGCGACTTCTCCACGCTGCGCGACGGCCTGGGCCTGCTGCCGACGGTGCGCGCGATCCTGGCGCCGCTGGATTCGCCGCGGCTGGCCGCGCTGGCGGCCGAGCTGGGCCAGCACGACGAAGTCGCGCACCTGCTGGCCTCGGCGATCGCCGAGCAGCCGCCGCTCAAGCTCAGCGACGGCGGCGTCATCGCCGCCGACTACGACGCCGAACTGGACGAGCTGCGCCGGCTCAGCACCCACGCCGACCAATTCCTGATCGACCTGGAAGCGCGCGAACGCGCCAGCAGCGGCATCGCCACGCTGAAGGTCGGCTACAACCGCGTGCACGGCTACTACATCGAGATCAGCAAGGGCCAGGCCGACAAGGCGCCGGTGCACTACACGCGGCGGCAGACGCTGACCAACGCCGAGCGCTACATCACCGAGGAACTGAAGAACTTCGAGGACAAGGTGCTGTCGGCGCGCGAGCGCGCGCTGTCGCGCGAGAAGCTGCTGTACGAAGCGCTGCTCGATACCTTGGGCGAACGCCTGGAACCGCTCAAGCGCGCCGCCGCCGCGCTCAGCGAACTGGACGTGCTGGCCGGCTTCGCCGAACGCGCGCAGGCGCTGGACTGGGCCAGGCCGGAGCTGGAAACCGCGCCGTGCCTGCGCATCGAGCGCGGCCGCCACCCGGTGGTGGAGGCGGTGCGCGAACAGGCGTTCGAGCCCAACGACCTGGACCTGCACCCGGACCGGCGCATGCTGGTGATCACCGGCCCGAACATGGGCGGCAAGTCGACCTACATGCGCCAGAACGCGCTGATCGTGCTGCTGGCCCACATCGGCAGCTACGTGCCGGCCGCGCGCGCGGTGATCGGCCCGATCGACCGCATCCTCACCCGCATCGGCGCCGGCGACGACCTGGCGCGCGGCCAGTCCACCTTCATGGTGGAGATGTCCGAGACCAGCTACATCCTGCACCACGCCAGCGCGCAGTCGCTGGTGCTGATGGACGAGATCGGCCGCGGCACCTCCACCTACGACGGCCTGGCCCTGGCCGACGCGGTGGCGCGCCACCTGGCGCACCACAACCGCTGCTACACGCTGTTCGCCACCCACTACTTCGAGCTGACCGCGCTGGCCGACGAATCGGTCGAAGGCGGCGCCAGCGGCATCGCCAACGTGCACCTGGACGCGGTCGAGCACGGCGACAAGCTGGTGTTCATGCACGCGGTCAAGGACGGCCCGGCCAACCGCAGTTTCGGCCTGCAGGTGGCGGCGCTGGCCGGCCTGCCCAAGGCCACCGTCGCCCAGGCGCGGCGGCGGCTGGCCGAGCTGGAGCAGCGCGGCGGCGAGAGCCACGCCTCGCAGATGGCGCCGCAGGCGCTGGACGCGCCGCAGCAGTTCGGGCTGTTCGCGCCCACGGCGTCGGCCGCCCAGGAAGCGCTGGCGGCGCTGGACCCGGACGAGCTGACCCCCAAGCAGGCGCTGGAGGCGCTGTACCGGCTGAAGGCGCTGCTGTAGCGCGGCGTGCCGGCTGCCGCCGCGACCGGGCGATATCCCCGGCTTTAGCCCCTCTCCCACCGGGAGAGGGGTTGGGGTGAGGGTCCGCCCGCACAGCACGCACCGCCGCGGGCAGTCCGCATCCCGCTAGGCCGCCGCCGGCGCCACGCTCGCCGGCATGTCCGGATTGGGATGCGCCGCGGCCAGCGCATCGTCGAGCGCCTTGGCCCGCAATGCCGCCGGCCGCGCGATATGGCGCTGCGCGAAGGCGGCGAATGCCGGACGCGGTTCGAGCACGCCGATGCGCAGGTAGAACCCGAGCACCGACGCCGCATACAGGTCGGCCGCGCTGAAGCGGTCGCCGGCCAGATGCTCGCGTCCCTCGAGCGCCTGCTCCAGCGTGCGCAGCAGGTCGGCCTCGCTGCCGTAGCCGGCGCTGCGTGCCGGCGCCAGCGCCCCGGCTTCCTTGGCGGTGAGCAAGGCCTCGACCGGGCCGGCCAGGAACGCCAGCCAGCGATAGTAGTCGGCCCGCGCCGGCGAGCCCGGCGGCGGCGCCAGTTGCCGCTCCGGCACCAGGTCGGCCAGGTAGGCGCAGATCGCCACGTTCTCGGTGACCACGGCGCTGCCGTGGGTCAGCGCCGGGACCTTGCCCATCGGGTTGATCGCCAGGTACGCCGGGGCCTTCATGCTGGTGCCGTAATCGAGGATGACGTCGCGGTACGCCAGGCCGGTTTCCTCCAGCATCCAGCGCGCCAGGCGGCCGCGCGACAGCGGGTGGGTATAGAGCACGATCTCGGGGGACATGGGCAGACTTCCGTGGTGGACAGCCTGCAGTCTGGGCGTGCCCTGCTGACATCCGCTGTCAGTAGTCGGCGCGGTAACCGGTGGCCGCGCGCCAGCGCTTGATCAACAGATGCCGGCGCGAGGGATAGCGCTCGCCGTCGTCGGCCAACCCCTGCACCCGGTCGGCGCGGAAATGGCGGAAGTCCCCGCGCAGCTCGCACCACGCCGCGATCATGCCGTAGCCGCCGAGGAAGGCCATCGCGAACGGCCAGATCCGTCGCTGCGATGCCGTTCCATCGGCGTCGGCGTAGTCCATCCGCAGCACGTGTTCGAGGCGGACGCCGCGGCGCAGCACCGGCAGCCACGGCGCAGGCGGTTGCGCGGAGCCGGCGGCGGGCACCAGCAGCCCGCTGGTCTCGATCGACGCGCGCAGGTTGCCCGGCAGCGTGGCCGCGATCCGCGCCATCGCACGCTGCGCCGCCTGCGCCAGTTCCGGGTCGGCCTGTTGCGCCACCCAGCGCGCGCCCAGGGTCAGCGCCTCCAGTTCGTCCTCGCTGAAGTTCAGCGCCGGCAGCAGGAAGCCGGGACGCAGCACATAGCCCACGCCGGGATCGCCGAGGATGTCCGCGCCCTGCGCGCGCAGGGTCGCGATGTCGCGGTACAACGTGCGCAGGCTGACGCCCAGCGCGGTGGCGAGCTGGGCGCCGGCCACCGGGCGGCGGCGTCCACGCAGGGCATCGAGCAGGTGCAGCAGGCGAGTCGCGCGGATGGCCATCGCGACAGGATAGTGGGTTTGCTTCCCTGGCCCACCGTCATCGCGCTCGCGCAGCGCGCGGTCGACGCGGGGCGCACACGTCGGGCAGCATCCAGGCCAGGCCAGGCGCAGTCGAAGGGCGAGGCAGGCACGGGGCTGAAAACACGACCCTCGCCGCCTCACGATGCGCCTCCTCGCTGGCGCCTTCCCCACGCATCTAGCGCGGCTTGGTCGATTGCGCATCCACGTCATATCCGCAGCGGCGGGCCGGGTCTACGATGGCGCGCGAATGAGTCTGGCGATCGGGTGAGCCTATCCCCTCGGTAGCTTTATTCAATTTCTATCGATAATCCGAAATCGATAGTCTTCACATACCGAATGCACGAGAGCCCGCCATGCGCCCGCCATCGAACATCGCCCGCGACCGGCGGAAAGCCCGCTGCTTCCGATACCGCCCGCAACCCCACTGCGCCACCGAGGCGCGGCGCAATGCCGCCGCGCCCGCCGGTGATCGCTGAAACCTCCTCGCCCCATCACGCCCCCGCTTACCCGCCATCGGCACCGCCGACCGGCGCCCAGATGCGCATCCTCAAAGGCAGACACCCATGAACACCGAAGCCAAGTGCCCGTTCCCCCATGCCACCGCCGGCGGCGGCACCAGCAATCGCCAGTGGTGGCCGACGCAGTTGCGGCTGGACCTGCTCAACCAGCATTCCGAACGCTCCAACCCGCTCGGCAAACGGTTCGACTACGCCGAGGCATTCAACACGCTGGACTACCACGCGCTCAAGGCCGACCTGCGCAGGCTGATGACCGATTCGCAGCCGTGGTGGCCGGCGGACTTCGGCCACTACGGCGGCCTGTTCATCCGCATGGCCTGGCACAGCGCCGGCACCTACCGCATCGGCGACGGCCGCGGCGGCGGCGGCCGCGGGCAGCAGCGCTTCGCCCCGCTCAACAGCTGGCCGGACAACGTCAGCCTGGACAAGGCGCGCCGCCTGCTGTGGCCGATCAAGCAGAAGTACGGGCAGAAGATCTCCTGGGCCGACCTGCTGCAGCTGACCGGCAACGTCGCGCTGGAGACGATGGGCTTTCGCACCTTCGGCTTCGGCGCCGGCCGCGAAGACACCTGGGAACCGGACCAGGACGTGTACTGGGGCCGCGAGACCACCTGGCTCGGCGGCGACCTGCGTTACGCACGCGGCTCGGAAGGCGTGGACAAGCCGGCCGACGAGGGCGTGCTGGTGTCCGACGACGATGCCGATGGCCAGGTGCATACGCGCAACCTGGAAAACCCGCTGGCCGCCGTGCAGATGGGCCTGATCTACGTGAACCCCGAAGGCCCGGACGGCAACCCGGACCCGTTGCTGGCCGCCAAGGACATCCGCGACACCTTCGGCCGCATGGCCATGAACGACGAGGAGACCGTCGCGCTGATCGCCGGCGGCCACACCTTCGGCAAGACCCATGGCGCTGGCCCGTCGGACAACGTCGGCGCCGAACCGGAAGCGGCCGACCTGGAACTGCAGGGCCTGGGCTGGCAGAACAGCTATGGCACCGGCAAGGGCGCCGACACCATCACCTCGGGCCTGGAAGTCACCTGGACGCAGACCCCGGTGCAATGGAGCAACCACTTCTTCGAGAACCTGTTCAACTTCGAATGGGAGCTAGAGAAGTCGCCGGCCGGCGCGCAACAGTGGGTGGCCAGGAACGCCGGCGCGGAGATCCCCGACGCCCACGATCCGTCGAAGAAGCACCGCCCGCGCATGCTCACCACCGACCTGGCGCTGCGCTTCGACCCGATCTACGGGCCGATCTCCAAGCGCTTCCTGGAGAACCCGCAGGCCTTCGCCGACGCCTTCGCCCGCGCCTGGTTCAAGCTCACCCACCGCGACATGGGACCGCGCGCGCGCTACCTCGGCCCCGAAGTGCCCAAGGAAGAGCTGATCTGGCAGGACCCGGTGCCCGCCGTCAATCACCCGCTGGTGGAGGCGGCCGACGTGGACGCGCTGAAGCAGAAGATCGCCGATGCCGGCCTGTCGGTGGGCGAACTGGTCGCCACCGCGTGGGCATCGGCCTCGACCTTCCGCGGCGGCGACAAGCGCGGCGGCGCCAACGGCGCGCGCATCCGCCTGGCCCCGCAGAAGGACTGGGAGGCCAACCAGCCCGAGCAGCTGGGCAAGGTGCTCAAGGCGCTGGAGCGCATCCAGATGGAGTTCAACCTCGCGGCCGCCGGCGGCAGGAAGATCTCGCTGGCCGACCTGATCGTGCTGGCCGGCGGCGTCGGCGTGGAACAGGCGGCCAAGGCCGCCGGCTTCGAGGTCAACGTGCCGTTCAACCCGGGCCGCACCGACGCGCGCCAGGAACAGACCGACGTGGAGTCGTTCGCTGCGCTGGAACCGTTCGCCGACGGTTTCCGCAACTACCTGAAGGCGCCGTCCGCGGTCCCGGCCGAACACCTGCTGGTGGATCGCGCGCAGCTGCTGACCCTGACCGCGCCGGAGTTGACCGTGCTGGTCGGCGGGCTGCGCGTGCTCGGCGCCAACCATGGCGGGTCGTCCGATGGCGCGTTCACCGACCGTCCCGGCGCGTTGAGCAACGACTTCTTCCGCAACCTGCTGGACATGGGGATCGAATGGAAGGCGACATCGAAAGCCGCCGACCGCTTCGAAGGCCGCCTGCGCGGCGATGGCTCGAAGAAGTGGACCGCGACCCGGGTCGACCTAGTGTTCGGTTCCAACGCGGTGTTGCGCGCCCTGGCCGAGGTCTACGCCAGCGACGACGGCCAGGCCAAGCTGCTCGAGGACTTCGTGGCGGCCTGGGCCAAGGTGATGGAACTGGACCGCTACGACCTGCGCTGACCGGCGCTGGCTGCGAAACCAAGACCGGGCCACGAGGCCCGGTTTTTTTATGCCACAGCGGCCGTCACAACGCGTCGAGATCGCCCAGTGCGCGGATCAGGCGCCGCGCGCGCTTGTCCGGCTTGCCGTCGGGCGCTTGGTAGCCGTTGCGTTCGGCGCTGCGCTGCGCGCGCTGTTGCGCGCGCCGCTCGCGCGAGGCCTCGCTCTCCTGGTACAGCGTCTGCGCCACGCTGGCCGGGCCGCGGTTGTCGCTGAGCGCCAGCACCTGGATCTCGAACACCTCTTCGCCGCGCTCCACCCGCAACTGCTCGCCCACGCGCACCGCGCGCGAGGATTTCGGCCGCTGCCCGGCCACGTCCACCTTGCCGGTCTCCACCGCCTGCTTGGCCAGGCTGCGCGTCTTGAAGAAGCGCGCGGCCCACAGCCATACGTCCAGGCGGATCGCCGCCGCGCCCTGCCCTTGCTCGATCGTGTGCGTATTCAACCTGCGCCTCGTCTCCTGCTCGATGCCATTACCCGCTACATCGTGGCCGCCGGCCCGCAACGCAAGCCCGGTGCGGCGGAACATAGCAACGGCGACGTCGACCTGCCGTCGACGCCGACGCCGGCCGTCGCAGGGCCCCGGCCGGCGGCATGCGCGGCGTCGCGCGCCACGCGGTCACCCGCGCCGCGGGATCGCGCCACGCCGCCGGGCAAAATGCTAGCGTCGCCGTTTCCGCCCCCCGACCGACCGCATGCCCGCCCGACCCGCCACGCTCACCGAAGGCCCGATCGGCCGCCAGTTGCTGCTGTTCTCGCTGCCGATCCTGGCCGGCAACATCGCCCAGTCGCTCAACGGCTCGGTCAACGCGATCTGGATCGGGCGCTACCTGGGCGAAGCGGCGCTGACCGCGGCGGCCAACGCCAACAGCATCATGTTCTTCCTGATCGGCTCGGTGTTCGGCATCGGCATGGCCGCCACGATCCTGATCGGCCAGGCGATGGGCCGCGCCGACGTCGCCCAGGCGCGGCGGGTGATGGGCACCAGCGCCACCTTCTTCATCGGCCTGTCGGTGCTGATCGCGGCCGGCGGCTGGTGGCTGGCGCGGCACCTGCTGGCGGCGATGGGCACGCCGGCCGCGTCGCTGCCGCTGGCCGAGGCCTACCTGCGGGTGATCTTCCTGGCGATGCCGCTGCTGTACGCGTTCGCGTTCCTGTCGGCGGCGCTGCGCGGCGCCGGCGACTCGCGCACGCCGTTCCGCTTCCTGCTGCTGTCGGTGGCGCTGGACATCGTGTTCAACCCGCTGCTGCTGTTCGGCCTGGGACCGTTCCCGGCACTGGGCATCGCCGGCGCCGCGTGGGCCACGCTGATCGCCCAGGCCATCGCGCTGGGCGGGCTGCTGCTGTATCTGCGCCACAAGCGCCATGTGCTGTGGCTGGGGCGGCAGGACGCGCGCCTGTTTCGCATCGACCTGCAGATCCTGCGCGCGCTGGTGGTCAAGGGCGTGCCGATGGGATTGCAGATGGTGCTGATCTCGCTGGCGATGATCGCGATGATGAGCATGGTCAACGGCTTCGGCACCGACACCTCGGCCGCCTACGGCGCCGCGCTGCAGCTGTGGACCTATCTGCAGATGCCGGCGATGGCCATCGGCGCGGCCTGCTCGTCGATGGCCGCGCAGAACGTCGGCGCGCAGCGCTGGGACCGGGTCTCGGCCGTCGCCCGCAGCGGCGTGCTGTTCAACTTCCTGCTGACCGGCGCGCTGATCGCGCCGCTGATCCTGCTCGACCGCTGGACCCTGGCGCTGTTCCTGCCGCCGGCCAGCGCCGCGCTGGAGGTGGCCCGGCACCTCAACCACATCGCGGTGTGGTCGTTCCTGTTCTTCGGCGTGACCTTCGTGATCTCCGGCGTGGTCCGCGCCACCGGCGCGGTGATCCCGCCGCTGCTGATCCTGGGGCTGTCGCTGTGGGGCATCCGCGTGCCGTTCGCGCAGCTGCTGCAGCCGCACCTGGGCGCCGACGCGGTGTGGTGGAGCTTCCCGACCAGCGCGCTGTGCGCGATGGCGATGTCGCTGGCGTACTACCGCTGGGGCAACTGGCGCAAGGCGCGCATGCTGGCCCAGCCGCGGCCGGAGGAGATGGCGCACCCGGCGGAAGTGCCGGCGCAACCGCCGGCCGCGGTCGCCGACGTGCCGATCGCGCAGGGGCCGGCGCGCTGACGCCAGCCCCTGCTGCGGAGGGTGGAGGGAACCGACCGCCTGGCATGGCGTGCCGGCGCCTGCTGCCAGCCGGCGAGATCGATGCCCAAAAGCCGATCGTGCGGCGGATTCGGGGCGAGGGATCGCTAGAGCATCCACGCCGGCGCCAGCGGAAAGATCCCGATGCGGAGCGCGCCTGGGTCAGAGACGGGGCACGTCATCGATGCAGCGGTCCAAGCGCTGTGCGACACGGACCGCGCGCCGGTCGGGTCTGCAACGTCACGGATCGGCGGGCACGAAGTCCGGTCCACCCAGCTTGTCCCTGACAACCAGCGCGGTGCGCAGCAACGGACCCCACAGGCCGTCTTGGCTGTTGTGGCCGTTGCCCGCCCAACGGGTATCGGCGGCCAGCGCGGCCTTGCGGGTCTCCAGCTGCCTGCGCAGCGCCAGTGCGACCGCGCCGAGGTCGATCTCGAACAGCTCGGCGTAGGGGCCTTCGGGCTGTGCGCGCTTCTTGCTCAGGCAGAAACGGTAATACCAGACCCATGCCGCCGCGCAATAGACCGCCCTGTTTCGGTCGGGGTAGCCCGCCAGGATGCCGAGCAACGCCGCCACGAAGCGCGCGGGGAAGCGGCCGTCGCGCGTCTGCCGCCAGTAGCGCAACACCTGCAAGTCGAACGCCGCGACGACGTTCTGCGGTTCCTCGTTGTCGCTCCTGGCTTCGTGGAAATAGCGGGGCTCGCCCACGAGGAACTTGTCCAGTTCGTCATTGGCCAGCGCGACCAGCAATACGTTGTCCGGATCGGCACTCATTGGATTTCACTCCATCAGGGCCTGCGAACCGCGTCGAGGCGGCGTGCTGAAGCCCGCACAGGTGTCTGCATGAGGCGCGTTTGGCAACACACAGCCGGAGCCGATACCGGCACGAGGGGTCGAGCGGCGGCCCGAGACCCTAAAGCCCTTCGCGACGGCCACCTACGCAGCAATGCAAGCGCGATCCCGCGCATACAGCCCGCCCCCCGCAAACGCAAACGGCCGCCCGAAGGCGGCCGTCGCGGCAGCGACGCAAGGTCGCTGGGGTCTTACTCGGCCTTGGCGGCCGCGGCGGCAGCCTGGCGCGCGACCTTGGCCTGCGCAGCGGCGGCCAGATCTTCCTTGATGCGGGCAGCCTTGCCTTCCAGACCACGCAGGTAGTACAGCTTGCCGGCGCGGACCTTGCCGCGGCGCTTCACTTCGACCGAGTCGATGGTGGCGCTGTGGGTCTGGAACACGCGCTCGACGCCGTAGCCGTGCGAGATCTTGCGCACGGTGAACGAGGAGTTCAGGCCGGCGTTCTTGGTGCCGATCACCACGCCTTCGTAGGCCTGCACGCGCTCGCGGTTGCCTTCCTTCACCTTGACGTTGACGACGATGGTGTCGCCCTGGTTGAACTCCGGCAGCTTGCGCTGGATCTGGGCGGCTTCGAAGTCGGCCAGGATGGTCTTGTTGAGCTTGCTCATGGTGGGCACCGCTTGTGTCTGGTGAGGTGGTCCGGCAGTCGCCGCACGGCGATTGCGCGATATACGGATGGGCCAAGCACGGGAGGCTGGCCGGAAAGCCGGGCATTTTAACCCAACTTGCGCCGGCGTGGCTAGGGCCTGGAAGGATTTTCCTCTGCGGGCGCCGGATCGGCGTCCAGGGCGCGGCGGAATTCGTCCAGCAGGCCGCGGTCGGCGGCGCTCAGCGCGGCCTCGTCCAGCAGTTCCGGGCGCCGCAGCCAGGTCCGGCCAAGCGCCTGCATGCGCCGCCAGCGCGCGATCGCGGCGTGATTGCCGGAGCGCAGGATGGCCGGCACCTCGCCCAGCGCATGCTCGCGCGGGTGGGTGTAATGCGGGCAGTCGAGCAGCCCGTCCGGGCCTTCGAAGCTGTCCTGGGCGGCGGACTCGGCATCGTTCAGCGCGCCGTCCTGCAGCCGGGTCACCGCGTCGACCAGCACCGCCGCGGCCAGTTCGCCGCCGGACAGCACGTAGTCGCCGATCGAGATCTCCTCGTCCACCTGCGCGGCGACGAAGCGCTCGTCCACCCCTTCGTAGCGGCCGCACAGCAGCACCAGCCGCGGCAGCGCCGCCAGCGCGCGCGCCTTGGCCTGGGTCAGCGGCGCGCCCTGCGGGCTCAGGTAGATCACCGGCGCCGGCTGCGGGTCGGCCTCGCGCACCGCCTGCAGGCAGGCCTGCAGCGGCTCGATCATCATCACCATGCCCGGCCCGCCGCCGAACGGGCGGTCGTCCACCTTGCGATAGCCGCCCGTGGCGTAATCGCGCGGATTCCAGCCGTGCAACGCCAGCAGCGCCCGTTCCTGCGCGCGGCCGACCACCCCGAACGCGGCGCACTGGGCGACGAACTCGGGGAACAGGCTGATGACGTCGATGCGCATGGGGGGGCGGGACTCGGGACTCGGGACTCGGGACTCGGGACTCGTAGAGCCTAGGCGGCTGCCGGGTCGGCGCAAGCCCCCGGCATCCTCAGAATTCCGGATCCCAGTCGACCACGACCAGGTTGGCGTCGAAATCCACCGACTTGACGTAGTCCGGCTGCACGAACGGCAGCAGCCGCTCGCGGTCGCCGCGCACCACCATCACGTCGTTGGCGCCGGTGGAGAACAGGTGCGACACCTGCCCCAGCGCCACGCCGTCGACGGTGCGCACGTCCAGGCCTTCCAGGTCCACCCAGTAGTACTCGTCGGGCCTGGGCGGCGGCAGCGTGTCGCGCGCCACGTAGATCTCGGTGCCGCGCAGCGCCTCGACCGCGTCGCGGTCGCTGACGTCGGGCAGGGTGACCACCAGGTGCTTGCTGGATTCGCGCCCGCGCACGCCGCTGAGGCTGCTCTCGCTGCCGTCGGGCTTGCGCACGATCCAGGGCTGGTAGCGAAAAATGGCGAGGCGCGGCTCGGTCCACGACTCGAGCTTGGCCTCGCCACGTACGCCGAACGCGCCCAGTATCCTGCCCAGCAGGATGCGGCGCTGGCTGTCCTTCATGACTGCGGAACCGAAGGGCCGCGCGCTCGGCGCGGCCCGCAGGATCAGGCCGCGGTGGCCTGGGCCTTGCTCGCTTCCTTGTACAGGTTGCGAACCTTGTCGGTCAGCTGCGCGCCGTTGGACACCCAATGGTCCACGCGCGGCAGGTCGAGCACGATGCGCGGCTCGGCGCCCTGCGCGACCGGGTTGTAGTAGCCCAGGCGCTCGATGTTGCGGCCGTCGCGCGCGCTGCGCACGTCGGTGACGATGATGTGGTAGAAGGGGCGCTTCTTGGCGCCGCCACGGGTAAGGCGGATCTTGACCATGGTGAGTTTCCGGTGTTGCCCAGTCGCCAGGATGGCGCGGTAAGCCGGCGATTATAGCGGGCCGCCGAATCGCTGCCAAGTCGGGGCGGAAACGCTCAGATCCGTTGCCAGGGCTGGGTCTGCAGGGCGCGGTCCAGCAGCTGCAGCAGCGCGCCGTCGGCGTCCAGGCCCTGCCCGTCCAGCGCCGCGATGGCCTGCTGGCCGCGCGAGTTGCAGGCGAAGGCGGCGCGCAGGCCGTCCAGCGCGTCCAGCCGCAGCGGGCGCACCTGCTGGGCCACGCCCAGGGCCTCCAGCCCGGCCTGCAGCAGCCGCTCCTGGGTGCCGCGCAGCGCCGGCGCCTGCGGCCACACCACGCCCTGCCCGTCCCAGAACCCGATGTTCCAGACCGAGCCCTCGCTGATCAGGCCCTGCGCGTCGACGAACAGCGCGTCGTCGAAGCCGGCCTGCAGCGCCAGCCGCCGCTGGTGGAACAGGGCGAAGGTGCCGGCATGCTTGATCTGCGGCAGTTCGCGCTGGAACACCACGCTGCGCACCCGCAGCGGCGCGGGGTCCGGCTGCGCCGGCGCGGCCAGCGACACCAGCAGCTGCGGCGCGCAGGCCGCATCCGCATGGCGGAAGTCGAAGTCGGGCGCGAACACGCTCGCGCGCAGCGACGCATCGCCGCTGCCGAACGCCTCCAGCGCCGCGCGCAGCTCGGCGCGGATGCGCGCGGCCGACAGTTCGCTGCCGAACAGGGTGCGGGTGGCCTGGTCGAGCCGCTGCAGGTGCAGGTCGAATCCGCGCACCGCGCCGCCGCGCACCTGCATCGTGCTGAAGTGGCCGTAGTTGACCAGCGCCGGCGCGGCCAGCAGGTCCGCGGACGCCGGGCGTCCGGCGCAGAACAGCTGCGCGCTCACAGCAACGCCTGCGCCTGATCCCACCAGCGCTCGACCAGCGCGGCGGCCGGCTGCGCCGGCGCCATCCACGCCGACTGCCCGGCCCAGGCCTGCATCGCCGCCAGCCGGTTGTCGCGCGCGGCGGCCTGGCGCATCGGCGCGGTCAGTCCGCGCTGCACCGGATACGGCCGCGGCGGCGGCGCGGTCGGCGCGGACGCGGCGCGCACGTAGTCGGTCGCCAGGGCGCGGCCCAGGCGGCCGGAGAACGCGCGAGTGGCGCAGGTGTGTTCGGGTTCGGCCTGCGCCAGCGCATCGGCCCACGCGCCGGCCAGCGCCGCTTCGGGCGTGCGCAGGAACGCGGTGCCGATCTGCACCGCGCTGGCGCCCAGGGTCAGCGCCGCGGCGATGCCGCGGCCATCGGCGATGCCGCCGGCAGCGATCACCGGCACCTGCAGGCGATCGGCCAGCCGCGGCAGCAGCGCGAACAATCCGGTCATCTGCTGCTCGGCGCGGGAGGCGTCGAACGCGCCGCGATGGCCGCCGGCCTCGGCGCCTTGCGCGACCACCGCATCGGCGCCGGCCGCCTGCGCCGCCAGCGCCTCGTCCAGCGTGGTCGCGCAGGCGAACCAGGCGATGCCGGCCTGCTTCAGGCGCGCGACGAACTGCGGCGGGAACAGCCCCATGATCGACGAGACCACCGCCGGACGCGCGTCCAGCACCGCGGCGCATTGCGCAGCGAAATCGGCCGGCGTGGCGTCGCCGGCGGACGCATCCACCGGCGGTCCCCACTGCGCGAGGAACTGGCGCGTGGCCGTTTCGGCGGTGGCATCGCGCAGCGGCGGCGGATCGGGCACCCACAGGTTGACCTGCGCCGGGCCGGATGCGCCGTGCCGGAATGCGTCCATCCAGGTGCCGATCTCCTGCGCCGGCGACAGCACCGCGCCCATCGCGCCCATGCCGCCGGCCTGCGCGACCGCCACCGACAGCGGCACCGGGCAGGCGCCGGCCATCGGCGCCAGCAGGATCGGCGTGCGCAGGCCGAAGCGCTGGCAAAAGTCCGATGCCCGCGCGCGTGTCGCCGAGGACGCCGCCGAGCGCCTCACCTCAGGCCGCCTGTTGCAGCAGCTGCACGATCCGCGGCCACTGCATCTGCTGCGCCAGCTCCAGCGCGGTGCGCCCCAGCGGATTGCGCAGCGCCGGGTCCGCGCCGTGCTGCAACAGCAATGACACCGGCAGGTAGTTGCCGGCCAGCGCGTCGCGCTGCAGCAGCGTCCAGCCCTCCTCGTCGAGCACGTGCACCGCGTCGGGGCGGTTGCGCAGGTCTTCGTCGATGCGCGGGCCCATGTTCTCGCTCATCGGGTGCTCGCGCAGCGAGAGTTCGTCGGCGCTGGCGTCCTCGACGGGGTCTTGGCGGCCGAGCACGCCTGCGAGCAGGCCCCGCTTCGGCGCCGGCGCCGGCACCAGCCGCACCTGTCCGGGCACGCCGAACTCCAGGCCCCAGGCCGCGTCGTGCTCGGCACGATCGGCCGCGGACATGCCGCGGCGCAGCGCATCGATGGTGTAGCCGCCATAGACCTTGCCCTCGATGACGTACATCCAGTCCTCCAGCTCCGCCACCGGGGCGGAAACCGCGGTGCCGGCCTGCAGCGAGGGGATGAAATCCGGATCGTTGAGCAGCGTGCCGGAAACGGTGTGTCCGTCGAACTGCACGTCGCCGACCCACATGTGCTCGACCGGCGGCGCGTCTTCGTCGACGGCCTCGGTCGCGAACGCCAGCTTCACCGCCGCCAGGTCCAGCCCGGGCACGATGCGCCGGTATTCCCAGGACATCTCGCGCCAGAAGAACTTGAAGGTGCCGCGCGCGGCGACGTAGGCCGCCTGCATGGCGGCGTCCTCGCCGTCCACGGGATAGGTGGAGTTGTCGCTCATCGTGTTGGTTTCCTCTTGCAAAAGTGGATCGCTGGCGCAGGCGCGGTGCGCAGCCGGCGGCCGCGGCATGCGCCGCCACGATGGCGCCGGCGTCAGCGGAACGGCAGGCCGCCGCGCCCGCCCATCCCGCCCATCATTCCCTTCATGCCGCGCATCAGGCCCTTCATGCCGCCGCCGGCCATCTTCGACATCATTTTTTCCATCTGCTGGTACTGCTTCATCAGCTTGTTGACGTCCGACGGCTGGGTGCCGGAACCGCGGGCGATGCGCGCGCGGCGCGAGCCGTTGAGCAGCGCCGGGTTGCGCCGTTCCTTCTTGGTCATCGAGCCGATGATCGCGATCATCCGCGGCACTTCCTTGTTGCCGGCGACCTGCTGCTTGAGGTGCTCGGGGATCTGGCCCATGCCCGGCAGCTTGTCCATCAGCCCGGAAATGCCGCCCATGTTCTGCATCTGCTCGAGCTGGTCGCGCATGTCGTTGAGGTCGAACTTCTTGCCCTTGGCGACCTTCTCGGCGAGCTTCTGCGCCTTGTCCTTGTCGACCTGCTGCTCGACCTGCTCGACCAGCGACAGCACGTCGCCCATGTCCAGGATGCGGCTGGCCAGGCGGTCGGGATGGAACACGTCCAGGCCGTCGGGCTTCTCGCCGACGCCGATGAACTTGATCGGCTTGCCGGTGATGTAGCGCACGCTCAGCGCCGCGCCGCCGCGCGCGTCGCCGTCGGTCTTGGTCAGCACCACGCCGGTCAGCGGCAGCGCCTCGCTGAACGCCTTGGCGGTGTTGGCCGCGTCCTGGCCGGTCATCGCATCGACCACGAACAGGGTCTCGGCCGGGTTGATCGCCGCGTGCAGCGCCTTGATCTCGGCCATCATCGCCTCGTCGATGGCCAGGCGCCCGGCGGTGTCGACCAGCAGCACGTCGACGAACGACTTGCGCGCATCGGCGATCGCGGCGCGGACGATGTCGACCGGCTTCTGCTCGTTGCTGGACGGGAAGAACAGC
Organism: Xanthomonas sp.; assembly: GCF_017163755.1. Classification (GTDB taxonomy): domain Bacteria; phylum Pseudomonadota; class Gammaproteobacteria; order Xanthomonadales; family Xanthomonadaceae; genus Xanthomonas_A. The sequence continues at coordinate 53,867 of NZ_JAFIWC010000014.1, forward strand.
ACCCCGACCTGCTCGGCCAGGGTCTTGAGCTGCTCGATGGCCGCCGGACGGTAGACGTCGGCGCTGACCACCATCACCTTCTTCTTGCGCTTTTCCTTCAGGTGCTTGGCCAGCTTGCCGACCGTGGTGGTCTTGCCCGCGCCCTGCAGGCCGGCCATCAGCACGATCGCCGGCGCCGGCACGTTGAGGTTCAGGTCGCTGGCCGCCGAGCCCATCACCGTGGTCAGCTCGTCGCGCACCACCTTGATCAGCGCCTGGCCCGGGGTCAGGCTCTTGAGCACTTCCTGGCCGACCGCGCGCACCTTGATGCGCTCGATCAGCGCCTGCACCACCGGCAGGGCGACGTCGGCCTCGAGCAGGGCGATGCGGACTTCGCGGGTGGCTTCGCGGATGTTCTCCTCGGTCAGGCGGCCGCGGCCGCGCAGGCGCTGCATGGTGCCGGAGAGACGTTGGGTGAGGGATTCGAACATGCGGGCGGGTCGCAACGGGAAACGGTCGCCGATTATAGGGCACCGGCCCGGGCCCGGGCCCGGTTCCGCGGCCGGCGCGGGCGCGTCGCCGGTCGTAGCCGCCACCGGCGCGCGGCGCTATATGCGAAACTGGCGCGATGCTCATCGTGCTCATTGCCGTCGTCCTCTATCTGACCGCGACCGGACTGCTGGTCGGCTCGGTGGTGCGCGACCGGGTGGACGCCAGCCGCGGCTGGCTGGCGGCGGCGCTGCCGGCGGCGGCGCTGCACGCGGCCTATCACGTGCAGGTGGCCACGCGCACCACCGGCGGCCCGGACATGCACTTCTTCGCCGCGCTGTCGCTGGTCAGCCTGGGCATGGCGGCGGTGACCGCGCTGGTGGGCGCGCGCGGGCGCATGGCGGCGCTGGGCGTGGTGGTGTTCCCGCTGTCGGCGGCGCTGCTGCTGGCCTACCACTACCATGGCCACGAGCCGGCGCCGAGCCTGGACTGGCGCCTGCAGCTGCATGCGTGGATGGCGCTGCTGGCCTACGCCACGCTGGGCATCGCCGCGCTGCTGGCGGTGATGCTGTGGCTGCAGGAGCGCGCGCTGCGGCGCCGCGACTTCCATCCGTGGCTGCGCGCGCTGCCGCCGCTGACCGCACTGGAGACGCTGCTGTTCCGCACCATCTCGGTCGGCTTCGTGCTGCTGACCCTGACCCTGCTGACCGGCGTGCTGTTCGTGCAGGACTTCCTGGCGCAGCGGCTGGTGCAAAAGACCGTGCTCAGCGTGCTGTCGTGGATCGTGTTCGGCGCGCTGCTGGTGGGCCGCTGGCGCTACGGCTGGCGCGGCATCAAGGCGGTGCACTGGACGCTGGCGGCGATGCTGCTGCTGTTGCTCGCCTTCTTCGGCAGCAAGTTCGTGATCGAACTGGTGCTGGGGCAACCGCAGTAGCGGCTGCGGGTAACAGCGGGATTTCGATGCATCCCGGTAGGAGCGGCTTCAGCCGCGACAGATCGCTTCCGCAGCCGACATTGCCTCGGCGCCGGTGTCGCGGCTGAAGCCGCTCCTACAGGAATCGCGACATCTGGCAGCCCTGTAGCGCACCTCAATCGGCCAACGCCGCCTCGACCGCTTCCCACGCGGCGTCCGCGCCGACATCGGCGAAACGGTATTCAATGCGGTGGCGATAGGTCTGGCCCGGGCGCAGGACCGTGTCCGGGAAGGCCGGGCGGTTCGGCGCGTCGGGATAGCGCTGCGGCTCCAGGCACACGCCGCGGCCCAGGGCCGGATGCTGCGTGTCCAGGCCCTGCCCTTCGTACAGCTGCAGCGCCGGCATCGGGCTGGCGATGCGCATCGCCACGCCGCTGTGCGGCGAATACAGCATCGCGCTGCAATCGCGTCGGTCGGCCAGCACCAGGCAATGGTCGTAGCCGCGGCCGATGCGCAGCTGCGGGTCGGCGTCGATGCGCTTGTCGGCCACCTCGCGCGGGCTGCGGAAGTCGAACGCGGTGCCGGCGACCGCGGCGACCTCGCCGGTGGGAATCAGGCCGGCATCGGCCACCGGCAGGTAGCGGTCGGCCGGCACGCGCAGGACCTGCGCGGCGGCGGCCACGGCGGCGTCGCCGGCCAGGTTGAAGTACGGGTGGTGGGTGAGGTTCAGCGGCGTCGGCGCGTCGGCGACCGCTTCGAATTCCAGCACCAGCTCGCGCCCGCGCAGGCGCAGGTCGGCGTCCACGCGCAGGTTGCCGGGGTAGCCCTCTTCGCCGTCCGGCGACGCGTAGCGCAGGCGCGCGTGATCGTCGGCCTGCCCGACCACGCTCCACACGCGGCGCCCGAACCCGATCGTGCCGCCATGCAGGTGGTTGGCGCCTTCGTTGGCGGCCACCTGGTAGCGCCGCCCGTCCAGTTCGAACGCCGAGCCGGCGATGCGGTTGCCGTAGCGTCCCACGAGCACGCCCAGATACGCCGGATCGCGCAGGTAGGCCTCCAGCGTCGGCAGTCCGAGCACCAGCTCGGTGCGCCCGCGCGCGGTGTCCAGGCTGAGGCTGCGCAACAGGCCGCCGTAGGTCAGCAGTTCCGCGCGCAGCCCGTCGCCGCCGTCCAGCACGAGGCGGTGGACGGCGGTGCCGTCGGCAAGCTGGCCGAAGATCGAGATCGATGACATGCAAGGCTCCTGTTCGGGCGCGCCGGTCCGCGCAAGTCGCGCAGCATAGCGAGCCGGCGCCGGGCGGGACATGGCAAAGCCGATATGGTTTCGCGCGGGCATCGGCATCGCGGCGTGCGGCCGGCGCCCGGCGTGGCGCGGCACCTGCGGCGGCGCGCGCCGGGACATGTGCCGCCGGCGCTGCCAACGAATTCGCGGCACTGCAGCATTGCAATCCCTGTATCGATAAGCGGATTTAAATCATTAGTCGGTTATCCACCCCTCCTCTATTCTCCGCTCGCTGAAGCTGGGATGGCCGCCACAGGACTCCCGGACAAGACGCGATGTCGCCGTTGCCACGCCGCAGCCGCACGACGCTCCCGCCTCCGCAGCACGTTCGGGCCATCGCGACCGGTCCGACCGGATCGCCCGCGTGCCGGACCGCCGCGCGCGCCGCCGCCAGGTCGCATCACGCGGCCGCCGCGCGCAAGCGCGCACGGCCGGCAGTACCGAGGGCGCGACCGCGGCAACGTCGCGGACGCGCCGCCATCCACCGATGACTCTGGGAGGGGTTACCGCGATGCATAACGTGATCAGCAACATTCCACGGCGCACGCGCCTGTCGCACGCCGCGCTGCCGGCGGCGCTGGCCCTCGCGCTGGCGGTTCCCGCCGCGAACGCACAGACCTCACAGGCCGCCGCCGCGCCGCCGAGCAGCCGCTGCCCCACCGCCGACGATCCGGACGCGTCGTGCGCGGCGGCCACGCAACTGGACACCGTCGAGGTCAAGGGCGTGCGCGGCAGCATCGCCAGCGCGATCGCGCTGAAGCAGGGCAATACCCAGATCACCGACTCGATCGTCGCCGAGGACGTCGGCAAGCTGCCCGACAACAGCGTCGCCGCCGCGTTGCAGCGCGTCAGCGGCGTGCAGGTGGCGCGCAGCGCCGGCGAGGTCAACACCGTGCTGGTGCGCGGCCTGCCCGACGTGGTGACCACGCTCAACGGCCGCAACGTGTTCACCACCACCGGGCGCAGCATGGCGCTGGCCGACATCCCGGCCGACCTGCTGCAGCGCGTGGACGTGTACAAGACCAGCGGCGCGGAGAACATCGAAGGCGGCATCGGCGGGCTGATCGACGTGCGCCTGCGCCGGCCGTTCGACTTCCAGGACGACTGGACCCTGGCCGGCAGCGCACGCGCGCTGTACAGCCGCAACTCCGGCGAGGCCGACCCCAATGGCAGCCTGACCGCGAACAAGCTGTGGGACAGCGACGCCGGCAGGTTCGGGGTGATGGCCAGCGTCTCCTACCAGTCGCAGCGGTACCAGGAAAGCAACACCTTCGACGGCATCTACACGCTGAAGGACAACCCGGCCAACCCCGGCGAACAGGTCTACATCCCCGATACGATCGGCTCGATCTACACCATCGGCGACCGCGACCGCCGCTCGGCCAACCTGACCTTCCAGTGGGCGCCGAACGAGAACACCCAGCTGTACTTCGAGAACTTCTACGTCGGCTACGACAACGACTCGCAGGTCAACTTCTGGATCCCGCTGCCGACCCTGGTCAACGCCGACAACGCGGTCGGCGTGACCACCAAGCCCGGCACCAACGTCGCCCAGAGCATCACCGCGCGCGATCTGTTCACGCTGACCAGCAACCAGGCCTACGCCAACAGCTCCGACACCTACCAGAGCGCGATCGGCGGCAGCTGGAAGGGCGAGCGGCTGAGCCTGTCCAGCGACCTGGCCTATACCTACAGCAAGGCCGACAACCGCAGCTTCATCCTGGACACGGCGTTCATCGCGCCGCTGATCACGATGGGCTTCGACAACAAGGGCGCCTCCGACGCGCGGGTCAGCAACGCCGACGGCAGCGCCTACGACGTGTCCGACGCGTCCAACTACTGGCTGCACCAGTACTACGACGCGTGGAGCCGGCAGGAAGGCAAGGACTGGTCGTGGAAGGGCGACGGCAGCTTCCGCCTCGACGCCGGCCCGATCGACACGCTGGACTTCGGCTTCCGCGCCAGCCGCCGCGAGGCCAAGAACGTCGCCGCCGACACCGGCGGGCGCACCAACGTCAGCGGCGCCACCGTGTTCGTCGACGACCTGCCCGGTCTGGCCGCGACCACGCCGAGCAATTTCCTCAACGGCGAGCGGTCGGTGTCCACCTCGCAGTGGATGGTGGCCGACCGCGGCTACCTGCTCGCCAACGCGGCGCTGATCCGCGCGGCGATGGGCTACGACGCCGCCGCGCCGGCGGAGAACCCGGCGCTGTACTTCAACGACAAGGAAGACAGCTACGCCGCCTACCTGCAGGCGCGCTACTCGGCCAGCGTGGGCGGCATGAGCCTGGACGGCGCGGTCGGCGTGCGCGCGGTGAAGCTGGATGCGCAGCTGGACGGCACCCAGATCGTCGACGGCGCCGATACCCCGGTCAGCATCGACAAGAGCGACACCGAACTGCTGCCCAGCTTCAGCGCCAACCTGTCGATCCGCGACGACCTGCTGCTGCGCGCCTCGTACGGCAAGTCGATCACCCGCGCCAGCTTCGCCGCGCTCAATCCGCAGCTGTCGCTGTTCCAGGCCACCGCCACCGTGCCGGCGACCGGCAGCGGCGGCAATCCGGACCTGGACCCGGTCACGTCGGAGAACCTGGACCTGTCGCTGGAATGGTATTTCCGCCCCGGTTCGCTGCTGTCGGCCGCGGCGTTCCACCGCCGCATCGACGGCTACATCCAGACCTACGCCAGCGACGAGGTCATCGACGGGGTGACCTACTCGGTCAGCCGCCCGCGCAATACCGGCAACGGCACGCTCAAGGGCATCGAGCTGGCCTATACCCAGTTCTACGACTTCCTGCCCGGCTGGCTGTCCGGCTTCGGCACCCAGCTCAACGCCACCTTCATCGACGCGCAGACCGAATCGCCGAGCGGCGAAATGCAGGACCTGGTCAACGTCTCCGACCGCGCCTACAACGCCGTGCTGATCTACCAGAAAGGGGCGTTCTCCAGCCGCCTGGCCTACAACTGGCGCAGCGAGTACGCGCTCAGCTACACCGCCAGCGGCGACCAGCCGCAATCGATCTACGTGGCGCCGACCGATTCGCTGGACTTCGCGATGAACTACGACATCGACGACGACATCACCGTGTCGCTGGAAGCGACCAACCTGCTCGGCCAGGTCACCCGCAACTACTTCGGCGACTCGTACCGGTTCCCGCGCGACATCGGGGTCATGGAACGCACGTTCTCGTTGGGACTGCGCTTCCGGTTCTGAGCGGCGGCCGCATCGCGATGGACGAAGGACGCTGCGGCGTCCTTCGTTTTCATGGCCACGCAGCGCCGCCGTTGCGTGCGCCGGGCGGCCGTTGCGCCGCGGCACCCGACGCATTGCCGCCGCGGCGCCGCCTGCAGGCGCCGGTGCCGCCGACGCGGGCGATTGTGCCGACCACGCTGCGCCTGCGCGGGAAACCGGCACACAACGCCGCCTGCGCGGCCACGCGCGGAATACCAATAACCATATCGAAACGGCTATTTAATTCATTAGTCGGTTATCCCGCGCCTGCCTATGCTCAGGCCGCGATCGAATTTCCCCCCACGACGATCGCACTCGACGCCAGCGTCCGTGCTCCGTCGCGGCGGCGTCGGTCGCCCGCGAGGCGCGTAGCTGGCCGCGCATCGAAACCTGGGAGGGGTCATGTCGAACAAGGGGAACGTCTCAACCTGCCGCCGGCCGCTGCCGGCGCTGCTGCCGGCCGCGCTGGCACTGGCGCTGTCGCCGCTGGCGCTCGCGCAACAACCGCCGGCACCGGCAACCGGCACCGCCGCCACCGCGCGCTGCCCCACCGCCGCCGACCGCGACGCCCCGTGCCCGCCCGCGGCCGCCAGCGAGGCCACCGAGCTGGACAAGGTCGAGGTGCGCGGCGTGCGCGGCAGCCTGATCAGCGCGCAGGCGATCAAGCAGAGCACGCGGCAGATCGTCGATGCGATCGTCGCCGAGGACATCGGCAAGTTCCCCGACAACAACGTGGTCGAAGCGCTGCAGCGGGTGACCGGCGTGCAGACCACCGGGCGCGGCAGCGGCGAAGTGTCGCAGGTCACCATCCGCGGCCTGGGCGACGCGTCGACCACGGTCAACGGGCGGCAGATGTTCACCTCCACCGGGCGCTCGGTGGCGCTGGCCGACATCCCGGCCAGCCTGCTGTCGGAGGTCACCGTGTACAAGACCCGCTCGGCCGACCTGATCGAAGGCGGCATCGCCGGCCAGATCGACATCCGCACCCACCGCCCGTTCGATTTCGACGGCGCCCGGGTCGCGGTCGCCAGCCGCGGCATCTACGCCAGCAACACCGAGAAGGTCGACCCCAACCTCAGCGCGCTGTTCAGCGACCGCTGGAACACCGACGCGGGCGAATTCGGCGCGCTGCTGAACCTGTCCTACGCCAAGACCCACTACCGCGACGAGAACATCTGGAACGGCTCGTCGGATCCGTACTACGCCGACAGCTACCAGCGCATCGCCGAGTTCGACGCCGCCGGCAACCGCATCGTCGACCGCGGCACGCCGCTGTCCACCGCCGCCGGCTCCACCTTGAACGTGGACGGCACCGCGCGCGAGTACGTGCTGCTGCGCGACGCGATGGGCGGCTGGAACCACTTCGGCGAGCGCAAGCGCCCGGCGGCGAACCTGGCGCTGCAGTTCAAGCCCAACGACTGGTCCGAGTACTTCTTCGAGGCCTTCTACAACGGCTACCGCAACACCGACTCCAATTCGCTGCTGTTCGCCTTCGTCAACAACCCCGACCGCTACCAGGATTCGGTGCTGTACCCGGGGACCAACGTGGTGAAGGAAAACTACGTCAACAACCCGTACATCTTCACCAGCACCCAGGCGCGTACCGCCAAGACCGATACCTTCCACTACGCGCTGGGCGGCAAGTGGCAGTTCAGCGACGCGTTCAAGGTCAGTTCCGAGGTGGTCTACCAGACCTCCGAATACACCTGGTTCAACCAAATCCAGGACATGGGCAGCGTGCGCTACCGGCTGGGCGTGGATTTCAACCGCAACGGCTCGGGCACCCCGTCGCTGGCGTTTCCCGACAACCCGGCCACCGCCGCGGTCGACGAGAGCGACCTGACCGATCCGCAAGGCTGGGACCTGGCCTGGTACTTCGACCAGCACGGCAAGGACACCGGCGATGCGCTGACCTGGCAGACCGACGCCGAGTACCGCCTGGGCGAGGGCTTCTTCGAGAACCTCACCTTCGGCCTGCGCCTGGACCGCCGCACCGCCACCTCGCAGGCCGGCGACCGCTCCGCGTCCTGCGGCGCGGTGGCCAGCTGCGCCGGGACCAGCGCGGTGTCCGCGCATCCGCAGCTGTACCGCACCACGCCGTTCGACTTCTACGAAGGCGAGGCGACCTTTCCGCGCAAGTGGATCGTCGCCGACTACGCCTACCTGCTCTCGCATGCCGACGACATGCGCACGCTGTACGGCTTCGACACCGGCATGCCCGCCTACAACCCGGCGCGCTACTTCGACATCGAGGAAAGCACCTACGCCGCCTACCTGCAGACCGACTTCAGCGCCGAGTTGCCGGTCGGCAGCGTCGACGGCCAGGCCGGCGTACGCGTGGTGCGCACCGATACCGACCTGGGCTACAACACCCTGCTCGGCGACTGGCAGGCGACCAGCCTGAGCAAGCGCCGCACCGACGTGCTGCCCAGCGCGGTGCTGCGCTACCGCCCCACCGACAAGCTGATGGCGCGGCTGGCCTACGGCGAGACCATCAGCCGGCCCTCGTTCGGCCAGCTCAATCCGGCGATGGTGCTGACCCCGCCATCGTCCACCAACGCCAGCTTCGGCTACGCCACCAGCGGCAACGCGAACCTGCAGCCGGTGGAAGCCAAGACCATCGACCTGGCCCTGGAGTACTACTTCAGCGACAGCAACAGCGTCTACGGCGTACTGTTCTGGCGCGACGTGGACGGCTTCATCTTCAACGCCGACCGCAGCATCCAGATCACCGACCGCACGCCCGAGCTCAACGGCAACTACGTGCTGACCTCGCCGCAGAACGCCGGCAGCGGCACGCTGAAGGGGCTGGAACTGGGCTTCCAGTACTTCCTCGACGGGGTGCCGGACTGGCTGCAGGGCTTCGGCGTGCAGGGCAACTACACCTGGATCGACGCGCAGTCCAAGGACCCGCTGTACGACGAGGTCGACACCACCCGCCTGCTCGGCTACCGCACCAACCCGGTGGTCGGCGTGTCCGACTGGTCGTACAGCCTGGTGCTGATGTACGAACGCGGCAAGTTCGGCTCGCGGCTGTCGTGGGTGGACCGCGACGAGTTCCTGACCGGCTACAACTACTGCTGCTCGATGCCGACCCAGGTGTATTCCAAGGGCGAGGCGTCGATGGACTTCCAGCTGAGCTACCAGGTCACGCCCGAGTTGATGCTGACCTTCGATGCGACCAACATCACCGGCGAGAAATACCAGGACTACTACGGCAATGGGAACCTGTTCAACCTGGGTACCAATCTGTACAGCCGGACCTACGCCGTAGGCCTGCGCTACCGGTTCTGATTCCGCTACGCGTACGGCGGCCGCCCCCGCGGCCGCCGCATGCGATCCCACCGCGCGTTCCGCCCGAACGCCATTTTCGTACCAAGGAGGCCACCGATGCAGCTGACCCGTTCCCTGAAGCACGCCGCCACGCGCTGGCGGCGCCTGTTGCCGCTGGCCGCCGCCGCGCTCGCCCTCGCCGCCGGCGTGGCCCATGCCGCCGACGTGGAGGTGCGCGGCACGCTGCGCGCCGACCAGCCCGGCGCCAAGGTGTCGCGCAACATCTTCGGCCAGTTCGCCGAGCACCTGGGCACCGGCATCTACGGCGGCCTGTGGGTCGGCCCCGATTCCAAGATCCCCAATACCCGCGGCTACCGCAACGACGTGGTCGCGGCGCTGAAGGACCTGCAGATCCCCAACGTGCGCTGGCCCGGCGGCTGCTTCGCCGACGAATACCACTGGCGCGACGGCATCGGCCCGCGCGCCAAGCGCCCGACCAGCATCAACACCCACTGGGGCGGCGTGGAGGAACCCAACAGCTTCGGCACCCACGAGTTCATGGACTTCGCCGAGCTGATCGGCACCGAGGCCTACGTGGCCGGCAACGTCGGCAACGCCGCGCCGGACGAGATGGCGCAGTGGGTCGAGTACATGACCGGCCCGGCCCGCTCGACGCTGGCCAAGGAGCGCATCGGCAACGGCCGCCAGCGGCCGTGGAAGGTGCCGTACTTCGGCGTGGGCAACGAGCTGTGGGGCTGCGGCGGCAACATGCGCGTCGAATACGCGGCCGACGTGTACCGCCGCTACCAGACCTTCATCAAGGCCCCGGCCGGCACCACCATCCTGAAGATCGCACCGGGCCCGAACAACGACGACTACCACTGGACCGAGGTGATGATGCGCGAGGCCGCCAAGTTCATGGACGGCCTGAGCCTGCACTACTACACCCTGCCCGGCGGCGGCTGGCCGCCGCGCGCCTCGTCCACCGACTTCGACGAGACGCTGTGGATCGAGACGCTGTCGCGCACGCTGCGCATGGACGAGCTGATCGCCAAGCACAGCGCGGTGATGGACAAGTACGACCCGGACAAGAAGGTGGCGCTGGTCGTGGACGAATGGGGCACCTGGTACAAGGGCCTGCCCGGCTCCAACCCTGGCTTCCTGCACCAGCAGAACACGCTGCGCGACGCGCTGGTGGCCTCGCTCAACCTGGACATCTTCACCGCCCACGCCGAGCGCGTGCGCATGGCCAACATCGCGCAGATGATCAACGTGCTGCAGGCGATGGTCCTCACCGACGGCGACAAGATGCTGCTGACGCCCACCTACCACGTGTTCATGATGTACAAGCCGTACCAGGACGCGACCTACCTGCCGTTGCAGATCAAGACGCCGGACTACAGGCACGACCAGTACACGGTGCCCGCCGTGCACGGCTCGGCGGTGAAGGCCAAGGACGGGCACGTCTACGTGGCGCTGACCAACCTGGATCCGAACCGCGCCGCGGACGTGTCGGTGCAGGTCAGCGGCGTGCAGGCCGGCGGCGTCAGCGGGCAGATCCTCACCGCGCCGGCGATGACCGCGCTCAACACCTTCGAGCAGCCGCAGGCGGTGAAGCCGGCCGCGTTCGGCGGCGCGCGCCTACAGGACGGCACGCTGAAGGTGGCGCTGCCGGCCAAGGCGATCGTGATGCTGAAGCTGCAGTAGCCGCGCACGGTCGCCGCCGGTCCTTGCGTCTCTCGTGCGGGGCGGGCGGACTACCGCGGACCATGCCGATGCACATCGGCATGGTCCTTTTTCGAGCGCCACGCCGCGCCTCGACCGGCACCGGCACCGGCATCGGAACAGGCTCGATCCGGATGACGCCGGTGGCGGGAATGGCTCCCGCATGCGTGACCGCCGGCAATGACCGGCCGCAGAAAGCGCTCGCGGCGACATGCGACGCAAAAAAAGAGGAGCCGGACTCCCGGCTCCTCATGCCCTTCCCTCTGCGACGGACGGCTTACGCCGCCCTGACCGCCTCGTAGCCGCTGAAGCTCACGCTGGCCGACGCGCGCCCCTGGGTCAGCGAGCGCAGCGCGGTGGCATAGGCCTGCAGGCGGGCCAACGGCGCCTGCGCGATCACCTCCGCGCGCGCGCCCCGGTCCTCGATCGCCACCACGCGGCCGTCGCGCCGTTGCAGATCGCCGACCACGTCGCCGACATTGCCTGCCGGGGTGTCGATCGCCAGCGCCATCACCGGCTCCAGCACCACGGTGCCGGCCTGCGCCAGCGCCGCTTTCACCGCGTCGGCCGCCGCGCGCTGGAACGCCAGGTCCGACGAATCCACCGCATGCGCCTGGCCATCGACCAGGGCGACCTCGATGCCGACCACCGGATGGCCGTGCGGCCCTTCCGCCAGCGCGTCGCGCACGCCCTTCTCCACCGCCGCGACATAGACCTTGGGCACCACGCCGCCGCTGCTGCGGTCGACGAAGACGATGCCGCCGTCGCCGCGCGGCGCGACATCCAGCACCACCCGCGCGAACTGGCCATGGCCGCCGGTCTGCTTGGACAGCTTGCCCTCCACGCCGCGCGCCTGCGTGCGCGGGGTTTCCTGGTAGGCCACGCGCGGCGAGCCGGTGCGCACGTCCACCTGCCACTCGCTGCGCAGGCGTTCCACCATCACCTCCAGGTGCAGCTCGCCCATGCCCCAGACCACGGTCTCGCCGGTCTGGGAGTCGGTGTCGACGCGGAACGATGGATCCTCCTGCGCCAGACGCGCCAGGCCCTGGCCGAGCCGGATCAGCTCGCCGGCGTTGGCCGCGCTCAGCCGCCACGACAGCACCGCCGGCTGCGCCTGGATGCTGTCCAGCGCCAGCTTCCGCGCTGCATCGCTGAGCGTCTCGCCGCTGACCGCGTCCTTCCAGCCCAGCACCGCGACGATCTCGCCGGCGCAGGCCTGCTGCACGTCATGGGTGCGATCGGCCTGCACCACCGCCAGGCGCCCGATCCGGCGCGTGCGCCGCGCGTGCGATGCCCAGACCGCGTCGCCGACGCGCAGCGTGCCCGAATAGACCCGCACGAACGCGAGCGGCGCGTGCGCCTGGTGCGCGATCTTGAACACCAGCGCCGCCAGCGGGCCGTCCGGGTCCGCCGCCAGGCGCTGTTCGCCGTCGTCGGCCAGCGCCGCCACCGGCGGGCGGTCCAGCGGCGACGGCAGCCAGTCGACGATCGCGTCGAGCAGCGACTCGATGCCCTTGTTCCTGAACGCCGAGCCGGCGAGCACCGGCACGCCGGCGCCAGCCAGGGTGCCGCGGCGCAACGCCGCGCGCAGTTCGTCCTCGCCGATCGCGCGCCCGTCGAGATAGGCGTTCGCCAGCGCCTCGTCGTGCTCGGCGACCATCGCGATCAGGCGTTCGCGCGGCGCGGCGTGGGCGTCCAGTTCCCCGGCCGCCCACGCGCGCGAGCGCGCCTGGCCGTCGGCGTCCCAGGACACGACGCGGCGGCCGACCAGATCGACCCAGCCGTCGAACGCGCCATCCTCCCCCAGCGGCAGGCCCACCGGCCATGGCGTGGCATCGAGCTTGGCGCGCATCTGCGCCAGCACGCCGTCGAACGAAGCGCCGGCGCGGTCCATCTTGTTGACGAAGGCGACCAGCGGCACGCCGTGCCGGCGCGCCTGGCGCCACACGGTCTCCGATTGCGGCTGCACGCCGTCGACCGCCGAGAACACCACCACGGCGCCGTCGAGCACGCGCAGCGAGCGCTCCACCTCGATCGCGAAATCGATATGCCCGGGGGTGTCGATCAGGGTCAGCCGGTGCGCCGGCTGTTCGCGCGGCGCCCACTGCGTCTGCACGGCGGCCGCGCCGATGGTGATACCGCGCGCGCGCTCGATCGCCGAGAAGTCGGTGGTGGCGGCGCCGTCATGGACCTCGCCGACGCGATGGATCGCGCCGGTGCGCCACAACAGGCGTTCGGTGAGCGTGGTCTTGCCGGCGTCGATGTGGGCGATGATGCCGAGGTTGCGCCAGCGCGACAGGGTTTGAACGTTCATGAGTTTTCTTCCGCAAGTTGCCAACACGGGAGGCCGCATGCCCCTGTTGGCGACGGGGCATGCGGCTAGGGTTTGGGATCGGCGACGCTGTGCATGGCACGTTCTCCTTGGCGATGTCGTACGGTGGAAAGGCAAAAAAAAAGCACCCAATCGGGTGCTCGTCTGCGTCGAATCGGTGGCGTCGGCCCAGCGCTACGGCTGGACCCTCACGATTCCTGGAGGCAGGCGCACCCGGCCCGCGCTCGCGCGTGGGTCGTTCGGCAATATCAGCAGCGGTGCGTGCGGCATGGGAGCATCGTGGTCGATGGACGAGGCGCGCATTCTGGACCCGGCCCGGCGCAGGGTCAACGGAACCGGCGCCTCGCCGCTGGAACAGTCAGGGGCGCTGGGCGCAACGGAGGGGCCGGGACTGGGGACTCGCGACTCGGGACTGGGGACTGGGGACTGGAGACTCGGGACTCGGGACTCGGAAAGGCGGGTCCTGGAGCGTCGCCGCGAGCGGGTTTCCAAACGCGCCGCCCGACGTCCGGCGCGTGTCTGGTGCGGTCGGTATCGCGATGCGCAGGCGCATGCGCATGCGCATGCGTGGACTGTCCGGGTGCTGCGAGGGCTTAGCGGTATCGAACCGTCGGCAAATGTCGTGTGCGGCGATGGGCACGGCGTGCCGGCCCAGAGGATCATCCAGCGTGCGACAGCGCCATGGTCGGCGACCGGCCTTGCCGATGGTGCGGCCGCATCGCGCAGGACCGCAGCGCCACGGTGCGTGCCGGCGCGAGCGCCGCTGGCGGCGGTCCATGCCGCCGTCGGCATCCCGCGGGACAAGGTCGCCGGCGCCGATTGTCCGGTCCTCCGACGCCTGCGCGCGTCCACGGCCGGCGGCGGGGCGACGGCGGCGATGGATTTATCCCCGGTCCGCTCCTATGATCCGCCGACCCATCCAGGAAGCGCCGCATGACCACTCCGCAGATGTCGGTGTATTTCTTTCTGCAAGCGGCAGCGATCCTGCTGATATGTCGCCTGGTGGGGCTGCTGGCCAGGCGCCTGGGCCAGCCGCAGGTGGTCGGCGAGATGATCGCCGGGGTCATGCTCGGCCCGTCGCTGTTCGGCTGGCTGCTGCCGGGCGTGCAGCAGGCGCTGTTCCCCAAGCCCACCCTGGACATGCTGTACGTGGCCGCGCAGTTAGGCGTGGGCCTGTACATGTTCCTGGTCGGCACCGACTTCCGCGGCGACCACTTCCGTGCGCGCTACCGCAGCGCGATGAGCGTGTCGCTGGCCGGCATCGCGGTGCCGTTCGTGCTCGCGTTCGCGCTGGTGCCGTGGCTGCTGCACGTGCCCGGGCTGTTCTCGGCCAAGGCCAAGGTGCTGGAGGCCTCGCTGTTCCTCGGCGCGGCGATCGCCATCACCGCCTTCCCGATGCTGGCGCGGATCATCCACGAGCGCGGGCTCACCGGCAGTTCGCTGGGCACGCTGGCGCTGACCGCCGGCGCGGTGGACGACGCGGCGGCGTGGTGCATCCTGGCCATCGTGCTGGCCAGCTTCGGCGGCAGCTGGGGCAGCGCCTACCTGGCGATCGGCGGCGGCGTGGGCTACGCGCTGTTCATGATGCTGGTCGGCCGCCATTGGCTGCGCCGCCTGGCCGACCACGTGCGTCCGGACCAGCCGCTCAGCGCCGGCGTGCTGTCGGTGGTGCTGATGCTGTTCTGCGTCAGCGCCTGGGCGATGGACGCGATCGGCATCCACGCGGTGTTCGGCGGCTTCCTGCTCGGCGCCTGCCTGCCCAAGGGCGCGCTGACCGAGAAGCTGCGCGAGCAGCTGCAGCCGTTCGTGGTGGTGTTCCTGCTGCCGATGTTCTTCACCTTCTCCGGGCTCAAGACCCAGCTCAGCGTGCTGCTGGATCCGCAGATCCTGCTCGCCGCCGGCGCGATCCTGCTGGCGTCGTTCATGGGCAAGGGCCTGGCCTGCTGGGCCGCGGCGCGGCTGACCGGCGAGAACAACCGCGATGCGATGGCGATCGGCGCGCTGATGAACGCGCGCGGGCTGATGGAGCTGATCATCATCAACATCGGCCTGCAGGCCGGGGTGATCGACCAGGGCCTGTTCTCGATCCTGGTGCTGATGGCGATCCTGTCCACGCTGATGGCCACGCCATTGTTCAACTGGATCATGCGCCGCCCGGGCGCGCGCGCCGGCGAAACGGCGGTGGTCGGCACGTTGCCGTAGGCGCAGCCCGCCTCGTCGCCGGGAAGGACCTGCCCTGGCATGCGATGTTCGGTCCGGGAGGAATCTCGGGTGCGGCGGCAAAATCACCTGCGCGCCGGAGCGCGGGTTCACGCATGGGACGCGCGGCCCGGCGATGTCCGCGTCCACCTTGCCGCATCGCCAGTGCAGCAACGCTTCCCGAACGCGCGCCGGTCCGGCGCGACGGGCGCCATCATTTCCTTAGAAATACCGAAATGTAGATCGTGCCATTGGCGTCGCCCCCGAGCACCGTGTGGGCGTCCGAGAAGCTGTCCCTGAACCAGGGCTCGCCATACGCGGAGGTGACGAGCGTCTGCCAGTCGGCATTCGCCGCCTTCGGCGACACCCCGGGCTTCACCACGGCGCTCATGTAGCACAGGGTCTTGCTGCAGGTGGGCGCCGACACCTCCAGTCCGCCGTACGCGTCTGCGTTCGAGCGCAGATGGGTGTCGAGATTCGCTTCGACCTGCGGCGACCACTCCGCGTCCCGTCCTTCCATCTGATGGAGCGCATGGAGATCCTTGAACAGCGACTCGCCGCCGCCCAGGTCGGCCTGCATCGCACCGACGCGCTTCATGTTGGCTTCGCTGATGGCCGACAAGGTCGAAGAATCGCGCGCCGCCGCCGGACCGACGGGCGCCTGCCGGGCGCTTGCGCTTGTCATGACCGATGCGTTGCCCGGTCCGCCATCCGCCAGGCCATCGGCGGCTCCCGCCTCCCTGGGAGTGGCCGCCAAGGGAACCGCATCCGCCGCGGACCGCGCATTCGCATGCCGGGCGCTACCGCCGGCCTGCGGTTCCTTCCGGAGGTAGAAATATCCGCCGGCCAACGCCGCGACGATCAAGATTCCAGCTACCGCAAGCAGTGGTCTGCGCATGGGGACTCCCTCCGGAACGGAGCCTCGGACTCGGCGCTCCATCCTTTCGATTCGATACCGCGGCCAAGAGAACCAGCTGTAATGCCATGGACCACGAACGTTCGCCGACTGCGCGACGCGGCGGCGAAATCGCCTGGATCGCTGCCATCGTAGCGGCTTTGCCGGCCGCTTGCGCCGCGCGGGCCAGGGGTTTTCGGCCAGCTGTCAGCGTGCTGCCAACCCGTTCGATGCACGCGACGCGCGGCGCAGCCGGCAAGGGGCAATGCGCCGCCCGGCTGCGGCTGGCCGGCGACGATCGCGCCGCTCATCCAGCGCTGGCCACGCGCCATGCCGGCGGCAGGCCGGCGACGATGTGCTCGTGCAAGGCGCGCACCTTGGGAGTGAAGTCGCGGCGATCGGCCACGCACAGGTACAGCCGCATCGGTTCCGGCGCGGCATTGACCTCGCCGCCGGCGTCGAACTCGAACAGCGCGCGCAACGCGCCGCGCTGCAGGTAGGGTTGCGCCACGAACGCCGCCAGCCGGGTGATGCCGCCGCCGGCCGCGGCCATGCCGGCCAGCGCGTCGATGTCGTTGCCGACCAGCGTCGGCACCACTTCGGCGTCGAAGCGCCGTCCGTCGCGGACGAATCCCCAGCGCAGGTAGCGGCCGTCCACCGCCCAGCGCAGCAGCAGGCAGGCGTGGTCCTTCAGCTGTTCCGGCGTCGTTGGGGTGCCGGCACGCGCCAGGTATTCCGGCGCGGCGCAGAACACGAACGGCACCGCGGCGATGCAGCGCGCGACCAGGCCGTCTTCCAGTTGCGGCTCGATGCGGATGCTGACGTCCACGCCTTCCTGCGCGTGGTCGACGCGGTGGTCGGCGCTGAGCAACTCGATCGCCAGGCGCGGGTGGCGCGCGGCCAGCGCCGGCAACAGCGGCGCCAGCACGTGGCGGCCGAACGCGGCGGTGCTGGCCACGCGCAAGCGCCCTTCCGGCGCGGCATGCACGTCGGCGACCGACTGGCGCGCGCGCTCCAGGTCCAGGTCCAGCTGCCGCACCTGCGCCAGGTACAGCGCGCCGCGCTCGGTCAGCGCCAGGCTGCGCGTGGTGCGGTTGAGCAGGCGCACGCCCAGGTGCGCCTCCAGCCGCGCGATGTTCTGGCTCACCGCCGCGGCGCTGATGCCCAGCGCCCTGGCGCCGCCGGCGACGCTGCCGGCGTCGACCGTGTGGATGAAGCTGCGGATGGACTGGAGGATGTTCAAGGAAGGCCGGTATACGCGATGCATTCGTAAGTTGCAGTTTACAAAGTCGCAACGCGCCCTCGCCTACTGCCGCGCGCGGCCCGTTGCTAACGTGCCGCCTCCCGAGCCGTACGGCCCGCCCACTGCCCTTCAGGAGCCACCGATGCAGGAATTCGAAATCGCCGCGCCACCGCGCTGGAAGCTTGGCGTGCGCGCCACCCCGTTCGTGTTCGCGTTCTACATGGCCACGATCATGGCGATGCTGATGTGCCTGGTGATCACCGCGGCCAATGCCGGGTGGAGCGATGGCTACCTGCAGCGCGTGCTCGGCGCCTACCGGCTGGCGATGCCGACCGCGTTCTGCTGCATCCTGGTGGTGCGACCGCTGGTGGTCCGGCTGGTGGCGGCCACGGTGCATCCGCCGCGCTGAGCGTTTTCGCCTGTGTCCTTGCAGTCGGCAGCGTGTATGGGGTCGTCGCGACAATGAAGGGTTCGGTGAGGTCCTGTCGCGGCTGAAGCCGCTCCTACATGTACGGCGGCCCGCCGTGCATCTCGAATCGCCGGCTCACACCGGCGTCAGCCGCCATAGCCCGTAGGGATTGGCGAACAGGTCGCCGGATTGGAACTGGGCGCGGGGTTCGGCCTCGAGCCGATAGCGCGGCGCATCCTCCGCGACGGCAAAGGTGTGGCCCTCGCGCATCGCAGGCGCTTCGGTGAAAAGATACCAGGTGAAGGTGTGCAGCAACGCCACCGGATCGGGCGCCGCCTGCGCATCGATGATCGCGTCCTTCATGCCGAAATGGTGCATGCCGCAGGAATGGACCTGCTCGCCGGTGACGTTCAGCACATACGCGCGATGGGCACTGAAAAAGGCCAGGTCCGCGCACAGTTGGCGCCACGCCCCTGGACCGTGCGCGACGCCGCTGCTCTCGACCTTCACTCCCAGGCCGCCGGCGTCCAGCAGCGCCGCGGCCGCCAGCATCATCGCCTCGGCGCGCGCCCGGGAGCCGCCATCGCCGATCAGGTACACGACCGAGGCGTGCGCGTGGATGCGTGCCATCTCGTCGGACTCGAGCCAATGCGGCCCGGCGGCGGCGAACGCGGCCGCCATGCGCGGGTCGTGCAGCTCGTATTGCAGCTCGAACGCGTCGCCGCTTTCCACCTGCAACAGGACCCGCCCGGCGAACAGATACCCGCCGCTGTCGCGGACGATGCGCGCGACCAGATCCGAGCGGTCCTGCCACGGACCGGGAATGCACAACACGATTTTCGGCGTTTCGATCAAGGGGGCGGCTCCTTGCCGTCGGATGTCGGGAGCGCGCGACCGGAACGGCCGCGCCGCGAAACGGCGCGGCGCTGCTGGTCGCAGACGGCGCCATGCTCAGGTCAGCGGCGTCATCACGCCCTTGCGGTAGGCCGGACGCTGTTGCAGGCGTGCGTACCAGTCCTGCAGATGCGGCAGCGCGGGCCGCACGATCGGCATTTCGAACCAGGCGTAGGCGAAGCTGCCCAGCGGGATGTCGCCCATCGCGAAGCGCTCTCCCGACAGCCACGGCTGCCGCGCCAGCGCGGCATCGGCGATGGCGAGCAGCTCGCCGGAATGCTTCAGCGCCGCGGCGATCCTGGCCTCGTCGCGCGCCTCGGGCGCGGTGCGCAGCGTGCCCCAGAACAGGTCGCGGAAGGCCACGGCGAAGCTGGAGGTGGTCCAGTCCATCCACTTCTCGCCACGCGCGCGCTCGGCCGGATCCTCCGGGTACAGCGTGCCCAGCGCATAGCGCGCCGACAGGTAGCGCACGATGGTGTTGGACTCCCACAACGGCAGCCCGTGATCCTCGATCGCCGGCACCAGGCCGTTGGGGTTCATCGCCCGGTACTCGGGATCGTCGGTCCCGCCGAAGGCGCCGCCGGCTTCGATGGACGCGTAGGCGATGCCGATCTCCTCGGCGCACCACAGCACCTTGCGGACATTGCTCGAGTTGTGCCGGCCCCAGATCTTCAGCATGACGACGCTCCTGACGTGAGCGGCAATTCTACGCCGGCGCGCCGCGTGCGGACCGCGACGCTGCGGACCGGTCGAAAGGGCCGCGCACGCGACCGCGGCCACGTACGCACCCGGTGGACGCGGCTGCGCACGAGCAAGAGCGCCACGCGCGACGGCAGCGCCCGGCGCGCGCGTTGGCCGCTGCGCGCCAGGCACGCGTCCGGCACGCTATTTCTGCAGCGCCTTGGCGTCCACCCGCGGCCATTGCTGCGCATCCCAGCGCAGCGGCAGCACCTTCAGCTTGGGCCGGCCGCCGTCGTTGCCGTCGTAGGCGTGGAACACCAGGTAGTCCTTGCCATTGAAGGTGTAGGCGCTGTTGTGGCCGGGGCCGAACCAGCGCGGCGTGCCTTCCAGCACCAGGCTGCCGCCGCCCTGGTCCAGGCGCTTGCCGTCCTTGTCCAGGTACGGGCCGGTCGCCTCGCGCGCGCGGCCGACCATGATCTTGTAATCGCTCTTGACCCCGCGGCAGCAGTGGTCCCACGACAGGAACAGGTAGTACCAGCCGTTCTTCTTGAACACGAACGGCGCTTCCAGCGCGGCGGGCTCGGGCTCGGCGTCGTCGACCAGCACCGAGCGCTCGCGCTTGGCCAGCGTATGCCACTGCTGCGGCTCGGCCAGGCTGACGCGGTCGGGATTGAGCCGGACCAGCTTCAGCCCGCCCCAGAACGAGCCGAAGCTGAGCCACGGCGTGCCCTGCGCGTCCTCGACCAGGTTCGGATCGATGGCGTTCCACAGGTCGCGCTGCGGCAGCGAGCGGATCAGGATGCCGTGGTCCTTCCAGGCGAAGGCCGGGTCCTTGGGATCGAGCGTGGTGTTGGTGGCCACGCCGATCGCCGAGGTGTTCTTGCCGCCGCTGGAGACGGAGTAGTACAGCGTGTAGACGCCGTCGTGGAAGGAGATGTCCGGCGCCCAGATATGGCCGTTGAAACGCGGCACCACGCCCTCGGTCCAGGCCGGAATCTGCGCGAACACCGGCGGCTCGGCTTTCCAGGTCCGCATGTTCCTCGAGCTGTAGACGCTGATGCCCGGGCCGGTGATGAACAGGTACCAGGTCTTGCCCTGGCGGATCATCACCGGGTCGTGGGCGAGCACGTCGGCGTGGTAGCCCTTGCGCGGCACCGCGATCGGCGGCTGCTCGAGCATCGAGGCGCCGGCGTCGGCGCCGGCCGGCGGGGCCTGCGCGAACGCCTGGCCCGCCAGCAGCACGGCCAGCGCCGCCAGCGTCAGCCGCAGCGATGCGGCGCTCATGCGCCACCGCCGATCTGCGCTTCGCGCTGCGGGCGGCCGAACACCGGCATGCCCTGCGCATCCCACTGCAGCGGCTGCACGCAGGCGTGGCGGTCGGGATTCCACAGCGGGTCGCCCTCGATCTGGCGGTAGTTGCGCGCGTGGTAGACCAGCAGGTCCTGGCGGCCGTCCGCCGAGACGGTGAAGCTGTTGTGGCCGGGGCCGTACACCTGCCGCTCCGCGTCGGTGGCGAACACCGGCTGCGTGGCCTTGTGCCAAGACGCCGGGTCGAGCAGGTCGGCATCCGCGTCGGCCCACAGCAGGCCCATGCAATAGCGTTCGTCGGTGGCGCTGGCCGAGTAGCTGACGAACACCTTGCCATGCCGCACCAGCACCGCCGGGCCCTCGTTGACCAGGAAGCCCTGCACCTCCCACTCCAGTTCCGGGCGGGTCAGCAGCACCGGGGCGCCGGCCAGCTGCGTGGGCGTGGCCATCGGCGCGATGTACAGGTTGGAGTTGCCGGCGATCTGCGGCGCCTTCTGCGCCCACACGTAGTAGCGCTGGCCGCGGTGCTCGAAGGTGGTGGCGTCCAGGCAGAACGCCTCGATGCCGCTGTGCACCTGGCCGAGGAACTCCCAGGGGCCGTCGAGCGGATTGTCGGCGGCGCAGCGCAGCGCGTACATGCGGTGCTGGAACAGGCCGTCGCGGATCTCGCGCGACGGCGCCGCGGCGAAGTACACGTACCAGGCGCCGTCGATGTGGTGCAGCTCCGGCGCCCAGATCAGCGAACTGGCCGGGCCGCTGGCAGGCGCGTGCCAGACCGCGACCGGCGCGGCGCCGGCCAGGTCCTGCAGCGTGGGTGCGCGGCGCAGCTCGATGCGGTCGTATTCGGGCACCGAGGCGGTGAAGTAGTAGTAGCCGTCGCGGTGGCGCAGCACGAATGGATCGGCGCGTTGCGGTATCAGCGGATTGGTGATGTGCATGGCTGCGTGGTCCGTGGATCGTCAGGTGGGTGTGGCCGGAGGGGCGGCCGCCACGCCTCGCAGCGATAGCGGCAACTGGCCCTGGGTGAGCCGGCGGTAGTAGTCGTCGGTGATGCGGTAGCCGAACATCAGCGCGCCCATCAGCGCGTGGAACACGCCGGGAATCACCGACAGCATCAGCGCGATGCCGGTCAGGGTGAAGGCGCTCTGCGGGCGGTCGGGCACGTACTGGTAGTAGGTCAGCAGCCAGCCGACCAGCGCGCCGGCAATGCCCATGCCGGCCTTCTGGCAGAACGAGATGCCGCCGAACGCCAGCCCGGCCACGCGCTTGCCGGTCTTGGCCTCGCCGTAGTCCACCGCCTCGGCGATCGCCGACCAGAACACCGGCGCGTGCAGGTCCACCACGAACGAGATCAGGAAATACAGCACGAACGCCAGCACCGTGTCGCCCGGCTTGACCAGCACGAACATCGCCACGCTGAGCAGCGCCACCAGCAGCTGGCTGTAGCGGAACAGCTTGATCTTGCAGAACGCCTTGGTGATCCAGGTGGAGGCGACCATCGCCAGGATCGCCGCGGCCACGCCGGTGGACAGGAACGCGGACAGCAGCTTGGCGTCGCCGCCCAGGTAGTACTTGGCGTAGTACGCGGCGACCGAGCCGCGCACCACGTAGCCCACCGTGCCGGTGACGCATACCGCGCACAGGATCAGCCACTGGTCGTTGCGCAGCAGCAGGCGCAGCTGTTCCATGAACGGCTTGCGCTCCACCTCGTGCTGCACGCGCTCGGTGGTGGTGAAGAAGCAGAACAGGAACAGCAGCGTGGCCATCGCCCCCATCAGCCCCATCGCCCACTGGTAGCCGCGCGCCAGGTCGCCGCCGCCCCAGGCCACCGCCAGCTGCGGCACCACGATGGTGACCAGGAACGCGGCGACCTTGGCGAAGAACAGCCGGTAGCCGTTGGCCGACAGGCGCTCCTTGGGATCGGCGGTGAGCACGCCGATGATGGAGATGTAGGGAATGGTGACGCCGGTGAAGATCAGCATCACCAGCAGGTAGGTGGCGTAGGCGTAGGCCAGCTTCAGGTTGTAGCTCAGGTCCGGGGTGCTGAAGGTCAGGAACACCGCCAGCCCGAACGGCACCGACAGGAACAGGAAGTACGGACGGTAGCGTCCCCAGCGCGTGTTGATGCGGTCGGTGACGATGCCCATCAGCGGGTCGGTGATCGCGTCGATCATGCGCACGGCGATGAACAGCATCGCCAGGTCCTGCGGCTTGAGGCCGTAGATGTCGGTATAGAAGAAGGTGATGATCAGCATCATCGACGACATCACCACGTTCACGGCCATGTCGCCGGCGCCGAAGCCGACCTTCTCGATCACGCTCAGTTTGTGTTGCATGCGCCCCTCCTGCGAAGCTCACGCGATGGTTCAAGGGCCCGGCCGTGCCCTCCACGCCGGGACGCGGGGCACGCTCAGCCTGGCTGCGGCATGACGCCTCCCCGCGGCCGCGCGCCGCCGCCGTGCATGCGGCGCGCCGGCATCAGAATTGCGGCTTCTTTTCCCACTCGGGCCTCGCTCGGCAATAGACCGAATAGCGTTCGTGGGCGATGCGGTACAGCGGCACCAGGGTCAGCGCGCCGTCGATGCCGTCGGCCTCGAACACCTGGGCCTGGCCGTCGCGCTTGCGCGCCCACAGGTTCTCCGGGGCGAAATACACCGTCGGCAGCTGGCGCCCGACGATCCGGTTCAACGACGGCCGCTGGTCGGACACGTGCAGCTGCACCGGGTCGATGCCGTCGCTGCCCAGCTGCGCGGCCAGCACCAGCGGGCCGTACATCATCGCCTGCAGGCTGGGCTCGTCGGCCAGCGGCGCGGCGTGCAGCGCCATCGGCAGGTCCAGTTCGATGCGGTCGCCGTCGGCGAAGCGGCGCTGCAGCGTCAGGTAGCTGCCCGGCGCCGCCTGCACCGCCTGCGGCACGCCGTTGACGCGCACGCGCACGCCCTGGGTGGCCCAGTACGGGATGCGCAGCCGCAGCGCCATCGGCTGCGCGCGCCTGCACTGGAACTCCAGCGCGGTGCCCTCCTGCTGCGGGAAGCGCGTGCGCTGGACCACGCGCAGGCCGCGCTCGGGCCAGTCCAGCTGCGAGGCGATGAACAGGTTGACGGTGAGCCCGGCATCGTCGCGGAAGTAGATGCTGTCGTTGCTCTTGGCGAACTCTTCGGCGCCGGTGCCGGTGCAGCACCAGAACGAGGCGAACGGGCTGTTGTACAGCTTCCAGTAGCCGGCATCCATCGGCACGAAGTACATCATCATGCCGGCTTCGTCCTGGGTGCCCAGGCGCGCGTTGAACAGCACGCGCTCGTAGTAGTCCATCAGCGCCGCGTCCGGCTGCCAGGTGTACAGGTGCCGGGTCAGCTTGAGCATGTTGTAGCTGCAGCAGCACTCGTGGCTGTGCCCGCTCAGGCGCCCGGCCATGTGGTCCGGCCTGCCGAACAGTTCGTAGTCGCTGGTGCCGCCGGTGCAGTAGGCATGGTGGCCGCTGACCGTGCGCCAGAAGAACTCGGCGATGCCGCGCTGGCGCGGATCGCCGTCGATCTCGTAGGCGCGCGCGGCGGCGACGATCTTCGGGATCTGGGTATTGGCGTGCAACCCGGCCAGCGCGTCGCGCTGCTGCGCCAGCGGCTCGAGCAGCGAGGCCTGCTCGTAGCGCGCCGCCCAGCGCCGGTACTTGGCGTCGCCGCTGTGCAGGTACAGCTCGAGCAGCGACTCGTGCACGCCGCCGAACTCCACGCCGAGGATGCGCTGCCACTGCGCATCGTCGAAGCCGTCCATCCACGCGCCCAGCCAGTCGGCGAAGCGCTGCGCGGTGCGCAGCGCCTGCGCGTTGCCGGCATGGCGGGCCATGTCCAGGTGCCCGGCCAGGATCTTGTGCGCGGTGTAGATCGGCACCCACACCTCCTCGCCGCGGCCGAGCCGGTCGTAGAACGAGGCCGGATACGCGCCGAGGTAGCCGTCGGCGCGCTGGCAGCGCGCCAGTTCGGCGACCAGCGCATCGGCCTTGTCCTTCAGCGCGGCATCGCCGGTGGCCGCGTACAGCAGCGCGCAGGCGGACAGGTAGTGGCCGCCGGCGAAATGCCCGCGGATTTCGCAGCGCGGCGACTCCCAGCCGCCCAGCGGCTCGGCCTGCGAGTCCAGGCCCGCGGTGAGCCGGAAGCTGTGCAGCAGGCGCTCGTTGGGGATCGACATCAGGTAGCGGCGGTCGCGCTCGCGCGCCTGCAGGAACGGGCCGTCCAGCAACTGCACCTGGCCCAGCGCGAACGGCCGCTCGCGCAGTTGCAGGACTGGCTGCCGCTTCGCTGTCGCCGGCGCAGCTGCCGGTGTCGCCGCACCAAGCGCATCGCCTTGCGCCAGCACCCCCAGCGCGGCCAGCGAGGCGCCGCCGTAGTGCAGGAAGTCGCGCCGCGAACAGGCGCCGAAGGCGTCGTCCGTGTGTTCCTTCATGAGTCCACTCCCGTTGTCCGAGTGCGCCGGGTCAACAGCCGCTGCAGCAGGCAGAACACCAGCAGCAGCGCGCCGATCACGATGCGCGTCCACCACGAGCTGAGCGTGCCGTCGAACACGATCAGGGTCTGGATCACGCCGAGGATCAGCACGCCGAACACGGTGCCGACCACGTAGCCGCTGCCGCCGGCCAGCAGCGTGCCGCCGATCACCACCGCGGCGATCGCATCCAGCTCCAGACCCAGCGCATGCAGGCTGTAGCCGGACAGCATGTAGAACGTGCACACCACCCCGGCCAGCGCCGAGCAGAACCCGCTGAAGGCGTAGACCCCGACCTGGGTGGCGGCCACCGGCAGGCCCATCAGCCGCGCCGAGGCTTCGCTGCCGCCCAGCGCATACACGCAGCGGCCGAAGCGCGTGCTGTGCGCCAGCCACATGCCCAGCGCCACCGTGGCCAGCGCGATCAGCGCGCCGATCGACAGCGAGGCGCCGGCACCGATCGGCACGCGGACCTGCGCGATCGCCACGTACAGCGCATTGGCGATCGGAATCGAATCGACGCTGATCAGGGTGCTGGCGCCGCGCGCCAGGAACATGCCGGCCAGGGTCACCACGAACGGCTGCAGCCGGTAGCGCTGGATCAGCGCGCCCATGAACGCGCCGAACAGCGCGCCGAGCAGCAGCACCAGCGGGATCGCCGCCAGCGGCGACCAACCGTGGCGTTCGACCAGCGACGCCGACAGCACCGTGGTGAACGCGATCACCGCGCCTACCGACAGGTCGATGCCGCCGCTGAGGATCACGAAGGTCATGCCGACCGCGGCGATGCACAGGAACGCGTTGTCGATCAGCAGATTGGCCAACACCTGCGGCGACAGGAAGCCGTCGTAGAGCACGCCGCCGGCGCCGGCCATCGCCACGAACAGCGCCACCGTGATCGCCAGCGGCAGCCGCGGGCCATGCAGCAGCGTGCCGGCGCGGCGCAGGCCGCGCGCGGTCTGGATCGGCGCGCTGGCCGCGTTCATCGGCGCGCTCCGGTCGCCGGGCGCAGCACCCAGCCGCGCACGCTGGCGCGGAACGGCGGCGATTGCAGCAGCATCACCGCGAACACCAGCAGCGCCTTGATCAGCATGTTGACCTGCGCCGGCACGCCGATGGCGTAGATCGTCGCGGTCAGGGTCTGGATGATCAGCGCGCCGACCACCGTGCCGGCCAGGCTGAAGCGGCCGCCGTTGAGCAGGGTGCCGCCGAGGGTCACCGCCAGGATCGCGTCCAGCTCCATCAGCTGCCCGGCGTTGTTGGCGTCGGCGCTCTTGACGTTGGAACTGACGATCAAGCCGGCCAGGCCGGCGCTGAAGCTGCAGAACACGTACAGCAGCACCGCAATCAACCGCGCCTTGACCCCCGCCACGCGCGCGGCCACCGGGTTGTGGCCGATCGCGCGCACGAACAGGCCCAGCGCGGTGCGCCCGAGCAGCAGCTGCAGGGCCAGGAACACCGCCGCGACCACGAACAGCGCGAACGGCAGCCCGAGCAGGAAGCCGTTGCCCAGGTAGAAGTACGGCGGGTAGTAGATGGTCAGGATCTGGCCGTCGCCGATCAGCTGCGCGACGCCGCGCCCGGCCACCATCAGGATCAGCGTGGCGATGATCGGCTGCATGCCCACCTTGACCACCAGCAGCCCGTTCCACAGCCCGCACGCGGCGGCGATCAGCAGCGGCGCGGCGATCACCGCCCACAGCGGGAAACGGCTGTGCTCGCCGCCGCCGATCATCCATGCCGCGACCGTGGCGGCGATCGCCACCACCGCGCCGACCGAGATATCCAGGCCGCGCACCGCGATCACCAGGGTCATGCCCAGCGCGACCAGGATCAGCGGCGCGGCGCGGTTGGCGATGTCGACCAGGTTGCCGTACAGGTGCCCGTCGCGCCATTGCAGCGCCAGGAAACCCGGGTTCCACAACCCGTTGCCGAGCAGCAGCAGCGCCAGCGTCGCCAGCGGCCAGAACAGCGGATGGGCGGCGATGCGCGCCGGCAGCCGCGGCGCGGTCGAAGACGGCGTGGCCGCGGCGCTCATGCCGCCGCGTTCCCGGCGATCAGCTCGAACACCGCACGCTCGCCGCAGCCGCCGGGCAACTCGCCGACCAGGCGCCGCTCGCGCAGCACCGCGATGCGGTCGGCGATGCGCTCGAGCTCGCCGATCTCGGCGGAGATGAACAGCACCGCCATGCCCTGCCGGGCCAGCGTCAGGATGCGCATCATGATGTCCTGCTTGGCGGCGATGTCGATGCCGCGGGTGGGTTCGTCGAGGATCAGCAGCCGCGGCTGCGTCGCCAGCCAGCGCGCCAGCACCACCTTCTGCTGGTTGCCGCCGGACAGCAGCCCGACCGGCGTCTCCACGCTGGCGGTCTTGATGCCGAGCAGGTCGACGAACTCGGCGGCGATGCGCCGCTGCTCGCCCGGCGCGAGAAAGCGGCGCAGGCCCATGCGCGCCTGCAACGCCAGCACGATGTTCTCGCGCACCGACAGCTCGGCGACGATGCCTTCGGTCTTGCGCTCTTCCGGGCACAGCGCCAGGCCGTGGCGGACCGCGTCCGGCGGGCCGCGCAGGGCGACGTCGCGGCCGTCGATGGACACGCGCCCGCAATCGGCGCGGTCCAGGCCGAACAGCAGCCGCGCCAGTTCGGTGCGCCCGGCGCCGAGCAGGCCGGCCAGGCCCAGCACCTGGCCGCGGCGCAGCTGCAGGTCGAGCGGATGCAGCTGGCCGCGCCGGCCCAGCCCCTGCGCCTGCAGCACGACCGGCGCGTCCTCGGGCGGCGCCGCGTCCACCGCCGCCGCGGCCTGCGCCACGTCGAGCTCGCGGCCGACCATCGCCGCGATCAGCCGCGGCTGCGGCAGCGCGGCGGCCGGATACTCGCCGACCAGGCGGCCGTTGCGCAGCACGGTGATGCGGTCCGACACCGCGTACACCTGGTCCAGGAAATGGGTGACGAACAGGATCGCCATGCCCTGCTCGCGCAGCGCGCGCATCACCCGGAACAGTTCGGCGACCTCGCCTTCGTCGAGGCTGGAGGTGGGCTCGTCGAGGATCAGCACGCGCGCCGACACGCTCAGCGCGCGCGCGATCGCCACCATCTGCTGCACCGCCACCGGGTAGCTGGACAGCGTGCGGCGCACGTCGATGCGCAGGCCGAGCCGGTCCAGGCACTGCCGCGCCTGGCGGTCGACGCCGCGCCAGTCGATGCGCCGCGGCCAGCCCTTCATCGGGTAGCGGCCAGCGAAGATGTTCTCGGCCACCGACAGGTTCGGGCACAGGTTCACTTCCTGGTACACGGTGCTGATGCCCAGCCGCTGCGCCTGCAGCGGCGAGTCCGGCGCGATGGCCTCGCCGCCGAGCGCGATGCGGCCGGCATCGGGCGCGACCACGCCGGTCAGCAGCTTGATCAAGGTCGACTTGCCGGCGCCGTTCTGGCCCATCACCGCGTGGATCTCGCCGGCGCGCAGGCACAGCGCCACGTCGTCCAGCGCGGCGACGCCGGCATAGGCCTTGCCCAGACCCTGCGCGTGCAGCACGACCGGGTTCATCGGCCGCACCCGGCGCGCGGCCGCGCACTGGCGGCGGCCGGGCGCGCCGCATCCGCGGCCGGGGACCGCGTCGTGCCGCGCCAGCGCGCAATGATCCCGCGTGCGGCTGTACCGGAACCGCGAAGCTTCATCGCCGCGCTCCGTCAGTACTTGCGCCTGGGCAGCTCGGCGGCGGCCTGCTCCTGGGTGTAGACCGACTCCTCGACCCCGATGCGTTTGGGCAGCGGCTTGCCGGCCTTGATGTCGCGGATCGCCTGCACCAGCTGCGGGCCGAGCAGCGGATTGCATTCGACGGTGACGTTGAGCTTGCCGGCCTGCATCGCCTCGAACGCGCCCTTCACCCCGTCGATGGAGATCACCAGGATGTCCTTGCCCGGCTTCAGCCCGGCTTCCTCGATCGCCTGGATCGCGCCGATCGCCATGTCGTCGTTGTGCGCGTACAGCACGTCGATGTTGCGCCCTTCCGCCTTCAGGAACGCCTCCATCACTTCCTTGCCCTTGGCGCGGGTGAAGTCGCCGCTCTGCGAGCGCACCACCTGGAAGCGCGGGTGGGCCGCGATGATCTCCTTGAAGCCGCGCATGCGGTCGATGGCCGGCGCCGAGCCCACCGTGCCCTGCAGCTCGACGATGCGCACCGGCGTGTCGCCGTCCTTCAGCGGCGACTGCTCGAGCAGCCAGCGCCCGGCCTTGCGCCCTTCCTCGACGAAGTCCGACCCGATCAGCGTGGTGTACAGCGTATCGTCGGACACCTTCACCGCGCGGTCGGTCAGCACCACCGGGATGTTCGCCGCCTTGGCCTCGCGCAGCACCGTTTCCCAGCCGGATTCGACCACCGGCGAGAACGCAATCACGTCCACGCGCTGGGCGATGAACGAGCGCAGCGCCTTGATCTGGTTCTCCTGCTTCTGCTGCGCATCGGAGAACTTGAGCTTCATGCCGGCCTGTTCGATCGCCCCCTTCACCGACGCGGTGTTGGCGGTGCGCCATTCGCTCTCGGCGCCGACCTGGCTGAAGCCGACGGTGATCTGCCCCTGCGCCTTGCCCGCGTCGCTGCCGCCGCCGGAACATGCCGCCAACGCCGCGCCCAGCAGCATCGCCAGGCCCAGCGCCGTCGCACGCACTACAGACTTCTGCATAACCCCTCCTCGTTCGTTGCACGCTGGCGGCCGTGCGGCGCTCGGCGCCGCGGCGGCCGCCCACCCTCCCAGGCAGGCGCGCGAGTGGATCGATCAGTTCATCCTGCGGATGTATAGGCCGTCTTGACCGTGGTGTAGAACTCCACCGCGTACCGCCCCTGCTCGCGCGGGCCGTAGCTGGAGGCCTTGCGCCCGCCGAACGGCACGTGCGGATCGACGCCGGCGGTGGGCAGGTTGACCATCACCATGCCGGCCTGCGCATGCCGCTTGAAATGCGTGGCGTACTTCAGCGAGCGGGTGGCGATGCCGGCGCACAGGCCGAATTCGGTGTCGTTGGCCAGCGCCAGCGCGTGCTCGTAGTCGTCGGCCGGCATCACCGCCGCGACCGGGCCGAACACTTCCTCGCGCGCGATGCGGTGCTGCGGCTGCGCGGCGATCAGCGCCGGGCTCATGTAGTAGCCCTTGTGCTCGCATTCCAGCGCCTCGCCGCCGTACACCACCTCCGCGCCTTCCTCGCGGGCGATGCGCACGTAGTCGCGGTCCTGGTCGAACTGGCTGCCGCTGGCGACCGGGCCGATGTCGATGCCCGGGGTCAGCGCATGGCCGATCTTCAGCGTGGCCAGGCGCTTGCCCACCCGCGCGACGAACTCGTCGTACACCGCGCGCTCCACGATCAGCCGGCTGGAGGCGGTGCAGCGCTGGCCGGTGGAGAAGTACGCGCCGTTGACCGCGATCTCCACCGCCACGTCCATGTCCGCGTCGGCCAGCACCACCAGCGGATTCTTGCCGCCCATTTCCAGTTGGATCTTCAGCCCGCGCTCGGCAGCCTGCTTGAGCAGGCGGTTGCCGGTGGGCACCGAGCCGGTGAAGCTCAGCGCGTCGATGCCGCGCTCGGCCACCAGCGCCTGGCCGACGGTGCGGCCGCTGCCGATCACCAGGTTGAACGCGCCGTCGGGCAGCCCGGCGCGGCTGAGGATCTCGGCGATCGCCCAGGCGCAGCCGGGCACGATCTCGGCCGGCTTGAACACCACGGTGTTGCCGTAGGCCAGCGCCGGGGCGATCTTCCACGCCGGGATCGCCAGCGGGAAATTCCACGGCGCGATGATGCCGACCGTGCCCACCGGCTCGCGGGTGATCTCCACGTCCACGCCGGGGCGGGTGGAGGCGAGCTTCTCGCCGGGAATGCGCAGCGCCTCGCCGGCGAAGAACTTGAAGATCTGCCCGGCGCGGGCCGCCTCGCCGATGCTCTCCGGCAGGGTCTTGCCTTCTTCTGAGGCCAGCAGCGTGCCCAGTTCCTGCTTGCGCGCCAGGATCTCGCTGCCGACGAAATCCAGCGCGTCGGCGCGCTGCTGCGGCGTGCTCGCCGCCCATTTCGCCTGCGCCGCGTTGGCCGCGGCGATCGCACCGCGCACCTCGTCGGCGCCGACGCTGCCGTATTCGCCGATCGGCGCCGACAGGTCGGAAGGATTCTCGTCCGCGGCGGTGTCGGTGCCGGCCACCCACTGGCCGTCGATGTAGCTCTGGAAACGCTGGTTCATGCGGGACTCCTGTTGTGGCCGCGCGTGTGGTTACAGCGCGCGCACGCCGCCCAGATCGAACCCGGCGGCGACCCGCTGCAGCGGATTGACCAGCGGCGCGCCCAGTTCGGGCAGTTCGATCTCGAAACGGTCGCCGGGCTGGGCCTGCACGCCGTCGGCGAAGCTCAGCGTGGCGGTGCCGAAGAAATGCAGGTGCACGTCGCCGGGCACGCGATGCGCGGCGTACTTGAAATGGTGGTATTCCAGGTTGGCCAGCGAATGGCACATGTTGGCCTCGCCGGTGACGAATGGCTTCTCCCAGATCACCGCCTCGCCGCGGCGGATGCGGCTGCTGCCGCGCAGGTCGCGCGGCAGCTCGCCGGTGCGCAGCTCCGGGCCGACCGCGCAGGCGCGCAGCTTGGAATGGGCCAGATAGAGATAGTTCTGCCGCTCGGTGACGTGGTCGGAGAACTCGTTGCCGAGCGCGAAGCCGAGCCGGTACGGCACCGCGTCGGCGCCGATCACGTACAGGCCGACCAGTTCCGGCTCCTCGCCGCCGTCCAGCGCGAAATCCGGCGACGGCAGCGGCGCGCCCGGCGCGACCAGGATGCTGCCGTCGCCCTTGTAGAACCATTCCGGCTGCGCGCCGGGCCGGCCGTCGCGCGGAATGCCGCCTTCCACGCCGAGCTGGAAGATCTTCATCGAATCGGTGAGCGTGCCCTGGCTGGCCTGCTGCTGCAGGTTCTGGTGCATCGCGTCGCGGGTGGCGGCGCTGCCCAGGTGGGTCAAGCCGGTACCGGTGACCCGGCAGTGCGCCGGGTCCGGATGGGTCAGCGGCGACAGCACGCGTCCGGCGCCGAGCAGCGCGGCGTAGTCCAGCACGATGTCGCCGAGGTGGCGCTCGGCGTAGTCGGCCAGCGGCAGCCCGGCCTCGATCGCGGCGCCGGCCAGCGCGTAGGTGGACGACACCTCGCGCAGCAGCCGCACCTGGGTGCCGGCCGGGCCGATCGCGCCCACGCTGGGAATACCGGAATCGTCTAGCAGTTGGATCAATCGCATGGAGTCGGTCGCCTGCACGGGCTCGCGGGAAGGAAGATGCAGCGCGCCGGAACGGGCTGCAGGAACGGGCCTATTCTGCTGTCATTGAGCTATATGCAACAAATATCTGTTTTGGCTTAATGTATACGAACATTCATATCTTTTAGGTCGCCATGCCTGCCGCCACGCCCTGGTTCGTCCGCGCCCGCCTGAAGACCCGGCAGCTGATGCTGCTGCTGGCGATCGAGGAGGAAGGCAACATCCACCGCGCCGCCGAGACCCTGAACATGTCGCAGCCGGCGGCGTCCAAGCTGCTGAAGGACCTGGAGGACATGATGGCGGTGCCGCTGTTCGAGCGGCTGCCGCGCGGCATGCGCCCGACCTGGTACGGCGAGGCGATGATCCGGCACGCGCGCATCGCGCTGTCCAGCCTCGGCGAAGCCGGCGCCGAGATCGAGGCGCTGAAGGCCGGCTACTTCGGCAGCGTCAGCGTCGGCGCGATCGCCGGGCCGGCGATGAGCCTGCTGCCGGCGGCGCTGGCCCAGGTCACCGAGCAGCACCCGCTGCTGCGCGTGTCGCTGCTGGTCGACGGCAGCGACGTGCTGCTGGAGCGGCTGGCGCAGAACAAGCTGGACATCCTGGTGGCGCGGCTGTTCGCGCGCCACGACAAGCGCAACCTGCACTACCGCGCGCTGGCCGAGGAAGAGGTCTGCGCGATCGCGCGCCCTGGCCACCCGATCCTGGCGATGCCGCAGCCGTCGCTGCGCGAGCTGGCGGCGGCGGGCTGGATCGTGCCGCCGGACGGCAGCGTGCTGCGCCACCGCTTCGAGCTGATGTTCCAGAACGGCGGACTGGAGGCGCCGCGGCGGGTGATCGAGACCTCGGCGCTGGTGGTGCTGCCGCAGATGCTCCAGCGCAGCGACTACCTGGCGGTGGTGCCGGTGGACGTGGCGCGGCATTTCGCCGATCACGGCAGCGTGGCGATCGTGCCGGTGGAGCTGTCGTGCCGGATGGACTCGTTCGGCATCATCACCCGCACCGACTGGCTGCTGTCGCCAGGCGCGCGGATCATGCTGCAGGCGCTGAAGGACGCCGCCGGCCCGGTCTACGGCTATGTCGCGCCGGCCGAGGACGTGCCGGCGCCGGCGGATGTGCGAGCGTAGGCGGATCCCGGGGCCGCAGCCCTCCGGTGGCGCCTCCGGCCGACCGAGCGCCACCTGTGGGAGCGACGTCACGGCGACGAACGAGGCGGCAGCATTCGGTCGCGGATAGCGTCGGTACAAAACCCACCCTCGCAGCTAAGACCCGACGCGAGCCATCTGTGGGAGCGACTTCAGTCGCGACGAATGGAGCCGCGCGCATTTCGAACAGACTCCGCCAGGGCGGTGCCCTGCCCAGCTGTGGCCCCAGCCGCCTGCGCGCCCGCGCGGCGAAGCCGTCCACCAGCGCCGCACCGGGAGCGGGCCGCCGCCGGTGACCGAGGCCAACCCCTTGCCATGCCCGCAGGCCGCCCTGCCGCGCACCGGAACGACCACCGCAGCCGCGCCGTCATGCCGTTTTCGCGCGAATTTCAACGCATTTTTGCTATACGAGAAAAAATATCGATAGGCAGATATTTGTTATTTTTCAGATATCAATATGCTGGTTAGCATCGCCGACATAAAGTGCAACCGGCGAGCGCCGCCAGGCGTCCCGGCCGTCCCAGGACTCGAGGATTCCGCCAGCATGGGCTCACCCACCAAACCGGTCCGCCGCAGCCAGGCGTGGTTCGGTCGCGAAGGCAAGCAAGGCTTCTACTACCGCAGCTGGCTCAAGAGCGCAGGCCATCCGCACGACATGTTTGACGGCCGCCCGGTGATCGGCATCTGCAACACCTGGTCGGAACTGACTCCGTGCAACGGCCACTTCCGCGAGCTGGCCGAACACGTCAAGCGCGGCGTCTACGAGGCCGGCGGCTTCCCGCTGGAATTCCCGGTGATGTCGCTGGGCGAGACGCAGATGCTGCCGACCGCGATGCTGTTCCGCAACCTGGTCAGCATGGACGTGGAGGAATCGATCCGCGCCAATCCGCTCGACGGCGTGGTGCTGCTGATGGGCTGCGACAAGACCACCCCGGCATTGCTGATGGGCGCGGCCAGCGTCGACCTGCCGACCATCGGCCTGTCCGGCGGCCCGTCGCTGTCGGGCAACTGGCGCGGGCAGCCGCTGGGTTCGGGCACCGGCGTGATCCAGATGTCGGAGATGGTGCGCGCCGGCACCCTGAGCCAGGCCGACTTCGTCGAGGCCGAGGCCTGCATGCAGCGCTCCAAGGGCAGCTGCATGACCATGGGCACCGCCTCGACGATGGCCAGCATGGTCGAGGCGCTGGGCATGTCGCTGCCGGAGAACGCGGCGATCCCGGCGGTGGATTCGCGCCGCGCGCGGCTGGCGCAGCTGACCGGGCGGCGCATCGTGCAGATGGTCGAGGAGGACCTGCGCATGTCGCAGGTGCTGACCCGGCGCGCGTTCGCCAATGCGATCAAGGTCAACGCGGCGATCGGCGGTTCCACCAACGCGGTGATCCACCTGCTGGCCATCGCCGGTCGCCTGGGCGTGGAGCTGACCCTGGAGGACTGGGACCGGCTGGGCTCGCGGCTGCCGTGCCTGGTCAACCTGAAACCGTCGGGCCAGTACCTGATGGAGGACTTCTACTACGCCGGCGGCCTGCCGGCGGTGATGCGCGAGCTCGGTGCCGAGCTCGACCTGGACGCGCCCACGGTCAACGGCCGCACCCTCGGCGAGAACGTCGCGCAGGCGCCGTGCTGGAACCGCGAGGTGATCCGCAGCATCGACGACCCGTTCCGCAAGGAAGCCGGCATCGCCGTGCTGCGCGGCAACCTGGCGCCGGATGGCGCGGTGATCAAGCCGTCGGCCGCCTCCGAACACCTGCTGCGGCATCGCGGCCGCGCGGTGGTGTTCGAGAGCATCGAGGACATGAAGGCGCGCATCGACGACGAGGCGCTGGACATCGACGCCAGCTGCGTGATGGTGCTGAAGAACTGCGGCCCGCGCGGCTACCCCGGCATGGCCGAGGTCGGCAACATGCCGCTGCCGCCCAAGCTGCTGCGCGCCGGCGTCACCGACATGGTGCGCATTTCCGATGCGCGCATGAGCGGCACCGCCTACGGCACCGTGGTGCTGCACACCTCGCCCGAGGCCGCCGCCGGCGGCGCGCTGGCGCTGGTGCGCGACGGCGACATCATCGAGCTGGACGTGCCCGGGCGCTCGCTGCACCTGGAGGTCAGCGACGAGGAGCTGCTGCGCCGCCGCGCCGAATGGACGCCGCCGCAGCCGCCGCAGCGCGGCTGGTGCAAGTTGTACGTCGACCACGTGCAGCAGGCGCACCTGGGCGCGGACCTGGACATCCTGGTCGGCGGCAGCGGCGCGAGCGTCGCCCGCGACTCGCACTGAGCGGCGCATGCACGCCGCGATCCCTGCCGCGCTGTCGCCGCTGCGCTGCGTCTGGCCGCTGGCCGCCACGCTAGGCGAAGGCGCGCTGTGGTCGCAACGCGAGCAGGCGCTGTACTTCGTCGACATCCTCGGCCGCGCGCTGCACCGCTACGCGCCGGGCGACGGGGGCCGCGGCCAGGCGCGCCGCAGCTGGTCGTTCGACGAGGAAATCTCCGCCGTCGCCGAGCGCGAGCGCGGGCCCGGGCTGATCGTGTCGCTGCGCCGGCACCTGGCCCTGTTCGATCCGGCCACCGGCACGCTGCAGCCGCTGCACATGCCCGAGCCCGAGCGCCCCGGCAACCGCTTCAACGACGCCAAGTGCGACGCGCAGGGGCGGCTGTGGGCCGGCAGCACCGACTTCGCCTGCCAGCGGCCCACCGGCGCGCTGTACCGCTACGACCCCGACGGGCGCTGCAGCCGGCACCTGGACGCGGTGCACATCGCCAACGGTCCGACCTGGTCGGCCGACGGGCGCACGCTGTACTTCAACCAGACCGGGCACGGCCAGACCTGGGCGTATCCGTTCGACCCCGACGCCGGCACGCTCGGCGAAGGCAGGCTGTGGCTGCAGCACCAGGACGCCGACGGCGCCCCGGACGGCATGACCACCGATGCGCAAGGCCGCGTGTGGATCGCGCGCTGGGGCGGCGGCGGCGTCAGCTGCCACGATGCCGACGGCCGCCTGCTGGCGCGCATCGAACTGCCCACCGCGCACATCACCAGCTGCGCGTTCGGCGGCCGCGACCTGCGCACGCTGTACGTCACCAGCGCACGCACCGGCCTGGACGAGGCCGCACTGGCCGCGCAGCCGCTGGCCGGCGCGCTATTCGCGATCGACCTGGACGCGCAAGGCGTCGCCGCAGGCCGCTTCGCCGGTTGATCGGTTGCGCCGCCGGTCGATCGGTCGCCGCGGCGTGGTGACGCTGCGGATCGGAGCGTCTTGCTTTGGTCTACCGCAGCAGTCCGGCAGAGTGGCTCCGGGTAGCTCAGGGGCATCGGCCACGCCGGCGCCCTCGATGAATGCTGTCGCGACCGAAGCCGCTCCCACACCGCTTCGCCAAACGCAATCGCCCGCTTTAAATGCTTCGGACTTCAGCTCGCCGCGCACAGTACCAGGCTCGGCAGGAACGGCGCGGCCATTCCGCCACGAGCCTACAGCGCCGAACGCATCGGCTCTCTCTTCAGGTGCCGCCCGGAGCGGCAGCAGGCACGGGCACGGTGCACGCAAATGCGCTCCTCTCGAACATCCATCATGTGGAGAGCGACTTCAGGCTGCGACGGACGGCCGACCTAGAGCCTTGGAACCGGCGAATCCTGTCACGACCGATGCTGCTCCGAAGCCATCCACAGCCGGCCACGGCACTTCGCCGGCGGCGAGCGCCTGCGGCGATGCGCTAACGCGGCGGCAACGTCGCCAGCACGCCATCCAGCGCGAGCTGCGCCTTGAATCCGGCCTTGGCCAGCCGCTTGGCGACTTCGCCGGGCACGTCGCGGCCGCTGGTCAGGCGGTTCGGCGTGCCGGTGTAGTGGAACAGACGCCCGCCGCGGCGCAGGACGCGCGCGAACTGGTCGTAGAACGCCTGCGAATAGAGTTCGCCGGCGATGCCGAAGCGCGGCGGATCGTGCAGGATCGCATCGACCGACGCATCGGCCAGATCGCCGATGGCGTGCAGCACATCGCCGTGGGTCAGCTGCAGGCGTCCGCCATGGGCCGGATCGTCCGCGTCCGGCGACCATGGGTTGAGCGTGCGCAGCCACAGCACGTCCGGGTTCTTCTCGAACGAGCGCAGCTGCGCCACGCCCGCCTCCAGGCACGCGGCAGCGAAGTAGCCCAGGCCGCCGCAGGTATCGAGCACGGTCTTGCCGCGCGGATCGACCAGCGCCACCTTGCGCCTGGCGTCCTCGAACGGCGACACCTGCGCCGACGGCAGCATCTTGATGCCGTCGATCTCGAAGGTGGGCGCGCCATGCTCGGTCGGCACCAGCTTGATCAGCGCGCCGCCGTAGCGGGACGCGGCGGCGAATGCCTCGCCGTCCCAGTAGTAGATCGTGCGCTCCTTGAGCTTCTCCGGGTACGGATAGGCCTGGCCCTGCCACTGCCACTGCTGCGCAGCGACGCTTGCGCTGGCGAGCGAGCGGCCCAGGTCCAGCGAGCCCGACCACGTCGCGGCGCCGGAGGCCGCGGCGGCGCGCAGCGCCTCGGCGATGGGACGGGTCAGCAGAGGGCCGGAATAGTGGCTCACGTAGGCAGGCAGCTCGGGCAGGCCGGCGAGGACCGCGGCACGCGGGGCATCGGCGGCGACGATGGCGGGGACGCATCGTAACCGACCACGCACGCCCCGTGCGCCGGCTCGGACCGGTGCGGCGCCCGGCCGCGTTCGGCACGAAGCCGGCGACGAACCCGCATCGCGTAACCGCAGCGTCATGGAGGTCCCCTAGCCTGCGCCGCTTGGGCGGGGATCGGTTCGATGACGACGGGACACGCAAAACGCGCATGGGCCCGGATGTTCGCCGAACACGGCCCGGTGCTGCGCGGCTTCTTCGCGCGCCGCGGCGCCAACGAGGACGCCGAGGACATGGTGCAGGAAACCTACCTGCGCCTGCTGCGCGCGCACCAGCGCCAGGGCGAGGCGATCGCCAATCCGGAGGCCTACCTGTACACGGTGGCGACGAACCTGGCGCGCGAACAGGCGGTGCGGCGCAAGCAGGCGCCGTTGCGCATCGACGAGATGGAACAGTTCTCGCAGCTGCTGGTGGCGGGGGAAGACGTGGAGGACGCAACCGAACGCCAGCAGCGCCAGCGCCGGCTGCAGGCGCTGCTGGCGACGCTGCCCGCGCGCACCCGCGCGGTGCTGGTGATGCAGTACCGCGACGGCCTGAGCTACAAGCAGATCGCCGAACGCATGGGCGTGTCGGCGCACATGGTCAAGAAGCATGTGGTGCGCGGCCTGTCGGCGTGCCGGCGGGCGATCGCCGAGCGGGAGGACGCTTGGTGAAACGCCTGCCCGCCGCTTCCCATCACGCCACGCGTGAGGCCGCGCACTGGCATGCCATGCAGCGCCAGGACGGCCTGGACCCCAAGCAGCAGGCGCAGTTCCTGGACTGGCTGACCGCCTCGCCCGAGCACCTGCGCGAGTACCTGGCGATCGTGCGCGTGGCCGGCGAGCTCGGCGCCGCGCTGCGCGGCATGGAACTGGACGTGGACGCGCTGCTCGATGCGGAGCGCCGCGATCGCGGCGCGGGCGGCGACAACGTGGTCGCGTTGCCGCTGCCGCGCATCGCACCGCGCGCCATGGCCGCGGCCCCGTCGCCACGCCGCGCGCCACGGCGCGCCTGGAGCGCGGGCCTGGCCGCGACCCTGGCCTGCGCCAGCGCGCTGGCATGGTGGGCGTGGCCGCGCACCGAGGTGTACGTCGCCGCGCACGGCGAGCAACGCACCGTGCTGCTCGCCGATCGCAGCGTGGTGCACCTCAATGCGCAGAGCGAACTGCGCGCCACGCTGAGCCCGTTCCAGCGCCGCATGCACCTGCTGCGCGGCCAGGCCGCATTCGTGGTAGCCCCGGACCGGCGCGCGTTCGACGTGCGCGCCGGCGGACTGCGCATCGAGGACATCGGCACCACCTTCGGCGTCTCGCTGCAGCGCGACCAGGCCCGCATCGACGTCGCAGAAGGACGGGTGCACGTGTGGCGCGACGCGTCCGCGCAGCCGCCGCGGCGCGTGGCGGACCTGGGCGCAGGCCAGAGCGCGCGCATCGATCGCGCCTCGGGCAGGCTGACCATCGCCAACGAGGACGTCGCGGCGATGACCGCCTGGTGGCAACGCCGCATCGTGTTCCGCGACGAGCCGCTGGCGACGGTGGCCGAGGAGTTCAACCGGCTCAACCGCACCCGGCTGGTGATCGAGGATGCGCGCGCCGGGGCGATGCGCCTGACCGGCAACCTGCGCGGCGACGACATCGCCTCGCTGCGCGCCTTCCTCGCCGACCAGCCGACGCTGCGCGTGGCGACCACGCACGACAGCATCCGCGTCAGCAGCCGCCCGCACTAGGTACCGGTCTGTGTGCAGCCGGTACGTCCAGCGGCGCCGTTCGACGCGCGTTCTCGCTATCGCACTCGCGGTAGAGCTTCGCCCAACGCTTCCGCAACAGGCGACCTTCCCACCGCAATGATCGCGGCCGAAGACGCTGAAAAGCCTTGGTTGTCAGCTCTGGATCCCTGTAGGAGCGGCTTCAGCCGCGACCGCATCAGTGGGCGCCATCGATTCCGCAACCAGCGCACGCGCGCCCACCACGGCAGCGACGCGGCCCGGCGCCGGGCGTGGGATCGATCACTGGATGCGCGGTGCGAGGACTTCAGCTCCGCCTGATTCCCGCGACCGGAAAGATGCCGCTTCGATCGTCGCGACTGAAGCCGCTCCTGCAGGCGTCTCGGGGCAGTGTCGCCGACTCACTGCGGGAGCAACGGCTGCCCTCATCGCTACCACGCGCACCGGCCATTTCGGCACCAACTCGCCAGCATCGCTGGCAAATGAGCGCCGACCAGACGCATCGATTGATGGGCACGCGATTGTGGGAGGAGCTTCCGTCCGACCCTTGCAGCATGGATGCCCGCACTGGGCCGCAGCGGCCGCGTCCAGCGCCGTTGCACCGCAGAGCGGCCGGGCGCACCCGGCCGCCTCGCATCAGATCGCGCGAGCGGACTGCTTCGGATCCGGACCGTAGGGGTTCGGGCCGTGGGTGCCTTCCATGAACATGAAGACCATCACCACCACGCCGCCCAGGTAGGGAATCAGGCCCAGCAGCACGTACCAGCCGGACTTGCCTTGGTCGTGGAACCGGCGTACCTGCACCGCCAACGACGGAACGACCATCGCCAACGCATAGATGCATACCAGCGCAAGCGCCGCACCCGACAGCACGCTGGTGCCGTTCTGCCCGCCGACGCCGCCGCCAACCCCGACCAGGACCAGCAGGACCGTCAGCACCACGATATTCAACAGCGTGAACATCCAGTACTCCTTGCGCCGCGAACGCCCGGAGAAATCCGCGTAGCGCTTGAGCGGCATCAACATCCATTCCATTGTGTTTCCCTTGTAGTTTTCCGCTGCCTCA
Source organism: Xanthomonas sp. (assembly GCF_017163755.1). Lineage (GTDB taxonomy): Bacteria > Pseudomonadota > Gammaproteobacteria > Xanthomonadales > Xanthomonadaceae > Xanthomonas_A. The sequence goes on from NZ_JAFIWC010000014.1 coordinate 95,037, forward strand.
CTGCAGCGGGCGGCATGGTGTCATAAATGCGCGGAACTGGAAACGCTTTCATCGAGGGCCTGTTGGTGCCGACTCGGGCTGCGGAAACTCCGCGCAGTTGCGGTGCAACGACCTCGCCACGCGGCATGGCGGGCGGCGCTCCAGCGTCAATGCACTCAGCGCGATCGGAGGCAGGCCCACGCGATGTTTGGTCGGTACGGGAAGAAGAGGACGAGGAAGCCGCGCCCAAACGCCATGGCGCATTCATTACGCCGAACGCCGTCCGGCTTGCTTGTACCCGGTGTCGGGCCGCGCACGGTTGGGACAAGCGGGAAGCCCCTAAGGCATCGCGCGCGGCTGCCGGCTCCGGACAGGCACGCGGCCTGTCCAGCGGCGTAAACAACCTAGTCGCCAGCGGCCTCCAGCGCCTGCGACAGGCGCTCCACCGCCACCACTTCCATGCCCTTCACCACCCCGGTTTTCGGCGCGTTGGCCTTGGGCACGATCGCGCGCTTGAAACCGTGCGTGGCCGCCTCGCGCAGCCGGTCCTCGCCGTTGGGTACCGGGCGGATCTCGCCGGACAGGCCGACCTCGCCGAACGCGATGGTCTTCTCCGCCAGCGGCTTGTCGCGCAGCGACGACAGCACCGCCAGCAGCACCGGCAGATCGGCCGCGGTCTCCTGCACGCGGATGCCGCCGACGACGTTGACGAACACGTCCTGGTCGCCGACCACCACTCCGCCATGCCGATGCAGCACCGCCAGCAGCATCGCCAGCCGGTTCTGCTCCAGGCCCACCGCCACGCGGCGCGGATTGGACAGCGGCGACGCATCGACCAGCGCCTGCACCTCCACCATCAGCGGACGCGTGCCCTCGCGGGTCACCATCACGCAGCTGCCCGGCTGCAGCGCGCTGCCGCCGGACAGGAAGATCGCCGAAGGATTGGAGACCTCCTTCAGGCCCTTCTCGCCCATCGCGAACACGCCCAGCTCGTTGACCGCGCCGAAGCGGTTCTTGAACGCGCGCAGCAGGCGGAACCGGCTGCCGCTCTCGCCTTCGAAATACAGCACCGCATCGACCATGTGCTCGAGCACGCGCGGCCCGGCGATGCCGCCTTCCTTGGTCACGTGGCCGACCAGGAACACCGCGGTGCCGGTTTCCTTGGCGTAGCGCACCAGCCGCGCCGCGCTCTCGCGCACCTGGCTCACCGAGCCGGGTGCGGCGGTCAGCGACTCGGTCCACAGCGTCTGCACCGAGTCGGCCACGATCAGCTTGGGCTTGGCCACGCTGGCGTGCTGCAGGATGTTCTCGATGCCGGTCTCGGCCAACGCGTTCAGGCCGTCCAGCGGCAGGTCCAGGCGCACCGCGCGCCCGGCCACCTGCGCCAGCGATTCCTCGCCGGTGACGTACAGCACCGGCAGCGTGCCGGCCATCTTCGCCAGCGCCTGCAACAGCAGCGTCGACTTGCCGATGCCCGGGTCGCCGCCGATCAGCACCACCGCACCCTCGACCAGGCCGCCGCCGAGCACCCGGTCGAACTCGCCGATGCCGGTGGACACCCGCGCCTGCTCGCTGTGCTGCACGTCCTTGAGCGCGGTGATCTTCGGCGCTTCGGTCTTGCCGGCCCAGCCGCTGCGCCGCGCCGCGGCCGGCGCCTTGGCCCCCGACGCGCTCTCCAGCACGATCTCGCTCAGCGTATTCCACACCCCGCACTCGGCGCACTGGCCCTGCCACTTGTTGTACTCGGCGCCGCATTCGCCGCAGACATAGGCCGTCTTCGCCTTCGCCATCTCACTCGTGCCCGTCGCTAGGAAGGCGCCAGCATAGTGGCTGGCGGTCTCAGGGTCCGCGACGGGGTTCAGAAGCGGCTTTGCCCCCCCGGTCGCTACCGGACCGAACATGCGAAATACGGCTTCCGATTCTCTAACTTGTCTGCTGGCGTGCGCGCGAGCCCCAGTCGAGGCAAGCCGTACTGCGACAGCTGCATTAATTTGAAGCCCTGAGCGGCCGTCCTTCTGTCGGAACGTTGCAGCACGTGCATGGGTTGAAGCGCTTCAACCATGTTGTTGCGCAAACACTGCATTGCCCGCAAGCGCTTCTTGACAACGCTCACGTCCAGATCAAACTCGCAAGTATTTATCGGGATTAAAATCAACCCCCACAACATCTTCGCCGTTTATTTTCATTTTATCCGTAAGACACCCACTAAATATAGCTACGTCAACAGCACCAAAAATTTGGCTTCCGGCAAAAGATACCCCATCCAATTTAGCGCCATCGAACTGACATTCGTCAAAAATACAATGGGAGTAAATTGCCCCAGCCATATTGGCTTCAGAAAAATTGCAGCGCTTGAACTTCGAACCCATCGCTACGGACTTGCCCATTGCGGCGCCCGTAAAATCGCAGTCAACATAGTCTGTGCCTGGACGCATTCCAGTCAGTTTGGCGCCAATAAAGCTGGTCGCCTCAAAACGCCGCGTCACAATCGTACCACGCATATCTATCCCGTCAAACACGCAGCGCAGGAATTCGGACTGACTCAAGGATGCTCCTTCCTTGAAAACGGCATAAGACATGTCTATATCTTCCACCCTCATGTACCTAATGGACTCGTAAACATCGAGCCCACGGAAGTCAGCCTTATGATTGTCGGTAAACCCGAAAGGCGACATAGGCATAGAGCCGAGATTCATCTTGCCAGACGCTTCGCGGACGGCCTTGTTCGCGGCACTCTGCAAGTCCGGCGTCCATCTCGCACGTAAATCCTTCTTTTTCATCAACAAGAGCCTCTTCGCCGGTTTACCGCCGCTAGATCTTCCTGCTAAGAGCCATCGTGCCCAACCTCAAGCCACGGATCCTAGGTTCCAACGAGATATCCAAGCGATTCCTTTAGAAACGACATCCTGGCGCTTTTTTGCGGCTTGCTGGGTGCGAGTACGCGACTCTTTCACTACCGGCCAACCCCTCTAATCCTCTAAACTCCATAGGATCCGGAACTTTATTTTCATCAAGCCAGGATCCAACATTAGGTCGTAGCCCCAATTGTAACCTTATTTATATTCTTTATTTTGTCCGCAATACGGTCAAGCCCAATTTTGCCACACCCGACGATAGTCAGCACCTGCAATCTATCCAATGGCGCGATGGATTCTATGTTCTGTATTTTACAATACTGAATATCAAGCGCCTCAAGGGAAGATAATTTCGACATACTGGAAATATCAATGAGCGAAGTCAAATTCTTCAATCTAAGAGAAGTAATGCCCCGGATATTTTCAATTCCGTTCAGCGTGGTCAGCGACCGACCGCCAGAGAGGCCCAACGACTTTAATGGCAATCCAGAAAGAAATTCAAATACCTCGCTACCTAATGGCAAGCTCAACAAATAGATTTCACTCAAATTTAGCTTCAATACCTCCTTGAGATTGGACAACGACTTTTCAGGGTAAATGGCAACCGAGCCAAGTGAAGGGAAATTTTCCGCCTTGAATTTCAAAGGAGTTTCGGACACCAAATGTTTCAGCCCCGGAAGAACAAGATCCGCAGGCCACTTGACGGCCCCCTTCCCTATGTGAATTTCAAGTCTTTCCACACTTTCCGGGATATCATTGGCAGATAGTTCTGATACTACTAACGGATCAATGTTTCCCGGCCCAATACTTAACACTTTTAAATTAGGCATCTTTGAAATAATTTTTGGAAAATCCACCAGCCCGTCACCAGGCGGCGCCCGCACATGCGCAAAACGCACGTCTGCGAGAAGCCGTTCATCAAAAGGTCTATTAAAAAATATCGGCGAAATAGCCTCGCCAAAAAACTGGTCGTAATTTCGGCTATGCATCACCACGAATTTAGTGGAATCCATTCATCATCCTAGCGGCACTCGAATGTACGCGGCGAATCTACGACCACCCGTTTTCTTTAATGTTTTAACTTTGCATATATTTGCGCAGCACACTAACTCACGCTGCGCATTAGCTTTAGAACTCTAGATAATGTAAACCTATATTCGGAAAAATCGTAATTCCTCCCCCCTCCGTTATCCAAGTTAAGATAAAACCCCTTCGCATTCACACTCGGGTATTCGGATAACGTACTGAAGTCGTCAGACACCAGGCACGGAAACGATGCAAAAAATCTATCGGCTCGAGCCGATAAACTGCTGGGCAGCATCATGTTATTTTTCACCCACGAAACAATTTCGAATTGGAAAAGTTCGACTCCGTGACGCCGCAGATTCTCAAAATAATCCTCCATCATCAAGAAGGAATCATCATCAGCCAGCACAAAAAATCCATTGGCAATTTTGGGGCGATCTACTTGAGCCAACATACGCAACTCATCAGCCAATTCGTCCTTCTTTTCTGGCTCCGAGGGGGTAAACTCAAAATAGTCAGCCGATATTTCGCTTACAAGACGCGCAAGATCTCCTAGGGTCCAGCCACTGTCTGGAGCCGCAGCCACCGAGGACTTCTGGTGGATGATGCGGAGCTTAGCAAAGTCCTCCACTCCGAGGCGATCCTTCGCAAGGCAAAATCCTAGGATATCAGCGCGATTTAGCCGATCAATCTCAGCCTGCTTCGTTACTTGATTGACTTTGATCACCCTTATCCTCTACATGCTGCGCTTCTTCCAGCCGCTCGGCTCATATCGCTGATTTAGATTATTCAAGTCCGCCTTATAGGATGCCGAACCATCCGGTGCTGGCGGTACTCGAACGCACGCGGCACGCCCAGCGGATCCTCCGCGGCGACAGGGTAGCCCTGCGCATAACGATAGGCCCACCGGTAGAGGGGTCAACCCGGTCGCCGGATGTGCAGTTGCAGGCGCTCGATGTGGCCGTGCCGCGACTCGACCTCGATGAAGCGGCCTTGCAGGCGTTAGCCGCTAGAATGCTATTTATATTCATCACGCGCCCATCAACGTACAGGCAGCACCACCCAACGACGAGGCAAAACATCGCACCTGCCCATGCTACTCGCGCGCCATCCCAGCAAGGTGATTTTTAAAGCTCAGTGGTCAAGACTTCCTATACTCATACACTCCCAGAAAGCTCAGCGGAGCGCCCGTAACAGCTGCAGTTGGAGAACCGTCGAAGTCGTATACGACGTATACCGAGTTAACTTTATTTAGGTCGATGGCCGGAGCTAGATTATGCACAAATGACGCCCCCCAAGACAGCTCGCCAAGAGCAGACTCAATATCACCGTCCCTATCCAGATAAACACCCTCGGCAAAATCCTCGTCATACCATTGCACATTCAGATCAGAAATGAAGCGACTGCTAACCGAGTCGCCCTCATATGTTTTCTCCACATAAGAGAAAAATTCGTCCTCGTTATCAAAATATCCCGCCCAAACAGATACCTGCCCAGTATTTTTACTCATATTACCCACACCCTCTTAACCTTAGACCCTCAGGAAGATCATCAACGCCATTTCGAAGCCTATAATTAGCCCAATTATTAAGGCGCCGCTTAAAATCGCCGTACGTTAAACTCGAATCTATTATTCCCAGTATCTCATTATGAGCCGTTGACGATCCAGTTCTACCATGGTTCCAACTTGGATTAATGCCTCCAGTAGATCTCGTCGGCGTTCTCCACGCCCATATTTGCTCCGCGCTGACCCCCCAGCGCTTAAAGACATTAGCCCTACTAACTAATAACCACTCATGCATACCACCAGGATGGCGTAGCCTATTTTTGATTGTGGATGCATGCTGCTCCCAAACAGCGTCGAACTCGTCAGGCGTAAGATTGTTGAACCACTGAGCAAATTCACCATTGGCGACACCTGGAACATCGCCGGTAGTAGGTCGCAACCCCAGAGGATCCGACCACTCCAAGCAATTCAGCGCATAATCGTATAGATTCTCTCCAGCTAACATACGCAAAGGATCAGCAGAAGAGAACGCCCCAAGCTCCGGAAGATAATATCGATGCCTATTATAATTCCAACCTGTGTCGCAATCGAAATATTGCCCTTGGAAGCGCAGATTATTCTCAATAAAGTCCACATGCTGCGTCGCTACACGTCCCCATCCAGCATAGCTGACTGACCACGCGACCGCCCCAAGCGAATCGGTCAAACGTGTTGGGCATCCATTTGCATCGACATGATAGTGATAACTTACTGGCCGCCAAGACATATTTTCAACTGTCTTGCGAGGACAGTATTGGTCGCTTCCAGTTTCTTCACTTCCCTTATCGGCCTCGCCGGCAGGGATGCTGACCTCCGATGACCTAGTGTCATCCACATGAACGCCCGTTGCGGGTGTTTTGCGTGGCTCAGACTGCTCGCCTCCCAGCCACATACCCAACGCGGCCACGTTCGACGGCTTTTGCTTGCCGTCTACCGATGCCTCTTCGGATTTCGCCACGCCAGTTGGCGGATCGATCGAAGCGCCCGATATCGCAGACGTTTTGGTTACCGCGCCCTGTCCCAGCGCCAGGTCTCCGCCCAGCGTGCCCAGCCCGCCCCCGCTAAACGGCTTGCTGGACGTAATGGCTGCCGGCGCCGCCATCGTCGCTGACCTTTCGGCTCCGTCGGCCGACGCCGGTTTGGGTGCGGACGACGCCAGCACGCCCAGCGGCCCGGATGGCGTTCGCTGCGGGGGCGGCACGCCTGCGGAGGCGGATGGTGCGGGAGATTGGACGGAATCCGAGCCACGACCCTCGGCCAATGCGTGCTCTGCCACAGCTGGCGCATCGGATTGCGATGCCGGCAAGGCAGGAGTCGTCGTGGCGGTCGGCGCTTCTTGCAGCGTAGGACCCGGTTCCTTCTCGATCAACGCCAGCGGCACAAAACTGCCCGGGTAATACACGTACTCCCGTGTGCGCTCGTGCAGACGCTTGAGCTTCTCCTGGCGCTTGCGTACCTCGATCAGGTTGGCCACATTGCCCACCCACACCGGCGCCGCATCCGGTTCGTCGTGGGCCTGCTTGACCTCGCCCAGCAGCGCGTCGCCGTCCCAGTAGAACCATGTGGTGTGGGTCGGGTTGCGCTTGAACACGCGGCGGCCCAGCGGATCGTAGCCGTAGTGGGTGGCCTGCCCGGCCTTGCGGCTTTCGGCCAGGCGGTGGTTGGCGTCCCAGAACAGTTCCAGATCGTCGGGTTCCGGGCCGTTCGGGCTGCCCTTGCGGACCAGGTCGCCGGCACGGTCGAACACGTAGTGCACGCCGTCGTAGCTGCCTTCGCGGGTCCACTGCACCTGCTGTTCGTCGTCGCCGCCGACCACCTTTCGCATCTGCACCTGGTGGATGCGCGTGGCCAGGCGGTCGCCGGCCGGATCGTTGAAGAAGCGCTCGATGCGGCCCTTCGGGTCGGTGTGCTGCAGCAGCCGGCCCAGCACGTCGTAGCGGTATTCGTCCACGCCTTGCGCGCTGTCGCGGCGGTGGGTCAGGTTGCCGGCGCGGTCGTAGTCGTAGGTGGTCTCGAACAGCGGCGCGGCATCGCGCAACACGGTCTGCGCAGTCAGCAGGCTGCGGCCGTCGTACGCGAACTGCCTTTGCACCTGCGCGCTGAGCTGTTCGCGGGTGGTGCGGCCCAGCGCGTCGCGCTCGATGGCGATGGGCGCATCGTCGTTGATCGCCACCTCGACCACCTGGTCGCGCAGGTCGTAGGCGAAGGCGATACGGTTGCCGGCGGATGTCTCGCGCAGCACGCGGTTGCCCACTTCGTCGTAGCCGTAGCCGACGCGGAAGCCGTCCTGCACTTCCTCCAGCAACTGCCCCAACGCGTCGAACCTGCGCGTGGCGGTGCGGTGCCGGTTGCGCAGCTCCACCAGCTGGCCGCGCGCATCGTAGGCGAACTGCTCGTGCACCTGCTGGCCCGGCGCGCGCACGTCCGGCACGGTCTTCCTGACGATGCGCCCGAGCGGATCGGTGGCGAAGGCGATGCGCTGGCCAAGCGGGTCGACCGTGGCGGTCAGTCGCCCGGAGGCGTCGTACTGGTAGTGCCGGGACTGGCCCCAGTAGTCGGTTTCCTCGACGATGCGGCCCAGCGGGTCGCGGCGCAGCCGGTACTCCTCGCCGCGCTGGTTGATCACCGCGACCAGTTGCTCTTCGCTGTCGTAGCGGTATTCCACCGCATGCCCGTCCGGCTGCACGCGCTTGCCGATCTGGCCGATGCCCACGTAGTGCAGCCGGGTCTGCGCGCCGGCTTCGTCCACGTAGCGCACCAGCTGGTCCTCGGCGTCGTACTCGCACTGCACCTGCCCGCCGTCGGCCGAGCGCACGCGCAGCAGCCGGCCCTTGGCGTCGTAGTCGTAGTGCGTGGCCTGGCCCAGCGGATCGACCTGCTTGTGCAACCGCCCGAGCGCATCGTGCTCGTAGCGGCTCTCATAGCCCAGCGCGTCGCGCAGCGACGCCAGCAGGCCGTAGCGGTCGTAGCCCAGCCGGGTCTGCGCGCCGCGCGGGTTGCGCTGCGCGACCAGCAGCCCCTGCGCGTCGTAGTCGTAGTACGTGGTGGCGCCCAGCGGGTCGGTCTGCGACTGCAGCAGGCCACGCGCGTCATGCGCCTGGCACCAGGCATGGCCGCCCGGGTCGGTGACCGACAACAGCCGGTCGTCCTCGTCGTAGACCTGGCTCAGCGTGCTGCCGTCGGGGCGGCGCAGGCTCAGCAGGTTGCCGCGCGCGTCGTAGTCGAACTCGGTGCGCAGGCCCTCGGCGTCGGTGACCGCCACGGTGCGGCCGACCTCGTCGTATTCGAACACGGTGACGCCGTCCAGCGCGTCGATCTCGCACAGCGGCAGGCGGTTCTCGTCGAACTTGACCAGCGATACGTGGCCGAGCGAATCGGTCACCTGGGTCTCGCGCAGCAGGTCGTCGTAGGCGAAACGGTAGTCGTACAGGCCGCCGTCGCCCCAGGCGCGCACCACCCGCCATTGCGCGTCGTAGGCGTAGTGGAACGACAGGCCGACGCGGTCGGTATGCCGGACCATGCGGTGCTGGCGGTACTCGAACGTGCGCGGCGCGCCCAGCGGGTCCTCGGCGGCGACCAGGTCGCCCTGCGCGTAACGGTACGTCACCAGCGGATGGGTCAGTCCGGTCGCCGGATCGTGCAGTTGCAGGCGGTCGATGCGGCCGTGCCGCGACTCGACCTCGATGAAGCGGCCCTGCAGGCCGTCCGCGCCGCTCTCGACGATGCGCACCAGGTGGCCGTCGCCGCGTTCGAAGCGCCAATGGTTGCCGCAGGCGTCCTCGATCTGCGCGATCGGCAGCGTCCGCGCGCGCGGCAGCACGCCGATGCCGGTGGCCGGTGCGTAGCCGAAGCGGTAGCGCAGGTCGGACTTGGTGCGCACCAGCAGGTCGGTGCCCTCGCGCAGCAGCCGCGCGCCATCGACGAACTCGAACACCGGCGCGCCGTCGGCCTCCGGCAGCTGCGGAAACACCGCGACGCTGTGGCCGTCGTGGAACAGCACCACGCCATCGGCGTCGATCTCCAGGCGGATGTCGGCCGGCGTCTGCCAGCCGTGGCCGCAGGCGCCGGCCTCGTCGCTGCGCCCGGAGCCGTAGCCGCGCGACCATGCCAGCGGCAGCCGCCCGGGGATCGCGAAGTCCTCGTGCTGCACCGACACGCTGCCGTCGCGGATGTCCACCGGCTCGGCGCGCAGCACCTTGCACTTGAGGAAGCCGGGTTTCATGTTGCCGAACAGCCGCTGGCGCAGCCCCTTGAACGCATCGGCCGCGCGCGTGCCGAGCTTGGAGCGGCGCAGCGCGCCCAGCGCGGCGAAGCCGGCATGGAACGCCAGCGCCATCCACGACACGGTCAGCGGGCCGCCCACCTTGACGTTGGTCGGGATCGCGACGTTGATGCCGGTCGGCAGCCACAGCGAACGCAGCGGCTTCTTCAGCTTCTTGATCCGGAACGGCGGAATCAGCCCGGCCAGGTTGCAATCGAGCACCGGCGCCGCCAGCCGCGAGAACGGGTCGCCGTCGGCCGACACCGTCTTGCTGCCCATGAAGATCTCTTCGCCGTCGAACTGCGGCCCCATCGGCATGCTCAGCTGCGGCGCCCACATGCCCAGCGGGATATGGATGTCCAGCCCGCCGGTGCCGGCGGTGGCGCGCTTGACCCCGTTGACGGTGACCGTGGCGCCGAGGAACGGCAGGTAGTCGAACGGGTCGAGCACGATGCCGATGTGCGGCGTGGGCAGCGGGAACGGCGGCATCGCATACATGTGGATGTCGATGCCCAGCTGCGGATCGAAATGCTTGGCGGCGGTGCTCATCGCTACGCTCCTTCTACAGCGCCCGCGCCAGCGCGCGCAGGAACGCGCGCACGTCGTCGCGATACTCCACGCCCAGCCACACCGCCGCGACCATGCCGATCAGGACGAAGACGGCCAGCACGGCCAGTTTGCGCGAACTCATGCGGTGACCTCGGTCAGTCCGGAGCGACCCGGCGCCTGCGCGTCGCGCGCGGCGGCGGGGGAATCGGTAAGGGCGGACGGATCGGGCAGCGGCTGCGTCGCCGGCGGCTCGGTCCAGGCGGGGATCTCGTTGTCCAGCGGATGGCGGATGTCCGGCAGCCCGTTCCAGGTCGGATGCAGGAACTCGCGTCCCACCGCCACCACCTTGCGGAAGAACTCGTCGCCGCCCTGGATCAGGCGTTCGCGCTCCTGCGCGACGCGGTGGAAGGCCTGTTCGAAGCCGGCGTGCAGCGTGGCCTCGATGCGGTCCAGCTGCGCGCTGTCCGGGCGCGGCCCGAGCTGCGCGGCCTGCGTCTCGGCCTGCGCGTGCAGCGCGGCCACCGCCTCCAGATACGACGTGGCGCACTGCTCGAGCTTCTGCGCGCGCGGCTTGTCCTGCAGCAGCAGCAGGTCCTGCAGCGCCTGCGGCAAGGTGGTGGTGCGGCGGTCCTCGGGCGGCAGCGGCTTGGCCGCGCGGATCGCCTCCAGCCCGTGCACGCGCGCGGCCTCGCGCTGGCCGCCCTGGGCCAGGCAGAACGCGGCCATGCGATAGCCTTCGATCACGAACATCGGATTGGGAATCTCGGCGGCGGCCTTGGCCGCGGCGACGTAGCTCTCCGCGGCGCGGCTGGGCTGGCCGGCGACGAACCAGGTGCCGGCCTCGCCGTACCAGCTCTGCATCACCAGGTCGCGCGCGGCCGGATGCTGCACGGCCAGCGCCTGCAGGCCGCACTCGCGTGCCTGGCGATAGCTGGCGATGGCCTGCGGATACTGCTGTTCCTTCAGCCAGCCGCCGGCCAGCATCATGTTCAGCACCACCTGCTGGTCGGGCCAGCCGTGCCGCTGCGCCAGCGCCAGCGGCCGCTCGACGCGCTGCGCCAGCTGCGTGGCGCTGCCGCGTTCGAGCACCGTCATCAGGTCGCTCAGCATCTGCCGGTAGGCCACCGCGGGCCCCGAACCGCCGGACTGCGCCGCGGTCTCGCGCGCGATGTCGAACATGTCCAGCGGCGGCTCGATGCGCGCGGCGAGCGCCGCGTGCCGCTCCAGCAACGGCTGCCAGCGCGGATCCTCGTGGCTGTCGACCAGCACCAGGCGCAGCGCCGGCGACGGCGCCGCCGCCAGCGCCGCGTCCACCCAGCGCGCGAACGCCTCGCTGGAGGTGGTGCGCTCCGGCTCCAGCACCACCGCCAGATAGCGCAGGTGGGCCTGGTGGTAGGCGGCGAAGGAATCCAGCACCTCGATCGCGCCCAGCGCGCTGTCCGGGTGCGACGGCCCCGGGCCGCGCCAGCCCAGTTCCACGCCCTGCTCGCGCAACGCGCTCTGGCTGCCCAGGTAGCTGGCGTCCAGCGCCTGTTTCAGCGCGCGGCTGTAGCCGAAGCCGGTGTCGAACGGCGTATCCAGACGCAGGAAGTAGTCCGGCGCGTTCCAGTCGCCGGGATGTTTCTGCGCTTCGAAGAACGCGGCCAGCAGGCGCGCGGCGTTGGCCGGCACGCGCCACACCAGCAGGCGCAGCGCAGGGTCCTCGCTGGCCTGCATCCACGCATCGCGCAGCAGCTCGATACGTCGTTCGACCGGATTCTTGCTCACGGTTCGGGCGCCCTCCCAGGCTTCAGCAGTTCAGCTTGATTTCCGAGCCGTTGACCGAAACCCCGGAGCCGTCGATGACGATCACCGAGCCGCCGGCGGAAATGGTGATCTTGTCGCCGAGGATCTCGATCGCCGCGCCCCCCACCGTCGCGGTCAGGTTGCTGCCCGAGGCCAGGGTCATGTTGCCGTTGGACATCACGGTGTGGGTGCCGGTGATGCCCTGCTCCATGTTGCCGTCGACGCTGACCGTGCGCGCGCCGAGGTTGGCGTCCTCCACCGCGCCCTGCACGCTGCGCTTGTCCAGGCCGGTGATGCTGACCTCGCGCCCGGCGCTCAGTTCCTCGGTGACCTTGCCGATCACCTGGCGCAGCGAGGTCTGGGTGACGGTTTCCTTCCACGCGCCGGTGCGCTGGCTGGTGTAGTTGCCGGTCAGGCTAGTGGTGAAGTCGCCGGTGATGGTCTCGGTGTAGCCGGCCGCGGCGATGGTCTTGGTCTCGCCGGCCTGGTAGGTTTCGGTGACCGCGCCGGTGACGCTGGTGCTGCGGGTGCCGGTGACGCCCAGCGTGTCGTTGCCGGTCACGGTGATGCCGCGGTTGGCGCCGACGCTGATGGTCTGGTTGGAGCCCACGTCCATGCTGTGGTTGACCGCCACGCTGGTGCTCTTGTTGTTCTTCACCGTCGCGTTCTGGTCGTTGAGCACGGTGGTGACCATGTCGCGCTGCGCGCGCATGTTCAGCAGCTCGCCGCCGGCGGTGTCGTGCATGGTCATTTCGTTGTAGCCGCCGCCCTTGACCGTCTTGGACTTCAGGCCGCTGACCTCCATGCCGAACGGCGGCATGTTGTCCTCGTTGAACACGCGTCCGGTGATGATCGGCCGGTCCGGATCGCCGTCGAGGAAGTCCACCACCACTTCCTGGCCCACGCGCGGCGGCGACACGCCGCCCATGTCGGCGCCGGCCCACGGGCTGGCGCTGCGGATCCAGCACGAGCTGTTCTCGCGGAACTGGCCCTTGCGGTCCCAGTGGAACTGCACCTTCACCCGCCCGTAGCGGTCCGCGTACAGCTCTTCGCCCGGCGGGCCGACCACGGTGGCGGTCTGCGGCCCGGGCATGCGCTGCTGCGGGGTGTTGCGCAGCGGCCGGTACGGGATCTTGCGCCGCAGCGCGGTGGCGCTGCAGTGATAGGTCGGCGCCTCGGCCTGGCTGTAGTCGCTGGAGAAGTTGTTGCGGCCTTCGCGGTGCAGCTGCACGACGAAGAACTGCCGGTCGTCCTCGCTGCGGCCGATGAAATCCGGATGCCGATCCAGGGTGAAGCAGCCGCCGGCCTGCAGGTCGGTGCTGTTGCCGGCGCCCTCGAACAGCTTGGTCGGCCACGCCGCCTCCTCGCTGCGGATCGCCGCCAGCGCCTCGCCGACGCGGCTGTCGGCGAAGCGCGCCGCGCCGTCGTACTGGTAGCGCTCCAGTTCCGGCAGCACGCCGACCGGGATCGACCGCGCCTTGCTGGCCGACAGCGCGGTGCGCGGCTGCTTGAAATCGAAGCTGCTCACCGCGTGCGCGGTCGGGCCGACCCGGCGCCGCGCCGACCAGCTGTGCAGGCCCGGGGTCTTCAGCACGCCCTGGTCGGACACGAACGCCACCGGCGCCGGCTCGCCCAGCGCCGTGGAGGCGGTGGAGTCGTCGGCCAGCACCATCGTGTGCGCGCCGTCGGCGTGCACGAACGTGTAGTAGATGCCTGCGTCCTCGAGCAGACGCGAGACGAAGGTGAAATCCGATTCGTTGTACTGCACGCAGTACGGCAGCTTGGGGAAGTTGCCGACGTTGAGCTCGTACTTGTAGTCGGCCAGCTGGGGGTATTCCCCGAACACCTGCTCGACGATCTCCAGCACGCTCAGGTCCTGGAAGATGCGGCAGTTGCTGGTGTACTGCAGGAACGCGAACCATGGGGCGACCTCGGCGCGGTACGCGGCCAGTTCGCCCTCGGCGCCGATCAGCGCGAATTCCTTGACGTAGCCGTGCACGACCCGGTCGTCGAACTCGTCGCCGAGGCTGAGCTGGATCGGCTGGCCGACCAGTTGCTTCAGCTCCAGGCGCCGTTGCGCGGACAGCAGGTCGACGGCGAACGCGTAGGGCGCCGAGACCGTCTCCGTGCCTTCGAATCGCTTGACGATGAAGGTGTCCGGATCCAGCGCGGTGGTGACCCGGATCAGGCGGCGATCCTGGCTCAGACGTAGCGCGGCAACTCCACTGGATATCACTTCGGCGTGCACGGTATCTCTCCTGATCCGTTCCATCGCGGGCGTAGCCGGTGCGGCGCCGCCCGCCAATCTCCATACGCGTCGTTGTACCGACTGCATGCTCGTCGTCGCAGCGGTCAGCGAACCCCGCTCACTGCGAATGCGGGCGGCTGCGATGCCGCGACGGGCAACCGGACTTTGCCTGATCCTGCACGCAGGCGCCAGCATTTTTGCCCGCAGGCCGCCGCATCGCGCCCCAGACTGAAGGCATTAAGAGTTGTGCAGGATGCTTAACGCAGCGTCTACCGATCTGTCATCCGATTGTGCTGCCGCCGATGCTGGGCCTGCCGAAGTGGCCACAGCCGCATCGCGCCTGCCGATGCTGCGCCGCGCAATTACGGCAGCGGCCCCCATGCCGCTGCCGACAGCTGGACTTTGACAGCGACCTCGGCGGCATGACCACCAAACCCGCATCGGCTCGCGCTACGAAAAGACCGGCGTAGCCTCCACCTCGCAGATGGCGCCCCCGGTCGCGTCGCAGCGGCAGGCCAACAAGGTCGCCGGCCTCAGCGCGGCTTGAGCAGTTCGCCCAGACGATCCGGCCTTCCGGCGATGCGCTGCAGATGCGGATACCGCAGGCCGCCGCGATAGTCGATCCGCACGCTGTCGTAGCGGTCGTAGCGCTTGAGCAACAGTTCGATCGGCGCCGCCGCGCCCTTGGCCGCCGTGATCGCGTCCTTGATCACGTCGGCGCTGTAGGCGCGGCCGTTCACCGCCACGATCGTGTTGCCGCTGCTCAGGCCGGCGTCGAACGCCGGACCGTCCCACAGCACCTCCTGCACCTCGCCTTTCGCATCGATGTTCAGGCCCAGCGAATAGGTCAGGCTGATGCCCTTGCCTTCGCTCTCGGACGCCTTGACCGCCTCGTTCGGCTCGTCGGTGTAGACCAGCTTCCAGCCGCTGGCCTCGATGCCGCCGGTCAGCGGGCCGTGACCGTCGACGCGGCTGCGCAGGAACGCGGCCCAGTCGTACGCGGCCACGCCATCGAGCGCGGCGACGATGTCGTCGAAGGTGTACGGGTTCACGTCCCAGGCGCCGTCGTGCATGCCGAAGAAGGCCCTGGCGAAATCGTCGATCGAACGCTTGTTGCCGCTCAGCTCGCGCAGCCTGGCGTCCACTTCCAGCCACAGCATCTGTCCGCCGGAATAGTAGTCCTCGCTCAGCTGGTAGTTGCGGTAGGCCCTGGGCCGGCGCATCGACATGGTCGGGTCGTTGGTGGTGTCCTGCAACGTGCGCCACGCCAGGCCGGGACGGCCGCGATCGTAGGTGGCGGCGACGGTGGCGAGCATGTCGCGCGCCTGCGCCACGCTCCACAGGCCCGAGCGCGCCGCCAGCACTTCGCCCCAGAACTGGGTCTGGCCCTCGTACAGCCACAGCAGGCTGTCGCCCATCGGCACGTTGAAGCTCGGCGTGGCCAGGTCGGCGCCGCGCCGGTACTTGCCGTTCCACGAGTGGTTGTACTCGTGCGCGAGCAGGTCGCGCATGGCCCAGCGCTTGTCCCACTCGGTGAAATAGCCGACCGGGCCGCTGTTCTCGCTGGAGCGGTGATGCTCCAGGCCGATGCCGCCGAGGCGGTCGGTCAGCGCCAGCAGGAACTCGTAGCGGTCGAAGTGGCGCGCGCCGTACAGCCGGTCCATCTGCTGCACCAGCGACACGTGCGCCTTCAACTGCTCCGGCGTGGCTTCCAGGTACTTGGCCTCGTCGGCGAACACGTTCAGGTGCACCGGCGCCTTGCCGCCGGCGTCGAGTGCGATGCGCTTGTAGTGCTTGCCGGCGAACATCGGCGAGTCGACCAGGTCGTCGAAGTCGATCGGCTTGAACGTCACCGTGTCGCCGACCCGGCGCTCGGCTTCCAGCGCGGTGGCGTAGCTCCAGCCCGGCGGCAGGGTCACGCTGGCCTGGGTCTTGATGTTGCGCGCGTAGTAGCCGGCCGGATACAGCGCGGTGGTGTTCCACTGCAGGTTGAGCATCTCAGGGGTCATCATCACCCGGCCCTGGCCATCGCCCTGCGAGGACAGGAACTTGAACTCGGCGACGATCTCACTGGCACCCTGCGGCACGTCCACGTCGAACGCGTACACGTCGAACGGATCGCGCCGCCACGGCAGCACCTGGCCACCGGCCTTGACCACCAGCCCGGCGAGCTTGTCGATCGGCCCGGTCGGGGAATGGTTGCCGGGAATCCACTGCGGATACAGCAGGGTCATCGGGCCCGGCCTGGCCGGGATCGTGGCGCGCACGCGGAATATCCGGTGCTGCAGGTCGGTGGCGTCCACGTCGATCTTCAGCGTGCCGGCGAACGGTACGTCCTGCGGTGGAGGCGTCTGCGCCGCGGCCTGGCCGGCGACGGTGGCGGCGGCCAGCAACAGCGACGCCATCCAGGCGGTGGACTTGTTCATGCGGTCTCCAGTGGGTGGGGTACGACAGCTATCGGTCGTCGATGCTATGCCGCGCGGACGCGTGCGCATCCATGCCATAGGTCATGCCCGACGCACCGGCGCGCAGGCACGCGCATGCCTGGCGCTGTCGCCGATACGAAGAAGGCCGCCCGGAGGCGGCCTTTCGAGAACCGGACCTGCGTGGCGGCTCAATGCATCATGTTGACGTTGAGGTTGTGCATGACCCACAGCGAGCCGACCACGACGATGCCGATGATCAGGATCGAGAACAGGCCCACGTGCACGTTGGAGCGCTGCTCCTCGGAACGGTCCATGTGCAGGAAGTAGATCAGATGCACCAGCATCTGCACCGCCGCCAGCACCGCGATCACGATCACGGTGAGGCCCTTGGGGAAGGCGCCGCTCATCACCATCGCGAACGGGATCACGGTGAGGATCACCGCCATCACGAAGCCGATCAGGTAGGACTTCAGGCCGCCGCCATGCGCGTGGCCGGCATGCGTGTCGGAAGAAGGATGATTGGCCATTACAGCGCTCCCAGCAGGTAGACGATGGTGAACACGCCGATCCAGATCACGTCGAGGAAGTGCCAGAACAGGCTCAGGCACGCCAGGCGGGTGCTGTTGCGCGGGGTCAGGCCGTTCTTGGCGATCTGGATCACCAGCACCGCCATCCACAGCAGACCCGAGGCAACGTGCAGGCCGTGGGTGCCGACCAGGGTGAAGAACGCCGACAGGAACGCGCTGCGGCCGGGGCCGGCACCTTGGTGGATCAGGTGCTGGAACTCGAAGATTTCCATGCCCAGGAAGCCCACGCCCAGCGCCGCGGTGACCGCCAGCCAGCCGTACAGGCCGCCGAGGCTGCGCTTGTGCGCGGAGATCATCGCCAGGCCGAAGCTCAGGCTGCTGAACAGCAGCAGGAAGGTCTCCACCAGCACGAACTTCAGGTCGAACAGCTCCTTGGCCGTGGGTCCGTCCACCGTCGCGCCGGCCAATACCGCGTAGGTCGCGAACAGGCCGGCGAAGATGAGGCAGTCGCTCATCAGGTAGACCCAGAAGCCGAAGACGGTGTTGCCGCCGGCGTCGTGGTGCTCGTGCTCGTGGTGGCCGTCCGCGTGCGCGGCGTGATTGTCGAGAGTCGTGGTGGACATGTCAGACCGCCTTCGCGGCCTGCGCCGCCTGTTGCTGTTCCAGCAGCGCGAAACGCTCGTTCTCGATGCGTTCCACCTCTTCCGCCGGCACCCAGTAATCGATGTCGTCGTCGAACGTGCGTGCGATGAACGCGCCGACCATGCCGACCAGGCCCACGATCGCCATCCACCAGATGTGCCAGGTCAGGCCGAAGCCGAGCACCACGCTGAACGCGCCCATCCACACGCCTGCCGAGGTGTTGCGCGGCATATGGATCGGCTCGTACTTGGACGGACGCGCCCAGGCCTTGCCCTTCTGCTTGTCTTCCCAGAACTGGTCGCGGTCGTCCACGTGCGGCAGCACCGCGAAGTTGTAGAACGGCGGCGGCGAGGAGGTGGACCATTCCAGCGTGCGGCCGTCCCACGGATCGCCGCTCAGGTCCAGGTTGTCCTTGCGCTTCCAGACGCTGTAGCCGATCTGCAGCAGGTTCAGGAAGATGCCGACGCCGATGATCGCCGCACCGGCGGCGGCCACCATCAGCCACGGCGCCCACTCCGGATGGTTGTAGCTGTTCATGCGCCGGGTCATGCCCATGAAGCCGAGCACGTACAGCGGCATGAAGGCGACGAAGAAGCCGATGATCCAGCACCAGAACGAGGCCTTGCCCAGCTTCTCGTTGAGCTTGAAGCCGAACGCCTTCGGGAACCAGTAGGTCAGGCCGGCCAGGTAGCCGAACACCACGCCGCCGATGATCACGTTGTGGAAGTGCGCGATCAGGAACAGGCTGTTGTGCAGCACGAAGTCCACCGCCGGGATCGCCAGCATCACCCCGGTCATGCCGCCGATGACGAAGGTGATGATGAAGCCGATCGTCCACAGCACCGGCGAGGTCATGTGCACGCGGCCTCGGAACATGGTGAACAGCCAGTTGAAGATCTTCACCCCGGTGGGGATGGAGATGATCATCGTGGTGATGCCGAAGAAGGCATTGACGTTGGCGCCCGAGCCCATGGTGAAGAAGTGGTGCAGCCACACCACGAACGACAGCACGCCGATGCACGCGGTCGCGTACACCATCGAGGTGTAGCCGAACAGGCGCTTGCGGCAGTACGTGGCGACCAGCTCGGAGAAGATGCCGAAGGCCGGCAGGATCAGGATGTACACCTCCGGGTGGCCCCAGATCCAGATCAGGTTGACGTACATCATGGCGTTGCCGCCGCCGTCGTTGGTGAAGAAGTGCGTGCCCAGGTAGCGGTCCGCGCCCAGCAGCGCCAGCGCCACGGTCAGGATCGGGAACGCGGCGATGATCAGGATGTTGGTGATCAGCGCGGTCCAGGTGAAGATCGGCATGCGCATCAGGGTCATGCCCGGGGTGCGCATGCGCATGATCGTCACGAAGAAGTTCACGCCGGTCAGCAACGTGCCCAGGCCCGATATCTGCAGCGCCCAGATGTAGTAGTCGACGCCGACCCCAGGACTGTATTCCAGCCCCGACAACGGCGGATAGGCCAGCCAGCCGGTCTGCGCGAACTCGCCCACGCCCAGGGAGATGTTGATCAGCGCCGCGCCGGCCACGAACAGCCAGAAGCTCAGCGAGTTCAGGAACGGGAACGCCACGTCGCGCGCGCCGATCTGCAGCGGCACGATCAGGTTCAGCAGGCCGGTCATGAACGGCATGGCCATGAAGAAGATCATGATCACGCCGTGCGCGGTGAAGATCTGGTCGTAGTGGTGCGGCGGCAGGATGCCCTCGCTGCCGCCGTGGGCGATGGCCTGCTGGGTGCGCATCATCGCCGCGTCGGCGAAGCCGCGCAGCAGCATCACCAGCGCCACGACGATGTACATCACGCCGATGCGCTTGTGGTCGACCGAAGTCAGCCACTCGTGCCACAGGTAGCCCCACTTCTTGTACTTGGTGATCGCCGCCATGATCAGCAGGCCGATCAGGCCGGCGCCGGCCAGCGCGCCCATGACGATCGGCTCGTGGTACGGAACCGCCTCGAGCGTGAGTTTGCCTAGCATCACTTGTCTCCAGAAGTGCACATGGCGACCGGCTCAGCAGCCGATGCCGGATGGTCGTCGTGGCCCTGCTTGTGCGGGTGGCCCTTGCCCATCATGTATTTGTCGATCAGCGACTTGAACATGCCGTCCTGCACCGACGAGTAGTACGTCACCGGGTAGTGTTCCTTGTCGTTGCGGTTGGCCGCCAGGACCTGGTACTCGGTCGCGTTGAGCGACTTCGGCGACGCCTTGACCTTGGCCACCCAGGCGTCGAATCCGGCCTGGTCGGTGGCGCGCGCGTCGAAGCGCATCTTCGAGAAGCCATGGCCGCTGTAGTTGGCCGATAGCCCGAAGTAGTCGCCCGCCTCGTTGGCGATCAGGTGCACCTTGGTCTCCATGCCGGCCATGGCGTAGATCTGCGTGCCCAGGTGCGGGATGAAGAACGAGTTCATCACCGAGTCGGAGGTGATCTTGAAGTTCAGCGGCGTATCGACCGGGAACACGATCTCGTTGACCGTGGCGATGCCCTGCTCCGGGTAGATGAACATCCACTTCCAGTCCAGCGACACGGCCTCGATGGTGATCGGCTTGACGTCCGAGTCCAGCGGCTTGTACGGGTCCAGCGCGTGCGAGGAGCGCCAGGTCAGCACCGCCAGCACCAGGATGATCAGGCACGGGATCGACCACACCACCACCTCGATTGCGGTGGAATGCGACCAGTTCGGCTCGTAGCGCGCCTTGGTGTTGGAGGCGCGGTAGCGCCAGGCGAACGCCAGGGTCATCACGATGACCGGGATCACCACCAGCAGCATCAGCACCACGGAGGTGATCAGCAGGGTCTTTTCGTCCTGGCCGATCTGCCCCTTCGGGTTCAGGATGGCCGAATTGCAGCCGGCCAGCAGCGCACTGGCAAGCAGCAACAGACTGGGGCGCAGCACGCGCCCAAGATGTTTCAACGGAATCATCGAACGATCCAATTGCGTAGGGGATGCAACCGCGCATTTGCGGAAGCGCGGAACGGCGTGCAGAGGCCTTCCGCGGTTCCCGCGGCATCCTGGCCGGCGATGCGCGACTAACGACGTATTTTATGCTGCCGTGCGCCATTTCCGAAAGGCTTCGGCCATGATCCGGCGCAATCGGCGCCTGGTTTTGCGTGCGACACATTGCCGCACCTGCAGCTATGCATACGGCCGTCACATCCGCCAACGCAGAGCGGGCACGCGCGCAAGTTCCGTGACGAGACGGCGCTGCTGCAACCCGCACCAGGCGGCGACCGCCGGCCGCGGCGCAGGAAGCTCCGGCGGCGTCCGCGGGTCCATTGCGTGAAACGAAGAAGGCAGCCTTGCGGGCTGCCTTCTTCGCTGCAACTGGTGCCGGAAATAGGAATCGAACCTACGACCTACGCATTACGAATGCGCCGCTCTACCAACTGAGCTATTCCGGCTGAACCGCCAATTCTAGGGGGGCGCCGGGCGCCGGTCAATTGACCAGGCGCAGGCGCAGTTCCTTGGGCAGGGCGAATACCATCGACTCCGGTTCGCCGGCCAGTTCGCCGACGCCGTCGGCGCCCAGTTCGCGCAGCCGCGCGATGACCCCGTCCACCAGCACCTGCGGCGCCGAGGCGCCGGCGGTCAGGCCGATGCGGCGCTTGCCGGCGACCCAGGCCGGGTCGATCTCGTCGGCGCCGTCGATCAGGTAGGACTCCACCCCGTCGCGCCGCGCCAGCTCGCTGAGCCGGTTGGAATTGGAGCTGTTCGGCGAGCCGACCACCAGCACCAGGTCGCACTGCCGGGCCAGGTCGCGCACCGCGTCCTGGCGGTTCTGGGTGGCGTAGCAGATGTCGTCGTTCTTGGGCCCCTGCATCGCCGGGTAGCGCGCGCGCAGCGCGTCGATGATGCCGCGGGTGTCGTCCACCGACAGCGTGGTCTGGGTGGTGTAGGCCAGGTTCTCGGGCTGCTGGATGTCCAGCGTGGCGACCTGCTCGATGTCCTCGACCAGGTAGATGCGCCCGGCGCCGCGTTCGCGGTTCCACTGGCCCATCGTGCCCTCCACTTCGGGGTGGCCGGCATGGCCGATCAGCACCACGTCGCGGCCGGCGCGGCAATGCCGGGCCACTTCGAAATGGACCTTGGTGACCAGCGGGCAGGTCGCGTCGAACACCTTCAGCCCGCGCCGCTCGGCCTCCTGGCGCACCGCCTGGGACACGCCATGGGCGCTGAAGATGACCGTGGAGTCGTCCGGCACCTCGTCCAGCTCCTCGACGAAGATCGCGCCGCGGCGCTTGAGGTCGTCGACCACGAAGCGGTTGTGCACGACCTCGTGGCGCACGTAGATCGGCGCGCCCAGCGTCTCGATGGCGCGCTTGACGATCTCGATCGCGCGGTCGACGCCGGCGCAGAAGCCGCGGGGATTGGCGAGCAGTACGTCCATAAGTTAGACAGTCCGGCCAGGGATGGCCGGTCGCTTCGGCAGGGAGGTGGGCATCGGATTATCCCGCTTTTTGCTTCGGCTTGCCGTCGAACACGCCGAACAGGGCGATGCCGACCGCGCCGGCGACGATCGCCGAGTCGGCCAGGTTGAACGACGGCCAGTAGTGCCCGCGCCAGTGCCACTGGATGAAGTCGACCACGTGGCCGTGCATCAGCCGGTCGATCACGTTGCCGATCGCCCCGCCGATCACCAGCGCATAAGGCACCGCGCTGCGCCAGTCGCGGCGCGGGGTCTTGGCCAGCCACCAGGCCAGCAGGCCGCTGATACCCACCGCCAGCGCGGTGAAGAACCACAGCTGCCAGCCGCCGGCCTGGCTCAGGAAACTGAACGCAGCGCCGGTGTTGTAGGTGCGGTACCAGTTCCAGAAGCCGTCGATCACCGGCACCGCGGTGTACTCGGGCAGGCTGGACAGCACCCAGGCCTTGCTCCACTGGTCCAGGCCGATGACGGCCAGGGACAGCAGCAGCCAGATCAGCGCGGAGGGTTTGGGTCTTGCGGTCATGCGCGGGTTCCGCCTTGGGCGAATGGTGGGGTGGGAGCGCCGGCGCGGAAGGCTTCGGCGCGACGAAGCCGCTCGGCGACGTCGGCGCGGGAGCTCCCCGCCCGGGCAGCGGCGCGGCGGCGCGGCGGATCAGAACCAGCGCCGCTCCTCGCCCGGGCCTTCGATGTTGCTGACGCAGCGGGCGCACAGTTCCGGGTGGGCCGGCTCGGCGCCGACGTCGGCGCGGTGGTGCCAGCAGCGCACGCACTTGTGCTTGGCGGTGGGCTCGGCGCTGACGAAGATCTCGTCGGTGCTGGCCTCGCGCACGTTCACGTCGCCGCTGATGAACAGGAAGCGCAGTTCCTCCTGCAACGGCTGCAGCCTGGCGGCGGTCGCGGCGTCGGCGGCGACGGTGATCTCCGCCTCCAGCGCCGCGCCGATCACCCCGTTGGCGCGCATCGGCTCGAGCACCTTGGCCACCTGCTCGCGCAGCGCCAGCAGCTGCTCGAAGTCGGCCGCGCTCAGCGCCGCGTCGTCCGGCAGCGGCGCCAGGCCTTCGTACCAGGTCGCGAACAGCACGTTGCCGACATGCTCGCCGGGCAGGTAGCCCCACAGCTCGTCGGCGGTGAAGCTCAGCACCGGCGCGATCCAGCGCACGAACGCCTCGGCGACGTGGAACATCGCGCTCTGCGCCGAGCGGCGGCCGCGCGAATCCTCGGCCATCGTGTACAGCCGGTCCTTGGTCGCGTCCAGGTACAGCGAACCCAGGTCCACGCTGCAGAAGTTCAGCAGCGCCTGCACGATCTCGGCGAAGTCGTAGCGCTCGTAGGCGGCCTTGATCCGCTCCTGCAGCTCGTAGGCGCGATGCACGATCCAGCGGTCCAGCGCCACCATCTCCGCCAGCGGCAGCAGGTGCGCGGCCGGCGCGAAGCCGTGCAGGTTGCCGAGCAGGAAGCGCGCGGTGTTGCGCAGGCGCCGGTAGGCGTCGGCGTTGCGCTTGAGGATCTCCTGCGACAGCGACATCTCGTTGCTGTAGTCGGCCGAGGCGATCCACAGGCGCAGGATGTCCGCGCCCAGGGTCTTCATGATGTCCTGCGGCTCGATTCCGTTGCCGAGCGACTTGGACATCTTGCGGCCGTGCTCGTCCACGGTGAAGCCGTGGGTCAGGCATTGCCGGTACGGCGCCGCCTTGTCCAGCGCCACGCCGGTCAGCAGCGAGGACTGGAACCAGCCGCGGTGCTGGTCCGAGCCCTCCAGGTACAGGTCGGCCGGCTTGGGGATGCCGCGCTCGGCCAGCACCGCCTCGTGGGTGACGCCGGAGTCGAACCACACGTCGAGGATGTCGGTGATCTTGTCGTAGTCGGCGGCCTCCTCGCCGAGCAGTTCGGCCGCGTCGAGCGTGTACCACACGTCCACCCCGCTCTCCTCGACGCGGTCGGCGACCTGGCGCATCAGCTCGGTGCTGCGCGGATGCGGCTCGCCGGTCTCGCGGTGCACGAACAGCGCGATCGGCACGCCCCAGGTGCGCTGCCGCGAGATGGTCCAGTCCGGGCGCCCGGCGACCATGCCGGCGATGCGCGCCTGGCCCCAGGCGGGATACCAGTGCACGCCTTCGATCGCCTGCAGCGCGTCGGCGCGCAGGTTCGCCTGCTCCATCGAGATGAACCACTGCGGGGTGGCGCGGAACGCGATCGGGGTCTTGTGCCGCCAGCAGTGCGGATAGCTGTGGGTCATCGTCGCGTACGCCAGCAGCGCGCCGCGCGCGGCCAGCACCTCGGCGAGGGTGTCGTTGGCCTTCCAGATGTGCAGTCCGGCCAGCGCCACGCCATCGGCCGGCGGCGTCGACGGCAGGTACACGCCGCGGCCGTCGATCGGGTTGATCTGCGCGGCGGTATAGCGCTCGATCAGGCCGTACTGCTTGGCCGCGACGTAGTCCTCCTGGCCGTGGCCGGGCGCGGTATGCACCGCGCCGGTGCCGTCCTGGTCGGAGACGTGGTCGCCCAGGATCAGCGGGATGTCGCGCTCGTCGTAGAACGGATGCGCCAGCAGCTGGTGCTCCAGCGCCGCGCCGGCCGCATGGCCATGCGCCACCAGTTCGTTGACCCCGTAGCGCTGCAGCGCACGCTCGGCCAGCGCCGCGGCCAGCACCAGCCAGCGGCGGCGGCCGTCGCGCGGCGGGCCCTCGACCAGCGCATAGTCCAGCTGCGGCCCGAGCGACACCGCCAGCGAGGCCGGCAGCGTCCACGGCGTGGTGGTCCAGATCGGCACCGCCACCTCGGTGTCCTCGGGCAGGCTCGCCCCGAACAGCGCGGCCAGCGCCGCGCCGTCGCGCGCCACGTAGGCCACGTCCACCGCCGGCGACTGCTTGTCGGCGTACTCGATCTCGGCCTCGGCCAGCGCCGAGCCGCAGTCGAAGCACCAGTGCACCGGCTTCACCCCACGGGTGAGATGGCCGTTCTCGACGATCCTGGCCAGCGCGCGGATTTCGTTGGCCTCGAAATGGAAGTCCAGCGTGCGGTACGGGTTGTCCCAGTCGCCGATAACGCCCAGGCGCTTGAAGTCGCGGCGCTGGATCTCGATCTGCTCGTTGGCGTATTCGCGGCACTTCTGCCGGAACTGCGCCGCGTCCAGCTTGACCCCGACCTTGCCGAACTTCTTCTCGATCGCGATCTCGATCGGCAGGCCATGGCAGTCCCAGCCCGGGATGTACGGCGCATCGAAGCCGGCCAGGTACTTGGACTTGACGATGATGTCCTTGAGGATCTTGTTGACCGCGTGGCCGAGGTGGATCGCGCCGTTGGCGTACGGCGGGCCGTCGTGCAGCACGAACAGCGGCCGGTCCTGGGCGTTGTCGCGCAGCCGCGCGTACAGGCCCTCGCTCTCCCACCGCGCCAGGATGTCCGGCTCGCGCTTGGGCAGATCGCCGCGCATCGGGAAGTCCGTCGCCGGCAGGTGGAGGGTGGCTTTGTAGTCTTGGGTCACGGGCATCTACCGTTGTGCAGCATCAATTGAAGAGTCCGCACATGGATGTGCGGGCTGTTGCGAAGGACTCGCACTATCGGCACCCGCAGACGGGCGTGCGGACGCCTGCTCGGAAATCAGCAGGCCGCGCGCCCGTTCGGCGTCGCGGTGCATCTGCTCGGTCAGCGCCTGCAGACCGGAGAACTTCTCCTCGTCGCGCAGCTTGGCGACGAATTCCACTTCGATGTGCCGCCCGTACAGGTCGCCGTCGAAGTCGAACAGATGCGCCTCCAGCAACGGCTCCACGCCCTGCACCGTGGGCCGGGTGCCGAAGCTGGACACCGAGGGCCATGGCCGCGCCGACACGCCGTGCACCCAGGTCGCATAGATGCCCGACAGCGCCGGCGTGCGGGTGAAGCGCAGGTTGGCGGTGGGATAGCCCAGCGTGCGCCCCAGTTGCTTGCCGCGCACCACCCGGCCGTCGATCGCGTACGGGCGGCCGAGCAGTTCGGCGGCATGGGCGAACTCGCCGGCCACCAGCAGCTCGCGGATGCGGGTGCTGGAGATGCGCTCCTCGCGCAGGTGCACCGGCTCGATCTCGCCGGCGCTGAAACCCAGCTGCGCGCCCATCTGCTGCAGCAGCGCGATGTCGCCGCCGCGGCGGTGGCCGAAACGGAACGCCGGGCCGATCCACACCTCGCGCGCCTGCAGGCGTTCGACCAGGGTGCGCTGTACGAAGTCCTGCGCGCTCATCGACGACAGCCGCCGGTCGAAGCGCAGCAGGCCGACGCTGTCCACGCCAAGCTTGTGCAGGCCCTCGACCTTGGCCCGCGCCAGGGTCAGCCGCGGCGGCGGGAGCTCGGTGGCGAAGAACTCGCGCGGCAACGGCTCGAAGCTCAGCGCCACCGCCGGCACGCCCAGCGCGCGGGCACGCGCCAGCGCATGGCGCACCAGCGCACGGTGGCCCAGGTGCAGGCCATCGAAGGCGCCGATGCAGACCACGCTTCCCTGCGGGAACAAAGTCCCGCCCTCGACGTCTCTAAACAGCCTGCTCATTCCTCGGTCCGAAGCGCCGGCGCGCATGCGCCGGCCGATGATGCGTAACTCGTGAGTATAGCCGGGACCGGGGACCGGGGACCGGGGACCGGGAGAAGCCCATCGCTGCAACACCACGAGCGCGGCCAATAACCAGATATATCCTCAGCGCCCCACGATCCCGCAACTTCAGCGCGAACCACACCGGGTCCCCGGTCCCTGGTCCCTGGTCCCGGCGCTAATGCTCCCGCAAATCCCGTAGCCGGAATCCCAGCGCCAGCAGCGCCGCCAGGTACACGGCACCGCCGCCGCCGACCAGCGCCAGCAGCGCGCCGATGCGGTGCCACTTGTCCATGGCGGTGAACGCCGGCAGCCAGTGCAGGCCCAGCGCCAGCAGCGCGGCCATCGCCGCGCAGGCCAGGCCCAGCCGCAGCAGGTAGCCGGCCCAGCCCGGGCGCGGCTGGTAGACGCCGGCGCGGCGCAGCCAGCGCCACAGCAGCGACAGGTTGATGTAGCTGGCCACCGCGCTGGCCAAGCCCAGCGCCAGGTGCAGGCCGGGCACCGCGGCCAGCGCCGCGCGCAGGCCCTGGGCACGCAGCTCCGCCGGCACCCACAGCTGGTACAGCACCGCCAGGAAGATCAGGTTCAGCACCATGTTCGCGACCAGCGCGACGATGCCGGCGCGCACCGGCGTGCGCGTGTCCTGGCGCGAATAGAACGCCGGCAGCAGCACCTTCAGCAGCGCGAACGCCGGCAGGCCGAAGCTCAGCCCGAACACCGACATCGCCGCCATCCGCGTGTCGAACGCGGTGAACTTGCCGTACTGGAACAGCGTGGCCACCAGCGGCTGGCTCAGCAGCATCAGCCCCAGCATCGCCGGCACCGCGATCAGCAGCGTGGTGCGCAGGCCCCAGTCCAGCGCGTTGGAGAAACCGGCCCGGTCGGTCTTGACGTGGTGCCGCGACAGCGCCGGCAGGATCACCGTGCCCAGCGCCACGCCGAACACGCCCAGCGGCAGCTCCAGGAAGCGGTCGGCCTGCGACAGCCAGCTCTGCGAGCCGGCGAACAGGAACGAGGCGATCACCGTGTCCAGCAGCAGGTTGATCTGCGCGATCGACGAACCGAACAGGGTCGGCACCATCAGCGTCAGCACCCGGCGCACGTCCGGGTGGCGCCAGCCCCAGCGCGGCAGGGTCAGCAGGCCGATGCCGCGCAGCGCCGGCAGCTGGAACAGCAGCTGCAGCACGCCGGCGACCAGCACCGCCCAGCCCATCGCCAGGATCGGCACGTCCAGCCGCGGCGCCAGCCACAGCGCCCCGGCGATCATGCACAGGTTGAGGATCACCGGGGTCAGCGCCGGCAGGCCGAAGCGGTTGAAGCTGTTCAGCGCCCCGCCGGCCAGCGCGGTCAGCGACACGAACAGCAGGAACGGGAAGGTCAGGCGCAGCAGGTCGACGATCATCCCGAACTTGGCCGAGTCGTCGGCCGAGCCGGGGTTGAACAGCAGCGCCACCTGCGGGGTGAAGATCAGCCCCAGCGCGGTCACCAGCAGCAGGATCCCGCCCAGGGTGCCGGACACGCGCGCCATCAGCGCGCGCAGGTCGGCGTGCGGCCGGGTCTCCTTCACCTCGGTGAACACCGGCACGAAGGCGGTGGCGAAGGAGCCTTCGGCGAACAGCCGGCGCAGGAAATTGGGGATCCGGAACGCCACCCAGAACGCATCGGTGGTAGCGTTGGCGCCGAACGAATAGGTGATGGCCTGGTCGCGGACCAGTCCCAGCACCCGCGACACCATGGTCATGCTGCTGAAGGACAGCAAGCCGCGAAGCATTCGTGGCGGGCTCACGCAGCGACCCTCTTGACAATCGGCTTGACGCGGATATTCGTACGCTTCATACTCTCCCGCTTGTTTTTATCCACCACATAGCTTTCCAGGAAACCACCACCGTGGCCAATATCAAGTCCGCCAAGAAGCGCGCCAAGCAGACCGTCGTGCGCAACGCGCGCAACACGGCTCAGCGTTCGATGCTGCGCACCGCCGTCAAGAAGGTCATCAAGGCCCTGGACGCCAACGACGCCGCCGGCGCCGAAGCCGCTTTCGCCGTTGCCCAGCCGATTCTCGACCGTTTCAGCTCCCGTGGCCTGATCCACAAGAACAAGGCCGCGCGTCACAAGAGCCGCCTGACCGCCCGCATCAAGGCGATCAAGACCGCCGCCTGACCGGCTGCGGTGGATGCCGGAGGCGCCAACGCTTCCGGCAACACGAAAAAGCCCGGCCTTGGCCGGGTTTTTCGTGCGCGCGCGATTCGGGGAACAGCGCCGGCCGACGCGCTCAACGCGCATTGGCCGCCGCTTCCAGCGCATCCTCGCGCTGGCGGTCGAAGAACGCCATCACGTCCTTCATGATCGGCCAGGTGCCGTCGCGGCCCAGCGCCGAGACCAGGTACCACGGCTGGGTCCAGCCCAGCTCGGCCACCACCTGCTCGGCCAGCGTGCGGGCCTCGTCCTCGAACAGCAGGTCGGCCTTGTTCAGCACCAGCCAGCGCGGCTTGGCCAGCAGCTCCGGATCGTGCTTCTCCAGCTCGCGCTCGATCGCACGTACCTGCTCGATCGGCGCCACGCCGTCCACGCCACCCTCCATCGGCGCCAGATCCACCAGGTGCAGCAGCAGACGCGTGCGCTGCAGGTGGCGCAGGAACTGCGCGCCCAGGCCGGCGCCGTCGGCGGCGCCCTCGATCAGGCCCGGGATGTCGGCGATCACGAAGCTGCGGTAGGCCTCCACGCTGACCACGCCCAGGTTCGGATACAGCGTGGTGAACGGATAGTCGGCCACCTTCGGCGTGGCCGCGGACACGGCGCGGATGAAGGTGCTCTTGCCGGCGTTGGGGAAGCCGAGCAGGCCCACGTCGGCCAGCAGCTTCAGCTCCAGCTTCAGCCTGCGCTCCTCGCCCTCCTCGCCCGGCGTGGCCTTGCGCGGCGCGCGCGTCACCGAGCTCTTGAAATGCATGTTGCCCAGGCCGCCCTTGCCGCCCTGCGCCACCAGCAGGCGGTCGCCGTGCGCGACCAGGTCGCCGATGGTCTCGTCGGTGTCGACGTTGATCACCACGGTGCCGACCGGCACGGTGATGACCAGGTCCTCGCCGGCCTTGCCGTACATCTGCCGGCCCATGCCGTTCTCGCCGCGCTGGGCGCGGAACGCGCGCTGGTGGCGGAAGTCGACCAGGGTGTTGAGGTTCTCGTCGGCGACCAGCCACACGCTGCCGCCGTTGCCGCCGTCGCCGCCGTCCGGCCCGCCGAGCGGGATGAACTTCTCGCGGCGGAAGCCGATGCAGCCGTTGCCGCCATTGCCGGCACTGACCTGGATTTCTGCTTCGTCTACGAGTTTCATGGGGTACGGCCTGATAGAAAGTGAAAAAGTGCAGCGGGGACCGGGGACCGGCAAGATGGTGTCCCAGCGAAAATTGCTGTCAAGCGATTTGGTGAAAAAGTGCCGAATTTTTGGGAAAAACCGGCGCTTTTTGGCACTTCGGCCCGACCGCTCTTCTGTGGGAGGGGCTTCAGCCCCGACGCCTTACCGGTAACGCGTCGGGGCTGAAGCCCCTCCCACAAAAAGCAAAAACGCAGCACGCTTGCGACCATCCCCGGGTCCCTGGCCCCTGGTCCCTGGTCCCGGCTCCACCAAACAAAAACCCCGCCGAAGCGGGGCTTTCGTCAGCAAGCCTGCGCCAGGCGCAGGCCCTGGAGGCGAAACGCTCAGGCCTCGGAGGCGGCCGCTTCGGCGACCACGCTCACGGTGCGACGCTTCTTGGCGCCCTTCACCGAGAACTCGACCTTGCCGTCGACCAGCGCGAACAACGTGTGGTCGCGGCCCAGGCCGACGCCCGAACCCGGGTGGAACTGGGTGCCGCGCTGACGCACGATGATGTTGCCGGCTTCGATCGCTTCGCCGCCGAACATCTTCACGCCCAGGTACTTCGGGTTGGAGTCGCGGCCGTTGCGCGAGGAACCTACGCCCTTTTTATGTGCCATGACTGCTGCTCCTTACTTCTTGTCGCCACCGGCGATGCCGGTGATCTCGATTTCGGTGTAATGCTGCCGGTGACCCTGACGCTTCATGTGGTGCTTGCGGCGGCGGAACTTGATGATGCGCACCTTGTCGGCGCGGCCATGGGCCACGACCTTCGCGGTGACGCTGGCGCCCTTGAGCGCGTCGCCGAGCTTGATGCCGTCGCTGTCGCCCAGCATCAGGATGTTGTCGAACTTGATTTCGTTGCCGGCTTCGGCCTCGAGCTTTTCGACGCGGAGCGTTTCGCCCTGCGCCACGCGGTATTGCTTACCGCCGGTTACCAGTACTGCGTACATGACCAGACTTCCTCTGTAGTTATTGTGGTCGCCCCTGCCGTGCCTCTTCGGGCAGACAGGAGCGGAATTGTAATGGCTTCAGCGGGTTAGGGTCAAGCCCCGGGGTCGGCGCCGGCGCGCGGGCCGCGGCGGGCGCGGCAGCCGGATCGCGCGGCCGTGCCGAGCTGGCAATCCGGGCAATTGCCCCCACCTGACAAGCTGGGTAGGCTGATCGATTGCCGTCCCCTCTTCCGCCCCCAACGCCGGCCCGGCTCCGTCCGGCCGACCCAACCCGGATTTCTCATGGCGATGGATTTCATCCGCATCCGCGGCGCGCGGACGCACAATCTCAAGAACCTCGACCTCGACCTGCCGCGCGACAAGCTGATCGTGATCACCGGCCTGTCCGGCTCGGGCAAGTCGTCGCTGGCGTTCGACACCATCTACGCCGAAGGCCAGCGCCGCTACGTGGAGTCGCTGTCGGCGTACGCGCGGCAGTTCCTCAGCGTGATGGAAAAGCCCGACATCGACCACATCGAAGGCCTGTCGCCGGCGATCGCGATCGAGCAGAAGTCGACCTCGCACAACCCGCGCTCGACCGTCGGCACCATCACCGAGATCTACGACTACCTGCGCCTGCTGTACGCGCGCGTCGGCCAGCCGCGCTGCCCGGACCACGGCTATCCGCTGGAGGCGCAGACGGTCAGCCAGATGGTCGACCACGTGCTGGGCCTGGACCCGGAGCAGCGCTACATGCTGCTGGCGCCGGTGATCCGCGACCGCAAGGGCGAGCATGCGCAGGTGTTCGAACAGCTGCGCGCGCAGGGCTTCGTGCGCGTGCGCGTGGACGGCGAACTGTACGAGATCGACGCGGTGCCGGCGCTGGCGCTGCGCCAGAAGCACACCATCGAGGCGGTGATCGACCGCTTCCGCCCGCGCGAGGACATCAAGCAGCGCCTGGCCGAGAGCTTCGAGACCGCGCTGAAGCTGGCCGACGGCATGGTCTCGGTGCAGAGCCTGGACGCCGCCGACGCCGCGCCGCACCTGTTCTCGTCCAAGTACAGCTGCCCGGTGTGCGACTACTCGCTGCCGGAACTGGAACCGCGGCTGTTCTCGTTCAACGCGCCGATGGGCGCCTGCCCCAGCTGCGACGGCCTGGGCGTGGCCGAGTTCTTCGATCCGGAGCGGGTGGTGGTGCATCCGCCACTGTCGCTGTCGGCCGGCGCGGTGCGCGGCTGGGACCGGCGCAACGCCTACTACTTCCAGCTGATCGCCTCGCTGGCCAAGCACTACAAGTTCGACGTGGACGCGCCGTGGCAGTCGCTGCCGGCGAACGTGCGCCAGGCGGTGTTGTACGGCAGCGGCGAGGAGACCATCACCTTCACCTACTTCACCGACGCCGGCGGCCGCACCCAGCGCAAGCACCGCTTCGAAGGCATCATCCCGAACCTGGAGCGCCGCTACCGCGAGACCGAATCGTCGGCGGTGCGCGAGGAACTGGCCAAGTACATCAGCGAACGGCCGTGCCCGGAATGCAAGGGCGCGCGCCTGAACAAGGCCGCGCGCAACGTGTTCGTCGCCGACCGCCCGCTGCCCGAGCTGGTGGTGCTGCCGGTGGACGATGCGCTGGCGTTCTTCCGCCAGCTGAGCCTGCCCGGCTGGCGCGGCGAAATCGCCAGCAAGATCGTCAAGGAGATCGCCGAACGGCTCGGCTTCCTGGTCGACGTGGGCCTGGACTACCTGACCCTGGAGCGCAAGGCCGACACCCTGTCCGGCGGCGAGGCGCAGCGCATCCGCCTGGCCTCGCAGATCGGCGCCGGCCTGGTCGGGGTGATGTACGTGCTCGACGAGCCGTCGATCGGCCTGCACCAGCGCGACAACGAGCGCCTGCTCGGCACGCTGACCCGGCTGCGCGACCTGGGCAACACGGTGATCGTGGTCGAGCACGACGAGGACGCGATCCGCCAGGCCGACTACGTGCTGGACATCGGCCCCGGCGCCGGCGTGCACGGCGGCGAGATCGTCGGCCAGGGCACCCTGGACGACCTGCTCAAGGCGCCGCGCTCGCTGACCGGCCAGTACCTGTCCGGCAAGCGCCGCATCGAGATCCCGGCCAAGCGGCACAAGCCCAACCCGAAGATGACGCTGCACCTGCGCGGCGCGACCGGCAACAACCTCAAGGGCGTGGACCTGGCGATCCCGGCCGGGCTGATGACCTGCGTCACCGGCGTGTCCGGGTCCGGCAAGTCGACGCTGATCAACGACACCTTGTTCACCCTGGCGGCCAACGAGATCAACGGCGCCTCGCACACCGTGGCGCCGTACCGCGAGATCGAGAACCTGGACCTGTTCGACAAGGTCGTGGACATCGACCAGTCGCCGATCGGGCGCACCCCGCGCTCCAACCCGGCCACCTACACCGGCCTGTTCACCCCGCTGCGCGAACTGTTCGCGCAGGTGCCCGAATCGCGCGCACGCGGCTACTCGCCGGGCCGTTTCAGCTTCAACGTGCGCGGCGGACGCTGCGAGGCGTGCCAGGGCGACGGCCTGCTGAAGGTGGAAATGCACTTCCTGCCCGACGTCTACGTGCCCTGCGACGTGTGCCACGGCAAGCGCTACAACCGCGAGACGCTGGAGATCCTGTACAAGGGCTTCAACATCAACGACGTGCTGGAGATGACCGTCGAGGATGCGCTGAAGCTGTTCGAGCCGGTGCCCAGCATCGCGCGCAAGCTGGAGACGCTGGTCGACGTGGGCCTGAGCTACATCAAGCTCGGGCAGAGCGCGACCACGCTGTCCGGCGGCGAGGCGCAGCGCGTCAAGCTGTCCAAGGAACTGTCGCGCCGCGATACCGGGCGCACGCTGTACATCCTCGACGAGCCGACCACCGGCCTGCACTTCCACGACATCGAGCACCTGCTCGCGGTGCTGCACAAGCTGCGCGACGAAGGCAACACCGTGGTGGTGATCGAGCACAACCTGGACGTGATCAAGACCGCGGACTGGGTGGTGGACCTGGGCCCGGAGGGCGGCCATCGCGGCGGCACCATCCTGGCCACCGGCACGCCGGAGGACATCGCCGCGCATCCGGACTCCTACACCGGCCAGTTCCTGCTCAAGCTGCTGCCCGCCGGCACCGTGGCCAAGCCGACCAAGCCGGCGGCGATGGCCAACAAGCCCGACGCGCTGCCGCCGCGCAAGAGCAAGGCCGAGAAGGCCGCCGCCAA
This sequence comes from Xanthomonas sp., assembly GCF_017163755.1. GTDB lineage: Bacteria > Pseudomonadota > Gammaproteobacteria > Xanthomonadales > Xanthomonadaceae > Xanthomonas_A. The sequence goes on from NZ_JAFIWC010000014.1 coordinate 129,378, forward strand.
GAAGGCGGCCAAGAAGACCACGACCAAGAAGGCCGCACGATGAGCGCATCCCCCGCCGAGTCCTCCTCCACTTCGCACAAGCCGCTGGCGCGCGTGCCGATCAGCGTGCGCTGGCGCGACATGGACAGCATGGGCCACGTCAACAATGCCAAATACGTGTCCTACCTGGAGGAAGCGCGCGTGCGCTGGCTGCTGCACGTGGAAGGCTTCTCGATGCGCAACCGCATCGCGCCGGTGGTGGCGGCGACCAACGTCAACTACCGCCGCCCGATCGTGTGGCCCAACGACATCGTCGTGGAGCTGTTCGTCGAGCGCATGGGCACCAGCAGCATCACCGTCGGCCATCGCATCGTCGACCAGAAGGACGACAGCGTGCTGCATTCGGACGGCAACGTGGTGGTGGTGTGGATCGACACCCAGACCGGCCAGAGCGCGCCGCTGCCGGACGAGATCCGCGCGGCGTGCAGCTGAAAAGCCGGGACTCGGGACTCGGAACTCGGGACTCGGGACTCGGGACTCGGGACTCGGGACTCGGGACTCGGGACTCGGGACTCGGGACTCGGGACTCGGGACGGCAGGATGATGTCCTGGGTCAAATCGATGTCAAGCGATTTGATGCAAAAAAGGCCGCTTTTTTTCAGAAAAGCGGCCTTTTTTTGCGGCTCCAGCGCAACCGCTTTTCTGTAGGAGGGGCTTCGGCCCCGACGCCTTACCGGTAAAGCGTCGGGGCTGAAGCCCCTCCTACATCGCGTCCGGCTGGCTGGCCGCAGATCTACAGCTTGGCTGACCGCCGGTACTGCAGGAGCGGCTTCAGCCGCGACAAACGAAGGCGGCGAACCCGACAGCGACAGGCAACGTCCGGACTGACGCCGCCCTTACGTGCACCCAATTGCCAGGCCAGTCCCGCGCCCCTGTAGGAGCGGCTTCAGCCGCGACGAACGAAGCCGCGAACACAACGGCTTCGGGACCGGTCAGAAGCCCACGGTGCACCTGGTTGTTGGCCGTACCGCGCACCTGGTCGCTGGCCGCAAGCCCCTGTGGGAGCGACTTCAGTCGCGACGCGCCGAATCCGCAGGCTGCAGCGGCAACCGCGAACGCCGACATGCCCAGCCAACCGCTACGGCTTGCTCGCACTCACCTTCATTTCGCCCTGCACCTCGCGCCCGTCTTCCAGCACGAAGGTGATCGGCAGGCGCGCACCCTCGCGCAGCGGCTGCGCCGGCTGCATCAGCATCAGGTGCAGGCCACCGGGCTGCAGCACGGCGTCGGCGCCGGCGGCCAGCGGCAGGCGCTCGATGTCGCGCATCCTGCTGACCCCGTCCACCTGGGTGGTCTGATGCACGCTGACCTCGGCGAAGGCCGGACTGCGCGCCGACACCACCGCCAATGCCTGCGCGCAAGGGTTGTGCAGGCGGCCGAAGCCGGCGGCCATCGGCATCGCCGCGTTCGGCGGCAGCCGTACCCAGCCCGCCTGCCATTGCGGCACGCAACGATCGGCCTTGGCCGCCGCTGGCGCGGCGAACGCGGCCCCCGACGCGAACACCGCCAGATACGCCAGCCCGACGGCCAGCCTCCGTACGCATGCGGATGGTATGAGCTCCATAGGCTCTATGATAGCCGTCCCAACCTCGCCGCCTTCCGGAAAACCCGCATGAACCCGCTGATCCAGGTCCTCGACCACGGCCCCATCCGCCAGATCCAGCTGGCCCGCGCGCCGGTCAATGCGCTCGATACCGCGCTGTGCGGCGAACTGGCCGCGGCGATCGCACAGGCGCAGGCCGATGCGGTGCACGCGGTGGTGCTGTCCGGCAGCGAGCGCATCTTCTCCGCCGGCATGGACGTGCCGCACCTGCTGGCGCACGGCGACGACCGCGCCAAGCTGCTGCACAGCTGGCAGGCGTTCTTCGGCGCCGCGCGCGCGCTGGCCGCCAGCCCGATGCCGGTGGTCGCAGCGCTGACCGGGCACGCCCCGGCAGGCGGCTGCGTGCTCGCGCTGTGCTGCGACTACCGGGTGATGGCGCGCAGCCCCGACCCGGCGCATCCGTTCGCCATCGGCCTCAACGAGACCCAGGTCGGGCTGGTCGCGCCGGAAGGCATCCAGCGCCTGCTGCGCCGGGTGGTCGGCGCGCACCGCGCCGAACGCCTGCTGGTCGCCGGCGAGCTGGTCAGCGCCGAGCGCGCGCTGGAGATCGGCCTGGTCGACGAACTGACCGAGGCCGAACTGGTCGTGGCGCGCGCGGTGGCCTGGCTGCAGGACCTGCTGAAGCTGCCGCGGCAGCCGATGCTGCAGACCCGCGCGATCGCGCGCGCCGACCTGCTCGCGGCGCTGGCCGACGAGCACATCCAGCTGGAGCGCTTCGTCGACAGCTGGCAGGCGCCCGATACCCAGGCGGCGCTGCACGCGCTGGCCGCGCGCCTGCGCAAGGATTGAGCGCCCCGCCGCCACGGGCGCGCGGTGGCGGCCCGCTATAATCGCGGCCTGATATCGCCCAGGCCCCGCCTCTTGTCCGCCAAGCCCGAACCCGTCGTGTCCGAACTGATCGAACTGCTGTCGCTGGAACGGCTGGAGGACAACCTGTTCCGCGGCCAGAGCCGCGATATCGGCACCAAGTACGTGTTCGGCGGCCAGGTGCTGGGCCAGGCCCTGTCGGCGGCGCAGGCCACGGTGGAGAACGGACGCCGCGCGCATTCGCTGCATGCCTATTTCCTGCGCGCCGGCGACATCGACCACCCCATCGTCTACGACGTGGACCGCACCCGCGACGGTGGCAGCTTCTCGGTGCGCCGGGTCACCGCGATCCAGCACGGCCAGGTGATCTTCTTCTGCGCCGCCTCGTTCCAGGAACACGAGGACGGCGCGACGCACCAGCTGAAGATGCCGGAGGTGCCGCAGCCGGAGGACATCGAGCCGACCCAGGCGGTGCGCCCGGAGGTGCTGGCGACGCTGCCGACGAAGGTGCAGCGCTGGCTGTCGCGCGGCGGCCCGTTCGAGTTCCGTCACGTGTATCCGCGCGACGAGCTCAACCCGCCCAAGCGCCCCCCGTTCCAGCACATGTGGCTGCGCCTGAGCGAGCCGGTCGGCGATGCGCCGGAGCTGCACCAGGCGCTGCTGGCGTATGCGTCGGACTTCCACCTGCTCGGCACCGCGACCTTCCCGCACGGCATCAGCTACTACACGCCGAACGTGCAGATGGCCTCGCTGGACCATGCGTTGTGGTTCCACCGCCCGTTCCGCGCCGACGAATGGCTGCTGTACTCGCTGGACAGCCCAAGCGCGCAGGGCTCGCGCGGATTGGCGCGCGGCCAGTTCTTCACCCGCGAGGGGGTACTGGTCGCCAGCACCGCGCAGGAAGGGCTGATCCGCGTGGTGCCGGACCGCGGCGCCGCGGCCCAGGTTCCAGCGAAGAACTGAGGACACGACGATGCGGCAGGTATTCAGCAGCCAGCGCGTGGAAACCGCCGAAGGCGTGGCCAAGATGCTGCGCGACGAAGGCATCGCGGTGCGGCTCAGCAATGGCCGCTCCTACCGCAGCAAGCGCAGCGGGCAGTTCAGCTATCTCGAGCCGGTGGCGTCGCAGGCGCAGCCAACGGTGTGGGTGGTGCACGCCGACGACCAGCCGCGCGCGCGCGAGCTGCTGCGCAACGCCGGGCTGCTCGACAGCACCCGCCGCGACGCGTCCGCGTCGCCCTACCTGAGCGAATTCCGCTCGCAGGCGGTGCCGGACAGCGGCAAGCGCCTGGCGTGGCGGATCCGCATCGGGCTGCTGCTGGCGATCGGCGCGGTGGCGCTGGTCACCGTGCTGCGCCACCGCGGCAACCAGGCCCCCGCGCCGGCCGTGCCGGCCCGCGCGGTGCCGGCGCAGCCCGCGCCGGACCAGCCGCCGCGCGACGACGACGAAGTCCGCGTGCGGGTGCAGCCGGCGCAGCGCGGCCAGTAGCCGGCACGGTCACATTCGCCGGCGTGGCGCGTCACCGTTCTGCCCAACCGAGCCGACCGAGTCCGCCATGAGTACCGTTTCCCCGCCGCTGGAATTGCTGCTGCAACGCGAACTGCCGGCCGCCGCGCGCGGCTGCCAGCACGCCTATGGCCGCGTGGTCGCCGCCTGCCAGAACACCGTCAGCGCGATCGCGCTGGCGATCACCCGCGACGTGCAGGCCAGCGAGGACATCGCCCAGGAGGCGTTCCTCAAAGCGTGGCAACAGCTGTCGCGGCTCAACAGCCACGCCAGCTTCCTGCCCTGGCTGCGCCAGATCACCCGCAACCTGGCGCGCGACTGGCTGCGCGCGCAGCGCGGCCGGCCGATGTCCGGCGAGGCCGCGGAGATCGCGCTGACGATGGCCGCCGACCCTGCGCCCTCGCCGGCCGAACGCCTGCTGCGCCTGGAAGAGGAGATCGTCGCCGCGGACATCATCTCGGCGCTGCCCGAGGACAGCCGCGAGACCCTGCTGCTGTACTACCGCGAAGGCCAGCAGTCGCAGCAGGTGGCCGCGCTGCTCGGGCTCAGCGACGCGGCGGTGCGCAAGCGGCTGTCGCGCGCGCGCGCAAGCGTGCGCGAGGAACTGCTGCAGCGCTTCGGCGATTTCGCGCGCGGCAGCGCGCCGGGCGCGGCGTTCGCGGCCACGTTGGCGTCGTCGCTGCTGCTGGCCGCGCCCGGCACGGCCGGCGCGGCGATCCTGTACGCCGGCGGCGCAGGCTCGCTGGGAGCGGGCAAGCTCGGTGCCGGCGGACTGGGCGTGTCCTCGTTATCCGGCGGCACCGCACTCGGTTCGCTCGGCGCGCTGGCCAGCCAGGGCAGCATGCTGCAGGGCCACCAATGGGCGGCCATGCTCTGCGGACTGGTCGGCGGCATGCTCGGCGCCTATCTGGGCGGCCTGTACCTGCTGCGCTATGCCGAGAGCGCGCACGAGCGCGCCTCGGTCAGGCGCTTCATCCACCTCAACACCGGCAGCGCCGCGGCGATCTGCGTGGGTACCGCGCTGCTGGAGGCGCTGGGCGCCGCGCCCGGCCTGGCGCTGGGTTTCCTCGCCGCGGGCATGCTGGTGATCAACTACCAATGCCTGTTCCCGCTGCAGCGGATCATGGCGCCGCTGCTGGCGCGCGATGCGGCGCGGCATGGCCGCCGCGGACCGACCTGGCTGTACCACAGCCTCTATGGGCGGCCGGCGATCGTGGCGACGAACGTGCTGGTGGTGGCCGCCGTGGCGCTGGGCGAGGGCTGGATCGGCTAGGACCTGCCGACGCCATCGGAAAGGGCGCATTTCCTGGCAGGCGACCACGGTCGGCGACGTGTCGTGGGCGCGAACGCGGCCGCCCTGAGCCATCGGTTGCCAAGGCCGGTGCAGCCGAGCCTGTCGCGGCCGAGGCCTAAGGCCTCGCCCCAAAATCGTCCAGCCGGTTTCTTCACTGGACGATCGTGGGCGGCATGCGGATGGGGCATGCGCGCGCTGCCATGGGTGCATCGCGCGTGCGCGCCGCTCATCGCTGCACCTGCACGCGCGTGCTGGTGGGCTGGTGCGCTGGTGGGCTGCAGCGTGTCGGACTCGACGTGCAACGTGAGCGTGCAGGTCTTTCCCGGCGGCGCGCGCACGATCGCCAGCGCCAGGCAGGGGTTCCGTTGTCCGCAACGACGGGGAAGCTCTGATCCGCGGCGGCAAAAAAAGCCCCTGGCGTTGCCGCGCAGGGGCTGTCGATCGGCGCCTTGTTGCGGGGTGCGGATGGATCAGCCGCGCTCGGGCGCGCCCGCCGGCTTGTCGCCCATCGGCCGGTGCAGGTGGCGCATGCCGCGTTTGGCGTGCGCCACGTCGAACTCGGCGCGGCTGAGCTTGCCGTCCTTGTCGGTGTCGGCCTCGGCGAACCACGCGTCGCGATGCTGCTTGGCGCGCAACTGGCGGTCGGCTTGATCGACGAAGCCGTCCTTGTTCGCGTCCATCGCATCGAAGCGCGCGGCGAACTTCGGATCGGCCTTGGCCTCGTCGCGGCTGATGCGCCCGTCCTTGTCGGCGTCCAGCTTGGCCAGCGCGCCGCCGTCGTGCATGCGGCGTTCGCCGTGGCGGCGGTGGCGCGGCGATTCGTCCGGCGTCAGCTTGCCGTCCTTGTTCTTGTCGAGCTGGTCGAAGCGCCCGGCCAGGCGCGGACTGGCCGCCGCCTCGCTGCGGTCGACGACGCCGTCGCCGTTCTTGTCCAGCCTGGCGAAGCCGCCACCGTGGCCATCGGCGGCGTCCTGTGCGGGCGCGGGGGTCGCCGCCGGCGGCGGGTTGGCGGCATGGGCGGCGCCGGACAGCGCGGCGAGCACGGCCAGGGCGAGCAGCGGATTGCGATACTTCATGGAGAACTCCCGGGGTAACAGCGGGTAGAGGAAACCTGCCAGCGCGACGGGCGCGACCTGCAGACGCGAGGGACGGAGGCGGCGGCCGCGCAACGGGCCGGCGCATCGGCGCCTTCATGGCAGTCAACGCCCCGCCGTCGGCACGGTTGACGTGCGCCGGGGCGCATTCATCCGGCGGACAGTCGCGGCCGTTGCGACCGCAAGGCGCTATGCTGGCTGCATGGCCATCCACGCCGACGCCAGCGACGACCTGCGGCTGTTCCAGACCGGCCAGCACGCGTGCGGCTATTGGCCGGACCGGCAGGCGCGCGACCTGGTGCTGGACCCGCACGACCCGCGCCTGGGCTCGCTGTATCCGCTGGCGCTGAGCTGGGGTTTCCGCCGTTCCGGCGATCTGGTGTACCGGCCGCACTGCGACCAGTGCCGCGCCTGCGTGGCGGTGCGCATCGCAGTGGCCGGCTTCGTGCCCGACCGCAGCCAGCGCCGCTGCCTGGCGCGCAACGCCGACATCGAAACGCGCATCGTCGCCGCCGAACGCACCCCCGAGCAGCTGGCGCTGTACCAGCGCTACCTGCAGCTGCGCCATCCCGGCGGCGGCATGGACGAGCACGGCGCGCGCGAGTTCGACCAGTTCCTGATCGGCCGCTGGTCGCACGGCCGCTTCCTGGAACTGCGCGAGGCCGCCGCCGGCGGCGAGCGCGGACGGCTGCTGGCGGTGGCGGTCACCGACGTCACCGAACAGGCGCTGTCGGCGGTCTACACCTTCTACGACCCGGACGCGGCCGGGCGCGGCCTGGGCACGTTGGCGATCCTGCGCCAGATCGAATGGGCCAGGCGCGACGGCCTGGCGCACCTGTACCTGGGGTACTGGATCCGCGGCCACCAGAAGATGGACTACAAGCGCCGCTATCGTCCGCTCGAAGCCTACGACGGGCGCCACTGGCGCGACTTCGACGACTACGCCGCGCGCCTGGAGCGCTGACCCACGGCGCACGGTCGCCATCGATCCGACATCGAACGCATGCGAAACTGCGCCGATGACCCGATACCTCCTGCCGCTCGCCCTGATCCTGCTGTGCGCCGCCTGCGCGCACACCCCCGCCCCCGCCACGACCGATGCCGGCACCGCGCGCCACGACGGCCAGCTGCGCCTGGCCACCTACAACACCTCGCTGTATTCGGACCAGACCGGCGGGCTGATCGCCGAACTGCAGGGCGACAGCGCGCATGCGCGCAAGATCGCCGCGGTGCTGCAGCAGGTGCGCCCGGACCTGGTGCTGCTCAACGAGTTCGACTACGACGACGCGCACCGTGCCGCCGACCTGTTCCAGCAACGCTACCTGGAAGTGGCCCAGCCCGGCGGCGGCGCCGCGCTGCGCTATCCCTACCGCTACCTGGCCGCGGTGAACACCGGCGTGCCGAGCGGACTGGACCTGGACAACGACGGCCACAGCGGCGGCGAAGGCCGCGCGCGCGGCAACGACGCCTGGGGCTACGGGCTGCACCCGGGCCAGTACGGCATGCTGCTGCTGTCCAGGTACCCGATCGACGCCAGCGCGGTGCGCAGCTTCCGCCTGCTGAAGTGGAGCGCGCTGCCCGGCGCGCTGCGCCCTATCGACCCGGCCAGCGGCCGCCCGTTCCATCGCGACGAGGTGTGGGCGCAGCTGCGGCTGTCGTCGAAATCGCACTGGGACGTGCCGGTGCGCACGCCGCTGGGCGTGGTGCATGCGCTGGTCTCGCACCCGACCCCGCCGGTGTTCGACGGCGTGGAGAAACGCAATGCCGCGCGCAACCACGACGAACTGCGGCTATGGCGCGAATACCTCGGCGGCGGCGCGCAAGGCTGGCTGTGCGACGACGCCGGGCGCTGCGGCGGCCTGGACCCCGGCGCGCGCTTCGTGATCCTCGGCGACCTCAACAACGACCCGGTCGACGGCGAAGGCCGCCATGACGCCATCGTCGAACTGATCGAGCATCCGCGCGTGCTGCGCTACCCGACCCCGCGCAGCGCCGGCGGCGAAGAAACCGCGCGCGCCTACGCCGAACAGGGCATCGTCCGCCGCGGATCGCCCGCCCAGGTCACCGGCGACTTCGGGCCCAAGGCCGGCGCGATGCGGCTGGACTACGTGCTGCCGTCGGTCGGCTTCCGCTACCTGGACAGCGGCGTGTTCTGGCCCGCGTCCGGCACGGCGGCCGCGGCGATCGCCGACGGCAGCGACCACCATCTGGTATGGGTGGACGTGGCTGGGGAGCCGGGACTGGGGATGCGGGATTAGGGATCCGGCGTCAGCGAAGGCTGCGACGGTGTGGAGCATCCGCCTGGCGGCGGCGCGGTTCGCGCCGCCGGCCTAGAGGCTGGGGATTGGGGATTGGGG
>NZ_JAFIWC010000015.1 GCF_017163755.1 Xanthomonas sp.
CGCCCACCCCCACCCACCACCACGGCAGCCCGGCCAGCAGCAGCGCGAACGCGCCGCTGGCGGCGATCAGCACGCCGGTGCCGAAGTCCGGCTGCAGCATGATCAGCGCGGTGGGGATGCCGATGATCACGCCGCTGACCAGCACCGTGGGCACGCGCGGCGGCAGCGGCACCCGGTGCAGGTACCAGGCGACCATCATCGGCAGGCTGATCTTCAGCAGTTCGGCCGGTTGCAGGTAGAACACCTTCAGGTCCAGCCACTGCCGGCCGTACTTGCCGGTGCCCAGCGCGAACACCGCCAGCAACGGCAGCATCGACAGCGCGTACACCAGCGGCGTCCACGCGCGCAGGCGCAGCGCCGACACCCGCGACAGGCCCCACATCGCCGCCGCGCCGATCGCGAAGCGCACGCCCTGCGCCATCACCAGATGGTTGCCGCCGGCGCTCTTGAGCACCGCCAGGCCGATCGCCATCAGCGCGCCCAGCGCCAGGCACAGCGGCCAGTCGAGGGTGCGGGCGAAACGGCCGCCGATGTCGGCCAGCCAGCGCAGGAAGTCCTTCATAGGTCCGCCGGGATCTCGTCGGGGATCGGCGGCGGCGCGTCCGGCACCGGCACCGTGCCGGCGGCCACTTCCACCGGGCCGACCAGCACCGGCCGCTCGCCGGCCTCCAGCGCGGCCGCGTCGCCGGCGCTGCGCGCGGCCGGGTCCTCGGCGTAGTACAGGTTGCCGCCGAACGCGGTGGCGCCGCGCAGGCTGTCCAGCGGCTCGACGCCGGGCGGCAGCCGCCCGAGCAGCCAGGCGTCGAAGATCTTGCGCGCCAGCGGCGCGGCCGAACTGGTTCCGTAGCCGCCGCCTTCCACCGCCACCGCCACCGCGATGGTCGGGTTGTCGGCAGGGGCGAAACCGACGAACAGCGCGCGGTGGCGCAGGTGCATCGGCAACGAGCGCGGGTCGACCGCCGACACGCCGCGGCGGCTGACCACCTGCGCGGTGCCGGTCTTGCCGGCCATCAGGTACGGGGCGCCGGTCGTCACCGAATAGCCGGTGCCGCCGGGCCGCATGGTGTCCATCATGCCTTCGCGCACCGCCTGCAGGTTGTCCGGCCTGTCGCTGATCGGCGTGCCCGGCGGCTGCGGCAGCGGCTGCCAGGCGCTGTCGAAGCCGGTGCGCTGCTGCATCACCAGGTGCGGGCGCCGCAACTGGCCGTTGGCGATGCCCGACACCCCGCGCACCAGCTGCAGCGGCGTCACCTTCCAGTCGCCCTGGCCGATCGCCACGTTGACCGTGTCGCCCGGGTACCAGCGCTCCTTGCGCGATTTCATCTTGTAGCCCGGCGACGGCAGGATGCCGCCGATCTCGCCGACCAGGTCGATGCCGGTCGGCTCGCCGAGGCCGTACTTGTGCATGTAGTTGTCGAAGCGGTCGATGCCCAGGTCCAGCGCCAGCTTGTAGTAGTAGGTGTTCACCGATTGCGCGATGGACTTGCGCAGGTCGGTCCAGCCGTGGCCGCCGCGGTGCGAATCGCCCCAGCCGCGGCTGACCCCGGGCAGGTAGAACATGCCGGTGGACAGCGTCCGGTCCTCGGGCCGGCGCACGCCGCTGTCCAGGCCGGCCAGGGCGATCAGCGGCTTGAGCGTGGAGCCCGGCGCCACCCCGCCCAGCACCAGGCGGTTGAACTGCGGCCGCGACGGATCGTCGTTGAGCGCCTTGAAGTCGGTATGCGAGATGCCGTTGACGAACAGGTTGGGGTCGTAGCTGGGCAGGCTGACCATCGCCAGGATCTCGCCGCTGCGCGGGTCCATCGCCACCGCCGCGCCCTGGTACTGGCCGAACGCGGCGACCATCGCGCGCTGCAGGTCGGCGTCGATCGACAGGCGCAGGTCGGCGCCGGACTGCGCCGGCACCCGGCCGACGGTGCGGATCGCGCGGCCCTGCACGTTGGTCTCGACCTGCTCGTAGCCGACCTTGCCGCGCAGGATCTCCTCGTAGTAGCGCTCCAGCCCCGACTTGCCGATATGGGTCAGCGCCGCGTTGCCCTCGCCCAGCGTCTCCAGGTCCTTCTCGTCGATGCGGCCGACGTAGCCGATGATGTGCGCGAACAGCTCGCCGTACGGGTAGTGGCGGGTCAGGTACGGCTCCAGCTCCACGCCCGGGAAGCGCCAGCGGTCCACCGCGAAGCGCGCGCGCTCCTCCTCGCTGACCCGCAGCTTCAGCGTGATCGGGCGGAAGCTGCGGCTGGCCTTGCGCGCGGCCTGGAAGCGCTCGACGTCTTCCGGCGCCAGTTCGATGATCTTGCCCAGCTCGGCCAGCATCGCGTTCATGTCGGCGACCTTGTCCGGGGTCACGTCGAGCCGGAACGCGGGCACGTTCTCGGCCAGCAGGCGGCCGTTGCGGTCGTAGATCATGCCGCGCCCGGGCACCACCGGCCGCGGCTTGATCCGGTTGGCCTCCGAGCGCGTGGCGTAGACGTCGTGGTCGAGCACCTGCAGCTTGAAATACCAGCCGGCCAGGCCGATCAGCGCGAGCAGCACGACGACGAAGCCGAGCACCGCGCGGCGCCGGAACTGTTCGGCCTCGGCATGCGGGTTCTTCGCCGGGCGGCGCGTGTGCAGGGCCATGCTACTTGCTCCGCCGGCCCAGCCGCAGCGCGTCGAGCAGCACGAACAGCGGCGGCCACAGCGCCATGCCCAGCAGCGGCGCCCACCAGTAGTTCCACGGCAGGGTCGGCTCGCCCACCGCCAGGTGCACCGCCGCGGCGACGATGCGGTCGTTGACCAGCAGCCCGCCGATCGCCAGCGCCTGCTGCGACATCGGGAAGAAGCGGATGCGCGCGCGGAAGCGTTGCAGGATGAAGCCCAGGATCACCAGCCGCAGCGCCTGCTCGCCGAGCACGCCGCCGTACAGCAGGTCGGCGCACACGCCCACGGCGAAGGCGAAACCCAGCCCGACCTTGTCCGGGGTCTCGATCACCCAGTACGCCACCACCAGCGCCAGCCAGTACGGACGCAGCGGCTGCAGCAGCAACGGCAACGGCAGCAGCCCGAGCAGCAGCGCCAGGATCACGCTGACCGGCAGCACCCAGCCTTTGTTGCGCAGGCGGCTCATTGTGGCTCCTGTGGCGTCGCCGGGACTCGGGACTGGGGACTCGGGACTCGGTCAGGCGTCGGGACCGGGGACCGGGGACCGGGGATCCGGTCAGGAACGGAGGCCCGGTCGGATACCGGGCCGGCCGCCGGCGCAGCAACGGACGCAGAACCGCGCCCTTGAGCCGGCCCATGCGTCGCATTGCTGTTGCTGCTACCGGGTCCCTGGTCCCCGGTCCCTGGTCCCGATTCTCCCGGCTGTCCCGGTCCCCGGTCCCCGGTCCCCGGTCCCGGCCGCCCCGACTGTCCGAGTCCCGAGTCCCGAGTCCCGAGTCCCGGCTTCAACAGCAACACATCCCGCCCGCGATCCAGCTTGGCCGCCGGTTTCAGCGCGCCGACCAGGAAGGCGTGGGTGTCGTCCGGGCGCAGCGCCGACACGGTGCCGACCGGAAATCCGGCCGGGAAGCGTCCGCCCAGGCCGGAGGTGACGATCTCGTCGCCGACCTGGACCCCGGCGCTGAGCGGCACGTCGCGCAGTTCCAGGGTGTCGCCGCGGCCGTAGACGATCAGGCGCACGCCGTTGCGCGCCACCGTCACCGGCACCGCGTGGTCCGGGTCGGTCAGCAGCAGCACGGTCGAATGCAGCGGGGTCACCTCGATCACCTGCCCCATCAGCCCGCCGGCGTCGATCACCGCCTGGCCGACGCGCACCCCGTCGCGGCTGCCGGCGTCGAGCACCAGCCGCTGCCGGGTCGGGTCCAGGTCGATGTCCAGGATCGGCGCCAGCTGCACGTCCAGGCCGCGGCGCTCGGCCACGCCGAGCAGTTCGCGCAGCTGCGCGTTGTCCAGCGCGGCGGTCTGCAGCCGGGTCAGGCGCGCATTGGCGATCAGCAGCTGGTTGCGCAGGTTGCGGTTCTCCTTGACCAGCTGCGCGTGGCTGGCGGCGTTCTCCTGCACCTGCGAGCCGAGCCGGCCCGGCAGCCCGGCCAGCGCCCAGACCGGCTGCACCAGCAGGTTGGCCTGGCTGCGCAGCCGCGCCAGCCAGCCGGCCTGGTCGTCGAGCACGATCAGGACCAGCGCCAGCGCCAGGTACGCCAGCAACCGCGGGGTGCTGGCGGCTTCGCCCGGGCGGGTGGTGACGGGAGGACCGGCGTAGGGAGGCACGGGCTAGAGCCGGGAAGGGGGAAGCGGGAAGGGGGAATCGGAAACCAACGGCGCGATTCCGGGTCGATCAGGCCCGGGCGCAGGCACGGCAGCGCACGCGGGGCCGGGAATATCGGTGCGGATGGGCGGTTCGACTCCCCATTCCCGAATCCCGATTCCCGGCCTGGCCATCACTCCGGCGCGAAGAACTCGTTGCCGTGCATGTCCACCAGCTCCAGCGCGCGGCCGCCGCCGCGGGCCACGCAGGTCAGCGGATCGTCGGCCACCTGCACGTGCAGGCCGGTCTCCTCGGAGATCAGCCGGTCCAGGTCGCGCAGCAGCGCGCCGCCGCCGGTCAGCACGATGCCGCGCTCGGCCACGTCGGCGCACAGCTCCGGCGGGGTCTGCTCCAGCGCCAGCTTGACCGCCGAGACGATGCCCGACAGCGGCTCGTGCAGCGCCTCGAGCACCTCGTTGGAGTTGATCTTGATCATCTTCGGCACGCCCTCGGCCAGGTTGCGCCCGGAGATCTCCATCTCCTGCACCTCGGCCTGCGGGTAGGCGCAGCCGATCTCCAGCTTGATCCGCTCGGCGGTGGCCTCGCCGATCAGCATGCCGTGGTTGCGGCGCACGTAGTTGGTGATCGACTCGTCGAAGCGGTCGCCGCCGATGCGCACCGACTGCGAATAGACGATGCCGTTGAGCGAGATCACCGCCACCTCGGTGGTACCGCCGCCGATGTCGATGACCATCGAGCCGCGCGCCTCGGTGACCGGCATGCCGGCGCCGATCGCCGCGGCCATCGGCTCCTCGATCAGGTACACGTCGCGCGCGCCGGCCTCCTCGGCCGATTCCTTGATCGCGCGGCGCTCGACCTGGGTCGAGCCGGCCGGCACGCACACCAGCACGCGCGGGCTCGGGCGCAGGAAGCGCGACTTGTGCACCTTCTTGATGAAGTGCTTCAGCATCGCCTCGGTGTAGGTGAAGTCGGCGATGACGCCGTCCTTCATCGGGCGGATGGTGGTGATGTGGCCGGGGGTGCGGCCGAGCATCTGCTTGGCCTCCGCGCCGACCGCGGCCACCGAGCGGGTGCCGCCGATCGCGCGATCCTGGCGCACCGCGACCACCGACGGTTCGTTCAACACGATTCCCTGGCCGCGCACGTAGATGAGGGTGTTGGCCGTGCCCAGGTCGATGGACAGGTCGTTGGAGAACATGCCGCGGAGTTTCTTGAACATCAGGGATTGTGTCCTGGGAAGCGCGCGCCCGCCGCCGAATGGCGAAAAAATGGGCAGAAACGAAGTCCGCTAGCCTAGCAACCCACCTGGGTGCGGGCAAGGAAAATTCTCGCTAAAACCGCACTTTCCGGCGATGAATGGGCGGCGCCGCACGCCGCGGTTCTGGCCCTGCCCGGCCGCAGCCGTTACCCTTTGCGCCGCGGCGACCCCGCAACCGCCCGCCGCCGCGCGGGATCCTCCCTCCGCCAAGGCCTGCCCGATGTCCGCACTGATCTGTGGTTCCCTCGCTTTCGACACCATCATGGTGTTCCCGGACCAGTTCAAGAACCATATCCTGCCGGACAAGGTGCACATCCTGAACGTGTCGTTCCTGGTGCCGCGGATGCGCCGCGAGTTCGGCGGCTGCGCCGGCAACATCGCCTACAACCTGCACCTGCTGGGCGGCAAGCCGATCCCGATGGGTACCGTGGGCCAGGATTTCGGGCCGTACCGCGAGCATTTCGAGTCGCTGGGCATCGACCTGTCGCAGGTGAAGGTGATCGAGGAGCTGTTCACCCCGCAGGCGTTCATCACCACCGACCACGACAACAACCAGATCACCGCGTTCCATCCCGGCGCGATGATGCGCAGCTACGAGAACCATGTGAAGGACGTGCCCGGGGTGACCCTGGGCCTGGTCGGCCCGGACGGGCGCGAGGGCATGCTGCAGAACGCCGAGGAATTCGCCGCCGGCGGCATCCCCTTCATCTTCGACCCCGGCCAGGCGATGCCGCTGTTCAACGGCCCGGAGCTGCGCCAGTTCATCGAACAGGCCGACTACGTGGTGGTCAACGACTACGAGTCCAACCTGCTGCAGGAGCGCACCGGCTGGGACGAGAAGGACATCGTGCAGCGGGTGCAGGCCTACATCACCACCCAGGGCCCGAAGGGCGCGCTGCTGCACACCCCCGAGAAGACCTACGACATCCCGCCGGCGCACGAGCGCCGGGTGGTCGACCCGACCGGCTGCGGCGACGCGTTCCGCGCCGGGCTGATCTACGGGATCATGAACGGCTACGACTGGATCACCACCGGGCGCATGGGCAACCTGATGGGAGCGCTGAAGGTCGAGCACCCCGGCACCCAGAACCAGCGCTTCGACTTCGCCGAGTTCAGCGAGCAGTTCAAGCAGCAGTTCGGGTATGCGTTGTAGGGCCGGGATCGGGAAAGCGGGCTTCGGGATTCGCAAAAGCCGGGGCCTGGCGCTGTAATTCCACGGAGAACCGCGCGGTTGAGCGGTTTTTTCGTTTGGGCCAGGGGCGGCTTGCCAGAGCCTGGCAGGGCGTGCCGCCACGGGGGCCGCGCGGTGGCCCGCCGTTTAGGCTGGGGGGCCGGCCGGGGCGGGAGGCGGAAGGTGCCGTCACGGGAAGCCGCGCTTGCCGCTGCCCGGTGCCGATCCAAGCCGGAAACGGGGAGCCGGCTCCGCTCAACGGAGGTCCGGGGCGGTAGTTGCGCGGAGAACGGCGCAGTTCGCGGGTTTTTCCCTTCCGCCGGCCCCTGGCGGATCCCCGCCCCGGAACGCCGCTCCTGCCAATCCAGGACCCTCGATCCCAAAATCCCGCCTTTTGCTGCACTGCGGTTTGAGCAGACCGCGCGATTGTGCGTCACTGATGACCTGATCCCTGCCATGGGGGTCGAGGGGTGCCGCCGTGTCGGAGTCCACAGTTGCCAACCTCTTGCACGCCGCCGCCACGGCGTCGACCGAGAGCCTCGTTGAACCTGCGCTGCTGGCGCGGATGCGCCGCTACCGCGATATCGAGCCGCTGCCGCCGGTGCTGGCGCGCTCCTGGCAGCGCTGCCTGGACGAATACGGACTGAACCCGGAGGCCACGCCGCGGCCGCTGGTACACGACGGCAGCGGGCTGCGCGAGCGCCAGCAGCGGCTGGACGAGCTGCTGCGCATCGCCAAGGTGGAGATGGAGAACCTCTACGAGCAGATCGCCGGCAGCGGCTATGCGGTGGTGTTCGCCGACGCCGAGGCCACGGTGCTGCACAGCATGCAGGACCCGACGCTGCTGCGCGAATTCCGCGAGGCCGGGCTGTTCTGCGGCGCCAGCTGGGCCGAGCGCTACCAAGGCACCAACGGCATCGGTACCTGCGTGGTGGAACGCAGCGCGGTCAACGTGCACCGCGGCGAGCACTACCTGGCCCGGCACCTGCCGCTGTCGTGCAGCGGCGCGCCGATCCTCGATCCGCACGGCCAGCTGCTCGCGGTGCTGGATGCGACCACGCCGGACGCGCGCGACACCAAGCTGGTGCAGCGCCACACCAGCGCGCTGGTGGCGATGTCGGCCGCGCAGATCGCGCGCTCGCACTTCCTCAACGAATTCCGCCACGCGTGGATCCTGCGCTTCCACAGCCGCCCGGAGTTCGCCGGCCTGCTGCACGAAGGCCTGATGGCGATCGGCGGCGACGGGCGCGTGCTGGCGGCCAACGAAGCGGCGCTGGAGCAGCTGGGCAAGGCCGACCGCAGCCTGCTGGTGGGCCGCGACATCTCGCAGGTGATGCAGCTGGACTTCGATACCGTCGAGCAGCGCGCGCGCAACGACGCCAGCACCTTGTGGTCGATCCGCTGCGCCTGCCACGGGCGCCGCTTCTTCGCCCTGGCGCAGCCGCCACGGCAGTCCACGGCCGCGGCCGGCGGCCACGCGCCGCATGCGCCGGCGGCCGCGCACGCCGACGAGGACGCGCCGCATGCGCGCGAACATGTCGGCTCGGACCCGCGCATGCGCCACAACCTGGACAATGCGCTGAAGCTGGCCGCGCACCGCGTCTCGATCCTGCTGCGCGGCGCCACCGGCACCGGCAAGGAGGAGTTCGCCAAGGCGGTGCATCGCGGCTCGCCGTGGGCCGGGCGCGCGTTCGTCGCGGTCAACTGCGCGGCGATTCCCGAGGCGCTGATCGAGAGCGAGCTGTTCGGCTACGCGCGCGGCGCGTTCACGGATGCCGCGCGCGAGGGCCGCCACGGCAAGCTGCTGCAGGCCAGCGGCGGCACCTTGTTCCTGGACGAGATCGGCGACATGCCGCTGCCGCTGCAGACCCGGCTGCTGCGCGTGCTGGAGGAGCAGAGCGTGACCCCGCTGGGCAGCGAGCGCGCGGTGCCGCTGGAGCTGCACGTGATCAGCGCCAGCCACCGCGACCTGGCGCAGATGGTGGCCGCGGGCGAGTTCCGCGAGGACCTGTACTACCGGCTCAACGGCGTGGTGCTGCACCTGCCGCCGCTGCGCGAGCGCAGCGACAAGGCCGAGCTGATCCGCACGCTGCTGCGCGAGGAAAGCGGCGAGCGCCATGTGCGCATCAGCGAGGACGCGCTGCACAAGCTGCTCAGCTACGCCTGGCCGGGCAACCTGCGCCAGCTGCGCAACGTGCTGCGCACCGCCGCGGTGCTGTGCAGCGACGGCCTGATCCGCATCTCCAACCTGCCGCAGGAGATCGTCGACGCCGGCAGCGGGCCGTGCCTGGTCGACGGCGACGCGGTCGCCGCCGACGACATGCCCGGGCGCGCCGCGCTGGACAGCGCCGAGCGCAGCGTGCTGCAGCAGCAGCTGGAACGGCACCGCTGGAACGTCAGCCGAACCGCCGACGCGCTGGGCATCAGCCGCAACACGCTGTACCGCAAGCTGCGCAAGCACGGCCTGGCGACGGCCTGACGCCGATCGCCGGAAGCCTCCTCTGTAGGAGCGGCTTCAGCCGCGACACCAAGGCGGGGAGGCTTCGGCTTCAGGATCGCGGCTGAAGCCGCTCCTACAGAAGAGCTTGCGCTGGCGCGGTGGTGCCCATTCGCGCAGCTGTTATGGGAGGGACTTCAGTTCCGACTACTGCCGATGTCCGAGGCCTTTCCGGCTTCGGTGTCGTGGCTAAAGCCGCGCCTACAGACGAGCCGGCGCCTGGCGCGGCGATGCCCATTCGCGCGGTTGTTGTGGGAGGGACTTCGGTCCCGACTGCTGCCAATGTCCGATTGCCTTTCCGGCTTCGGTGTCGCGGCTGAAGCCGCTCCTACAGAAGAGCCGGCGCTGGCGCGGCGGTGCTCATCGCGCGCTGTTGTGGAAGGGGCTTCGGTCCCGGCTGCTGCCGATGTCCGGTGCCTTTGCCGGCTTCGGGGTCGCGGCTGAAGCCGCTCCTACAGAAGAGCCGGCGCCTGGCGTGGTGGTGCCCATTCGCGGCTGTTGTGGGAGGGACTTCAGTCCCGACTGCTGCCGATGTCCGATGCCTTTTCCGGCTTCGGTGTCGCGGCCGATGGCCCGGGCCACCCGCGCTGTTCCTGGGAAAAGCCGCGGCCTGGCGCACCGGCCGTTCGCCAAGCATCGACCCGCGTTCGAAGTCCATGCCGCTGACGGCCGGCCTAGAACTGCCAGCGCAGTCCCACCTGGTACTGCCGTGGCGCGCCCGGGGCGACGAAGCGCGACGGGCCATCCTCGACCGCCGCGTCCTGCGGCCGCGCCAGTTCGCCATCGGGGAAAAGGTCCTCGGCGATCGCCGCATAGGTCTCGTAGCGGCGGTCGAACAGGTTGCTCACCCGCAGGTACAGCGTCAGCCCGTCGGCCAGCCGCCAGCTGCCGTGCGCGTCCACCAGCGCATAGCCGCCGGTGGCCAGGTCGTGGCGCTGCAGTTCCTCGCCGTCCTCCGGGTTCTCCACCAGGCCGTCCTCGTTGCCGCTGGCCACGCGCCGCGACACCGCGCGCAGGTCCGCGCCCAGCGCCAGCGCCGGCGACGCCTGCCATTCCAGCCCCAGTTTCAGCGTGTTGCGCGGCAGCCCGGCGATGCGCATGCCCGGCCGCAACGCGATGGCGCGCTCGCCGGACAGCAGTTCGCCGTCGCTGCGGTAGGTCGCGTCGAGGTAGCTGTAGCTGGCGAACCAGCGCAGCGGCCCGCTGGCGGTGCGGTAGTTCAGCTCCGCGCCCTGGTAGCGGGTACGGTCGACGTTGTCGAAATAGCCCAGCTGGGTGTTGGGCGCGCGCAGGAACAGGATGTCGTTGCGGTTGTCGGCGCGGTACAGCGAGGCGTTCATCGCCTGGGTCGGCGACGGGTTCCAGCGCAGCCCCACTTCGTAGGTGCGCGAGACGATCTGCTCCAGGCGCGGATCGGCCTGCAGCCCGGTCGGCAGCCGGCACGGCTGCTCCGGATCGGCGCAACCCAGCTCGATCGCGGTCGGCGCGCGGCTGTTCTGCGAGGCCGAGGCGAACGCGGTGACGCCGGCGCCCAGCCGCTGGGTCAGGCCCAGCGACGGGTTGGCCTTGGCGAACACGAAGCGCTCGCTCGGCCGCGCGCCGTCTTCGGCGGTGGACAGCACGTTGCTGACCTCGACCCGGTTCCAGCGCAGCGACGCGGTGACGTGGGTGGCCTGGCTCAGCTCCCAGGTGTCGCTGGCGAACACGCCCAGGGTGCTGCTGCGGCCGCTGACGCCGGAGAAGAACTCGCGCTCCTCGTCGGCATCGGCGGCGATCGAGCGGTCGTCCTGCACCCAGCCTTCCTGTTCGTACTGGCGGTACCGCACCCGGTTGCGGTCGTAGGTGGCGCCGACGCTGATCTGGTGCGCGCCGGCATGGCGGCTCAGGTTCAGCGCCACGCCCTGCGCGTGCTGGCGCATCTGCGTGGTGTTGAGCACGCCACTGTGCACGGCGTCGGCCTCGTCGCGCTCGACATCGCAATCGGCGTCCAGCGGCGTGCCGTCGTCGGCGTAGCCGCCGGCGCACTCCTCGACGAATTCCTCGTAGTCCTCGTTGATGTCGCCGTTGACCGTGTCGCGGCGGCCTTCGCGGTGGTAGGCGAGCACGTGCAGCGCGGTGTCGGCGTCGAGGCGGTGGTCCAGCTGCCAGGTCAGCAGCGTGTTGCGGTTGCGGGTGAGGTCGGGCGAGGTGTAGACCGCGCGCCGGTCGTCCTCGTACAGGCCCGGCTCGATGCCCTCGTCGGTATAGCGGCCGCTCGGCAGCAGGCCGTTGCCGATCAGCTTGCTGCGGCCGTGCAGCAGCGACAGGTCCCAGTCGGTGCGCTCGCCCTGCCGCCCGGCCTTGGCGAACAGCGTGCCCAGGCGGCCTTCGGACGCGTCGCGCCAGCCGTCCTCGTCGAAGCCGGTGACCGCGACGAAGGCATGCAGTCCGTCGGCGCCAGCGTAGCCGTAGGAGGCGTCCAGGCGCTTGCGCTCGTTGCTGCCGAACGAGACCTCGGCGCGCACCCCCGGCGCGGTGATGCCCGACTGGGTGGCGAAGGCCAGCGCGCCGCCCAGCGTGTTCGGGCCGAACAGCGGATTGGAGCCGGGCATCAGGGTGACGCTGCGGATCGCCGCCTCCGGCATCATGTCCCAGCTGACGATGTCGGCGAACGGTTCGTTCATGCGCACCCCGTCCAGGTACACCGACAGGCCTTGCGAGGCGCCGGGCAGCGCCGAGGCGCGGAAGCCGCGGAAGGTGATGTCGGCCTGGAATGGGCTGCCCTGCACCTCGTTGGTGTCCACGCCGTTGAGCTGCCGCACCATGAACTCGGTGAGGTTGCCGGCCTGCGCGCGCCCGATGTCCTCGGCGGTGGCCGACTGCACGGTGTACGGCAGCTGGTCGGCGTCGATCAGCGTGCCGGGGATCGGCGTGGCGGTGACCTCGACCCGGTCCAGCAGCGTGACCTGGGCATCGTCGGCGTTGACCGTGGTCTGCGCCGCGGCGGGCGCTGCCGCGAGCGCTGCGGCGATGGCGATGGCGATCGCCGAGGCGTTCGCCGCGGCACGCGGTGGAATTGCACGCATGTGTCCTCCTTGTCGGTACGGCATGCTGTTCAATAAAGCACGATCGACTTGATGCCCCGGCCCTCGCGCATCGAATCGAAGGCGCGGTTGATGTCCTGCAGCGGCAGCGTCTCGCTGATCAGCTCGTCGATGCGGATCTCCCCGCCCAGGTAGCGCTCGACGTAGCCGGGCAGCTCGCTGCGCCCCTTCACCCCGCCGAAGGCGCTGCCGCGCCACGCGCGCCCGGTGACCAGCTGGAACGGCCGCGTGCGGATCTCCTGGGCGCTCGGCGCCACGCCGATGATGATGCTCTGGCCCCAGCCCTTGTGGCAGCACTCCAGCGCCGCGCGCATCGCGCGCACGTCGCCGACGCACTCGAAGCTGTGGTCGGCGCCGCCGTCGGTCAGGTCCACGATCACCTGCTGCACCGGCGCGCCGTAGTCCTTCGGGTCCAGGCAGTCGGTGGCGCCCAGCGCGCGCGCCAGCTCGAACTTGTCGCGATTGATGTCGACCACGATGATGCGTTCGGCGCGCGCCATCACCGCGCCCTGCACCACCGACAGGCCGATGCCGCCCAGGCCGAACACCGCCACGCTCTCGCCCGGGCGCACGCGCGCGGTGTTGAGCACCGCGCCGATGCCGGTGGTGACGGTGCAGCCGAGCAGGCACACCTTGTCCAGCGGCGCGGCCGGGTGGATCTTGGCCACCGCGATCTCCGGCAGCACCGTGTATTCGGCGAAGGTGCTGGTGCCCATGTAGTGCAGGATCGGCCGCCCGCGCAGCGAGAAACGGCTGCTGCCGTCGGGCATCAGCCCGCGGTCCTGGCTGGCGCGGATCGCCTGGCACAGGTTGGTGCGTCCGGAGCGGCAGAACTTGCACACGCCGCACTCGGGCATGTACAGCGGGATCACGTGGTCGCCCGGGCGCACGCTGGTGACGCCGACGCCGACCTCCTCGACCACGCCGGCGCCCTCCTGGCCCAGGATCACCGGGAACGCCGCATCCGGGTCGGCCCCGGACAGGGTGCTGGCATCGCTGTGGCAGACGCCGCTGGCGACCAGCCGCACCAGCACCTCGCCCGGCTTCGGCGGCTGCAGGTCCACTTCCTCGATCGCCAGCGGCTGGTTTGCCGCCCAGGCGACCGCGGCTCGCGTCTTCATCGTCCGCCTCCCCACGTCACATCGCACCGCCCCATGCGGCCCTGCCCTACCGCGCGATGACCACACCCCAGGGCATGTCGCCCACCGCGATCTGCTTGAGTTCCTTCATCGTGGCCGTGTCGATCACGCTCACGCTGTTGGAGCGGCCGTTGGCCACATAGAGTTTCTTTCCGTCCGGGGTCAGCGCCGGGTTCCACGGCCGCTGTCCCACCGCGATCTCGCCGAGCGTGGCGCGCGCGGCCGGATCGATCACGCTGACCGTGCCGGCGCCGCCGTTGGAGGCGTAGATGCGGCGGCCGTCGCTGGAAATGGTCAGCCCGGCGGTGCGCTGCCCGGCCGGGATGCTGGCCACGCGGCGGCGCGCGACCAGGTCGATCACGTCGACCACGTGCGCCGATTCCTGCGCTACGTAGACGGTGTTGCCGTCCGGCGCGAACGCCATGCCGCGCGGGTGCCCGCTGGTGGCGATGACCCCGCTGGAACGCCCCGCCTTCAGGTCGATCACGTCCAGGTCGCTGGAGGCTTCGTTGCTGGTCAGCAGCCAGGCGCCGTCGGGCGTGTACAGGCAGTGCTCCGGCGCCTGGCCCTGGGTGGCAATGTGCGCGCCGATGGCGAAGCTGCGCGGGTCGATCAGCATCACTTGGTTCTGTCCTTCCACGCAGATCGCGAACTGGTCGCCGCGCGGCGACACCGCGATGCCTTCGGCGTTCTCGCCGATGTCCACGCTGCGCAGCACCCGGTCCTGGGCCACGTCCAGCTCGAGCAGCCGATGGCCCTGGGCGTCGATCACGTACAGGTGCCCGCCCGGGCCCGGCACGATCTGCTGCAGCCGCTTGCCCAGCTGGCCCTGCCCGGACAGCGTGCGCACCACCGCATCCTGGGCGGTGTCGATCACCGAGATGGTGCCGCTGCGCTGGTTGGGCACGTAGGCCAATACCGGCGTCGCGGGCGCTGCGGATGCTGCCGGCGCCGATGCGGTCGCCGCGCCGTCCGCGGGCGCAGGCGCGCGCTGGCAGGCGCCGGCGGCCAGCAGCGCCGCCGCCGCGAGCGCACCGCACATCCGCCTGGCCCATCCGGTCATGGCGCCTTGCCTGCGGTCTTCTTGATCGAATGGATGAAGGCCAGCAGCTTCTCGGTGTCGCCTTCCTTCAGCACCGGCGCGAACGGCGGCATCTGCCCGACCACGTTCTCGTGGCCGACGCGCACCTTGCCGTGCGCGGTCATGCCGGCGGTGCCTTCGTCGATCAGCACGCGCAGGGTGTCGTCGTCGCCGCCGTAGACCCACACGTCGTTGGTCAGCGGCGGGCACATGCCGCCGCCGCCGGTGCCGCCATGGCAGGCACTGCAGCCGGCGGACAGGAAGATCTTCTTGCCCTCGGCGGCCAGTTCGGGCGAGTCCTTCACTGGCGGTCCCTTGGGGATCGGGGTCACTGCCGCGGCCGGCGGCGGGGCGGCGGCTGGCGCGGGTGTCGCGGCGGCGGGTGGCGGTGCGGCGGCGGCGGCCGGCGCGGCAGGGGCCGCGGCCGGTGCCGGCGCTTCCTTGCCGCAGGCCGCCAGCACGCAGGTCAACGCCAGCAGGCACAACCGCAGGTGTTTCTGTACGACGGGGGAGAGAACGACGACGGCAGTACGCATGGACAAACCTTTTCCTTGACGATGTGGTGGGGAACGCAGGCGCACGGCCCGCGGGTGAGGCGATGGGATTCAAGCGCTCATTGCGCGCGCCGCTGCTCGGCCTCCGTCAACAGCTGCGCCAGGGGGGCGTTGCCGCGTTGTTGCGCCAGCGCCGCCGGCGTCTTGCCGTCGGCATCGCGCGTATCGGCCTTGGCCCCGGCCTGCAGCAGCCGGCGCACGATCGCCTCGCGCCCCGCCGCCGCGGCGAGCATCAACGGGGTCACGCCGGCGCGGTTGGCCTGGTCCGGCGCCGCGCCGCGCGCAAGCAGCGCGTCGAGGATCTGCATGTCGTTGCGCGCCACCGCGAACATCACCGGGGTGAACCCGGCCGGATTGCTGCGGCGCACGTCGGCGCCGGCGTCGATCAGCGCCTGCACCACGCCTGCGTCGGCATAGGAGATCGCCAGGTCCAGCGCGGTCCAGCCGTCCTTGGCCACCGTGTCGACCTTGGCGCGGCGCCCGAGCAGCTGCGACACGCTGCGCGTGTCGTTGGACCAGGCCGCCTTCATCAGCGGCGTCCAGTCGCTGCCGTCGCGGCTGTCGACGCTGGCGCCGGCGGCGAGCAGCTCGCCGACCAGCGCCGGCGCCTGGTTGCGGATGGCCTGGTGCAGCGGAGGCTCGCCGAGCAGGTTGGGCCGGTCGGCCTTGGCGCCATGGCGCAGCAGCCAGGCCACGCGCACGCCGTCGCCGGCGTCGATCGCGTGCGCCAGCTCCTGGTTGGGATCGGCGCCGTCGGCGATGCGCAACTGCAGCTGCGCCAGCGCCTGCGACGACGCCTGCGCGCTGGGCGCGGCGGCCTGCGGCGGCGCGGCGTACGGACCATGCGACGCCAGGTCGCCGGTGACGACGCAGTCCTCGCACTTGACCAGCGGCACGTGGTAGTCGCGCAGGATCGCGGCGATCTCCTCGCGCTTGTCGTGCATCGCCTGGTTCAGCGCGTCGCGCAGCGCTTCGTTCTTGCGCGAGACCGCCCAGGCCATCGAATACTCGAGCACCTCGTCGTCGATCGTGTTCAGCGGCACCATGCCCAACCCGTTGCGGCCGGCGTAGTAGCCGGCCACCGGGCCCCAGGATTCGGCGGCATCCAGCTGCCCGGCGACGACGCGCTCGGCCAGCTTGCCCGGATGCTCTTCCGGCGCGGTCGACGAATCGTAGAACAGGTACTGCACGTCGCCGGTCACGCCGTGGTCGTACAGCGCCTGCCGCGCCGGCGAACTCTGGAACACGCCGATGCGCAGCTTCTTCAGCGCCGGATCGTCGAGCGAGGCCGGCGCCAGCGCCAGGCCCTTGCGGGTCACCAGCACGTAAGTCGAACGGTACAGCGGGCGGGTGGGCAGGCCCATCTCGAAATCGCTGTTCATGTCCATCAGCACGTCGCAACGGCCGGCATTGATCGTGCTGCGCGCCAGGCCGCGCTGATAGTAGGTGCGCCACTCGTACTCGAGCCGCCGGCCCATCGCGGCGGCCAGCGTTTGCGCGATCTTGTTCTGGAAGCCTTCGCCGGCGCGGTTGGACAACGGCATGTTGCCCGGGTCGGCGCAGACCTTCAGCACCGCGCCCGCCGACGTGCCGCCGGCGGGCGTGGGCACTCCCGGTGCCGCAGCGGGCGTGGCGGCTGGCGCCGTGGCCGCTGCGGCGGAATCAGGAGCGCGAGCCGTCGAGGACGACGGCTCGCGCGTGCAACCTGCGGCGACGAGTCCGAGGCTGCAAAACAGCAGCACGGCGCGCGCGCCATGAACGCTGCGGGACGAGACGGCCGCCAATGCGCGGCCGCTCGCGACGCTGGCGCGGCGCCGCCGACTCATCGCGCCGTCTTGGCCGCACCGGCCGCCGCGCCACCTGCCGACGCGGTGGCGGTCGGGGTGACGGTCTTGCCGGTTCCGTCGATCCGGAACGTGTGCACCATGCCGCCCAGCGGGATCTTGTCGAAGCCGTTGCTGAAGGCCAGCCCGGCCGCGCCCAGTGCGCCGTAGGGATCGCCCGGATCCAGGCCGCCGGCCACCGGCAGGCCGATCCAGCCGCCGATGCCGGAGAACACCGCCACGTACTGGTGGCCGTTGGCCTTGTAGGCGATCGGGTTGCCGATGATGCCCGACGGCAGCTTGGTCTCCCACAGCTTCTTGCCGGTGTCCTTGTCCACCGCGCGGAACCAGCCGTCGAGCGTGCCGTAGAACACCAGCCCGCCGTTGGTGACCAGGGTGCCGCTCCACACCGGGAACTTCTCCTCGATCTCCCACTTCGACTTGCCGCTGACCACGTCGAACGCCTTGACGATGCCCAGCGCGCCGGGCTTGTTCGGCTTCATCATCACGTTGGCGAACACGTACGGCAGGCCCATCATGGTGTTGCCGCGCTCCTGCGGCTCCAGTTCCATGTGCCAGTTGTTGGTACCGCAGAAGAACACGTTGGATTCGGCCGGGTCGACCGAGCACGGCTGCTGGTCCTTGCCGCCCATCGCCGACGGGTACGCCTGCACCTTCTTGCCGCGCTCCAGCGGCGAATGCTCGGCGACCTTGATCGGGCGGCCGGTCTTCATGTCGATGCTCTCGGCCCAGTTGGCCGGCACGAACTTGTGCGCGCGCAGCAGCGTGCCGTCGCGGCGGTCGAGCACGTAGGCGAAACCGTTGCGGTCGAACTGCACCACCGAGGGCACCTGCTTGCCGTCGATGTCCAGGTCGACCAGGATCGGCTCGTTGACGCCGTCGTAGTCCCACTGGTCGAACGGCGTCTTCTGGTAGCCCCACACCGCTTCGCCGGTATCGATCCTGCGCGCGAACAGGGTCATCGACCACTTGTTGTCGTAGTCGCCGTTGTTGCACTCTTCCTGGGTGGTCTTGCCGCAGCGGTACGACGGGCTCCACAGGCCGGGATTGCCGGTGCCGTAGTAGACCAGCTTCAGCTTCGGGTCGTAGCTGTACCAGCCCCAGGCCGCGCCGCCGCCGCGCTTCCATTCCTCGTTGGGGAAGGTCTTGATGCCTAGGTCGCCGAGCTGGCCGTGTTGCGGGTTGGCCTTGTTGAAGTCCGCGCCCAGGCAGATCGCCTTGTCGCTGCCGGCGGCATCGCACGACCACACCTGCTTGCCGTCGGCCAGCGAATAGGCCGCGACGCGGCCGAGCACGCCGAACTCGTTGCCGCTGATGCCGGCCACGACCTTGCCGTCGGCGATGATCGGCGCCATGGTGATGGTCTCGCCCTTGTCCGGGTGCGCCATCTTCTGCTTCCACACTTCCTTGCCGGTCTTGGCATCGAGCGCGATCACGTCGCCGCTGAGGCTGGCGAACACCAGCTTGCCGTCGGCATAGGAGGCGCCGCGGTTGACCGTGTCGCAACACGCCACCGCCACCGAGCGCTCGTCCTGCTGCGGGGTGTATTTCCACAGCACCTTGCCGCCGTCCTCCTGCGCCGCCAGGTCGATCGCGAACACGTTGTTCGGATAGGCGCTGACCATGTACATCATGTTGCCGATCACCAGCGGCTGGCCTTCGTGGCCGCGGGTCGCGTCGGTCTTCATCTCCCACGACATCTTCAGGTTCTTGACGTTGTCGCGGTTGATCTCGGCCAGCGGGCTGTGCCGGGTCAGGGCGAAGTCGCGGCCGACGCCGCCCCAGTTGTCCGGGTTGCTGGCGTTGGTGGTGAACTCGCTGTCGGTATCGGCCACCGCCGCCGGCGCGGTGGCCGCCGGTGCCTGCGCGGCCGGCGCCGGTGCTGCGGCTTCTTCCTGCTTCTTGCAGCCCGCCAGGACCAGCGTGGTGGCGAGCGCCAACAGCGTCCAAGTACGGGTATGACGGTGATGACTGTGCATCGTTCTACTCCCCTCGTTGAAGAGCCGTTGCGCGTGCCGTCCAACGGCCTGCGCGGCGGGATGTGCGGAAACATCCCTGGAGATGGAGCAATGCGCGTGCCAGCGCACTGTTGCAGTGCGACATCGTTGCCGCACAAGCCTCGCATTCACGCGCGGTCGGCGCCGGTGCTATGGCTGTATCGAAAACGGCACACTCTGCGTCGCGCGTTTGTATCGGTGGCGGCGCAGACGCGCGTGCGTGGGCCCGATGTCCACCGGAACAGCCGGTGGCGAACCAGGCGCAGCGTCTGAAGCCGCGGCGGTGCCGCTCGCTGCCGGTCCCGACGTGCAGGGCCGGCAGCCCCCTGGCGACCGTGCACCCTGCGTATCGCCCGGCGTGATCCGGCCGCCTGCAGACAGACGAAAAGGCGCATCAGCGGCGGGTATCGGTGCGCGCGCTGCGGCCAAGCCGGTTCTCGCGCATCGAGGTCTTGGAACGCCGGAACCGATGGATCGAGGCCACCGGTGTTCTCCACCGCGTCCGCCCGCATCTGCGACGCGAACCGGGGGCGCCTGGCCCCGCTCGATGGCGCTACGGCGACGCGCTGGAGCGCTGCGCGCTCATCCAGGCGCTGCGATGGCGCTCGCTACGGCGGCTGCCGCCACCACGCCAGCAACGCGGCGCAATCGGCGAAATGCAGGTCGGCCAGCGCCGGCCACGGATTGTCCGCATGCAGCAGCACCGTGGTCGCGCCGGCATCGCGGCCGCACTGCAGGTCGTAGGCATGGTCGCCGACCATCGCCAGTTCGCCCGGCGCCACGCCCCAGCGGTCGGCCAATTGCAGGAGGCCGCCGGGATGCGGCTTGGGCGGCGCCTCATCGCGGCCGAGGATCGCGCCGCGTTCGAACACGTCCTCGACCCCGATCCCGCGCAGAGTCAGCTGCGCCAGTTCCAGCGCATTGCGGGTGAGCACCGCCAGGCGGCAGCCGGCCGCGTGCAGCGTGCGCAGCAGCGCCGGCGCGCCCGACGCGGCGGTCGAGGCCAGCGCCAGTTCGCGTTCGTGCTCGAGCAGCCATGCGTGCTTGGCCGCGGCCTGTTCGGCCGGCAATGCGCCCAGGTGGTGCAGGATGTCGGCCTGCGCCGGTATCTGCAGTTCGCGGCGGATCAGCGCGAAGTCGTGCACCGCGCAGGTCAGCGTGCCGTCCATGTCGAACACCCAGTGCCGCACCTGCCGCAGGCGCGCGGCGGACGGCGTCGCGCTCAGTCCCATCCCGGCATCTGCGATCCGTCCAGGCCGCCGGTCTCGAACACCGCGGTGCGGGTGCCGCCGGCCTTCACCGGGAATTCGATCTGCAGCACCGTGGTCTTGCGCGCCAGTTTCCACAGCGCCTTGTCGTCGCTGATGAACATCGCGATCGCCTCGTCGGTGTCCGGGCGCCACGCGGCGGCGGCGCGCGGCGCGGCGTCGTCGGCCTTCAGCTGCACCTTGCAGCCGCCGGCGCAGCGGAAGTCGCCGGCCTGCAGCACCAGGTAGGCGCTGCGCTTCCATTCCGGATGGTCGCGGAACACCAGCTGCACCGGCTTGGGCCCGCTGCCGTCCACATCGACCTTGTCGCGGCTGTACAGCATCGCCGAGCGCTGCGTGCCCTTGCCGGCGGGCACCTGCGAGTATTCCCACGCCGCCTGCATGCGGCGCAGTTCGCGCGCCGCCTCGCCCTTGGCCTTGACCTCGGCATAGCCGGGCTGGATGCGCTCGGCGGCGTCCGAGCCGGGATACTGCTCGAGCAGCGCTGCGCCATGGATGCGCGCCAGGTCCCAGTTGCCGGAGCTCACCGCGCCGTCGTACTGCGCGGCCAGCGCGTCGGCGGCCTGCGCCTGGGCCTGCGCCTGCGCGGCGGCCTGCGCCTTGCGTTCGGCTTCGCGGTCGCCGCAGCCGGCCAGAACGGCGGCGCACAGCGCGCCGAGCAGTATGCGTTTCATCGGGGGACTCCTCGTTGGATCAGGGCGTCGATGGCCTGCGCCACCTCGGCGGGTTTTTCGACGATGGACATGTGGCCGCTGCCGTCCAGCAGCACCTGGATCGCCTGCGGCAAGCGCGCGGCGTACAGGCCGAGCGCGCTGGCGTCGATCACCGCGTCCTGCGCGCTGTTGAGCAGCAGCGCCGGCTGGCGGATCCGCTGCGCCTCGTCGAACGGCGCGAAGGCTTCCTCGCTGCGCCCGATCCGCGCCAGCACCTGCTGTTCGAATCCGGCTTCGCGGCGGCGCCAGGCGGCGATCACCGGCACCGCCCAGCGTGGGATCCGCGGCTTGCTCGGCTCCAGCAGGAACACCGTGTCGATATAGCGGCGCAGCGAATCGGCGTCGTGCACCGCGAACGGGTTGTCGCCGTCCAGCACCGCCTGGCCGAAGGCGTTGTCTTCGAAACGCACGCCGGCGGCGTTGAGCAGGCCGACGCGGTCGAACAGCGCCGGATGGCGCGCCGCGGCGAGCGCGGCGATGCCGCCGCCCATCGAATGGCCGACCAGCACGCATTCGCTGCCCGCACGGCGCACGTACTGCGCGGCGAAAGCGGCCACGCGCTCGGCCTGCGCGGCGAAGCCGTAGTCCTGCCCGTCGATGCGTTGGCTCTCGGCCCAGCCGGGCAGATCGGGAATGAACAGGTGATAGCGCGTGCCGAGCGCATGCGCCAGCGGCAGCCAGTTCTCCTTGCTGCCGGTGAAGCCGTGCACCAGCAGCAGCGTCGGCGCGGCGGGATCGGCCGCGGCGCGGTGCAGATAGGTCCAGCGGTGCCCGGCGACCTGCGCCTGGCAGCGCTGCAGGCCGCTGCCGCGGCGCAGCCGCAGGCCCTCCATGCGCACCAGCAGGAACGGATCGCGATGCACCGCGAACATCGCGCACAGCAGCAACGCCAGCAGCACGGTCGCGGCGAGCGCCAGCAACAGCAGCAACACCATCATCAGCAACATGCAGGAGCCGGGAACCGTAAACGTGCCATGCGCCTACCTTCGCATGCGACCCGGCCTGCGCCAAGTCCTGCATGGGACGGCCTGTTATGGGCGGACTCCGGGGCGTCCGCTAACAAATGTGGGAGCGACTTCAGTCGCGACGGGCTTTATCGGTAAAGCCGTCGCGACCGAAGTCGCTCCCACAGGCGCTGTGTCTATGGCGTGCCGACCTCAGCGCGCGGCAGCGCCCTTGTCGGCCTTGGCCAGCATCTGCTCCACCGACACCGTGGTGATCGGGTGGTAGCCGGGCTTGGCCTTGGCGAAGACCTCCTTGGCGAAGGCCAGGCCTTCGGGCGTCTTCACCAGCTCGCTGTAGATCGGCAGGATCAGCTTGCGCCGGCCGACCCGCTGGATGAACTCGCCCGCCGCCGGCTGCGCCTCGGCGTAGCCGCTGCGGATCGCCAGCGGATACCAGCGCATCGCGATCTCGCCGTTGGCGGTGCCGGTGAAGTGATAGTCCTGGTCGAGCTGCTTGAGCTGCTCGGGCTTGAGCGTGGCGCCCAGGCCGCTGAGGAAGCGCACCCACTCCTGGGTGCTCCACGCGTCGGTGATCTGCTTGCTCGGCAGCGCGCCGCTGCCGGACCAGGCGATGCGCGCGGTGTCGACCATCGAGAAGCTGCGCGAGCGCGCCTTCTGCGCGAACGCAGGGATGCCCGGCTCGTCCAGCCAGGCATGCAGCTCGGCCTCGGTCACCGCGTCGGGCTTCTTGGCCAGCAGGTTCTTCTTCAGGTAGGCGACGAACTGGTCGGTGTCGGCGCTCTGGAAGGCGTGGTCGTCGAACCAGCCGCGCAGGAACGGATCGAAGGCCTCGCGGCCGAAGCGCTGCTCCAGGAACTGCAGGAACCAGGCGCCCTTGACGTAGGCGACGCTGCTCAGCGCGTCGTCCGGATCGCGCTCGGCCAGCGCCGGCAGCGCCAGCGCCTGGTCGGCCGGGCTCATGCCCTTGACCTCGTCGAGCAGGTCGGTCTGGTCGATCTCGCGCTCCATCTCCGCCGCCTCGGCGCCGTACAGGGCCTCGGTGATGCGCGCCTGCACGTAGGTGGTGAAGCCTTCGTTGAGCCAGATGTCCTTCCAGCTGGCGTTGGTCACCAGGTTGCCGGACCAGCTGTGCGCCAGTTCGTGCGCGATCAGCGACACCAGCGACTTGTCGCCGACGATCACCGTCGGCGTGGCGAAGGTCAGGCGCGGGTTCTCCATGCCGCCGAACGGGAACGACGGCGGCAGCACCAGCATGTCGTAGCGGCCCCAGCGGTACTCGCCGTAGAGCTTCTCGGCCGCGGCGATCATCTTCTCGGTGTCCTCGAACTCCTTGGCGGCCTTGTCGGCCATCGTCGGCTCGGCCCACACGCCCGAGCGCGCGGAGATCGGCTTGAACACCAGGTCGCCGGCGGCGATGGCCAGCAGGTAGGACGGGATCGGCTGCGGCATCTTGAACGTGTAGTCGCCGTCGCGCGCCGCGTTCGGGTCGTTGTCGGCACTCATCAGCACCATCACGTCGGGACGCGAGGTCACGTGCGCGCTGTAGGTGAAGCGCACGCTCGGCGTGTCCTGCAGCGGCACCCAGCTGCGCGCGTGGATCGCCTGCGACTGGCTGAACATGAAGGGCAGCTGCTTGCCTTCGGTCATCGACGGCTGCAGCCACTGCAGGCCCGAGGCGGTGGGTGCGGTGCGGTAGGCGATGCGGACCGTCTGCGGCTGGTTCGGCGCCTCGATGGTCAGCTTGCTGCCGTAGATCTTGTCGGCCGGCGCCAGCGCGTACTGCAGCGGCGCCAGCGTGCCCTTGCCGTCGTCGGCCTGCACCGACTCGATGCTCAGCTCGCGCGTGTCCAGCAACAGCTGCCTGGCGCCCTTGTCCTTCCACTCCAGCGTGTAGGTCGCGGTGCCACCGAGCTGCTGCGTGTCGAAATCGACCTTCAGGTCCAGCGCCAGGTCCTTGATGACCACCTTGGACGGCTCGGCGTAGGAGCTTTCGTCATGGCGGCGGTCGGCGGGTTTGGCCGCGGCGGCGGGCGCGGGCTTGGCGGCAGGCGCGGCCGGGTCGGTGGCGGGCTCGCGGGAACAGCCGGCCGCGAAGACCGCGGCCAGGGACAGCAGCAGGAACGGGGAACGCATTGACGGCACCGGTTCGGGGAAAACCGGCAGTTTACCTGCCCGTGCCCGCCGCTGCCGCAGCGCGAGCGAAGCGTCGGGACTGAAGGTCCCTCCCACAAGGGACGCATCGCCAGTTCGGAAACATCCTCTGCCCGAGGGACCGCCCTGCTCGCGCCAGCGTCGCGCTTTTCCGAGTCCCGAGTCCCGAGTCCCCGGTCCCGAACCGATCAGATCCTGTAGCCCGAATGGATCGCCACGATGCCGCCGGTGAGGTTCTTGTAGTGGCTGCGCTCGAACCCGGCCTCGGCCATCATCGCCTTCAGCGCGTCCTGCGGCGGGTGCTTGCGGATGCTCTCGGCCAGGTACTGGTAGCTGTCGGCGTCCTTGGCGAACAGCTGGCCCAGCCGCGGCAGGATCTTGAACGAATGGAAGTCGTAGATCGGCTTGAACCAGTCGGCGGTGACCGCGGAGAACTCCAGCACCCGCGCCTGCCCGCCGACCTTCAGCACGCGGTACATCTCGCGCAGCGCCGCGTCCTTGTCGGTGACGTTGCGCAGGCCGAAGGCGATGGTCACCAGGTCGAAGCTGCGGTCCGGGAACGGCAGCGCCTCGGCGTTGCACTGCACGTAGTCCAGGCCCGCGACCAGGCCGCGGTTGGTCAGCCGGTCGCGGCCCACCGACAGCATGCCGGCGTTGATGTCGCCCAGCACCACCGCGCCCTCGTCGCCGACGCGTTCCTTGAGCAGCGCGGCGATGTCGCCGGTGCCGCCGGCCAGGTCGAGCACGCGGTCGCCCGGCTTGACCTGCGCGGTGGCGACGAAATAGCGCTTCCAGGCCCGATGGATGCCCAGGCTCATCAGGTCGTTCATCAGGTCGTAGTTGCCGGCGACCGAGGTGAACACCTCGCCGACCAGCTTCTGCTTGTCCTTGGCATCGACGTCGCGGAAGCCGAAATGGGTGGTGCCGGTCTTGTAGGGGGATTCGCTCATGCCGGGATTATCGCACTGCTGGCGCCGTCGTGGCCTGCGGCGCCCGGTCGCAGCCGCCGCTGAGCCGGCCGCCGGCCGGGCCGGGCCGCACTGCGCGGCGATCGCGGCAGCGCGCAGCGCCGGCGTCCGCGCCGCGCCGCGCCGCGGCGACGCGCGCGCGGCGCCGGGCGATCGTCAGAACTTCAGCACCAGGCCGAAGTCCACGCCTTCGATGCCGTAGCCGCCGGCGTCGCCCTGACCCAAGTCGGCCGAGGTCTGCTCGTTGCTGTAGGCGATGGTGCAGGTGCCGCCGGCATCGTTGTGGATCCGCGCGTAGTCGGCGTAGAGATAGGCCTTGGCCGACAGCGCGTGCTGGTAGCCCACGCCCCACTTGTCGCAGGTATTGTCCACGTACGACGAATCGCGCCGGCTCCATGCCGCCTTCCATAGCCCGTTGGCGCCCATCGGCGCGGTGAAGCCCAGCAGATAGCCCTTGTGCTCGTGGTAGAAGCCAAGCGCGGCGACATCGAACGGCTGCTGGATGTCGATGCGCTCGTAGAAGCCGTACAGCTTGAGCGGACCGAAGTCGTAGCTGGCGCCGAACAGATTGATCTTGAGCCGGGTCAGCCCGGGCACGTCCTCCCACCACTCCTCTTCGTGGTCGTAGCCGATGCTCAGCGGCCCCTTGTTGTAGGCCAGGATCACCGCATACAGCGGACTGCGGCTGTCGCGGTCGCTGACCCCGAGCAGGTTGGGCGTATAGGCGAAGGTGGCGTTGAACCCTTGCCAGGTGGGCGTGACGTAGACCACCGCGTCCTTGGCCCGCGACACCACCACCTGCAGCGAGCCGGCGCTGGCGACGGAGCGGCCCTTGAACGGATCGTATTGCTTGAGCACCGCGGCGCGGCCGCCGTCGACGGTGCCGCCGAGCAGCGTGCCCCAGCCGCCGGTCGCGCCCAGCCAGGCATGGCGGGTATAGAACGTATCGCCGCCGCTGCCGGCCTCCTCGTCCCCGGTAAGGTTGACGCCGACCTCGACCTCGCCGATCAGGCGGGTGCCGTTGCCCAGGTCGTAGCCGAGCTTGAGGCCGACGTTGCTGCCGTCCGAGCCGGCCGCGCTCTGCAGGTCGTGTTCGGTGCCGGTATCGGCGACCGCGCCGTTGCCGCCGCGGCGGCCGACGTAGCCGATGTCCAGCGTGCCGTACAGCGAGGCGCTGGCCGCGCCGTCGCTCCACTGCAGCCCCTGCGCCTTTTCCTGGTCCTGCGCCTGCGCGCCGGTCGCCACCCCTGCGGCCACGGCCAATCCGCCGAGCCCTTTCCACATCGTGGTGCGCATCGCGTGTCTCCTGCAAGCGGACAACAGCGTTTCTGCAGCAAGGCCTGCGCCGAGCCGGTGATGCGGGGGATGGGGGTAGAGCGTTCATAGCCCTATTTGCGCGGTAAGTAAAGCCGGATGCGCGCGCCGTCCGCAATGCCGATGCGGCGCGCGCGGGGCGACGCACGCGCACACGGCGCCGTGCGCGCCGCACCTGGCCTGTGGTGACAGCCCGCGCCGCGATGCGCACTATGGCGATCTCCCGCCACGGAACGCCTCCGATGATCGCCACGCCCGACTACCGCGCCCTGCTCGACACCGCCATCGCCGAAGCCCGCCAGGGCCTGGCCGAAGGCGGCATCCCGATCGGCGCGGCGCTGTACCACAACGACGGCCGCCTGCTCGGCTGCGGCCACAACCGCCGCGTGCAGGAAGGCGACCCGTCGGTGCACGGCGAGACCGACGCGTTCCGCAAGGCCGGCCGCCAGCGCCGCTACAAGGACACCATCATGGTCACCACGCTGGCGCCGTGCTGGTACTGCAGCGGGCTGGTGCGCCAGTTCAACATCGGCACCGTGGTGGTCGGCGAGTCGGTGACCTTCCAGGGCGGCATCGACTGGCTGCGCGACAGCGGGGTCGAGGTGATCGACCTGCACAGCCAGGAATGCATCGACCTGCTCGGCGGCTACATCGCGGCCCATCCGGACGTGTGGAACGAGGACATCGGCGAGGACTGAGCGCGGCGCACGCGCCGCCGGTGCCGTCGCACCGCCGGCTCGGCCTGCACTGCGCGCCGGCGCTGACGGTTCGCGCCGCGTGCCAGCACCATCGGCTGCGGCTGCGGCTGCGGCTGGCGCAGGCTCGGCCGAATCCTGCCGCGCTGGTGGCGTCGGTGTAACGGATGCCCGAGTCGCGGCGGCGGTTCACCTGCACCGTATCCAGTTCCGTCGGTTCGGCTGCGGGCCCGGCCCCGCGCCGAAGGTGCCGATGCACAGGCCAGCGAACAGCGGAGCGAGAAGGGAAAAGCGACGGCGCATGCGAGCGGGCATGCGCGAGCACGCAGTCGAATGCGCCCGTGAGCGATGTTATGTTATTTCGATTCTGGCAACCCAGGTCGGCATGTCCTCCTCCATTTCCCACGAACGCCTGAAGTCGATCGATCTGCTGCGCGGCACGGTGATGCTGCTGATGCTGCTCGACCACGTGCGCGAGACCTTCTACCTGCATCACCCGGTCGGCGATCCGGTGGACGTGGAAACCGTCTCGCCGGCGCTGTTCGCCGCGCGCCTGCTGGCGCACCTGTGCGCGCCGGTGTTCGTGTTCCTGACCGGACTGTCGGCCTGGCTGTACGCGGCGCGGCAGCCGCACGGCCGTTCCGCGGCGGCGTGGTTCCTGCTCAAGCGCGGGCTGTTCCTGATCGTGCTGGAAGTGACCCTGGTGAACTTCGCCTGGACCCTGGCCTTCCCGCCGCAGGTGCTGTATCTGCAGGTGATCTGGGCGATCGGGCTGAGCATGCTGGCGCTGGCGGCGCTGCTGTGGCTGCCGCGGCCGGCGCTGGCGCTGCTCGGTGCGGTGCTGGTGGCCGGGCACAACCTGCTCGACGCGGTGCACGTGCGCGGCGATGGCCCACTGGCCGCGGCCTGGGCGGTGCTGCACGAGCGCGGCTGGCTGCAACTGGGCGACCTGCGCGTGCGCACCTCCTATCCGGTGCTGCCGTGGATCGGGGTGATCGCGCTCGGCTACGCCGCCGGCCCGTGGTACGGCAGCGCCTTCGGCGCGGCGCGGCGCCATGCGCGGCTGCTGGCCTGCGGCAGCGGCGCGCTGGCGCTGTTCGCGCTGCTGCGCTGGCACAACGGCTACGGCGACGCGCCCTGGCAGGCCCATGCCGACACCACCGGCACCGTGCTGAGCGTGTTCAACGTGACCAAGTACCCGCCATCGCTGCTGTTCGTGCTGCTGACCCTGGGCGTGGGCCTGCTGCTGTTGCGCCTGTACGAGCGTCCGGCGGTGGCGCGCGCGCTGGCACCGCTGGCGGCGATCGGCGCGGCGCCGATGTTCTTCTACCTGCTGCATCTGTACGCGCTGAAGCTGCTGTACCTGGCGGCGCTGGCGTACTGGGGCGCCAACCAGGGCGCGCTGTTCGGCGTGGACCGCGTCGCCACGCTGTGGGCGATCGCCGCGGTACTGGCGCTGGCGCTGTACGCGCCGGTGGCGGCATTCGCGCGGCTCAAGGCGCGGCGCCGCGACCTGGCCTGGCTGCGTTACCTGTGACGGCGCCGGCGCCATGCCGCCAGCGCATCGCGCGCGGGACATAGGCGGCCATCCGCTGCCTTTGATGCAGATCAAGGCGCCGTGGCGGCGGCAGGACTAGGCTGTGGCGATGTCGTCATACCTGCCCTGCATGCCCGGCGTGCGCGCCGCGCCCATCGCCATCCCGCAGGCCGCCGCTGCGGCGGCAGTGCCGAAGCGTCGCTCGCGCCGCGCCGCGGACGTAGTGCGCATGCCGCAGGTGCTGGCGCCGCTCCCGCCTTGCCAGCACAGGACACTGCGATGCGATTGGACATCATCAGCCTGACCGGCGAAGTGTGGTCGGGCGAAGTACGCGAAGTGACCCTGCCCGGCGCCGCCGGCGAATTCGGCGTGCTGCACGGGCATGCCGCGATGCTGTGCGGGCTGCGCGAAGGCATGATCCATGTGCATCCGCGCGATGGCCAGGCGCTGGAGATCTATGTCTCCGGCGGCTGCGTGGAGGTGCAGCCGGAACAGGTGATCGTGATGGCGGACCTGGCGGTGCGCGACGCCGACCTGGACCGCGCGCGCGCCGAGGCCGCGCGCGAACGGGCGCGCGCGCCGATGGCGATGGATTTCGCCGAGGAAGCCTCGATCGCGATCCATGCCGAGCTGATGCACCGCTACAGCGTGCAGCTGCGTTCCGGCGGCTGGCGCTGACCGCGCGGCGGCGGTGGCCGCGCTAGCGCAGCGCGAACGCCGCGACCGCACCGTGCTGCTGGCCGCCGAGCACGCCGGCCAACAGCAACAGCCCGAGCGCCTGCAGCGCCAGCGCGATCGCCGCCACGGCCAGCGCGCGCCACACGCTGGTGCCGAGGATGCCCGCCAGCAGCAGCGTGCCCAGTAGCAGCGAGAGCGCGAAGGCGAGCGGTGCGCTGGCGACCCAGTGGTCCACCGCCCTGGACAGGGCCGCCAGCGCGATCACCGCCAGCAGCACCGACCACGAGTCGCTGCGGCGCGCGCCGACCACGCGCGCGCCGACCATCACCGGCAGCAGGGTGAAGGCCACGACCACGACGACGAACAGGATCAAAGGCATCGCGATGCTCCACTGGCCGGTCGCGTCCGCGCGATGCCGCCGAACCGGCCGCGCGTCCGCCAGGGCGAGGATTGTAGCGAGCCGGCACCGCCGCCGTGCGGCTCATGCAGGCGGCGCACATACATCGCGCACCATCACCCGCACGTCGATGCCGCGCGGATGGCGCACGCACTCCAGCGGCTGCCAGCCCAGGCGCCGGTACAGGCCGCCGTCGTCGGCCTCGGTCTGCAGGTACAGCTGCCGCACGCCCAGCGCCGCCGCGCGCTCCAGCGCATGCGCCACCAGCCGCGCGGCCAGGCCGCGTCCGCGATGCGGCGCCGCCACGTAGACGCCGCCCAGCCAGTGTTCGCGTTCGGCCATGCTCTCGCGCTCGCGGAACCGGAGCGTGACCGCGCCCAGCAGCTCGCCGCGCTCCAGCGCCAGCACCACCAGCGGGATCCGGTCCGCGTTGCAGTAACGCGCCAGGCGCTCGCACTCGTCCTGCAGCGTCCTGCCCGGCACCCGATGGCCCCATTGGCGGAAGTACCACCGCGCCAGCGTCGGCAGCCGCTCGCGGTGGTTGGCCAGTACGTCGAATTCCATCGGCGTCTCCTTTCGGCCCAATGTAGCGCAAGCTCCGGTCGCTGCGCACGCCAAGCCGCGCCGCGCAGGCGTGCGCCCGCCCTCGCCGCCTTCGTCCGCGGCCGGCGCAAACGAAAGACCCGCCGGACGGCGGGTCTTCGTGTCTGCAACCGGCGCGGCGGATCAGAGAATGTAGCGACTCAGGTCCGGGTCCTGCACCAGCTCGCCCAGATGCGAGTCCACATAGGCGGCATCGACGGTGACGCGCTGGCCGTCGCGGTCCGGCGCTTCGTAGCTGAGCGTATCGAGCAGGCGCTCGAGCACGGTGTGCAGGCGCCGCGCGCCGATGTTCTCCTGGCGTTCGTTGACCAGGAACGCGATCTCGGCCAGGCGGTCGATGGCGTCGTCGGTGAAGCTCAGGGTCACGCCCTCGGTCAGCAACAGCGCTTCGTACTGCTTGGTCAGCGCCGCCTTGGGTTCGGTGAGGATGCGGATGAAGTCGTCCTTCGAAAGCGCCGACAGCTCCACGCGGATCGGGAAGCGGCCCTGCAGCTCCGGGATCAGGTCGCTGGGCTTGGCCAGGTGGAACGCGCCGGAGGCGATGAACAGGATGTGGTCGGTCTTGACCGTGCCGTACTTGGTGCTGACGTTGGAGCCTTCGACCAGCGGCAGCAGGTCGCGCTGCACGCCTTCGCGCGAGACGTCGCCGCCGCCGACGTTGTCTCCGCGCTTGGCGACCTTGTCGATCTCGTCGATGAACACGATGCCGTGCTGCTCGCAGGCCTCGATCGCCGCCGCGCGCACGTCCTCCTCGTTGACCAGCTTGCCGGCTTCCTCCTCGATCAGCAGCGGCCGCGCCGCCTTGATCGCCAGCTTGCGCGACTGCGACTTGCCGCCGCCCAGGTTGGAGAACATCTGCCGCAACTGCTGGCCCATCTCCTCCATGCCCGGCGGGGTCATGATGTCCATGCTGACGTTGACCGCCACGTCCAGTTCGATCTCGCGTTCGTCCAGCTCGCCGGCGCGCAGCATGCGCCGGAACTTGCTGCGGGTGTCGTTGTCCTGCGCCGAGGGCTCGTTGCGCGCCGCCTCCGGATCGAAGCCGATGCCGGCGCTGCGCCGCGGCAGCAGCGCGTCGAGGATGCGGTCCTCGGCGCGGTCCTCGGCCTGGGTGCGCACGCGGGTCTTGGCCTGTTCGCGGTACAGCTTGACCGCGGTGTCGGCCAGGTCGCGCACGATCTGCTCCACGTCCTTGCCGACGTAGCCGACCTCGGTGAAGCGCGTGGCCTCGACCTTGACGAACGGCGCATTGGCCAGCGTCGCCAGGCGCCGCGCGATCTCGGTCTTGCCCACGCCGGTGGGCCCGATCATCAGGATGTTCTTCGGCATCACTTCGTTGCGCAGCGCGTCGGGCAGCTGCATGCGCCGCCAGCGGTTGCGCAGGGCGATGGCGACGGCGCGCTTGGCGTCGTGCTGGCCGACGATATGGCGATCGAGCTCCTGCACGATCTCGCGCGGGGTCATGGTTGGGGTGTCGGGATTGGGCATTGGGGATTGGGGATTCGTAGAAGCGGAATGGGAACGATCGATGCGTGTCCGGGTACAGGGAAAGGAGCGCTTTTGCGAATCCCCAATCCCGAATCCCGAATCACAGCTCCTCGACCACCACGTTGCGATTGGTGTAGATGCAGATGTCGCCGGCGATGTTCAGCGATTCGACGGCGATGGTCCTGGCGTCGAGCGTGGTGTGGCCGAGCAGCGCGCGCGCCGCCGACAGCGCGTAGGAGCCGCCGGAGCCGATCGCGATGATGCCGTCTTCCGGCTCGATCACGTCGCCGGTGCCGCTGATGATCAGCGAGGTCTCCTTGTCGGCCACCGCCAGCAGCGCCTCGAGCTTGCCCAGCCGGCGCTCGGTGCGCCAGTCCTTGGCCAGTTCCACCGCCGCGCGGGTCAGCTGTCCGTGCTTTTCCAGCTTGGCCTCGAACAGTTCGAACAGGGTGAAGGCGTCGGCGGCGGCGCCGGCGAAGCCGGCCAGCACCTGGCCGTCGCGGCCGAGCCGGCGCACCTTGCGCGCATTGCCCTTCATCACGGTATGGCCAAGCGTCACCTGGCCGTCGCCGGCGACGGCGACATGGCCATCGCGACGCACCGACAGGATCGTGGTGGCGTGGAAAACATTGGGGTTCTGACTGGGATCCATGCGGCCTCCGGAGCGATTCCTCAGGTGTGGGGGCACGCCGCGCCCCGTTCAAGCGTCCGCCGGCCGGCCGCTACTTCTCGCATGGCCCGGGCGTTCCGGCTCCGGTTCGATGCCCCAGGCCAGATACCAGTCCTCGCCCTGCGTCTCCAGCGGATGCATGGTGCGTCCGGAGCCGTTGCCGCAGGCCAGCTGGTCCGCGGCGCAATAGCGGTCGCATCCCCAGCAGATGCGCTCGGGGTGCTTGGGGTGCAACGGAAACGGTTTCGCCATCGGCCTGTCTCATACGCTCCGGCGGACAGCGTGCCCGGCCGCGGCGCAGGACGCCTTGACCAAGCGCAAGCGCGCGCGAATCAGCCGCCCGTACCGCCTGCGTTCATGCCTGCGGCTTGCGCTTGGCGCGCGGATGCGCCGCGTCGTAGACCTTGGCCAGGTGCTGGAAGTCCAGGTGGGTGTAGATCTGGGTGGTGGCGATGTCGGCGTGGCCGAGCAGTTCCTGCACGCCGCGCAGGTCGCCGGAGGATTCGAGGATATGGCTGGCG
The DNA here is from genome assembly GCF_017163755.1 of Xanthomonas sp. Taxonomy (GTDB): domain Bacteria; phylum Pseudomonadota; class Gammaproteobacteria; order Xanthomonadales; family Xanthomonadaceae; genus Xanthomonas_A. The sequence goes on from NZ_JAFIWC010000015.1 coordinate 32,839, forward strand.
AAGCTGTGCCGCAGCATGTGCGGGTGCACGTGCTTGAACAGGCCCTGGCGTCCGGCCAGCTGCTTGATGCGGATCTGCACCGCGCGCGCGCCGATCGGGCCGCCGCCGCGTCCGGGAAACACCGGCGCCTCGCCGGCCGGCCGCTGCTGCGCCTGCCACTCCAGCAGCGCCTTGCGCGCGTGCGAACCGACCGGCACCTGGCGCTGCTTGTTGCCCTTGCCGAGCACGGTGACCACGCCGGCGACGAAATCCAGGTCGCGCCAGCGCAACGCGCACAGCTCGCTCAGGCGCAGCCCCGACGAGTAGAACAGCTCCAGCAGCGCGCGGTCGCGCAGCCCCAGCGGCGCATCGGTGGGCACTTCGACCAGGCGCACCGCCTCGTCGGCATCGAGCACCTGCGGCAGCTTGCGCGGCGCCTTCGGTGCACGCAGCGCGGCCGCGGGGCTGGCGAGGATGCGGCCGTGCTTGAGCAGCCACGCATAGAAACTGCGGCACGCCGACAGCCGCCGCTGCAGGCTCTTGGGCGACAGCCCGCGCCGGTGTTCGGCGGCGATGAAGCCGCGCAACTGCTCCGGCTGCAGCGCCTCCAGCGCGGCGACGCCCTGCGCCTGCGCCCAGTCGGCCAGCGCCGCCAGATCGCGCCGGTAGGCATCGAGCGTATGCGCGGACATGCGGCGTTCGATCTGCAGGTAGTCGAGGAAACGGGACTCGGGACTCGGGACCCGGGACCCGGTTTCAACAGCGGCAGCATCGGCCGACGCGCCCGACTGCGCTTTTCGAGTCCCGAGTCCCGAGTCCCGAGTCCCGGCCGCTTTCATCGCTGCAACGCCACCGCCAGCGACTCGCCCATCATGCGCAGGAACAAGGTGCCCATGCCGGGGTAGAACCGGTTCGGATCGCGGCTGCCGACCGCGACCAGGCCGATGCCCGGCAGCGGCAGCAGCGCGGTGGACTGCACTTCTTCGACGCGCTCGGCGTACAGCAGCGCCTGCTTTTCCGGCTGCAGGCGCCCGCAGATCGGCTCGCCGTCCTTCAGGCAATCGCGAAACGGCGCCAGCCGCGGGTCCTCGGCGTCGAGCACCTGCAGCCACGGCGCGTCGTCCAGGCCCGGCACCGGCTGCAGCAGCACGATGCGCACCAGGTCGCCGTTGAAGTCCTCCTGCAGCGAGGCGGCCATCGCGCGCAGGGTGTCGGCCGGCGTGCGCTGCCGCATCAGCGCCAGGGTCAGCTGGTGGGTGCGCACCGCCAGGCGCTCGTTGACCTGCGCGTTGGCGGCCAGTTCGGACAGGCGCCGCGACAGCTCGCGGTTCTTGTCGCGCAGCACTTCCAGCTGGTAGGTGGCCAGCGACGCGGCCGGGCCCTCGTCGCGCGGCACCACCAGGGTCAGCGCCAGGTCCGGAAACTGCTTGAGGAAGGCCGGATGGCGGCGCAGCCATGCGGCGACTTCGTGCGCGCCGATCTTTTCCTGGATGTCGCTCATCGGATCCACTCTCCATCGAAGACGAAACTGGCCGGGCCGGACATCACCAGCTCGGCGTCGTCCTGCGGCCAGCGCACGCGCAACTCGCCGCCGGGCAGGCGGATGCGCACGTCGCGGTCGATCCGCCCGCGCTGCATCAGCACCGCGGCCGCGGCGCAGGCGCCGCTGCCGCAGGCCAGGGTCTCGCCGACGCCGCGCTCGTACACGCGCAGCCGCACCAGGGAGCGGTCCATCACCTGGGCGAAGCCGACGTTGACCGAATCGGGGAAGGACGCATGCTGCTGCAGCAACGGGCCCAGGCGTTCGACCGGCGCGGCGTCGACCAGGCCCACTTCCAGCACCGCATGCGGATTGCCCATCGACACGGCGCCGAAGCGCACCGTCTCCCCCTGCAGGGTCAGCAGGTATTCCTCGCGCGCGCGCGGAAAGCCGATCAGCGGCACCGCCTCGGGGGCGAAGCGCGGCACGCCCATCGCCACGGCGAACTGGCCGTCCTCGCCGCGCTCGATGCGGTGCGACGCGAAGGGGCTGTCGATGACGAAATCGCCGTCGCCGGCAGCGCCGTCGCGGACCAGCCAGGCGGCGATGCAGCGCGCGCCGTTGCCGCACTGCCCGGCCAGGCTGCCGTCGGTGTTCCAGATCCGGTAGCTGGCGACCGCCGCGTCGCTGCGCGGCGCTTCCACGGTCAGGATCTGGTCGCAACCGATGCCGAAGTGGCGGTCGGCCAGGCGCACCGCCAGTGCCGCGTCGGGCGGCGGATCGCCGCCGCGCAGGTCCAGCACGACGAAATCGTTGCCGGCGCCGTGCATCTTGGTGAAATGCAGGCGCGGCGCGGCGCTGGCCTCACTCATTCCCATCGGTGGTGGTGTCGTCGACCGGCTTCTGCTGGCCGTCGACCGGCTGCGCCTGGTCGGCCGGCTCGGTGGTCGCCGGCGGCGTGGCCTCGTCCGGGTTCGCCGGTGCGGCCGGGGTCTCCACCGGTACCGGCTTCTGCGGCATCACCAGCGGGCCCTTGTTTCCGCACCCGACCAGCGCCAACAGAGCGGCGCCGACCAGTGCGATACGTATCGGATGACGGAACGTTGTGCTCATGCGCCGAGTATAGCCAGAAGGGCATGAACCGGCTGTGCCGCATGCGGCATCCCGGCCCCGACAGGCCCGGCCGCGGAGGCGGTGCGGCACCGGCGCACTGCGCATTGCGCGGTGCCGACGACGACGCTGGCGGCGGCGCTGGCGGCGGCGCTGGCGGCGCGATGCCGTGGCGGCGGCCGCGCAGCCGCAGCAGGCGCACCCACATTCAGCCGTGCGGCGGCGGCTCCGGACGCAGCCACAGCCACAGCGCCACCCCGCTCATGCAGCCGATCGCCAGCACCTGCACCCACAGCCGGTGCACGAACAGCACCAGCACCAGCGCGCACACCGCCATGGTCAGGGTGGCCATCCACTTGCCGCGGCGGCTGACCGCGCCGTGCGCCTCCCAGTCGCGGATGCTGGGGCCGAAGCGCGGATCCTCCATCAGCCAGCGGCGCAGGCGCTCGGAGCCGCGCGAGGCGGCGTAGGCCGAGATCAGCACGAACACCGTGGTCGGCAAGCCCGGCACGAAGATGCCGACGATGCCCGTCGCCAGGCTGGCGTAGGCCAGCAGCCACCAGGCCCAGCGGAAACGGGAGCGGGGTTCCATCGGCCCATGATAAAGCCGCGGGCGAACGGCGACGCGGAACAGGCGCCCCGGCACCCGCCTGGTGCGGAACGAATCCAGTCGCGACGATTCGTTCGCGACGAGCGAAGCAGCCGGCCTGGCGGGCGTGATGCAGTCGGGACTGAAGTCCCTCCCGCAGCGCACCCGGCGGCACTCGGTGCCCCCACCTTGTGGGAGCGACTTCAGTCGCGACGAGCGAAGCAGCTGGCTTAGCGGGCGTGGATGCAGTCGGGACTGAAGTCCCTCCCACAGCGCGCCGGCGGCGCTCAGTGGCTCCCCCCCTTGTGGGAGCGATTTCAGTCGCGACGCGCAACCCTTCCGTCACCGGCTTCGGAATCCGCCCGACTGAAGCCGGCGCCTACACCGGCGAAGCTCCTCCCACACGTGCACCCGGTCACCGCACCGCCCGCTACTGTAGGAGCGGCTTCAGCCGCGACAGCGCGCTGCGCCGGCCGGCCTCACTTCGCCGCGTGCTCCACGCCCAGCTGGTCGAGCATGAACGCGTACGACTCGGCCATCTCGCGGTAGCGGCGGAAGCGCCCGGACTTGCCGCCGTGGCCGGCTTCCATGTTCACCCGGAACACGATCGGCCGCGTGCCGGTGTTCTCGTCGCGCAGCCTGGCCACCCACTTGGCCGGCTCCCAGTACTGCACCTGCGAATCCCACAGCCCGGTGCCGACGAAGATCGCCGGATACGCCTGGCGCGCGACATTGTCGTACGGCGAGTAGCTGAGCATGTAGTCGTAATACGGCTTCTGCTCGGGGTTGCCCCACTCGTCGTACTCGTTGGTGGTCAGCGGGATGGTCGGATCGAGCATCGTGGTGACCACGTCGACGAACGGCACCTGCGCCACCAGCACGCGATAGTCGGCCGGGGCCATGTTCGCCACCGCGCCCATCAGCAGCCCGCCGGCGCTGCCGCCGGCCGCGGCGACCCGGTCCGGCGCCGCGTAGCCCTGCTGCACCAGCGCGCGGGTCACGTCGATGAAGTCGGTGAAGGTTTTCTTCTTGTTGAGCAGCTTGCCCTGGTCGTACCAGTCGCGGCCCATCTCCTGCCCGCCGCGAATGTGCGCGATCGCGTAGACCACGCCGCGGTCGAGCAGGCTGACCACCGGCAGGTTGAAGTTGGGATCGGTGGACATGCCGTAGCTGCCGTAGGCGTACTGGTACAGCGCGGCGCTGCCATCCTTCTTGAAGCCTTTCTTGTACACCAGCGACACCGGCACCTTGACCCCGTCGCGCGCGCTCACCCACAGGCGCTCGGTCTGGTACTTGCTGGCATCGTAGCCGATCACCGGCTGCTGCTTGAGCAGGCGGCGCTCGCCGCTGCGGGTGTTGATCTCGTAGGTGGTGGCCGGCGTGGTCAGCGAGGTGTAGCTGTAGCGCAGCCACGGCGTATCCGGCTCGGCGTTGACCGACAGGCCCATCGAGTACGCCGGCTCGTCGGCCTTGACGTAGTCTTCCTTGCCGTCGGCGAAGCGCAGGCGGATGCGTTCCAGGCCGTGGGAACGTTCGGCGATCGCGGTGAAGCCGTCGAACAGCTCGAAGTCCTCGATGAACACCGCATCGTCGTAGGGCAGCCATTCCTGCCACTGCGCGCGCGCGGTGGCGCCGTCGGCGGCGGTCACCAGCCGGAAGTTCTTCGCCTTCCAGTTGGTGCGGATCACCCAGCGTCCGTCGAAGTGGTCGGCGCTGTACTCCACGTCGCGCTCGCGCGGCGCCAGCACCGTGAACACCTGCGGGTCGGCCGCCGGCGCGTAGCGCTGCTCGGAGGACACGGTGCTTTCCATGCCGATGGTGATGTACTTGTCGTCGCGGGTGCGGCCCAGGCCCATGTAGAAGCTGTCGTCGTGCTCTTCGTAGACCAGCGCGTCCTGCGCCGCCGGCGTGCCGAGCACGTGCTTCTTGACCCGCACGGTCAGCAGCGTCTCCGGGTCGTTCTCGACATAGAACAGGGTCTTGTTGTCGTCGGCCCACACCAGGTCGGGCGACACCCCGGCGATGCGGTCGGCATAGACCTCCCCGGTCTCCAGGTTCTTGAACCGCACCACGTACTGGCGGCGGCCGACATCGTCCTCGGCCCAGGCCAGGATGCGGTTGTCCTGGCTGACCACCGCGTCGCCGACGTTGAAATAGCCCTTGCCCGCGGCCATCGCGTTGACGTCCAGCAGGATCTCTTCCGGCGCGTCCATGCTGCCCTTGCGCCGCGCCTGGATCGGATAGTCCTTGCCGGTCTCGAAGCGGCTGTAGTACCAGTAGCCGCGCTCGCGGTACGGCACGCTGCTGTCGTCCTGCTTGATGCGGCCGACGATCTCCTTGTACAGCGTGTCCTCCAGCGGCTTCAGCGGCGCCAGCACCTGGTCGGTGTAGGCGTTCTCGGCGTTGAGGTGGGCCAGCATCCGCGCGTCCTCGCGCTTGTCGTCGCGCAGCCAGTAATAGGCATCCTCGCGGGTGGCGCCGAACGGCGCCTTGACCGTGTACGGCTGCTTGGCCGCGCGCGGCGGCGTGGCGTCGGTGGCGAGGGCGGAGGCGAACGGTGAGGTCATGAGCAAGAGGGTCGCTAGCAGAGGGCGGTAACGCATCAATGGGGCTCCGGCGGAGACAACGCAACAGGACGCCCGCGTACGGCGGGCGGCACGCATGCAAGGTCCCGCACAGTGCCGGCCGAGTCTCCGCGCTACGCCGCGCGCTGGCAAGCGCGGCTTGGGCTTTTCCGCGCGCCCTCTTCTATCATCGGCGCATGACCGCCCTCCCCGCCGACTCCCTCCACCCGCCGAGCACGGCGCCCGCCTACAGCCAGCGCAGCCGCGACATCGAGCCGTTCCACGTGATGGCGCTGCTGGCGCGCGCCAACGAACTGGAACAGGCCGGCCACGACGTGATCCACCTGGAGATCGGCGAACCGGATTTCACCACCGCCGCGCCGATCGTCGCCGCCGGCCAGGCCGCGCTGGCCGCCGGCCATACCCGCTACACCGCCGCGCGCGGGTTGCCGGCGCTGCGCCAGGCGCTGGCCTGCTTCTATCGCCAGCGCCACGACGTGGACCTGGACCCGGCGCGCATCCTCATCACCCCCGGCGGCTCCGGCGCGCTGCTGCTGGCCAGCGCGCTGCTGGTCGATCCCGGCAAGCGCTGGCTGATGGCCGACCCCGGCTATCCGTGCAACCGCCATTTCCTGCGCCTGGTCGAGGGCCAGGCGCAGCTGGTTCCCGTGGGCCCGGACAGCCGCTACCAGCTGACCCCGGCGCTGATCGAGCGCCATTGGGACGATGTCAGCGTCGGCGCGCTGGCCGCCTCGCCGGCCAATCCCACCGGCACCCTGCTGGATCGAGGCGAACTGGCCGCGCTGTCGCAGGCGCTGCGCGCGCGCGGCGGGCACCTGGTGGTGGACGAGATCTACCACGGGCTCAGCTACGGCATCGACGCGCCCAGCGTGCTGGAGGTGGACGAGGACGCCTACGTGCTCAACAGCTTCTCCAAGTACTTCGGCATGACCGGCTGGCGCCTGGGCTGGCTGGTGGCGCCGGCGGCGGCGGTGCCGGCGCTGGAGAAACTGGCGCAGAACCTGTACATCAGCGCCTCGAGCATCGCCCAGCACGCCGCCCTGGCCTGCTTCCAGCCGCAGACGCTGGCGATCCTGGAGGCGCGCCGCGCCGAATTCGCGCAACGCCGCGACTACCTGCTGCCGGCCGTGCGCGCACTGGGCTTCCGCATCGAGGTCGAACCGCAGGGCGCGTTCTACCTGTACGCCGACGTCAGCGCCTTCACCGACGACGCGCAGGCCTTCTGCCGGCATTTCCTGGAAACCGAGCACGTCGCCTTCACCCCCGGCCTGGACTTCGGCCATCACCGCGCACGCCACCACGTGCGCCTGGCCTACACCCAGAGCCTGCCGCGGCTGCAGGAAGCGGTCGCCCGCATCGCGCGCGGACTGCAACGCTGGGACCGCCGCTGAACCCCAACCGCGCTTCGGCCAACGGCCGCCAACGCTCCACCGATCGGAATCGGCAGGCTCGAAGCCATGCAAAGGCGCCGTAGCCCCGGCACCACACGACCGCAGCCGCTACGGCCCACACCCCGGCTTCCGCCTACTCGCTTGGCAGGCACGGTAGCCCGGCACTGTCGAACAGCGGTACACGGTGTCGCGGCCGCGTTCGTCCTGCGCGGTGGTGACAGGCCGCGCGGCTTGTTGGAGCAGCAGGTACACGCGCCGCGTGGCGGCAAGCTGCGCGCCTTTAGCTTTAGCTGTGCTTTAGCTGTGCTTTGGCTGTGCTTTGGCTGTGCTTTGGCTGTGGCTTTTTGCTTTTGACCTTATTCGCCTTCAAAGCGAGCCGAGCACCGCAGGCGCAAGCGGCCGAAGAGGCGCCCTTGTTTGAGCGAAGCGAGTTTGGGCGCCGTGCCGCTTGTGCCGAGGAGCGCAGGGAACCGATGCGGCCTCATCGCATCGGCTCGCGTCGGCGACTGCGGTTTTGGTTACTTTTGCCAAGACAAAAGTAACTCGCGCCAAGGGCGCGAAAGCCTTTGCCGTTGCTCCTGCCTTTGCTGCTAGCTCCTGCCTTTGCTGCTAGCTCCAGCCCTCGCTGCCGCCCTACCCAGCCGGAGCCCGCGCACCAAAGCGCGGACATCCAACACGGCCGGCCGCGATCGCCCTCAGTCCTTCAACCGCTCCCACAGGAAGCTGTACGCCAGCGCCTGCATATGCGCCGCCTGCGCATTGTTCGCCGCGCCGCCGTGGCCGCCCTCGATGTTCTCGTAATAGGTCACGTCCTTGTCCGCATCGATCATCTTCGCCGCCATCTTGCGCGCATGCCCCGGATGCACCCGGTCGTCGCGGGTGGAGGTCAGGAAGATCACCGGCGGATAGGTCTTCTTCGGATCGAACAGGTGGTACGGCGAGAAGGACCGGATGTAGTTCCAGTCGTCGGTGTCCGGATTGCCGTACTCGGCCATCCACGACGCGCCGGCGAGCAGGTGGCTGTAGCGCTTCATGTCCAGCAGCGGCACCTGCACCACCACCGCCCCGAACAGCTGCGGGTACTGGGTCAGCATGTTGCCGGCCATCAGCCCGCCGTTGCTGCCGCCCTGCACGCCCAGGTGCTTGGCCGAGGTGATCTTGCGCGCGGCCAGGTCCTGCGCCACCGCCGCCATGTCCTCGTAGGCCTTGTGCCGGTTCTGCTTCAGCGCCGCCTGGTGCCAGCGCGGGCCGTATTCGCCGCCGCCGCGGATGTTGGCCACCGCGTATACGCCGCCCTGGTCGAGCCAGGCGCGGCCGAGGCTGCCGGAATAGAACGGGGTCATCGAGATCTCGAAGCCGCCGTACGCGTACAGCAGGGTCGGATTGCTGCCGTCCAGCTTCAGCTGCTTCGGACGCACCAGGAAGTACGGCACGCGGGTGCCGTCCTGGGAGGTGGCGAAATGCTGCTCGATCGCGTGCCTGGACGCGTCGAAGAACGCCGGCATCGCCTTCAGCGCCTCGATGCTGCCCGCGCCGCGCTGCGCGTCGGCCAGCAGCAGCGTGGTCGGGGTCAGGTAGTCGGTGGAGGTCAGCCACACCTGGTCGTTCTCGTCGGCGTCGACCGCCTCGACGCTGGTGCTGCCGAAGGCCAGCTCGCCGACCGGCAACGGAGCGCGCGCCCATTCGCCGGCGCCGGGCGTGAGCACCCACAGCCGGCTCTTGACGTTGTCGAGCACGTTCAGCACCAGCCGCGACTTGGTCCACGCGAACGAGGCCAGCGACGCGGTCTCGGTCGGCTCGAACAGCACCTGGAACTGGCGCTTGCCGGCCATGAAGTCGTCGAAGCGGGTCGCCAGCAGTGCGCCGGCGGCGTAGGTCTTGCCCGCCACCGTCCACGGATCGCGCAGCTCCAGCGTCAGCCACTGCTGGTGCACGCGCTTGTTGGCCGAGTTCGGCACGTCGAGCTTGGTCAGGCGGCCGTCGGCGCCGCGCAGGTACAGCTCGTCGTTGTAGAACGCCAGCGTGCGGGTGACGAAATCGCGCTCGTAGCCGGGCGTATCGTCGTGCAGCGCGGCGATGTACATGTCCTCCGGCTTGCCCTCGTAGACCGGCGTGGCGCTGCTCAGCGGCGTGCCGCGCTTCCATTGCTTGACCACGCGCGGATAGCCGGAGCTGGTCATCGTGCCGGCGCCGAAGTCGGTGTAGACGTAGACCGTGTCGGCGTCGATCCAGCCCAGGCCGCCCTTGGCCTCGGGACGGAAGAAGCCGTCCTTGACCCACTGCTTGCTGCCCAGGTCGAACTCGCGGGTGACGTCGGCATCGGCGCCGCCGCGCGACAGCGCGATCAGGCAGCGGCGGTAGTCCGGACGCAGGCAGTCGGCGCCGTGCCACACCCAGTTCTCGCCCTCGGCCTTGTTCAGCGCGTCGATGTCCAGCACCGTCTCCCATTTCGGCTCGGGCTTGCGGTATTCCTCCAGCGTGGTCCGCCGCCACAGGCCGCGCTCGTGTTCGCGGTCCTTCCACAGGTTGTAGTAGTACGGGCCGATCTTCTGCACCACCGGGATCTTGGCGTCCGAATCCAGCACCTGGCGAATGCCCGACTCGCGCGCCGCGAACGCCGGATCGGCGGCCAGCCGCGCCTCGGTCTTGGCGTTCTGCGCCTTGACCCAGTCCAGCGGCTTGGCGCCGGTGACGTCCTCGAGCCAGGCATAGGGATCTTGCGACATCGCGGGTTCCTCGGCCGCGGCGGCGCCGGCGGTGATCAGGCCTGCGAGCAGGCAGGCATGGGCGAACGTGGGCATCGGCAGTTCCAGGAGAATATCGCCGGAACCCTAGCATGGCCCGCGCCGCGGCCTCCCCTGCCGAAGGTCAGGCCGCGCGCGGCAGGCGCGGCAGGCGCAGCGGCGCCGTGCGCCGGCGCCGCCGCGCCTGCACCCGCGGCCGTACCCGGGTCAGCGCGCGGCGCAGTGTCGACGTCGGCAGCGCGAAGCGATGCAGCGCCCACCACGCGCTCAGCGGCATGCCCAGCAGCCACAGCGGCCCCCAGCCCAGCCACTCGCTGTGGCCGCGCGTGGCCGGCCAGACCAGCAGCAATGCCAGTCCGGCCAGGATCGCCTGGCGCAGCAGGCGGCGCAGCCCGGGGTGCGGAGCGTGGCGCGGACGCGAGGTGGAGGGGATGGGCATGGCGGCGACTCCGGCAGCTGGGTGAGGCGTATAGACTGTGCGGCGGCCATCTCAACGGCTGCGACCCGCATTGACATTGCCTTCGCCCTGCACCGCTTAGCGTGTGCCTTCAGCCTCCGGATCCTGCCTTATGCGCCTGTTTTCGATGTTCGCCGCCATGCTGATGCTGGGCATGGCCGTGCCGCTGCCGGCGGCCCGCGCGGCGAGCGACGATCCGGCGCAGCCGCCGGTGGACCTGCAGCGCTTCATGGGCAAGTGGTACGTCATCGCGCGCATCCCCTATTTCGCCGAGCGCGGCCGTGTCGCCAGCAGCGAGGATTACACGCTCAAGGAAGAAGGCAAGATCGCGGTGCGCTACCGGTACCGCGAAGGCTTCGACGAGCCGGTCGAGGAATCAACCGCGCGCGCCACGGTCAAGGAGGACACCGGCAACCGGCGCTGGACCACCTGGCGCCTGGCCGTGGTGCCGACCAAGTACCGCATCCTGGAAGTGGCGCCGGACTATTCGTGGGCGCTGGTCGACTATCCCGGCCGCGACCTGGCCTGGGTGCTCTCCCGCGCGCCGGACATGGAGCACAAGCAGTACCGCACGCTGGTCGATCGGCTGGACCACGAGCACGGGGTCAACGTCGACAAGCTCAAGCGCGTGGCGCAGCGCCGCGACCAGGTCGGCAAGCTGGGCTTCGAAGTGCCGAAGCGGCCCTGAGCGATCGGCGCAGCTGCGCGGCCCACGCGCGGCGATTTTCCCAGCTCATCCAGTCTCGGCCCAATAAGCCCTCCTGCGGTGTCCAGAGGCTGCCGTGAGAGCGAGCTGCGTCGCGACGGACGCGGCAGAGCGCATTCCCGGTTCAGGCGCATTGGCGCTGTCGCCGCCCGCCACGGCAGCGCGCCGCCAGGCTTGGCAGGCGGCTCGACGCTGCCGCGGCGCAAGACGATCCACGATCACCCGCCGCTCATCGAAGCGACATCGCCGGCCGGTATGATCGGGCCGATTCCCCCCCGAGAGGCGCCCCGCTTGGACAGCATGCCGGCTTACGCATTGCCCGACGCCCACCCCTGCCTGCCCTGCGACCCGCCGCCGCGCGGCCAGGTGCTCGCCGCGAACTGCCCGTCGCGCGCCGTCCTCAGCCACGTGACCAGCCGCTGGGGCGTGCTGGCGCTGGTGGTGCTGCGCACCGGCACCTACCGTTTCGGCGACCTGCGCCGCCGCCTGCAAGGGGTCAGCGAGAAGATGCTGGCGCAGACCCTGCAGGCGCTGGAAGCGGACGGCTTCGTGCGCCGCACCTCGTACCCGGTGGTGCCGCCGCACGTGGAGTACGGGCTGACCGCCCTGGGCCAGGACGTGGCCGCGCACGTGCACGAACTGGTCGACTGGATCGAGACCCACATCGGCACGATCCTCGGCGCCCACGCCGAGGTGCCGAAGGCGCTGCCGGACTAGGCGCAGGCCCTGCGCCGCCGCATCGCCGCATGCGCGCGCCAATCCAGGAAGGCCGACGCCGGCAGCCAGAGCGGCTCCGGGCGGCCTTGGGGCCATCAGCCACGGCCGGACCCACAGCGCGGCCGCCCCCCTGCAAGCGCATCAGGCCATCGACACCGTCCCGGCGCCAACGCCGATCGCCGCTATCGGGCCGGGGCCCTAGTCGTCGTTGTAGTTGCTCAGCGCCAGCGACAGCAGCGACTTGGCCTGTTCGCGCAGCGAGCGCGGCTCGACGATCTCCGCATCCGAGCCGTAGTGCAGCACGTCCATCAGCAATTCGCGCGAGACGCTGTACGGCACCTTCAGCTCGTAGCTGCCGTCGGGCAGGAAGCGCCCCTGCTGCTTGGAATGCCAGTGCTCGTCGGCCACCCAGCGCGCCGCCTTGGGGCTGAACACGATCGTCGCCCAGCCCTTCGGCGCGCCGGAGAAGATCCCGTAGCTGGCGGCCAGCTGCGAATCCAGTTCCTCGTCGGCCACGTCCTGCGCCGGCTGGTCGAGCAGCCGCGCATGGTTGATGCGGTCCACGGCGAAACTGCGCACCGCGTCGCGGCCGTGGTCCCAGGCGTCCAGGTACCAGTTGTCGCGATAGTGGGTGATGCGCTGCGGCGATACGGTGCGCTTGGTCGACTCGTCGGTGGAGCGGGCGCGGTAGTCGAACGACAACCGCTTGCGCTCCAGCACCGCCGAGGCGACGCTGCGGAAGCTGGCTTCGTCCAGCTTGCGGCCGCGGTGCGGGATCACCCGCACCCGTTCCACCGGCCAATGGCTGGCGCCGGCCTGCGCCGCCAGCAGGCCCTCGATGCGCTGCTGCAGCGGCGCCAGCACCGACGACAGCACGCCGCCGCCGGTACGCGCCAGCAGTTGCTGCGAGGCTAGCAGTGCATGCAGTTCTTCCGAACTCAGCCACAGCCCGGGCAGCTCGAAGCGGTCGCTCTCGCCGGATTCGTAGCGGAAGCCGGCTTCGCCGTCGCCCTCCACCGGCGCCATCAGCGCATCGCGCAGGAACGCCAGGTCGCGGTAGACGGTGGCGCGGGAACAGCTCAGCTCGTCCTGCAGGCGCGCCACCGTCACCGGGTAGCGCGCGGACTTGAGCAGGCGGTGCAAGGCAGTGATGCGTTCGTAGCGGTCCATGGCGCCGATTATGTCTGAGTCCGCGGCCGAAAAACCGCTGCGGCGGGCCGCAGACGCACGTGCGGCGGGCGGCGGCGCCGGCACGCGCCGGGCGCCCGACCAAAATCCCGGTTAAAGCCGGGGACCGCGCGGCAGCCGGGAGGTCATGCGGGTCCGGTATGATGAAATCGTTTCCATTTCGTTAGCCGAAGGCTACGTCCTTTATCCGGAGAGAAGCCATGCCGCGCCGTGTCGCCCTAGTCCCCGTTGTCACCCTGATGCTGCTGAGCCCGGCCCTGGCCTGGGCCGACGACGTAGGCACGCCCTCCCTGGATGCGTCCAGCTCCCCCTGGAGCGGCTCGGGCGAACTGGGCTTCGCCTCCTCGCACGGCAACAGTTCCACCGAGACCTTCAACGGCCGCCTGAAGGGCCAGTACCTGGACGGCGACTGGATCCACAGCCTGGACCTGTTCGCGCTGCGCGCCAGCGCCGAGTACACCAACAGCAACGACGATGGCAGCACCGAGCGGGTACGCCAGACCACCTCCAACCGCTACACCGGCAGCGCCGGCAGCGCGCTTCAGCTCGGCGAGCACCGCCAGCTGACCGCCTCGCTGCGCTACGAGCGCGACGACTTCGCCACCTACGACCGCCTGGGCACCGTCGGCATCGGCTACGGCACGCGGGTCATGGACAGCGACCGTTACACGGTGGACGTGCAGGTCGGCCCCGGCGTGCGCCGCGCCCACGACGTGGAAGAGGACCGCAACGAGACCAGCCTGATCGGCCGCGGCCTGTTTGATTTCAAGTACGCGCTGACCGACAACACCGAGGTCGGCAACACCCTGCTGGTGGAGTCGGGTTCCTACAACACCTTCGCGCAGAACGACCTGGGCATCTCGGTCAGCATGAACTCGCACTTCGCGCTGAAGGCCGGCTGGCAGGCGCGCCACAACAGCGACGTCAGCGACGAGAAGAAGAAGACCGATACGTTGACCACGATGAACGTGGTCTACAAGTTCAAGTAGGGCCGGGACTCGGGACTCGGGACTCGGGAACAGCATGCGCCGCGACCTGGCCGATCGGCGCTGTCGCATGGGGCCGTCGACCCGGCCGTTTGCGGTCGACGGCCCCTTTTCGTAGGAGCGGCTTCAGCCGCGACAGGCGCCATCAACGATGCCGGTAGCGCCAAGCCGCTCCTGCAGCTTTGCTGTTTGCGATGGATCCCGAACCCGCCCGGCTCCGGCGAGCGCTCAGGCTGGCGCCGCGGCGTCCAGCAACGCACGCGCCCCGGCGCCCAGCAGCGCTTCGGCGACGGCCTGGCCCAACGCCTGCGGATCGTGTGCCGGACGCTGCGCATCGGCGCGCACCAGGCGTCCGTCGGCGACGCCGCCGACCAGCCCCTGCAACAGCAGGTCCCCGCCCTGCCATTGCGCGAACGCCGCCACCGGCACGTGGCAGCTGCCGTGCAGCGCGCGGTTCATCGCCCGCTCCGCCTCCACGCAGGCGCGGGTGCGCGCGTCGTCGAGCGCGGCGAACAGCGTCATGGCCTGGCCGTCGTCGCCGCGGCATTCCACCGCGATCGCGCCCTGCGCCGGCGCCGGCAGCCAGTCCGGCGCCTGCAGCCGCTGGGTGATGCGCGCGTCCAGGCCCAGCCGCTGCAGCCCGGCGCAGGCCAGCACGATCGCGTCGTAGCCGCCGTTGTCGAGCTTGGCCAGGCGCGTGTTGACGTTGCCGCGCAGGTCCAGCAGTTCCAGATCCGGCCGCCGCGCGCGCAGCTGCGCCTGCCGCCGCAGCGACGAGGTGCCCACGCGCGCGCCGAGCGGCAGCGCGTCCAGCGACGCGTACAGGTTGGAGATCAGCGCATCGGCCGGATCGGCGCGGGCCAGGATCGCCGCCAGCGCGAACGGCGGATCCAGCTCCATCGGCACGTCCTTGAGCGAATGCACCGCGCAATCGGCCTGCCCACGCAGCATCGCCAGCTCCAGTTCCTTCAGGAACAGGCCCTTGCCGCCGACCGCGGCCAGCGAACGGTCCAGCACCTCGTCGCCGCGGGTGCTCATCGGCACCAGCACCACGTCCAGCCCCGGATGCGCCGCGCGCAGGCAATCGGCGACGTGTTCGCTCTGCCACAGGGCGAGCGGGCTCTTGCGGGTGGCGATGCGCACGGTCTTCATGCCGCCATTATCGCGGAAAGCGCGCCGCCGGTCGCCGCACTCTCCCAATCCCGGATCCCCAATCCCGGCCTTCACAGATGCCGGATCTCCTGCCGCAACTGCGCCACGCAGCGCCGGCTCACCTCCAGCGGCTGCTTGCCGTGGCGCAGCACCGCCTGCACCTGGCCTTCGCCGAGGCGGCGCAGCTCGACCAGCTCGTGGCGCGCGACCAGGCAGTTGCGGTGGATGCGCACGAAGCGTTCGGCGAACTCCTCTTCCAGCGACTTCAGCGACTCCTCGATCAGGTCCTCGCCGCGCGCGTGGTGCACCACCACGTACTTTTCCTCGGCCTGCAGGTAATGGATGTCGTCCACCGGGATCAGCCGCAGGCTGCCGCGCAGCCGCGCGCACAGGTGGGTGCGGCGCTGCGCCGACACCGTGGCATCGCCGTTGCCGCGGCCGGCCATGAAGGTGCGTGCGCGTTCCAGCGCCGACGCCAGCCGCTCCGGGCGCACCGGCTTCATCAGGTAGTCGATCGCCGCCGCCTCGAACGCGGACAGCGCGTGCGCGTCGTAGGCGGTGCAGAACACCACCGCCGGCCGCGGCTCGAACGTCGCCAGGTGGCGCGCGGTCTCCAGCCCATCCACGCCGGGCATGGCGATGTCCAGCAGCACCAGGTCCGGCTGCAGCTCGGCGCAGGCGTGCAGCGCCTGCATGCCGTTCTCCGCTTCGGCCACCACGTCGATGCCAGCGTGTTCGGCCAGCAGCGCGCGCAGCCGCTCGCGCGCCAGAGGTTCGTCGTCGGCGATCACCACCTTCACGTGCGGCACCTCAGGTCAGCGGGAGCGCGATCTCGCAGGCATAGTAGCCTTCACGCCAGTGGCCCGTCATCCGCGCCCGCGGGCCAAAGCGGTAGGCCAGGCGATGGGCGATGCTGCGCTGGGCGTGACCGGCTCCGGCGCGCACCGCCAGCGCCTGCGGGTCCGGCGGCGGCGCCGGGTTGCGGATCGACACCTGCAACAGACCCTCGTGGCAACGCAGCCGCAGCACGATCGCGCCGCCTTCGGGCAGCCGGGATATGCCATGCAGCACCGCGTTCTCGACCAGCGGCTGCAGGGTCAGCCGCGGCAACGGCAACGACCATGGCAAGGGTTCCTCGCGCTGCCATTCGACCTGCAGGCGGTCGCCGAGCCGCAGCGACTCGATCGACAGATAGCGCTCGGCCAGCTCGCACTCCTCGCGCAAGGACGAATCGCCTTCGCCTGCGCCGAGCGCGGCACGGAACAGGTCGGACAGGTCGAGGACGGCGCGCTCGGCGACCGCCGGATCGCGCCGCAGCAGGCTGGCGATCAGGTTCATGCTGTTGAACAGGAAATGCGGGCGGATCCGCGCCTGCAACGCATCGGCTTCGGCGCGCGCGTTGGCGTTGAGCTGGGCTTCCCAGCGGTCGCTCACGTAGAAGTAGCGCAGCGCCAAGGCCACGATCAGGGTCACCACGCCGGCGCTGCCGAGGGTGAAACGCCAGAAGCCGACGCCGCCGCCCATCCAGCGCTGGTCGAGCGCCGCGTACAGGGCGTGCACGATGCCGGCACCCAGCATCGCGGTCACGCCGGCCAGCACGACCGCCAGCAACGCTCCCAGCTGCATCGGCGGCCGCGACAGCGGCGCGCGCAGCACGCACAGCAACCCGGCCACCGCCAGGGCCAGCCACAACGCGAAGCCGCTGGCGGACAGGAACTGGCCCACACCCCAGTGGCGCACGCCATCGGGCGTCAACGCCACCACCAGCACCACCAGCTCGGCGAGCCCGAGCAGCACCGCGATGCGGCGCAGCCGGCACAGGTCCGGCAGCCAGGGTTCGGCGCGGGTGGCCGGATCGCTCACGCCGCCGCGAAGCGCTGCGTCATCCAGTCGCCCAGGGCGTGGATTTCCTCCGCGCAGACCTGGTGCGCCATGGGGTAGCGTTGCCACTGCAGCGGCATGCCCAGCGCCTGCAGCGCGTTGGCGGTCTGCTCGGCGTAGGCGAGCGGGATCACCGGGTCGCTCTGGCCGTGGGCCATGAACAGCGGCTGCGCCAGCGCCGCCGGGGCATGCCAGGCAGCCACGCTGGCCAGGTCAGGCAGATAGGTCGACAGGCCGATCAGCCCGGCCAGCGGCCGCTCGCGGCGCAGGCCGGCCGCCAGGGTGATCGCCCCGCCCTGCGAGAAGCCGGCCAGCAGCAACCGTTCGGCCGGCACCCCGCGCTCGTGTTCGCGCTGGATCAGCGCCTCCACCTGCGCCACCGACTCGGCCACACCGGCGCTGTCGGCGCGGGTCGGGAAATCCATGCCGACGATGTCGTACCAGGCGCGCATGCGCACGCCGTTGTTGATCGTCACCGCGCGTACCGGCGCATGCGGGAAGACGAAGCGCAGCGCCGGCCAGCCCGGGCGCAGCAGTTCGGGCACCAGCGGCGCGAAGTCGTGGCCGTCGGCGCCGAGCCCGTGCAGCCACAGCACGGTCCAGCCCGGAGCGGCGGCGGTTTCGTGTTCCAGTGTTTCCAGCATGCGCGGCCTTTCCCCGTGGTGACCGGGCGCATTATGCCCGCCGCGTCAGCCGGCGGCGCGTCGCGCGGCCGCGGCGCGGCGCAGTTCGGTGGCGCGCAGCAGCACCGCCGGCGGCTGCCGCTCTTCGGGGATGGCCAGGATGCGCAGCTTGCGCAGCCACAGCCCGACCGCGCGCGAGGAAGTCAGCGCCACCACCGGGATCGCCAGCATCATGCCGATCACCACCGGCGCCATCCACAGCGCCAGCGACGGCGACACCGCGTAGGCGGCCACCCCCATCATCAGCCCGAACAGGCTGAGCCCGCCGTAGCTGCGGATCAGCGCCAGCCACGACAGCCGGCCATCGTCGCGCTGCTGCGCGTCCCAGCCCGAATCCTTGCCCGCCAGCACCTCGGCCACGCCGCGCGACTGCACGTACATCACCACCGGCGCCATCAGCGCCGCCAGCACCGTCTCCAGCAGCATGCTCAGCAGCGCGCGCAGCGCGCCGCCGCAGCCCACGCGCTCTTCGCGCTTGAGCAGCATCGCCAGGTAGCCGAACACCTTCGGCGCCAGCAGCACGAACATCGTGACCGCGAACACCCAGAACACCCGCTCGCCGTCCTGCTGGTGCCAGTAGCGCGCCGGCGAGAACGGCGGCAGCACCAGCGCGGCCAGGTCGATGCCGCTGCTCTGCAGCGGGATGGCGACGCCGATCAGCATCAGCATGGCCCACATCGGCGCGGTGAAGTAGTGGCCGATGCCGATCATCATGTGCATGCGGCTGACCCAGTGCAGGCCGCGCGCCGGCACGATCTTGGCGTGCTGGAGATTGCCCTGGCACCAGCGGCGGTCGCGCACCAGCAGGTCGGTCAGCGTCGGCGGGCCCTCCTCGTAGCTGCCCTGCAGGTACGGCACCATGTGCGTGGCCCAGCCGCCGCGGCGCATCAGCGCCGCCTCGACGAAGTCGTGGCTGAGCACGTGGCCGCCGAACGGCTTGCGCCCCGGCAACGCCGGCAGGCCGGCCTGCTCGGCGAAGGCCTGGGTGCGGATCACCGCGTTGTGGCCCCAGTAGTTGCTCTCCGAGCCGTGCCACCAGGCCACGCCGTAGGCGATCACCGGGCCGTACACGCGGCCGCCGAACTGCTGCATGCGCGCGAACAGGCTGTTGCCGTTGACCACTTCCGGCAGGGTCTGGATCAGGCCCACGTCGGGGTTGGCCTCCATGCCGGCGACCAGGCGCACGAGGGTCTCGCCGGTCATCAGGCTGTCGGCGTCCAGGATCAGCATCTGCGGATAGGCGCCGCCGAAGCGGCGCACCCAGTCGGCGATATTGCCGGCCTTGCGCTCGGCGTTGTCGAAACGGCGCCGGTAGTAGATGCGGCCATGTCCTCCGGTGCGCTCGACCAGATCGGCGTAGACCCGTTCCTCCTCGGCGCCGACCACCGCGTTGGTGGTATCGCTGAGGATGAAGAAATCGAACCGGTCGATCTGCCCGGTGGCTTCGACCGACTCGTAGATCGCCTGCAGCCCGGCCATCAGCCGGTGCGGGTCCTCGTTGTAGGCCGGCATCAGCAGCGCGGTGCGGCTGCGCAGCACCGGCAGCGGCGCGTGCGGATCGATGCCGAGCTTGCGCCCGCCGCCGAACAGCACGGTCAGGAAACCGGCCAGGGCGCTGACGAAGGACAGCGCGATCCACGCGAACAGCGGCACGAACAGCACCAGCAGGCACGCCTCGAGCACGCCCAGGCCGCCGATCAGCAGCACCTTGCCGATCAGGATGCTGGCGTAGACGGTCATCAGCGCGGTGGTGCCGAACACGTAGAGCCGGCGCCAGCCCATGCCGGCCGGCGTGCTCGGCAGGCGCCTGTTGCGCAGCCGGCCCTGGCGCAGCGACTGCACCGGCATCGGCAGCGGCGCCTCCGGCGGCAGCACCGCGTGCCCGGCATCCAGAACGTCTTCGGGGGGCAGGGTCGGTGGGGGGACGACCATGCTCATGCGATCCGCAGGCCCCGTCGCGCGATCAGGCGCGCCGCCGCGATGGCGCGGCCCGCCGCCGCGCGCGTTTCATTCCCATTGCAGCCAGTTGAAACCACGACCTCTCCTGTCCGGCAGGCAAAATTCGACCGCCACTCTAAACCGTAAATGGTAAGGCTTTCGCGAAGGCGGCCCGCGCGGCGCACGTGGCGCGGCGGCGTTTTCGTTCAGGCGTGCGTGCCGGGCTCACGTACGTTTCGCCGCAGCGGGAACCGGCGCAATGGCTGCGAGCGCGTGCCGCGAACGCTCCATGCGGTATGGCATGGAGGCGCGTAACCGCGGGCCGATCGCGGCCGGCGTCGACGGTGCGGGACGTAGCGCGGCCACCCGCTGTGTCCGGGGGAAATCCCGCACGTCGCGTCCGAATCCATCGCAATGGCGGGAAAAGCACCTGTGCACAGCAGCTTGCTCCGCGACGCGCCGGCCGCGGGCATGGCGCGTCGTCGCTCAGTCGGCGGCTTGCGGATCGCCGGGCGGGCGCTCGGCGACGTGCGGGAACGCCAGGGTGATGGTGGTGCCGCGGCCCAGTTCGGAGTCCACGTCGACGAACCCCCCGGCCTGGCGCACCAGGCCGTAGACCTGGGCCAGGCCCAGGCCGGTGCCCTTGCCTTCCGGCTTGGTGGTGAAATAGGCCTCGAACAGCCGCGACTTGGTGTCTTCCGACATGCCCGAGCCGTGGTCGCTGACCTCCAGGGTCACGTAGTCGCCGGGCTGGCGCAGCGCCGCCGCTTGCGCCGGCGTGACCTGCAGGCGGCCGCAGCGGATCGAGATCACGTCGCCCGGCACGCAGGCATCGCGCGCGTTCAGCGCCAGGTTCATCACCGCCTGCTCCACCGAGCCGCGGTCGGCGTAGGTGGTGGCGCCGCCGTCGGACGCGGCCAGCGACAGCCGCATTTCCCCGAGCGCCTGCGCCAGCAGCGGCTGCATGTGCATCACCACGTCGCACAGGTCCAGCCATTCCGGCTTGACCGGGTGGGCGCGGGCGAAGCCGAGCAGGCGCCGGCTCATCCGCGCGCCGTGCTGCAGCGCGTCGGTGGCGATGCCCAGCAGCTTGCGCTGGTCCGGCTGCAGGCGCTCCGGGTGCTCGGACACCATGCTCAGCGAGGTCATCGCGGTCTGCAGCATGTTGTTGAAATCGTGGACGATGCCCGCGAGCATGTGCCCGATCGCCTCGCCCTTCTGCGCCTGGGTCACCGCGCGCTCGGCGACGCGCTGCGCGGCCAGCGCGATGTCCAGCTGCCCGCGCAACTGGGAGTGCTCGTCCTGCCACTGCCGGCCCAGCGCCGCCACCCCGTCGGCCTCGGCCGGCAGCGGCAGGCTCGTCGCCTGCGTCGGCTGCGCCGCCGGCAGGCTGCCGTTGAGCAGCTCTAGGGCGCGTTCGATCTGGCGGTGCTCGGTGATGTCGCGGCTGATCACCAGCACGCTCTCCACCTCGCGGCGCGCATTGGCCAGCGGGCTGGTCAGCACATGCCACCAGCGCATCCGCCCGTCGAAGGTCTCGCGCTGCGCCCAGAACTCGTACTGTTCGTCGCGCAATGCCGCGGCGAACGCGCGCTCGGCGATCGGGCGCGCGTCCTGCGGCCACAGCGACACCCATTCGCGACCGACCACGAGCGCCGGTTCCGGCGCGCACAGCAGGCCCATGCCATGGGTGTTGACCGAGCGCACGATGCCGTCGCGGCCGATTTCCTTGATGCAGTCGCGCGAAAGCTCCACGACTTGCCGGTAGCGTGCATGGATGGGCACGGTGCGCCTCGTTTCGATTATGTCGAGCATATCGGCATCGCCTCGGCCTCACCAGCGCTTCACTGCGCAGCGCCGAAGCTGCTGGCACTGAAGCCGACTTGGCGCTGCATATGGGCGGTCTCTCTGCCCCGACCACGATCCTCCTGGTGGAGGACGACCACATGACCCGCGAACTGGCCGCGCTGATGCTCGGCGACGACGGCTACCTGGTGCTGTCGGCCGGCACCGCGCAGGAAGCCCTGTCGCTGCTGGGCCAGCATCCGGAGGTGGACCTGATCTTCAGCGACGTGCAGATGCCCGGCGGTTGCGACGGCATGACGATGGTGCGCGAACTGCGCCGCCGCGCGGTGGCGATCCCGGCGCTGCTGACCTCCGGCGGCATGAGCCAGGCCGACGCGACCGCGCTGCCGGCGCATACGACCTTCCTGCCCAAGCCCTACAGCCGCTCCGGGCTGCTGGCGGCGCTGCAGCGGATGCGCCCACGGCCCGACCCGGGCGCACGACGGGTGGCGTGAACGCCGCGAACGCCGCGTTGGCGCCAGTTCGGCCGCGCAACGGCTGCGCGACGGCGAAGCGCCCGCTGGCGGCAACGCGAAACCAAGGCTCCCTCCGAGGCATGCCGACGCGCTGGTGCGCGGCGCGCACGCCGGCGCAGCCGCCGCCGAAGCTAAACGATTCATTGGACCTCCCCGCCTTGCCCGGCCACGCCTGCGCCCATCGCCACTGTGCGCGTCCGGTCCGCACGCGAGGTAGACAACCCCGATCACTTCACGCCCCTTTTATCGAGGCGCTCTTAGATTTACCTGAAGGGGCGCTGACCCGCTCCCGTCCGCAGCATCCTTAGCTTTCGTCGCAGCACATCGCAGGCCCGTCCAGGGCCGGCGCTAGCCATCGTTTTCCCGTGTGACCGTCTCCCCCTCCCCGACGGATTCGCCATGAGCCCACCCAGTTCCGCCGATCTACCCGACAGACAACGCGATACCCATCCGGTCTCGCTGCCGCCTCGGCGCCGCCATCGCGACGCGCGCGGCCGTTTCATCCGCCATGCCGATGTGACCGTCAAGTTGCAGCCGACCCCGCGTCGCTCCAGCCTGTTCGTGACCTCGGAAATGGCCGACTTCATCAAGGCCGGCGGCCTGGGCGACGTCGCCGCGGCGCTGCCGCGCGCGCTGCGCGACTTCTGCGACATCCGCGTGCTGATCCCGGGTTACCCGGCGGTGCTGCGCAAGACCGGTCCGCTGGAGGTGGTGGGCAACATCGCCGCCCACGCCGGCCTGCCGGCCTGTTCGATCGGCCGCACCCAGCAGCCCGACGGGCTGTCGGTCTACGTCCTGTTGTGCCCGGCGCTGTTCGAGCGCCAGGGTTCGCCGTACGTGTCCAGCGAAGGCCGCGACTGGGAGGACAACGCGCTGCGCTTCGCCACGCTGTCGCACGCCGCCGCGCAGATCGCCGCCGGCCGCGCCGGGCTGGAGTGGACGCCGGACCTGCTGCACCTCAACGACTGGCCGTGCGCGCTGGCCGCCGCCTACGTGCGCTGGTCCGGCGGCACCACGCCGTGCCTGCTGACCATCCACAACCTGGCCTACCAGGGCCTGTTCCCGTATTCGCTGGCCGCCAGCCTGGGCGTGCCCAGCGAAGGCCTGCAGGACCTGGAGTTCTACGGGCAGATGTCGTTCCTGCGCGCGGGCATCGTCCATGCCGAGCACGTCAACACGGTCAGCGTCAGCTACGCCGCGCAGATCACCGGCCCGGCGCAGGGCTGCGGGCTGGAATCGCTGCTGGCGCGGCGCGCGGCCAGCGGGCGGCTCAGCGGCATCGTCAACGGCATCGACGCCAGCTGGGACCCGCGCACCGACGGCCACCTGCACACCCATTTCGGCATCAACCAGTTCCAAGGCAAGCGCGAGAACGCCGCGCAGGTGCGCCGCGAATTCGGCCTGCTCAACAGCGACGGCCCGCTGTTCGCGGTGGTGTCGCGGCTGGTGCACCAGAAGGGCCTGGACCTGATCTGCGAGGTGGCGCCGCAGATCGTCGCCGCCGGCGGCCAGATCGTGGTGATCGGCGGCGGCGAGCCGCAGATCGAGCAGGCGGTGGCGGCGCTGGCGCGGCGCTTCCCCGGCCATGTCGGCGCGTTCATCGGCTTCGAGGAAAGCCTGGCGCGGCGGATGTTCGCCGGCTCGGACTTCCTGCTGATGCCCTCGCGCTTCGAGCCGTGCGGGCTCAGCCAGATGTACGCGCAGCGCTTCGGCAGCCTGCCGATCGCGCATGCCACCGGCGGCCTCATCGACACCGTCGACGACGGCGTCACCGGCTTCCTGTTCCAGGATCCGTCGGCCGACGGCCTGCGCCGCTGCCTGCAGCGCGCGTTCCGCACCTTCCGCATGCCCGGGCTGCTGCAGGCGATGCGGCGCGCGGCGATGCTGCGCCCCAGCGGCTGGGAACTGGCCGGGCGCAAGTACATGGCGCTGTACGACCGTACCGCGGCAACGGCGGTGGCATGAGCGAACGGGAACAGGCGCTGGCGCAAGTGGAGTCGGATACAGACGCGGACGCCGAACGCGGCACGCGCGAGCAGGCGGCCTTGCAGGCGCTGGCGCTGGGCGAGGCGGCGGATCCGTTCGCCTGGCTGGGCCCGCATGCGCAAGGCGGCGGCGCGGTACGCGTGCGCGCGCTGGCACATGGCGCCGAGGCGCTCGGGCTGCTGGACGCGAACGGCAAGCTGGTGGCGCGGATGCAGGCCCACCCGCTGGCCGAGGGCGTGTTCGAAGGCCACCTGAAGACCGCGATGCCGTACCGGCTGCGCATCGTCTGGCCGGAGCGGGTGCAGGAAACCGACGACCCCTACGCGTTCGGCCCGGTGCTCGACGAGGCCAGCCTGCGCGGCATCGCCGAGGGCGATGGCCAGTCGCTGCGGCGCGCGCTGGGCGCGCACCACGACCGCATCGGCGGCGTGGCCGGGGTGCGCTTTGCGGTATGGGCGCCGAACGCGCGGCGGGTGTCGCTGGTCGGCGACTTCAACGACTGGGACGGACGCCGCCATCCGATGCGCCTGCGCCCGGCCGCCGGGGTCTGGGAGATCTTCCTGCCCGGGCTGGCCGGCGGCGAGCGCTACAAGTACGAGATCGTCGCCGCCGACGGCACCCGCCTGCCGCACAAGGCCGACCCGCTGGCGCGGCAGACCGAGGCGCCGCCGGCCACCGCGTCGGTGGTGCCGACGGCGGAAGAATTCCCGTGGCACGACGCGGCGTGGATGCGCCAGCGCGACGAGCAGGCCGGCAGCGCGCAGCCGATCAGCATCTACGAACTGCACGCCGGCTCCTGGCGCCACGACGCCGACGGCCGGCCGCTGGACTGGGACGCGCTGGCCGCGCAGTTGATCCCGCACGTGCGGGAACTGGGCTTCACCCACATCGAGCTGATGCCGGTGACCGAGCATCCGTTCGGCGGCTCCTGGGGCTACCAGCCGCTGGGCATGTACGCGCCGACCGCGCGCCACGGCACGCCGGCCGCCTTCGCCCGCTTCGTCGACGCCTGCCACCAGGCCGGCATCGGCGTGATCCTGGACTGGGTCAGCGCGCACTTTCCCGATGATGCGCACGGCCTGCAGCGCTTCGACGGCAGCGCGCTGTACGAACATGCCGATCCGCGCGAAGGCGTGCATCGCGACTGGAACACCCTGGTCTACAACTACGGCCGCGGCGAGGTGCTGGCCTACCTGGTCGGCAGCGCGCTGGAGTGGATCGAGCGCTACCACGTCGACGGCCTGCGCGTGGATGCGGTGGCCTCGATGCTGTACCGCGACTACAGCCGCAACGAGGGCGAATGGGTGCCCAACGCCCACGGCGGGCGCGAGAACCTGGAAGCGGTGGCGTTCCTGCGCCGGCTCAACCAGCAGATCGCGCAGCGCTTTCCCGGCGTGCGGGTGATGGCCGAGGAATCCACCGCCTGGCCCGGCGTCACCGCGCCGATCGCGCAGGACGGCCTGGGCTTCAGCCACAAGTGGAACATGGGCTGGATGCACGACACGCTGAGCTACATGCAGCGCGATCCGCTGTACCGCCAGCACCACCACAGCGAGATGACCTTCGGCCTGGTGTACGCGTTCTCCGAGCACTTCGTGCTGCCGCTGTCGCACGACGAGGTGGTGCACGGCAAGGGCTCGCTGCTGTCGAAGATGCCCGGCGACACCTGGCAGCGCTTCGCCAACCTGCGCGCCTACCTGGCCTTCATGTGGGCGCACCCGGGACGCAAGCTGCTGTTCATGGGCGGGGAGTTCGGCCAGTGGCGCGAATGGGACCACGACCGCGCGCTGGACTGGGAACTGCTGCAGCGCGAGGAGCATCGCGGCCTGGCGCGGCTGGTCGGCGACCTCAACCGGCAGCTGCGCGCGCAGCCGGCGCTGTACCGCAGCGACCGCGCGCCGGAAGGCTTCGAATGGAGCGTTGGCGACGACCACCGCAACAGCGTGTTCGCCTTCGTCCGCTACGATCGCCACGGCGATGCGCCGCCGCTGCTGGCGGTGAGCAATTTCACCCCGACCCCGCGCT
This sequence comes from Xanthomonas sp., assembly GCF_017163755.1. Lineage (GTDB taxonomy): Bacteria > Pseudomonadota > Gammaproteobacteria > Xanthomonadales > Xanthomonadaceae > Xanthomonas_A. Next base: position 58,757 of record NZ_JAFIWC010000015.1, read on the forward strand.
TCGACTACCGGGTGGGCGTACCGCGCGCCGGCAGCTGGCGCGAGGTGCTCAACAGCGACAGCGCCTACTACGGCGGCTCCAATCACGGCAACGGCGGCGGGCTGCACACCCAGGCGCAAGCGATGCACGGACATCCGCAATCGCTGGCGCTGACGCTGCCGCCGCTGTCCACCATCTGGCTGCAAGCGGAGCACTGATCATGGAAAACGCAGGACAGGGAACCGGAAATGGGACGCCGGGAGGGCCGCGTGCTGCCTGGCGCCCGGGGGCGTGGCCGAGCGACGACGGCCAGGTGACGTTCGCGCTGTGGGCGCCGGACGCCGCGCGCGTGGAACTGGTGTTCGACGACGGCGCGCGCCACGCACTGCCCGCCACCGGCGACGGCTATTTCGCGCAGACCCTGGCCTGCGCGCCCGGCACGCGCTACCGCTACGCGATCGACGGCGGCCATCCGCTGCCCGATCCGGCGTCGCGCTGGCAGCCCGACGGCGTGCACGGGTCCAGCGCGGTGCTCGCCACCGACGGCCATGCATGGCGGCACGAGGGCTGGCAGGGGCGGCCATGGGCCGAGACGGTGTTCTACGAACTGCACGTCGGCGCCTGCGGCGGCTATGCCGGCGTGCGCGAGCAGTTGCCGGCGCTGGCGGCGATGGGCGTGACCGCGATCGAGCTGATGCCGCTGTCGGAGTTCCCCGGGCGCCGCAACTGGGGCTACGACGGCGTGCTGCCCTACGCCGCCGCATCGGCCTACGGCCATCCGGACGAGTTGAAGGCGCTGATCGACGAGGCGCACGGGCTGGGCCTGAGCGTGTTCCTGGACGTGGTCTACAACCACTTCGGCCCGGACGGCAACTACCTGGGCCAGTACGCCTCGGCGTTCTTCCGCGAGGATGCGCCGACCCCGTGGGGCGCGGCGATCGACTTCCGGCTCGGACCGGTGCAGCGCTACTTCATCGACAACGCGCTGATGTGGCTGCACGAGTACCGCTTCGACGGCCTGCGCCTGGACGCGGTGCACGCGATCGTGCCCAACGCGTTCCTGGACACGCTGCGCGAGGCGATCACGGCCAGCGTTCCGCCGGGGCGCCACGTGCACCTGGTGCTGGAGAACGAGGCCAACCAGGCCGGCGTGCTGGCGCGCGGCTACAGCGCGCAGTGGAACGACGACTTCCACAACAGCCTGCACGTGCTGTTGACCGGCGAGCACGAAGGCTACTACGCCGGGTTCGCCGACGCGCCGGCGCAACACCTGGCGCGCGTGCTCGGCGAAGGCTTCGCCTACCAGGGCCAGGCCGACCACCGCGGGCACCGCCGCGGCGAGCCGAGCGCGGCGCTGCCGCCGGACAAGTTCGTGATCTTCGCGCAGAACCACGACCAGATCGGCAACCGCGCGCGCGGCGAACGGCTCAGCGCGCTGGTCGGCGAGCCGGCGTTGCGCGCGGCGCTGGCGCTGACCGCACTGACCCCGATGATCCCGCTGTTCTTCATGGGCGAGCCGTGGGGCAGCCGCACGCCGTTCCTGTTCTTCACCGATTTCGCCGCGCCGCTGGACGAGGCGGTGCGCGAAGGCCGGCGGCGCGAGTTCGCGCACTTCGCCGCGTTCGCCGATCCGCAGCAGCGCGCGACGATCCCCGATCCGAACGCGCTGGCCACCTTCGAGGCGTCGATCGCCGACATCGGCGAGGCCGCGCACGGCGACGGCGCGCGCTGGCGCGACTGGTTCGCCGCATTGATGGCGCTGCGCCGCGAGCGGCTGATGCCGGGCCTGGCGCAGGCGCGCTCGGCCGGCGCGCGGGTGATCGGGCCCGGCGCGGTGGCCGCGGCGTGGGCGCTGGACGGCGGCCACTGGCATGTCGCCGCGAACTTCGGCGCCGAGCCGGTGCCGCTGGACCTGCCCGGCGACACCGTGCATGCGGAGAACGCCGGCGACGATCCGGCGCAGCTGCCGCCGAACGGCTTCGTCGCGCGCTACCTGGCCGGCGCCGCGGCATAACCCGGGCCGCATCGCGGAGCGGCATCGCGACGCCGTCGCGACGCCGCACCCGGCAAGGTGATCCCTGTACCGCGCCAGCGCGCGGCGTCGGCGCATCGGCGCCGCGCCGCTGCCGCGCCGCGTTTCCCTTCCTCCCATTCGGCCGCATTCCGCACATCGCCATGACCGACACCCCTCTGCATGCCCTGGCCTCCGCGGCCGGCCTCCTGACCGACTGGATCGACGCGTCGGACACCCCGCGCACGGTCGAGGCGCCGACGCTGCGCCACGTGCTCGGCGCGCTCGGCCTGGACGCGGACAGCGACGCGTCGTGCCGCGACAGCCTGCGGCGGCTGCAGGCCGATGCCGCCGCGCCGCCGCTGCTGGGCGCCGATGTCGGCGCGCCGATCGATGCCGGCGGCGCCGCGGGCGCGCGCTACCGGCTCAGCGACGAACGCGGCGACAGCCGCGACGGACGCTTCGATGCGCAGGGCCGGGTCGCGGCGATCGACACGCCCGGCTACTGGACCCTGGAGCACGGCGACAGCCGCACCACGCTGGCGGTGGCGCCTGCGCGCTGCTTCCGCGTCGCCGACGCGGTAGGCCAGGCGCGGCCGCGGCGCTGGGGGCTGTCGCTGCAGGTGTATTCGGCCGGCGCCGAACACGATGCCGGCATCGGCGATGCCGCCGGCGTGGCCGCGTGGGCCGAGCGCATCGGCGCGGCCGGCGGCGATGCGATCGCGTTGAGTCCGGTGCACGCGGCGCGCCCGATCGGCGACCACTACAGCCCCTACTCGCCCGGCGACCGCCGCTTTCTGGATCCGCTGCAGGCCGCGCCGGCGCGCGTGCTCGGCGCCGACGCCGCGCTGCGTGCGCTGCGCGCGGCCGGGCTGGAGCAGGCCTTCGCCGAGGCGCACGCGCGCACGCTGATCGACTGGCCGGCCTCGTCCGCGGCCAAGTGGCGCTGGCTGCGCCAGTTGCACGCCGACTTCACCCAGACCGATGCCGCGCTGCATGCCGATTTCGCCGCCTTCCAGCGCGAACGCGGCGACGCGCTGCGCCAGTACGCCGCGTTCGCCGCGCGCGATTTCGGCGACGGCGACGCCGACCTGCACACGTTCGCGCAATGGCTGGCCGCGCGCAGCTGGGCCGGCGTGCAGCGGCAGGCGCGCGAGGCCGGCATGGGCATCGGACTGATCGCCGACCTGGCGGTGGGCTTCGACCCCAACGGCGCCGAGGCGGCGGCGTGGCCGGAGGCGGTACTTCGCGGCCTGGAACTGGGCGCGCCGCCGGACGCGTTCAACGCCGACGGCCAGGCCTGGGGCATCGGCGGCTATTCGCCGACCGGGCTGCGCGCCAGCGGCTACGCGCCGTTCATCGAGCTGCTGCGCGCGGTGATGCGCGACCGCGGCGGCGTGCGCATCGACCACATCCTCGGCCTGCTGCGGCTGTGGGTGATCCCGCGCGGCGCCGCGTCCGCCGACGGCGTGTACCTGCGCTACCCGCTGCACGACCTGCTGCGGCTGCTGGCGCTGGAATCGTGGCGGCAGCGCGCGATCGTGATCGGCGAGGACCTGGGCGTGGTGCCCGACGGCATCCGCGCCGAACTGTCGCAGCGCGGGGTGATGGGCATCGACGTGCTGCTGTTCACCCGCGATGCCGACGGCGCGTTCCTGCCGCCGGCGCAGTGGCGCGACGACGCCATCGCCACCACCACCACCCACGACCTGCCCACGCTGTGCGGCTGGCGGCGCGGCGAGGACATCGACTGGCGCAGGCGCCTGGCACTGTCCGACGCCGCGCAGCAGCAGGCCGACCACCGCGCGCGCCGCGCCGACGTGGCGCGCATGGACCAGGCCGTCGCCGCCGCACTGCCGGGTCCGGCCGCCGGCGACGACGCCGCCGAACGGGACGCGCTGCGCTTCGTCGCCGCCACCCCGTCGCCGCTGGCGCTGCTGCCGGCCGAGGACGCGCTGGGCCTGGAGCAGCAGCCGAACCTGCCCGGCACCGTCGACAGCCATCCGAACTGGCGCCGGCGCCTGCCGCAGCCGCTGCCCGAGGCGACGCTGGCCGCGCATCTGGACGCGTTCGCCCAGGCCCGCCGCGACGCCGCGTCCGCCCTCCCAGGAACCGCCCGATGAGCACCCCCGCGCTGCGCGCCACCGCCCGCCTGCAACTGCATGCCGGCTTCACCCTGCTCGACGCCGCCGCGCAGGTGCCCTACTACGCCGGCCTGGGCATCAGCCACCTGTACCTGTCGCCGATCGGCACCGCCACGCCCGGTTCCACCCACGGCTACGACGTCACCGACCCGCGCGAGGTCAATCCCGAGCTCGGCGGCGAACCGGCCCTGCTGCACCTGTCCGCGCGCGCGCGCGCGCATGGCATGGGCCTGGTGCTGGACATCGTGCCCAACCACATGGCCGCGCACGCGGCCAATCCGTGGTGGTGGGACGTGCTCAAGCACGGCCGCCGCAGCCGCCATGCCGGCTGGTTCGACATCGACTGGCGCGCGCCCGGCCGCGACGGCAAGCTGTGGCTGCCGGTGCTGGACCGTCCCTACGCGCAGGCGCTGGGCGAAGGCGCGCTGCAACTGCAGGTGGACGACAGCGGCGAGGTGCGGCTGCTGCATCACGACCAGCCGTTCCCGATCCGCCTGGAAGGGGCGATCGCCCACGATCCGCTGCCGACGCGGCAGGCGTGGGCCGCGCGCCTGAACGAGGCGGCGCGGCTCGGCGACGACGGCCTGCACCGGCTGCTGGAACGCCAGTGCTACCGGCTGGCGTGGTGGCAGGTCGGCAACGACATGCTCAACTACCGCCGCTTCTTCGACATCACCTCGCTGGTGGCGTTGCGCGTGGAGCAGAACGACGTGTTCGCCGCGGTGCATGCGCTGCCGCTGCGGCTGGTCGCCGAAGGCCATGTCGACGGGCTGCGCGTGGACCATGTCGACGGCCTCGCCGATCCCACCGCCTACGTGCAGCGCCTGCGCGTCCAGCTCGACCGCGCCGGCCGCCGGCGCGGCGTGGCGGCCGGCGGCATCGCGCTGTACGTGGAGAAGATCCTGGCCCCGGACGAGATCCTGCGCGAGGACTGGCCGTGCGACGGCAGCACCGGCTACGAGTTCATGGACCAGGTCGCCGGCGTGCTGCACGATCCGGCCGGCGCCGCGCCGCTGACCGCGCTGTGGCGCGAGCACACGGGCCGCAGCGGCGACTTCGGCCAGGAACAGCGCGCCGCGCGCGACGAGATCCTGCAGGGCTCGCTGCAGACCGAGTTCGTGCGCGCGGTGCAGGCGCTGTCGGCCGCCGCGCACCTGGACCCGCCGACCCGCGAGTTCAGTCCGCAGATGCTGGCGCGCGGCCTGGCCGCGCTGCTGCGGCAGTTCCCGGTGTACCGCACCTATGCCGGCGCCGATGGCCTGGACGATGCCGACGCCACGCGCCTGGCGCAGGCCGCGCAGCGCGCGCGCGAGGGCGCCGAGCCGCGCGTGCGCGCGGCGATCGACGCGATCGAGCGCTGGAGCCGCGACGGCCGCGGCGTCGGCAAGGCGCAGGTGGCGCTGCGGCGCATCGTGCGCCGGCGCATCGAGCAGCTGTCGGCGCCGCTCAACGCCAAGTCGGTGGAAGACACCGCGTTCTATCGCCACGGCGTGCTGCTGTCGCGCAACGAGGTCGGCAGCGACCCGGACGTGTTCGCGCTGTCGCCGGCCGACTTCCATGCCGCCAACGCCGCGCGCGCGCAGCGCCATCCGCGCGCGCTGCTGGCCACCGCCACCCACGACCACAAGCGTGGCGAGGACCTGCGCATGCGCCTGGCCGCGCTCAGCGCGCACGCGCAGTGGTGGACGCAGCAGGTCGCGCGCTTCCAGGCGCTGTCGGCCGACCTGCTGCCGGCCGGCGGCGCGGCGCCGTTGCCGGGCGACGTGCTGATGCTGTGGCAGATGCTGGTGGCGGCCTGGCCGCTGGAGCTGTCGGCCGACGACGCCGCCGGGCTGCGCGACTACGCCGAACGCATCGCCGCCTGGCAGCTGAAGGCCGCGCGCGAAGCCAAGCTGCGCACCTACTGGACCTGGCCGGACGAAGCCTACGAACGCAGCGCGCGCGCGTTGCTGGACGCCGCGCTGCTGGACGCGGCCGGGGCGCCGCTGCGCGCGGCGCTGGCGCAGGCCGCCGCCGCGCTGGCCCCGTCCGGCGCGCTCAACGGCCTGGCGCAGACCACGCTGCGGCTGACCGTGCCCGGCGTGCCCGACCTGTACCAGGGCAGCGAGGGCTGGGACCTGTCGCTGGTCGACCCGGACAACCGCCGGCCGGTGGACTACGCGCTGCGCGAAACCTGGCGGCACGACGACACGCCGCCAGACGCATTGCTGCGGCAGTGGCGCAGCGGCCAGCTCAAGGCCTGGCTGATCGCGCAGCTGCTGCAGCTGCGCGGCGCGCACCCGGCGCTGTTCGCGCACGGCGATTACCGGCCGCTGTCGGCCAGCGGCGCGCGCGCGCAGCAGGTGCTGGGCTTCGTCCGCGAACACGACGGGCAATCGCTGCTGGTGGTGGTGCCGCGCCTGGCCGGCGCGCTGCAGGCGCCGGACCCGGCGACGCCGCTGAGCGCGCTGGTGGACTGGGAAGACACTGCGCTGACATTGCCCGCGGCACAGTACCGCAACGTGTTGAGCGGGCAACCCGTCGCGACCTCGGCGCCGCTGCCGTTGCGCGACCTGCTCGCCGATTTCCCGGTGGCCGTGCTGGCCACGTTCTCCTGACCGACGCTTTCCATGGACGCCGCCACACGCACGCAACGCATCGAGCAACTCGCACACGAGATCTGGGAGGCCGAAGGCCGGCCCGACGGCCAGTCGGCCAGGCACTGGGCCATGGCCGAGCGCCTGGTCGATGCCGAGGCGCGCGCCGCGCAGCAGGACCCCTCCCCCGACGCCGGCGACGGCGCCCCCTAGCACCAAGGACCCCGCATGGCCCTCCGTAAACTCACCCGCCGCTCCCGCATCCGCGAAGGGCGTCCGTTCCCGCTGGGCTCCACCTGGGACGGCCTGGGCGTCAACTTCGCGCTGTACTCGGCCAACGCCACCAAGGTCGAACTGTGCCTGTTCGACGAGCGCGGCCGCGAGATCGAACGCATCGCGCTGCCCGAATACACCGACGAGGTCTGGCACGGCTACCTGCCCGACGCGCGCCCGGGCCAGCTGTACGGCTACCGCGTGCACGGGCCGTACGCACCCGATGCCGGGCACCGCTTCAATCCCAACAAGCTGCTGCTCGATCCGTACGCCAAGCAGCTGGTCGGCGAGCTGAAATGGGCGCCGGCGCTGTTCGGCTACACCATCGACCACAAGGATGCGGACCTGAGCTTCGACCGCCGCGACAGCGCCGCCTACATGCCCAAGTGCGCGGTGATCGACCAGGCCTTCACCTGGGGCAAGGACCAGCGCCTGCAGACCCCGTGGGACCAGACGGTGATCTACGAGGCCAACGTGCGCGGCACCACGATGCGCCACCCGGCCGTGCCCGAGGCCTGGCGCGGCACGTTCTCCGGGCTCAAGGTGGACGAGGTGGTGGAGCACATCAAGCGGCTCGGCATGACCGCGGTGGAGCTGCTGCCGGTGCACGCCTTCATCGACGACGAATACCTGCTCAAGCAGGGCCTGCGCAACTACTGGGGCTACAACACCATCGGCTTCTTCGCCCCGCACCCGCGCTACATGGCCTCGCGCACCGTGGCCGAGTTCAAGCAGATGGTGGCGCGGCTGCACCACGCCGGGCTGGAGGTGATCCTGGACGTGGTCTACAACCACACCGCCGAAGGCAACGAGCTAGGCCCGACGCTGTCGTTCAAGGGCATCGACAACGCCAGCTACTACCGCCTGGCGCAGGACCGCCGCTTCTACATCAACGACACCGGCACCGGTAATACGTTCGACCTGACCAATGCCGGCGCGCTGCGCATGGTCAACGACTCGCTGCGTTACTGGGTCTCGGAGATGCACGTGGACGGCTTCCGCTTCGACCTGGCCACGATTCTCGGCCGCGAGCACCACGGCTTCGATCCCAAGGGCGGCTTCCTCGACGCCTGCCGCCAGGACCCGCTGCTGAGCCAGGTCAAGCTGATCGCCGAGCCGTGGGACGTGGGCCCGGGCGGCTACCAGGTCGGCGGCTTCCCGCCGGGCTGGTCGGAATGGAACGACAAGTTCCGCGACAACGTGCGCGCGTTCTGGCGCGGCGACGAAGGCCAGCTGGCGGAGCTGGCCACGCGCCTGACCGGCTCGGCCGACGTGTTCAACCACCGCGGCCGCCGTCCCAGCGCCTCGGTCAACTTCATCACCGCGCACGACGGCTTCACCCTGCACGACCTGGTCAGCTACGAGCACAAGCACAACGAGGCCAACGGCGAGGACAACCGCGACGGCTCGGACAACAACATCTCGGCCAACTACGGCGTGGAAGGCGAGACCGACGACCCGGCAATCAACGCGCTGCGCCTGCGGCAGATGCGCAACCTGCTGGCCACGCTGCTGCTGTCGCAGGGCACGCCGATGCTGCTGGCCGGCGACGAGTTCGGGCGCAGCAAGAACGGCAACAACAACACCTACTGCCAGGACAACGAGCTGACCTGGCTGAACTGGGACAGCGACGAACGCGCGCAGAACCTGACCCGGTTCGTCTCGCGCCTGACCCACCTGCGCGCGCACTACCCGCTGCTGCACCGCGCGCGCTTCTTCGACGGCGTCTACGACGAGGAGCTGGGCATCAAGGACGTGAGCTGGCTGTCGCCGACCGGCGAGGAGATGACCGAGAGCGCGTGGCACGACCCGCACGCGCGCGCGCTGATGATGCGCCTGGACGGCCGCGCGCCGTCCAGCGGCCTGCGCCAGGCCGCCTCCAACGTCACCTTGCTGATGATCATCAACGGCGCCGAGGAGGACGTGGACTTCCACCTGCCGCTGGTCGAGGGCGAGCACTGGCGCGTGCTGATCGACACCGCCGAGCGCGAAGGCGAGCACGGCCTGCCGGGCGGCACGCAATGGCACGGCATCGGCCGTTCGCTGACCCTGCTCGCGGCCGAACGCGACAGCAAGGTCGCCGCGTCCCATCACCAGAACGCGGGCGCGACCGGCGCAGGATGAGCGGCCTGTCGCCTTGCGCGTCGGCACCCGCCGGGCGCCGGCGCGCGAGGTACGGCTTCGTTCGTCGCGGCTGAAGCCGCTCCTACAGGGACGGGCAATTTTCCGGCGCGGTATTGCAGGGAGCTGTGTACTGCCATTCCCTGTGGGAGCGACTTCAGTCGCGACGGCGTTACCGGTAGAGCCTGTCGCAACTGAAGTCGCTCCCACACAAGCAAAGAATCATGCAGTCGCATGCATCGCATGCATCTGTACGGCCTGCACCTGCGCCAGGCCCACCGCGCCGCCGACCAGGATCACGCCCGGCGCGCCAGCGCTCAGGCCGTCCACATCGGCCGCCAGGCGGTCGAGCGTGGTCAGCAGCTGCGCCTGCTGCGGCAGGCTCGCCGACTGCACCACCGCCGCCGGCGTGTCGCCGGGCAGATGCCGCAGCAGGCCGGCGGCCAGCGAGGCGACCCGGCCCATGCCCATGTAGATCGCCAGCGTGGTGCGGGTGGCGCACAGCGCCGCCCAGTCCGGCTCGCCGTGGTCCTGGGTGTGCGCGGTGACGAAGGTGATGCCGTGGCAGTGCTCGCGATGGGTCAGCGACATGCCCAGCCCCGCGGCCGCGGCGAACCCGGCGCTGACCCCGTTGACGATGCGCACCTCCACGCCCGAGTCGCGCAGGAACGCGATCTCCTCGCCGGCGCGGCCGAACAGCAGCGCATCGCCGCCTTTCGCCCGCACCACCTTGGCGCCCTGCCAGGCGTAACGCCGCATCAGCCGGCAGATGAAGGCCTGCGGCGTGGAGCGGCAGCCGCCGCGCTTGCCGACGCGGATCACCCGCGCGTGCGGCGCGAACTGCACGATCTGCGGATTGACCAGGTCGTCGAGCAGCAGCACCTGCGCCGCGGCCAGCGCCTTGACCGCCTTGAGCGTCAGCAGTTCCAGGTCGCCCGGCCCGGCCGACAGCAGCACCACCTCGCCGCCGGGGCGGCGTACGCCGGATACGTTTGCAGGGTTCATCGCAGACTCCGCACAGGAAGAAGGAACAACGTGGAAGCGGCGGCCGCGTTCATGCGCGCGCGGCCGTGGCGCACAGGCGCCGCACCTGCGGCAGGCACGAACCGCAGACGCTGCCGCAGCCCAATCGCGCGCCGACCTCGCCGGCATCGGCGCCGCGCGCGGCCTCGGCACGGATCGCCGACTCGCGCACCTGCTTGCAGTGGCACACCAGCGGATCGCGCGCGCCGCCGCCGGCGTGGGCGAACACCGCCAGCCGCGGGCCGTGCCACGGCGCGCCGGCCAATGCGGTATCGAGCAGCGCCTCGCCCGCCGCGTCGCGGCGCGCGCCGGCCAGCAGCAGGCCGTCGAGATGGCTGGCGGCCGCATCGCCGCGCCAGGCCACGCGCTTGAGCAGGCCGCGGCGCGCGTCGCGGTATTCCAGGGTGTCGGCGCCGGCGTCCAGCGCCAGCGCCGCGGCCAGCGCGTCCAGGCGCGCGTTGTCCGGCGCCTGCAGCGCCGCCGCGCGCAATACCAGCCACGCGGTGGCGTCGTCGGCGCCCGCTTCGGCGTACAGGCCCAGCGCGGCGAAGCCGAATTCCTTCAGCCACGGCTGCGCGGCGGCCTGCAGCGCGAGCACGTCGCCGCGCCGCGCCAGCAGCAGGTGCCAGCCGAATTCGGCCTTCTCCACCCGCACCGCGGCGTGCTTGAGCTCGGGCTGCTGCGAATGCGCGTCCACCGCCGGGTGGCTGACCTCGTTGATGCCGCCGCTGGACAGGAACTGCGCGCTCCAGTGCATCGCCGCGAACACCGTACCCGAACTCATCTCGTCCGACAGTTCCAGCGGCAGCACCAGTTCGCCGCGCTTGCTGCTGACCCGGACCAGTTCGCCGGCGACCAGGCCGCGGCGCGCGGCATCGTGCGGATGCATGCGCAGGCCCGGCTCCGGGCTGTGCGCGAACAGCCCCGGCACGCGCCCGCTGCGCGACATGCCATGCCACTGGTCCCGCAGGCGCCCGCTGAGCAGGCGCAGCGGGAAGCGCGCCGAGGTCGGTTCGGCGACCGGCTTGTACGCGGTGGGATGGAACCGCGCGCGGCCGTCGGCGGTGGCGAACACGCCGTCGGCATAGCGCCGCGCGGTGCCGTGCGCGGCGCCGGCGGGCAACGGCCATTGCTGCGGGCCCTGCGCGTCCAGCCGCGCGTAGTCGAGCCCGCCGATGTCCAGGTCGCGGCCGACGGTCAACCCGCGGTGCTCGTCGAACACCGCCGCGGTGTCGGCGAACGCGAAGCGCGTGTCGGCGCCGGGCGCGCCCAGGCGCGCCTCCAGGCGCCTGGCCACCTCGTTGGCGATCCACCAGTCCGGCTTGGCCGCGCCCGGCGCCGGCAGCGCCTGGCGCACGCGCGAGATGCGGCGCTCGGAATTGGTCACCGTGCCGTCCTTCTCGCCCCAGCTGGCCGCCGGCAGCAGCACGTCGGCGAACGGCACCGTGTCGGTGTTGGCGAAGGCTTCCTGCACGATCACCAGCTCGGCGTGGCGCAGCGCCTCGCGCACGCGCTCGATGTCGGGCATCGAATGCGCCGGGTTGGTGCAGGCGATCCACACTGCCTTGACCCGGCCGCTGCGCAGCGCGTCGAACAGCGCCACCGCCGGCAGGCCCGGCCGCGCCGACAGGTGGTTGGCCGGCAACGCCCACAGCCGCTCCAGTTCCGCGCGGTCGGCGTCGCTGCCGATCTCGCGGTGCGCGGCGAGCGTCGTCGCCATGCCGCCGACCTCGCGCCCGCCCATCGCGTTGGGCTGCCCGGTCAGCGAGAACGGGCCGGCGCCGGGCTTGCCGATCTGCGCGGTGGCCAGGTGCAGGTGGATCAGCGCCAGGTTCTTGTCGGTGCCGTGCGCGGACTGGTTCAGGCCCATGCAGTACAGCGACAGCGCCGGCAGCTCGCGCCCGAACCATTCGGCCGCCTGCACCAGGTCGGCGACCGCAATGCCGCAGAGGTCGGCGGCCATCGCCGGGGTGTATTCGCGCAGCGTGCGCCGCAGTTCGGCGAAGCCGGCGGTGTGCGCGGCGATGAACCCGCGGTCGATGCGGTCTTCCCAGATCAGGTGGTGCAGCATGCCGTTGAACAAGGCCACGTCGGTGCCCGGCTGGATCTGCAGGTGCAGGTCGGCCATCGCCGCGGTATCGGTGCGGCGCGGGTCGACCACGATCCAGCGCACGTCCGGATCGCGCGCGCGCGCCTCCTCGAGCCGGCGGAACAGCACCGGATGCGCATAGGCCATGTTGCTGCCGGCCAGCAGCACGGTACGGGCCAGCTCCAAGTCCTCGTAGCAGGTGGGCGGGCCGTCGGCGCCGAGCGCGAGCTTGTAGCCGCTGACCGCGCTGGACATGCACAGGCGCGAATTGGTGTCGATGTTGTTGGTGCCGATCAGGCCCTTGGCCAGCTTGTTGAAGACGTAGTAGTCCTCGGTCAGCAACTGCCCGGACAGGTAGAACGCCACCGCGTCGGGCCCGTGCCGCTCGACGATGCCGGCCAGGCGCTCGGCCACGCTGTCCAGCGCCACCGCCCAGTCCACCGCGCGCCGCGGCGCATCGCGCTGCTGGCGCAGTTCCGGCTGCAGCGCGCGCCCCTGCAGGCTGCGCGCGGTCTGCGGCAGGGTGCGGCCCTTGGTGCACAGGCGGCCGTGGTTGGCCGGGTGCTCGGGGTCGCCTTCGATGCCGACGATGCGCGCCGCGCCGTCGGCGGCGTGCTCGGTGTGGATCAGCACGCCGCAGCCGACCCCGCAGTAGCAGCAGGTCGAGCGCGTCACCGCGCGCCGCGGCGCCGTCGGCTCTGTCTCGGCCGGCGTGGCGAAACGCGCGCCGTCCATCAGCCGGCGCCCGGCAACGACAGCCAGACCTCGCCGTCGTCCACCCGCACCGGAAAGCGCCGCGCGCAGCCCACGTCCGGCGCGCAGGCCTGGCCGCTGTCCAGGGCGATGTTCCAGTTGTGCAGCGGGCAGGTGACGCTGTCGCCGGCGACGATGCCTTGCGACAGCGGCCCGCCCTTGTGCGGGCAGCGGTCGACCAGCGCGAACACGCGGTCGCCGGCGGTGCGGAACACGGCGATCGGGGCGCTGCCGTCCAGTTCCAGCACGCGCGCGCCGAGCGCCGGGATTTCGTCGAGCCGGCAGATGCGGATCCAGTCCTGGGTGATCCAGGCCGGGGCGATCCAGTCGGGCGCTACGCTCATGGTTCAGCCCTCCACCAGGGTCAGCGGCGCGGCCACGCGCAGCGGCTGGTACTCGCGCTGCCTGGCCCCGGCGATGCGCTCGGCCCACGGATCGGGCAGGCCTTCCAGCGCGTACAGCAGGCGCTCGTACAGCGCGCGGCGGTTGTCGGCGTCGTCGATCACGCGCTGGCGGATGTAGTCCATGCCCACGCGCTCGATGTAGTGCACGGTGCGGTCCAGGTAGTACGCCTCTTCGCGGTACAGCTGCAGGAATGCGCCGGTGTATTCCTTCACCTCCTCGGCGCTGCGCACCTTGACCAGGAACTTGGCTACCTCGGTCTTCATGCCGCCGTTGCCGCCGATGTGGATCTCCCAGCCCGATTCCACCGCGATGATGCCCACGTCCTTGATCCCGGACTCGGCGCAATTGCGCGGGCAGCCGGACACCGCCAGCTTCACCTTGTGCGGGCTCCACATGTTGGCCAGCATGGTTTCCAGGTCGATGCCCATCTGCGTGCTGTTCTGGGTGCCGAAGCGGCAGAACTCGCTGCCCACGCAGGTCTTCACCGTGCGGATCGACTTGCCGTAGGCGTGGCCGGAGTTCATGCCCAGGTCCTTCCACACCCCGACCAGGTCCTCCTTGCGGATGCCGAGCAGGTCGATGCGCTGGCCGCCGGTGACCTTGACCATCGGCACCGCGTACTTGTCGGCCACGTCGGCGATGCGGCGCAGTTCCGAGGCGTTGGTGACGCCGCCCTTCATCTGCGGGATCACCGAGAAGGTGCCGTCCTTCTGGATGTTGGCGTGCGCGCGCTCGTTGATGAAGCGCGACTGCGGATCGTCCACCGCCTCGCGCGGCCAGCTCGACAGCAGGTAGTAGTTGATCGCCGGGCGGCAGGTGGCGCAGCCGTTGGGGCTGCGCCACTGCAGCTGCGCGTACACCGCCGCGTGGCTGAGCAGCTTCAGCTCGCGGATCGCCTGGCGCACCTCGCCGTGGCTGTGGTCGGTGCAGCCGCACACCGCCTTGGTCTTGGCGCTGGGCTGGAAGTTGGAGCCCAGGCAGTTCATCAGGATCTGCTCGACCAGGCCGGTGCACGAGCCGCAGGAACTGGCGGCCTTGGTCTGCTTCTTGACCTCGTCGACGGTGAACAGGCCCTGCGCGTTGATCGCCTTGACGATGGTGCCCTTGCACACGCCGTTGCAGCCGCACACCTCGTCGCTGTCGCGCATCGCGCTGGCGCGGTCCTGGCCGGCGGTGCCGGCGTCGCCGAGCGCGCTTTCGCCGAACATCAGCCGCTCGCGGCGCTCGCCGATCGCGCTGCCGTCCTTGAGCAGCTGGAAATACCAGCCGCCGTCGCCGGTGTCGCCGTACAGGCACGCGCCGACCAGCTTGTCGTCCTTGAGCACCAGCTTCTTGTACACGCCGCCGGCCGGGTCGGACAGCACGATCTCCTCGCTGCCGTCGCCGCCCATGAAGTCGCCGGCGGAGAACAGGTCGATGCCGGTGACCTTGAGCTTGGTCGAGGCGACCGAGCCGCGGTAGATGCCGATGCCGTAGCTGGCCAGGTGGTTGGCGCAGATCTTGGCCTGTTCGAACAGCGGCGCGACCAGGCCGTAGGCGATGCCGCGATGGCTGGCGCATTCGCCGACCGCGTACACGCGCGGGTCGAAGGTCTGCAGCGTGTCGTTGACCACGATGCCGCGCGTGCAGTGGATGCCCGAGGCCTGCGCCAGGGCGATGTTGGGGCGGATGCCGGCGGCCATCACCACCAGGTCGGCCGGTACCTCGCTGCCGTCGGAGAACTTCACCGCCACCACCTCGCCGTCGGCGTTGCCGATCAGCTCGGTGGTGGAGGTGTTGAGGCGGAAATCCAGGCCGCGTTCGCTGAGCGAGCGCTGCAGCAGCTGCCCGGCCACCGGGTCGAGCTGGCGTTCCAGCAGCCAGCCGGCCAGGTGCACCACGGTGACCTGCATGCCGCGCAGCTTCAGCCCGTTGGCCGCCTCCAGCCCGAGCAGGCCGCCGCCGATCACCACCGCATGGCGCTTGCGCGTAGCGGTGTCGATCATCGTCTGCGTGTCGTGCATGTCGCGATAGCCGATCACGCCCTTGAGGTCCTTGCCCGGCACCGGCAGCACGATCGGCAGCGAACCGGTGGCCAGCAGCAGGCGGTCGTACTCTGCCTCGGTACCGTCGGCGGCGATCACCTTGCGCTGCACGCGGTCGATGCGCACGACTTCCTTGCCCAGGTGCAGGCGGATGCCGTGCTCGGCGTACCAGGACAGCGGGTTGAGCACGATGTCGTCGAACCGCTGCTCGCCGGCCAGCACCGGCGAGAGCAGGATGCGGTTGTAGTTCGGATGCGGCTCGGCGCCGAACACGGTGATGTCGTACATCTCCGGCACCAGCTTGAGCAGTTCTTCCACGGTGCGGATGCCGGCCATGCCGTTGCCCACCACCACCAGTCTTGGCTTCTTCATTCGGCTATCTCCGCTGAGGGTCATCACACGCGCGCGGCGGTGGTCGCCGCCCATTGGCTGCGCCAGTGCTGCTTGACGTTGGACAGCAGGCCCCACGCCAGCAGCGCGCAGCCGGCGAACAGCCACAGCCCCAGCGCGTAGCTGCCGGTGTGCTGCTTGAGCACGCCCAGCCCGGCGGCGAGCAGGAACCCGCCGATGCCGCCGGCCATGCCGATCAGGCCGGTCATCAGCCCGATGTCGCTGCCGAAGCGCTGTGGCACCAGCTGGAACACCGCGCCGTTGCCGGTGCCCAGGCACAGCAGCGTGACCACGAACAGCGCCACCGTCGCCGCCGGGCCGCCGACGCCGATCGCCGCGGCGGCGACCAGCAGCGCCACCAGCAGGTAGATCGACAGCAGCGCGCGGGTGCCGCCGACGCGGTCGGCGATCGCCCCGCCCAACGGGCGCATCACCGAGCCGGCCAGCACGCACGCGGCGGTGGCCCAGCCGGCGATCTTGGGACTGAAGCCGAACTGGTCGTGGAAGTAGCCCGGCAGCGCGCTGGCGAAGCCGGCGAAGCCGCCGAAGGTGATCGCGTAGAACAGCATGAACCACCACGAATCGCGGTTGCCGACCAGCACCCGCGCGTAGTCGGCCAGGCGCCGGCGCGGCACCTCCACCGGCGCGTCCTTGGCGCACAGCGCGAACACCAGCAGGGTCAGCGCCAGCGGAATGCACGCCAGCCCGAACACCGCCTGGTAGCCGAACGCGGTGGCCAGCGCCGGCGCCAGCAGCGCCGCGAACACGGTGCCGGAATTGCCGGCGCCGGCGATGCCCATCGCCGTGCCCTGGTGCTGCGGCGGATACCAGCGCGAGGCCAGCGGCAGCGCCACCGCGAACGAGGCCCCGGCCACGCCGAGCATCAGCCCCAGCAACAGCACCTGGGCGAAGCTGTGCACGCCCAGCTGCCAGGCCACCGCCAGCGCCGCGATCACCAGCACCTGCGCCAGCATCCCCGCGCGCTTGGCGCCGATGGTGTCGGCGAGCATGCCCAGGAACAGCCGCAGCACCGCCCCGCACAGGATCGGCACCGCCACCATCAGCGCGCGCTGCTGCGTATCCAGCTGCAGCGCCGCGGCGATCTGCACCTGCAACGGGCCGAGCAGGTACCAGACCATGAAGCTCAGGTCGAAATACAGGAACGCCGACAACAGCGTGGGCGTGTGCCCGGCCTGCCAGAAGGATCGGTTCATCCGCGTCGTCTCCGAAACGTTGGGCCGCAGCGCTGCACACCACACGCAGCTCGCGGTAGTTGGGGGGAGGAGAAAACGAAAACGGCGCCGTCCGGTTCGCACCGGAAGACGCCGTTGTCTGGGCGCGCGGACCGCCATTGGCCCGCGCGCCGGAATCGAGTTGGTGCGGACACCCCGTTGCATCCGCAGCGGGACTATCGCAATCGCCGTGCCAACTCTTGGCAGCCGCGAGATAGCCGGCGAATCGCCAGCAAATTCAATGCGCTGGCCGATTCGGCAGCCGCCTGGAGCGTGGCATCGCGCTGGCCACAGCCTGCGGCCATGAACACAAGTGGTGCGCGCCGCACCGTTGTTGTGCGTCGCGGGAACCGGGACTCGGGACTCGGGACTCGGGACTCGCAAGGAGTTTTGCAGAACCCCGCAGCAGTGCGGGGGTCTGTCGTTATAGCGGTCGCAATGGGGAACAGCCCCAAATCGTGGCGAGGGTCGCTGTCGTGTCGCCTCGCTTGCAACCGCGCGGCGCGACCTGCCAACCTCGCCCGAGCGGCCCGCAAAAACTCCTCGCGGACCCGAGGCGCATCCGGCGGGCGCGCGGGCGCGGGACCTCGCACGGGCCCGGTCCCGCGGGACGGCGCACAAAAAAACCCGGCGAGCCGCTACACTAAGCAATGTGATTATCATTCGCATCTAGGATCCTGCATGTCCCCCTCGCTGTTCCCGCGCTCGGTGCTGGCCACCGGCTTGCTGCTGGTGTTGTCCGACGTCCACGCCCAATCGGTGTCCCAGGCGGCACCGGATCCGGACGTCACCGAGCTGGACTCGGTCCGGGTCGTAGGCCGGGCACAGACCCTGTACAAGGCGGAGGACGCGGCCGTGGCGACCCGCACCGACACCCCGCTGTCGCTGGTGCCGCAGTCGGTGCAGGTGCTGCCGCGCGAACTGATCGACGACCAGGCCGCGCGCCAGGTCACCGACCTGTACCGCAGCATCAGCGGCATCAGTTTCTTCAGCTACGCCGGCGTGACGCTGCGCGGCTTCCGCCAGGAGAACGTGCTCTACGACGGGCTGCGCGGCGATCCCTATGCCGGCTTCTCCGTGCCGCAGCTGTTCAACATCGAGCGGGTCGAAGTGCTGAAGGGGCCGGCCGGCGCGCTGTACGGCGGCGGCAATGCCGGCGGCGTCATCAACTACGTCACGCGCAAGCCGCAAGCCAAGGCGCAGCGGCGGCTGGAGCTGCAGGCCGGCAACGAGGATTTCGCCGCCGCGTCGTTCGAGGCGACCGGCCCGGCGAACGCGTCCGGCAGCGTCCGCTACCGGCTGGGCGTCTATGGCGACGGCGAGGAAGGCGTGCGCTGGAATGCCGACAGCCAGAGCCTGATCGGGGACGCGTCGGTCGCCCTGGATGTCGGCGACACCGGCGAACTGACCTTGCAGTACACCGACATCACGCAGAACCTGGGCGGCAACCGCCTGCGCGGCGTGCCGGTCAACGACAACGGATATTTCCTGACCGACAGGCGCTGGAACCACAACGAGGCGTCGGACTTCCTCGACATGCAGGCGAAGGTGGTGCTGGCCCAGTACCGCTTCCACCCTTCGCAGGCCTGGGACGTGGACTTCGCTGCGCGCTGGTTCGAGAACAGCGAGCACCAGATCTACCACGAGCCGACCGGACTGATCGACCGCGATGGCGACGGTACGGCCGAATGGATGACCCGGCAGCTGCGCAACCAGTATCGGGACAACGATGCCGTCGCGTTCAACGGCAATGCCGTCTGGCGTGTCGCCATGGGCGCCATCGAACACAAGCTGCTGTTCGGCGCCGACTACTACCGCGGCGACTCGGACTTCGACGCGCAAACCGCCAACAGCGCCGACCTGGCTCGCAATGCAGGGCCGGTGCCGGGCATCGACCTGTTCGATCCGGTCTACGGCATGACCTCCTACCACGACTACGGCCTGGCCGGCCTGCCATGGCGCGGGACGCGTACGCGCGGCGTGCGCTACGGCGGCTATCTGCAGGACGAAGTGACCCTCACGCCGCGCTGGTATCTGCTGGCCGGGCTGCGTTGGGACGGTTTCGAAGACGAAGACCGGGTCGCCCGCAGCCGGATCGACGGCCACGACCTGAGCTGGCGCGTCGGCAGCACCTTCGTGCTGCGCGAAGGACTCAACGCCTACGCCAGCGTGGCCAGCGGATTCGTTCCGCAGGCCACCGGCAACCAGGATCCGGCCGCCGGCGGCCCGTTCGATCCGGAACAGAGCAGGCAATGGGAGGTGGGCCTGAAGAGCCTGCTCGGCAACGGGCGTTTCACGCTGAACACCGCGCTCTACCGGATCGAGCGCAGCAACATCGTGCAATCCACCAGCCGGGTGGTCGAGGGCGTGAACCAGCTGGCCGCGCTCGGCCTGGTCCGCAGCGAAGGCCTGGAGATCGACGTGCTGGCGGACCTGACCGATCGGTGGGTGCTGAACCTGGCGTACGCCTACAACGACGCGCGGGTCGTCGATGCCGGTACCGACGGCGTCACCGACGCGTCCGGCGACCGCTTCGCCAACGCCCCGCGCAACAAGCTCGGCCTGTGGACGCGCTACGACCTGCCCGCCATCGCCTCGGCGATCGGCCTTGGCATGGACTACACCGACGAACGCATCAGCCTGGAGGGGCAGCGGGTCAAGCCGTACACGATCTTCGACCTGAGCTGGCAGACGCAGTGGAACCGCTGGAAGTTCCAGGCCAACGTCAAGAACCTGTTCGACAAGGTGTACGCCGCCAGCGGCTTCACCGAGCGCACCGGTCACTTCCCGGGCGAACCGCGGCGCCTGTACCTGCAAGCGGCGTACACCTTCTGAGCCACGACATCATGCGCCAGCCCGCGCCAGCGCCCGCCGCGAATTCCGCCTCCAAGGGCAAGGGGCGCCGCCTGTGGTTCGACCTGCACAGCTGGGTCGGCCTGAAGCTGTGCCTGTTCCTGGGGTTCGTCTGCCTGACGGGCACCTTGGCGGTGTTCGCCCAGGAAATCGACTGGGCGTTGCATGCGCAAATGCGGGTGACTCCGGGTCCGGAACGGGCGAGCTGGGGACAGCTCGTCGCCGCGGCGCAGCAGGCCCATCCCGACTGGACGCTCGAAGCGGTGGCTGCGCCGCATGCCTCGCGCTTCGCCGCCGCGGCGCAGATGCGAACGCCCGATGGACGCCGCAGGTTCGTGTGGATCGACCCGTATCGCGGCCGCGTGACCGGCGATACCCACTGGTTCAACGCCCACCGCTTCCTGCGCAACACGCACCGGCATCTGATGCTGCCGGTGAAGTACGGCGTCCCCCTGGTGGCGGCGCTTTCGCTCCCGCTGCTCATCACCTTGACCAGCAGCCTGTTCATCTACAAGCGCTGGTGGCGCGGGTTCTTCAGCTGGCCACGTGGCGACCGCCCGCGGCGACTGTGGGGCGACCTGCACCGCCTGCTGGGCGTGTGGAGCCTGTGGTTCATCGCGTTGATCGCCGCGACCGGTGGCTGGTACCTGGTCGAGTCGTTGGGCGGCAAGGCACCGGTGCCGGCCAGGATCGCGCTTCCCGAAGACGACGGGAACCGCCGGCGCGCCGACCCGCATGCGATCGATCGCGCCGTGGCGACGTTGAATCGGCGCTGGCCCGCGCTGCAGATCCGTGGCGCCGAGCCCAGTGCGGACGGCCGCAGCCTGCTGCTCGATGGCCAGGCGCAAGCATGGCTGGTCCGCGACCGCGCCAACGTCGCCGGCTTCGACCTGCGGTCCGGCCAGCTCATCGATTGGCGGGACGGACGCGACCTGGGCGTGCACCAGCGCATCTCCGAGATGGCCGATCCATTGCACTTCGGCAGCTTCGGCGGTTGGCCGGTGCGCCTGCTGTGGTTCCTGTTCGGCAGCGCCATGACCGCCCTGTGCTTCACCGGCGTCTACCTGTACGGGCTGCGCGTATCCGATGCGATCAGGTCTGCGCTGAGGAGGAACAAGCCATGAGCGAGCCGGACAAGCGGCCCTGGAAGCTCGCCTGGAAGGGCATGGGCGGCTGGCGCTGGCTGTGGCTGGCCCTGCTGCTGGTGTGGATCGCGCTGATCCCGCTCGAGGTCGCCAGGTAGCGCAGGTTCGCCGCGCCGCCGGCAGCAGGCGGGCGGCGGCATCGTCCAGCCAACGGCAGATCGGGTCGCGTCCGGGCCGATGCGCCGCCGGGTTCTCAACCGTCGGTCGAACGCGTCAGCTGCTCCCATCGCGCGAGTTCTTCCTGCAGGCTGGCGAGCTTGTCGCGGACCAGGTGCAGCGCGTCGCTGCCCAGCAGCAGATGGGCCGGCGGCGCATCGCTGTCGATGATCCACAGCATGGCCCGCGCCGCCTTGTCCGGATCGCCCAACTGCTTTCCGCTGAGCTCCTGCCGCCGCTGGCGGACAGGATCGAACACGCGGTCGTAGTCGCCGATGGAACGTGCGCTGCGGACCATGGAACGGCCGGCCCAATCGGTACGGAACGAACCCGGCGCCACGGCGGTCACGTGGATGCCCAGTTCGCGCACCTCCTTGCCCAGCGCCTCGCTGATGCCCTCCAGCGCGAACTTGCTGCCGCAGTAGTAGGCGATGCCCGGCATGGTGACGAACCCGCCCATCGACGTGATGTTGAGAATCCTGCCGGCGCGGCGCGCACGCATGCCGGGCAGCACCGCCTTCATCATCGCCACCGCGCCGAACACGTTGACCTCGAACTGGCGCCGCATCTCGCTCAGCGGCGACTCCTCCATCACGCCTTCGTGGCCGTAACCGGCGTTGTTCACCAGCACGTCGATCGCGCCGAACGTGGCTTCGACCTCGGCCACCACCGCATCGATCGCGTCGACATCGGTGACATCGAGGATGCGCGCATGCGCGCGTGCGGGCGCCAGCGCCTGGAACGCGTCAACGGCTTCGGCATCGCGCAGCGTGCCGACCACGCGGTGCCCCGCCGCCAGCGCCGCGCGCGCCAGTGCGCGGCCGAAGCCGCTGCTGACGCCGGTGACGAGGATGAGTTTCGGATGCTCCATTGCGCGCTCCCAGGCTTGAATGGAGCGCACAATACGCAGGGCCGTCACCGCCGGTAAGGCGCACAAGGCTCACAAAATTGCCTATTCCCATGAAACCGCCGCACGCTTCCGTCCCGTTGCAGGCCGCCGCCGGCCTGGCGCCGCTGGCCCCCCTCGTCCTGGCGCTGGCGCCGCGCGAGGGCTACACCCCGACCGCGCTGCCCAGCGTCCGCCTGCTGCGGTCGGACCGTCCGCTGGCGCGCACCCCGGTGCTCTACGATCCGGGCATCGTGATCGTCTGCCAGGGGCGCAAACGCGGCTATTTCGGCCAGCGCACCTACATCTATGACGCGCACCAGTACCTGGCGGTATCGGTACCCGTACCGTTCGCCATGGAGACCGAGGCCTCGGCCGAGACGCCGCTGCTGGCGCTCTACCTGCACCTGGACTTTCCGCTGGCCGCCGGGCTCATGCTGGAGATCGATCGCCACGCAGGCGCTGTGGACAGCGCGCAGCCGCAGAGCATGCTGTCCAGCCCGATCGACGAGGCCATGCACCTGTCCGTGCAGCGCCTGCTGCTGGCACTTGCCGATCCGAGGGAGGCCGCCATTCTCGGCCCTCAGCTGCTGCGCGAGCTGTACTACCGCATCCTGACCGGGCCGCAGGGACCCACCCTGCGCTCGGCGCTGGCCATGCAGGGCAGATTCGGGAAGATCGGCAAGGCGCTTCGGCTCATCCACACCGCGTACGCCCAGCCGCTGGACGTCGCCCGGCTGGCGCAGGAAGCGGGCATGAGCGCGCCTTCGTTCCACAGCCACTTCAAGGCGGTGACCTGCACCTCGCCCATGCAGTACCTCAAGTCGACGCGGCTGCACCAGGCGCGCCTGCTCATGGTCCAGGACGGGATGACGGCGGCGGCCGCCTGCCATGCGGTGGGGTTCGAAAGCACATCCCAGTTCAGCCGCGAGTTCAGGCGCTTCTTCGGGCTCACGCCCGCCAAGGAAGCGCGGCGCATGCGCGAAAGCTTCGCGCTTCCGCACAGGCAGCCGGACGCCGTATACGTGTCCTCGCACTAGCGAGGAATCCACCTACCCGAACCGGTGGCATCGTGCGGCTCCGCGCAGCGCCGCGACACCTGCGTCGAGCGCAGGCCTGCGCTTCAGCCAGGCGCCTGCACCGCATGCCAATCCGGCAATCCGTCCTCGCGCGCGTCGCGCTCGGGCAACGCCACGCCCAGTTGCGCGGCGGCGGCGCGGTAGGTGTCCAGCCGATGCACGCGGGCGACAAGTTGCGCATCGTGCGCCGCATCCTGCGCGGCGCCTTCGGCGCTCGCCGGCAGCCAGCCCCAGCGGCGGAACTGCTGCAGGAACCAGCGCCCGTCCGACAGCCACGGCAGGTTCGCCAGGCCGCCGGCATGGAAGCGCAGCCCCTGCGGATCGGCGCCGTCGTCCGCCGCGCCACCCGGCAGCAGGCATGCGGCGATGCGCTCGGCCGGCAGCCCGATCACCTCCGCGTCGGCCAGCCACGCCACCGCCTGGCGCCGGTGCGCGGCATCGTCGAGCCAGCGGCAGGCCTCCAGCAGCGTGGCGGTCAGCGCGCGCGCCAGTTCCGGCTGCAGCGCGGCGAAGGCGCGGCGGCAGGCCAGCACCTTTTCCGGATGCCCGGGCCACAGCTCGCCGCTGCGGATCACCCGCCGGCCCGCGCCCATCGCCTCGGCCTGCGCCGCCCACGGCTCGCCGGCGCAATAGCCGTCCAGCTCGCCACGCGCCAGCGCGCCGGGCATCTGCGGCGGCGGCAGGGTCACCGCCTGGATCGCGCGCATCGGGTCCACGCCCTGCGCCGCCAGCCAGTAGTACAGCCACATCGCATGGGTACCGGTGGGAAAGGTCTGCGCGAACACCGGCATGCGGCCCAGCGCGGCCAGCGCCTCGCGCAGCGGCACGCCGCCCGCCAGCGCGTCGGCCAGCGCCGGCGCCAGGGTGATCGCCTGGCCGTTGCGGTTGAGCGTGAGCAGGATCGCCAGCTCCGCCTGCGGCCCGGCGATGCCGCATTCCACGCCGTACACCAGCCCGGACAGCGCATGCGCCGCGTCCAGTTCGCCGGACAGCAGCTTGTCGCGCACCGCCGCCCACGAGGCCTGGCGATGCAGTTCCAGGCGCAGGCCGTGGCGGCGGTCCAGCCCCAGCCGCACCGCCGCCACCAGCGGCGCGCAGTCGATCAGCGGCATGTAGCCCAGGCGCAGGCTGCGCGGTTCGGCGTTCGAAGCTGTGTTCATCCGTGTCTCATCCGGCGGTTCATCCCAGCAGGTCGGCCATCGCCAGGATGCGCCGGGCCACATCGGCCAGCTTCAGCCCCTGCTTCATCGCCTGCTGGCGCAGGGCGGCGTAGGCGTCGTTCTCGCTCATGCCGCGCTTGTCCATCAGCAGACGCTTGGCGCGGTCGATCTGTTCGCGGTCCTGCAGCTTCTGCTGCACCTCGTCCAATTGCCGGCGCATCCCCGCTTCCTGCTCGAAGCGCGCCAGCGCCACCTGCACGATCGGCGCCAGCCGCGCCGGCGACAGCCCGTCGACCACGTAGGTGGTGACGCCGGCGCCGACCGCGGCGCGGATCAGCTGGTCGTCGCCGTCGGCGGAGAACATCACCACCGGGCGCGGCGCCTGGCGGTGGATCAGCGCCAGTTGCTCGAGCGTGTCGCGCGAGGGCGAATCGACGTCGATGATCACCACGTCCGGCTGCTGCGTGGCCACCGCCTTCAGCAATGCCGGCGCCGCCGCCACCTCGTCCAACACCTCGTAGCCGGCATCGAGCAGCGCCTGGCGCAGCTGCCCGATCGGCTTTTCGGTATCGTTGACCAGCAGGACGCGCAGCATGGGGGCGTGGCTAACGGAAGTTGGCTGACCCGCATGGTGCCATGCAACATGCGTCCCCGCACCGTTCCCGCCGCAGGAGTCCGCATGCCGCTCTATCCGTTGTTCGCCGATCTGGCCGGGCGCCGCGTGCTGGTGGTCGGCGGCGGCGAGGTGGCGATGCGCAAGATCGAGGCGCTGCTGCATGCCGGTGCGCAGGTGCAGGTGTATGCGCATGCGCTGAACGACACCGTGGCGCAGTGGCTGGCGCAGGGCCGGCTGCAGCGGGTCGATGGCGCGTTCGACCCGCAGTGGCTGGACGCCGCCTGGCTGGTGGTCGCGGCCACCGACGACAACGGCTTCAACCGCCAGCTCGCCGCGCAGGCCGGGCAGCGGCGCAAGCTGGTCAACGTGGTCGACGATGCCGAACTGTCCACGTTCCAGGTGCCGGCGATCATCGACCGCGATCCATTGCTGGTGGCGATCTCCTCCAGCGGCGCGGCGCCGATGCTGGCGCGGCGCCTGCGCGAGCGCTGGGAGACCGAGCTCGACCACTCCTACGCGCAGCTGGCGCAGCTGTTCGCGCGCCACCGCGAGGCGATCCGCGCGCGCCTGCCGCAGCTGGCGCTGCGCCGGCGCTGGTTCGAGCAGGTGCTCGAAGGCCCGGTGCAGGCGCTGCTGCAGAGCGGCCAGCGCGATGCCGCCGAACAGGCCTTCGCCGACAGCCTGCAGCGCAGCGGAGAGGTCACGCGCCGCGGCAGCGTCTGGCTGGTCGGCACCGGCAACGGCGACCCCGGCGCGCTGACCCTGAAAGCGCTGCGCGCGCTCAACCAGGCCGACCTGCTGCTGTGCGATCCGCAGGTCGGCGACGCGGTGCTGGGCCTGGCGCGGCGCGACGCCGCACGCCGGCCGCTGCCTGCGGACGACGCCGCGCACCTGGCGCTGCTGCTCGAACAGGTGCAGGCCGGGCAGCGCGTGGTCAGCCTCAAGCCCGGCGATGCGTTCCGCCAGGCGCCGCACGATCGGCTGGCGCCGCAGCTGGCCGCCGCAGGGATCGCCTGCGACGTGGTCGCCGGGGTGCTGCCGTAGCGCCGGTGCGCGACGGACAACGGCCGTATTTGCAGCGGCATCCGTTTGCGTGCCGCTTGCAGCTGCAGGCCGGCTTCCAGCCCGGCGAGCGCATCGTCCACATCGGCGAGCGCCCGCGATACCCAACCCTAGAGCGCGGGTTCACCTGGCCGGTGCCGCCTGCGGCGTTCCCGCCGGCCCTGCCCGCTTGAACACCGGCCGACCCTCCGTGGACCAGGTGATGCGTTGCATCCGCGGCGAGCGCTGCGCCGTGCATTTCATGTCCGCCGCGGGATTGGCGTGGTACACGATCCAGGTTTCCTTGCCGCCCGGGGTATCGAAGAAACCGTTGTGTCCCGGCGCGAATTCCTGGCCGTGCGGATCCTTGGCGAACACCGGGCCATCGGCCTTGCTCCAGCTGCCGGCGTTCAATGGATCGCTGCCGGCCGGCGCGCTCAGCAGGCCGATGGCGTAGTCGTCCGACCAGCAGGCGCTGCCCGAGTAGGTGAGGAACAGGTCGCCGCGCGGCCCGCGCAGGAACTGCGGCCCTTCCAGGATCTGCCGCCCGCCTTGCCGCTCCCACGCCCGGTCGGGCCGGGCGATGACCGTCTCCTCGCCCTCCAGGGTCCACGGATTGGACATCGCCACGATCGACAGCACGCTGTCCGGGCCGACGTAGGGCGAGTACACGAAGTAGCGCTTGTCGTCGTGCTCGAAGGTGGTGCCGTCGATGCCGGGATGCGCGGTGCGCAGGCGGCCGCGGTCGATCCAGGTGCCCCGGGTGGGGTCGGGATGGGCGTTCTCGAGCACGAACACGCCGCGGTGCGCGTCGTCGTTGTGCACGTCGTCCGAGGCGGTGTAGTAGATGAACCAGCGTTCGCCGATGCGGTGCAGCTCGGGCGCCCAGATGGATCTGGCGTTGGCGCCGGTGGCCGGCGAGGTCCACACGGTGACCTCCTTCGCCTCGGCCAGCCTGGCCAGGTCGTCGGTCTTGCGGATCGTCAGCCGGTCGCCGCGCGTGCTCATGAAGAAATAGGTCGTGTCCAGCCGCGCGATCCACGGATCCGGGCCGGAAGGCAGCAGCGGGTTGGTGAAGGTTTCGGCGGCCAGCGCCGGCGCCGCCGGGACCGCGAGCAGGAAGGCAAGCAACAGGACGTTCGCACGGCGAAAGGACATGGCGGTCTCCAAGGGGATGGTCGGATGGACGGGGCGCGGCGGGACGGTGGCGCCTGCGCCGCCGCGTGCCGGCCGGCGCAGGCGCTGCACGCTGGCCTCACCGCGCCTGCGAAGGCTCGGCCTCCACGATCTGGCCGAAGCGGATCTGCACGCCGCCGGCGACGTTGTTGATCACGCCGATCTCGCCCTGGCCCAGGTCGTACAGCGCCGGCCACGAGTGCTGGAAACCGAACGGCCACGCCGGCTCGCCGGTGAGCTGCCAGCTGGCGCCGGCCGTATCGCTCCAGGCGACCTGGTTCAGGCACGAGGTGGCGAACACGGTGCCCTGCGCGGTGGCCATCACGTGCGGGCCGCAGCGCTGGTGCTGCAGCGGCGTGCCCAGCCCCTGCGGCCACTGCACGCCGTCGGCCGAGTACTTCATCGACACCGGGCACTGCGGGTCCGCGCCGCAGATCTCGAACACCAGCAGGTAGCGGCCATCGCGCAGCCGGGTCATCACCGGCATCCCCGGCCGCAGCCGGCCGCCGCCCGGCTCGGCCACGATGCTGGCCTTCGGCCCCCAGGTCCTGCCGCCGTCGCGCGACAGGCGCTGGGTCACCACCTGGTTGTAGGCCGGCGACGCGTCGGCGTGGGTCTCGTCGGCGTACAGCACGGACAATGCACCATCGGGCAGCGCCGACAGCATCGGCTCCCACAGGCCGCGATCGTTGCGGCCCTGCGGCGCTTCGTTGGCGTCGATGACGCCGACGAACGCCCAGCTGCGGCCGCCATCGCCGCTGTCGTACAGGTGCAGGCGGTAGGACGCGCCGGCGATCAGCGAACGCATCGCCAGCAGCACGCGGCCATCGGGCAGCGCCAGCAGTTCGCCGTTGTCGATCTGGCGACCGTCCTCGGCCACGCTGGACAGCGCCGTCCAGGTGCGCGCGCGGTCGCCGCTGACCGACAGCGCCAGCGTGGAAGGCGCATCCGGATGGAAGCGCGTGGTGACCGCCAGCCAGCGGCCATCGGCCAGCTGCGCCATGCGCCCCCAGCCGGCGTCGCGCGCGGCCACGGTCGCGGTATCGCCCCAGCGCACCTGCGCCTGCGCCGCCGCCGGCAACATCCAGGCCAGCGCACCGGCCGCGGCCGCGGCCGCAAGCACCCATCGCGTCATGTGCTTCATGCGTTTCTCCCTGCCTCGTTGTGTCGATGCCGGCGCATCGCGTTCACCAGAACGTGGCGTACAGCGCGACCAGCACGGCGACGATCGCCAGCGAGGCCACGTTGAACGAGGGCGTCGTGGCATAGCTGACGTCCTGGGTCTGGATGCGGTCGCGCGCGCCGGTGGCGGTGGTCGACAGCGCCACCGCCGTGGCCAGCGCCAGCGACGCCAGGAACACGATGCCGATGCGGTCCATGAACGGCACCTCCGGCAGCGCCAGCTTGAGCGCCAGCGACAGCACGAAGGAACTGACGGCCGCGGCGAGCGCGCCGGCCTCGTTGGCGCGCTTCCAGAACAGGCCCTGGAAGAAGATCACCACGATGCCCGGGGTGAAGAAGCCGGTGAACTCCTGGATGTACTGGAAGCCCTGGTCGAAGCTGCCCAGCAACGGGCGCGCGGTCAGCACGGCGAGGGCGATGGCGGCGATGGCGGTGATGCGCCCCACCCGCACCAGCTTGCGCTCGGACGCGTCGGGGGCGCGCTTGGCGTAGAAGTCCAGGGTGAAGATGGTGGCGACCGAATTGATCTTCGACGCCAGCGACGCGACGATCGCCGCGATCAGCGCGGCGAACACCAGCCCCAGCACGCCGCTGGGCAGCAGCCGCATCATCGTCGGATAGGCTTCGTCCGGGCGCTCCAGGTCCGGGGCGATCATCACCGCCGCGATGCCCGGCAACACCACGATGGCCGGGATCAGCAACTTGAGGAACGCGGCGAACACCACGCCCTTCTGCGCTTCCTGGATGCTCTTGGCGGCCAGCGCGCGCTGGATGATGTACTGGTTGAAGCCCCAGTAGCTCAGGTTGGCGATCCACATGCCGCCCAGCAGCACGCTCAGGCCCGGCAGGTCCTTGTAGAAGGGATCGTCCGGCGACAGGATCATCTGGAACTTCTCCGGATGCCGCGCCCACAGCGTGGTGAAACCCTGCACGATGCTGCCCTCGCCCAACCGGCTCAGGGTGATGGCGGTGACCATCAGCCCGCCCAGCACCAGCAAGGTGACCTGCACGATGTCGGTGAGCGCCACCGCCTTCAGCCCGCCGTAGAGCTGGTAGGCCAGCGCGAACGCGCCGAGCAGCACCAGCGCGACGGTCTGGTCCATGCCGGTGACCTGGGCGATGGCAATCGAGCCCAGCCACAGGATCGAGGTCAGGTTGACGAACACGTACAGCGCCAGCCAGAACACCGCCATCAGCGTGCGGATGCGGTTGCCGTAGCGCTCCTGCAGGAACTGCGGCATCGTCGTGATCCGGTTGCGCAGGAAGATCGGCAGGAACCACTTGCCGACGATCAGCAGGGTCAGCGCGGCCATCCACTCGTACGAGGCGATCGCCAGGCCGATGGCGTAGCCCGACCCGGACATGCCGATGATCTGCTCGGCGGAAATGTTCGCCGCGATCAGCGACGCGCCGATGGCCCACCACGGCAGCGACTTGCTGGCCAGGAAATAGTCCTCCGCGCTCTTGCTGTGCCCGGCCTTCTCCCGCGACACCCACTGCGCCAGGATGAAGATGCCGGCCAGGTAGACCAGCACGATGGTGATGTCGAGGGGGGACAGGCTCATTTGCGGTTCTCCACGAACGGATGGGCACCGGCGCTCATGGCCGGTCGCCGTCGACGATGAAAGGCTGGCTGGCGCCCATGCGGCCGCTGCCGGCCGCCGGCAACGGCGGCATGCACTCCGGATATGCCGTGCGCGCAGGTCGGCACGGGTGCGGGGCCGGCATCTGCCGAGCGCTGCGCGACGACGCCGGACGCCGGCAGCGCGCCGGCAGCGGCCGCGCGCGGCGCAGCGAGCGCTTGCGCGATACGCATGCCCATATCGGCCAGGAATATACGGACGGTCAGCGCGCGCTGCGGCGCGGATCCCCGCACGCTCGCATCCTGTGAACGAGATCGCGACCCTGCGCGGCCGCTGCCGGCCGTCAGGCGGAGGTCGTGCGCGCCCGCGAGCGGCGTTTGATGTTGGCGCGCGAGTCGGCGATCATCCCGAGCATCGCGGCGCGCGCCGCCTCCGGGCGCTTGAGGCGGATGGCATCCAGCACCGCCAGGTGGCGCGGCAGCGAGTACTTGAAATCGGCGGCCTTTCGCGCGGACAGCAGCAGGTAGGCGCCAAGCGCCGCATCGATCACCGAGAACAGCGAGCCCATCAGTTCGTTGTTGGCCGCGTCCAGCACGCACTCGTGGAAGTCCAGGTCGGCCTTGGCCCACGCGTCCATGTCCTGCGCCGCGGCCATGGCCTCGTAGGCCGCCTTGATCCGCGCCAGTTGCGGCGGCGAGCGGCGCTTGGCCGCCGCCGCCGCCGCGGCCGGTTCGATGATCTCGCGCATCTCCACCAGCTTCTCGACGAAGTCGTCGGTCGGCATCGAGGCGCAGCGCCAGGCCAGGATGTCGGCGTCGAGCTGGTTCCAGTAACGCGGATCGCGGACCCGGGTGCCGGTCTTCTGCTTGGTTTCGATCAGGCCCTTGGAGCCGAGCACCTTCAGCGCCTCGCGCAGCGCCGAGCGGCTGACCGCCATGTTCTGCGCGAACACCTCTTCGCGGGGCAGCAGCTCTCCAGGCTTGATCTCGCCACTGATGATCATGCGGCCGATCTCCTGGATCACCTGGCCGTGGAGGTTGCGAACCGCGATGTGTCTCACTGTAACCCCTTCGGAAGGACGAGCCGCGCGCCGCGGCTGCTGCGATTATCCGACAATAGGGGCTAGCGGTGGTGCCAGGCAACCGATGGCTTGCGGGACTCATGGCGCAATCGCCTCGATATCCAGCGCGTCGCGGTCCAGCAGCCAGGCGGGAGTGCCGATCGCCACGCGATTGGCGCCGGCCTTCAACGGAGCCTGGAACTGGGCCGCGCGCCAGGCGTCGGCGGCGGCACCGGCACGTTCGGCAGGCACTGGCGGCGAGGTTGCCGCGTGCAGCATGCGTCCATCGGCCGCCAGTCGCGGCACGGCGGCGAAACCCATCTTGAGCGCCGGCAGCATCCGGCCTTCATCCGCCGCCGGCTGCTGCGACAGGCGCACCGCCGTCGCGCAGCCCACGCCTGCGGCGAGGCGGCGCGCGACCGGCGCCGTCTCCTGCGCGAGCTGCGCGACCGCAGCGCCGATGCAGGGCATCTGCAGTGCCGGCAGCGCGGCGATGGATCCGCCCGTATTCACAGCTTCAACCGCACGCCCAGGCCGAAGGTCTTGTCCTGGAAGCGGATGTCGCGCGGCCGCGAGGTGCCGCTGCCCCAGTACTGGTGGAAGTTGTCGTCCAGCAGGTTGGTGGCCGAGAACACCAGCGTCGCGTGGCGGTTGAGGTCGTAGCTGACCGAGAAGTCCAGCGAGTTGGCCGGTACCACGTGGTCCTCGTTGCCGGCCACCGTGTCCTGGGTGAACGAGGCGATGTAGCGGCTGCGATAGCCGTAGGCCAGGCGCGCGGAGAGGCCGAAGTTCTCGTAGAACAGCACCGCGTTGTAGTTGGTCTTGGACACGTTCTGCAGCGGCCGGGTCACCATCGGCCCGCCGACCGTCGCCGGCGCCTCGGTGTCGCCGTCGATGTAGGTGTAGTTGAACTGCGCGCCCAGGCCGCTCCAGGCGCCGGGCAGGAAGTCGAAGGTCTGCTGCCAGGCCGCCTCCACACCCTGCAGGTGGCCGCTGCCGGCGCTCTGCGGCGACGACAGCAGGTAGTCCTCGCCACCGATGACGGTCTCGGTGATGTAGGTCTGGATGTAGCCGTCGATGTCGCGATAGAACACGCCCACGCTCGCCGAGCCCACCGGCGAGAAGTACCACTCCAGCGACATGTCGTAGTTCTTCGACTCGATCGGGGTCAGGTCGGGGTTGCCGCCGGCGGCCTGGCCGGCGCGGTTGATGGTGCCGGGATTGAGCGACAGCGACGGGTTGAGCGCGCCGAAATCCGGATAGCTCAGGGTCTTGGCCGCCGACGCGCGCAGCTGCCAGTCCGAACCGAAGTGGAACACGGCGCTGGCGTTGGGCAGCACATTGACGTCGCTGGTCTTCTCCGACAGCGCGCTGTAGACGGACGTGGCGGCATCGAACTCGAATGCGTTCAAGTCGCGGCGCACCTTCTCCGCGCGCACGCCGATCAGGCCATCGACCCGCACCGTGTCGCTCAGCTCGAGGTCGTACTTGGCCTGCAGGTAGCCGGCCAGCTTCTTTTCGCCGATGTCGAAATAGCGGCCCGGGTTCTCGCCGGCCAGGCCCGCGGGCAGGCCGTACAGCGCACGCAAGGCGTCGGCGTTCTGGATCAGGTAGCTGTAGCACGGGGCCAGCCAGTCCTGCTTCATCGCCGCGTTGCTGCCCTTGGTGCACAGGACATCGGCGCCGGGAAACCGCACCGGCACCTGGTTGGCCGGGTTGGGCGCGGCGGTCGAACCCTGCCCGCCCGGCGGCGGCGTGGACCGCTCGACGCTGCCGCGCGCCAGCGCGTTGCGGTCGGCATAGCGCAGGCCGAACTGGAGCGATGCGATCGGGCCGTCGATGAAATCGAAGCGGCCGTCGCCGTGCCACGCGTTCTCTTCGCCGTAGGTGTAGCTCCAGGTCTGGAACAGGCCGGCCAGGTAGAAGTTGGCCGGATTCAGCGCCGGATCGCCTTCCAGGTACCAGTTGGTGTGGCTGCCGGCGTTGCCTTCCCACACCGTGGTGAGGGGGCCTTGCAGGTAGGTGTCGATGATGAAGTTGCGGTCGCGGTAGTAGCCGGAGGTGCGCGACAGCTCACTGGACAGGTGCAGCTGGTCGCCGTCCCACTTCACTCCCAGCGCGTTCTGGATGTCCTGGCCGCGCTGCTTGTGCGCCTGCATGCTGGTGGCCGAATAGTTGTCGCCGGTCCAGCGGCCCGAGGAGGCGTCGCAGATGGTCTGGCCGCTGTAGAGCGGGTCCTGCTGGGGCGTCAGCTGGTTGGCGTAGCAGGTGTCGGACACGCTGATCGCGGCCGGGTCGATCACGCTGGTCGGGAAGCTGAAGAAGTACGCCTGGCCGTAGCTGTCGCGCACGTAGTCGTACAGCCCTTCCAGGTACACCTCGGTGCTGTCGTTGGGCTTCCACTGCAGCGCGTAGTTGAACGCGCCGCGGCGGCGGTTGCCGTCGTTGTAGGCGGTGCCGAAGCCGTTGGGCGCCGAGATCAGGTTGCCCTCTTCGGTGCGGAGGGCGGTGCCGCTGCCGTCGGTCAGCACCCGCGGCGTGTCGGCCCACACCGCGTCGTAGGCGTATTCGGTGGCCATGTAGCCGAGGTTGACCAGCGCGCCGAACTCGCCGGCGCCGGTGTCCCAGCGGTTGCTCAGCAGCAGGCTGGCATTGGGGTCGTGCTCGCCGCCGTAGTTGCTGTGGGTGAGGTCGTAGGTCGCGGCCACCTGCGGCCCGTCGAAATCGAACGGCCGGCGCAGCTGGATGTCGACCAGGCCGGCGATGCCGCCCAGCGGCAGCGAGGCTTCGCTGGTCTTGTAGACGCTCAGGGTCTTGACCGCGGTGGCCGGCAGGTTCTGGAACGCATAGCCGCGGCCGGAGGCGCTGAAGATCTCGCGCCCGTTGAGCGTGCTGATGACGTTGGGCAGGCCGCGGATCACCACGCCGGCGGTCTCGCCCTGGCTGCCCTGCGCGATCTGCACGCCGGTGATGCGCTGCAGCGCGTCGGCCACGCTGTTGTCGGGCAGCTTGCCGATGTCCTCGGCCACGATCGAGTCCACGATCATGTCCGAGCTCTGCTTGATGTTCTGCGCCGTCTCCAGGCTCTGCCGCAGCGCGGTGACCGTGACCGCATCCAGGTCGGTGGTGGTGGGGCTGGCCGCGGCGGTCTGCTGGGCGTGGGCCAGGGCCGGCAGCAGCAGCGCCGAGAAGATCGAAAGCGACAACAGCGAGTGTGGAAAACGCCGATTCATGCATCGTCTCCGGACGAAGGCGTGGGTGTCCGCATCGGTCGCGTCGGCGGCCTGCGGCGTGGATAGACAGAAGGCGGGGCTTCAGTGCGTGGCGGTGCGGACAGCGTCTTGCGCGGATCCGGGCATGCCTTCGGCGTTCGCGATGGCGATGCCATCGCGTCGTACGGGCAGCGGGGCCGGAGGGGCGCCGGTCAGCGCGGTTTGCGTTTGCCCCGGTCGGTGCTGAATCGGTAGACCATGCGATTGCTGTACTGCTCGCCGGGCGCCAGTCGCGCCGAGCCGAACGTAGGTTGGTTGGGCGTATCCGGGAACAGCTGCGGTTCCAGCACGAACGCATCGCCCTGGCGATACAGATGGCCGCGCTTGCCCACCGTGGTGCCGTCGAGGAAGTTGCCGGAATAGAACTGCAGCCCGGGCTGGGCCGAGCTCAGCGTCAGGATGCGGCCGGAGCGCGGATCGTGCACGCGCGCCACTTCGCGCGGCTGCCTGGACACGCTGCGGCTCACCACCCAGTTGTGGTCGTAGCCGCGGCCCAGCGCCAGCTGCGGTTCCTCCTTGGCCTTGCGCACGTCCTGGCCGATGGGCTTGGGCTTGCGGAAGTCGAACACGGTGCCGGCGACGGAGCGGATCTCGCCGGTGGGAATCAGCGTGGCGTCGACCGGCGTGTACGCATCGGCGGCGATGGTCAGTTCGTGCTCCATCGCCGTGCCGCTGCCTTCGCCGGAAAGATTCCAGTAGGTGTGGTTGCTGAGGTTGACGATGGTCGGCGCGTCGGTGGTGGCGCGGTACTCGATGGCCAGCGTGCCGTCGCCTTCAAGCGCATAGGTGGAGGTGACGGTCAGCGTGCCGGGATAGCCCTGGTCGCCGGCGGGGCTGACATGGCGCAGGGTGACGCGGTCGGCCTTGGCCTCCACGACCTCCCACACCACCTTGTCAAAGCCCTTGCTGCCGCCGTGCAGGCTGTTGGGCCCGTCGTTGACCGGCACGCTGTACTGGCGTTTGTCCAGGGTGAACCTGCCCTGCGCCAGGCGGTTGGCGAAACGGCCGACGATGGTGCCGAAATACTGCGGCTTGTCCAAGGTGGCCTTGAGCGTGGCGTCGGCCAGCACCACGTCGGCGAGCTTGCCGTCGCGGTCCGGCACCTCGAGCGCGACCAGCGCCGCGCCGAGGGTCAGCACCCGCGCCTGCATGCCCGCGCCGTCGCGCAGGGTGATCGCCTCGACGCGGCTGCCGTCGGACGTGGTGCCGACGACGCTGCGCTCCTGCCCCGCCGCCGATGCGGTGACCGCCAACGCGGCGGCCGCCGCGCAGATCCGTGCCTTGCCTGGTGTGAGCGCCATGATCGAAGTCTCCCCTCAACGAAGGCGCGTACTAAAACATATAATCGGACAATTCAAACGCTGCACCGCAACAGGTTGGAGCGCCGATTTCATTAGTGCACGGCATCGATCTTGCTGCATATCGCGCCTCGCACAGGGCCGCGGCGCACCCATCGCCGCTGGCCTCGATCTCCACACGCAGCGCCGGATCGCGAGCGTCACGAGCCCCGGCTTCGTCCGCCGAACAGAACACCGTCAGCAACTGCGATCCCTCCGGGTCCCAAGTCCCGAGTCCCGGGTCCCGCAGACCCGTACGACGCGGTCAGCGCGCCGGCACCGGGCGGCCCTCGCGCCAGTCCAGGGGCAGGATATACATCGCGCGGTAGCGGGGCTTGCCGGATGCGGCCGGACGCCAGCCGTGGAAGGCGATCCAGCTGCGGCCGGCATGGCGGAACACGCTCTGGTGCCCGGGCCCGACCAGCGCCGGCGGGCCGGGCTCGCTGCGCAGGATCGGGTTCTCCGCGGCGTCGTGGCAAGGCCCCATCGGGCCGTCGCAGCGCGCGTAGCCGGTGGCGTAGGCGCCGCTGCCATAGTCGTTGCCGGCATAGAACAGCCACCAACGGCCGTGCGCGCGCACCATCTGCGGCGCCTCGACGACCTTGCCCTCCCAGGGCTGGTCGTTGCGCACGCCGTCGAGTACCTGGGCCGGGCCTTCCAGCGCCAGCCCGTCCTCGCGCAGGCGCTGGACGAGGAAGCTGGTGGCTGCGCCGCAGCAATTGCCGTCGGTCTTGTACAGCAGCCACAGCCGTTCGCGGCCGTCGGCATCGGGCGCGCGCAACGGGCTGACGTCGATGACGCCGTGCGCGCCGCCGCAGCTCAGCGGCGCGTCCAGCGGCACGAACGGGCCGGTGGGCGAAGCCGCCACCGCCGCGCCGATGCACAGGGTCAGCCCGTCGGCACGGCGCAGGCTTGCATGGCGCGCACTGAAGAACACGATGTAGCGCTCGCCGACGCGCATCGCCTCCGGCGCCCAGATGTCCGGGTGCTGCGCCCGCGCCCACGGCGGCGGCGCAGGCATGGCCTCGGCCGGACGGCTCCAGTGCACGCCATCGGCCGAGGTCGACACCGGCAGATGCGTGCGCGTGCCGTCGGCCTCGGTGCGGTTGGTGGCGTAGGCCACCAGGCGGCCGCCGTCGACCGGCAGCACGAAGGGATCGGCGAATTCGCCGTCCAGCACCGGCGCAATCCCCGGTGGGTCGGCGCGGCGTGAAGATTGCTGTGCCGCACAACCGACCATGACGCAGGCTCCCAGCAGACAGGCAAGAATGTGGCGATGCCGCATCGGATTTCCCGTTGTAAAAATCATATTGTCGGATAATATGGTCGGCGTTCGGACGATGCCAGTCCGGGCCGCATCCGATCGATAGCCGCGCACACTCTGGGAGGGGACATGCGCCAAGCAGCAGGTCGTACACGCCCGTGTGCGGGCGTTCCGAAGATCATGTTCCGCGATCCACGCCGCGCCCGCATCGGCACGGCGCGGCGCCACCGCGCGCGCCTGTCCGCGCCCGCCACGGCGCTCCCCTTCCGACCCGCCCCATTGCGCGCCGCGCCGGACGCAGGCACGCATCGCGCCTGGCCGACGCCGCGGCGATAGCGCCCCTTTTTCCCATACCCAACGGAGCACACCATGCCTCGCCTATCCGCCGCACTGTTCGCCCTCTGCCTGCTGCTTCCCGTCGCGCACCCCGTGCATGCGCAGGCGCCCGACGCGGCCGCGCGCTCGGCCGCCATCGCCGGCGCGCCGGACCGCTGGACGCCCGAGCGCGCCAACGCCTGGTACAAGGAACAGCCGTGGCTGGTGGGCAGCAACTACATCCCGGCCAACGCGATCAACCAGCTGGAGATGTTCCAGGCGCAGACCTTCGATCCGCAGCGCATCGACCGCGAACTCGGCTGGGCCAAGACCCAGTTCGGCATGAACACCATGCGCGTGTACCTGCACGACCTGCTGTGGAAGCAGGACGCCAAGGGCCTGCTGCGGCGCATGGACCAGTTCCTGGCCATCGCCGACAAGCACGGCATCAAGCCGATCTTCGTGCTGTTCGACAGCTGCTGGGACCCGGATCCGGCGCTGGGCGCGCAACACCGCCCGATCCCCGGCGTGCACAACTCCGGCTGGGTGCAGAGCCCGGGCCGCCACGACCTGGTCGATCCGGCCAACGACGCGCGCTTCCGCAGCTATGTCGAAGGCGTGGTGGGTGCGTTCGCCAAGGACAAGCGCGTGCTGGCCTGGGACATCTGGAACGAGCCGGACAACGAGGGCGGCGGCAGCTACATGGGCAAGCAGCTGCCGCGGGAGCAGGAGCGCATCGCCGAACTGCTGCCCAAGGCCTTCGCATGGGCGCGTTCCAAGGGCCCGATCCAGCCGCTGACCAGCGGCGTGTGGATCGGCGACGACTGGTCGCCCGGCGCGCCCGGCCTCAACGCGATCCAGCGCGCGCAGCTGGCGCATTCGGACATCATCAGCTTCCACAACTACGAGCAGCCCGAATCGTTCGAGGCGCGCATCGCGCAGCTGCGTCCCTATGGCCGCCCGCTGATCTGCACCGAGTGGATGGCGCGCGGCAGCGGTTCGGCGGTGGACACCATCCTGCCCATCGGCCGCCGCGAGAACGTCGGCATGGTGAACTGGGGCCTGGTCGACGGCGCGATCCAGACCCGCTTCCCGTGGGACAGCTGGGAGCGTCCGTACACGATGAAGGAACCGGTGCTGTGGTTCCACGACCTGATCAAGGCCGACGGCACGCCCTACCGGCCGCGCGAAGCCGAGCTGTTCCGGCGCCTGGCCGGACAGGACGGCGCGGCCGCCGCGGCGCCCTGACCGCGGCAACAAAGAAGGCCCCCACGCCCTCGAACGCGGCCACTGAAGGCCCACCACCCGGAGCACCGGTATGAGCATTGCACGCATGTCCCTCACCGCCAGCCTGCTGGCCACGGCGATCGCCGCGGCGTTGGCGGCCACCCCTGCCGCCGCGCAGCAGGCGCCCCAGGACGGCGCGTCCGGCGCAGCCGCGCAGGCGAGCACGCCGCAGGACGCCGCACCCGCCAGCGGCGTCCAGGAACTGGATGCGGTCATGGTGGTCGGGCTGCGGCAAAGCCTGCAGTCGGCCCAGGCGATCAAGCGCGATTCGACGCAGATCATCGATTCCATCGTGGCCGAGGACATGGGCAAGCTGCCCGACGTCACCGCGTCGGCCTCGCTGGCCCGGGTGACCGGCGTGCAGGTGACCCGCGCGGCCGGCGAGGCCGCCGACGTGCAGGTGCGCGGCCTGCCCAACCTGACCACCACCTACAACGGCCGCGAGATCTTCACCGCCGAGAACCGCAGCGTGGCGCTGCAGGACTTCCCCGCCGGCGGCGTGGCCGGCCTGGACGTCTACAAGTCCAGCACCGCCGATCTGGTGGAAGGCGGCATCGCCGGCCTGATCGACGTGCGCTCGCGCCGGCCGTTCGACTTCGAGGGCCGCGAACTGTCCGGTTCGCTCAACTACGCGTACCTGGACCAGTCCGACAAGGGCGACCTCAACGGCAACTTCCTGTTCAGCGACCGCTGGGACACCGGCGTGGGCGAGATGGGGTTCCTGGTCAACGCGGCCTGGAACCGCCTGCGCTTTCTGGATTCCACCCGCGAGAACTCGCTGGTGATGGGCGTGGCCCAGCCCAACCAGACCGACCAGCCCGGCTTCCGCTACCCCGACGGCATCGGCACCTTCTACGGACAGGGCATGCGCACGCGTCCGTCGGTCAACGCCGCCTTCCAGTGGAAGCCGAGCGAGCGCTGGGAGCTCAACGCGGACTTCCTGTACCAGGGTTTCCGCAGCCGCGATGCCGACAGCTACATGTTCGTGCCGCTGTACACCGGCGACACGCAGTTCTCCAACGTGGTGCTGGCGCCGGGCCAGCAGGCGCCGCAGGCGCAGAGCCTGACCGCGAGCGGCGGCCTGCGCCCGGAGGGCTACCAGGCCTCCACCGATGCCAGCACCGACACCTACCAGATCGGCCTGGGCGCGGTGTACCGCGAAGGCGGCGTGCGCTGGTCGGCCGACATCGCCGCCACCGACTCCACCTACAAGCTCAAGCAGGCCAACATCGACTACGCGTTCGCCTCCGCGCCGGTGGTGGACGTGGACTACCGCGTGCCCGGCGGCGACGGCGGCGGCAGCTACAGCTTCCGCGACTTCGACCTCACCAATCCGGAAAACTTCGTGCTGCGCGGGCTCTACGACCGCAACTACGAGGCCTCCGGCAACGACGTGCAGGCGCGCACCGATTTCGAGTTCGCGCCCGAGAGCGGGCCGATCACCGCCTACCAGGTCGGCCTGCGCTACACCGACCGCGACGCCGAGCGCCGCAGCGGCGACCGCTACGGCTACGTGGAACCGGCCGGCATCGGCTACCTGGATCTTCCCGTCGGCCTGTCGCTGACCGGCGGCGGTTTCGAGGGCGACGACCATGCGCCGCCGCGGCGCTGGATCAGCCCGACCCGCGACAGCATCCGCCACAACGTCGACGCCCTGCGCGCGCTGACCGATTCGCTGCTGCCGGCCGACAACACCGACTTCGACGCGCTGGGCAATCCGGCGTTCAACGAACTCAACACCTTCACCGCCAACGAGAAGGCGTCCACCGGCTATGCGCAGGTCAAGTACGCGTTCGACACCGCCATCCCGATCGACGGCGCGCTGGGCATGCGCGTGGTGCGCACCGAGACCGAGGTCAACGGCAACTCGCGCGACGTGCTGACCAACACCTTCTCGCCGGTCAGCAGCACCACCCGCTACACCGACTACCTGCCCAACGCCAGCATCCGCTTGCGCCTGAGCGATACGTTCCAGATCCGCGCGGCGGCGACCAAGACCCGCACCCGGCCCAACTTCGACCAGCTCAATCCCTCCACGATCATCAATTCGCCCGAAGGCGCGTGCAACACCGATCCGGGCAGCCCCAACTGCTTCCGCACCGCCTCCAGCGGCAACCCCGGGTTGTCGCCGCTGGAATCGGAGAACTACGACCTGTCGTTCGAGTACTTCTTCTCGCCGACCGGCTCGGCCACGCTGGCGCTGTTCCGCCGCGACGTGAAGGGCTTCATCGCCAACGTCACCACCGACCAGCCCGATCCGGTCTACGGGTCGCTGCGCCTGACCCGGCCGGAGAACGGCGGCGAAGGCAAGATGCAGGGCGCGGAGTTCGCCTTCACCACCTTCCTGGATTTCGATCCGCTGCCGCCGTGGGCGCGCAACTTCGGCGTGCAGGCCAACTACACCTACATCGATGCCGGCGCCGAGCAGGGGCCGACGGTGGCCGCGTCCATCCCCGGCGAGCCGCGCGTCCCGGGCGTGTCCAAGAACTCCTACAACCTGGTGCTGCTGTTCGAGCAGACCGAGTTCTCGGCGCGCCTGGCCTACAACTGGCGCTCGAAATGGGTGCAGGAGTACTCGCAGGTCTACGACCCGGCGCTGGGCGTGTCCGGCCCGTTCTTCCCGCTGGTGCAGGACGGGCGCGGCACGCTGGACATGTCGCTCAACTACACGCCGATGCCGGCGCTGACCTTCGCGCTGGACGTGTCCAACATCCTCGGCGACCCGATCACCAACTCGCGCACCTACAACGTGGAGGGCGACAGCTACATGCGCCAGGTCAAGTACCTGGAAACGGTGTACTCGCTGGGCGTGCGCTTCCGCTTCTAGCGCGCGGGCTCCCGGGCCGGAACGCACGAACCGCAACGGCACCCGTTGCGGTTCGTCGTGCCACCTTCGCGACGGCCCGCCTTCGCGACGGCGTATCGCCGCGCGGTCGCCTCGGCCGCTGCCGGGCGCACAAGCGCAGGCTCTGCGATCAGCCCGCGCTGGCGCGGTCAGCGCAGATTGGTCTTCATCAGGTCGATCACCGCGTCGCCGCGCCCGCTCATCACCGCGCGCAGCAGGTACAGGCCCATGCCCTTGGCCTGTTCCAGCTTGATCGCCGGCGGGATCACCAGCTCCTGGGTGGCCACGCGCACGTCCACCAGCACCGGGCCCGGATGGGCGAAGGTCTGGCGCAGTGCCGGCTCCAGTTCCGCCGATTCGTTCACCCGCAGGCCGAGGATGCCCATCGCGTTGCTCATCGCGGCGAAGTCCGGATTGCTCAGGTCGGTGCCGGTGTCCAGGTAGCCGGCCGCCTTCATCTCCATCGCCACGAAGCCCAGCGAGCCGTTGTTGTAGACGATCACCTTCACCGGCAGGCCCAGCTGCGCCAGCGAGATGAAGTCGCCCATCAGCATCGAGAAGCCGCCGTCGCCGGACAGCGAGATCACCTGGCGGCGCGGAAACTGCGCCTGCGCGCCGAGCGCCTGCGGCATCGCGTTGGCCATCGAGCCGTGGTTGAACGAACCGAGCAGGCGGCGCCGGCCGTTCATGCGCAGGTAGCGCGCCGCCCACACCGTCGGCGTGCCGACGTCGCAGGTGAAGATCGCATCGTCGTCGGCCAGGTCGCTGACCAGGCGGGTCACGAACTGCGGATGCAGCGGCTCGCCCGGCGCGGCGGCCACCGCCAGCTCGTCCAGGCCTTCGCGCGCCTTGCGGTAGTGCGCCAGCGACTTGTCCAGGAAGCTGCGGTCGTCGCGGCGCTGCAGTTTCGGCAGCAACGCGGCCAGCGTCTCGCGCACGTCGGCGGCGATGCCCAGCCGCAGCGGCGCGCGCCGTCCCAGCGCGGCAGGGTCGCGGTCCACCTGCACGATCGCCGCATCGGCCGGGTAGAACTGGCGGTACGGGAAGTCCGTGCCGAGCATCAGCAGCGTGTCGCAGTGGAGCATGGCGCGGTAGCCGGAGCTGAAGCCGATCAGGCCGGTCATGCCGACATCGAACGGGTTGTCCCACTCCACGTGCTCCTTGCCGCGCAGCGCGTGCACGATCGGCGCGCCCAGCGCGTCGGCCAGCGCGACCAGTTCGTCGTGGGCGCCGGCGCAGCCGCTGCCGCACAGCAGCGTCACCGCCTTGCTCGCTCGCAACAGCTCGGCCAGGCGCTCCACGTCGTCGTCGGCCGGCACGATGCGCGGCTGCGACAGCGCCGGCCA
This sequence comes from Xanthomonas sp., assembly GCF_017163755.1. Classification (GTDB taxonomy): domain Bacteria; phylum Pseudomonadota; class Gammaproteobacteria; order Xanthomonadales; family Xanthomonadaceae; genus Xanthomonas_A. Next base: position 101,380 of record NZ_JAFIWC010000015.1, read on the forward strand.
GGCCGAACTGGTGTCCTTGGGCAGTTCCTGCAGGGCGACGTCGCCGGGAATCACCACCACCGCCACGCCGCGTCGGAGGATCGCGGTGCGCATCGCGCGGTGCAGCACCTCGGGCATCTGCGCCGGGTTGCTGACCAGTTCCACGTAGTGGCTGCACTCGCGGAACAGTTCCTGCGGATGGGTCTCCTGGAAGTAGCCCAGCCCGATCTCCGAGGACGGAATGTGCGCGGCGATCGCCAGCACCGGCACGTGGCTGCGGTGGCAGTCGAACAGCCCGTTGATCAGGTGCAGGTTGCCGGGGCCGCAGCTGCCGGCGCACACCGCCAGCTTGCCGCTGACCGCCGCCTCGGCGCCGGCGGCGAACGCCGCCACCTCCTCGTGGCGCACGTGCATCCACTCGATGCTGTCCATCTGCCGCAACGCGTCGGTGAGGCCGTTGAGGCTGTCGCCGGTCACGCCCCAGATGCGCTCGACCCCGGCGCTTTCCAGGGTTTCGGCCAAGTGGCGGGCGAGGTTCTTCTTGGGCATGCGCGCAGGTCCGTGGGGGGCGTGAGCGCGCTAGCGTGGCACCGCAGGCGTAAGCCGCACGTTACGGACCCGGCGCCACGGGTTCGGCGCCGCACGCGCGTGCGTGCCGGCGCATGCGTCGTCGCCTGCGTTACGCGCCCTTGTCGCGGCGGTCGTCGCGCTCGCCGCCCTGCCGGTCGCCGTCGTCCTCGTGGTAGCCGCCGCTGGCCGCCTTGCCGTGCGCGCCGCCGGCGTGTTCCCCGGTCGCGCCGTAGGTGCCGCCCTGGCCGAAGTTGGGCTGGGTGGTGCCGCTGCGGTCCTCGCCGGCGTTGGTTGGAGGCGCGCTGGCGGTATCCAGTTTCGACGCCACCGCGCGCTCGCGGCCGTCCGGCACGCCGGAGCCTTCGCTGTCGCGGGAAGTGCCGCGGTAGGCGCTCTGGCGCACGTCGTGCTCGGGCAGGGATTTGTTGTCGGCCATGGCGGTCTCCTCGGTGCTGTGGATGGATGCGCGAGACGCATGCGCTGCGGCGATGACGCCGCACGCCGCGCCGCGAACCGTTCCGACCGTAGACCTGCGCCCGTTAGCGAAGCCGCAATGGCGGGTGACGACCACGCCAAGGCCATCGCGAGCGACGCGCCGCCGAACGTCCGTGCGGCATGCGGCGATCCGACTGACGCGCGCTCGACGCCTCAGCGCTGCGCAGGCTCGGCGCGCGCCGCATCGGCCGCCGCCTCGGTCACGCCCGGGATCGGGCGCGCCTGCGGGAACTGCGCGCGCAGCGCATCCACGCCGGCCTGCGGGCGCGCCAGCGGCAGCAGGTCCTGGCGCTGCTGGCGCCGCTGCTCGGTATCGATGTCCAGGTTGCGGTCGCGCGCGGCGACCAGCGCCGGCTGCACCTCGCCGTCGCGGTTGAACGACCACGCCAGCATCGCCTCGCCCAGCGGCAGCGTCGTGGCCGGCTTGCCGCTGCCGCTGCCGCTGCTGTGCCAGGTATGCCAGGTCTTGCCGTAGCTGTTCATCTTCTTGCGCATCAACTCCTTCTCGGCGGCCTGCGGCAGCCCGGGCGCCACCAGCTGGCCGGACAGGATCTCGCCGTTGTGCGGGTGCCAGTACTGCCGCTCCTCCTGCGGCAGCTGCTGGAACAGGCTCTCGGAGATGATGTACTCCAGGCCGTTGAGGTTGGCCTGGGCGGTATTGCCGTCGAACAGCACGCACTGGGCGAAGTCCTCGTTGACCTGGCGGCAGTAGTGGTGCGCCTCCATCTGCATCTGCGGCTGCGCCTTCATCGGATGGAAGCCGACCAGGTAGATGTCGAACGTGCCCACCGGCGCATTGCCCTGCAGCGCCTTCGCCCCGGCCTCCAGCACCTGCGTCTTGGGCGTTTCGGCGGCGCCGGGCGGTTGCAGCGACGGAGCGTCGGCGTCGCGGCCGCTGCACGCGGCGAGCAGCAGCAGGGCGAGCGGTGAGGCGCGCTGGACCGGCGTGGACATGCGATGTTTCTCCGCATTGGCAGCGCGCGCGAGATGCGGCGCTCGGCAGCAAAAGGCTAGGCCGGCGCATGTCCGCGGCGCGCGAAATCGCGCCGCTGTCTACGCGGCTCGCCGCTGCGCGTCACGGCATCGCGCGCCGCATGCATGGGCTACACGTCGTGCTCACCGCCGGCGCCGGACGATGGCCCCCCGCAATCACAGGAGCACCCCATGGGCACCATCATGAAGCTGGCCGTGGTCGGCGCGGCCGCCGCGGCATACATGGCCTACCGCAAGCGCGGCGCGTCCGGCGCGGCGTCGGACACGGTCGGGCCGTTCCAGACCGAATCCGACAGCGGCGACGCCACGCCGCCGCACGGCGACCCGATGCGCGCGCAGGCCGCGGGCGACGCCGGCGCGGCGACCGGCACCGGCAGCAGCACGGGCACGTCGGGGTCGGCCGTTCGCGGCCAAGGCAGCGGCAACGACGCAGGCAGCGCGGGCGGCGACCGCGACGAACCGTTGGCGGGCGGCGTGCACTGAGCCCAGGCGCGTCGATCGCACGCGCCGCGCGAAAAACCTGGCGCGTAAACGGGAACAGGCGGGACATCCCGCCTGTTCTTCGTGTATGCGACGCTGCGGATCAGCCCGCCTGCGCGGCCTGCTCCCGCTCCACCAGGCGCCGCGCCGGCCTGGGCCGGCTCGGGAACGCATGGCGCACGATCCGCCACATCACCTGGCCGAACTGCCGCGGCAGCGAGCCGGTGTTGTAGTGCTGGCCGTAGCGCGCGCAGATCGCCTTCACCTCCACCGCCAGTTCCGCGTAGCGGTTGGCCGGGATGTCCGGATAGAAATGGTGCTCGATCTGGTGGCTCAGGTTGCCCGACAGCACGTTCAGCAGCTTGCCGCCGGCCAGGTTCGACGAACCGCGCAGCTGGCGCAGGTACCAGTGGCCGCGCGACTCGTTGCGGATCGATTCCTTGGGGAAGGTCTCCGCATCGGCGGTGAAGTGGCCGCAGAAGATGATCACGAAGGTCCAGATGCTGCGCAGCACGTTGGCGGTGAGGTTGCCCAGCAGCACCGGCAGGAAGAACGGACCGGCCAGCAGCGGGAAGATCACGTAGTCCTTGAGTATCTGCCGGCCCATCTTGCGCCCCACCGGCGCGAACGAACGCCGCAGCTCGGCCGCCTTCATCTTGCCGGCGAACCAGCGCCCCAGGCGCAGGTCCTGGATCGCCACGCCCCATTCGAACAGCAGCGCGAACACCACCGCCACGAACGGCTGCGCCAGGTAGAACGGGCGCCAGCGCTGCTCGGGGAAGATGCGCAGCAGCCCATAGCCGATGTCGTCGTCCAGGCCGCGCACGTTGGTGTAGGTGTGGTGCTTGAAGTTGTGCGTCTTGCGCCAGTTGTCGCCGGTGGCGACGATGTCCCACTCGTAGGTGTTGCCGTTGAGCTGCGCATCGCCCATCCAGTCGTACTGGCCATGCATCACGTTGTGGCCCAGCTCCATGTTCTCCAGGATCTTGGACAGGGTCAGCAACGCCACGCCGGCGATCCACGCCGGCCACAGCACGCTGTGCACGAACGCGCCGAGGAACAGCAGCGCGCGCCCGGCCAGGCCGGTGTAGCGCACCGCGGCGACGATGCGGCGGATGTAGCGCGCGTCGCGCGCGCCCAGTTCGGCGACGGTGCGCGCACGCAGCGCGTCCAGTTCGTCGCCGAAGCGTTGCAGCTCGGCGGGGGACAGCGCGCGGTTGCGGGGAGCGGCCATGGCAGGGGTCCTCAAAGGTCCAGGATCAGGTCGCTGCTGGCGCTGTTGACGCACAACTTGAGCATCGACCCGGGTTCGGCGGCATGCGCGCCGGTGAGCAGGTTGCGGGTCACGCCGGACCGCTTGCCGCAGGCGCAGCTGTTGCAGATGCCCATGCGGCAGCCGTGCTTCGGGCGCAGGCCTTCGGCTTCCAGCGCGGTGAGCAGCGACTGCCCGCGCGGCAGCTGCAGCACGCGGCCGCTGCGCGCCAGGGTCACCGCGACCGCGCCGTCCTCGGCATCGTCGAGCACCGGCGCGGTGAACGCCTCGGCCTGGAACGAGGCCACCCGGCCCTGCAACCGCGCGCGCGCGGCCTGCACGAAACCGCCCGGGCCGCAGGCCAGCACCTGTGCCTGCGCGAGCCCGGCCACGTGCTCCAGCGGCAGGCGGTCGATGCGCGGCGACGGCGCCTGCGCATCGCCGGTGATCGCCAGCTGCAGGCGGAAGCGCGGATGGACCGCGGCCAGCGCCTGCAGTTCGTCGACGAAGCACAGCTGGTCGCGCTGCCGCGCCCAGTAGATCAGGTCCACGTCGGCCGGCATGCCGGCGTCGCCCAGCTGCCGCAGCAGCGCGCGCATCGGGGTGATGCCGCTGCCGGCGGCCAGCAGCAGCCAGCGGCCGCGCGCGGTGTCGGGCAGCACCATCTCGCCGAAGGCCTGGCCCAGTTCGAACACCGCGCCGAGCGGCGCCTGCGCCAGGTACCGGCTGACCCGGCCGCCCTCGATCGCCTTCACCGTGATCGCCAGGCGCCCGCCGGGCAGCGGCGTGGGGCTGTAGCTGCGGATCAGGCGGCGCCCGTCGATCTCCACGCCCAGTTCCACGTGCTGGCCGGCGCGCAGGCCACGCCAGTGGCGGTTGGGCTTGAGGATCAGCGTCACCGCGTCGCGGCTGGCCGGCAGGCGTTCCAGCAGCCTGGCGCGCGGACGCTGCCAGGTCCACAGCGGATGCACCCGGGTGGACCAGAAGTCGAAGATCTCCGGCTGCACCCAGGCGCGCAACGCGCGGGTCGCCGGGTGGGCGCGGGTGGTACCAGGACGGCGGGCAGCGTTCATGGGGCCACTATACACACGCAAATACAGGTGTGCATACAGTTGTGCATTCAGTGAGGGCGTATGATTCAGGCCTAGCCTTTCGCGCCGCGCCCATGACCTCGATCACCCTGCCCCTGCCCGACGACGCGGTGCCCGCGCGCAAGAGCGCGATCTCGCGCGAAGACCTGCTGGCCGCGGCGCTGAAGCTGATCGGGCCGCATCGCAGCGTGTCCACGCTGAGCCTGCGCGAGGTGACCCGCGAGGCCGGGATCGCGCCGAACAGCTTCTACCGCCAGTTCCGCGACATGGACGAACTGGCGGTGGCGCTGATCGACCTGGCCGGCAGCTCGCTGCGCAAGATCATCGGCCAGGCGCGGCAGCGCGCCGCCGGCAGCCACCGCAGCATCATCCTCAGCTCGGTGGAAACCTTCATGGAGCAGCTGCGCGCCGACGACAAGCTGCTGCACGTGCTGCTGCGCGAAGGCACGGTGGGCTCGGACGCGTTCAAGCAGGCGGTGGACCGCGAACTGAACTACTTCGAGGACGAGTTGCGGGTGGACCTGATCCGCCTGGCCGCCGCCGACGACGCGCCGCTGCACGCCCCGGAACTGGTGTCCAAGGCGATCACCCGCCTGGTGTTCGCGATGGGCGCCACCGCGATGGACCTGCCGCCGGAAAAGGACCCGGAACTGATCCGCCAGATCACCACGATGCTGCGCATGATCATCGTCGGATCGCGCGCGATCGCCGCATCGGCGTAGTCGCAGCGCCCACCCGGATCCGCTGCGCGCGCGGATCCGGCGATAACGGACGCGCATCTGCAACCACGTGCAACGCACGGTGTCCGCGTCCGCGGCGGTCCGATCGCATCCGCTGCGCTTTTTCTGGCCTGTACACGCATTTCCTTCTTCGTGCTCGCCGGCAACAGCGCCGCTTCCTGCGCGAGGACGGCATCGTGATGGGCGCCATCATCGCCTTGGCAGGGGTATCAACGCGCCGGACGTACGCTTCGTCCGTCGCTTGCCAGCGGCCGCGCATCGCGCGCTGATGCCGTGGCGAGCGCCCGGCATGCGGCGACGTCGCGCTCGCAACCTGCCGAACCATCTGTTTTCCAGATGGATATCATCCAAAGACATAGCCTATTCGGATGCATCGCACCGCCCTACGCTGGCCTCACTTCGCAACGAGGCCACCGCCATGAACTCCGCCGCCACCGTCCCCCGCCCTTCCACTGCCGTCCCCGCCACCGCGCCGGCGCGCCCGCGTCGCATCGTCCACCAGAGCCAGGGCCGCCGGCATGGGCCGATCACCCGCCTGGTCAGCCCGCACGACCTGGGCGAGCGGATCAAGCCGTTCGTGTTCCTGGACCACGGCACGCTGCCGCCCACCGGCGGCACCTTCTTCGGCATCCATCCGCATTCGGGCATCGCCACGCTGACCCTGGCGCTGGTCGGCCGGCTGGACTACGAGGACACCACCGGCCAGTCCGGCACGGTGGCGGCGGGCGGCCTGGAATGGATGCAGGCCGCGGCGGGCGCGTGGCACGACGGGCGCGTGCCCGGCCCCGAGCCGCTGTCGTTCTTCCAGCTGTGGCTGGCGCTGCCGGCCGAACGGGAGAACGCCGCGCCGCTCGGCCAGCACGTCGCGCCGCAGGACGTGCCGCGCGTGGGCCCGGTGTCGGTGCTGCTGGGCGACTACGCCGGCGCCGCCAGCCCGATCCAGGCGCCGGACGGCGTGCGCTACTTCCATGTGCAGCTCGCCGACGGCCAGGCGTGGCGCTACCAGCCCGCCGCCGGCCACGAGGTGGCCTGGATCGCGGTGCACCAGGGCGTGGCGAAGGCGCCGACGCCGGTCCGTGCCGGCGAGATCGCGGTGTTCGACGCCTCCGACGCCGCCCTGCACTTCGTCGCCCAGGGCGCGACGTCCTTCGTGATCGGCATCGCCGCGCCGCATCCGCACCCGCTGGTCACCGGCTACTACTCGGTGCACACCAGCGCCGAGGCCCTGCAGCGCGGCGAAGCGGAAATCGCGCGCATCGGCGAGCGGTTGCGCGCCGCCGGCCGCATCGCCTGAGCGTCTCCCACCGCGCCACCGTTCGCCACAGCCGTCCCATCCGTTCCACCTCTTCCACCCGATCGCTTGCCACCACCCAAAGGAGTTCCGTCATGTCCAGCAACCTGTCCACCCCCTCCATCGCCACCCCCACCGACACCGCGCGCAACAGCGCCGAACTGGGCGGGCGCGTCCTGCTCGCCGCCCTGTTCCTGCTCTCCGGGGTGGGCAAGATCGGCGCCTACGCCGCCACCGCCGGCTACATGGCCTCGATGGGTGTGCCCGGCGTCGCGCTGCCGCTGGTGATCGCGCTGGAAGTGCTCGGCGCGGCGGCGATCATGCTCGGCTGGCGCACCCGCATCGTCGCGTTCCTGCTCGCCGGCTTCACCCTGGTCACCGGCATCGTGTTCCATGCCGATTTCGGCGACCAGATGCAGACGGTGATGTTCCTGAAGAACGTCTCGATCAGCGGCGCGTTCCTGCTGCTGGTCGCGCACGGCGCCGGCCGCTACAGCCTGGACGCGCGCCGCGCGCGCTGATCCATCACCCTTCCCCATCGTGTTTGCGCGGCGGCCGGCCCGGCCGCCGCTCCATTCGAGGTCATCGTCATGAGCTACGCCATCATCGGTTCCGGCGCCATCGGCAGCGCCATCGCGTCGCATTTCGCACGCATCGGCCAGGACGTGCGGGTCGCCAACTCGCGCGGCGCCGCCGCGGTCGGCGAACTGGCCGCGCGGCTGGGGCCGCATGTCCAGCCCAGCGACACCGCGCAGGCCTTGCAGGCCGACGTGGTGATCCTGGCGGTCCCGTTCGGCCAGGCCGCGCAGTTGGCGGCCGGCGTCGGCGACTGGCAGGGACGCATCGTGGTCGATGCGACCAACGCGGTCGACTTTCCCGCGTTCACCCCGTCCGACCTGGGCGGGCGCGCATCCACCCAGGTGCTCGCCGAGGCGTTGCCCGGCGCGCGCGTGGTCAAGGCCTTCAACACCCTGCCGGCCGCGGTGCTGGCGCAGTCGCCCGACAGCGACGGCGGCCGCCGCGTGCTGTTCGTCTCCGGCGACGATGCGCAGGCCAACCGGAGCGTCGCCGCACTGGCGCAGGCGCTGGGCTTCGACGCCATCGTGCTCGGCGCGATCGGCGCCGGCGGCCTGCTGCAACAGTTCGGCGGCCCGCTGGTGGCGCAGAACCTGAGCCGCCATGGCTGACGCGTGCGGCGCAGCGCGGGCGCCCATGCTGCATCCGCATCGAAACGCGTCCGGCGCGGCGCGAAACCTGCGCCGGCGCCCAGGCTTGCACACGCCACGCGCACATCCTCTTGGCCGTGCTTTTACTTCGCCGGGCGCATCGTGGCCGTGATTTCCCCTACGAGGCACCGACGATGGCCGTACCGAACTATCCGTATCCTCCGTTCAAGCCGCAGCAGCAGTCGTTCCCCGGGCTGACCGACAAGATGGACCCGAAACCGGACCATGGCGAAGACAGCTATGTGGGCCATGGCCTGCTGCAAGGCAAGAAGACCCTGGTCACCGGCGGCGACAGCGGCATCGGCGCCGCGGTGGCGATCGCCTACGCGCGCGAAGGCGCGGACGTGGCCATCGCCTACCTGCCGACCGAGCAGCACGACGCCGAGCGCATCGCCAAGCTGATCGAGACCGCCGGCGCGCGCGCGCTGCTGTGCCCGTGCGACATCAGCGACCGCGCGCAGGCGCAGGCGCTGGTGGACAAGGTGGTCGCCGAGTTCGGCGGCGTGGACGTGCTGGTCAACAACGCGGCCTACCAGCGCTACTTCCACAGCTTCGACGAGATCACCCTGGACGAATGGGAGAAGACCTTCGCCACCAACGTGCACGCGCCGTTCAACCTGGTGCGGCTGCTGGTGCCGCACATGCCCGAGGGCGGCTCGATCATCAACACCGCCTCGGTCAATTCGAAGAAGCCCACGCCCAACATCCTGCCGTACTCCACCACCAAGGGCGCGGTCGCCAACATGACCATCGGCTTGGCCGGCCTGCTCGCCGAACGCAAGATCCGCGTCAACGCGGTGCTGCCCGGCCCGATCTGGACCCCGTTCATTCCCGCCGGCATGGACGAGGAAGCGGTCAAGGATTTCGGTTCGCAGACGCCGTTCGGCCGCCCCGGGCAGCCGGTGGAATTGGCCTCGGCCTACGTGATGCTGGCCGCCGATACGTCCAGCTATACCTCCGGCGCGCTGCTGACCATCTCCGGCGGCGCGGTGACGCTGTAGCCTGCGCGCCTCTGGCGGACACGGGCGTGGAAAGCCGCCCGCGTCCGCTGCCGCTGCAACCGATTTCTTTCATCGCGGTGCGCACCTTCTATGCGGCGTCGATCTTCATGTCGTGTTGCGCTGTGCCCTGCGTACAGCGCGGCTTCCGGTGCGCTGGGCACAAGCCGCCCATACATGCTGAACCATTTACCCGACAACACGGCCTGTCCGGGCACCGAGCGCCCGACCTGACAGCAGGCTTGGCAAAGATGCGTCTGCGCGTTGCAAACGCTTGCGACCGGGCGCGCGCTCGTCCACGCGTGCGATTCGGTCCGCCGCAGGCGCCGTAGACGGTGGCCTCACCCGCACCCTGCCCACGGCCGGGGAAGGTATACAGTGGCGGCATATCTCTCAGGTACGCGCAAAGGCAATGGATAACCCAGCGCTATCTGCCGCTGTCGCCATGCTCGAAACACAAGCGATCGACGGCGCCGAAGCGCCGAGGATCGCCGCCTCCGTGGTCTCCATCTGGCAACAGATCGAACAGGCGCTGACGCCGATCCTCGGCGCGCGCGGCGTGGCCGCGCTGTTCAAGCGCGCCCTGTTCCTGACCAAGGACCGGTATCCGTGGCTCGAGGAGGCCTTCGCCGCGATCGAGGCCTCCGGCGGGCGCAGCGCGGCGGACCTCTTCGGCCTCGTGCTGGGCCGGCAAAGCGCCGCCAGCGCCGCGGCGGGCGGCGCCGCGTTCCTCTCCACCTTCCACGCAGTGCTGGTCAGCATGATCGGCCCGACCCTCACCGAACGGCTGTTGCTGTCGGTGTGGACCACCTTTTCCAGCGGGCCTCCCGCGCAGGACATCTCCCCATGAGCAGCAAAGTCGCCATCCAATGCCTGCGGACCGGCGTCCCCGGACTCGACGAGGTGCTGGGGGGTGGATTGCCCGAATTCTCGTTCAACCTGATCGCCGGCCCGCCCGGCTGCGGCAAGACCACGCTCGCGCACCAGATGATGTTCGCGCTGGCCACGCCCGAGCGTCCGGCGCTGTACTTCACCGTGCTGGGCGAGCCGCCGTTGAAGATGCTGCGCTACCAGCAGCAGTTCGACTTCTTCGACACCGCGTCGATCAACGCCACGATCCACTTCGTCAACCTCTCCGAGGAGACCCTGGCCGGCGATCTGGACCAGGTGCTGCGGCGCATGGTCGCCGAGGTGGAAGCGCACCGGCCGGCGCTGGTGTTCGTCGATTCGTTCCGCTCGGTGGCGCTGGCCAGCACCGCCGACGGCAACATCCACAACCACCTGCAGCGCTTCGTGCAGCAGTTGGGCATGCTGATGACCAGCTGGCAGGCGACCACCTTCCTGATCGGCGAATACTTCGCCGAGACCGACGCCAATCCGGTGTTCACCGTCGCCGATGGATTGATCTGGCTGCGCCAGAGCGTGGAGCGCAACTCCATGGTGCGCAAGATGGAGATCATGAAGATGCGCGGCGGGCCGTCGCTGCCGGGCCTGCACACCTTCCGCATCGACCGCAGCGGGATCCGCGTGTTCGCGCCGATCCAGCCGGCAGCGGCCGGCCTGGAAGAACCGCCGGCGGCCACCCAGGTGCCGCGCCTGCCGATGGGCATCCCCGGGCTCGATGCGATGCTCGGCGGCGGCCTGCCGCAGGGCTACTCGCTGCTGGTCGCCGGCCCGTCCGGTTCGGGCAAGAGCCTGCTCGCCGCGGAGTTCCTCGCCGAGGGCGCGCGCAACGGCGAGACCGGGGTGCTGGCGCGGTTCGAGCAGCGCGGCCAGCGATCGCGCATGCCGGCGCTGGCGGCGCTGATCGCCAGCGGCCAGGTCGGTGTCGTGGACAGCCGCGCTCCGGACCTGTCGATCGACGAGATCCTGCTGTTGCTGCTGCGCGAGATCGCCCGCCTCGGCGCCAGGCGGGTGGTGATCGATTCGCTGTCCGCGTTCGAACTGGCGCTGGCGCCGACCTTCCGCGAAGACTTCCGCGAATCGCTTTCGCGCATGGTGGTGGCGCTGGCGGCGACCGGCGCCACCGTGTTGATGACCTCCGAGCTGGAAGACCGCTACACCGACCTGCGCTTCAGCCCCTACGGCACCGCGTTCATGACCGACGCGATCATCGTGCAGCGCTACATCGAGGTCGACAGCCGCCTGCGGCGGGTGCTGGCCGTGGTCAAGGTCCGCGCCAGCGCGCATTCGGACCAGTTGCGCGAGTTCAGCATCGACGATGCCGGCATCCATATCGGCGCGCCGCTGGCGCACCACGAAGGGCTGCTCGGCGGGCGGCCCACGCGCAAGCCTGCGCAGGGAAGCGCCCCCGACGATGGATGAGCGCGCATGACCACGCAACCGCTCCCGGAACAGTCCGCGGCCGACACCGCCAAGCTGGAGCTGTTCGAGTTCCGGCGCCAGGCGCTGATCGCCCGGCTGGAGCTGGACGGCCTGCAGCAGGACGTGGCGAACCTGCGGACCCGCTTTCCGCCCGGCCCGATCAGCGAACTGCAGGCGGCCAACGAGCAGTTGCTGCTGTCCACGTTGCGCACCCAGGCGCGGCTGGACGATTACGAACACGCGCTGGCCGAAGCGGCGCGCAACGCCACGCGCGATCCGCTGACCCAGCTGCCGAACCGCTCGCTGTTGTTCGAGCATCTGGACCGCGCCATCGCCGGCGCCGCATCTCAGCGCAGCCGCATCGCGGTGCTGTTCGTGGACTTGAACGAATTCAAGCAGATCAACGACCTGCTCGGCCACGCCACCGGCGATGAATTCCTGCGCCTGGCGGCGGAACGGATCACCGCGGCCGCCGGCACGAACGCCTTCGTCGCCCGCTACGGCGGCGACGAGTTCGTGGTGGTGCTGGACGAATCCAGCGACGACGGCGCCGCCTGCATGGTCGGCCGGCTGGTGGCAGGCCTGGAAGCGCCTTGCGTGGCCGGCGGGCATGCGCTGCAGCTGGGCGCGAGCATCGGCATCAGCCTGTATCCGGACGATGCCGATACCGGCATGGCGCTACTGCAGCGCGCCGACGATGCGATGTACTGCGTCAAGCGCCAGACGTCGGCCAGCTTCAGGTTCTATGGCCAGTGCAGCGCCGAGGAACTGCACGCCCGTCGCCCGGCGCGGGCCTCGCCCGCCGCCGCGCCGGCCACGCCCGCCGACGATCCCCACGACGCCCTGCGCCAGGCCAACAGCCAGCTGGTGCTGGCCGCGCTGAACGCGCAGGAGCTGCAGGCCGCGGCCGAGCAGGCGTTCCAGCGCCAGAACGAGATGCTCGCCTTCGTCGCCCACGAACTGCGCAACCCGCTCACCCCGATCCGCATCGCCGGCGCCATGCTGGACACCCTGCCCGGCACCGAACTGCTGCGGATGCAGCAGATCATCGAGCACGAAGTGGTGCACATGAACCGCCTGATCGGCGACCTGCTCGACGTGTCGCGGGTGCGCACCGGCAAGCTGCGCGTCCTGAAGGAGCGCGTGGACCTGCACGACATCGTCGAGGCGGCGGCCACCGCCTGCCGCCCGGCGATGGACGCGCGCCGGCAGCGTTTCGAACTGCAGCTGCAGGCGCGGCCGATGATGATCCACGGCGACGCGATACGCCTTTCGCAGGTGCTGAGGAACCTGCTGGACAACGCGTCCAAGTACACCCCCGAAGGCGGCTGGATCGGCCTGGCGCTGCGCGCCGACGGCGATGGCGACGGCGCGAGCATCGTCGTGTCCGACAGCGGCATCGGCATTTCCGCCGACGCGCTGCAACGCATCTTCGAGCCGTTCGTGCAGGACCCGCATGCGGTCGGCTTCAACGGCGCCGGGCTCGGCATCGGGCTCACCGTGGTGCGCGAGATCCTCGCCGCGCACGGCGGCAGCGTCGCCGCGTACAGCGCCGGCATCGGCCTGGGTTGCGAGTTCTCGATCTCGCTGCCGCTGTACCAGCGCCCCGGCACCGGCGCGGGCTAGCGCCGGCCGCCAGCCGCGCCCCGGCGCACGCTCATCGATCCGGCAACAGCGCCGGCACCTCGGCGGCGATCTCCCGCGCCAGCGGCCCCAGCGGCCCCTGCCGCCGCGCCAGCGCGGCGCCGGCCTGGGCATGCAGGTACACCCCCCACACCGCCGCCTGCGCGGCGTCGGCGCCGCGCGCGACCAGGCCGGCGACGATCCCGGACAGCACGTCGCCCGAACCGGAGGTGCCCAGGCTCACGCTGCCGCCGTCGTGCACCCACATCCGGCCGTCGGGCGCGGCGATCACGGTCGTGGCCGACTTCAGCACCAGCACCGCGCCGCTGCGCTGCGCGAACGCCGCGGCCGCCGCCTGCGGGTCGGCGCCGATCGTTTCCACGTCCGCTCCGCTCAGCGCCGCCATCTCGCCATGGTGCGGCGTGAGCACCACCCGCGACGGGTCGGGAAGCCCGCGCACGTCGAGCAACGCGCCGGCATCCAGCACCACGCCGCAGCCGGTGGCCCGCAGCAGCCTGGACACGGCGCCGCGCAACGCCGGGCGGCGGCGCATGCCCGGGCCGAACACCACCGCATCGGCGCGCGCGGCATCCTTCAGCAGATCGGCGCGTAGGCCGCGCAGTTCGCCGTCGGCCCCGGTGGCCACGCCGACCACCCGCGCCTCCGGGCACGCCACCGCCATCGCCACCGCGGCCTCCTGCGCGGTGGCGATCTGCAGCTTGCCGGCGCCGGCGCGCAGCGCCGCGACCGCAGCGAGCATCGCCGCGCCGGGGATCTCGCGGCTGCCGCCGATCACCAGCACGCGGCCGCGGTGCTCCTTGCTGGTGGCGCCGGCCGCGTCCGGCAACGGCCAGTGCCGCAACAGCGCCGCGGTCACCGGCCTGGCCCTGGCGCTCATCGCGGCCCGCCGGGCCGGTCGGCCGCCGAGGTCACCGGCACCTCGAACGGCACGCTATTGGCGTGGACCAGGCCGAAGCACTGCGCGTCGCCGTGCGCGCCGAAGCCGTACTCGGTGACGCTGCAATTGGGCACGTCGCCCTGCCGGTCGATGTCCAGGATCGCCTTCTCGTCCAGCCCCTCCAGCAGGTAGCGGAAACAGTTGACGATGACCTGGTGGGCGACGATCACCACGCGCTCGCCGACATGGTCGCGGCGCAGCACCTCCACCACGCTGCGCAGGCGCAGGATCACGTCGCACCAGCTCTCTCCGCCGGGCGGGCGGAAATAGAACTTGCCCACCGAGGCGCGCTGCTCGGCCAGCTCCGGGAACTTGCTGAGGATGCCGTGCCGGGTGTAGCGGTCGAGGATGCCGAACTCCTTCTCGCGCAGGCGCTCGTCCATCTCGATCGCCTCCCGCTCCAGGCCGAGCGCGGCACCGACCGCCGCGCAGGTCTGGTAGGCGCGCACGAACGGCGAGCTCAGCAAGGCGGTCGGGCGCGCCTGCGCGGGCAGCGCGGCGAACCACTCCCCGAGCTTGCGCGATTGCTCCAGGCCCAACTCGGACAGCGGCGTATCCGCATCGCGCGTGGAGATGTCGATCAGCTCCAGCCCCGACGCCTCGGCGGCGTCGCGGGCGACGTTGCCCGCGCTCTGGCCGTGGCGCACCAGCCACAGCCGTTGCGGCCAGTCGGAATGATGGAATCGTGGCACCTGCGTTCTCCCGTTGTGGTGGGCCGAGACTCCGATGCCGCGCGTGAAGGGCCGGTCGCCGGCCGTGGCGGTCTGCGCCGTCGCGTGCGCTGCGGCCAATGTGACCGCTTAAGCCGCGGCACTCGCGCGCCGTTCACCGGATGCTGAAACCGCGCTAACGCGCCGGCCCCTAGGCTGGCGCTCCAGAACCGAACCAATGGAATCCATGCCAATGACCCGAAGCAACGTCGAGCGATTGCTGAAATGGCTGCAGGACGCCTACGCGATGGAACAGGAAGCCGACACCATGCTGACGGCGACCGCCAAGCGCAT
This sequence comes from Xanthomonas sp., assembly GCF_017163755.1. Taxonomy (GTDB): domain Bacteria; phylum Pseudomonadota; class Gammaproteobacteria; order Xanthomonadales; family Xanthomonadaceae; genus Xanthomonas_A. The sequence goes on from NZ_JAFIWC010000015.1 coordinate 116,405, forward strand.
CGAGCACTATCCCGAGCTCAAGGCGCGCATCGAGCTGCACATCACCGAGACCCAGCAGCAGTCCGAGCAGGTCAGGCGCTGCATCGAACTGCTCGGCGGCTCCATCCCCACCCTCAAGAGCGCCGTCGCCAGCGTGATGGCCGGCGTGCATGCGGCCGGCAACTCGCTGATGAGCGACGAAGTGGCCAAGAGCGTGGGCATCAGTTACGCCTTCGAGCACATGGAGATCGCCAGCTACCGCGCGATCGTGGTCGCCGCCCGGGAAGCCGAGCAGATGGAGATCGCCGACATCTGCGCGGGCATCCTCGAGCAGGAGATCGCCATGGCCGAATGGCTCATCGAGCACCAGGAAGCGGTGATCCTCGCCTTCCTGCAACGCGAGCAGACCGAAGGCCAGACCGCCAAGACCTGATCTGCCGCCCCTACCCAACCCCCATCCACCACCCGACCTACTGGAGCAACGACATGGCCGTGAAGACCATCGAAGACCTTTTCATCCACGAACTGTCCGACATCGCCAACGCCGAGAAGCAGCTGACCAAGGCGCTGCCGCGCCTGGCGCGTGCGGCGACCAATCCCGCGCTGCGCGCCGCCTTCGAAAGCCACCTGGAGGAGACCCGCGGCCAGATCGAGCGCATCGACCAGATCGTCGAGTCGCTCGACATCCGCCTCAAGCGCATCAAGTGCGCGGCGATGGAAGGCCTGGTCGAGGAAGGCAAGGAAGTGATCGAGACGGTGGAAGCCGGCCCGGTGCGCGATGCGGCGCTGATCGGCGGCGCGCAGAAGGTCGAGCACTACGAGATCGCCTCCTACGGCACCCTGGCCGCGATCGCCAAGCAGCTGGGCTACAAGGATGCCCTGCGCCTGCTGCTGGAGACGCTGGAAGAAGAGAAGTCCACCGACGAGAAGCTGACCCTGCTCGCCGAGCAGGGCGGCAACCAGGAAGCGGCGCAGAAGAGCAAGGCCGCCTGACCCCGCGCCCGGCGCCGCCTTCGCGGCGGCGTCGGCACCGTGCAGTGCACACGCCGCCACGGGCCTGCCCGTGGCGGCGTCGTGTCGTGTGCAGGCATCGCGGCGCGATTCCGTTCGCCGCAGCCGCCGCTTTCACCTTCGCTTCGCCGGCGTGCGCACAAGGTGGCGACGGCCCGAGGAATTCGCGGACGGATGAGACGCTTCGTACAAGCCTTCGCCATCGAGGAGGACCTGCCCGCGCAGCTCGATCCGGCGCTGCGCGCGGCGATGGCCGCGCACGAGGACCACTACAACCTCGGCAAGGGCGACACCGCGACGGTGATCGTGTGCCGCGACGGCGCGGCGCAGGTCGAGCGCCTGCAATGGGGCATCGTGCCGCGCTGGTCCAAGACCGCCGACACGCCCTACACCACGGTCACCGCGCGGCTGGAGCGCGCGGCCAGCAGCCGCATCTTCGCCAAGCCGTGGAAGGACCAGCATTGCATCGTGCCGCTGTCGGGCTACTACAAGTGGGACCGCAGCCGCAGGCCCGCGCAGCCGTACTACATCCACCACGCGCAGGGCCAGGCGCTGCTCGCGGCCGGCCTGTGGGAGCATTGGGAGCGCGACGGCCAGGCCCTGACCACCTTCAGCTTCCTCACCCACGCCAACGCCGCGATCCCCGCGCCGCTGACCCCGGACGGGCCGATCTTCCTCGGCGCCGATCGCGCGCTGTCCTGGTTGCGCGGACCGCGGCTGTTTCCCGCCGCATTCCTGAAGACCGCGCCGCAGCCGGCGCTGCTGGCCTATCCGGTGTCGCCGGCGTACCGGCAGCGCGACCGCAACGACTACACCTTGCTGGAACCGGTGGACGCGGGCGACGCCGCAGAATTTCCCGCCGACGAAGCGGACGAGGACGACGACTGAGCCGGACGCTGGCGCCGGCGCCGGCCCGATGGCGCCGACAGGCAGCGGCGCCGTGCGCGATCTACCAGCTGAAGCCGGCGACGAACATCTTCTGGTCCTGCACCCCGCCGCCGCAATTGGCGGCGACGTTGACCGCGCCCGCCTCCATCGCCCCGCCGGTCTCGCGCACCGCCTGCGATTCGTTGATGCACGCCGGGCCCATGGTGCCGGCCATGCGCGGATCCGGATTCGGCCGCACGTGTTCGACCAGCACGATGCGGCTGCGGCCGAACGCCTCCACCCGCGCCCCGCCCTTGCCGTCGCGGCTGAACCCGCACGGCGCCGGGATCGCCAGCGGCAACACCAGCGTGTCGCCACGCAGCAGCGCGCAGCGTCCATCGCGCTCGCCCAGCTGCAGCGCCTGGCCGGCGAACTGCACCTGGGTCGACAGCGGCGCGGCCGGCGGCAACGGTTCGGCGCGCGCGGCGGCGGGCGACAGGACAATGGATGCGGCAACCACCGCGGCGCTCAGTCTGGCCATCATGCCTTCCTTGAAAGATCGGGCGCATAGTCTGACAGATGCGATGGCAGGCGCCCCCAATGCGAAGGGAGCGATCCGCAACCGCCCCCTCGACAGCGCGTGCGAGCCGCGCACGGCGCCACTGCGATCGGCCTGGCTGTGCTGGCCCGCCGCGCGCAGCCGGCCGGCAGGCTGGTGCGCAATCCCGCAGCGCCATGGTACGACGGACCGCTGGCGCCTGGAGGCGAACGGCCGCCGCATGCACCGCCACGCATCGTCCGCAAACGACGACGCCGATGCGTTGCCGCACCGGCGTCGTCGGGCCTTCGCTAGCGGCCGGTTACGCGGCTCAGAACTCCTCCCACTCCGCGCTCTCCGCCAGCGCATGGCCGGCCTTGGCGTTCGCGGCCGGGCGCGGCGCGGGCCGCGGCGCCTTTTTCGCCGCCGCGGCGGCGGCCGGACGCACCGGCGCCTTCGCCGCCACCGGCCTGGGCGCTGCCGGCGCGGCGGACTGCGCGCCGCCGGCCAGGCGGAACACCGCCACCGCCCGGGTCAGGTCCGAGGCCTGGTCTTCCAGGCTCTTCGCCGCCGCGGTGGCTTCCTCCACCAGCGCCGCGTTCTGCTGCGTGGTCTCGTCCAGCTGCATCACCGTCTTGCTGACCTGCTCGATGCCCGAGCTCTGCTCGGCGCTGGCCGCGGAGATCTCGGCCATGATGTCGGTGACCCGCTTCACCGAGCTCACCACCTCGGCCATGGTGCTGCCGGCGCGCGCGACCAGCGCCGACCCCTGCTCGACTTCCTGCACCGAGTCGGAGATCAGGGTCTTGATCTCCTTCGCCGCGGCCGCCGAGCGCTGCGCCAGCGAGCGCACTTCCGAGGCGACGACCGCGAAGCCGCGGCCCTGTTCGCCGGCGCGCGCCGCTTCCACCGCCGCGTTGAGCGCCAGGATGTTGGTCTGGAAGGCGATGCCGTCGATCACGCCGATGATGTCGGCGATGCGCGCCGAGGCGGCGCTTATCGAGGCCATCGTGGTGACCACGTCGGCCACCACGCTGCCGCCGGTCTCGGCCACCTCGCCGGCGCCGAGCACCAGCTGGTTGGCCTGGCGCGCGCTGTCGGCGTTCTGCTTGACCGTGGAGGTCAGCTCCTCCATCGAGGCCGCGGTTTCCTCCAGGCTCGCCGCCTGCTGCTCGGTGCGCACCGACAGGTCGCTGTTGCCGGTGGCGATCTCGCTGGCGGCGGTGTTGATCGACTCGGCCGAGCGCTGGATGCCCTGCACGATGTCGGTCAGCTGCGCGGCGGTGCGGTTGGCCGCATCGGCCAGCTGGCCGAACGCGCCTTCGTAGCGCGCGTCCACGCGCTGCGACAGGTCGCCATCGGCGATCGCGCCCATGATCCGGCCCACGTCGGCCAGGCCGCTGTCGGCCTGGCGCATCAGCCGGTTCAGCGCCTGCACCATCTCGCCGAAGGCGTGCTCGTAGCGCGCTTCGTCGCCGCGCGCGGAGAAGTCGCCGCGCGCGGCCGCATCGGCCAGCCGCGCGATGTCGCCGTTGATCGCCGACAGGTTGGCCTTCACCGCATCCAGCGCCTCGTGCAGCGCGGCGCGCTGGCCGGGCAGGCGGCGCATGTCGCGGCGCAGGTCGCCGCGGCCGTACTCGCCCATGATCGCCATCGCCTCGACGATCGCGTCCAGGTGCTCGAACAGCGCGGTGTTCATGCCGTGCGCCAGGGTGCCGTAGTCGCCCGGGAAGTCCTCCGGCATGCGGTGGGTGATGTCCTCGCCCTGCTGCAGGCGCACCAGGGTCTGCATCTCGCCGTTGAAGCGCTGCAGCTGGTTCTGCATCTGCTGCATGCTCGCCATCAGCTGGCCGGTCTCGTCGCGCGACTCCACCGCGATCTTGTTGTCGAAGCGGCCCGAGGCGATGGCCTCGGCGGTGCGCGTGGCCGCACGCAGCGGCGTGCCGATCGCCGCGGCGATCAGCCAGCACAGGCCGACCACCAGCGCGACCACGCCGGCGCCGATCGCGGTCAGTACCTTGGTGAAGCCCAGCGCTTCGGCCTGGATGTCCTCGGCGTACACGCCCATCACCAGCACCCAGTTCCAGCCCGGGAAGACCTGCGCGTAGCTGATCTTCGGCAGCTGGTCGTCCTTGCCCGGCTTGGGCGCGCTGTAGTAGCTGAAGCCGTCGCCGCGGGTCACCGCGGTGCGGATGTCGCGATAGACGTACTCGCCGGCATCGCTCTTGTAGTCGCTCATGTCGGTGCCGACCTTGCGCTTGGGATGCATGACGATGCGCATCTGCGGGTCGGTGATGAAGAAGTAGTCCACGCCGCCGTTGCTCTTCATGTCCGCCAGCGTCGCCCTGGCCGCCTCCTTGGCCTGCGCCTCGGTGAGCTCGCCGCGCTTGGCCTTGTCGGCGTAGTGCTGCATCACGCTGATGCCCATGTCCACCTGGCCCTTCACGCTCTGCTTGCGCGCGTCGACCAGATCCAGGTATTGCAGGCGCGCCGCGGAAACCGAAAGCAGGACCACGCCAACGGTGATGATCGCGCAGAGCAGCACGAATTTACGGGTCAATGGCAGGTTGGCCACGCGGCGGCGCAGAAAGACGACGGGGTTCATAGCTATCCAGAAAGGCAGGTCAGGGGATATGCGCTGGTATCGGCCGCCGGGGCGGAAAACTTGACCGCCGGGGCGCGCGCTGGACGCGTGGCGCGGCCTTCCGACGGCGAAACCGTGGCGAGTGCCGCAAATCCATCCGGCCCGATCAGGCCGTGGTTTCAGGCTCGCAGCCGCGATCTCGGCCGAACCGATGCGATCCATAACCGTTCAGGCGGACCTCTTTCACCGCGGCATGCAACGCGCGCCGCGGCCCGCGGCTCGGGGCTCGCGCATGGACGGATGGATCACCTGGGACCTGGCGCAGATGCTGGCCCGCCTCGCCGCGTCCCCTATCGGCACCTCAGGCCTGCAGCCGCTCCGCTTCGCGGTGCCACACCAGCCGATGGAAGTCGAAGCTGGACTGCAGCCGCGGCTTGACCACGTTGAAGAACGGCGACACGTCGAAATCGCGCGGCAGGTACAGGCTGTGGTGCCGGTGGTGCAGGACCTCGGCACTATCGTCGGCATCGGGCGCCGGCGCAGGGGCGATGTCCGGCAGGATCGGATACCGGATCGAGCCGAAGGCCTGCGCCAGCAGCGTCGAGCAGATCGCCTTGGTCGGCTCGCCGCTGCCCAGTTCCAGGAAGCGCCGCTTCACCGACGAGGGCAGCGGCGGGGTGCGGATCAGGTAGCGCGCCAGGTCGAAGATGTTCTTCAGGTCGTAGCTGTTGCCCACGCGCGAGACCATGTAGTGGACCAGCGCCTCGATCTCGTCGCCGCCCAGCCCCACCGGCCGGCAGATGCGGGTGTGCAGCCCGGCGAACTCGCTCAGCCCGATCAGCCGCACGCCCACGTTGATGTCCACGTCGCAGAACAGCAGCGCTTCCTGCCCTGGCGCGGGCGGGCCCAGGTGGTCGCCGATGTACAGCGCCGCATGCGACCAGGTGGATTGGCTCAGGTACTTGATCGCGGTGGAGAAGCGGCTGTTGCCTTCCACCAGCAGCACGTCGCCCTTGCGCAGCGTCGCCGCCAGCAGCTGCGGCGGGCTCGTCGGCAACTCCGAATTGCGCCGCCGCGGCTTGGACAGGAACCGGGCGAGCGTGCGGCCGAGCAGGCGTGGCAGGGACAGCATGGGTCAGCACCTAACCGATGGGCGTCGCGACGAAGGCTCTTCGCTTATCCACGTTGGCGGCCGCGCGGGCGGGTTCTTGAGACCACGGCGGCATGCCGGCGCGGGCCGCCATCGCGATCCGGATGCCACGCTTGTACGCATCGCCCCGGGGCGAACGGCGGCTGCCGCGGCTACAGGACTTCAGCGGCCAAAGGCGCCAGCGAGGTGTCCATGCCTATCCCCGCAGTGCCGCGGCCGCCGCCTCGCGCAGCGCGCGGCCGAGATGGCCGAGCGTGTCCGAGCGCACCGCCGCGTGCTGCCAGTACAGCGGGACGTCCAGCCAGCGCTTCGGATCGAGCACCACGATCCGTCCGCTTTCCAGCGCCGGCGCGATCAGCGATTCCGGCGCCAGGCACCAGCCCAGGCCCAATGCGGCGGCCTCCACGAAGCCGATCGATGTCGGCAGGTAGTGCACCGGGGGCGACAGGCGCGCGCGCGTGATCCGGCGCATGAACCGCCATTGCAACGCGTCCTTGCGGTTGAACACGATCAACGGCGCCGCGGCCATCGCGTCGGCGCGGAGCTGCGTCGGAAAATACCGCCTGGCGAACTGCGGCGAGGCGATGGCGAAGTAGCGCATGGCGCCCAGCGCCTGCACGTTGCATCCCTGCACCGGTTTGGCCTGGCCGGTGACCGCGCCCAGTACCGAGCCGTTGCGCAGCATCTCCAGCGTGTGGTCCTGGTCGTCCACCCGCACGTCGAAGATGTAGCCGTGGCGCCGATGCAGCTCGGCCAGCCCGCCCAGGAACCAGGTCTGCAGCGAATCGTCGTTCACGGCGAGGGGGATCACGCGCGGCGCGGACGCGCGCAGCGGCGCGAAGTCGGCCAGGGCCTCGGCCTGCAGCGCCTGCATCGGCCTGACCCGCCGCAGCAGCCGTTCGCCCGCGGGCGTGGGCCGGCACGGTAGCTGCCGCACCACCAGCACCTGGCCCAGGCGGTCCTCGAGCGCCTTGATCCGCTGCGACACGGCGGACGGCGTCACCGACAGGCGTTGCGCCGCGGCGTCGAAGCTGCCTTCCTCGAGCACCGCGGCGAAGGCGGCCAGTTGCGGGTGGATCAGATCCATGGCGGGTGCTCGTTGGATTAGATTTCCTTAATAAGGTACAGAAAAATTAACTTTTCTTGGGCCCGTCCCGGCGCCAGGCTTGCCGGACCGTCTCCAGGAACACCGCCATGTCCTTCGCCGCCGCCTTCGCCGGATTCCTTGCCAGCGCCGGCCTGATCGTCGCCATCGGCTCGCAGAACGCCTTCGTCCTCAGGCAGGGCCTGTTGCGCCGCCATGTCGGGCTGGTCGTGGCCACCTGCGCGTTCGGCGACATCGCCCTCATCGTGTGCGGCGTGGCGGGCATCGGCGCAGTGGTGCACGAATGGCCCGCGCTGCTGCAGGCGCTGCGCTTCGGCGGCGCCGCGTTCCTCGCCGTCTACGGCCTGCTGGCCGCACGCCGCGCCTGGCGCGGCACAGCCGCGCTTGCGCCGGGCACCGAGCAAGCCACGAGCTGGCCGCGCGTGCTGCTGGCCTGCCTGGCCTTCACCTTCCTCAATCCGCATGTGTACCTGGACACCATGATCCTGCTGGGCAGCCTCTCCACCCGCTATGCCGGCGCCGCGCGCTGGGCCTTCGCGACCGGCGCGTGCCTGGCCAGCGTGGCCTGGTTCGCGCTGCTCGGCTACGGCTCGCGCCTGCTGCTGCCGGTGTTCCGCAGTCCCCGCGCCTGGCGCGCGCTCGATGCGCTGATGGCGGTGTTCATGCTGTCGTTGTGCCTGTTGCTGCTGAGGCCGCCCGGATGAGCGACATGCCAATCGCAACCGCGCATGCAGCCCGGCCCGCCGCTACACGGCCAATGGCCGCGGGCGCTAGCCGGGGAAATAGCCGAGCAGGCCGAACCACAGGTACTGCAGCGGCACCAGCGCGATCAGGGTGACCGCGGCCACCGCCAGGCACAGTTTCAGCCCGTCGCGGAACGGGACCCGGCCCATCGTCATGGCGACCACGATCGGCGAGGCCTGGAACGGCAGCAGCGGCGTGGAGTAGCCGATCACCTGCACCATCAGCACGGTCAGCAACGGCAATCCGGAAACCTGCGCCAACTCGCCGGCCAGCGGCGTGTACAGCGCGGGCACGCCATTGGCGGTGACCAGCAGGTTCAAGCCGCCGGCCACGCCTACCAGCGACGCGAAGCTGCGCCAGGTGCTATCCGGCCCCAGCGGCAGCACCGAGATCAACAGCTTTCCCAACAGGCTGCCCAGTCCCGAATACGCCACGAATGCGGCGAGCCCGAGAATGCCGGCCACGTACAGGCAGGTCTGGAAGTTGACGCCCTGCGCGAACTCCTCGCTGCCGAGAAAGCCCACGCGCGGAAGCAGGCAGACGCATGCCGCCGCCAGGCCGACCCAGGCCGGCGAGACGCCATGCAGCGCGTCGGTCATCCATAGCAGCAGGGTCAGCGCCAGCAGGATCGCCAGGCGACGCTCCTGGGCGCTCACGGGCGGGCGCGGTTCGCGCCGCGGCACGGGCACCGGCGTGGCGCGGAACAGCCAGTACACCGCCGCGACCAGCACCAGGCCCTTGAGCAGGCCGACGACCGGTGCCTGCAGCAGCAGGTAGGGCAGGTAGCGCAGGTGCAGACCGTATGCGCTCTCGGCGGCGCCGGCCATGACCAGGTTGGGCACGTTCGCCGGCAGGATGCTGCCGGAAAGCTGGTAGGTGCCGAAGCCCACCGCCAGCGCCAGGCCGACCTGGCCTTTGCTGCCCGAGGGCAATCCCGCCCGCTCGGCGATCGCCATCACCACCGGCATCAGCAAGGCGATGCGCCCCATGTTGGACGGCATCACGAAGGCGAGGCCGTAGGTCATCAGCACCACGCCGGACACCATCGTGAACCACGAGCCGGACAGATGCGGCTCCAGCGCGCCGGCGATGCGGTCGGCCAGCCCCACCTTGCGGATCGCCGCTCCGAGCACGAAGCCGCTGAGCACCAGCCAGAAGGCGGCCGACGAGAAGCCGGAGAAGATCACCGCCGCCGGCACGGCGCTGGCGATGGTCGCGGCGGCGAAGAACAGCAGCGCGGTGAGGTACTCGGGCAGCTTCGCGGTGGCCCACAGCGCGATGGTCGCCAGCACGATGACCAGCGCCACGAGCGTGGGTGCGTCCATGGCCATGGTCAGGACGTCCTGCCGTCGCTGCCGGTTCGCCGGCGCAGTGGAGCCCGGGCGCACCCGAACACGCCACGTGGACCCAGCCGACTCCGTCCTGGCTCATGGCCGCGGTGCGCATGTTCAGGCAACCCGATCATCGAGCATCCAATTCGACGGCGTTCCGAGCCCGCCATAGTACCGCGCAGCTTCGCAAGCCAAGCGCACGCCAGGGCCGGCGCGCGGGGCATGCATCTGCCTGCGATCGGTGCGGCGCCAGCGACATGCCCATCACGCCGCGCCTGTACCGTATCGGCTTCCTGTCGATACGGTGAGCCATATGTCATTGACCACTGAACAACTCCGGATCCTGCGCGACATCCACGCCACCCGGCCGGTCAACGAAGAGGAAACCCATTGGGCGGTGCGCGAGGGCTACGCGGCGCAGGCCGAGGACGGCGACATCGCCCTGACCCAGGAAGGCAGGCAGTTGCTCGACACCAGCCCGAGATGAAGACAGGCCACGTGCCGACCGCGCCTGCGCTGTTCGCGTCGGCCGCGGCGGCCGGCCTGGGCCGGAAGGAAACTGTTGGTACGGGTCGGTCCATTGCCGTTCGGCAAGCGCCCGGCGGGATGTGCCGCGCTATCTGTCGCGCAGCGACGCGTCGCTGCCCGATTTCGTCGCGGCGCGGTCGTGCACCGGGCGGTTGCGGTTCTTCTTCGCGCGGGTGATCAGGTAGACCGCCGACGCGACGATCAGGATGAACAGCCCGACGACCCAGGGCATCAGCGTGGTGTCCATACGAACTCCGTCTTGTGGGGATCGCTAACACACCACATCGGAAGTGAAGGACTCGCCTAGTCCTGCGCCTGCCACGTACCGACGATGCGATGGATGGCAGCGTGTTCTGGCGCAGGCCGCATCGCGGCATGCGCACGCGGCAAGGACAGGCCGCGCGGCCGCAGCCGACGCCGGCATCGACCCGTTCAGATGGCCCGCAGGTCGTCGACCACCTGGCTCCTGATCGAACGCACGGCCGGAACCAGGCCGCCGACGCATCCGATCGCCAGCGCCGCGCCCAGGCCCTTCAACAGCACCGGCGGCGCCATCGCCATCTCGAACACGAGCTGGCGCAGATCGCCACCGACCGCCGTGCTCACCGTGTTGCCGTTGACGATCGCCCACGCCGCCAGCGCGCCCAGCGACCCGCCGGCCAGCGACAGCAGCATCGCCTCGGCGACGATCGAGCCGACGACGACCAGCGCGGGAAAACCGAGGGCGCGCAGCGTGGCGATCTCCCGGCGGCGATCGTCGACGCTGGAATACATCGCGTTGATGGCGACGAAGACCGCGCCGAGCGCCATGATGCCGCCCATGACGTAGGCCATGAAATGCAGCAAGCCGTTGAGGCTCTGCGACTCGCGAAGCAGGTACTCCGGCTCGGTGAACACGTCCATCGCGACCGCCGGGCTGGCGGCCAGCACCCGCCTGAACGCGCCGAACGCGGCGGCGTTGGGCAGCACCACGGTGACGTTCTGGAACATCGGGCGCTGGCTGATGTTCATGACCACTTCCGCGTCGCTCATCAGTTCCGATTCGCGCACGCTGCGCCCGGCACTGAACACGCCCACGATCTTCCACCGGGTCCGATACGCCGCGATCTCGCCGCCGGGTTCGAGGCCCTCGAACTGCCGGGCCGCCTGCCGGCCCACCACCAGCTCCAGCTTTCCCGGCTCGAACATGCGCCCTTCGACGATCCTGATTTCCGGGCGCACCGCCAGGATCTGCGGGCCGACGCCGCGCAGCGTGCCGTTGACTTCCATCCCGCTGCGCCTCTCAATCAAGGTCAGCGGCGCCGCGGCCTCGGCGTTGATCAGCGGAACGCCATCGGCGCCCCTGCGCGCATCGGCCGCGTTGCGGATCAGGGTCAGGTCCTCGTGCGAAATGGCGCTGGCGATCTCCACGGTGGAGCCGGCCCGCAGCACCACGGCGCGGTCGGGATTGCCGGAGTCGCGCATCGCCGCGTCCAGGCCTGCGTTCATCGCCAGCACGACCGAGAACACCGCCACGACGCCGGCGACGCTGACGACCATGACCAGCGCGTTCACGCGTCGGCGCGACAAGCCCTGCAGATGCATCAAGGTCGCCGCCAGCATCAGCTTGAGAGAGTGCATGGCGCCTCCTAGCGTCCGGCCAAGGCTTCGACGATGCTCAGCCGCGCCGCGCGGATGGCCGGCACCAGCGCGCTTGCCAGCGCGATCGCCACCGCGATCGCCAGGCCGGCCAGGAACACCGACGGCTGCAGGCGCATGGCGCCGAACAGCTCGGCCACCGACGGAAACGCCAACGCCGCCAGGCCGAAGCCCGCCGCCGCGGCCAGCAGGCTCAGCAGCAGCGCCTCGCCGACGATCATCGCGGCGATGCGCGCGGGCGTGAAGCCCATCGCCATCAGCACGGCCAGCTCCGAAAAGCGTTGCCGCACCGACTGCATCATCGTGCTGGCGCTCACCACCAGCAAGGTGAACAGCACCGCGCCGGTGATGAAGTTGCCGATCACGCGCAGGTCGTTGATCTGCCGCCACTGCACCGCCGCGTAGGCGTTCTCGGTCCGCGTCCGGGTCTGGAACGGCGAGTTCTCCGCCATCGCGTCGATGAGCCCGGCGATCCTTCCGCTCTGGCTCTGGTCGCCGACGCGCGCAATGATCAGGTGCACCGCGCCGGCGCCGAAGGCGCGCGCTTCGTCGAAATAATCCAGATTGATGAAGAACAGGTCGTTGAGCGCCGGCGACGCCTCGGACGGCGCGTAGATGCCGACGATGTCGAAATACCACACGTCGCCGCCGTCCTTGCGCGGCCAGATCGCCGACTTCACGGGAATACGGTCGCCGATCTTCCACCCGAAGCGCTTCGCGAGATGGTCGCTGATGACCGCGCCGGACTTGATCCGCGACATCGCCTGCAGCTGAGCGGGCGGCAGGCGCAACTCCGGATACATGCGGAAGATGCGTTCCACGTCCGCCGCGACGATAGGCAGCTGGACGGTCGGCTGCTGGTAGTAGCCGACGAAGTACGCCCAGTACGCGACGTGGGAGACGCCGGGAATCTTCTCCACCTGCTGCGCGAACGGCACGATCAGCGGGTGGTACATGCTGATGCGGTTCATGACGTACAGGCGGTCCAGATGGAACCGCGAAGTGACCGTATCCAGTCCCTGGTTGATGCCGTTGAGCAGCCCGAACAGCAGGAACGCGATCGTCATCGACGCGAAGGTCAGCGCCGTGCGCACGGGCTTTCTCCACAGCCCCTTCCAGATCAATCGCAGGTAGCTCATGGCGCGCGCTCCGCTGCGGCTGGCGGCGAAGGCGGCGGCGCGGCGGCGCGCGCCTTTTCCAGGTGCAGCTGGCGCTTGGCCCGCGCCGCCGCCAGCGGATCGTGGGTCACCATGATGATGGTCTTGCCATGGTGCCGGTTCAGGGCGTCGAGCAGATCGAGCACGCCGTTGGCGCTGGCGCGATCCAGATCGCCGGTCGGCTCGTCGCACACCAGCAGGGGGACGTCCGAGACGATCGCGCGGGCGATGGCGACGCGTTGCTGCTGCCCGCCCGACAGCTGCGACGGCTTGTGCTCGATGCGATCGGCAAGACCCACCAGCTCAAGCGCCGTGCGCACCTGCTGCCTGCGCCGGGCACGGCTCAGATCCGTGAGCAGCAACGGCACCTCCACGTTCTCCGCCGCGGTCAGCGCCGGCAACAGGTGGTAGAGCTGGAACACGAAGCCCACGTGCCGCGCGCGCCAGCGCGCCAGCTGTGTCGCGCCCAGGGCGGTCAATCGCTCGTTGGCGACGACGACCTCGCCCGACGTCGGCTTGTCCAGCCCGGCGATCACGTTGAGCAGCGTGGACTTGCCGGAACCCGACGGCCCCATCAGCGCCAGGAATTCGCCTTGTGCGACCTCCAGGTCGACGCCGTGCAGGACCTCGACGATCTGCTGGCCGGTGCCATACGACTTCTTCAGTCCCCGCAGCGACACCAGGCTCATGCAGACCTCCCTGCGCAGTTGGCGAAACTCCAGACAGGGCGCAACGGCGCCTGCTCGAGCCGAATATTCCATTGATCCGTATCGATCTTATGCCAGGGTGCGGCGGCCAACAAGCCGCTGCGGAACGGGACGCGGTGCGCGTGCAGCCGCGGCAGCAGAGCGCCAGCGCATGCCACCAGCGCCGCGCAGCCGGTCGCCATCGACGTGGCGAGGGCGTGCGGCTCCTGTCGCGGTCGCTTCGCCCTGCGCGCTCGGTGCCTTGCCGTTCCGCCGCACACCGGGCGATAGATGCTCGCCCGGCAACCGCGGATGCGAGCGGCCATGCCCGGGACTGGCAAACCGTACGCATTTTGAAGACCATGGGCACGCTCCACAGAACGCTCCAAGCCGTCGGCTCCCGTACAACCTGCACGCGCTCCGGGGCTGCCGCGGCAGCCAGCCGCCCACGCCGCCCGAGTTGCCTATCCGCCCAGTTCAGGAGACACCAAGATGGTCAGCAAGAACACGATCTGCCTCTGGTTCAACGGCACCGCGCTGGACGCGGCGAACTTCTACGCCCGGACCTTCCCCGACAGCGAGGTGACGGCCGTCCATCGCGCGCCGGGCGACTATCCCGCCGGCAAGCAGGGCGATGTGCTGACGGTGGAGTTCACGGTGATGGGCATCCCCTGTCTCGGCCTGAACGGAGGCCCGGCGTTCGAGCACGACGAGGCGTTCTCGTTCCAGGTCGCCACCGACGACCAGGCCGAAACGGACCGCCTGTGGAACGCGATCGTCGGCAACGGCGGCCGCGAAAGTGCGTGCGGCTGGTGCAAGGACAAGTGGGGGCTGTCGTGGCAGATCACGCCGCGCGCCCTCTCCGCCGCGATCACCGATCCCGATCCGGCGGCGGCCAAGCGGGCGTTCGACGCGATGATGGGAATGGTCAAGATCGACATCGCCGCGATCGAGGCCGCCCGGCGCGGCTGAAGTGCCGAGCAGCGCCGAGCCGCGCCGGCCGCTTCGGGAGCGGCAGATACGCAGGGGCGGGGATTGGGGAGTGGGCAAGCCCCCGCTCGTCCTGTTGCCTTGGCGACACGTGAGCCAGTGATCGCCATGACTGTCCTTTCCAATCTCGACTCCCTAATCCCGGCCCATCGATTCGGTCTCCATCCGCAGAGTGCAGCGGCGATTTCTCGGCCAGGCGGTCGCGCTGCAGCGTCCATTCCCGCGGCGACCGTTGCCCGACCAGTGGGCGGCAGCGCTCGCGGCGGCCAGCGGCGCAGGCTGCATCACGCGGGACGACCCGCTCGCGGCGAGCGTCCGCGCAGCACGCAGTCGGCTGACCATAACCGCTGCCGATCCATCGCCGCCGATGGCCGAGCCCAAAACGACGTCACCCCGCCGGAGCGGGGTGACGCGGGTTGCGTCGATGCGGGCGGGGAATCAGAACTCCTGCCAGTCGCCACCGTTGGCCGCGACCGGCTCGCGCACGGGCGCGGGACGCACCTTGGCGAGCGGTGCGGTGCGTGCGCGCACCGGGGCCGGCGCCGGAACATAGGCGGCGCGTGGCGCGGCGACCGGCGCCAGCGACGCGACCGGCGCGGCCTGGCCATCGAGCTTGAACAGCGAAACCGCATCGGTGAGGTGACCGGCCTGCTCTTCCATCGAGCGCGCGGCGGCGGTGGCTTCCTCCACCAGCGCGGCGTTCTGCTGCGTCGCCTCGTCCATCTGGGTCACGGTCTGGTTGACCTGCTCGATGCCGGCGGACTGCTCCTGCGAGGCCGCGGAGATCTCGGACATGATGTCGGTGACGCGCTGCACCGAGGCGACGATCTCGCCCATGGTCTGGCCGGCCTGGTTGACCAGCTGCGAACCCACCGCGACCTTGCCGACCGACTCGTCGATCAGGCCCTTGATCTCCTTGGCCGCGCTGGCCGAACGCTGGGCCAGGGTGCGCACTTCCGAGGCGACCACGGCGAAGCCGCGGCCCTGCTCGCCGGCGCGCGCCGCTTCCACCGCGGCGTTGAGCGCCAGGATGTTGGTCTGGAACGCGATGCCGTCGATCACGGTGATGATGTCGGCGATGCGGCGCGAGGAGGCGTCGATCTCGTGCATGGTGGTGACCACGCGGCCGACCACCTCGCCGCCCTGCGAGGCGACGCCGGCGGCGCCGATCGCCAGCTGGTTGGCCTGGCGCGCGTGCTCGGCGTTCTGCTTGACCGTGGAGGTCAGCTCTTCCATCGACGCGGCGGTCTCTTCCAGGTTGGCCGCCTGCTGCTCGGTGCGGCGCGACAGGTCGTTGTTGCCCGAGGCGATCTCGCCGGCGGCGCTGCTGATGCTGGAAGAGGCCTGCTGGATGCGGCCGACGATCTGGGTCAGCTGCGCGACGGTGCTGTTGGCGTCGTCGCGCATGCTGGCGAACACGCCATGGAACTCGCCGTGCATGCGCGCGGTCAGGTCGCCGCCGGCGATCGCCTGCAGCAGCTGCGAGACCTGGGTCAGGTTGCCGTCGGCGACCTCCATCATGGTGTTGAGGTGTTCGATCATCACCCGGAAGTCGTGGTCGAAGCGCTGCGCGTCGCCGCGCTGGCTGAAGTCGCCCACCGCCGCGGCCTGCGCCAGCGACTGGATCTGGGTGTTGATCGCCAGCAGGCTGGCCTTGGCCGCGTCCATCGACTCGTGCAGGATCGCGCGGCTGCCGGGCAGGCGGCGGGCGTTCTGCGACAGGTCGCCGGCGGCGTACTGGTTGAGCACGGCGATGGCGTCCTTGATCGAGTCCAGATGCTCGAAGATCACCGTGTTGATGCCGACCGCGAGCTGGCCGTACACGCCCGGGAAATCCTCCGGAATGCGGTGGCCGATGTCCGGGCCGGCGTGCATCTCGGCCATGCGCTGGGTCTCGCCGGAGAAGCGGCGCAGCATCAGGGTCATGTCGCGGGTGGCGGTCAGCATCTTGCCGGCTTCGTCGGCGCTGGCGGCCTGGATGTTCACCGACAGGTCGCCGCGGGCCACCGACTGGATCGCATGCACGGCCTTGGCCAGCGGGCCGGTGACCGCGCGCGAGATCACCACGGCCAGCGCGGCGGCGATCAGCGACAGCAGCACCATGCAGGCGACGATGGCGATCACGCTGGCGCGGTGCGTGGCGTTGGCCTTGACGATCTTCGCCTGCATCTGGCCGGTGCTGTAGGTGCCCAGCGCCTTGAGGTCCTCGAACAGCTTGCGCCGCGCCGGGCGCGACTTCTCGTCGGAGATCTGCTGCGCCAGCACGCCGTCGCCGGCGGCGACCGCCGCGCGCATGTCGCGGTTGGCGCCGAAGTACGCGTCCGTGTCGGCGGCGACCTTGCGGTACAGCGCGCGCTCGCGCTCGTCGGCGGGAAGCGCGGCATAGGCCGCCAGTTCGTCGCGCACGATCTTGGAAGTGTTGTCCATGCGCGCGTTGTAGTCGGCGACCTTCTCCGGCTTGTCGAGCATGGTCAGCTGCGACAGCTCGAAGGTGCGGAACTCGCCGAGCTGCGCGCGCACTTCGCCCAGGTGCTGGACCGACGGAATCTCGTTGCCGGCCATCGCGACCAGTTCGTCGTGGGCGCCGCCCAGGCGGGACAAGGCGAAGGACCCCAGCATGACCGTCATCAGCGTGGTAAGGGTGAACCCCACCGCCAGCTTGCGGGCGATAGGCAGATCGTGGAACCACTTCATCGTTGCAACTCCAGGCAGGGACGCCCGGGCCGTAGCGGGGGCAGAGGTGGCGGCAGGTCGAATCGCGCTGCGGCAGCGCGATCAGGGCTCGTGTCTACGGGGATAGCGGTTGCCGGCGCGGAAACTTGAGCGCGCGGCCAGGCATTTTTCGCGGAACCAGTCCCAGTTCGGGCGAGCCTGCCCGTTTCCTACCATTTCCTGCCGTGCCGACGCCCGCTGCGCAGCGGCCGGCGCACGCCCTGCCCACTCGGCACGCAGCGCTGGCCTGCCAGCGCGTGCACCCGTCCGACTCCGCCCTGCGACGCGGCGTCGGTCGCGTCTGCGATGCGTCGTCCATCCCTGCGCCTGGGGCGATACCGCCCGGGCAGGCGCCTGGTTGGCGCGGGCGGCTGCGCCTATCCCGGCTGCCGATCGCCGCAGCCATCCATGGCGCGGCGTTGGATACAGCGGCGTCGCATGCGCCGCCCCGAAAAGCGCGCCCACACAGCCGCGGTCTTCGCTTCCGCCCATCGCTGCCCGACTGGACCTGGGCTTGACGATGCCCGCCTGACGGCTCAACCCGCCATCAGGTCGGTGAAGCGCGCCAGCGAGGCCAGGTGGAAATGCACCAGCGACAGCCATCCGTTGCGGTGCCACTGGACGATGACCTCCTCCGACAGCGTGGCGAACTTGTCCGTGTCCACCACATGGAAGCCGTCGATGCTGGCCTTGCGGCCGTCGGGGAAGGTGATGTTGGCGGTGCGCTCCAGCAGCAGGCCCTGTGCGGCCAGTTGCGCGGTGAACTGCCGGGTCGCCCGGTCTTCGCGGGTGAAGGATTCGCAGAACTGCAGCGCCTGCCGGGTCAGCTCGCTGGGCTGCCCGCCTTCGAACAAGGCGTGCCCCTCCTCGCCGGACGTCACCACCATGTCGGCCTCGGCATCGATCGCCAGCGCATAGCCTTCCGGCTCGCCCATCTGCACGAACACGAACGGATAGCGGCGCACGTAGGCGGGAACGTAGGCGCCGGCCGCCCAGGCGTCCCCGTCGACGAAGCGGTTGTGGTCGGCCTGCAGCCCCAGCAGCGCCATCGGCATGTGCTCGCGGCCGGCGAAGACCAGCGGGTAGGAGCGCGACGCCGCGGCGAACTCGCCGGCCACCACCGGGACCGAATGGCTGCGCGCGGCGAAGCCCACGCCGGCCGGGCGCACGCGCCAATGCGCGTGTTCGTGCGAGGAAAGCAGCACCGGCCGGCGGTAGAACATCGGCCATGGCGGGGCCGCCGGCTGCGGCGGCGTGGCGGCGGGCGGCGGCGCGCTGGCGGCGTGGTCCGTCGGCGGCGTGGGTGCGTCGTCCATTGTTTCGGAAGTCATGTCGTGTCCCGTCTAGTTCGATGTCGTGGGTGCAACAAGGGGTATTGGCATCGCCGCGCGTATCGGCGTGCGGCGCTCGGGCCGCCGGATGCGTCAGAAGCCGGCGTTCACTTCCAGCTGGAACAGGTCGATCGACAACGGCGCGCCGGTCACTTCCTTGGCCGCCATCCAGCGCCCGCTCAACCAGACGTTCTTGTCGAACATGTAGGAGGCGCCGAGGTAGTAGCCCTTGGCATTGGTCCCGCCCAGATGGAAGTTGGAGTCGTTGAAGCCGTCGGGCAGCGCATCGGCCTCGATCCGCTTGTAGCCCAGCCAGGCGTTCCAGTCCCCGGATTGGGTGAGCGCCAGGTTGCCGAACGTGGCCTGCGCCAGATAGGCGGTATCGCCGCTGCGGATGTCCTGCGGGCCGGCGACGGCACCGGCCGCTGCGCCCAGGTTGGTGACGATGCCGCCGTTGGCGCGCTTCCACATCTGCGCCGGGTCGTAGGCCAGGTTCTGCAGCCAGTTCGCTTCCAGGCGCACGCCGTAGCCGGCGAACGCCGGCGCTTCCCATTTCAGGTTGACATCCAGCAGTTCGAACTCCGACGCCAGGCCCACGTACTGCGGCAGCGGCGTGTTGGCCGGGTCCAGCGGATCCAGCGCGATGTCGCGCAGCAGCATCAGCGTATTGCCCTTCTGCATGAACGCCGGGCGCGACCAGTCGGTGCTGCAGTGGTCGGCGCCGGCATACAGCGCGCAGGGCTGCGACAGCTCGCCGGCGACGTTGCGGAAGTCGTAGTAGGCCACCGCCGCGCGCAGCTTCTGCTCGTTGCCGAACGCCCAGTCCGCGCCCACCTGCAGGCCGTTGAGCCACTTGTTCTCGCTCTGCATCTTGTTCTGGCTGGTGCTGGGGAAACCGTCGGACGAATACTCCAGCGGGGTCATGCCCAGCGTGGCGAACAGCGACAGGCCGTCGGGCCCCACTTCGTCGGCGTACTTGAACGCGATGCCGTCGAAGTTCAGGTCGTTGGAGAACAGGGTATCGGTGGACCAGTAGGGATTGCCGAAGCGGCCGCCGACGATCTCCATCCAGTCGACCGGCGACCAGGACAGCCAGGCTTGATCCAGCCATGCATCCTTCTTGGCCAGGCCGCCACCCAGGGTCTGGGTGGTGGACACCGGGCCGTCGTCGCTGCCCGACGCCAGGCGCACGCCGGCGCGGGTGTGTTCGCCCAGGTCGGCGACCACCCCGATGCGCGCGCGGATGCGCCAGGAATTGTTGCGGTCCTCGCGGGTATTGCGCAGCGGCGGCAGGTTGAGATTGGTGTTCTCGTTGATGTCGTAGCCGGACCCTGCGTTGATGCGGCTCCAGTCGACCTCGATGTCGCTGTTGCGGTCGGAGTACAGGCGCGATTCGTTGCGCACGCGCACGTCGCCCTGCACGCGCAGGCGCTGCGTCCACTCCGGCACCTGCTCCGGCGCCGCCCAGCGCTCGGCCTTGGCCTGTGCCATGACCTGCGCCTTGACCTCGTCGCGGATGCCGTCGCGCACGGTGTCCGGGATGTACGGCACCCGCACGTCGCCCGGCTGCGCGGCGATCGCCGACGCCGCTGCGGCCGGCGCGGCCTCGCGTTGCGCTTCCTGCAGCAACGCCTGCCCCACTTCCGGCTTCAGTGCGCCGCTGTCGATCAGGCCGCGGATCAGCTTGATCATCGTGCTTTCGCTGCGCGCGCCCTGCGCCTGCGCGCCGGCGGCGAACAGGGCCAGGCCGATGCCGGCGGCGACGGCGGTGGTTCGCAGTCCGCGCAAGGTGGATCGTATGGTCGAACGGGTCATCTGCTTGCTCACAAGGTTTGGAAGTCTTCGAAAGGAATGGTCGAACGCGCGCTCATCCGGCAGGACGCCGTCCCTGCACCAGCACGCGCGCGGGGAATTTCAACGAGGCCGGCGGAATCTCGTCCACGCGCCCGAGCGCGCGGATGACGGCGAGCACCGCGTCGTCGGCCTCCTGGTTGCCGCTGCCGCGCAACAGCTCCACGCGGGTCAGCTGGCCCGAGCCGTCCAGCCACACGTGCACGG
Source organism: Xanthomonas sp. (assembly GCF_017163755.1). Taxonomy (GTDB): domain Bacteria; phylum Pseudomonadota; class Gammaproteobacteria; order Xanthomonadales; family Xanthomonadaceae; genus Xanthomonas_A. The sequence goes on from NZ_JAFIWC010000015.1 coordinate 136,814, forward strand.
TCAGCTGGAAGGCCAGCTTGCGGATGCGTTCGTCGCGCGACACCGCCTGCTGCAGCACGTAGCCCAGGTAGCGGCCGTAGGACGCGTTGCCGCCGCCCCCACCCGCGCCCGCGCCGGTCGTGCCGCCGCCGCTGCCGGACTGGATGCCGAAGTTGTCGGTGCCGGCCTGTGCGTCGGCATCCATGGTCACCGGGTCCGCCGTGTCGGGCGTGGGCGCTTCCTCGGCCGGCTTGGGCGCTTCGTCCAGCGGCTCGGGCTCGGGCATCGTCTCTTCCGGTTCCTGCTCCGGCTCCGGTTCGGGCTCCGGTTCCGGC
>NZ_JAFIWC010000016.1 GCF_017163755.1 Xanthomonas sp.
GGCCCCATCAAGTTCCCCCCCTAGCTGCCGATAGTTCCTGCATGGACAAACTCAGTCTCGTCGGTCTGCTGCTCGCGCTCCTGTCGCTGGTCGGCGGCAGCATTCTCAAGGGCGCCGGCATCGCCGCGCTGTGGTCGCCGGCTGCGTTCGTGATCGTGATCGTCGGCACCGTCGCCGCGATCCTGGTGCATACGCCGCCGGCGGTTTTCCGGCGCGCGTTCCAGATCGCCAAGTGGATCATCCGGCCGCCGGCCAGCGACCGCAACGCGCTGCTGCAACAGATCGTGGAGTGGAGCAACATCGCGCGCCGCCAGGGCCTGCTCGGCCTGGAAGGCCAGGTGCAACAGCAGCCCGACCCGTTCGTGCGCAAGGGCCTGCAGATGCTGGTCGATGGCGTGGAGCCGGAGTCGATCCGCCACATGCTGGAGATCGACCTCAGCGGCCAGGAGCACTGCGACCTGGCCGCGGCCAAGGTGTTCGAAGGCATGGGCATCTACGCGCCGACCCTGGGCATCATCGGCGCGGTGCTGGGCCTGATCGCGGTGATGAAGAACCTCGCCGACCCGAGCAAGCTCGGCCACGGCATCGCCGCCGCGTTCACCGCCACCATCTACGGCATCGCCTCGGCCAACCTGCTGTTCCTGCCGATGGCCAGCAAGCTCAAGAGCGTCATCCAGCACAGCAGCGGCGAGCGCGAGATGGTCATCGAGGGGCTGATCGCGATCGCCCAGGGCGAGAACCCGCGCAACATCGAATCGAAGCTGGCCGGCTTCTTGCATTGACCCGACCATGGCCCGCAAGCGTCCCCACGAAGATCACGTCAACCACGAGGCATGGGCCATCCCCTATGCCGACCTGATGACGTTGCTGCTCGCCTTCTTCGTGGTGATGTACGCGCTGTCCACGGTCAACGAGGCCAAGTACCGGGTGATGGCCGACGCGATGAGCACCGCCTTCGGCGGCGCGCCGCGCACGATGAGCCCGGTGCAGGTCGGCGAGCGGCTGATGCAGGGCCAGGGCGGCGAACGCCCGACCCCGATCAAGTCCAGCCCGGCGCTGTCCCTGCCCGACGCCAACCGGCTGCCGTCGGCCTCGCCGATGCGCGCGCAGGCCGGCTCGCTGCGCAACGAGGAGGAACTGCGCCGCGCGCAGCGCCAGCTCGACGCGATCGCCGCCCGGCTCGGCGCGGCGCTGGCGCCGCTGATCGACAAGAAGCTGATCACCGTGCGCCGTTCCGGGCTGTGGATCGAGGTGGAGATCAACAGCGACATCCTGTTCGGCCCCGGTTCGGCCTCGCTCGACCACGGCGCGCGCGCCACGCTGTCGCAGCTGGCGCAGGTACTCGGCTCGGTGCCCAACGGCGTGCGCGTGGAAGGCTATACCGACGATCGCCCGATCAACACCCTGCAGTTCCCGTCCAACTGGGAACTGTCGGCGGCGCGTGCGGCCAGCGTCGTGCACCTGTTCGCCGACCAGGGCCTGCGGCCGTCGCGGCTGTCGATGATCGGCTACGGCGAATTCCGTCCGCGCGCGCCCAACGACAGCGAAGCCGGGCGCAACGCCAACCGCCGCGTGGTGCTGATCATCCTCGCCGACGCCGGCGGCGATGCCGGCGCCGAGCCGGCGCCGGACCCCGGCCTTACCGCCAGCGCGCCGCCTGCGGCCGCGCCGGCGTCCCCACCCTCCGCCGCGGGGGCCGCCGGGATTTCCGGCGGCGCACGCGCCGTACCTGCCGCCATTGAAGGAGTGAACTGATGCGCATCTGGGCGATTGCCAACCAGAAAGGTGGCGTGGGCAAGACCACGACCACGCTGGCGCTGGGCCGTGGCCTGGCCATGCTCGGCCACCGCGTGCTGATGATCGACCTCGATCCGCACGCCTCGCTGACCCGCGCCTTCGACGTGCCGCAGGACCCGCCGCCGGCGGGCGTGCTGGACCTGTTCGCCACGCCGCCCAGCGACCTGGCCGCGCTCGCGCGCGACAGCGCCATCGAGCGGCTGAGCTTCGTCTGCGGCCAGACCGCGCTGGCCACGCTGGAACGGCGCAGCGCCAACCAGCCCGGGCTCGGCCTGGCGCTGCAGCAGGCGATGGCGCGGCACGCCGGCCAGCACGACTACATCCTGCTCGACTGCCCGCCGACGCTGGGCCTGCTGATGATCAACGCGCTGGCCGCCGCCGACCGCGTGGTCATCCCGACCCAGGCCGAGCCGCTGGCGCTGCACGGGCTGGCCAGCATGGTCCGCACCGTGGACATGGTCGAACGCTCGCGGCGCCGCACGCTGCCGGCCTCGGTCCTGCCGACGCTGTTCGACAAGCGCACCCGCGCCGGCACCGACACCCTCAAGCAGATGCAGGACAGCTACGGCGAGCGCGTGTGGGAAGACGCGATCCCGGTGGACACCAAGATCTGCAACGTCAAGGCGTTGACCGTGGCCGGCACCCCGGGCGAATACCCCGGCCGCGGCCTGGCCGCGTACCGCCGCGCGCTGGAATGGCTGATCGCCAGCGACGCGGTGCCGATGGAGCAAGCCGCATGACCACCCCCGGCGTGATCGACGACTATCTGGAAGGCCTGCTGCACGACGTCATCGCCGAAGAGCAGGCCTCGGCGCAGGCGGCCGCCGCGCCGCCGGCCGGGCGCTCGGCGGCCGCCGCCGAGGCCGACACCGATACCGGTCCCACGCCCGAGGAGATCGCTGCCGCGGTGCTGGCCGAAGCCGATTCCGATCCGGCATTGGCCGGCATCATGTCGCAACAGGTTTCCCCGCCGAAACCGGCCGGTCCCACGCCCGAGGAGATCGCCGCCGCGGTGCTGGCCGAAGCCGATTCCGATCCGGCGCTGGCTGGCATCATGGCGCGACCGGCTTCCCCGCCGAAGCCGGCCGCGCCCACGCCCGAGGAGATCGCCGCCGCAGTCCTGGCCGAGGCCGAGGCCGATCCGGCATTGGCCGGGATCATGGCGCGACCGGTTTCCCTACCGAAGCCGGCCGCGCCCACGCCCGAGGAGATCGCCGCCGCGGTCCTGGCCGAGGCCGATTCCGATCCGGCGCTGGCCGGCATCATGGCGCGACCGGCTTCCCCGCCGAAACCGGCCGCGCCCACGCCCGAGGAGATCGCCGCCGCGGTCCTGGCCGAAGCCGATTCCGATCCGGCATTGGCCGGCATCATGGCGCGACCGGCTTCCCCGCCGAAGCCGGCCGCGCCCACGCCCGAGGAGATCGCCGCCGCGGTGCTGGCCGAGGCCGATTCCGATCCGGCGCTGGCCGGCATCATGGCGCAGCCTGCCGCTGCGTCGGCCGCCGCCGCGGAACGCGAGGCGGACCTCGAAGTGGTTGCGGCGATGGAGATGCAGCGCGCCGCCGCGCCGGTGCGCAATCTCGCCGACGAGGACGACGCCGCTGCGGCCATCCTGAAGCGGCGCGCGCCGATGGCGGTGCCGCCGGAGCGCCGCGCCGAAGCCGAACGCGCGGCGGCCTCGCCGGGCTCGCGCGTCCCGCCGAACCTGGAATCGTTCATGGCGCCGGGCCCCGCCCACGAGCCGTCGCCGCACCAGCGCCGCGCGCCCGAGCGCAGCACGCGCTGGCTGCGCCTGCGCTGCGGCGAACAGGCCTATGCGCTGGAACTGCTGAAGGTGCAGGAAGTGGTGCTGCCGGTGCCGCTGCTGCCGTTGCGCGGCACCCCGCCGGCGATGCTCGGCATCATGAACCTGCGCGGCCAGGTGGTGCCGGTGATCGACCTGGGCATCCACCTGGGCGCCTCGCCGATCGAGATGGACATGCTGACCCGCGTGGTGGTGCTGGAGGAGAACGGCGAAACCCTGGGCCTGCGCGTGTCGGCGGTCGAGGACGTGGCCAGCCTCACCGACCAGCAGATCGAGCCGCCGGACAACGCGCGCATCTGCCGCATTTCCAACCACCTGTTCCGCGGCGTGGCGCGCATTTCGCACCAGCCGATGATCCTGCTCGACGCCGAACAGCTGCTCCACTGACGCGTGGCCGGCGCCGGCGGCAGCGCCCGAGCGCCAACCACGCCCCACTTCGACGGCCCGCCGCTAAAGCTTTTCGCGGCGCGGCCGTTACCTGCGATAGAACCATCCGTGCGGAGCAATGATGAGCACAGTCCACCTTGGCGAGGATCTCGGTATCGAGTCCAGCGCCGACCTGAAACAGCTTCTGGCGCCGCACCTGGCGTCGGACGACACGTTGCGGCTGGACGCCGGCGAGGTCCGCCGCATCCATACCGCCGCCGTGCAGGTGCTGTGCGCATTCGTGACCGCACGCCGCCAGGAAGGCAGGCACACCGAGTTCGAAGCGTGCAACGACACCTTCCGCGACGCCGCACGCCTTCTCGGGGTCAGCGACACGCTGGGCCTGGCGGCAACCCCTGACAACCTGAAATCTGTGGAGAACGCCGCATGAGCGCACGTATCTTGGTGGTGGACGATTCGGCGTCGATGCGCCAGATGGTCGCCTTTGCCCTTACCTCGGCCGGCTTCGCGGTGGAGGAAGCCGAAGACGGCCAGGTCGCCCTCGGCCGCGCCCAGGGCCAACGCTTCAACGCCGTGGTCACCGACGTCAACATGCCGAACATGGACGGCATCTCGCTGATCCGTGCGCTGCGCCAGCTGCCGGACTACAAGTTCACGCCGATGCTGATGCTGACCACCGAGTCGGCGGCGGACAAGAAGTCCGAAGGCAAGGCCGCCGGCGCCACCGGCTGGCTGGTCAAGCCGTTCAACCCCGAACAGCTGGTCGCCACCGTCCAGAAAGTCCTGGGCTGATCCCTTCTTCTCCTTTTCCCGGATTCCCGCCCCATGAGCATGGACCTGCAACGTTTCCACGCCACCTTCTTCGAGGAAAGCCGTGAAGGGCTGGACGCGATGGAAGCCGGACTGCTGTCGCTGGAAGAAGGCAATCGCGATCCGGAAGTGATCAACTCGGTGTTCCGCGCCGCGCATTCGATCAAGGGCGGCGCCGCCACCTTCGGTTTCGAGGCGATGGCCGGCCTGACCCACGTGCTGGAGACGCTGCTGGACGAGTGGCGCTCGGGCAAGCGCGCCGTCGAGGCCGCCGCGATCGACGCGATCCTCGGTTCGGTCGACGTGCTGCGCGCGCTGCTGCGCGAAGCCGAACACGGCCAGCCAGCCGATCCGGCCGCGGTCAAGGCCGTGCACGACCGCCTGCAGCAGGCGCTGACCGGCCAGGCGCCGGCCGCCGCCGTCGCCACCCCGGCCGCCAACCAGTCGGCCGAGCCGGAAGCCTGGCAGATCGGCTTCACCCCGTCGCCGTCGCTGTTCATGAGCGGCAACGACCCGCTGCGCATCATCCGCGAGCTCGAGCACCTGGGCCCGCTGCAGATCGCCTGCCGCAGCGGCCGCCTGCCCGGCTTCAGCGACCTCGATCCGCTCGAGGCCTACCTGGCCTGGGACCTGGGCCTGGTCGCCAAGGTTCCGCGCAGCGCGATCGAGGACACCTTCGCCTGGGTCATCGACGACTGCGAACTGGACATCCGCGCAGTGCCGCCGCCGAGCCTGGCCACGGCGCCCGCCCCCACCCTGGCGCAGCCGCCGGCCAGCGCCACCGCCGCGCCGGCGGCCAGCGTCGCCGCCAACGCGCCGGCCGGCAACGCCGCCGCCGCGCACGAGGCGGAAAGCTCGATCCGGGTCAGCGTCGACAAGGTCGATGCGCTGATCAACCTGGTCGGCGAACTGGTCATCACCCAGGCCATGCTCAAGCAGGTCTCCGGCGACCTCGACCCGGCCCATGCCGAGCGCCTGTTCGCCGGCCTGGAACTGCTCGAACGCAACACCCGCGACCTGCAGGAAGCGGTGATCGGCGTGCGCATGCTGCCGGTGGACGCGGTGTTCCGCCGCTTCCCGCGCCTGGTCCGCGACCTGTCCACGCGCCTGGGCAAGCAGGTGCGCCTGCGCACCATCGGCGAAGGCACCGAACTGGACAAGGGCCTGATCGAGAAGATCGCCGACCCGCTGGTGCACCTGGTGCGCAACTCGATCGACCACGGCCTGGAAATGCCCGAAGCGCGCCGCGCCGCCGGCAAGGACGAGACCGGCACCATCACCCTGGCCGCCTCGCACCAAGGCGGTCACATCGTGATCGAAGTCAGCGACGACGGCGCCGGCCTGAACCGCGAGCGGATCCTGGCCAAGGCCGCCGAACGCGGCCTGAGCGTGCCGGACAACCCGACCGACGCGCAGGTGTGGGACCTGATCTTCGCGCCCGGCTTCTCCACCGCCGACGCGGTCACCGACCTGTCCGGCCGCGGCGTCGGCATGGACGTGGTCCGCCGCAACATCCAGGGCCTGGGCGGCGAAGTGCAGCTGGAAAGCAACTCCGGACGCGGCACCCGCGTGCTGATCCGCCTGCCGCTGACCCTGGCGATCCTGGACGGCATGACCGTGTCGGTCGCCGGCGAGACGCTGATCCTGCCGCTGGCCTACGTGCTCGAAGCGCTGCAGCCGCAGCCCGACGACATCCGCACCATGGCCGGCGAAGGCCGGGTGCTGCGGGTCCGCGGCGAGTACCTGCCGATCCTGTCGCTGAGCAACTGCTACGGCTTCGGCCGCACCGAGCAGAGCGATCCGCTGGTGGTGGTGGTCGAGGCCGACGGCCAGAAGATCGCGCTGGAAGTGGACGAACTGGTCGGCCAGCAGCAGGTGGTGGTCAAGAACATCGAGAACAACTACCGGCGCATCGGCGGCATCTCCGGCGCGACCATCCTCGGCGACGGACGCGTCGCGCTGATCGTGGACATCGGCGGCCTGGTGCGTTCGCTGCGGATTCCGCAGGCGGCCTGATCGCGCCCGGCCACGCCCGCACGCGTTGAACCCCGAGCCCCGGCAGCGATGCCGGGGCTTTTGTTTGCGATGGTCGCGGCGCTCCAGCACCCCCACTCCAGACCGCAGGCGGTGCCAACCGCGATGCCTGTGCGATGCGCGCGACGGTTCGCCGGCGGCGGGGAGCGTTCAATTTCCGCACGCGGCAGCCGATAGACCTTGACAGGACGAAACGCATCGCCTCAGGCGGTGCGCGCTGTCGCCGCATTGATGCTGGCGCGTTTCCCGATCCCTTCACTTCCGTCGCGTGGCCGCCATGACCCAGCCGTTTGCGTTTCTCCGCTCCGCCAGTGTCGCCACTCGCCTGATGCTCGGCGTGGCCGCGATCGCCGTGCTGTGCTTCGGCGTGACCGCCGTGATCATCTACGCCAGCAGCAGCCGGATGCTGCTCGACTCGGCCAAGTCCGGCATGAACGATGTCGCGCAGCTCGAGGCGCAGCGGGTGTCGGCCGACCTGGGCGCCGCGTTCAACGCCAACCAGAGCTTCGCCAACAGCCTGCTGGTGCAGCGCCAGCAGGGCGGCGCCAAGCGCGAGACCTTCAGCGACGTGGTGCGCAGCGAATTGCGCGCGCACCCGGAGTGGACCGCCCACGGCACGATGTGGGAGCCGCAGGCGTTCGACGGCAACGACGCCGGCTATGCCGGCGCCGAAGGCCACGATGCCACCGGCCGCTACATGATCTACTGGGCCTGGCAAGGCGACACCCAGGTGCGCGAGCCGCTGCGCGACTACGAGGTGCCCGGCGCCGGCGACTGGTACCTCAAGGCGCGCCAGCACTTGCGCCCGACCGTGGTCGAGCCGTACCTGTACGAGATCGGCGGCAAGCAGGTGCTGATGACCACACTGACCACGCCGATCCTCGACCAGGGCAAGTTCCTCGGCGTGACGATCACCGATTTCGGCCTGGCCAAGCTGCAGGCGCGCCTGGCGCAGCTGCGCCCGCTCGGCGCCGGCCGCGTGCGCCTGCTGTCGCCGGCCGGGGTGATCGTCGCCGACCGCGATGCCGCACTGGTCGGCAAGAAGCTGGAGGACGCCGCCACCCGGGATATCCTGCAAAGCGTCGCCCAGGGCCGCGCCATCACCCGCGAAGTCGACGACGCCGACGGCGACACCGACATCGAGAGCTACGTGCCGCTGCAGATCGGCCAGGCGCAGGAGCGCTTCGCGCTCGGCGTGATGGTGCCCAAGGCGGTGCTGATGCAGCAGGCGCGCACGCTGCTGTGGACGATCGTCGCGGTCGGCGCCTGCGCCGCACTGCTGCTCAGCGGCGGCCTGCTGCTGTTGCTGCGGCGGATGGTGCTGCGGCCGCTGAACGAGGCGGTGCAGGTCTCCGGCGCGGTGGCCGAAGGCCGGCTCGACAGCCCCATCCAGTACCGGCGCAACGACGAGCTCGGCCGCCTGTTCGGCTCGCTGCGGCGCATGCAGGACCAGTTGCGCGCGGTGCTGCAGGCGCAGAACCTGATGGCCACGCGCCACGATGCCGGCGAGCTGAGCTATCGCATGGACCACAACGCTTTCCCCGGGGACTACGGACGCATGGTCGGCGACACCAACCGCCTGGTCGGTTCGCACGTGGAACTGCAGCAGCGCCTGCTCGAGGTGATGCGCCGCTATTCGGTCGGCGACCTGGCCGAGGACATGGAAGCGCTGCCCGGCGAAAAGGCCGCGATCACCGAAGCGATGCAGGCGACCAAGGCCAACCTGTCGGCGATCAACCGCGACATCCGCCAGCTGGCCGAAGCCGCCGCCGCCGGCGACTTCTCGCAACGCGGCGACGCCGCCCGCTACCAGCACGACTTCCGCGCGATGATCGCCGGACTGAACCAGCTGATGGAAACCACCGAGGTCAACCTGGCGTCGGTGTCGCAGTTGCTGCGCAGCATCGCCGAAGGCGACCTCACCGCGCGCATGCACGGCGAGTTCCATGGCGTGTTCGCGCGGATGCGCGACGACGCCAATGCCACCGCCGAGCAGCTGGCCGGCATCGTCGGCCGCATCCAGACCGCTGCGATCAGCATCAACGCCGCCTCCACCGAGATCGCCGCCGGCAACGACGACCTGTCGCGGCGCACCGAACAGCAGGCCGCCAGCCTGGAGGAAACCGCCGCGTCGATGGAGGAGCTGACCTCCACGGTCAAGCAGAACGCCGAGCACGCGCGCCAGGCCAACCAGCTGGCGGTCGGCGCCGCCGGCGTCGCCTCGCAGGGCGGCGAGGTGGTCAGCCAGGTGGTGACCACGATGAGCGGCATCGAGACCTCGTCCAGGCGCATCGCCGACATCATCAGCGTCATCGACGGCATCGCGTTCCAGACCAACATCCTGGCGCTGAATGCCGCGGTGGAAGCGGCACGCGCCGGCGAACAGGGCCGCGGCTTCGCCGTGGTCGCCAGCGAGGTCCGTACCCTCGCCCAGCGCTCGGCCAGCGCGGCCAAGGAGATCAAGGGACTGATCGACGAATCGGTCGGCCGGGTCAGCGAGGGCTCGGCGCTGGTCGCCCGTGCCGGGCAGACCATGCAGGAGATCGTCTCGTCGGTACAACGGGTCACCGACATCATGGGCGAGATCTCCGCGGCCTCGCAGGAACAGTACGCCGGCATCGAGCAGGTCAACCAGACCGTGACCCAGATGGACGAGGCCACCCAGCAGAACGCCGCGCTGGTGGAAGAAGCCACCGCCGCGGCGCGGTCGATGGAGGAGCAGGCCGGGCAGCTGACCGAGACCGTCGCGCTGTTCAAGATCGATGGCGCCCACGCCGTACCAGCGGCGCGTGCCGCGCCCTCGCTCGCCGCGGTGCCGGGCAGCGGCCGGCCGGCGGCATCCCCGGTCAAGCGCGCCAAGCCGGTGGCGCGTCCGGCGCAGCGCGGTTCGTCCCCGGCCGCGGCCGATTCGCAGTGGCAGGAATTCTGACTTCCGCGTGATCGGCTGGCCGTCAGCCGCCCGTGTGGCGGCGGGATCGTCCCTGATCCCGCTCGGCACCAGCCACGGCTGTCACAGCTACGCCACCTGCCCCCCCGCTCCCATCGCAGCCATGCAGCCCCCGCATGCGAAGGCCGCAAGCTTGCGCACTGCCGTGACCATCGTTTGTTCAGCAGCGACCAGGGTACCCACGCCCAAGGCCCATCCGTTCATCGCGCAGGTTGCGGTATGCGGCTGAAGCCGCTCCCATAGCTGCGCCGATCGCAGGAACGCAAGGGCGGCTGGCCGAGTGCATGATGGTGGCCTTCAGCACCGACACGTCCTGCCCTGCGTAACCGAACCGGTCCAGAGCGGTCCACCTGCCCGGCCCGGAGCAACCGTCCGCGCAACGCCCGACGCAATCCTGGCGCCGGCCAGCAGCGCCCGGTCCCACCGCATGTCCGATGAATGGCCTTCGACAGGACAAATTTTGTAAAGAAACTCGGCTTGCCGCCGTTATCTGTGGCGACAAATGCCGCAACCGCCCTGCGCGCCGGCAGCCTGTCAGGCAGGCCATGTGACACGTGCGACAGCGCGCACCCGCGGCCCGATGATGACCATCCTCTGGGACCGCCCTATGAAATCCTTCGCATTCGCCACCTCCCTGGCCCTGCTCGGCGCGTTCGCCGACGCGCGCGCCGAAGACCCGATCGCCACCGACCGCCCGGACTTCGTCGAATCCAGCCTCACCGTCGGCGATCGCCGCCTGCAGGTGGAAACCAGCGCCGCCTGGGAACGCGATGACGATACCGACAGCTACAGCACGCCCACCCTGTTCCGCTACGGCCTCGGCGAGACCTGGGAGCTGCGCCTGGAAACCGATGGCTGGCAGCACATCCACACCTCGGGCGAGCACTCGGTCTCCGGCCTGGCCGACCTGTCGGTCGGGCTGAAGCACCACATCGCCGCCTCCGACGGCGGGCAGCCGTCGCTGGCCTGGCTGCTGCACGTGGATCTGCCCAGCGGCGATCGCGAACTGCGCGGCCACGGCGCGCGGCCTTCGTTTCGCGTCGTCGCCGAATGGGAACTCAGCGACAGCCTGTCGGCGGGCGTGATGCCGGGCGTGATCTGGGACGACGACGGCGACGGCCACCGCTACGCCGCGGGCATCTTCGGCGCGGTGCTGGGCAAGTCGTGGAGCGACACCAGCCGCTCGTTCGTCGAGCTGGCCTTGCCGCAGATCGCGCGCAGCGACGACGGCGGCACCCAGGCGCTGCTCAACGTCGGCTCGGCCTGGCTGCTGAGCAACGATGTGCAGCTCGACGCGGTCTACAGCCACGGCCTCAACCATCGCACGCCGGACCACGCGCTCGGCGTGGGCCTGTCCGTCCGCTTCTGATCCGCGGAGCACGCAGATGAAGATCATGCACATGCTGGGGCTGCTGGTACTGGTGGCCGTGGCCGCCCTGCTGGTGGTGGGCGGTTTCGGTTTCGCCGGCCAGCGCGGCCTGCTGTCGGTGGTGTCGGCGCAGGTCACCTCGTCCGACGCGCTGCGCAACCACATGCAGGCCGACATGATGCACGACGCGCTGCGCGGCGACGTCATCGCCGCGCTGCTCGCCGGCGCCCAGCAGGACGAGGCCGGCATCAAGGAGGCCCGCGCGTCGCTCGGCGAGCACGCCGGCGTGTTCCAGCAGGCGCTGGCCGACAACCAGAAACTGCCGCTGGATCCGCAGCTGCGCCGCGAGCTGGATGCGGTCGCGCCGTCGCTGCAGCGTTACATCGCCACGTCCGACCAGTTGCTGACCCTGGTCGAGGCGCACGCCGACAGCAGCGCCGCCTATGCCGATTTCAACCAGGCGTTCTCCACGCTGGAAACCGGCATGGGCACGATCAGCGACCGCATCCTGGCGTTGAACCAGGCCAACCGGGCCGAGGCCGAGCGCTACGGCAGCCGGATCATGTGGCAGCAGATCGCCGGCGCCTTGCTGGCGGTGCTGGTCCTGTGCCTGGTCGGCGGCTGGATCCTGCGCTCGGTGTCGCGCCTGCTCGGCGGCGAACCGCGGCTGGCGATGGCGGCGGCGCAGCACATCGCCGAAGGCCGCCTGGACCAGGCCATCCCGGTGCCGGCCGGCCGCCAGCACAGCCTGATGGCGGCGCTGGCGCGGATGCAGCACGACCTGCGCGAGCGCATCGAGCGCGAGCGCGCCATCGCCGCGGAAAACCTGCGCATCCGCGTGGCGCTGGACAACTCCTCCACCGGCATGTACATCGCCGATCCGGACCTGACCATCATCTACGCCAACGGCGCCCTGCAGCGGCTGCTGCAGGTCCATGCGCACGACATCCGCAACTGCGCGCCGGCGTTCGACGCCTCGATCCCGCTGGTCGGGCAGCCGGTGTCGCTGCTGGAAGTGGGCAACCGCCAGGACGCGGAGATCTACCAGCAGCTGGACCGCCAGGGCGCGGCGCAGCGCGAGGTGCGCTACGGCCAGGCCTGCATCGCCCAGGAGATCTCCACCATCCGCAACGACGCCGGCCGCCACCTCGGCTTCGTCTGCGAGTGGCGCGACCGCAGCGCCGAGGCCAGGGTCGAAGCCGAGGTCGCCGACGTGGTGCGCAGCGCCGCGGCGGGCGACCTGTCCGGACGCATCGAGGTCGCCGGCAAGCAGGGCTTCTTCCTGCAGCTGGCGCAGCAGCTCAACAGCCTGCTCGAGGCCAATGCGATCAGCATCGCCGAAGTCTCGCGCCTGCTCAGCGCGTTGTCCGACGGCGACCTGGGCGCACGCATGCACGGCGAGTTCCAGGGCGTGTTCGCGCACATGCGCGACGATGCCAACACCACCGCCGAGCGCCTGGCCGGCATCGTCGGCCGCATCCAGCACGCCGCATCCAGCATCCATACGGCATCGACCGAGATCGCCGCGGGCAACGACGACCTGTCGCGGCGCACCGAACAGCAGGCCGCCAGCCTGGAAGAGACCGCCGCGTCGATGGAAGAGCTGACCTCCACGGTCAAGCAGAACGCCGAACACGCGCGCCAAGCCAACCAGCTGGCGGTCGGCGCGGCCACGGTGGCCTCGCAGGGCGGCGAAGTGGTCGGCCAAGTGGTGACCACGATGAGCGGCATCGAGACCTCGTCCAAGCGCATCGCCGACATCATCAGCGTCATCGACGGCATCGCGTTCCAGACCAACATCCTGGCGCTGAATGCCGCGGTGGAAGCGGCGCGCGCCGGCGAGCAGGGCCGCGGCTTCGCCGTCGTCGCCTCGGAAGTGCGCACCCTGGCGCAGCGCTCGGCCAGCGCGGCCAAGGAGATCAAGGGACTGATCGACGAATCGGTCTCCCAGGTCGCCAACGGTTCGGCGCTGGTGCGCCGCGCTGGCCAGACCATGCAGGAGATCGTCTCGTCGGTACAACGGGTCACCGACATCATGGGCGAGATCTCCGCCGCCTCGCAGGAACAGTCGGCGGGCATCGAGCAGGTCAACCAGACCATCACCCAGATGGACGAAGCCACCCAGCAGAACGCCGCGCTGGTCGAGGAAGCCACCGCCGCCGCACGCTCGATGGAAGAGCAGTCGGCGCAGTTGAGCCAGGCCGTGGCGGTGTTTCGCATCGACGGCTCCGGCGCGGCCACCGCGTCGCGGGCGCGGCCGCCGGTCGCGGCGGCGATGCCGGCGCTGCCGCCCGCACCGAAGCCCGCGCCGACGCGCGCGCCGCACGGTGCGTCGCCGGCGCAAGCGATCGCCGATGCGATCGATGGGCAGTGGCAGGCGTTCTGAGCCGCCGCGCCCGCAGGCCATCGAAAGCGCTCCGCACAATGGCCGCGGCCGCGTGCGCTTGATCCTCGCTGCAAGCGCCGCCGGGTTAATGAGCCTGAAGTCGGCTCGCTTAAGAACACCATGGAACTGTCGCTATTTCTGGGCGAGCCGTAGCGCCGGCATGCCGGACGCCCGCGCAGGCGCCGCTGGCGCTTGCGCAATGGCCCGGCTCCGTCCGCAGCTGCGCGCACCGCGCCTGGAAGCGGCGGCGCTTGGCATCCGGCAAACCGGTCCGGATCGCTACAGCCCACGTTTACCCACAAAAGCGGCGGCGGTCGAGAAACCCGTCCCGATCGTAGTACCGGCCATGGCAGGCCTCCAGCAAGGACGCTGCAACCCGCACTCGAGCACCCGTCCCATCAGCCAAATCCCACGCCCCTGGGCCCACTGGAATTCAGCCATGAATGCACTACTGCAACGCTACAACGTCGGCCATCGCCTCGCGGCGGCCTTCGGCCTGTTGATCCTGTTGTCCGTCCTGCTGGTCGCCGCAGGCCTCACTTCGATGTCCAGTGCCCGCAAGCAGCTCGACGGCATCGTCAAGACCAACATGGAGAAGATCCGTCTGTCCAGCGAGATGCTGGACGCGAACTCCGGCATCGCCATCGCGCTGCGCAATTCCACCATCGTCACCACGCCCGAGGACAACCAGAAGGCGCTGGCCACCATCGCCGAGCAGCGCAAGCGCTACAGCGACAACCGCGAGGCGCTGTATGCGATCGCGACCAATGCCGAGGGCCAGAAGATCCGCGACACGCTCGACCAGCGCCGCGAAAAGGCGCGGGGGCTGAACGACCAGGTCATGGAGCTTTCCAAGAACAACCAGAATGCCGAGGCGCAGGCGCTGCTGATCAGCGAAGCCGGCCCGGCGATGGACAGCTGGCAGGACGCCATTCGCGCCAACGTCGCGTTGCAGCGCAAGCAGAGCCAGGACGCCTACGCGGCGGCCGTGGCGGCGATGGCGACCGGCCGCAACGTACTGATCGCCGGCGGCGTCGCGGTGGTGCTCATCAGCATCGTGCTGGCGTGGCTGATCACCCGCAGCCTGACCCAGCCGCTGAGCCTGGCCACCCGCGTGGCCGAGAACATCGCCGCCGGCACGCTCGACGACGAGATCCGCAACGACGCCCGCGACGAGACCGGCCGCCTGCTCGCCAGCATGAAGCGGATGCAGGCGCAGTTGCAGGCGGTGCTCGCCGCGCAGCTGGAGATGGCGCGCCGCCACGACGCCGGCCAGATCAGCTACCGGATGGACGAGTCGGCGTTCCCGGGCGACTACGGCCGCATGGTCCACGACAGCAATGCGCTGGCCGGCTCGCATATCGCAGTGAAGATGCGCCTGGCGCAGATCATGGGCCGCTACGCGATCGGCGACTTCAGCGAGGACATGGACCGCCTGCCCGGCGAAAAGGCGGTGCTGACCGAGACCATGGACACGGTCAAGCAGAACCTGACCGCGATGAACGGCCAGATCGGCCAGCTGGCCGCGGCCGCGGCCGCCGGCGACTTCAGCGTGCGCGGCGATGCCGAGCGCTTCCAGTACGAGTTCCGCACCATGGTCGCCAGCCTCAACACGCTGATGACCACCGCCGACACCAACCTGGAGGCCTTGTCCAAACTGCTGCAGGCGATTGCCGCTGGCGACCTGACCGCGCGCATGCACGGCGAGTTCCACGGCGTATTCGCGCGGATGCGCGACGACGCCAACGCCACCGCCGAGCAGCTGGCCGGGATCGTCGGCCGCATCCAGACCGCCGCGATCAGCATCAACGCCGCCTCCACCGAGATCGCCGCCGGCAACGACGACCTGTCGCGGCGCACCGAACAGCAGGCCGCCAGCCTGGAGGAAACCGCCGCCTCGATGGAGGAGCTGACCTCCACGGTCAAGCAGAACGCCGAGCACGCGCGCCAGGCCAACCAGCTGGCGGTCGGCGCCGCCGGCGTCGCCTCGCAGGGTGGCGAGGTGGTCAGCCAGGTGGTGACCACCATGAGCGGCATCGAGGCTTCGTCCAGGCGCATCGCCGACATCATCTCGGTGATCGACGGCATCGCCTTCCAGACCAACATCCTGGCGCTCAACGCCGCGGTGGAAGCCGCGCGTGCCGGCGAACAGGGCCGCGGCTTCGCCGTCGTCGCCTCGGAAGTGCGTACCCTGGCCCAGCGCTCGGCCGGCGCGGCCAAGGAGATCAAGGGCCTGATCGACGAATCGGTGGGCCGGGTCAGCGAGGGCTCGGCGCTGGTCGCCCGTGCCGGGCAGACCATGCAGGAGATCGTCTCGTCGGTACAACGGGTCACCGACATCATGGGCGAGATCTCCGCCGCCTCGCAGGAACAGTACGCCGGCATCGAGCAGGTCAACCAGACCGTGACCCAGATGGACGAGGCCACCCAGCAGAACGCCGCGCTGGTGGAAGAAGCCACCGCCGCGGCGCGGTCGATGGAAGAACAGGCCGGGCAGCTGACCGAGACCGTCGCCCTGTTCAAGATCGACGGCGCCCACGCCGCGCCCTCGCAGCAGGTCCGTCCTGCCCCGGCGTTCAAGGCCCAGCCCAAGCGCGCGCCGGCCGGTGCCACGACCTCGGCACCCAAGCGCAAGCCGCAGCCGGCGCACGCCAGCCACGGCAACGCCGCGGTGGCCGAATCGCAGTGGCACGAGTTCTGACCGCGCCATGCCCATGAGGTAGCCAGCATCGGCCGCGGAGCAGATCCGCGGCCGATGCCGTTTGTGCCGCCCGGCCACATCACGACGCGATGCACCGACAATCGTTGTTTTCGTGTTCACGCGCTAAACGCCCGCCCTGTCGCCATCCCCCAACCCGGCAGACCCAGGATCGCCCCGAACCGCGACTCCCCGCCGCAAGGGTCCCTTTGTCGCTCCACTGCGCAGCCGAACCCACGTGTGCTCTGCGCGCATTCCCGAATCTGTCTACGGCAGATCGACGAAACTGCGAACTGCATCGTCAACTTCCCCTGCGCGTCGCCGATAAGTCCATCACGCGTTTTTAACGCCGGCATTTCCCTCCATCGCAGGCACCCCATGAACAAGCTCGGCCGTCTTTCCATCGGCACCCAACTTTCCGTGCTGCTGACCGCCGGCGTGGCGCTGGCGCTGGCCCTGCTGGCGGCGCTGATCTACCGCGAATCGGCGGCCAGCTACGAGTCGCAGGCCGCGCGCGACGCGGACGCATCCACGGCACTGATGCAACAGTCGGTGGCCATGTACGACCGCGTGCTGACCGAGGAGACGCAGCGGCTGGCGCGGCTGTTCGAGACGATGCTGCCGGCCGGGGCCGAACTGGACGCCAAGCAGACGGTCCGGGTCGGCGAATTCGATACACCTTCGCTGCGCCTGGGCGGACAGCCGCTGAACCTGGATTTCGCCGCGGTCGACCGCTTCGCCCAGGCCAGCGACGGCGTGGCCACGGTGTTCGTGCGCATGGGCGAGGACCTGGTGCGGGTCAGCACCTCGCTGCACGACCAGAGCGGCGCGCGCGCCATCGGCACCCGCCTGGACCACAAGCATCCGGCCTACGCGTTGCTGATGCAGGACAAGAGCTACACCGGTCCGGCGCACCTGTTCGGCAGCGACTACATGACCCACTACCAGCCGCTGCGCGACGCCTCCGGCGCGCTGGTCGGCGCCTTGTTCGTCGGCCGCAACTACACCCAGGGCCTGGCCGCGCTGAAGGAGCGCCTGCGCAGCACGCGCATCGGTACGCACGGCTATTTCGTCGCCGTGGACATGGCCGCCGGCGAGCGCCGCGGCCGCCTGCTGGCGCATCCGGACGCGGGAGCCGCCACGCTGCAGGCGCTGGTCGCCGAAGACGACCTGCCGCAACTGCAGGCCCTGCTCGACGGCAAGCGCGGCAGCGCGACGCTGCGCTTCAAGCGCGGCGAGCGGCTGGAACCGTCGCTGGTCAGCGTGCAGGCGTACGCACCGTGGCAATGGGCGCTGCTCGGCGTGCAGCCGCGCAGCAGCATCGATGCGCCGCTGCGCGTGCTGATGCGCGACATCCTGCTGTTCTCGCTGCTGATGCTCGCCGGCTGCGCGACGCTGGTGTTCGTGCTGGCCCGGCGCATGGTCTCGCGACCGCTGGCCACGGTCGAGGCGGCGGTCGCCGACATCGGCGACGGACGCCTGGATGGGCACATCGACGTGGGCACGCGCCAGGACGACATCGGCCGCCTGCTGCGCGGCGTACGCCGCATGCGCGACGACCTGCGCACGCGGCTGCACAGCGAGCGCATCGTCGCCGCCGAGAACCTGCGCGTGCGGACCGCGCTGGACGACGTCAGCACCAACGTGATGATCGCCGACGCCGAGCGCCGCATCGTCTACGTCAACCGCCCGTTGTTGAAGATGCTCGGCGAGGCGCAGGACGATCTGCGCCGCGACCTGCCCAACTTCGACGCGCAGGCGCTGATCGGCGGCAGCATCGACCTGTTCCACCGCCATCCGGAGCACCAGGCCAGGCTGCTGGCGCAGTTGCAAGGCACGCACCGCGCGCAGATCCGCGTCGGCGGCCATACCATGCAGCTGATCGTCAACCCGGTGCTGGGCGAGGACGGCACGCGCCAGGGCTTCGTCGTCGAATGGTCCGATCGCACCGAGGAAGTCGCGGTGGAAGAGGAAATCGCCGGCATCGTCCGCAACGCGGCCGCCGGCGACCTGTCCGGGCGCGTGCGCCTGGACGACAAGCAGGGCTTCCTGCGCCTGCTGGCCGAACAGATCAACGCCCTGCTCGAAGCGAGCAACCAGGGGCTTGGGCATATCCAGCACATGTTGCAGGCACTGGCCGACGGCGACCTGGCCACCCGCATCGACGCCGAGCTGCAAGGCGTGTATGCGCAGATGAAGGAGCACGCCAACGCCACTGCCGAGCAGTTGGCCGGCATCGTCGGCGGAATCCAGCAGGCGGCCACCGCGATCAACGACGCGGCCAGCGAGATCGCCGCCGGCAACGACGACCTGTCGCGGCGCACCGAGCAGCAGGCCGCCAGCCTGGAAGAGACCGCCGCCTCGATGGAAGAGCTGACCTCCACGGTCAAGCAGAACGCCGAACACGCGCGCCAGGCCAACCAGCTGGCGGTCGGCGCCGCCGGCGTCGCCTCGCAGGGCGGCGAGGTGGTCAGCCAGGTGGTGACCACCATGAGCGGCATCGAGGCTTCGTCCAAGCGCATCGCCGACATCATCAGCGTCATCGACGGCATCGCCTTCCAGACCAACATCCTGGCGCTCAACGCCGCGGTGGAAGCCGCGCGTGCCGGCGAACAGGGCCGCGGCTTCGCCGTCGTCGCCTCGGAAGTGCGTACCCTGGCCCAGCGCTCGGCCGGCGCGGCCAAGGAGATCAAGGGCCTGATCGACGAATCGGTGGGCCGGGTCAGCGAGGGCTCGGCGCTGGTCGCCCGTGCCGGGCAGACCATGCAGGAGATCGTCTCGTCGGTACAACGGGTCACCGACATCATGGGCGAGATCTCCGCCGCCTCGCAGGAACAGTACGCCGGCATCGAGCAGGTCAACCAGACCGTGACCCAGATGGACGAAGCGACCCAGCAGAACGCCGCGCTGGTGGAAGAAGCCACGGCGTCGGCGCGCGCGATGGAGCAACAGGCGGGCGAACTGGCGCAGGCGGTGGCCTCGTTCCGGCTCGAACCTGGCACCGCCGCCCCAGGGGTCCATGGTGCGGCACCGCGTCGGCCTACAAAAAGCACCGCGGCGGCCGATAGGGTCCTGAGACGGGTGCTGTAGCCGCACCCACCCTATCCGCCAACCGATCCGTCGCCCATGGCCCAAGCCACCTCCAGCGAGTCCGAACCGTCCCGGCACGAGGAAGCGCAGGACGACGACCGTTTCCTGCTGACCAACCACCGGCAGATCCGCCAGTTGCTGCAGTCGCTGAAGAACCAGCGCTCGCAGGTCAGCGCGCACCTGGGCGGACGCGACCAATCGTTCTCCACCGCGGTGCTGGAGCTGGACGGCGATGGCGACTGGCTGCTGCTGGACCTGAGCGTCAACGAGGCCAGCAACCGCGCCGCCGAGCACGCCGGGCACCTGCTGTGCTTCGCCCAGCTGGACAATGTGCGCCTGCGCTTCCGCGTGGAACGCGTCGAGCGGGTCGAGATCGATGGCGTGCCCGGCTTCCGTGCGCCGCTGCCCGAGTCGCTGTACTACCTGCAGCGCCGCGAGCATTACCGGCTGGAGACCCCGATCACCGAACCGCCGATCTGCGTGCTGCGCCTGGACGACGGCCCGCCGCCCACCGAACTGGCGCTGCGGGTCATCGACATCAGCGGCGGCGGCCTGGCGGTGGCGCTGATGCCGGGACAACCGCTGCCGACGGTGCGCCAGAGCTATCCGCGCTGCGTGCTGCAGTTGCCCGACGCCGACGCGATCGCCCTCACCCTGCACGTGTGCAACCTGTTCCCGCAGAAGCTGGCCAACGGCCAGGATGCCTTGCGCGTGGGCATGCACTTCGCCGAGCTGCCGCGCGGCGCCGACGCGGCGATCCAGCGCTACATCTTCCGCATCGAACGCCAGCGCAGCGCCCGCAAGAGCGGCGTGCTCTCTTGATGCGCTTCAACCTGCCCTCGCCGCTCCTGCAGGCCATGTCGCTTGCATCGAATACACCAGGCAGGTCGAGACGGCGGGACCGCTAAAGTTCTGCCCCGCCACGCCGATCTAGTGCAAGAGCCGCATTCCCGCTTCCCGCCATCCCTCCGCAATTCCGTGCGCACCAGGAGCACACGATGAACGAAAAGCACACCTCCGCCTCCGGTGCCACCGGCGGCGAATTCCTCAGCTTCACCCTCGGCGAAGAGCACTACGGCGTCGACATCCTCAAGGTCCAGGAAATCCGCGGCTACGACTCGGTGACCCGGGTGCCGGACGCGCCGGAATACATCAAGGGCGTGATCAACCTGCGCGGCACCATCGTGCCGGTGATCGACCTGCGCCTGAAGCTGCGCCTGAAGGAAGCGCGCTACGACGCCTTCACCGTGATGATCGTGCTCAACGTCGAGGACCGCGTGGTCGGCATCGTCGTGGACAGCGTCTCGGACGTGATGCCGCTGAACGACGACCAGATCCTGCCGACGCCCGAGTTCGGCGCCGCGGTGGACACCCGCTTCATCTCCGGCATCGGCACCCATGACGACAAGATGCTGATCCTGCTCGATATCGAGACGCTGCTCGACAGCGCCGACCTGAGCCAGCAGGCCCACGTCGACCAGGCCGCCTGAGCCCGTTCGTCCGGCCGCACTACCGAACCCGCCGCTTGCCGGCGGGTTTTTAGTTGGAAAATGCGAACTGCTTATCATTTAGCCGGATAAAGTTCGCCTGAACGGGGCCGATACCTGAAGGGTGGCCCGACGGAAGCAATGGGCCGATCCCTTCCGACCACCCTATGGAGTACCAACCCCCATGAAGCCTTCGTTCCCCCTGCTGCTCGTGTTGCTCGTCGCCGCCGCCCCGGCCGCCTTCGCCCAGTCGCAGCAGATGATCCCGCCGGAAATGGCCTCGCGCTTCGTCGGCAAGGACGGCATGGTCTGCGGCAAGGTCGAGAAGGCCAAGTACGCGCAGAACTCGGAAGGCGAGCCGACCTTCCTGTACATGGGCGGCATGTTCCCGCGCCACACCTTTTCCGCGCGCATCGCCGGCGCCGACCGCGGCAAGTTCGGCTTCGCGCCCGAATCGCTGGAAGGCAAGGACGTCTGCGTGCTGGGCAAGATCGAGCGCGACAGCTCGCGCGCCGAGATCCAGGTGAGCGCACCGTCCAGCCTGAAGCTGGCCACCATCAAGTAACACTGCAGGCGTCGTTGCGCGGGCGATCGGATCGCCGGCGCAACGACGCTTTTTTTTTGCCGCCGTTATCGAACCAAGGGGATTGCGTTCATGCAGTGGATAAAGAACTTGAGGCTGATGCCGAAGCTGATGCTGGCGTTCGGCCTGGTGTTGACCCTGATGCTGATCCAGGGAGGAATGGGCTACGCGGGACTGCGCTCGATCAACGGCGTGGCCGACAGCGTCTCGACCAAGGTGGTGCCCAGCGTCCGCATCAACGGCGAGATGCGCGGGATCCTCGGCGAGTACCGCAATGCGGCCTACCAGAGCCTGATCCGCAGCAGCGATGCGGTGAAGAAGGAATCGGAGACGCGCAAGCTCGCGTTGAAGAAGGAGATGGACCAGATCATCAAGGACTATCCGAAGCTGATCGGCAGTCCGCAGGAACGGCAGATCTACGAGCGCATCGCCGCCGACTGGAAGAAGGTCAGCGCATCCTACGCCTCGGTCGAAGAGATGCAGCAGCTGGATCTGATCGACGACGCGATCGACACCTTCACCGGCGAGACCCGCACGCTGCACAACAAGGTGGTGCAGGACGTGATCGACCTGACCGCCGAGAACGATCGCCAGGCGCGCCTGGCCGCGGCGACCGCCAACGGCAGCTACGTCCGCGCGACGCTGATCCTGGTGGTGTGCGTGCTGCTCGGCGCGACCGGCGCGGTCGGCCTGGCCTGGCTGTTCGGGCGCATGCTGCGCAACCACGTGGGCAGCGCGGTCAAGGTCGCCAACGAGGTCGCCGGCGGCAAGCTCGACGGCCATATCGACGCCAGCGCCAAGGACGAGATCGGCGAGCTGATGCAGGCGCTCAAGCGCATGCAGCAGGATCTGCGCGAGCGCACCGAGCGCGACGCGGCGGTCGCCGCCGAGAACCTGCGCATCCGCACCGCGCTGGACAACTCCTCCACCGGCATGTTCATCGCCGACCTGGACTACACCATCGTCTATGCGAACCCGTCGATGCAGGGCATCGTCGACAAGTACGCCGAGCAGATCCACCGCGTGGCCCCGGCGTTCGACTCCAGCATGCCGCTGGTCGGCTCGTCGCTGGCGGTGCTCGAATACGGCAACCAGATCGACGCCCGCACCGTGGCCGCGATCGAGAAGCAGGGCGTGGCCGAGCGCGAGATGGCGTACGGCCACGCCCGCATCGCCCAGATCGTATCCAGCATCCGCGACGCGCACGGCAGCCATGTCGGCTTCGTCTGCGAATCGCGCGACCGCACCGTCGAGGCGCAGGTCGAGGAGGAAGTGGCCAAGATCGTCCAGGCCGCGGCCGCCGGCGACCTGAGCGGCCGCATCGCCACCGAAGGCAAGCAGGGCTTCTTCCTGCAGCTGGCGCAACAGCTCAACAGCCTGCTGCTGGCCAACGGCGACAGCATCGAGCAGGTCTCGCAACTGCTGAACGCGCTGTCGCACGGCGACCTGACCGCACGCATGCACGGCGACTTCCACGGCGTGTTCGCGCGGATGCGCGACGACGCCAATGCCACTGCCGAGCAGCTGGCCGGCATCGTCGGCCGCATCCAGGGCGCCGCCAGCGCGATCAATGCCGCCGCCGGCGAGATCGCCAGCGGCAACGACGACCTGTCTCGCCGCACCGAACAGCAGGCGGCGAACCTGGAAGAGACCGCCGCGTCGATGGAAGAGCTGACCTCCACGGTCAAGCAGAACGCCGAACACGCGCGCCAGGCCAACCAGTTGGCGGTCGGCGCGGCCACGGTCGCCTCGCAGGGCGGCGAGGTGGTCAGCCGCGTGGTCACCACGATGAGCGGCATCGAGGCCTCGTCGAAGAAGATCGCCGACATCATCTCGGTGATCGACGGCATCGCCTTCCAGACCAACATCCTGGCCTTGAATGCCGCGGTGGAAGCGGCGCGCGCCGGCGAACAGGGCCGCGGCTTCGCCGTGGTCGCCTCGGAAGTTCGCACCCTGGCCCAGCGCTCGGCCAGCGCCGCCAAGGAGATCAAGGGCCTGATCGACGCCTCGGTGAACCAGGTGTCCGACGGCTCGGCGCTGGTGCGCCAGGCCGGCCAGACCATGGGCGAGATCGTCGCCTCGGTGCAGCGCGTCACCGACATCATGTCCGAGATCGCGGCGGCCTCGCAGGAGCAGTCCGCGGGCATCGAGCAGGTCAACCAGACCGTGACCCAGATGGACGAGACCACCCAGCAGAACGCCGCGCTGGTGGAGGAAGCCACCGCCGCGGCGCGCTCGATGGAGGAGCAGGCCGGGCAACTGGCCGAAGCGGTGTCGATCTTCCGCCTGGAGCAAGGCGAGGTTCACGCCCCGGCGGCGCCGCCGCTGGCGCAGGTGCACCCGATCCGTGCCGCGGCCGGCAAGGCGCCGGTCGCCGCGCGCAAGCCGGTCGCCGCCGCCCCGCGCGGCAAGAAGACCGAACCGGCGCTGGCCGAATCGGACTGGCAGGAGTTCTGACCGGCGCGGCGCCCGAGGGCGCCGCTGCCGACAGCACGACAGGCCCCCCCGGTGCGCAGGCACCGGGGTTTTTCTTTTGCGATCGTGCCCCCGCCCCGCCCCGCTCAACCTTGCCGCCGCCAGGCCGATAAGGACTCAGGGATTAGGGAGGGGAGCTAGACAATGTCATATTTCTCGAGAGTGGTTGCGCGTTTGTCCGATCTGCCGCTGCGGCGGAAGTTCGTCTGGCAGACCGTGCTGCTGGGCGCCGGTATCGTCCTGCTGGCGGTGATCGCCGCACGCATGCAGTACCTGGACATCCGCAACAGCCGCGAGAAGGCGCTGAAGAGCCAGATCGAACTGGCGCTGGGCGTGGCGCGCGACTACGCGGCCAAGGTGGACGCGGGCCAGCTGCCGCTGGCCGATGCGCAGCGCATGGCGCTCGGCACGATCAAGGCGATGCGCGCCAGCGATGGCGTGGACTACTTCTACGTGCACGACATGCAGCCCACCATGCTGATGCACCCGCTGCGCCAGGACCTGGTCGGCAAGGACCTCGGCCAGACCCTCAGCCCCGACGGGCAGCCGATCTTCCGTATGTTCGCCGACGTGGCCAAGGCCGGCGGCGGCTATGTCAGCTACCAGTGGGCCAAGCCCGGCAGCCCGGATCCGGTGGAGAAGGTGTCCTACAACGCGCCGTTCGCGCCGTGGGGCTGGGTGGTCGGCACCGGCGTGTACATGGACGACGTGCAGGCGCAGGCGCTGGCCTTCACCGGAGTGATGACCCTGGTCGGCGCGGTGCTGGTGCTGCTCACCTTCGGCATCAACTGGCTGATCGGCAGTTCCGTGCTGGTGCCGGTGGGGCGCACCCTGCAGGCGATCCGCGCGGTGTCGCGCGGCGACCTGAGCGTGCGCATCGACAACCCGGGCCGCGACGAGACCGGGCAGATGCTGCGCGCCACCGGCGAGATGATCCAGATGCTGGAGCGCTTCTCCGCCGAGACCGGCAAGATGGCCGAACTGCATGCCGACAAGGACATGTCGCACCGCCTGCCGGAGGACTTCCCCGGCGTCTACGGCGAACTGGCCAAGGGCATCAACACGATGATGTTCGAGCACCTGGATGCCATCGTCGATGCGATCGAGGTGCTCAACGAATACGCCGTCGGCAACCTGCAGCGCGACGCACGGCGCCTGCCCGGCAGCCGCGCGGTGCTGCACGAGTCGATGGACGCGGCCAAGCGCAGCCTGCTGGCGATCAATACCGAGATCAAGCGCCTGGCCCAGGCCGCGGCCAACGGCGACTTCAGCGCACGCGGCGATGCGGCGCATTTCCAGCACGATTTCCGGCTGATGGTGCAGGACCTCAACGCGATGATGGAGGTCAGCGACCGCAACCTCGGCAAGCTGTCCACCCTGCTGCAGGCGATCGCCGCCGGCGACCTGACCGCGCGCATGGACGGCGAGTTCCATGGCGTGTTCGCGCGGATGCGCGACGACGCCAATGCCACCGCCGACCAGCTGGCCGGCATCGTCGGCGGGATCCAGCAGGCGGCCGCCGCGATCAACGACGCGGCCAGCGAAATCGCCGCCGGCAACGACGACCTGTCGCGGCGTACCGAACAGCAGGCCGCCAGCCTGGAAGAAACCGCCGCCTCGATGGAGGAACTGACCTCCACGGTCAAGCAGAACGCCGAACACGCGCGCCAGGCCAACCAGCTGGCGGTCGGCGCCGCCGGCGTCGCCTCGCAGGGCGGCGAGGTGGTCAGCCAGGTGGTGACCACGATGAGCGGTATCGAGACCTCGTCCAGGCGCATCGCCGACATCATCTCGGTGATCGACGGCATCGCCTTCCAGACCAACATCCTGGCGCTCAACGCCGCGGTGGAAGCCGCGCGCGCCGGCGAACAGGGCCGCGGCTTCGCCGTCGTCGCCAGCGAGGTCCGTACCCTCGCCCAGCGCTCGGCCGGTGCGGCCAAGGAGATCAAGGGACTGATCGACGAATCCGTCGACCGGGTCAGCGAAGGCTCGGCGCTGGTCGCCCGCGCCGGGCAGACCATGCAGGAGATCGTGTCCTCGGTGCAGCGCGTCACCGACATCATGGGCGAGATCTCCGCCGCCTCGCAGGAACAGTACGCCGGCATCGAGCAGGTCAACCAGACCGTGACCCAGATGGACGAAGCGACCCAGCAGAACGCCGCGCTGGTGGAAGAAGCCACCGCATCGGCACGCGCGATGGAAGCCGAGGCGCAGAAGCTCAGCCAGGCCGCCGCGGTGTTCCGCCTGCAGGCGCAACGCGGCCTGCAGGCGCCTGCCCCGCACCCCGGGTCGGCCAAGCCAGCACCCACCAGGCCGGCCCGCATCGCCGCGGCGCCTGCACGCAAGGCCCAGATCAAGCCCGCGCCGGCACGTGCGCAGGCGGTGGAAGCGGACTGGTCCGAATTCTGAACGCAAGACCGGCCCGCGGCGCGACGGATCGCGCCCGGGCCGCCATGTCGCAATGCGGCAATGGCGCCGTCACCGCTTCGCCATACATGCCGCTCAAGTGAATGCCAAGCCCGGTCGATACTCCAGATGTAGACGTTGCAGCGCACCGCCGCCACACGTCGCACCCGCTGCCCAAGGAGTTCGCCATGGCACGCTATACCGATCTGACGTCCGCACTGAGAGCCTCGCTGCTGTGTGCGGCCGGTGGCGTACTGCTGCTGCTCATCGCGCCGCTGGCGACCCGTGACATCGACGCGTCCAGCCAGCGCCTGCATTACCTGCAGACGCGGCAGGCGCCCGAGGCGATGGCGCTGCGCGAACTGCATGCGCAACTGGCGGAACTGCGGGTCTACGAGCTGGCCCAGCTCGCCGAGTTCGGCGATCCGGCGGCCATGGCCGACTACGACCGCCGCATCGCCACCGCGCTGGTCGCGGCGAACAAGCAACTTGCGATCTACGCGTCCAGCCAGCCCACGGGCGTCGAACGCCGTGCCTTCATCGAAGTGCGGCGCAAGCTGGACCTCTACCTGCATACCCACGAGCAACTCGCTGCGGCGGTGCACGCCGGAGACATCGACGCCGCGCGCCTGCTTTCGGTGCGCCAGGCGCTGCCGCAGCGCCGCGCGCTGTTCGCCGACCTGGTCGTGCTCACCCGCCTGCACGGACAGCACGACCTTGGCTCCGCCGGCGGCGGACGCCTCGCCGCCATCGATTGAACCACCGCGTCGCCTTCCTGGCTGCTCAGCCGTCTTCAAGAAGAAAAATCATGAATGTCTTTAGCCAGATGAAAATCCGCGACAAGCTGATCGCCGCCTTCGCGCTGATCACGTTGCTGACCGTGGTGCTGGGCGCGTTCACCTATTCGCGCACCAGCGAATCGATCGCCGAATTCACCCGCATCGAGCACGACTGGGTGCCGGCCACGCAGTCACTGGCGGAAGTGCGCGCCCAGCTCGGCGAGTTCCGCACCTACGAACTGGCGCAGCTGGCGCGGATCAACGAGCCCGAAGCGGTGGCCGACTACTTCAAGCGCATGCAGAAGGTGCGCGCGGAAGTGACCAAGAACCAGGCGATCTTCGAGAAGGTGGCGATCGAGCCGAAACAGCAGCAGATGTACACCGGGGTCAAGGAAAAGCTCGACGCCTACCTGGCGGCCAATACCAAGATGGGCGAAGCGGTGCGCGCCGGCGATCTCGCCGCGGCGCAGAAGGTGTCCGACAGCCAGTCGCGGCCGCTGCGGCGCGAGCTGTTCGAACGCATCGTGGCCTTGACCGAGTACAACGTCGCCCAGCTCAACGCCGAAATGGACGTGGCCCATGCGCAGCTGTCGCGCACCAAAGTGCTGATCCTGACGCTGCTGGCGATGGCGGTGCTGTGCGCCGGCCTGATCGGCTGGCTGTTGTCGCGCAACATCACCCGGCAGCTTGACGTGGCACGGCGCCTGTCGCAGGCCATCGCCGGCGGCGACCTGGACAGTGCGGTGCAGGCGCGTTCGCGCGACGAGGTCGGCCTGTTGATGGACGACATGCTCGACATGCGCCTGCGCATCCGCGAGGTCATCGACGCGCAGAAGCAGATGGCGCTGCGCCACGAGGAAGGCACGATCAGCTACCGCATGGACCAGGACGCGTTCCCGGGCGAGTACGGGCAGATGGTCAAGGGCACCAACGACCTGGTCGCCTCGCACGTGGCGGTGAAGCTGCGCCTGGTGCAGATCATGCAGCGCTACGCGGTCGGCGACCTGTCCGAGGACATGGACCGGCTGCCCGGCGAAAAGGCGGTGCTGACCGAGGCGATGGACACGACCAAGGCCAACCTGGCGGCGATCAGCCAGCAGGTGAAGCAGCTGGCCGAAGCCGCCGCGCTCGGCGATTTCAGCGTGCGCGGCGATGCCGGGCGCTTCCAGCACGACTTCGGCACCATGGTGCGGAACCTCAACGTGATGATGGAGGTCAGCGACCGCAACCTCGGCCAGCTGTCCACATTGCTGCAGGCGATCGCCGCCGGCGACCTGACCGCGCGCATGGACGGCGAGTTCCACGGCGTGTTCGCGCGGATGCGCGACGACGCCAATGCCACCGCCGGGCAACTGGCGGCCATCGTTGGCCGCATCCAGACCGCCGCGGTCAGCATCAACGCCGCCGCCAGCGAGATCGCCGCCGGCAACGACGACCTGTCGCGGCGCACCGAACAGCAGGCCGCCAGCCTGGAAGAGACCGCCGCCTCGATGGAAGAGCTGACCTCCACGGTCAAGCAGAACGCCGAGCACGCGCGCCAGGCCAACCAGCTGGCGGTCGGCGCCGCCGGCGTCGCCTCGCAAGGTGGCGATGTGGTCAGCCAGGTGGTGACCACGATGAGCGGCATCGAGACCTCGTCCAAGCGCATCGCCGACATCATCAGCGTCATCGACGGCATCGCGTTCCAGACCAACATCCTGGCGCTGAATGCCGCGGTGGAAGCGGCGCGTGCCGGCGAACAGGGCCGCGGCTTCGCCGTCGTCGCCTCGGAAGTGCGTACCCTCGCCCAGCGCTCGGCCGGCGCGGCCAAGGAGATCAAGGGACTGATCGACGAATCCGTCGACCGGGTCAGCGAAGGCTCGGCGCTGGTCGCCCGCGCCGGGCAGACCATGCAGGAGATCGTGTCCTCGGTGCAGCGCGTCACCGACATCATGGGCGAGATCTCCGCCGCCTCGCAGGAACAGTCGGCCGGCATCGAACAGGTCAACCAGACCGTGACCCAGATGGACGAGGCCACCCAGCAGAACGCCGCGCTGGTGGAAGAAGCCACCGCGTCGGCGCGCGCGATGGAAGAGCAGGCCGGGCAGCTCAGCGAGGCGGTGGCCGAGTTCAAGCTCGACACGCGCAACAGCCCCGTGCTGCGCGCGGCGCCGCTCCCGGTGACGCTGCCCCCGCGTGCGCGTCCGGCCGCCATGGCGCCGCGCGCCAAGCCGGTCGCGCGTCTGGCCGCGGTGCGTACCGCAGGCAAGCCGGCGGACGAGCAGTGGCAGGAATTCTGAACCGCGTCGGCTGAGGGCGCCGATCCGATGCCGGCCAGCGGCACCGGGATCGGCGCGTCCACCGCGCCGGCGTCAACTTCGACTCCGGGCCGCCGATAACCCGATAGACCGACCAGCGCTGCGAACCATGGCCACTCCAACGTCCTCCCTGCCCCACCCCGGCTCCGACAACCGCGATTTCGAATTCAGCGATCGCGATTTCAAGCGGGTCTGCGACCTGATCTACCAGAAAGCCGGCATCGCGCTGGCGCCGGCCAAGCGCGACATGGTCTACGGCCGCCTGTCGCGGCGCCTGCGCGCGCTCGGCCTGCGCTCGTTCCGCGACTACCTGGACTGGCTGGAACGCGACGGCGGCGACGAGTGGGAGGCGTTCACCAACGCGCTGACCACCAACCTCACCTCGTTCTTCCGCGAGCCGCACCATTTCGAACGGCTGCGCGAGGAGCTGCAGAAGCACGCCGCGTCCGCGCCGCTGAAGATCTGGTCCTGCGCCGCGTCCACCGGCGAGGAACCCTACTCGCTGGCGATCACCGCCTGCGAGGCGTTCGGCACGCTGACCCCGCCGGTGCGGATCCTGGCCACCGACGTCGACACCCAGGTGCTGGCGACCGCCTCGCGCGGCGTCTACGCCCTGGACCGCGTGGCCAGCCTGGACCCGGCGCTCAAGCGCAAGTACTTCCAGCGCGGCAGCGGCCCCAACGAGGGCCACTGCCGGGTGATTCCGGCGCTGCGCGAGCTGCTCGAGTTCCGCCAGCTGAACCTGCTGGAACCGCGCTACGATGTCAGCGGGCCGTACCTGGCGCTGTTCTGCCGCAACGTGATGATCTACTTCGACAAGCCCACCCAGCACGGCATCCTGTCGCGGCTGATCCCGCACGTCGACGAGCGGGGCATGCTCTATACCGGCCACTCGGAGAACTACCTGCACGCGGCCGACCTGATCCAGCCGTGCGGCCGCACCCTGTACCGGCGCGCCACCGGGAACCGCACATGAGTGCCGCAGCGATGGTCACCGACCAGGTGATGCGCTACCACGACACCCGTTTCCAGACGGTGGCGGCCAAGCTGCTGCCGACCCAGTACCTGGTGGTGGACGACGACACCGCGCTGACCACGATCCTCGGCTCGTGCGTGGCCGCGTGCATCCGCGACCCGCTGCTGAAGATCGGCGGCATGAACCACTTCATGCTGCCCGACGGTCAGGTCGGCGACGGCGCTCCGGCGCGCTACGGCAGCTATGCGATGGAATTGCTGATCAACGACCTGCTCAAGCGCGGCGCCAGCCGCGGGCGCCTGGAAGCCAAGGTGTTCGGCGGCGGCAACGTGCTCAAGGGCTTCACCAACAACCCGGTGGGCACCCGCAACGCCGAGTTCGTGCTGACGTACCTGAAGGCCGAGCACATCCCGGTCATCGCCGAGGACCTGCGCGGCATCCATCCGCGCAAGATCTGGTTCTTCCCCACCACCGGCCGCGTGGTCGTGCAGCGCCTGCCGCACGCGCACGAGGAAGCCGAAGTCGCCGCCGCCGAATCCGCGGTGCGCGCCCGCCTGTCCAAAGCGCCGGTCACCGGCGCAGTGGAGCTGTTCGAATGAATGTCGAAGGACCTTGCCGCGTATTGATCGTCGACGACTCGGCCGTGGTGCGGCAGATGCTGACCGAGATCCTGTCGCGCGCCCCCGGCATCGAGGTCGTCGGCTCGGCCGCCGACCCGATCCTGGCCCGCGAGAAGATCAAGCGGCTCAATCCGGACGTGATCACCCTGGACGTGGAAATGCCGCGCATGGACGGGCTGGCGTTCCTGGAGAACCTGATGCGGCTGCGGCCCACGCCGGTGGTCATGATCTCCTCGCTGACCGAGCGCGGCGCCGACACCACGCTGCAGGCGCTGTCGCTGGGCGCGGTCGATTTCATCTCCAAGCCCAAGCTCGACGTCGCGCGCGGCCTGGAGGAATACGCCGAGGAGATCGTCGCCAAGGTCAAGGCCGCGGCCAAGGCCAAGGTGCGCGCGCTGGACCGTCCGGCGGCGCCCAGGCCGGGCGGCAACGTCGCGGTCACGCCGCCCAGCACGCTGAAGTTCCGCACCACCGACCGGCTGATCGCGATCGGCGCGTCGGCCGGCGGTACCGAGGCCTTGCGCGTGGTGCTGGAAGGCATGCCGGCCGACGCGCCGGCGGTGGTGATGACCCAGCACCTGCCCGCCGGCTTCAGCGCCGCCTTCGCCGACCGCCTCAACCGGCATTCGGCGATGGCCGTGCGCGAGGCCAGCGAAGGCGAGGCGATCCTGCCCGGGCACGCCTATCTGCCGCCCGGCGGCAAGCATCTGCAGGTGGTGCGCGACGGTGCGCGCTGGCGCTGCAAGATCGACGACGGCCCGCCGGTGAACCGGCACAAGCCGGCGGTGGACGTGCTGTTCCAGTCGGTGGCGCGCAACGCCGGGCCCAATGCGATCGGCGCGATCCTGACCGGCATGGGCGACGACGGCGCGCGCGGGTTGCTTGAGATGCTGCAGTCCGGCGCCAGCACCCTGGTGCAGGACGAGGCCACCAGCGTAGTCTGGGGCATGCCCGGCAGCGCGTTCCGGCTGGGCGCGGCGCAGGACGTGCTGCCGCTGGACAAGATCGCCGAACGCCTGATCGCGCTGTCCAACCAGGCGCGATGAACGATGGCGCGCTGGCCCACCCGCACGCCCACGCTCGCCGATGGCGCGGCGGCGAGCGTCGCCGCGACGGCGGACGCTAGCCTGCACGACGAGCAGGCCGAGCGCGCGCTGCCGTGCAGCCTGCTGCATGCGCCCGACGGCGTGGTGGTGATCGACGCGCAGGGGCGGATCGTGGCCTTCAACCGCGCCGCGGAAATGCTGTGGGGCCTGAGCCAGACGCAGGTGCTCGGGCGCCCGGTCGGCGAACTGGTGCCGCCGGACGCGCGCGAGGCGTTCCTGGCCGCCTGCCGCGCCCGGGTCAGGACCCGCGAGGGCGCCAGCAACGACCTGCTGCTGCAGCATCCGGACGGCAGCCAGCGCGTGCTCGCGGTGACCACCGCCGACACCCGGCGCGAAGGCGAGGCGCTGTACGTCGCCTTCGTGCGCGACGTCAGCGCCGAGCGCGAACGCGACGCGCAGATGCGGCTGCTGTCGCTGGCGCTGGACCGCAGCGACAACGCGATCATGGTCTGCGCGCCGCTGCTGCACGCGCAGTACGTCAACGAGGGCTTCGTGCGCATGTTCGGCTACGCGCTGGACGAGGTGCGCGGGCGCCTGCCGAGCAGCGTGCTGCCCGGCGACGGCACCGACCTGCAGGTGGTGCAGCAGATCCGCGAACGCGTGCTCGCCGGCCACGGCCACCAGGCCGACCTGCTGGTCTACCGCAAGGACGGCTCGCCGCTGTGGACGACGATCGTGGCCAACCCGATCGCCGACGAGGCCGGCGGCATCCACCACTACGTGCTGTCGTTCACCGATATCACCCACAGCAAGATGCACGAGGTGCTGCACAAGAACGTGCTCGAGGCGCTGGTGCGCGAACAGCCGCTGGTCGACGTGGCCACGCTGATCTGCCGCGAGGTCGAGCGCATCGCCCCGCAGGTGCTGGCCTCGATCATCAGCGTCGATGGCGACGGCCGGCTGCGCCCGCTGGCCTCGCCGAGCATGCCCGGCTACTTCAACGAAGCGGTCGAGGGCCTGCGCATCGGCCCCAACGTCGGCGCCTGCGGCACCGCGATCTGGCGCAGCAAGCAGGTGGTGGTGCGCGACCCGCGCACCGACCCGCTGTTCGAGGACTACCGCGAGCTGGTCGCGCGCCTGGACCTGGGCACCTGCGTGGCCAGCCCGATCAAGTCCAGCGGCGGCCGCGTGCTCGGCAGCTTCGCGCTGTACTACCGCGACAAGCGCGCGCGCGACCCCGAGCCGTGGCACCTGCGGCTGATCGACCTGTGCCTGCACCTGTGCGCGCTGGCGCTGGAGCGCGAGCAGACCAAGGCGCGCGTGCACCAGCTGGCGTTCTACGATTCGCTGACCGGGCTGCCCAACCGGGTGATGTTCAGCGCCCGCGCCGAGCAGGCGCTGGCCAACGCCGAGCACCACGACACGCCGGTGGCGATCCTGTTCGTGGACATCGACCGCTTCAAGCGCATCAACGAGACCCAGGGCCACGCGGCCGGTGACGGCCTGCTGCGCGACATCGCCCGGCGGCTCGGCGAGACCCTCGGCACCGCCGACCTGATCGGACGCCAGGCCGGCGACGAGTTCGTGCTGATGCTGCCGCAGTGCGGCGCCGAGCAGGCCGCCGGCGTGGCCGAGCGGCTGCTGCTGGCGCTGGCCGAGCCGCTGGTGGTCGGGCACATGACCCTGCACCCGGCGGCGAGCATCGGCGTGGCGATATTCCCCGACGACGGCCGCGACATCGAGACCCTGCTGCGCCACGCCGACCTGGCGATGTACCGGGCCAAGGACGAAGGCGGCGGCAGCTTCCGCTTCTTCAGCTCGGACATGAACCGGATGGCGCAAGAGCGCGTGGCGATGGAGACCGCGCTGCGCGATGCGCTGCGCCGCGACCAGCTGCAGTTGCACTACCAGCCGCAGCTGCTGAGCCAGGCGCCGTATCCGCTGTACGGGGTGGAGGCGCTGCTGCGCTGGCAGCATCCGCAGCTGGGCGAGATCTCCCCGGCGCGCTTCGTGCCGATGGCCGAGGAATGCGGACTGATCGACGAACTCGGCCACTGGGTGCTGCGCCAGGCCTGCCGGCAGATGTCGGACTGGCGCGTGCGCGGGGTACGGGTGCCGCGCGTGGCGGTCAACCTGTCGGCCAGCAACTTCGCCGACGCGCAGCTGCCCGAGCGGGTCGCGCAGGTGCTCAGCGCGCACGCGCTGGCGCCCAGCGACCTGGCGCTGGAAATGACCGAGAGCGTCATGCTGTCCAACGCGCCGGCGGTTCTTGCCAACCTGCGGCAGTTGCAGGCCAGCGGCGTGCGCCTGTCGTTGGACGATTTCGGCACCGGCTACTCCAGCCTCAGCCACCTGCACCAGTTGCCGGTCAACGAACTGAAGCTGGACATGAGCTTCGTGCGCGACCTGGCCGACAGCGAGACCGCGCGCGCGCTGACCACCTCGGTGCTGCGCATCGGCGAGAGCCTGGGCCTGCACGTGGTCGCCGAGGGCGTGGAGACCGAGGCGCAGCGGGCGTTCCTGGCGCAGCTGGGCTGCGAGGTGCTGCAGGGCTTCCTGTTCTCCCCGGCGCTGCCGGCCACCGCGCTGGAGCACTGGCTGGACGAGCGCGACGGCCGCGCGCCCGCCTCCGCATGAGCGGCCCATGCGCCGGACGCCCCACGCAAGCGTTGCGTCGTTGTGCCACGGCACGCTATTTGCGTGCCCGCATGCAGAGTCGCCGACCCCGATAACGATGCTGGCCCGCCTTTCGCTGCTCCTGCTCCTGCTGCTGTCCACCGGTGCGCTCGATGCGCAGACGCTGCAGCCTGCGTATCGCGACGTGGTCCGGCGCTACTCGACCGACGACGGGCTGCCGCAGAACTCGGTCAACGCGATCGTGCAGGACCGCGACGGCTTCCTGTGGCTGGGCACCTTCGGCGGCCTGGCGCGCTTCGACGGCAGCGAGTTCACCGTCTACCGCAGCCTGGCCGACGGCGGCCCGTCCAGCGACCGCATCCTGCAGCTGCTGTACGACGCGCGCGGCCAGTTGTGGATCGGCAGCGAGGACGCCGGGGTCAGCGTGTACCGCGACGGCCGCTTCCTGCGCCTAGGCCTGTGCGAGGGTCGCTGCCTGGTCCGCGGTTTCGTGCCCGACGCCGACGGCACGCTGTGGGTGCTGAGCAGTTCCGGGCTGTTCCGCGTCGATCCGGTCGGCCTGCGCACGCTCGCGCACGACCCGGCGGTGCTGGACACCGCCGCCGCGGCCGGCGGCGACGGGCGGATCTACCTGGGCGGCAGCGGCGGCCTGTCGCGCATGCGGCGCGGACGCCGCGAGGCGGTCGCCCTGCCGGTGGCGGCGGCCGACGCCACGGTCACCGGCCTGCATCGCGACGGCGACGTGCTGTGGATCGGCACCGGCCAGGCCGTGCTGCGTTACGACACGCGCCGCCAGGCGTGGCTGCCGCCGCTGCCGCCCTCCCCGGCGTTGAACGGCGTGCAGGCGCTGAGCCGCGACGCGGCGCAGCGCATGTGGCTGGCCGACGTCCACGGCCGCCTGTTCCGCCACGACGGCCCGGGGCTGCAGCCGCTGCAGGATCCGCAGCTGGCCTCGGCGTTGGCGCGCAGCCTGTTCGCCGACCGCGACGGCAACCTGTGGATCGGCAGCAACGCGCGCGGCCTGCTGCGCGTGGCGCAGTCGCGGATCGGCCTGCTCGACGATCCGGCGGCCGGACTGGACCTGCCCGGATTGCCGGTGGTCGGCGATGGCGGCAAGGGGCTATGGCTGGGCACGATCTGCGGCGGCCTGCAGCATTGGGACGCGAACAGCGGCCGCCTGCGGCGCTGGTCGCTGCAACGCAGCGTCGGCAACGAGTGCGTGTGGTCGCTGCATCGCGACGACCAGGGCGGCCTGTGGATCGGCACCATCGACGGCCGCCTGGGCTATCTTCCGCGCGCGGCGCAGTCCGCCGCCACGGCCGGCGCGGACGCGGCGCACAACGGCGCGGCGGTGCGCTTCGTCGCGCAGTGGCCGGACCAGTTGCCGATCCGCGCGCTCTACCGCCGGGCCAAGCACCAGTTGCTGGTGGGCACCGGCCACGGCGTGTACGCGCTCCCGGTCGGGGACGACGGGCGCACCGGCCAGCCGCAGGCGGTACCCGGGCTGACCGGCAGCGTGAACCTGATCCAGCCGGCGCAGCAGGGCGGACTGTGGCTGGCCGGCAGCGAAGGCCTGATGCGCTGGCGCAGGCAGCAGGTGGTCGAGCGCTGGACCACCGCGCGCGGCCTGTCCAGCCGCTTCGTGCGTTCGTTGCACGAGCAGTCCGACGGCACGCTGTGGGTGGGCACCTACGGCGGCGGCCTCAACCGCATCGCCGACGGGCGCGTGCGCCATTTCGACCGCAGCCACGGCCTGTTCGACGACGTGGTGTCGTGCATCGTCGCCGACCCGCGCGGCGGCCTGTGGCTCAGCGGCAACCGCGGCATCTCGCTGCTGCCGGCCGAGGAACTGCGCAAGGCCGCGGCCGGCAGCAGCGAGCTGACCGCGCTCGGCTTCTCCGAAAGCGACGGCCTGGACCCAGCCGAGACCAACGGCGGCGGCCAGCCCGCCTGCCTGCGCGACGCGGCCGGCGCGCTGTGGTTTCCGCTGATTTCCGGCTTCGCCCGGATCGATCCGGGCGCGATCGGCACGCGCCGCGCGGCGCCGCCGGTGCGCATCGTGTCGGTCGACAGCGGCGGCCGCGCCGTGCCGTTCGCCGACCCGCTGCCGCTGCACCAGCGCAACCGCGACATCGAAGTGCGCTTCGCCGCGATCAACCTGAGCTCGCCGGAGAAGACCCGTTTCCGCTACCGGCTGTCGCGCCCGCAGCAGCCCGGCCCCTGGATCGACATCGGCGCGCAGCGCAGCCTGCACTTTCCGCTGCTGCCCTGGGGCCGGAGCACGCTGGAGATCATCGCGCGCAGCGACAGCGGCGACTGGTCGGCCACGCCGGCGCGGCTGCGGTTCGACGTCCCGCCGCCGTGGTACCTGCGCCCGCTGGCCTGGTGCCTGGGTGCGGCGCTGTTGGTCGCGACGCTGCTGAGCGGCTGGTACCTACGCGGCTACCGCCTGCGCCGCCGCCGCGACGCGCTGACCCGGCTGGTGCGCAAGCGCACCCTGGAACTGGAGCAGGCCAACCGGCGCCTGCTGGAACAATCGCAGCGCGATCCGATGACCGGCCTGGCCAATCGTCGCCACTGCGAAGAGCGCCTGCAGGCGTTGTGGGCGCAGACCGCCGAACGCGGCCAGCCGCTGAGCGCGCTGATGATCGACATCGACCAGTTCAAGCTGTTCAACGACCACTACGGCCATCTGGCCGGCGACGAATGCCTGCGCCAGGTCGCCCAGGCCATGGACGCGCAGGTCCGCGCCGACGGCATGCTGGCGCGCTACGGCGGCGAGGAGTTCGTGGCGTTGCTGCCCAACTGCGATCCGGACCAGGCGCAGCGCGTGGCCGAGCGGCTGCGCAACGCGGTGGAAGCCTGCGCGCTGGCGCACGCGCCGTCGGCGATCGGGCCGTACGTCACCGTCAGCGTCGGCTGCGCCAGCAAATGGCCGGCGGAAAACCGCTCGGCGGTACGCCTGCTCGACATCGCCGACCGCGCGCTGTACCGGGCCAAGGAAAACGGCCGCAACCGGGTCGAGGCGCTTGCGGCTTGATGCGCCCGCGGCGATGGGCGCCGCATCCGTCGCCGCGCCGATGCAACGACGCGGCACCGTCTGCGGATGCGTCCCGGTGCCTCGCGCCGCGATCGCGACGGCGGCAACGAAAAAGCCCGGCTCGCGCCGGGCTTTTCCTTCATCGCCGATGCATGCCGATCAGGCCGCGACGGTGTCGGCCACGTCCTGGTACTCCTGGATCTGATCGAAGTTCATGTAGCGGTAGATCTGCTCGCCACTGGTCTTGATCACGCCCACGTCGGCCATGTACTCGTCCTTGGTCGGGATGCGGCCCAGGCGCGAGCAGATCGCCGCCAGTTCCGCCGAGCCCAGGTACACGTTGGTGTTGCGGCCCAGGCGGTTGGGGAAGTTGCGGGTGGAGGTGGAGAACACCGTGGCGCCTTCGCGCGCCTGCGCCTGGTTGCCCATGCACAGCGAGCAGCCGGGCATCTCCATGCGCGCGCCGGCCGCGCCGAAGGTGCCGTAGTGGCCTTCCTTGGTCAGCTCGGAGGCGTCCATCTTGGTCGGCGGCGCGACCCACAGCCGGGTCGGGATGTCGCGCTTGCCTTCCAGCAGCTTGGCCGCCGCGCGGAAGTGGCCGATGTTGGTCATGCACGAGCCGATGAACACCTCGTCGATCTTGGCCCCGGACACCTCCGACAGCGTCTTCACGTCGTCCGGGTCGTTCGGACAGGCCACGATCGGCTCGTGGATGTCGGCCAGGTCGATCTCGATCACCGCCGCGTACTCGGCATCGGCATCGGGCTCGAGCAGCTGCGGGTCGGCCAGCCACTCCTCCATCTTCTTGATCCGCCGCGCCAGCGAACGCGCATCGGCATAGCCTTCGGCGATCATCCACTTCAGCAGGGTGATGTTGCTGTTGAGGTACTCGATGATCGGTTCCTTGTTCAGGCGCACCGTGCAGCCTGCGGCCGAACGCTCGGCCGAGGCGTCGGACAGCTCGAACGCCTGCTCCACCTTCAGGTCCGGCAGGCCCTCGATCTCCAGGATGCGTCCGGAGAAGATGTTCTTCTTGCCCTGCTTGGCCACGGTCAGCAGGCCGTCCTTGATCGCGTACAGCGGGATCGCGTTGACCAGGTCGCGCAGGGTCACGCCCGGCTGCATCTGTCCCTTGAAACGCACCAGCACGCTTTCCGGCATGTCCAGCGGCATGACGCCGGTGGCGGCGGCGAAGGCGACCAGGCCGGAGCCGGCCGGAAACGAGATGCCGATCGGGAAGCGCGTATGCGAATCGCCGCCGGTGCCGACGGTGTCCGGCAGCAGCATGCGGTTGAGCCAGCTGTGGATCACGCCGTCGCCCGGACGCAGCGACACGCCGCCGCGGGTGGAGATGAACTCCGGCAGGGTGTGGTGGGTCTTGACGTCGACCGGCTTCGGGTACGCGGCGGTGTGGCAGAACGACTGCATCACCAGGTCGGCGGAGAAGCCCAGGCAGGCCAGGTCCTTCAGCTCGTCGCGGGTCATCGGCCCGGTGGTGTCCTGCGAGCCCACCGAGGTCATCTTCGGCTCGCAATAGGTGCCCGGGCGCATGCCCTGGCCTTCCGCCAGGCCGCAGGCGCGGCCGACCATCTTCTGCGCCAGCGAGAAGCCCTTGCCGGTGTCCGGCGGCACCATCGGCAGGCGGAACAGGTCCGACGGCGGCAGGCCGAGGAACTCGCGCGCCTTGGCGGTCAGGCCGCGGCCGACGATCAGCGGGATGCGTCCGCCGGCGCGCACTTCGTCGAACAGCACGTCGGACTTCATCGCGAATTCGGCGATCACCTGCCCGTTCTTCAGCGCCTTGCCTTCGTACGGACGCAGCTCGACCACGTCGCCGTGCTCCATCTGCGACACGTCCAGCTCGATCGGCAGCGCGCCGGCGTCTTCCATCGTGTTGTAGAAGATCGGCGCGATCTTCGAACCCAGGCACACGCCGCCGAAACGCTTGTTGGGGATGTACGGGATGTCCTCGCCGGTCCACCACAGCACCGAGTTGGTCGCCGACTTGCGGCTGGAGCCGGTGCCGACCACGTCGCCGACGTAGGCGACCAGGTGGCCCTTGGCCTTGAGCTCGGCGATGGCCTGGATCGGGCCGCGCTTGCCGTCCTCCTCCGGCGCGAACGCCGCGCCGTCGCGCTTGTTCTTCAGCATCGCCAGCGCGTGCAGCGGGATGTCCGGGCGCGTGGTGGCGTCCGGCGCCGGCGACAGGTCGTCGGTGTTGGTCTCGCCCGGCACCTTGAACACGGTGACGGTCAGGCTCTGCGGCACTTCCGGCTTGCTGGTGAACCACTCGGCATCGGCCCAGCTGCGCAGCACCGCCTTGGCGTGCGCGTTGCCGGCCTCGGCCTTTTCCTGCACGTCGTGGAACGCATCGAAGATCAGCAGCGTGTGCTTGAGCCCTTCGGCGGCGATCGCGCCCAGCTCCGCGCTGTCCAGCAGCTCGATCAGCGGGTGGATGTTGTAGCCGCCGAGCATGGTGCCGAGCAGTTCGGTGGCGCGCTCGCGGCTGATCAGCGCGCACCGCTCGCTGCCCAGCGCGACCGCGGCCAGGTACGAGGCCTTGACCTTGGCGGCGTCGTCGACGCCGGCCGGCACGCGCTGGCTCAGCAGCTCGACCAGGAACGCCTCCTCGCCCGCCGGCGGGTTCTTCAGCAGCTCGATGACCTCGGCGGTCTGCTGCGCGGTCAGCGGCAGCGGCGGGATGCCCAGCGCGGCGCGCTCGGCTTCGTGGTGGCGGTAGGCTTCCAACATGGCAACTCCGGGATCGGATGAACGGTGAGGATGGGGCTCAGGCTTGCGGCACGATCAGCTTCAGGCCCTTGAAGTAGTCGCGAAAAAAACCGTCGTCGTAGGTGATCAGGCCGTCGCACTGCAGCAGCGCGTGCGCACCGATCAGGAAATCGGCCAGGGCGTGGCCGCGGCCGCCGCGCTGCCGATGGCGGCGATGCATCTCGCCGGCGCGCAACGCCGACTTGGCTTCCAGCGCATGGAAATGGATGCCCATCTCCTCCAGCGCGGCCAGCGCGTCGGCGCCGTTGCGCAGCGAACTGCAGATCTCGGCCAGGGCCAGGTCGCAGACCACCACGCGGCCGGCGCCCAGGCACTGGCGCAGGCAGGCCTCGACCGCGTCGGCGCGCGGGCCGTCGGCCAGCAGGTCCACCAGCGCGGGGGAATCGATCGCGATCATGCGCGGCTCAGGCATCGCCTGCGTCGTCGTGGCGGATGCTGCGCACCGCCACGTCGGGCGCGTCGAAGCCGTCCAGGCTGAAGCGGCCGCGTGCGCGCGAGATCGCATCGTCCACGCTCTTGCGCAGCACGATGCGGCTGCCGTCCAGTTCGACCTTGAGGATGGTGCCCTTGGTCAGGCCCAGGGCATCGCGCACCGCCTTGGGCAAGGTGATCTGGCCGCGTTCGGCGACAGTGGCTTCCATGGGGACGGTTCCGCGAGGTATGTACGAATTATACATACTTCAGGATGCATACCCAAGTCCGCATGCGGTGGCGCCGCCGGCGCCGAGCCACGCGCCCCAGATTGCGGCGCATCACGCGCATGGCCCTGAAAACCGGAGGCGCCGCAATTGGGCGACGACGCCCCTTCTGCGCACGTCGCCTCCATTCACGGCGCTTGTGCCCGCAGGCGAGGACCGACCTGCGGATGTCTCATCGCTCGTCCGCTGTCTCGGCGCGCAGGCTTGACTTGCCCCATGCCCACTCGACCACGCAGGCGACGCTGCGACCTGTCCGCGCACCCGCCAGGCGCCGACCGGCTTCAACGCACGCAGCCGGCCACGCGACCGCGCAGCTTCGCATGCAGCCGCCGCTGCAATGCACTATTGCCGCGCACGCGCACGCAGAAAACACTTTCCTCACCCCTGACTGCGGGATAATGCCGCTTTCCGCCGCCGCGGAACCTGTGACTGCCATCAGCCCGCGCACGCCGCCAGCAACTCGCAACAGGAGCCCCCTAGCATGAGCGATTCGTTCTCCACCCTCAGCAGCCTCGAAGTCAACGGCACCTCCTACGCCTACTACAGCCTGCCCAAGCTCGGCCAGCATTTCGACATCGCCAGGCTGCCGTACTCGATGAAGATCCTGCTGGAGAACCTGCTGCGCCACGAAGACGGCGGGGTCACCGTGGGCAAGGACCACATCGAGGCGGTCGCGCGCTGGGACGCCGGCGCCGAGCCGGACACCGAGATCGCGTTCATGCCGGCGCGGGTGGTGCTGCAGGACTTCACCGGGGTGCCGTGCGTGGTCGACCTGGCGGCGATGCGCGATGCGGTGGTCAAGCTCGGCGGGCGCCCCGAGCAGATCAATCCGCTGATCCCGTCGGAGCTGGTGATCGACCATTCGGTGCAGGTGGACGTGTTCGGCAACGCGCAGGCGCTGGACCTCAACGGCAAGATCGAGTTCCAGCGCAACAAGGAGCGCTACGGCTTCCTGCGCTGGGGCCAGAAGGCCTTCGACAACTTCAAGGTGGTGCCGCCGAACACCGGCATCGTGCACCAGGTCAACCTGGAGCATCTGGCGCGGGTGGTGATGACCGCCGACAAGGACGGCCGCGCCTTCGCCTATCCCGACACCGTGTTCGGCACCGACAGCCACACCACGATGATCAACGGCATCGGCGTGCTCGGCTGGGGCGTGGGCGGCATCGAGGCCGAGGCGGCGATGCTCGGCCAGCCCTCGTCGATGCTGATCCCGCAGGTGGTGGGCTTCAAGCTCACCGGCAAGCTGCCCGAAGGCGCCACCGCCACCGACCTGGTGCTGACGGTGACGCAGATGCTGCGCAAGCACGGCGTGGTCGGCAAGTTCGTGGAGTTCTACGGCGACGGCCTGCAGCACCTGCCGCTGGCCGACCGCGCGACGATCGGCAACATGGCGCCCGAATACGGGGCCACCTGCGGCATCTTCCCGATCGACGGCGAATCGCTGACCTACCTGCGCCTGTCCGGGCGCAGCGAGGCGCAGATCGCGCTGGTCGAGGCCTACGCCAAGGCGCAGGGCCTGTGGCACGACGCCGACACCGCGCACGCCGCCTACAGCGCCACGCTGGAACTGGACATGGCCGAGGTCAAGCCGTCGCTGGCCGGCCCCAAGCGCCCGCAGGACCGGGTGCTGCTGTCGGACATGCAGCGCAACTTCCGCGAGAGCCTGGCGCCGTTCGTCGACGCGCGCGCGGCCAAGCGCAACAGCGACCTCAAGCAGGAAGACCGGCTCAAGAACGAGGGCGGCGGCGGCACCGCGGTCGGCGCCAAGGCCTCGCAGGCCGAGGCCGCTGAAGACAGCGGTGCCGGCTGGCAGCTGCGCGACGGCTCGGTGGTGATCGCCGCGATCACCTCCTGCACCAACACCTCCAATCCGGCGGTGATGCTCGGCGCCGGCCTGCTGGCGCGCAACGCGGTGGCCAAGGGACTGAAGGCGCAGCCGTGGGTGAAGACCTCGCTCGGGCCGGGCTCGCTGGTGGTGACCGACTACCTGAAGAAGGCCGGGGTGCTCGAGGACCTGGAAAAGCTCGGCTTCTACGTGGTCGGCTACGGCTGCACCACCTGCATCGGCAACTCCGGTCCGCTGCCGGAGGACGTGTCCGCGGCGATCGCGCGCGACGACCTGGTGGTGACCTCGGTGCTGTCGGGCAACCGCAACTTCGAAGGCCGCGTGCATCCGGAAGTGAAGATGAACTACCTGGCCTCGCCGCCGCTGGTGGTGGCCTACGCCATCGCCGGCACCACCGACATCGACCTGAGCACCGAGCCGCTGGGCACCGGCAGCGACGGCCAACCGGTGTACCTGCGCGACATCTGGCCGAGCAACAAGGAGATCGGCGACACCATCGCCGCCACCGTCGGCCCGGAGATGTTCAAGCAGAACTACGCGGACGTGTTCAAGGGCGACAGCCGCTGGGCCCAGATCCAGTCGCCGGACGGCGACCTGTACGCCTGGGACGGGGACTCCACCTACATCAAGAACCCGCCCTACTTCGACGGCATGACCATGCAGGTCGGCCGCATCGACGACGTCCACGGCGCACGCGTGCTCGGCCTGTTCGGCGACTCGATCACCACCGACCACATCTCGCCGGCCGGCAACATCAAGAAGGACTCGCCGGCGGGCCGCTTCCTGCAGTCGCGCGGCGTGCAGCCGGCCGACTTCAACAGCTACGGCAGCCGCCGCGGCAACGACGACGTGATGGTGCGCGGCACCTTCGCCAACATCCGCATCAAGAACCTGATGTTCGGCGGCGAGGAAGGCGGCAACACGCTGTACTACCCCGCCCAGGGCGCGCCGGAGAAGCTGGCGATCTACGACGCGGCGATGAAGTACAAGGCCGACGGCGTGCCGCTGGTGGTGCTGGCCGGCAAGGAATACGGCACCGGCTCCTCGCGCGACTGGGCGGCCAAGGGCACCAACCTGCTCGGGGTCAAGGCGGTGATCGCCGAGAGCTTCGAGCGCATCCACCGCTCCAACCTGGTCGGCATGGGCGTGCTGCCGCTGCAGTACCTGGAAGGCGAGAACGCGCAGACGCTGGGCCTGGACGGCTCGGAAGTGTTCGACATCACCGGCCTGGAGGACGGCGCCAGC
Organism: Xanthomonas sp.; assembly: GCF_017163755.1. Lineage (GTDB taxonomy): Bacteria > Pseudomonadota > Gammaproteobacteria > Xanthomonadales > Xanthomonadaceae > Xanthomonas_A. The sequence goes on from NZ_JAFIWC010000016.1 coordinate 44,251, forward strand.
CGCCGCGCGGTCATCGATGCGAAGAAGTCCGACGGCAGCGTCAAGCAGTTCCAGGTCAAGGTGCTGCTGCTGACGCCGAAGGAAGTGGAGTACTTCAAGCACGGCGGCCTGCTGCAGTACGTGCTGCGCCAGTTGGCCGGGCGCAAGGCGGCCTGATCCATGCGTCGCGCGGCGCCGGGGCTCGCCTCGGTGCCGCGGCAGCGCTGCCGCGTCGGCATGCGGATGCCATCGCTCGCTTTTTTCGTCTTGCTGCACGACCGACGACACGACATTCCGCTTTGCCACTCGTGCGATCGGGGCGCCGCGTTCGCGCGCGGACCTGCGTCGGCCGCCTGTTGTCCGCGCTACTGCGCCTCCCACTGCGCGTAGTACAGCTGCCACTGGCCGTCGCGTTCGCGCCAGCCGGTGCTGACCCGGTAGCGCTGTAAGCGGTCGGGCAGCAGGCCGCCATCGCCGCCGCTGAGCATCGCGTCGAAGTCCACCGTCGCGCTGTCCTGACGCATCGCCACCGCCAACGGACCGAGGGTGGTTCCGACCTTGGCGTTGCGCAGGAACTGCGCGCGCAACAGGTTGTGCAACGCAGCACGATCCATCCCCGGGCCGCTGGAGAAATCCTCGGCGATCACCTCCATCGCCGCACCGATCCGCCGGTCCTCCAGCGCCTGCTGCAGCTCGGCGATGCGCGCGCGCAGGCGCTGTTCCGGCGGATCGCGCCGGCAGCCGGCCACCGCCAGGCACAGCGCCAGCCACACCAGCCATCGCATCGCGCCCGGTCGCTTGCTCATCGCGGCTTCGCCTTTTCCATTCGGAACGGTATCCTGCCACTCGCCACGCCCTGGACCGTCATACGGGCGTGGAATGAAGCGGCATTCAAATTCGAGGGGGGCATATGCATCAGGAACGTCCGTGGTTGCAGAGCTATTCGGCAGGCATTCCGGCCGAGATCGACGTCGACCAGTACCGCTCGGTCGCCGCGGTGTTCGAGTCGTCGGTGTCCAAGTTCGCCGACCGGCCCGCATACTGCAACTTCGGCAAGACCCTGACCTACCGCGAGGCCGGCGAGCTGGCCAAGCAGTTCGCGGCCTATCTGCTCGGCGAACTCAAGCTCAAGAAGGGCGACCGCGTCGCGCTGATGATGCCCAACTGCCTGCAGTATCCGATCGCCACCTTCGGCGTGCTGCTGGCCGGCCTGACCGTGGTCAACGTCAACCCGCTGTACACCCCCCGCGAACTGAAGCACCAGCTGGTGGACTCCGGCGCCAGCGTGATCGTGGTGGTCGACAACTTCGGCAAGACCGTGCAGGACGTGGTCGCCGACACGCCGCTCAAGCAGGTGATCACCACCGGCCTGGGCGACATGCTCGGCTTCCCGAAAGGCCCGCTGGTCAACTTCGTGCTCAAGTACGTCAAGAAGCTGGTGCCGGACTACGATATCCCCGGCGCGGTGCGCTTCCGCGACGCGCTGACCCTGGGCCGGCTGCACGCGCTGCCGGAACTGGACATCGGCCCGGAGGACATCGCCTTCCTGCAGTACACCGGCGGCACCACCGGCGTGGCCAAGGGCGCGATGCTGACCCACCGCAATCTGGTCGCCAACATGCAGCAGGCCGCGGCGTGGATCGCCGCCACCGGCAAGCTGGAGGAAGGCAACGAGGTGGTCATCACCGCGCTGCCGCTGTACCACATCTTCGCCCTGACCGCGAACGGCCTGGTGTTCATGAAGCTCGGCGGCCTCAACCACCTGATCAGCAACCCGCGCGACATGCCTGGGTTCGTCAAGGAACTGCGCAAGACCCGCTTCACCGGCATCACCGGCGTCAACACCCTGTTCAACGGCCTGCTCAACACGCCCGGTTTCGACCAGGTGGATTTCTCGTCGCTGAAGTTCACCCTGGGCGGCGGCATGGCGGTGCAGCGCGCGGTGGCCGAGCGCTGGAAGCAGGTGACCGGCGTGACCCTGGTCGAGGCCTACGGCCTGACCGAGACCTCGCCGGCGGCGTGCATCAACCCGCTCGACCTCAAGGAATACAACGGCGCCATCGGCCTGCCGATCCCGTCCACCGACGCCTGCATCAAGGACGACGCCGGGCAGGTCCTGCCGATCGGCGAGGTCGGCGAGCTGTGCATCAAGGGCCCGCAGGTGATGAAGGGCTACTGGCGGCGCCCGGAGGAAACCGCCAGCGCCATCGACACCGACGGCTGGCTGCATACCGGCGACATGGCGCGGATGGACGCGCAGGGCTTCTGCTACATCGTCGACCGCAAGAAGGACATGATCCTGGTGTCCGGCTTCAACGTGTATCCCAACGAGGTCGAGGACGTGATCGCGATGATGCCCGGCGTGCTGGAAGTGGCGGCGGTGGGCGTGCCCGACGAGAAGTCCGGCGAGGTGGTCAAGGTGGTCATCGTCAAGAAGGACCCGGCGCTGACCGCCGAGGACGTCAAGGCGCACGCGCGCGCCAACCTGACCGGTTACAAGCTGCCGCGCATCATCGAGTTCCGCAAGGAACTGCCCAAGACCAACGTCGGCAAGATCCTGCGTCGCGAACTGCGAGACAGCCAGCCGCAATGATCCCGGCACGGTCGGCGCTCGCCGCGCCGGCCGCTTTGCCTGGCGATGAGCGTCCGTCACGCACGTTGCCATTCATGATGATGAGCCGGGTGTAGCATCGATCGGGTGGAGCCCGCACTCGCCCGCTGCGCCACACCCCTCCGCGGGCGTTTCCCCGAGAGCCCGAGCCATGAACATGATCGACACCCTGCCCCGTACCCGCCCTTATTCCACCATCCGCGTCGATTCGTCCGTCGCCGGCGACAGCCATTGGTTGTACATGCATGCCGATGCCGCCGAAGGTGTCCGGCCGTGCTTCCGCCCGCCGCTGATGCGCGAAATGCACGCCTACCTGGGCGCGATCTCGCATCCCAGCCTGCGCCAGCCGGACCAGTTGCGCAACCTGGTGCTGGCCTCGGACAGCACCGCCTTCAACCTGGGCGGCGACCTGGAACTGTTCGGCCAGTACATCCGCCGCCGCGACCGCGAAGGCCTGCGCGCCTATGCGCTGAGCTGCATCGAGGGCGTCTACCAGTTCCATCAGGGCCTGGGCGGCGACTTCCGCACCATCGCCCTGCTGCAGGGCGACGCGCTCGGCGGCGGCCTGGAGATGGCCCTGTCCTGCCACATGATCGTCGCCGAGGAAGACGTCGGCATGGGGCTGCCGGAAGTGCTGTTCGGCCTGTTCCCGGGCATGGGCGCCTACTCGTTCCTCAGCCGCCGGGTCGCGCCGCAGCTGGCCGAGAAGATCATCCTCGAAGGCCGCGTCTACAGCAGCCAGGAAATGCACCGGATGGGCATCGTCGACGTGCTGGTGCCCAAGGGCCAGGGCGTGGCGGCGGTGGAGGATCTGATCCGCCAGCAGCGCCGCGCGCCGCTGTCGCACCTGGCGATGAACGCGATGCGCAACGTGGTGCAGCCGATCCGGCGCGAGGAACTGGTGGCGGTCACCGAGATCTGGGTGGACACCGCGCTGGCGCTCGGCGACAAGTCGCTGCGGACGATGGATCGTCTGGTGCGGGCACAGACACGGCGTTCGCAGGGCGTTGCCGCCTGAGTCCCGCCTGCGCCGGTAGTCAGGGGACCGGCCCGGCCCAGCGCCGGGCTTTCCCTCAACGCAGTTCGCCGCCGTCCTGCATCACGCCCTGCCGGGCACGCAGCTCCAGCGCATCGCGGCCTTCGCTCAGGCTGGCGTTCAGCGCCATCAGCCGCTGCCGCCATTCGCTGCGCACCTGCCAGTCGGCCATGCGCATCAGCTCGCCGCCCAGGCTCGCCAGCTTCACCAGCCCCAGGTTGCTCGCCACGCCCTTGATCGCATGCGCATGCTCGCGCAGGCGCTCCCAGTTGCCGGCGTCGCCGGCCAGCTGCATGCCGCCCAGGCAGCCGTCGGCATCGTTGAGGCATTGCGAGATGAACTCGCGCTCGAAACCGTCGCCCATTCCCAGGCCCGCCAGTTCGTCGAGCACCGACGGATCCAGCACGCCTTCCACCATGGCGCTGGCGCGCGGCGCCGGCTCGGTGGTGCGCAGCTTGCCGTTGGTGGCGATCTCGGCCAGCGTGTCCAGCAGCCGGGTGGCGACCACCGGCTTGGCCAGGAAGGTGTGCGCGCCGGCCTGTTCGCAGCGCTGGATCGACTCGGGGGTGACGTCGGCGCTCAACACCACCACCGGCGTGCGCGGGCCGCCGGCCTGCATCACCCGCAGGTGCTTGAGCATGTCCAGCCCGCTCATGCCTGGCATGTGCAGGTCGACGATCACCGCGTCGAATTCGGTTTCGGCCAGCGCGTCGAGCACCGCTTCGGCGCCCTCCACGCAGATCACCCGGTGCCCGGCCTTCTGCAGCATGCGCTGCAGCACCATGCGGTTGGCCGCATGGTCGTCGGCGACCAGCACGCGCATGCTGCGCACCCGCGCGCGATGGCGCAGGAACGGGTCGGCGAAGGCGATGACGTTGCCGGCCTGGGTCGGGTCCTCGAGCAGCGCCGCGCTGCCCTGCCTGGCCATGGTGGTCGACAGCGCGCTGCCCGGCTCGAACGGCAGCTCGAACCAGAAGCGGCTGCCGCGCGGCGGGTTCTCCTGGTAGCCGATGCTGCCGCCCATCGCCTCGACCAGGCCCTTGGCGATCGTGGTGCCCAGGCCGGTGCCCTCGTAGCGCCGCGCCAGGCCCACGTCGGCCTGCTCGAACGCCTCGAACAGCCGCGGACGCATCGCCGGCGGCACGCCGATGCCGGTGTCGACGATGTCGAAGCTCAGCCGCATCGCCTGCCCCGGCTCGCCCTTGAGGATGCGCACGCGCACGTCGACGCGGCCCATCTCGGTGAACTTGACCGCGTTGCCGGCCAGGTTGAGCAGCACCTGGCGCAGGTGCCCGGCGTCGCCGGACAGGTTGTCCGGCACGTCGGCGGCCACGTCCAGGTGGTAGGCCAGGCCCTTGCCGCGCGCCTGCGGCTGCAGGATCAGGCCGATGCTGCCGAGGGTCTCGCGCAGCGAGAAGTCGTGCTTGTCGACGCGGATCTTGCCGGCCTCGATCGCCGAGATGTCCAGCACCTCCTCCACCAGCGACAGCAGGCTGCGCGCCGAGGCCTGGATGGTGTTGACGCATTCGCGCTGCTCGGCATCCAGGCGCGTGGTGGCCAGCACCTCGGTCATGCCGGACAGTCCGTTGAGCGGGGTGCGGAACTCGTGGCTCATGTTGGCCAGGAACCGGCTCTTGGCCTCGCTGGCGCGGCGCGCCTCGGCGGTGGCCCGGGTCAGTTCGCGCAGCAGTCCGGACAGGTACAGCGGGATCGCCGCCAGCCCCACCAGCAGCCCGACGCCGAGGCCGCGGTTGGCGGCCCAGTAGTCGCTGGTCAGCAGAGTCACGCTGAAACTGACGCAGGCCAGCGCCACCGCCAGATACAGATAGCGGTTCCCGAAGCGCAGGCCGTTGCCGATCGTCACCCACATCACGACCACGTAGATGCAGGCCATCGGCTCGCCGATCGCGCTCATCGCCATCGCCATCAGGCCGTAGTCGGCGAGCATGCCGATCACCCGGCGCACGTCCGAACGCTTCGGCTGCACCAGGATCCAGGCCATCAACGCCAGCGCCAGGCACTGCGAGATCAGGGTCAGCCCGATCACGTAGCGCACCTGCGTGGGCGGCAGGCCCCAGCTGTTGGCGAACAGGGTTTCGTAGGTCAGGATCAGCGCCACCATGACGATGCGCACGATGGCCTGCCCGTGCTCGCTGTCCGGGCGCTGGGACAGCCGGTTCCGCAGCCAGCCGACGATCGCCTTCACGTCACACCCCCGGTCGCGCCGATGCCGTGGAGTACTGCTCGCAGATCGTCTGCAGCTGTTCGCGGCCGCGGAACAGCGCGTCCACGCAGCGCGGGTCGAACAGCCGGCCGCGCTGCGCGTACAGGTAGGCCAGCGTGGCGTCCATGGTCCAGGCTTCCTTGTAGGGACGCGGCGAGATCAGCGCGTCGAACACGTCGGCCACCGCCACGATCCGCGCCTCCAGCGGGATCGCCTCGCCGACCAGGCCGTCAGGGTAGCCGCTGCCGTCGTAGCGCTCGTGGTGGCGCAGCGCGATCAGCGCACCGACCTGGATGAAGCGGTTCTGGCTGCCGCTGAGCAGTTCGTAGCCGATGCGCGGGTGCATGCGCATCACCGCCATCTCCTCCTCGCTGAGCTTGCCGGGCTTGAGCAGCACCGCGTCGGGGATGGCGATCTTGCCCATGTCGTGCAGCGTGGCGGCCATCTCGATGACCCGCACTTCCTCTTCGGACAGGCCCAGCTGCTCGGCGATCAGCCCGGCCACGTGCGCCATGCGCTCCAGGTAGGCGCTGGTGCCGGCGTCGCGGTACTCGATCGCCCGCGCCAGCCGCGACAGGGTCTCGCGTTCGCGTTCCTCGACCTCGTGCATGCTGGCCAGCAGGCGCTGCTCCAGCGACATCGCGCGCTGCTTGATGTTCTCGCTCTGCAGGCGCAGCTGCAGCAGGTTGTGGCAACGCGCGCGCAGCTCGCGCGGGCGGATCGGCTTGACCAGGAAGTCGATCACGCCCGCTTCCAGCGCCGCCTGCCGGATCGGCTCGTCGCCGACCACGGTGACCAGGATGATCGGGATGTCGCGGTGCTTGGGCAGGCGCCGGAAGCGGCGGGCGAAGTCCAGCCCGTCCATGCCCGGCATGCGGTAGTCGAGCAGCAGCAGGTCGACCTTGCCGGCCTCGCACCACGCCAGCGCGGCCTGCGGATCGCCGAAGTCGCGCACGGTCAGTTCCGGCGCGATGTCCTCGATCACGTGGCGCAGCATGGTGCGCGCGGACGTCTGGTCGTCGACGATGACGATGTTCAAGCGGTGGTCCGCCCCTGCCACCCAGGCTGGGTGGTCTTGCGGGGAAGATACTCCGGTCAAGCTCATGCTGGCATCTTGCATCTGCGATCCTCCGGCCCACGACACCACGGGCTATCGAGAAACAACGAGCGGCGGCGCCGGAACCGGTCAGCCCGGCGCGGGCACCCCTTCACTTACGCTACTGCCGACGTCAGATGCAAGAAACACGCCACGGCTTGCGTCCCAGCCGCTAGATTAAGCCTCCGGACGCATGTACGGGAACAGCAGCACATCACGGATCGAGCTGCTGCCGGTAAGCAACATTACCAGCCGGTCGATGCCGATGCCCAGGCCGCCGGTCGGGGGCAGGCCCACTTCCAGGGCGCGGATGTAGTCGGCGTCGAAGTGCATCGCCTCGTCGTCGCCCCCGTCCTTCGCCTCGACCTGTGCCTGGAACCGCGCCGCCTGGTCCTCCGGATCGTTGAGTTCGGAAAAGCCGTTGGCCAGCTCCTTGCCGTTGATGAACAGCTCGAAGCGGTCGGTGTAGCCCGGCTCGGTGTCGCTGCTGCGCGCCAGCGGCGACACCTCGACCGGGTGGTCGGTGATGAAGGTCGGCTGCACCAGGGTGTGCTCGACGGTGGCCTCGAAGATCTCCAGCAGCAGCTTGCCCCAGCCGTAGGACGGCTTGACCCGGAGGTTGAGCCGTTCGCAGTGGCGCAGCAGCGCCTGCCGGTCGGTGCAGTCGGCGGCGCTGATCTGCGGGTTGTGGTGGCGCACCGCCTCGTCCATGCGCCAGCGGCGGAAGCGCGGGCCCAGGTCGATGTCGGCACCGTCCCAGTGCACCTGGGTGGTGCCGAGCACCTGCTGGGCCACGTCGCGGATCACGTTCTCGGTCAGGTCCATCACTTCGTGGTACGTGGCGTAGGCCTCGTACAGCTCCATCATGGTGAATTCCGGATTGTGCCGGGTGCTGACGCCTTCGTTGCGGAAATTGCGGTTGATCTCGTAGACGCGTTCCAGGCCGCCGACCACCAGCCGCTTCAGGTACAGCTCCGGCGCCACGCGCAGGTACAGGTCCAGGTCCAGCGCGTTGTGGTGGGTGGTGAACGGCTTGGCGGTGGCGCCGCCGGGGATGTAGTGCATCATCGGCGTCTCCACTTCCAGGAAGCCGCGCGCGTCCAGCCAGGCGCGCATCGCGCGGATGATCTTGGAACGCTTGACGAACACCTCGCGCGCCTCCGGCGACACGATCAGGTCGACGTAGCGCTGGCGGTAGCGCTGCTCCACGTCGCTCAGGCCATGCCACTTGTCCGGCAGCGGGCGCAGCGACTTGGTCAGCAGCCGCAGCGCGGTCGCCTTGACCGACAGCTCGCCGGTCCTGGTGCGGGTCAGCCCGCCCTCCACGCCGACGATGTCGCCGATGTCCCAGCCCTTGAACGCGTCGTAGGCCGCGCCCAGCGCGTTGGCCTGCAGGAACAACTGGATGCGCCCGGACTCGTCCTGCAGCTGCACGAAGCTGGCCTTGCCCATCACCCGCTTGGCCAGCATGCGCCCGGCCAGGCGCACCGTGCGGCCCTGCGCTTCCAGCGCTTCGGCGCTCCAGCGCTCGGCGTCGGCGAACTCGGCCTGCAGCTGCCCGGCGAAGTGGGTGCGCCGGAAATCGTTCGGATAGGCGATGCCCTGGCTGCGCAGCGCACCCAGTTTCGCGCGGCGCTCGGCGATGAGACTGTTCTCGTCGGCGGGAGTCGGCGTTGCGGGGGTCTGCTCGGTCATGGCGGTCGTTCTTCGGAGGTGGGGGAGGAGCGTGGCCGGCGCGCTGCCGGCCGCGTGGGGCGCGCCGCGGCGGCGGGCCGCGGCGCTGGCGCAGGTCAGGCGTCGCTGCGTTTGGCGCCGACTTCCAGGCCGGACTTGAGGCTGGCCTCGACGAATTCGTCCAGGTCGCCGTCCAGCACCTTCTGCGTGTCGGTGCGCTCGATGCCGGTGCGCAGGTCCTTGATCCGGCTCTGGTCGAGCACGTAGTTGCGGATCTGGCTGCCCCAGCCGATGTCGGACTTGGTCGCCTCCACCGCGTCGCGCTCGGCGTTGCGCTTCTGGATCTCGAGCTCGTACAGCTTGGCCGCCAGCATTTTCATCGCGTTGTCGCGGTTCTGGTGCTGGCTGCGCCCGGTCTGGCAGGCGACCACGATGCCGGTGGGCACGTGGGTGATGCGCACCGCCGACTCGGTCTTGTTGACGTGCTGGCCGCCGGCGCCCGAGGAACGGTAGACGTCGGTCCGCAGGTCGGCCGGGTTGATGTCGATGTCGATGTTGTCGTCGATCTCCGGCGACACGAACACCGAGGTGAAGCTGGTGTGGCGGCGGTTGTCCGAGTCGAACGGCGACTTGCGCACCAGCCGGTGCACGCCGGTCTCGGTCTTCAGCCAGCCGTAGGCGAAATCGCCCTCGACGCGGAACGTGGCGGACTTGATGCCGGCCACTTCGCCGCCGGAGACCTCCAGCAGTTCGGTCTTCCAGCCGCGGCCTTCGGCCCAGCGCAGGTACATGCGCAGCAGCATCTCGGCCCAGTCCTGGGCCTCGGTGCCGCCGGCGCCGGCCTGGATGTCGACGAAGGCGTTGGCGCCATCCATCTCGCCGGAGAACATGCGCTGGAACTCGAGCTTCTCGATGTGGGTCTGGTAGCGGTCGACGTCGGCGACCACCGCCAGCGCGGTGTCCTCATCGTCCTCGGCTTCGGCCAGGTCCAGGAACTCGCGCGCCTCGGCCAGCCCGTCGAGCACGCTGGCGATGCCGCCGACGGTCTTCTCCAGGTTGGCGCGCTCGCGGCCCAGGCCCTGCGCGCGCTCGGGGTTGTTCCAGACGTCGGGGCTTTCCAGCTCGCGGGTGACTTCCTCTAGACGCTCTTTCTTGGCGTCGTAGTCAAAGAAACCCCCTGAGCGACAGGACGCGATCGGACAGATCGGCGATGCGCTGGCGGATGGGATTGAGTTCGATCATGTCGGTTTTCCGGCAAACAAGACGCCGATTCTAGCAATTCCGCCGCAGCGGCCACAGCGCCGGGCAGTCCTGCCGCGTGCGTGGTCGGGTTGGCGTCGTCGTACAAGCCGGGCGGTCCCGCCCCGCCGCCGCAACGGCGGCCCATGGCCTGCGCCGATAGCGGCGCCCTAGCCCACCGCGCCGGCGTCGGCGTTGCCGGCCACGGCGCGCAGGCCGGCGCGATAGCGGCGGCTGCACGGCACGCGGCTGCCGTCGCGCAGGTGCACCCAGGCCTCGCCCGCCTCCAGCGGCTCGATCGACACCACGCAGCCCAGGTTGACCAGGTAGCTGCGGTGGATGCGCACGAACATCGCCGGATCCAGCCGGGCCTCGATCGCCGCCATCGTGCTGCGCAACGGATAGTCGTGGCCGCGCACGCGCAGGTTGACGTAGTTGCCCGAGGCCTGCAGCCATTCGATGTCGGCGGCGGCGACCAGGAAGTCGCGGCCGAGCTTGCGCACCAGGAACCGCTCCGGACGCTCCAGCGATTCCACCGGCGGCCCTTCGTCGGGCGCCCCCAGCAGCGCCGCCTCGCCCTGCCAGCGGCGCAGCAGGAAGCGGTAGGCCTCCACGCTGACCAGCATCGAGGCCAGGCTGCGCACGTCCTTCAGGTATTCGTAGAGCAGCCCCTGCGGCCAGGAACCGAAGTCGTAAGTGGCCCCCTGCAGGCGATAGACCACGCTGCGGATCGCGACCATCCCCACCACGTGCAGCACCGACAACGCGACGCTGCCCAGCAGGTAGGCCGGCAGCCGCTGCCGCCAGTTGTCCCAGTGCAGCGGATAGCGCCGGGTCAGCACCACCAGCACCGGCACGATCAGCAGGAACACCAGGCCGCTGGACCACTCCCACACCGCCGGCTCCCAGGCGGCGAAGTGCAACCCGGTCCTGTGGATGTCCATCAGTACGGTGATGCTGTTGGCGGTGCCGTTGACCAGGGTGAGCACGACCCAGAAGCCGACCTCGAAGCTGCGCCGCCACGGCGCGAAGCGTTGGTAGAAGGTGTCGGCGCGGGGATCGGGCATGCCGCGCATCTTAACGTCCGCAGCCGCGGCGGCCGCCGCGGTTCGTCCCTGCGCTCCGCCATCGGTCCCCAAGGACGCGATGTTCGTCACTGCGGGCGGGCGCGGCGGCGCGATGCGCCGTTCCCTGGGCGCTTCCCCGAACCTGGATGCGCCATGGAACGCCGTCACGATCTGGACTGGGTGCGCGTGTGCGCCTTCGGCCTGCTGCTCCTCTACCACGTGGGCATGTACTACGTGAGCTGGGACTGGCACGTCAAAAGCCCGCACGCCGGCACCGCGCTGGAGCCGTTCATGCTGTCGAGCGGGCCGTGGCGGATGTCGCTGCTGTTCCTGATCTCCGGCGCGGCCACCGCCTTCATGCTGCGCCGGACGCCGCGCCGGTTCCTGCGGCTGCGCTCATGGCGGCTGCTGCTGCCGCTGCTGTTCGGCATGGCCGTGGTGGTGCCGCCGCAGGCGTACTACCAGGTGGTCGAACAGCTGCCCGGCGGCTACCGCGAGGGCTACCTGGCGTTCTATGCCCGCTACCTCGGCGGCTACCACGGGTTCTGCGGCGCCGATGGCGACTGCCTGCGCCTGCCCACCTGGAACCATCTGTGGTTCGTCGCCTACCTGTGGGTCTACACCGTGCTGCTGTGGCTGGGCTGGCGGCTGCTGCCGGAACCGGTCCTGGCGCGGCTGCGCGGCTGGGCCGGCGCGGCGCTGCAGGGCTGGCGCGCGCTGCTGCTGCCGGTCGCGCTGCTGGCGGCGGCGCGGCTGCTGCTGGTCGAGCGCTTCGAGTCGACCCACGCGCTGGTCGACGACTGGTACAACCATGCGCAGTACGTGCCGATGTTCCTGATCGGCGTGGCGACGGCAACGGCCACCGGCTTCTGGGAATCGCTGCAGCGGCTGCGCTGGCCGGCCCTGCTGCTGGCCGCGGCTTGCTACGGGCTGATGGTCCATACCTGGTACTTCGCCGGCTACAGCGACGCCGCACCGCCGCCCGCCGCGCTGCGGATGGGCCTGCGCGTGGCCTGGGCGGTCGACCAGTGGTGCGCGATCGCCGCCCTGCTCGGGTTCGCCTACCGCTTCCGCCACGCCGACAACCGCGCGCTGCGCTACCTGGCGCCAGCGGTGTTCCCGGTCTACATCCTGCACCAGACCGTGATCGTGGTGCTGGCGCACCAGCTCAAGCCGTGGCGGCTGCCGCCGCTGCTCGAAGGGCCGTTGCTGGTGGCGGCGACCTTCGCGCTGTGCTTTGCCGGCTACGACGTGGTCAGGCGCATCGACTGGCTGCGTCCGCTGTTCGGGCTCAAGCACGCACGGGGCGCCGACGCGGCCGCGCTGCGCAGCGGCGCCAGCACGGCCTGAACCGTGCCGGCAGCGCTGGCGGCGCTCAGCGCACCTCGAACTCGCCGACCAGGATCGTGTCCTTGCGGTCCTTCAGTCGCAGCGTGACCTGCTGGTCGCGCTGCACGGCGCCGCCCCAGCCGGTGCTCAGCTGCAGGTGCAAGGTGGTGGCGCCGGTGACCAGCTGCTGGCGGTCGCCGAAGAAGTTCGCCTCCACCTTGTACTTGCCCGGCTTGGCGTGGCGCAGCACGAATTCCTCCGGGCCGTAGCCGCCGGTGAAGTCGTCCGACAGGTGCCCGCCCTGGTAGGTGTCGCGGTTGCCGTAGTAGCAGCGCTCGCCGTTGGGGTCGGTCACCCACAGGTCCATGTCGCTATTGTCGCTGTCCCAGCTCAGCGCCACGCGCAGGTCCAGCGGCAGGTTGCGCAGCAGCCGCGGGTCGGCGAACGCGGTATCCAGCGGGCGCCCGGCACGGGCGACGATGGCGTTGAGCTCGTTCAGCGCGATCAGCGCCACGCCGTCGAAACGGCTGTCCCAGTCGCGCGCGACCACCTGGTACAGCTGCTCGATCGCCGCCTGCGCATCGCCGGCCGCGGCCTGGGCCAGGCCCAGGTCGCGGAAGCTCTGCGGCTCCTCCTCGCCCAGCCGCAGCACCTGTTCGAACACCGGCACCGCCAGGTCCGCCCTGCCCGCCTGCAGCAGCCGGTAGCCGAGCACGCGCAGCACGTGGCGGTTCTCCAGCTGCAGCTCGGCCAGGTTGGACAGCACGCGCAGCGCCAGTTCCGGCTGGCCGCGCTCGAACAGCACGTCGGCCACGTCCAGGTAGAAGGCCACGCTGTCGGCGTGCGCGGCACGCTCGCTCAGGTACAGCGGATAGACCTCGGCCGGCGCCGCCGCGCGCAGGCGCCTGGCGTACGGCGAGTCCGGCTGCCACGGCTGCAGCGTCAGCGCGATCGTCGCCGGCGCCGCGGCACCGGCCGCGGCCGCGTCGGTCACGGCGCCGGAGATGGCCACCGCGTCCAGTGCCGCCGACTCGGCCAGCATGGCCGGCGCAGGAGCCGGCGGCGGGGCCGGGGCGGCACGACGGGCCAACGCCCGCGCCGGCGCCGGCGCGGAGGCCGCGCGTTGCGCCACGTAGTGGCCGTCGTCGATCTGCGTCTTGGCGCGCGGCGGCGCGTCCTTGGGGAAGCTGCGCTGCCACCAGGCGATGCGCTGGGCGAACTCCCCGGCGACGCGATCGACGCGCTGCTTGCGCTGCTCCCGTTCGGCCGACTGGCGCTGCGCGCGCGCCTGCGCCACCGCCTGGCGCAACGCCGGCGGCGGCGCGATGTCGTAGCGGACGTAGTCGTCCACGTCCTCCAGCACCAGCAGCGAGGTGTCGGCGCTGACCACGCCGAAGCGGCTGGCCAGCTGCTGGCGCCGCTGCGCATCGCCCAGCGGGTCGGCGGCCAGGGCGCGCAGCATGGCGCGCGCCCACGCGCCCGGCACCAGGTCGCCGGGCACTTCGCTGGCATCGCGCAGCGCGATGCGCAGCGTGCGACGGCTGGCGGCGGTGGCGATCTCCAGCTGCAGCGTCGCGTCGTCCGACAGCAGGCGCCCGGCGATGCGCAGATAGCCGGCGTCGGCATGCCGCGACTCGGCGACCAGGTCGGCGACCCGCTCGCCCTGCAGCGATACCAGCTCGCCGCCCTGCTGCAGCAACTGCGCGCTTGCCGCCGCCAGTCCCGCCACGCCGTGCAGTTCGACCAGGCGCCCGCCGCGCGCTTCGGCCGCCGCCGCCAGGCGCCCGGCGTCGGCATCGGCGCCGGCGGAATTGATCGCGTACAGGCGCTGGAGGCCGGACAGCGCCGGCAACGCCTGCGGCCCGTAGTTGCCGAGGCCGTCGCTGAACAACAGGTATTCCTCCACGTCCGCCGACGCGCGCCAGTCGCCCAGCGCGCTGGCGCCGTCGGCCTGCAGCGCGGCCAGCGTCGCCCTGAGCGAGCTCCAGTCGCCGTCGCGCACCTGGAAGCGGCGCGGCGCCTGCGCGCGGTCGCGCAGCACGATCAGGTCGACCTGCATGGCGCCGGCGGCGGCGAAGTAGCGCTCGAGCAAGGCCAGCTCGGCGGCCACGTCGCGATGCCGCGCCGAGCCGGACGCGTCCCACAACAGGCCGATGCGCCTGGGCAGCACGCGCGCGCCGCGGATGTCGGCGATCGGCACCAGCGCCTGGAAATAGCGCTGCCCGTCGCGGCTGCCGCTGGCCACGCGCGGCTCGCTGGCCGCGCGCAGCGACAGCGCGATCCGCGCAGGCAGCTGCGCCGCGGTGCCGGACCAGCTCGCCGCATAGCCGCCGTCGTGCGCGCGCAGGCGCAGTCCCGCTGGCAGGTCTTGGGTGTCCAGCGGCGCGGTCTGGCTAGTCAGCTGCACCCGCAGCGACTGCGCGCCGGCGGCGTAGTCCAGCGGCAGGCGCCATTGCCAGCCGGCCGCGTCGCGGCTCAGCGACTCGCGATAGATCAGCCGCACGCGGCGGCTGCCGTGCGCCGGGATCGGATACACCCGCAGCCGGAACTGGTTGCCGGCGGTCTGCTCGACCAGCCCCGGATCCACGCCGCGCCGCTCGATCGCCTCGAACACCTGGCGCCCGCGCGCCTTGGGCACCGGCACCGCCTCGCGCATCTGCCCGTCGATGTCCAGGGCGAAGCCGCTGATCTGCTGTCCGTCGCGCAGCGGGAACGCCAGCTGGCCTTCCAGCACCCGCGCATTGGGATTGAAGAACTCCAGTTCCACCGTGGTTTCCGCCAGCCCGGCCGCGGCATGCGCGCTGATCGAGGCCGAGCGCAATTGGACCGCGCGCTCGGCCTGCGGCGCCGACAGCAACGGCTCGGCGATGCGCGCTGGCGGCGCCGGCTGGGCCTGCGCCGCCCCCACGGTCAACAGCATCGAAGCCAGCATGCAACGCAGGACCTTGGCGACATACGGCATGGATCACTCCCTGAAGGATACGGACGTGGACATTGAACGTCCGCCGCGGCGCAACGGGGTTAGCGCGGTGTCCGCCGCGCCGGCCGGTCCGCGCGAGCCTGGCGCCGTGCCCGAGTCTGCCACCTGGGCGCGGCGCATGCGGACGCGATCGCGCCCCGATCAGCGCCGCTGTTACCATCCCGTCCGCCGCAACCTCCGCCAACCCCGGCGGGAATGCGCCATCCGACCCAACCAAGGAGCAACACCATGAGGACTCTTCTGCCGGCTACCTGCCTGGCCGTCGCCTGTCTGGCCGCGGCCAACGCCTCGGCCATCGACCTCAAGCAACTCTCCTCCACCGGCCTCAAGGCCGGCCAGGCGCTGACCCTGTCCGACCAGGACGTGGCCCAGGCCGCCGACGCGGCCTGCAAGTACATGGACGCGGAGAACACCATCGCCGAGGGCAACGACCCCTACGCACAGCGCCTGGCCAAGATCACCCAGGGCCTGGCCGGCGAGGACGGGCTCAAGCTCAGCTTCAAGGTCTACAAGACCCAGGAAGTCAATGCCTGGGCGATGGCGAACGGCTGCGTGCGCGTCTACTCCGGCCTGATGGACATGTCCACCGACGACGAAGTGCGCAGCGTGATCGGCCATGAGATCGGCCACGTCAAGCTCGGCCACAGCAAGACCAAGATGCGCACCGCGCTGCTGGCCTCGGCCGGCCGCGAGACCGCCGCGGCGGCCGGCAACTCCACCGTCGCCAGCCTCAGCTCCGGCCAGCTCGGCGAACTGGCCGAAGGCTTCGTCAACGCGCAGTTCTCGCAGAAGGAAGAGAGCGCGGCCGACGAATACGGCTACCGCTTCATGAAGCGCCACCAGTACGATCCGAACGCGATGGTGAGCATGTTCCGCAAGCTGTCGAGCAAGGGCGGGCTGATGTCCTCGCACCCCGGCTCGGACGCGCGCGCGGCCAAGATCGAATCGCTGATCAAGAAGGACGGCTGACGCCAGGCCGGTCTGGCGTCCGCCCGCGACGATGCGGGCGGACGCCGGGTTCAGCCGGCCGCCGGCCGGCAATGCTCCACCAGCAACTGGATCGCCTGCCCGCCGCGATAGTCGTCGGCGACCAGGCGGTAGGCGATGTGCACGCGGCGGCCGGGTTCGCTGCCGCACCAGCCGCCGAAGTGGATCGCGTTCAGCGGTGCGGCCACCTCCGGGTGGCGCAGGCTCAGCTTGACGTGGCGCTCCTTCAGCACGCGCCATTGCACCACGTCGAACTCGCCATCGAACAGCGGCTCGGGAAAGCCCTGCCCCCACGGCCCGGCCAGGCGCAGCGCCTCGGCATGACGATGGTCCAGTTCGTGCGCCGACAGTTCGCCATCGCTGAGCAGCTCGGCCTGCAGCAGCGCCGCGTCCAGGCTGGCCAAGGCGTGTTCGCGGAACAGCTGCTCGAACTCGGCCAGCGCGTCCTGGCGCAGGCTCAGTCCCGCCGCCATCGCATGGCCGCCGAACTTCTCCATCAGCCCCGGCCGCCGCGCCTCCACCGCGGCCATCGCGTCGCGGATATGGAACCCGGGAATCGAGCGCGCCGAGCCGCGCAGCTGTTCGCTGCCCGGCTCGGCCGGCGCGAACGCGATCACCGGGCGGTGCAGGCGGTCCTTCATCTTCGAAGCCACCAGGCCGATCACGCCCGGATGCCATTGCGCATCGAACAGGCACACCGTCACCGGCGGCTCGTCGGGCGCATCCAGCAGCGCGCGCGCCACCGTGGCCTCGGCCTCGTCGGTCATCTGCTGCTGCACGGCGCGGCGCTCGGCATTGATCTGTTCCAGCGTCGCGGCGATCTCGCGCGCCTGCTGCGGCTGCTCGCACAGCAGCAGCTCGATGCCCAGCGCCATGTCCTCCAGTCGCCCGGCCGCGTTGAGCCGCGGCGCCAGCGCGAAACCGATGTCGCTGGCGGTGAGCCGCGCCGGATCGCGCCCGCTGGCCTCGATCAGCGCGCGCAGGCCGACGCAGCCCTGGCCGCGCTGCAGGCGGCGCAGCCCGGCGGACACCAACGCGCGATTGTTCGCGTCCAGCGGCACCAGGTCGGCGACGGTGCCCACCGCGACCAGGTCCAGCAGCACGCTCAGGTCCGGCGCCGGCTCGGCGAACGCGCCGCGCTCACGCAGGTACCGGCGCAACGCCAGCAGCACGTAGAAGATCACCCCGACGCCGGCCAGCATCTTGCTCGGGAACGCATCGCCGGCCAGGTTCGGGTCGACGATCGCGTCGGCCGGCGGCAGCGCCGCGCCCGGCAGGTGATGGTCGGTGACCAGCACCTGCCAGCCCAGCGCCTTGGCCGCGGCCACGCCGGCGTGGCAGGCGATGCCGTGGTCGACGGTGACCAGCAGGTGCGGCTGCAGCGGCGCCAGTTCGGCGACCAGCGCCGGCGACAGCCCGTAGCCATGCACCTTGCGGTTGGGCACCGCGTGCAGCACCTGCGCGGCGCCGAGCAGGCGCAATCCGCGCACCGCCACCGCGCAGGCGGTGGCGCCGTCGCAGTCGAAATCGCCGACCACCAGGATGCGCCTGCCGCCTGCGATCGCCTCGGCCAGCAGCGCGACCGCGGCGTCGATGCCGCTCAGCGTGTCCGGCGGCAGCAGCCGCGCCAGTTTCGGCTGCGCCAGCTCGGCGTCGTGCGCGCCGCGCGCGGCGTAGATCCGCCGCAGCAGCGGCAGCACCGCCTCCGGCCACGGGCCGCCTTCCAGCGCCGGTCGCCGGGTGATGCGTGGCGACGGGCTCATGCGTCCAGGCGCGGCAACGGCCGCCGCCACAGCTGCCAGCGCTGCCCGCGGTCGATGCGGAAACGCGCGCCGTCCTCGAAATCCAGCACCAGCTGCGCCAGTTCGCCGCCGCGCAACGCCTCGAGCAGCGGTTGCAGCGCCTCGCCGACGAACTGCTCGTGCGAACGCAACTGGCGCAGGTCCACCAGCGCATCGATGCGCGGCGCGGCGTCGCCGATGCCCGCGGCCAGCGCCAACGCGCGCAGCAGCGGGTCGCGGCTGCGCACCTGCGCGTGCGGCGAGCTCACCCCGGCCGGCAACGAACCGCCGCCCCAGAACCACGGCGAATTGATCGCCGGGCGCCCGAGCGCGGCGCGCTGCCGGTTCCACGGATGCTGGTGCAGCACGATCTGCGCCTCGGTCAGCAGCGCGCGCCAGCGCCTGGCGTCGGCGCCCTCGGGCAGGTGGTCGAACAGGTCGTCGCCGAGCACCTGCGCCGGCGCCGCGAACGCCGGCAGCTCGCTGCCGGCGGGCAGGCGCAGGTACCAGCGCGCCGGGTCCGGCGCATCGAGCTCGATGCCGGCGTCGGCGAACAGCGGCTGCAACGCCGGCAGCAGCGCGGCCACGTCGTCGGCATCGGGCGCGAGCATGTCGCCGTGGGCCATCAGCCGCGCGCCCTGCATGTCCGGCACCACGTAGGCCGGGTCGGCGCGCAGCCACACGGCGTCGCCGGCATCGCCGCTGTCGAACTGGCGGGTCAGCGCCGCCACCGGCCACGACGCCGGCGGCAGCGCGAAATGGCGCCGCAGCTGCGCCTGGCTGCCGGCGGCCAGCGTGTCGCGCTGCGCGCGGCCGAGCGCCCGCGCCACCTCGCCGCTCAGCGCCGGTCCGGCCAGACGGGCCCGTTCCGGCAACAGCAAGGTGGCGACGGCCATGCGCTCAGCCGATGTACTGGACGCTGACGATTTCGTAGTCGCGGCGGCCGGCGGGCGCGTCGATGGTGACGCTGTCGCCTTCCAGCTTGCCGATCAGCGCGCGCGCCAGCGGCGAGGAGATCGCGATCAGGCCCTGCTTGATGTCCGCCTCCAGGTCGCCGACGATCTGGTAGCGCTTCTCCTCGCCGGTTTCCTCGTCGGCCAGGGTCACGGTGGCGCCGAACACCACCTTGCTGCCGACCTCCAGCTTGGTCACGTCGATCACTTCCGAATGCGACAGTTCGCTTTCCAGCTGCTTGATGCGGCCTTCGATGAAGCTCTGCTGTTCGCGCGCGGCGTGGTACTCGGCGTTTTCCTTCAGGTCGCCGTGCGCACGCGCCTCGGCGATGGCGGCGATCACTTCCGGCCGCTTGACCGACTTCAGCTGTTCCAGTTCCTCGCGCAGGCGCTGCGCGCCCTGCATGGTCATCGGGACTCTCACGCTTCCAGCTCCTTGTGCAGTTCCTGCAGCGCCCAGACCGGGCCGGTGCCGCGGAATTCCAGTGAATGCACCAGCGCGCGCGCGCCGGCGACGGTGGTCGAATAGGTGACGCGCTGCTGCAAGGCCTCGCGCCGGATCGAGAACGAATCGGAGATGGCCGCGCGGCCCTCCGTGGTGTTGACGATATACACGATTTCGCCGTTCTTGATCAGGTCGACGATATGCGGCCGGCCTTCGGCGACCTTGTTGACCTGGTCGCAGCGCAGGCCGTGCTGCTGCAGCCAGGCGCAGGTGCCGCGCGTGGCCACCAGCGAATAGCCGCGCTCGACCAGCGCCTGCGCCACCGACAGCACGCGCTGCTTGTCCGGATCGCGCACCGACAGGAACACCTTGCCCACCGGCGGCGCCTTGATCCCGCCGGCTTCCTGCGCGCGCGCGAACGCGGCGCCGAAGCTGCGGCCCACGCCCATCACCTCGCCGGTGGAACGCATCTCCGGGCCGAGGATCGGATCGACGCCCTGGAACTTGGCGAACGGGAAGATCGCTTCCTTGACCGAGTAGTAGTCCGGCACGATCTCCTTCAGCGCGCCCTGCTCGGCCAGGGTCTTGCCGGCCATGCAGCGCGCGGCGATCTTGGCCAGCGCCATGCCGGTAGCCTTGGACACGAACGGCACCGTGCGCGAGGCGCGCGGGTTCACTTCGAGCAGGTAGACGATGTCGTCGCCGGCCTCGTCGACCTGCACCGCGAACTGGGTGTTCATCAGCCCGACCACGTTCAGGCCCTTGGCCAGCATCACCACCTGGCGGCGCAGCTCGGCCTGGGTCGCGGCCGACAGCGAGTACGGCGGCAGCGAGCACGAGGAATCGCCCGAATGCACGCCGGCTTCCTCGATATGCTCCATCACCCCGCCGATCAGCACGTGGCCGTCCTTGTCGGCGATGATGTCCACGTCCACTTCCACCGCGTTGTCGAGGAAGCGGTCCAGCAGCACCGGCGAGTCGTTGGACACCTTCACCGCATCGCGCACGTAGCGCGCCAGGTCGGCCTCGCCGTAGACGATCTCCATCGCGCGGCCGCCGAGCACGTAGCTCGGGCGCACCACCAGCGGATAGCCGATCTCGCGCGCCAGGGTCAGCGCCTGCTCGGCGGTGCGCGCGGTGCGGTTGGGCGGCTGCTTCAGGCCGAGCTTCTCGACCAGCTGCTGGAAGCGCTCGCGGTCCTCGGCCAGGTCGATCGAGTCCGGGCTGGTGCCGATCACCGGCACGCCGTTGGCCTCCAGCGCGCGCGCCAGCTTCAGCGGGGTCTGCCCGCCGTACTGCACGATCACGCCCTTGGGCTGCTCCAGCTCGACGATCTCCAGCACGTCCTCCAGCGTCAGCGGCTCGAAGTACAGGCGGTCGGAGGTGTCGTAGTCGGTGGACACGGTTTCCGGGTTGCAGTTGACCATGATGGTTTCATAGCCGTCCTCGCGCAGCGCCAGCGCCGCGTGCACGCAGCAATAGTCGAACTCGATGCCCTGGCCGATGCGGTTGGGGCCGCCGCCGAGGATCATGATCTTGTCGCGGTTGCTCGGCTGCGCCTCGCACTCGTCCTCGTAGGTCGAATACAGGTAGGCGGTGTCGGTGGCGAATTCGGCCGCGCACGAGTCCACCCGCTTGTACACCGGGCGCACCTTGTGCGCGCGGCGCAGCGCGCGGATCGCCGCCTCGTTGGTGCCGGTCAGCTCGGCCAGGCGCGCGTCGGAGAAACCGGCGCGCTTGAGCGTGCGCAGGCGCCTGGCGTCGAGCGAGCCCAGCCCGTCGGCGGCCAGCTGCTTCTCCTGCGCGACCAGGTCCTCGATCTGGTCGAGGAACCACGGATCGATGAACGACAGTTCGTGCACCTGCTCCACGCTCATGCCGGCGCGGAAGCCGTCGGCGACGTAGAACAGGCGTTCCGGGCCCGGCGCCTTCAGTTCGCGGCGCAGCGCGGCCATGTCGTCCTCGCTGCCCAGGTCCAGGCCGGTCGGGTCGAGCCCGATCTTGCCGGTCTCCAGGCCGCGCAGCGCCTTCTGCAGCGACTCGGAGAAGGTGCGGCCCATCGCCATCACCTCGCCCACCGACTTCATCTGCGTGGTCAGGCGCGCATCGGCCTGCGGGAACTTCTCGAACGCGAAGCGCGGGATCTTGGTCACCACGTAGTCGATCGACGGCTCGAACGAGGCCGGGGTCAGGCCGCCGGTGATCTCGTTCTTCAGTTCGTCCAGCGTGTAGCCCACCGCCAGCTTGGCCGCGACCTTGGCGATCGGGAAGCCGGTGGCCTTGGACGCCAGCGCCGAGGACCGCGACACGCGCGGGTTCATCTCGATCACCACCACGCGGCCGGTCTGCGCGTTGATGCCGAACTGGACGTTGGAGCCGCCGGTGTCCACGCCGATCTTGCGCAGCACCGCGATCGAGGCGTCGCGCAGGCGCTGGTATTCCTTGTCGGTCAGGGTCTGCGCCGGGGCCACGGTGATCGAGTCGCCGGTGTGCACGCCCATCGGGTCGAGGTTCTCGATCGAGCAGACGATGATGCAGTTGTCCGCGGTGTCGCGGACCACTTCCATCTCGAATTCCTTCCAGCCCAGCACCGACTCCTCGACCAGCACTTCGTGCACCGGCGACAGTTCCAGGCCGCGCTTGATGATCTCCTCGAACTCCTCGCGGTTGTAGGCGATGCCGCCGCCGCTGCCGCCGAGGGTGAAGCTGGGCCGGATGATGGTCGGGTAGCCGACCTTGGCCTGGATCTCCACCGCCTGCTCGAAGCTGCGCGCCACTTCCGCCTTCGGGCATTCCAGGCCGATCTCGCCCATGGCCACGCGGAACAGCTCGCGGTCCTCGGCCATCATGATCGCCTCGCGCTTGGCGCCGATCAGCTCCACGGCGTACTTCTCCAGCACGCCGTGGTCGGCCAGGTCCAGCGCGCAGTTCAGCGCGGTCTGCCCGCCCATCGTCGGCAACAGCGCGTCGGGCTTCTCCTTGGCGATGATCTTCTCGACCGTCTGCCAGTTGATCGGCTCGATGTAGACCGCGTCGGCCATCTCCGGGTCGGTCATGATCGTGGCCGGGTTGCTGTTGACCAGCACCACGCGGTAGCCCTCGTCGCGCAGCGCCTTGCACGCCTGCGCGCCGGAGTAGTCGAACTCGCAGGCCTGGCCGATGACGATCGGGCCGGCGCCGATGATGAGGATGGTTTTTAGATCGGTGCGCTTGGGCATGTCAGCTCCGGGACTCGGGACTCGGGACTCGGGACTCGGATTCGAGCTTCTGCAGCAAGCTGCGATGCAGCTTGTGCAGCATGCGGCCGACCCGGTCACACGTAGAAAGGGCTTCTTCGATTGCTGCTGCGTCGCCTAGGAAAAGCTCCAGCGCCAACAGCAATTGCGTTTGCAGTTCGGCGCAGGATCCCTGCGCCATGGAAATGAATCTTGCGTAGTCACGCGCGCCGTAGCGTGCGTTGCCTTCGGCGATGTTCGACGGAATGGATACGGCGGAACGCTGCAGTTGCGCCGTCAATCCATAACGCTCTTCCCGCGGAAGATCCGCGGTGATTTCGTAGACCTGCTTGGCCAACACCATCGCCAGCTGCCAGACATCGAGTTCTCGGAAATGCGAAGGGCTCACTGCACCGAGCTCGAGTCCCGAGTCCCGAGTCCCGAGTCCCGCATCGACACGATAAACCGATCGAACAACGGCCCCACGTCGCGCGGGCCCGGCGAGGCTTCCGGGTGGCCCTGGAAGCTGAAGGCCGGCGCGTCGGTCAGCGCGATGCCCTGGTTGGTGCCGTCGAACAGCGAGCGGTGGGTCACCCGCACGTTGCCCGGCAACGACGCCTCGTCGACCGCGAAACCGTGGTTCTGCGAGGTGATCATCACCCGGCCGCTGTCCAGGTCCTGCACCGGGTGGTTGGCGCCGTGGTGGCCGGTGGCCATCTTCACCGTCTTGCCGCCGGCGGCCAGCGCCAGCAGCTGATGGCCCAGGCAGATGCCGAAGGTGGGGACCTTGCGCGCGATGAATTCCTGGATCGCCGCGATCGCGTAGTCGCACGGTTCCGGATCGCCGGGGCCGTTGGACAGGAACACGCCGTGCGGGTTCAGCGCCAGCACCTCGGCGGCCGGGGTCTGCGCCGGCACCACGGTGACCTCGCAGCCGCGCTCGGCGAGCATGCGCAGGATGTTGAGCTTCACCCCGTAGTCGTAGGCCACCACCTTGTACGTCGGCGCGGCCTGGGCGAAGGCGTTGCTGTCCAGGTCGAGCTGGCCGTCGCGCCACGGATAGGTCTTGTCGGTGGACACGACCTTGGCCAGGTCCATGCCCTTCAGGCCGGGGAACTTGCGCGCCGCTTCCAGCGCCTTGTCCAGGTCGATCTCGCCGGCCATCAGCGCGCCGTTCTGCGCGCCCTTCTGGCGCAGGATGCGGGTCAGCTTGCGGGTGTCGATGCCGGCGATGGCGACCACGCCGCGGGTGAGCAGCCAGTCCGGCAGCGACACCTGGCTGCGCCAGCTGCTGGGACGGCGCGGCACGTCGCGCACGATCAGCCCGGCCGACCAGACCTGCGCGGCCTCGTCGTCCTGGTCGGTGCAGCCGGTGTTGCCGATATGCGGGTACGTCAGGGTGACCAGCTGCCGGGCGTAGGACGGATCGGTCACGATCTCCTGGTAGCCGGTCATCGCGGTGTTGAACACCACTTCGCCGACGGACAGGCCGGGGGCGCCTACGGATTCGCCCTCGAACACGGTGCCGTCTTCAAGGACAAGGATTGCGGGTTGAGTCACGGGGTTCGCCTTGGGGTGAGAGGAACCCTGCCCCACCAACTTGCGGCTGCAAGAAACCGCGAACTCGGCGCTTCTCCGGGTCCGTGGCGATGGGTAACAGGCGAGCGAGAATTGTACCGGCGCGGACCTGTCCGCGCCAGACGTTTATGTGAAAGCGCCGTTCAGCTGAGCAGATCGCGCAGCCGGTAGGCCCCGGGCGGCCGCCCCGGCAGGCGCGCGGCGGCGTGCAGCGCGCCGCGGGCGAAGATGTCGCGGTTGCTGGCGCGGTGCACCAGCTCGACCCGCTCGCCCAGGCCGCTGAACTGCACCAGATGCTCGCCGACGATGTCGCCGGCGCGCAGGCTGGCATAATGCGGCTGCGCGCCGCCGTGCGCGGCCGACGCGCCCAGGCTCAGCGCGGTGCCGGACGGGGCGTCCTTCTTGTGCACGTGGTGCGATTCGACGATGTCGCAGTCCCAGCCCGGCAGCGCCGCGGCGGCGCGTTCGACCAGCTCGCTCAGCACCGCCACGCCGAGGCTGAAGTTCGACGCCCAGATCAGCGCGATGCGCGCGGCGGCCGCGTCCAGCGCCTGCCGCTGCGGCGCCTCCAGGCCGGTGGTGCCGGACACCAGCGCCGCGCCGCGCGCCACGCACAGCGCCAGGATCGGATCGAAGCCTTCGGGCAGGCTGAAATCGATGGCGACGTCGAACGCCGGCGCGCCGGCGAGTTCGGCGGCGGCGAAGAACGGCACGCCGTCGACCACCCGCTGCGCCGGCGAACGGCGCACCACCGCGCCGACCACCTGCAGCGCCGGCTCCTGCGCGGCCAGGCGCAACAACGCCTGGCCCATGCGGCCGGACGCACCATGGATCAACACACGCACGGGAGAAGTCGTCATCGGCACAAGGCTAGCGGTTTGTCGCGGTGCGCGACAGGGGGCACGCGCCAGGTGTGGGCGGGTCGTGGAAGCCGTTGGGTCCTGGCGGTCTCGCAAACCTCAAGGCCCATTGCTTCGTTCGTCGCGGCTGAAGCGCTCCTACAGGGACTTGCAACCAACTCACTGGGCGTACTGGGAGGAACTTCAGTCCCGATGGCATCCGAAGCCAGTAGGCCTACCGCTCCGTTCGTCGCGACTGAAGTCGCTCCCACAGGGACTTGCGATCAGTGGTTACCCGCACTGCAGGAGGGGTTTCAGCCGGACAGCATCCGAAACCGGAAATCCCACCACTCCGTTCGTCGAGGCTGAAGCCGCTCCTACAGGGACTTGCGACCTGCACACCGGATGCACTGTAGGAAGGGCTTCAGCCCCGACAGGCATCCGGGTCTGGCAAGCACTACCGCTGCGGCGCCACGCCGCCGGCAAGTGCTGGCTACTCGGCCGCCGGCTGGCCCAGCAGGCGCTTGTCCCAGTTCTCGACCTCGCGCTGCGCGAGGCGGCGCTCGAACAGCACGCGCCAGTTCGGCACCAGCGGCAAGGCCAGGACCTGGTCCAGCTGCGCCGGGTCGATCGCGCGCCGGTACAGCAGCTCGATCAGCCGCGCCAGCGACCAGGCCGGATACGGGCGCTCCAGCAGCACCAGCCGGTCGCCCGCGGCGACCTCGCCGGGTTCCAGCACGCGGTAATACCAGCCGGTGCGGCCGCTTTCCTGCACGCGCCTTGCCAGGGCCGGCGCGCCGAAGCGGTCCGACAGCTTCCAGCACGGCTGCCGCGACTGCGACACCTCCACCAGCGCGGTACCCAGGCGCAGGCGGTCGCCCAGGCACACGTCGGCCTCGGTGGCGCCGAGCGTGCTGAGGTTCTCGCCGAAGGCGCCGGGCGCGTCCAGCAACGCGTGCGCGCCAAGTTCCTCGCGCCAGGCGCCGTAGTGGTCGCGCGGATAATGGTGCAGGGCCTTGTCGACGCCGCCGTGCACGCGGCGGTCGCCCTGCTCGTCCAGCTCCAGGCCTTCGGGCCCGATGCGCTGCGGGCCGTGCAGCGGCCGCTTGGCGATCGCGCTGCGGCTGCCGGGGCGGGTGAAGGCCTCGGCCTTGCCCGCCAGCACCGCATCGACGGCCAGGTCCAGCGCCATGGGTCCCGGGTTCATGCGCCGCCGGCCCGCATCAGGCGGCGGCGCCGAGGTGCGCGGCGACCTCGTCCTTCAGCAGTTCGCCGAGGACGCGGACGCCGGCGTCGATCTTCTCCGCCGGCACGGTGACGAAGGACAGCCGCAGCGTATTGCGCTGCGGGTCGACCGCGTAGAACGGCGCGCCCGGCACGAACGCCACGTTGCGCTCGATCGCCTTGGCCAGCAGTGCGCCGCCGTCCATGCCCGGCGGCAGGTCGACCCAGATGAACATGCCGCCCTCGGGGCGGTTCCAGCGCACCTGCGCGGGAAAGTGCTTGTCCAGCGCCTGCAGCATCTGCTGGCAGCGCGTCGCGTACAGCGCGCGGATGCCGGGAATGTGCGCATCGAGGAAACCGTCCTGCACCGCCTCGTAGACGATGCGCTGGCTGAACGACGGCGTGTGCAGGTCGGCGGCCTGCTTGGCCTGCACCAGCTTGGCGTGCACGGCTTCCGGCGCCACCACGAAGCCCAGGCGCAGGCCCGGCGCCAGCACCTTGGAGAACGAACCCATGTAGATGACCTCGTCCGGGTTCATCGACAGCAGGCTCGGCAACGTGTCGCCGCTATAGCACAGCTCGCCGTAGGGATCGTCCTCGACCAGCGGCACGCCCGCCGCGGCCGCGCGCGCGACCAGCGCCTGGCGCCGCTCCAGCGGCAGCCGCCGCCCGGTCGGGTTCTGGAAGTTGGGCAGGCAGTACATGAAGCGCGCGCCGGCGAGCTGCGCGTCGGTCAGCGCATCGACCACCAGGCCGTACTCGTCCGAGCGCATCGCCGAGAACGCCGGCTGGAACAGCGAGAACGCCTGCAGCGCGCCGAGGTAGCTGGGCGTCTCCACCAGCACCTTGCTGCCCTCGTCGATGAAGATCTTGCCGAGCAGGTCCAGGCCCTGCTGCGAGCCGGTGGTGATCAGCACCTGGCTGGCGCGGATCGTGGCGCCATGGCGGCTCAGCCGCGCGGCCACCCATTCGCGCAGCGGCAGGTAGCCTTCAGTGGGGCCGTACTGCAGCGCCGCGTGCGGCGCCTCGCGCAGCACCTTGTCGCAGGCGTACTGCATGCGCTCGACCGGGAACGTGTCCGGCGACGGCAACCCGCCGGCGAAGGAGATCACCTCCGGGCGTTCGGTGACTTTGAGAATTTCGCGGATCGCCGAACTGGTCAGCGCCTGCGCACGGCGGGAGAACGGAAAGGAGGTGGTCATGGCCGATAGCATAACGGCAGCGCGGCTTCGCTTTCGCTGTGCGGCGCAGCGGACGGCGCTCAGCGGTACACCGGGCCCACCCAGGTGGTGCCTTCGCTGGCGCTGGCATAGGTGCGCCAGCGCCGGCGCACGACGGTGTCGTGGGTGCGGGTGGTGGTGCGCAGGAACGGGGTGACCAGGGTCGAGCGTGCCTGCACCCGCGCCGAGCGCTCGTCCGGGGCGATCTCGATGCTGAGGATGGTGTGGCTGTATTCGTAGCGCTTGCGGCGCCCGTCGGCGCTGCGCAATTGACTCAACACCTTCACCGTGTCCGCGGCGGCATCGCAGGCCTGCGCCTTGTCGGCGGTGACGCGCTTTTGCTGGTTCTCGTGGCGCACCAGCATCGACCGGGCGAAGCCCTCGTCCAGCAACGCACAGAACGCCTCGTGGTCCAGCGCCTCGAAGGCGCGCTGCTCGCGCAGGTACAGGTCCCGGACCTGCGCCTCGTCGATCGATTCGCCGCCGAAGCGGTACACGCACGCGGCAGCGACCAGAACCGCCACCAATACCAGTGCCCTCATGCCACGTTCCTTGTCGCGCCGCCCCCTGCGGCGGGCATCAGTGTAAGCGCTGCTACGCTGGCGTGTCTCCCTCGGTTCCCCGATACCCGTTTCTACCAATCGCCGCCAATACGCCGCTGCGCAGCGTCGCCTTCCCGGCCGAGTTCGCCGACGCGGCGCTGTTCTTCGCCTCGCCTTGCGCGCGCGCGATGACCGGCAGAACCTGGTGGTGGACGGCGGCCTGGTGCGGGATTGTGCGCGAGGCCTTCGCCTCGGCGAAGGCGCCCGCCGGCGCGGCGCCGCTCAGCGCTTGTTCGGCGACGGGCCGCAGCTGTCGCAGCCGCCGCAGGCGCCGCTACCGGCACTGGCCGCAGGTGCGATCTTGCGGCCCAGCGCCTGCAGCCAGGCCGGGCGCCCTTCGCGCAGCAGCGGCAGCGCCACCGCCACCCGCAGCCGGCGCGCGGTGCCCGGGAACTGCTTCTTCAGCACCACCCAGGCGCTGACCAGCACCGCCAGCGCGATCACCGCGTACTGCAGCAGCAGCGACATGGAGTCGGACATGGCTCAGCCGGCGCCCAGCGCCACCGCGACCTGGTAGGTGACCAGCGAGGCCAGGTACGCCAGCGCGAACAGGTAGAACGCGGCGAAGCTCATCTGCTTCCACGAGTTGGTCTCGCGCTTGATCGTGGCCAGCGTGGAGATGCACATCGGCGCGTAGATGTACCAGACCAGCAGCGACAGCGCGGTGGCCAGCGACCAACCGTCGCTGATCAGCGGCGACAGCGCCTGCGCGGCGGCATCGTCGTTGGCCTCCGACAGCGCGTACACCGTGGCCAGCGACGCCACCGCGACCTCGCGCGCGGCCAGGCCGGGGATCAGCGCGATGCAGATCTGCCAGTTGAAGCCGAGCGGCGAGAACACCGTGGTCATCGCATGGCCGATGCGCCCGGCGAAGCTGTAGTCGATCGCCGGCAGCGTGGCGTCGGCCGGCGCGGCCGGGAACGACAGCAGGAACCACAGCAGGATGGTCAGCGCCAGGATGATGCCGCCCACGCGCTTGAGGAAGATCGCCGCGCGCTCCCACAGCCCCAGCGCCAGGTCGCGCAGGTGCGGCACGCGGTACGACGGCAGTTCCAGCAGCAGCGGGTGCTCGCCCTTGTCGCGGCGCCACTTCTTCATCGTCCACGACACCGCCAGCGCGCTGGCGATCGCGGCGAAGTACAGCCCGAACAGCACCAGGCCCTGCTGGTTGAACACGCCCCACACCTGCTTCTGCGGGATGAACGCGCCGATCAGTAGCGCGTACACCGGCAGCCGCGCCGAGCAGGTCATCAGCGGCGCGACCAGGATGGTGGCCAGGCGGTCGCGCGGGTCCTGGATGCTGCGCGTGGACATGATCCCCGGTACCGCGCAGGCGAAGCTGGACAGCAGCGGGATGAACGAGCGCCCGGACAGGCCGGCGGCGGACATCATGCGGTCGAGCAGGAACGCCGCGCGCGGCAGGTAGCCCGATTCCTCCAGCGCCAGGATGAAGGCGAACAGGATCAGGATCTGCGGCAGGAAGATCACCACCCCGCCGAGGCCGGCGATGATGCCGTCGACCAGCAGGCTGTTGAGCGGCCCTTCCGGCAGCGTCGATCCGACCCACCCGCCCAGCGCGCCGGTGCCGGCGTCGATCAGGTCCATCAGCGGCGTGGCCCAGGCGTACACCGCCTGGAAGATCAGGAACATCACCACCGCCAGGGTCAGCAACCCGGCGACCGGGTGCAGCAGCCAGCGGTCCAGCGCGTCGTCGACGCGCGAGGTGCGCGTGGGCATCGACACCGCCGCGGCCAAGATCCGCCGCACCTGCTGGTGGTAGTCGCCCTGCCCTTCGGCCGGCGCCACCGCCGGCGGCAGCGCCGGGGCCAGCGCGTCGAGCCGTTCGACCAGCGCCCTGGCGCCGTTGCGGCGCACCGCCACGGTCTCGATCACCGGCACGCCGAGCGCGTCCTCCAGCGCCTGGCGGTCGATGCGGATGCCGCGGCGCTGCGCGGCGTCGGCCATGTTCAGCGCGACGAGCATCGGCTTGCCCAGCTCGCGCAGTTCCAGCGCGAAGCGCAGGTGCAGGCGCAGGTTGGTCGCATCGACCACGCACACCAGCACGTCCGGCGCCGCTTCGCCCGGGTAGAAGCCGCGGCACAGGTCGCGGGTGATCGCCTCGTCCAGGCTGGCCGGATGCAGGCTGTAGGCGCCGGGCAGGTCGAGCACGGCGAAATCGCGCCCGGACGGCGCGCGGAACCGGCCCTCCTTGCGCTCGACGGTGACGCCGGTGTAGTTGGCGACCTTCTGCCGGCTGCCGGTGAGCTGGTTGAACAGCGCGGTCTTGCCGCAGTTCGGGTTGCCGACCAGGGCCAGGCGCAGCGGCACGGCGTCGGCGCTCATGCGGCGGCCTCCGCGTCGCGGCGCACCTGCACCCGCGCCGCCTCGCTGCGGCGCAGCGCGAAGCGGGTGTAGCCGACCTGGACCAGCAACGGCTCGCCGCCGACCGGGCCGCTCGCCAGCACCTGCACCTGCTCGCCCTGGACGAACCCCAGCTCGCGCAGCCGGCGCGCGATGGCGTCGTTGGGCTGGCGGTCGTGCACGGTCTCCACGGTGGCGATACTGCGCAGCGGCATGTCGGACAACGTCACGGAACGTTCCGTCGATAAGAATGGTTATCAATTGTAGCATCGCCGCATCGCGTCATGGCGCCGCCGGCCGCGCTCGCTATCATCGGCGTATGGCTTCCGTTATCCCTCATGTACAAGGACCGCCGATGGGCGAGGCGCTGCTGTTGGAACGCTCGGGCAAGGTCCTGACGCTGCGGCTGAACCGGCCCGAGGTGCACAACGCCTTCGACGCGGCGCTGATCGCGCGGCTGACCGCCGCGCTGGAGGAGGTCGGCGCCGACCCCAAGGTCAAGGTGGTGGTGCTCGCCGGCGCCGGCGGCTCGTTCTCGGCCGGCGCCGACCTGCAATGGATGCGTTCGATGGCCACGGCCAGCGAACAGGAGAATCTGGACGACGCGCTGGCCCTGGCGCGGCTGCTGCGCACGCTCGACGAGCTGCCCAAGCCGACCGTGGCGCGGGTGCATGGCGCCAGCTTCGGCGGCGCGGTCGGGCTGATCGCCTGCTGCGACATCGCCATCGCCTCCACCGACGCCCGCTTCGGGCTCAGCGAGAGCCGCCTGGGGCTGCTGCCGGCGGTGATCTCGCCGTACGTGATCGCCGCGATCGGCGCGCGCCAGGCGCGGCGCTGGTTCGCCAGCGCCGAGGCCTTCGACGCGGCCACCGCCACCCAGATCGGGCTGGTGCACCAGGCGGTCGCCCCGGCCACGCTGGACGCGGCGGTGCAGCGCCAGGTGGAACTGCTGGGCCAGGCCGGCCCGCTGGCCGCGGCCGGCGCCAAGGCGCTGGTGCGGCGGGTCGCCGCCGGCGGCGATGCGGCGACGCTGGACCGCGACAACGCCGCGCTGATCGCGCGGCTGCGGGTCTCGGCCGAGGGCCAGGAAGGGCTCAGCGCGTTCCTGGAAAAGCGCCCGGCGAACTGGATCGGCTTCTGGTGAACCCGCTCGACCACATCGGCCTGCGCTGCCGCGACCTGGACCGCAGCCTGGCGTTCTACCGGCCCGCGCTGGCCGCGCTGGGGCTGGTCCAGGTGATGGAGGTCACTGCCGAACAAAGCGGCGGCGCGCGCCACGTCGGCTTCGGCCGCGACGGCAAGCCCAGCGTGTGGCTCAGCGACGGCGGCAGCGGCGCCGGCGGCCTGCACCTGGCGCTGGTCGCGCCCAGCCGCGCCCAGGTCGACGCCTTCCACCGCGCCGCGCTGGCCGCCGGCGGCGGCGACAACGGTGCGCCGGGACTGCGCCCGCACTACCACCCCGATTACTACGCCGCGTTCGCGCTGGATCCGGACGGGCACAACCTCGAGGCGGTCTGCCAC
Organism: Xanthomonas sp.; assembly: GCF_017163755.1. Taxonomy (GTDB): domain Bacteria; phylum Pseudomonadota; class Gammaproteobacteria; order Xanthomonadales; family Xanthomonadaceae; genus Xanthomonas_A. The sequence goes on from NZ_JAFIWC010000016.1 coordinate 76,212, forward strand.
CGGCCCGAACCGGCCTAGGCCTGCCGACGCCATTGGCCGGTTCGCGCCGGATACTGCGTAGGCTGTGGTTTGGGGCCCGGCAAAGGGCGGACCACCCTCGCTCACCACAGGAGTAGCCGTGACTTCCATCCTGCCGTCCCGCGCCGCCGCCGCGGCACCTGCATGCCCGGCGCAACACGGGCGGCGCCGATGAGCGATTCCGTGCGTCTGGTGGAAGTGGGCCCGCGCGACGGCCTGCAGAACGAGAAGACCCACGTCGCCACCGCCGACAAGATCGCGCTGATCGAGCGCCTGGCGCGCTGCGGGCTGCGCAGCATCGAGGCCACCAGCTTCGTCAGCCCGCGCTGGGTGCCGCAGATGGCCGACGCCGCGCAGGTCTACGCCGGCATCGCGCAGGCGCCCGGCGTGGACTATCCGGTGCTGGTGCCCAACCTGCAGGGCTACGAGCGCGCGCGCGAAGTCGGCGTGCGCGAGGTGGCGGTGTTCACCGCCGCCTCGGAGACCTTCAACCGCACCAACACCAACGCCGGCATCGACGAGTCGATCGAACGCTTCCGCCCGGTGCTGGCGCGCGCCGCCGCCGACGGCGTGCGCGTGCGCGGCTACGTCTCCACCGTGCTCGGCTGCCCGTACCAGGGGCAGGTGCCGCTGGCCGACGTGGTGCGCGTGGCGGTGCGGCTGCACGCGCTGGGCTGCTACGAGATCTCGCTGGGCGACACCATCGGCGTCGGCACCCCGGGCAAGGCGCGGGCGATGCTGCGCGCCGTCGCCGCCGAACTGCCGATGGCGGCGCTGGCGGTGCACTTCCACGACACCTACGGCCAGGCGCTGGCGAACATCGCCGCCTGCCTGGAGGAAGGCGTGCGCGTGGTCGACGCCGCGGTCTCCGGCGCCGGCGGCTGCCCCTATGCCAAGGGCGCCAGCGGCAACGTCGCCAGCGAGGACGTGGTGTACCTGCTGCACGGCGCCGGCATCGCCACCGGCATCGACCTGGACGCGCTGGCCGCCACCGGCCGCTGGCTGGCGGCCAAGCTCGGCCGCGCCACCGGCAGCAAGGTCGGCCAGGCGTTGGCGGCCTCATGAGCGCGCCCGGCCCGCGCACCGACGTCGGCGGGCCGGGCGCGCCCTGCGCCGCGCCGGCGCTGCTGGCCGAACTGGACCGCGCGCGGGCCGCGGCCGCCGATGCGGCTACCCGCCAGCTGCTCGAACGCGCCGGCGCCGCCCTGCTGGGCGCCCTCGCCGAACGCGACGTGGCGCAACGGCGCTACGCGGCGCTGTTCGACGCGGTGCCCGACCCGGTCAGCATCCTCGACGAGCACGGCATCGTGCTCGACCTCAACCGCGCCGGCGTCGCCGCCTACCAGCGCCCGCGCGAGGCGATCGTCGGCCAGCCGATCGAGACGCTGAACCCGGACCTGCCCAAGGACCACCTGGAACCGGTGTGGGACTGCCTCAATCGCGGCCAGACCTACGTCATCGAAGTCACCAACATGCGCGGCGATGGCAGCCGCTTCCCGGTGGAAGTGCATTCGGCCGGGTTCGAGCACCAGGGCGCGCGCTGCATCGTCGCGGTCGCGCGCGACCTGAGCGGGCGCTGGCAGGCCGAATCGCGCTACCGCCTGCTGATGGAGTCGATCGACAAGGGCGTGCTGCTGTTCGACCGCGAAGGCCGCATCGTCTCGGCCAATCCCGCCGCGCACCGCATCCTCGGCGTCGGCCACGGCGAACCGTTGACCGCGCTGATGCAGGCCGAGGACTGGATCACCGTCGACCAGCACGGCCGGCGCATGCCGCAGGACGAATGGCCGATCGTGCGCGCGTTCCGCAGCGGCCAGATCATCCCCAGTACCACCATCGGCCTGTACCACCGCCCGCGCGGGCGCATGGTGTGGATCTCGGCCACCAACGTGCCGGTGTTCTCGTCCGGGCGCGCGCAGGCCGACCACGTCTTCACCCTGTTCAGCGACATCACCGAGCTCAAGCGCGACAACGCGCTGTTCGAGCGCGCGCAGTCGCTGGCGCACATCGGCGGCTGGGAGTGGGACCGCAGCCAGCAGCGGCTGTACCTGACCGAAGAGACCCAGCGCATCCTCGGCCAGCACACCGCGCCCGACAGCATGGCCGCGCTGCTGGCCAGCCTGCGCGGCGTGGACCAGCGGCGGCTGGAAGCGGCGCTGCTGGAAGCGGTCGAGCGCCAGGCCGGGTTCGAACTGGAACTGCAGGGCCAGCGCGGCGACGGCCATTCGTTCTGGGTGCGGATGATCGGCGAGGTGGAGGCCGGCGACCTGTCGGCCTCGCGCATCGCCGGGACCATGCAGGACATCACCGAGCGCAAGCAGGCCGAGGAGACGCTGCGCATCCAGGCGCGCACCGATCCGCTGACCGGGATCATGAACCGCGACGCGGTGCTGGGCGACCTGGACGCGCGCCTGGCCAATCCCTCGCACGCCATGGCCGCGGTGCTGTACATCGACCTGGACCGGTTCAAGACGGTCAACGACGTGCTCGGCCACAACGCCGGCGACGAACTGCTGATCGAAGCGGCGCGGCGCATCGCCACCGCGGTCGGCACCGAAGGCCTGATCGCGCGCTTCGGCGGCGACGAGTTCCTGGTGATCTGCGACGCGCGCGACGTGCCCGAGCAGCCGCAGCGGCTGGCCGAGGCGATCACCGGTGCGTTCGCCGAGCCGTTCCGCTTCGGCAGCGACGAATTCTCGGTGACCGCCAGCATCGGCATCGCCCGCGCGCCGCAGGACGGCACCCGCCCGCAGCAGCTGATCCAGAACGCGGACATGGCGATGTACGACTGCAAGCGCCGCTCGCGCAACGGCTGGCAGGCGTTCAGCCCGGAACTGGCGCAACACCAGCAGGACCGGCTGCAGATCGAGACCCAGCTGCGCCGCGCGGTGGACCAGCACGAGTTCCGCCTGGTCTACCAGCCGCAGGTGGACCTGCGCCATGGCCGGGTGATCGCCGCCGAGGCGCTGATCCGCTGGCAGAACCACCAGCTCGGCGAGCTGCGCCCGGACCTGTTCATCGGCCATGCCGAGAGCACCGGCGACATCGTGCGCATCGGCAACTGGGTGCTGCACGAAGCCTGCCGGCAGATCCGCCAGTGGCTCGAGCAGGGCCTGGGGCTGGTGCGCGTGGCGATCAACGTCTCCTACCGCCAGTTCGTCGGCGAGGACCTGGCGCAGAACGTGCGCGGCGCGCTGGAGGCGTTCGGCCTGCCCGGCACCGCGCTGGAACTGGAATTCACCGAGCGCGTGCTGATCGAGGACGCGCCGGCCACGCTGCGCACCTTCGCCGAGCTGCGCGAGATGGGGGTGATGCTGACCATCGACGATTTCGGCGAGGGCTACAGCGCGCTGAACTACCTGCGCCGGCTGCCGATCCACGGCCTGAAGCTGAGCCAGCTGTTCGTCGAGGGCGTGCCCGGCAACCGCTCGGACGTGGCGGTATGCGAGGCGGTGTGCGGCATCGCCCGCAGCCTGGGCCTGGGCCTGGTCGCCGAAGGCGTGGAATCGGAAGCGCAGCGCCGGTTCCTGCTGCGCATGGGGGTGCCGGTCGGACAGGGCTTCCTGTTCGCCCCGGGACTGTCGCCGGACGAGTTCGCGCGACGGCTGGGCTGAGCGCGGACCGCGCCAACGCCTTCCTCCGCGCCCGGCGGCACGAGCTCAAGTCCTGTTTTCGCGAGGCTTAGCGCGCCTACGCCAGGCCGTACGGCAACTCGGCGGTGGAGAACACGCGTTCGCCGACCGCCTCGCCGCGCAGGAAGCGCAGGCCGGCGTCGATCACGCCCGCGTCGCCGACGATGCGATGGTGGCCGAGCCCGACGGTGTTGAGCAGGCGCGCCCCCGGCCAGTAGCGCGCATAGCGTTCGCCTTCGTCCCACGGCACCTCGCCGTCGGCGAGGTCGTGCACGACCAGCGCCGGCGTGGCCAGGCCGGGCCCTATGTGCTGCGCGGCGACCGCGGCGAACGACACCCCGGCGCGCGCCTCGACGGCGCGGTGGAACGCCGGCAGCGCCGGCCGGCCCAGACCCAGCAGGCCTGCGAAACGGTCGGTGGCGGCCAGCGCGTCCGCCGGCGGCGCGACCAGCACGACGCGCCGCGCGTGCACGCCCTCGGCCAGCGCCAGCACGATCGCCGCCGCGCCCAGCGAGTGCCCGATCACGCCGTGCAGCGGACCCTGCCGCCGCGCCACCTCGGCCAGCACCCTGCCGAATCCCGGCAGCGTGGCGTGGCGCCCGCTGCTGCGTCCGTGCGCGATCTGGTCGAAGCTGACCACCGCGTAGCCCTGCGCGCGCAGGCGCGGCAGCCACGGCAGCACGCGCAGACCGAAGCTCGACCAGCCATGGGAGAACAGCAGCAGCGGCTGCGTGGCCGGATCGCCCCAACGGTACAGCGCCACCGTCTCGCCGTCGATCTGCAGGCTGTCCAGTTCCGCGCCGTGCAGCGGCGCGGCCAGCGCGCGCTCGCGGCTGTCGCGCAGCGGCCGGGTGAACAGGCGTTCGACATGGCGACCGGTGCGCTGCGGCAGCACCCAGCCGCCGATGCCGAACGCCAGCCGCAGGCACTGCAGGCGCACTTCGTCCAGAAAACGAACGGTCGTTCTTTTTTTACGGGCAACGGCAACCATCGTGTTTCTCCATTCGGACCGTCAGGGGATGTAACGTTGCAGCAGCGCTTCCATCGCCCGTTCGGCGCGCGCGAGCACCTCGTCGGCGCCGAACAGGCGCAGGTCGTGGTGGCAGGCCAGCGCCACCGCATAGGTCTCGAAGGCGATCTGCGCCGCGTCGCTTTCCGAACGCAGGTCGCCGGCATCGATGGCCATCTGCGCGCAGCGCTGGATCTCGCCGCGCAACTGCCGCTGGTAGGTGCGCACGCGCTCGCGCAGCGGGCCCGGCTTGTCGTCGAACTCGCTGGCCGCGGCCATCAGCACGCAGCCGCCGGTCTTGCCCATGTCGCGCAGGAATCGCAACCAGTGCCGGGCGATGGCGCGGAAACGCGGCAGGCCGCGACGCTCGCGCAACGCCGGGCGGAACACCTGTTCGGTGAACTCCTCCGACGCCCGGTCGAGGATGCACAGCTGCAGATCTTCGCGCGTGCCGAAATGGGCGAACACGCCGCTCTTGGACATGCCGGCCAGCGCCGCCAGGGCGCCGATGGTCACCCCGTCCAGCCCTTCGGTACGCGCCAGCGCGCAGCCGGCGCCGACCAGACGTTCGCGGGTGAGATCGCCCTTGCGGGGTTGCATGCTCATGTCGGCATGAAAACACGAACGGTCGTTCGATTCAAGGCACCGGCGTGCCGCGCCCACGCCGGCCCGGCGACGCTGCCGGCGCGACGGCGCGCAGGCTAGAATCGCCCCCTTCCTCTTTCGGAAGCGTCCGGCATGCAGCTTCCCGACATCCGCGCCATCGTCACCGGCGGCGTTTCCGGCCTGGGCCTGGCGGTGGCGCAACGCATCGTCGCCGACGGCGGCAAGGTCGCGCTGTTCGACATCGACGACGCCAAGGGCGCCGCCGCGGTCGTCGCGCTGGGCCAGGCACAGGCCCGCTATTTCCGCACCGATGTCGTCGACGAGGCGCAGGTGGCGGCCAATGCCGATGCCGCGCGCGCGTTCCTGGGCGGGCTCAACGCGGCGGTCAACTGCGCCGGCATCCTCGGCGCCGGCCGCGTGCTGGGCAAGGAGGCGCCGATGCCGCTGGCCACCTTCCGCGGCACGGTGATGGTCAACCTGGTCGGCAGCTTCAACGTCGCCAAGGCCGCTGCCGCGCTGATGCAGCACAACGCGCCGGACGCGGACGGCGAACGCGGCGCGATCGTCAACACCGCCAGCGTCGCCGCCTACGAAGGCCAGATCGGCCAGGCCGCCTATGCCGCCTCCAAGGGCGGCGTGGTGGCCATGACCCTGCCGATGGCGCGCGAACTGGCGCGCTTCGGCATCCGCGTCAACAGCATCGCCCCCGGCATCTTCTGGACCCCGATGGTCGACGGCATGTCCGAGGCGGTGCAGCAGTCGCTGTCCGCGTCGATCCCGTTCCCGGCACGGCTCGGCCGTCCGGAGGAATTCGCCGACACCGTCGTGTTCGCGCTGCGCAACCGCTACCTCAACGGCGAGGTCATCCGCCTCGATGGCGCGGTGCGGTTGGCGCCCAAGTAGCCGGGAGTTGGGAATAGGGAACCGGGAATCGCAAGGCGCATCCCTCCCCCTGATCCTCGCACGCCGGCTTACCCTTTTCCATTCCCTATTCCCTATTCCCATGAAAGCCAACGAAATCAAGAAAGGCAACGTCGTCGAATACAACAACGGCGTCTATCAGATCCGCGACATCGAGCGCAGCTCGCCGCAGGGCCGCGGCGGCAACGTGCGCTTCCGCTTCGTCATGTACAGCGTGCCGGGCGGCAACAAGCTCGACGCCAGCTTCGACGGCGACGACGACCTGCGCGAGGTGGAGCTGATGCGGCGCCTTGCGACGTTCTCGTACAAGGACGGCGACGCCTTCGTGTTCATGGACGACGAGGACTACACGCCCTACACCCTGGACGCGGACGTGGTCGGCGACGACGCCGGCTACATCACCGAGGGCCTGACCGGCATCTACGTGCAGGTGATCGACGACCAGCCGGTGGCGGTGCAGCTGCCGCAGAGCGTGGCCCTGGAAGTGGTCGAGACCCCGCCGGAACTGAAGGGCGGCACCGCGACCAAGCGGCCGAAGCCGGCCAAGCTCAACACCGGTATCGAGATCATGGTGCCGGAGTACATCGGCACCGGCGAGCGCGTGCTGGTCAACACCACCACCGGCGAATTCGCCGGCCGCGCCGACTGACCGTGCCGCGCCCGCGCGCCCTCGCCTTCGTCGTGGCCGCGGCGCTGGCGGCGCCCTGCACGGCGCCGGCGGCCGAACGCGCGCCGGCGAAGGCGGCGACGTGCACGATTCCCGCGGAAGTGGCGCCGGAGCACCAGCCCGGCTTCTGCCAGATGCCGCCGGACGTGCGCGCCTTCGTCGCGCGGCAGGACACCTGCGAGCATTTCGCCGGCGAGGAGCCGTACGACGCCGAGCGCCGGCGCGAGCTGGACGCGGCCATCGACGAGTTCTGCAGCGGCAACGACGCGACCTGGACGCGCCTGCGCGAACGCCACCGCCACGATCCGCAGCGCGCCGCATGGCTGCGGCGCTACGGCGAGGACGCCGGGCTGGACCTGCCCGGCATGGAGCCGCGCTGACGCCTGCGGGAAGCGGCCGGCGCCTTGGCGGTGCGTGGCGTGGGCGTGTGCGGCCGACGGGCATCGCCGTGCCCAAGCTCAGAAGCCAGCAGGGCCGCTAGCGGCCCGCTCGCGCATGGCCTCTCCCACGGGGCCGAAGGCATGCCTGCGAGATGGCTGCCGGAGCTCAGTTGCCTGCCGATGGCGGCAGCTGCGCCGGCGGCACGCGCAGCCGCATGCCCGCATCGGCGCGGTCGAGTTCGCGCAGGCGCTCGCCGAGCGCGGCCAGGTTCGCGTCGATATGCTGCAGCTCCGCGCGCAGCGCCGGCGGCAACAACGCCCGCAGCTGCGCTTCCAGCGCGGCGCTGTCGGCGCGCAGCGCTTCGACCCGCGCCTGCCCTTGCCGCTCCACCCACGCGCGCTCGGCGGCCTGCGGCAAGCCGTAGCCGGGCCGGTCCCGCAGCAGCGTCGCCGGACGGCTCAGCGTGCCCTGCTGTTGCAGGATGGCGCGCAGCGCGCGCTCGGTTTCGCCCGGCCCCGGCGCCTCGCCGCGCGCAGCGTCGCCACCATCCAGGTAGCGCCGCTTCAGCGCGTCGCGCCCGCGCTGCTCTTCGCGCCGCTTGGCCGCGTTCTCCAGCAGCAGCAAGGCCGCGCTGGCGCGCAGGTCGCCGGCGGCCATCCACGGCGCGCGCCGCGCCGGCGGCAGGTCCAGCCAGTCCTCCACGCGCGCGGCCGGCAACGGCAGCTGCTGCCGCGCGACCTCGAACATCGCCTGGTAGTGGGCGCTCAGCGAGGCGAAATAGTAGCCCTGGCGCGCCGCGGCCGCGGCGTCGTCCAGCACCGACGCGTCGGCGACGCCGGCGCGCTCGAGGCGGCGCAGCACGCCGGTCGGGGTGATGCCGCCCAGGCGTGCCGACGCCAGCCGCGGCACGCCGTCGTGCAGCAGCTTGTAGGTCTCCACCGCGCAATTGTTGCCGAGGAAGTAGTAGCGGCCGTCGTAGTTCCAGTGCAACTGCGCGGCGCGCTCGAGCAGGCTCGCGATCTCGCCGCGTCGCAGCCGCAGCGGGATCGAGCGCAGGCCGCGCAGCTGCACCTTGGTGTAGTCGTCCACCACCTGCTGCAGCGGTAGCACGAACAATCGCGACGGGTACGCGCCGACCAGCCCGCGCACGCTGGAGATCTGCACGTCGTCGACGAAGGCGCGGAACGACAGCACGCGGTGGTAGGCCAGGTCCAGCCGGCAGTCCGGTCCTGGCGCGCGCCCCGGCGCGCAGACCACCAGCCGCAGCATGCTGTGGCCCCAGCGGCTCATCGCCTGCGCGTTGCCTTCGGCCAGCAGGTAATCCACCGCGTAGACCCGCGCCGGGTCCAGCTGCAGCAAGGCGGCCTCGCCGGCCTGCGGATCCTGCAGGTAGGCCAGGCCCGGCGCGCACTCCACGCGCGGCGGCGACCACTGCAGGCGCTGCGAGAAATAGCGATACAGCGCCGGACGGCGGCACGCGTAGTCCGCATCGAGTGCGAAATGCTCCAGGTTCACCGCGACGAATTCCACCGGCGAGGTCAGTTCGTAGCGGTCCGGACTGCGATCGGTGAAGGCGTTGCGCCCATTGCGCAACCCCAGCCGCAGCGGGCTCACCTGCCAGCCGGCCAGGTCCAGCAGGCGCGGATCGGACGACATCCGGCCCTGCGCGGAGCGGTCGTAGAAATGCGCCAGTTCGTGGATCAGCGCCGACAGCGCGGGGTCCGCGGCGGGCGACGCCTCCGCCGCCGCCGGACCCGCCATCCATTCGCGCAGCAGGCGCTTGTTCAGCAGCAGCCGCCGCGCCCGCGCCCGCCCGTGCACCTGTGCCGGCAGGTCGTCGCGCCATTGCACCGGCAACGTGCGGTCGATCGCCCCGCTCCACGCCGGCGGCAGGCGCTGCAGGCCGCGGGCGAGCAGGCGCGCGCTGGCCTCGGTCTCGGCCGGGCTCAGCCCGTCCGCGTCGGTGCGCAACTGCAGCGCCGCCTGCGCCGGCAGCGCGCACAGCAGCAGCGCCGCGGCCAGCCACCGCGCCGGCGGCGGCCGGCGCGGCCTCACCGGGTCAGGATGGCCTGCGCCAGTTGCAGGTCGCTGGCCTGGCGCGCGCCCGGGTCGCGCTCGCGCAGCACGCGCAGCGCCGCTTCCAGCTGCGCGCCGCGGATGCGGCCTGCGCTGGCGACGAAGCTCGCCGCATCGTCGCGCGCCTGCAGCACCACCTTGTCGTCGCCGGAGCTGCTGCCCGAGCTGCCCGCCGACGAGGCGCCGGCAGAAGTGCCGGCAAAGCTCGAGGCCTGCGCCAGCGCCGGCACCGACAGGCTCAACAGCAGCGCGCAAGCCAAGGTCATTCTGTTCATCGAGTACGACTCCAAACGAAGATGGGGAAGATGCCTGGCGCTGATGCCGGACCGCGCTAGCGTAGCCGCACGCCGCCAGGCAGGGCTGAACGCATGCCCACGCGTACCGCGCGGACCGGCCGGATCAGGAACCGGGAATCACGGATCGAACAGCTTGCCCGGGTTGAGCAGGCCGTTGGGATCGAACACGCGCTTGACCGCGCGCATCAGCGCGATCTCCTCCTCGCTGCGGGTGCTGCCCAGGTACGGCTTCTTGACCAGGCCGATGCCGTGCTCGGCGGAGATGCTGCCGCCGTGGCGCGCCAGCGCCTGCGCCAGCAGCTTGGTCACCTGCTCGCACTGGGCGAGGAATTCGGCGTCGGCGGTGGCGTCGGGCTTGAGCACGTTGATGTGCAGGTTGCCGTCGCCGATATGCCCGAACCAGACCACGTCGAACTGCGGATAGGCCTGGCCGAGCAGCGCCTGGGTTTCGGCCAGGAACGCCGGCATCGCCGAGATCCGCACCGACACGTCGTTCTTGTACGGCTTGTAGCGCGCCACGGCCTCGGTGATGCCCTCGCGCAGCCGCCACAGCTGCGCGGCCTGCGCGTCGCTCTGGCTGATCACCCCGTCGCTGACCCAGCCCTGCTCCAGGCAGTGCTCGAACGCCGCCATCGCCGCCGCCTCGCGCGCCTCGTCGCCGGCGGCGAACTCGGTGACCACGTAGTACGGATGCACCTGGTCGAACGGTTCCTGCGCGCCGTGCGCCAGCACGTGCTCGAGCGCGCGGTCGGTGAAGAACTCGAACGCCTCCAGCTGCAGCCGCGCGCGGAACGCGTCGAACACCTGCATCAACACGTCGAACGACGGCAGCGCCAGCAGCATCACGTTGCTCGGCGGCGGCGGATCGGTCAGCCGCAGCGTGGCCTCGACCACGATGCCGAGGGTGCCTTCCGAGCCGATCAGCAGCTGGCGGAAATCGTAGCCGCTGGAATTCTTGATCAGCCCGCGGTTGAGCTCCAGCAGCTCGCCGCTGCCGGTCACCACCTTGAGCCCGGCGATCCACTCGCGGGTGTTGCCGTAGCGGATCACGCGGATGCCGCCGGCATTGGTGGCGATGTTGCCGCCGATCGAGCACGAACCGCGCGCGGCGAAATCCACCGGGTAGACCAGGCCATGCTCGCGCGCGGCGTTGTGCACCGCCTCCAGCGGCATGCCGGCCTGCACGGTCAGGGCGCGGTCCACCGGGTCGAAGGCCAGCGGCTTGTTCATCCGTTCCAGGCTCAGCACCAGTTCGCCGTGCGCGGCCACCGCGCCGCCGGACAGGCCGGTGCGCCCGCCGGACGGCACCAGCGCCACCGCGCATTCGTTGGCCCAGCGCACCACCGCCTGCACCTGCTGCACCGTCGCCGGCAACGCGATCGCCAGCGGCGCCGGGGTCCAGCGCCGGGTCCAGTCGCGGCCGTAGTGTTCCAGGTCGGCGGGATCGGTCTTCAGCCGCAGGTCGGGAACGGCGTGCAGCAAGGCATCCAGGCGCGGATCGGTCATGGGGGTTGAAGAGGTCGGCGAAGGCAAGCATTCAAGCGTGCCAGCGTTGCGCGATGGCGTCCAGTTGGGGGTGGGGCCGGGACTCGGGACTGGGGACTCGGGACTCGGCAAAGCCAAAAGCTCACGTGCATGAAGCAAGGCGACTCCATCAGATGCACGACCCCCACCGAGTCCCGAGTCCCCAGTCCCCAGTCCCGCGTCCCGAGTCCCGCATAGGTGCAACTGAAACCTTTGCCGGCATTGCGTTTTTCCGGTCCCGGCATCCTATTGCGGCGCACCAAAGCGCGGGCGCATCTGGCATAGTGACCGACCCTTTCGCCACCGCCGCGCTGCCGCAATGTCGCCCAAGAAGACCTCGTTTCCGAAGCAGGATATCCGCGTGCTGTTGCTCGAAGGCATCAGCCAGACCGCCGTCGACGTGTTCCGCGCCGCCGGCTATTCGCAGATCGAACTGCATGCCAAGTCGTTGCCGGAAGACGAACTGAAGGCGCGCATCGCCGATGCGCACATCGTCGGCATCCGCTCGCGCACGCACCTGAGCGCGGACGTGCTGGCGCACGCCAAGCGGCTGATGGCGGTGGGCTGCTTCTGCATCGGCACCAACCAGGTCGACCTGGACGCGGCCGAGCTGGCCGGCATCCCGGTGTTCAACGCGCCCTACTCCAATACCCGCAGCGTCGCCGAACTGGTGATCGCCGAGGCGATCCTGCTGATGCGCGGCATCCCGCAGAAGAACGCCGAGTGCCACCGCGGCGGCTGGTCGAAGTCGGCCGCCGGCAGCCACGAGACCCGCGGCAAGACGCTGGGCATCGTCGGCTACGGCCACATCGGCACCCAGGTCGGCGTGCTGGCCGAGTCGCTGGGCATGCAGGTGATCTTCCACGACATCGAAGCCAAGCTGTCGCTGGGCAACGCGCGCGCGGCGCTGGACCTGAACGACCTGCTGGCGCGCTCGGACGTGGTCACGCTGCACGTGCCGGAGACCGCGGCCACGCAGAACATGATCGGCGCCGAGCAGATCGCCGCAATGCGCCGCGGCGCGCACCTGATCAACGCCTCGCGCGGCACCGTGATCGACATCGACGCGCTGGACGCGGCGCTGACCTCCGGCCAGATCGGCGGCGCGGCGGTGGACGTGTTCCCGGTCGAGCCCAAGGGCAACGGCGACGCGTTCGAGTCGCCGCTGACCGCGCACGACAACGTGATCCTGACCCCGCACGTGGGCGGCAGCACGCTCGAAGCGCAGGACAACATCGGCGTGGAGGTGGCGGCCAAGCTGGTGCGCTACAGCGACAACGGCAGCACCCTGACCGCGGTCAACTTCCCCGAGGTGACCCTGCCCGAGCACGCCGAGAGCCTGCGCCTGCTGCATATCCACCGCAACGTGCCGGGCGTGCTGTCGCAGATTAACGAGCTGTTCTCGCGCCACAACGTCAACATCGACGGCCAGTTCCTGCGCACCGACCCCAAGGTCGGCTACGTGGTGATCGACGTCGGCGCCACCGAGGCCCAGGCCGCGGCGCTGCGCGAAGAACTGGCGCAGGTGCCAGGCACCTTGCGCACGCGCATCCTCTACTGATCGCACCGCCCCTCCCCACCGGAGACGGCGCCTCCTTCTCCCACCGGGAGAAGGTGCCCCGCAGGGGCGGATGAGGGTACGGCGCAGCCTCGCGCAGCCGAACATCGCGTGAGCGGATGAAGGCTAAGGCGAAGCGTTGTGCGCTAGAACTTTGAGGTGCGAACGAGCGTACGGGCGATGCCTGGTGCGGTCGAACATCGCGAGAGCTTCGCCCGACCCTCACCCCAACCCCTCTCCCGGAGGGAGAGGGGCTTGTTGCTTCGCCCGATTGGGCAGATCGTGGCCCTGCGGACGCGGAGTCTCTACCGAGCGGAGCCATCCTTCTCCCAGCGGAGCGCCGCCCTTCTCCCACCGGGAGAAGGTGCCCCGCAGAGGCGGATGAGGGTACGGGCGAAGCCTCGCGCAGCCGAACATCGCTGAGCGGATGAAGGCTCGAGCGAAGCCTTGTGCGCTAGAACTTTGCAGCGCGAACGAGCGTACGAGCGATGCCGGGTGCGGTCGAACATCGCGAGAGCTTCGCCCCGACCCTCACCCCAACCCCTCTCCCGGAGGGAGAGGGGCTTGTTGCTTTGACCGTTTGGGCAGATCGTGGCCTTGCGGACGCGGAGTCTCTACCGAGCGGAGCCCCCAGTCCTCCTTCTTCCAGCGGAGCGCCCCCCTTCTCCCACCGGGAGAAGATGCCCCGCAGGGGCGGATGAGGGTACGGGCGCAGCCTCGTGCAGCCGAACATCGCGTGAGCGGATGAAGGCTAAGGCGAAGCGTTGTGCGCTAGAACTTTGCGGTGCGAACGAGCGTACGGGCGATGCCTGGTGCGGTCGAACATCGCGAGAGCTTCGCCCCGGCCCTCACCCCAACCCCTCTCCCGGAGGGAGAGGGGCTTGTTGCTTCGCCCGATTGGGCAGATCGTGGCCTTGCGGACGCGGAGTCTCTACCGAGCGGAGCCCCCAGTGCTCCTTCTTCCAGCGGAGCACCCCCTTCTCCCACCGGGAGAAGGTGCCCCGCAGGGGCGGATGAGGGTACGGGCGAAGCCTCGTGCAGCCGAACATCGCGTGAGCGGATGAGGGTACAGGCGCAGCCTCATCCGAGCATCGAGTGAGCGGTGGAGGGTACGGGCGAAACCGCGTGCCTTCGAACAGCGCACAGGCTTCGCCCGACCCTCACCCCGCCCCCTCTCCCGGGACGAGAGCAGCTTGTTGCTTCGCCCATTTGCTTGCCATGCGCCGCAGGGAGGGATCCAGCTCCGGCTCGGCCAGCAGTTCGGCGACCGGGCGCCAGGCCAGCGCCAGCGACTCCTCGCTGACCGCGAAAGTCTCGTCGGCACCGGCCAGCACCACGTAGCGCGCGTCGTAATGCCAGTGGCCGGGCACGTCCTTGCGCTCGGGGATCCAGTGCCGGTCCAGGTCGAAGATCTCGCCGTCGCGCAGCGCCAGGCTGCTCAGTCCCGACTCCTCCTGCGCCTCCTTCAGCGCCACCTGCGCCAGGTCGCGCTCGCCGTCGGCGTGCCCGCCCAGCTGCAGCCAGCGGCCGAGCTTGCGATGGTGGGTCAGCAGCACGCGCTCGCCGCCGCCCCCGACCAGCCACGCCGAACCGGTGAAATGGCCTTCCAGGCGCCCGCGCACGAACGGATCGGCGGCGTCATCGAGCAGTTCGATGAATTGCGTCGCCACTTCCGCTTCCTCGGGCCAATGTGTGCGATAAGCAAGCAACTGCTGCCGCAAGTTCGAATTCACCACTGCCGGTTCCTGCGAACGCCCCTGCGGGCGGGCGCGCATTATCGCCGGTCATGCTGCGCCCGCGCTTGTGGCGACCGGCCGGCTTTGGCATGGTACGACGCTTGCACGGCCCGCTGCGGGCCTTGCGCACCATCTTGCCGGGGCGACTCCGCCCCGACAGCCAGGGGATGCACCGAATGCTGAAGTCTCTGTTGAGGGTCAAACCGATCGAGCCGACCGCGCACGTGGACGCCGGCGAGCCGGTGGAAGGCAGCCTGCAGGGCGAGCCCACGCTCAGACGCACGCTCACGGCCAAGCACCTCATCATGCTCGGCATCGGCGCGGTGATCGGCGCCGGCATCTTCGTGCTGACCGGCCAGGCCGCGGCCAACCACGCCGGTCCGGCGGTGATGCTGTCGTTCGTGTTCGCCGGCTTCGCCTGCGCGCTGGCCGGCCTGTGCTATGCCGAGTTCGCGGCGATGATGCCGGTCTCCGGCAGCGCCTACTCCTACTCCTACGCCACCCTGGGCGAAGGCATGGCCTGGTTCATCGGTTGGTGCCTGGTGCTGGAATACCTGTTCGCCTCGGCCTCGGTCGCGGTGGGCTGGTCGGCGTACCTGATCAGCTTCATCACCACCACCTTGCACATGCCCTTCCCCGACGCGCTCAGCGCGGCGCCGATCGCATGGACCGGGCACGAGTTCGTGTCCTCCGGCAAGATGTTCAACCTGCCGGCGGTGCTGATCGTGGCGGCGGTGTCGGGCCTGCTGTACGTGGGCGTGACCCAGTCGGCGTTCGTCAATGCGATCATCGTGGCGATCAAGGTCACCGTGATCTGCCTGTTCATCGGCTTCGGCGCCGCGCACCTGGATCCGGCCAACTGGACCCCGTTCATCCCGGAGAACACCGGCGTGTCCGGCGAGTTCGGCTGGAGCGGCGTGTTCCGCGCGGCGACCATCGTGTTCTTCGCCTACATCGGCTTCGATGCGGTCTCCACCGCTGCCGGCGAGACCAAGGACCCGCAGCGCAACATGCCGATCGGCCTGCTCGGCTCGCTGGCGGTGTGCACCATCGTCTACATCATCGTCTGCGCGGTGCTGACCGGGATGATGCCGTACCACCTGCTGGGCACCGACAAGCCGGTGGCCACCGCGCTGGAGCCCTACCCGACCCTGGCCTGGCTGAAGACGGCGGTGGAGATCGGCGCGATCGCCGGCCTGTCCTCGGTGGTGCTGGTGATGATGATGGGCCAGACCCGCATCGCCTACACCATTTCCCGCGACGGCCTGCTGCCGAAGATCTTCGGCAAGGTCCACAGCCGCTTCCGCACCCCGTACTGGAGCACGGTCGTGGTCGGCGCCGTCGCCGCCGCGCTGGCCGGCCTGGTGCCGCTGAACGTGCTCGGCGAACTGGTCTCGATGGGCACCCTGCTGGCCTTCGCCACGGTCTGCGTCGGCGTGCTGATCCTGCGCTACACCCGCCCGGAACTGCCGCGTCCGTTCCGCGTGCCGCTGGTGTGGCTGATCTGCCCGGCTGGCGCGCTGGCGTGCCTGTTCCTGTTCTATCAGGCGTTCGTGGTGCATTGGCACCTGTTCGTCGCCTGGACGCTGCTGGGCCTGTGCATCTACTTCGGCTACGGCATCCGCCACAGCAAGCTGAACAACCCCTCCGCCTGAGTACCGCCGGGCCGGCCAAGCGCCGGCCCGGTCGTTTCCGGTACCGCGCGCGCGATGCCGCGCCAACGAAGAAGACCACCAAGACCATGTTCAAGCAACTCTGGGCCACCAAACATCCCCACGCCAGCCACGAGGACGCCAGCGGGCTCGGCCTGCAGCGCGCGCTGGGACCGTGGGGACTGACCGCGCTGGGCATCGGCGCGGTGATCGGCGGCGGCATCTTCGTCATCACCGGCCAGGCCGCGGCCGACCACGCCGGCCCGGCGATCATGCTGTCGTTCGTGCTGGCCGCGGTGTGCTGCGCGTTCTGCGCGCTGGCCTATGCCGAATTCGCGGCGATGGTGCCGGTCTCCGGCAGCGCCTACACCTACACCTACGCCACCTTCGGCGAGTTGGCGGCCTGGTTCATCGGCTGGATGCTGGTGCTCGAATACGGCGTGTCGGCGTCGGCGGTGGCGGTCAGCTGGACCGGCTACCTGCTCAGCCTGCTCGACCATTTCGGCATCCACCTGCCCAAGGCGTTGGTCAGCGCGCCGCTGGACGCGCGGATGCGGCCGACCGGGTCGATCGCCAACCTGCCCGCGGCGGCGATCGTGCTGCTGCTGACCTGGCTGTGCTACGTCGGCATCCGCAAGTCCTCGGCGATGAACATGGCGATGGTGGTGCTGAAGACCGGGCTGATCGTGCTGGTGATCGCGGCCGGCTGGAAGTACGTGGACACCGCCAACTGGCACCCGTTCATCCCCGCCAACGAAGGCCCCGGCAAGTACGGCATGGAAGGGGTGCTGCGCGGCGCGGCGATGGTGTTCTTCGCCTACATCGGCTTCGAGGCGGTGTCGGTGGCGGCGCAGGAATCGCACCGGCCGCAGCGCGACATGCCGATCGGCATGCTGCTGTCGCTGGTGATCTGCACCGTGCTGTACATCGCGATGGCCGCGGTGATGACCGGGCTGGTGCCCTACGCGCAGCTCGGCACCGACGAGCCGGTGGTGACCGCGGTGGCCGCGCATCCGCAGCTGGCTTGGCTGCGCATCGTGGTGGAGATCGGCGCGCTGATCGGGCTGTCGTCGGTGGTGCTGGTGATGATCATCGGCCAGCCGCGCATCTTCATGATCATGGGCCGCGACGGCCTGCTGCCGCCGGTGTTCACCAAGATCCATCCGAAGTACCGCACCCCGCACATCAATACGCTGATCACCGGCGCCGGCATCGCGCTGCTGGCGGCGCTGTTTCCCCTCGACGTGCTCGGCGAACTGACCTCGATGGGCACGCTGATCGCCTTCGCCGCGGTCTGCGCCGGGGTGCTGATCCTGCGCCGCACCCAGCCCGACCTGCCGCGCCCGTTCCGCATCCCGTTCGCGTGGGCGATCTGTATCGCCGGGGTGCTCAGCTGCCTGGCGCTGCTGTCGGCGATGACCGCGCACAACTGGATGCTGATGGGGGTATGGACGCTGATCGGGCTGGCGATCTACCTGGGCTATGGCTACCGCCACAGCCGCCTGCGCGGGCGGCCGGCGGGTTGAGACGCCGATCGGCGCCTGCCGGCGGGTCCTCCGACCACCGGGGCCAGGTTCGATGCGCGGCTACCCGGCGATGCGGGCCGCCCCTAGAATAGGCGCATGAACGAGCTGCCCTACGACTCCGCGCGCCTGCGCACGCTGGCCGACCTGCTGATCGGCAACATCCGCGAACTGTCGGCGGCCGGCTGGACGCCGGCCACCAGCAGCAACTTCTCGCACCGCCTGGACGCGCGCCACGCCGCGATCACCGTGTCCGGCCGCGACAAGGGCCGGCTGCTGGAGGCCGACATCATGGTCGTGGACTTCGAAGGCAAGGCGGTCGGCAGCGAACACCGTCCGTCGGCCGAAACCCTGCTGCATACCCAGCTGTACCGGCGCTTCCCGGACATCGGCTGCGTGCTGCACACGCATTCGCCGGTGCAGACCATCGCCTCGCGGCTGTACGCCGCGGCCGGGCATGTCCGCCTGGAAGGCTACGAACTGCTCAAGGCCCTGCACGGCAACCAGACCCACGAGACCGCGGTGGACGTGCCGGTGTTCGCCAACACCCAGGACATGACCGTGCTGGCCGCGCAGGTCGACGCGCTGCTGGACCGCAGCCCGATGTGGGGCTACCTGATCGACGGCCACGGGCTGTACGCCTGGGGCCGCGACATGGCCGAGGCGCGCCGGCACCTGGAGGCGTTCGAGTTCCTGCTCAACTGCGAACTGGAACTGCGCAAGCTGCGCATGCCGGCCGCGTCCTACTGAGGCTGCCGCCCCGCCACGGGCGCACACCCGCCGCGCTGCAGCGTTCCAGCGCCGGCCACGGCCGTTTACCGCGCAGCTGCTACCCTTGATCTCCCCTCGACGCCTCGCCCGCCGCCATGAGCCGACTCCGCATCTTCGCCGACAGCAACCCCGACACTCCGCAGTTCGACAGCCGCGATGCCGCGCTGATCGCCGCCGAGCTGAGCAAGATCGGCGTGACCTTCGAACGCTGGAAGGCCACCCAGCCGATCGAGCCCGGTGCCACGCCCGAAGCGGTGATGGCGGCGTACAAGCCGGACATCGACCGCCTGGTGGCCGAGCACGGCTTCAAGACCGTGGACGTGGTCAGCATCGCGCCGGACCACCCGCAGCGCGAGGAGATGCGCCGCAAGTTCCTCGACGAGCATTTCCACAAGGAAGACGAGGTGCGCTTCTTCGTCGCCGGCTCGGGCCTGTTCACCCTGCACGTGGACGGCAAGGTCTACGAGATCGAATGCGTGCAGGACGACCTGATCGCGGTACCGGACAGCACCCACCACTGGTTCGACATGGGGCCGGAGCCGCGCTTCGTCGCGATCCGCTTCTTCACCGAGCCGGACGGCTGGGTCGGCCACTTCACCGGCACCGACATCGCGCAGCGCTTCCCGCGCTACGAGCCGGCGCTGCGCGACGACGGAGCGCAGTGACCGATGTCCTCCACGCGCGCGGTCCTGACCGACATCGAAGGCACCACCAGCAGCATCTCCTTCGTCAAGGACGTGCTGTTCCCGTACGCGCGCCGCGCCCTGCCCGGCTTCGTCCGCGCGCAGGGGCAGCAGCCGCAGGTGCGCCGCTGGCTCGACGAGGTGGCCACCGAGTGCGGCGGCATCTGCACCGACGCGGTGATCGTGGAGACGCTGCAGGGCTGGATCGACCAGGACCGCAAGCACACCGCGCTCAAGGCGCTGCAGGGCATGATCTGGGAAAGCGGCTACCGCGACGGCGACTTCAAGGCGCACTTCTATCCGGAGGTGGCGGCGGTGCTGAAGGCCTGGCATACGGCCGGCACCGCGTTGTACGTGTATTCCTCCGGTTCGGTGGCGGCGCAGAAGCAGTTCTTCGGCTTCAGCGAGGCCGGCGACCTGACCGGCCTGGTCTCGGGCTGGTTCGATACCGAGATCGGCGGCAAGCGCGAGGCCGGCAGCTACCGCAACATCGTCGCCGCGATCGGGCTGCCGGCCGCGGAGATCGTGTTCCTGTCCGACGTGGTCGAGGAACTGGATGCCGCGCGCGAGGCCGGCCTGCAGACCCGGCTGCTCGACCGCCTGGACGACTACCCGCAGCCGCGCACCGGCGAGGCCACGCATGGCCACGACCGCGCGGAGGATTTCCGGCAGATCGTGCTCTGAGCGGATCGGTGCGGAATCGGCGGAGCCAGCTGGCGGCCGTCCGTCCGCTCCTGTTCGACGGGCCATGATCGCTCGAGCATGCGCGCGCCGCGCACCGCAGGCCGGCAGACGCCGGCTCACCGCGTGTCCATAGGCACGTCTCGGCGTTGAACATCGACGCATCGAGGTCCAGCCCATTGGCAGGAGTCGGCAGCAGCCGCTAGGTGTCGGAGGGCGCGGAGCCGTACGTGAGCGTCGCTACCCTGCGCACTGCGTACGTCCGACGACGACGGCGACCGGTACGCATGCGGTTACGCGCCGCGGCGCGGCGGCAGGCGAAGAGCGCCGTCAGGCGACGCTGGCGCTGCTGCTTTCGCGGATGCGCAGCTGCACCGGCGCGACCGTGCGCTGCGGCGTGGCGTCCGGGCGGTCCACGCGTTGCAGCAGCAGCTCCGCGGCCTGGCGCCCGCGCCCGCGCGGATCGACGGTCAGCGTGGTCAGCGGCGGCAACGCCACCGCGGCCTCGGAAATGTCGTCGAACCCGGTCACCGCGAAATCGCGGCCCGGCTGCACGCCGCGCGAGGCCAGGCCGAGCATCAGGCCCAGCGCCACGCTGTCGTTGTAGCAGACCGCCGCGGTCGGCGCGGCGGCATGCGCGAACAGCTCGCCGGTGCGCGCGGCGGCGTCCAGGCGGCTGGGCGCCGTTTCCACCATCCATTCCGGCTGCGGTTGCATCCCGGCCTCGCCCAGCGCCTGCGCGTAGCCGCTGCGGCGCTGGTGGCACGAGCTGGAGGCGGCATGCCCGCCGAAGAACGCGATGCGCCGGTGACCGCGCTCGATCAGGTGACGGGTAGCCAGGTAGGCGCCGTGCTGGTTGTCCAGGGTCAGGAAATCCCAGTCCGCGCCAGCCAGTTCGCGGTTGAACAGCAGCACGTTGGCCTGGCCCAGCACCTGGCGCAGTTGCGCGGCCTCGCTGCCTTCGGCCGGCGACAGGATCAGGCCGGCTGGCGTGTGCTCCATCATGGTCGCCAGTACCGCCTGCTGGCGCTGCGGCGATTCGCCGGTGCTGCCGAGCAGGGTCACGTAACCCTTGCCGCCCAGCGCCTCGTCCACGCCCGAGGCGAATTCGGCGAAGAACGGATTGGACAGGTCGTTGATCACCAGCGCCACGCTGGAGGACGTGCGCCGGCGCAGGTTGGCGGCGCCGCGGTTGTAGACATAGCGCTGCCGCCGCAGCTCGGCTTCGACCCGCGCGCGCGTGTCCACGCTCACCAGCGGGCTGCCGCGCAGGACCAGCGACACGGTCGCGCGCGACACGCCGATCGCCTCGGCGATGTCGGTCACGGTGACCGCGCGCGCGCCCTTGCCGGCGGGGGTGGTGGTGTCGTTCATCGCGTCGCGGCGCTCCTCGGTTGGACGCAAGCCTAAACGATCCGGTCGCCCGCGTTGCGCGCCTGCGCCGGAGCGCCGGCGGCGGGTGCGGCGCCTATTCCAGCGTCGCGCCGGGCGTGGCGCAGAACGAAACCGGCAACGCGTCGCCCTGCGTGCCCCAGCCCCGCTGCGGCGCCTGCGCGCCCAGCGCGAAGTCGACGCGGCCGCCCTGGCGCAGGCGCGCCCAGTCCAGCCATACCGGCGCATGCGCGCGGCCATCGACCTGCACGCGCTGGATGTACTGCAGCTGCCGGCCGTCGGCGCCGGGCGCCTTCAGGGTCAACGTCCTGCCCGGCCCCAGGTCGATCTCGGCCTGGGCGAAGCGCGGGGGGTGCAGCAGGAACTGGCCGCTGCCCGGCACCGCCGGGTACAGGCCGAGCGCGCTGAACAGGTACCAGGCCGACATCGTGCCCAGGTCGTCGTTGCCGGTGACGCCGTTGGGCGCGTTGGTGAACAGCTGCTGCGCCGCGCGTACCACCGTCGCCGTCTTCCACGGCTGGCCGATCAGCGTGTACATCCAGGGCGCGTGCAGGTCCGGCTCGTTGTTGGGGTTGTAGCGGTACTGGTTGTAGTAGCTGTACGGCCCGACCACCCACTCCTTGCGCGCGGCGGTCAGCGGCGCCTGGCGCAGCGCGTCGTAGGCGAAGAACGCGTCCAGCCGGCGCCCGGCCTGTTCGCGGCCGTGCATCGCCTGGACCAGGCCGGGCATGTCCTGCTGCGCCAGCCACTGGTACTGCCATGCGGTGCCCTCGTGGAAGCCGTGGTGCGAGCGCGGGCTGTAGCGGCCGTCGGCCGGCGTGTACCACTTGCCGTCCTCCATGCGCGGGCGCGGGAAGCCCTCGAACCCGCCCTGCTCGTCGCGCACCTGCGGATCCCACACCTTGCGCCAGTTGCGCCCGCGTTCGCGCAACACGCCGGCATCCTCGGCGTGGCCCAGCCCGTCGGCCATCTGCGCCAGCGCGCAATCGGCCAGCGCGTATTCGAGCGTGGCCGAACCGCCGTGGTGCGGGTCCACGTCCATGCCCTTGGACGGGAACGCGCGGTCGTACTGCACGAAGCCGTCGGCCAGGTAGCTGGGATTGCCCGAGCGTCCGGCATGGCGCGAGTTCATCGGCGGGATGCCGAAGGCGTTCTTGCGCAGCGCCGCGTAGGCCTGCTGCTCGCGCCCCTGCAGCGCGCCGAAGCGCCACAGGTCGGCCAGGAACGGGGTCACCGGATCGCCGGTCATCACGTTGGTTTCGAAACTGGCATAGCCCCAGCGCGGCAGCCAGCCGCCCTGCTCGTCGATCGCCAGCAGGCTGCGGCCGATGTCGCGCGCCACCTGCGGCCGGGTCAGCGCCAGCCACTGGTTCTGCGCGCGGTAGGTGTCCCACAGCGAGAAGTACTCGTAGTAGGTCCAGCCGTCGGCGCGATGGATGTTGTCGTCGTAGCCGCGGTAGCGGCCGTCGGCATCGCTGCCGGTCAGCGGCTGCAGCAGCGCGTGGTACAGCGCGGTGTAGAACACGGTGCGATCGTCGCCGCTGCCGCCGCGCAGGCGCACCGTGGCCAGTTCCTTGCGCCACTGCGCCTGCGCCATGCCGCGCATCCGATCGAAGCCCAGCAGCCGTCCGTCCTGCATGCCGTCGTTGCGCAGGTTGGCGCGCGCGCCTTCGGCATCCACGTGCGAGATGGCGCTGACCGCGGTCACCGCGCGGCCCTGGGCCAGGTCGAAGCTGAGCCACGCCCCGCTCGGCTTGAGCTCGCCTTCCATGCCGTGGCGGGCGCCGGGCAGCCCGCCGGCCTCGCCCCAGGTGCCGAACGCCTTGAACGGGCGGTCGAACTCGATGCGGAACCAGGTGGTGTACTGATGGCCGCCGCAGAAGCTCTTGGTCACCAGCTTGCCTTCGACCACCCGGTCGCCGACCACGTCGATCACGCTGCCGATCACCGAGTGGCGCTCGTTGGCCTGGCCGAGGTTGACCAGCACGTGGCCGGTGCCGGCCGCGGCCGGGAAGGTATAGCGTTCGGCCGCGGCGCGGGTGCGCGCCGTGGCCTCGGCATCGATGCCGCCGTAGTCGGTCAGCCGCACCTTGTAGTAGCCGGCCTGCCCCACTTCGCCGTCGTGGGTGAACGCCGACGCGTAGCGCTTGTGGTCGAAGCTCTTGGCATCGCCGGTATCGAAATCGCCGCCCGGGCCGATGCGGCCGGTCACCGGCAGCACCGAGACCTGGCCGCCCTGTTCCCAGCACCCGGCGCCGGACAGGAACGAATGGCCGAAACCGCGGATCTTCGGGTCGTCGTAGCGCCAGCCGGCATAGTGCTCGCCGATCGGGCTGACCTGGATCAGCCCGAACGGCGCCGAGGCGCCCGGGAACGTGTTGCCGTCGTCTTTGCTGCCGATGAAGGTGTTGACCTCCCGTTCCAGCGCCTGCGGCGCGGCCTGCAGCAGCGGCGCGAACGCCAGCGCCAGCACACAGGCCAGGCCGGCCAGCGGGCGCCGCGCGGGCGTCGGGCGGCCGTCGCCGCGGCCTGGGAGCGGGACATCCGGCGCAAGGGGGACGGAACGATGGCAGAAGAACCTGGTCACGGGCTCGAATCTCCTTGTGAGCGCGGCGGCGGCACAGCACGAACAGCGAAATCCTGGAGGCGCTGCCCGCCCGCGCACTTTGACGTATTTAGATCGATTCAAGTAGACCATGGACGTTTCCGCCGGCGCATTCTGCGGCGCAGCATCGTCGCCGGCACGGTCGACATCCGCCGTGCCGATTCGCTGCCGCTCCGGTTGCGCCTTCACCCGCTCCTATTGCGCAGCAGCATGCGCCGCCCGTCTGCGCGTGTTAAAAAATTCGCAACAGTCGTTTAGATCGATCCAAGTTACATCGATCGCACGATTGTGGAGTGGAGCCAACCGGCGCGAACACGCGGCTGCATGCGCCGCGTGGGTGCCGGCGTCCGGGAATCGATTCTTGTCTTTAGATCGATGCAGATCTTGCGTCGCACCAGTTCAATCCAGGAGAGGGAGAGAGCGCAATGAACCAGATCTCACGCATGCACCGCCGCATGTCGTTGTCGGCGGCCATCGCGGCCGCCCTGGCCGGCGGCGCGCTGGCCCCGGCCAGCGTGCTCGCGCAGCAAGTCGCCGCGCCGGCGCAATCGCCCGATGCGACCACGCTGGACAGCGTCAATGTCACCGGCTACCGCTATGCCATCGAAAAGAGCCTGCAGCAGAAGCGCGACGCCAACGCCGTGGTCGAGGTGATCACCGCCGAGGACGTGGGCAAGTTCCCGGACAAGAACGTGGCCGACGCGCTGCAGCGCGTACCGGGCGTGGTCATCACCCGCGATGGCGGCGAAGGCAAGAGCGTGAGCGTGCGCGGACTGGCGCCGGACCTGACCCTGACCCAGTTGAACGGCAACTACGTCGCCACCTCGGAAACCAACGACGAGGCCACGCGCTCGTTCAACTACACCCTGCTGCCGTCGAACATGCTGTCCAGCGCGGAGCTGTTCAAGTCGCCGGAAGCGCGCATCGACGAAGGCGGCATCGGCGGCACGGTGATCCTGCACACCCGCCGTCCGCTGGAGATGGAAAGCAACTCCGGCTACGTGACCGTCGAAGGCACTTCGTCCGATACCAGCCACGACGTCGATCCGCAGATGTCGGCGCTGTACTCCTGGCACAGCAAGGACGAGCGCTTCGGCGTGCTGGTCGGCGTGACCCAGCAAAGGCGCACCAACCGCAGCATGGAAGTGGAGACCGAGGACTACCAGTGGTACGGCAACGGCACCGATGCGGTCGATGCCAACGGCAATACCCTGTCCCAGGACGGCATCCACTACTGGTGGGGGCAGTCCGGCTTCAACGACCAGAGCGGGCGCAACTACAGCGAGTTCTTCCTGCCGACCTCGGTCAATTTCGCCGTGCGCGAGGAAGAGCGCGAGCGCAAGGGCGGCCAGCTGACCTTCCAGTTCAAGCCGATCGACAACCTGACCCTGACCGCCAACTACTTCCGCTTCGAGCTGCAGGGCGACTACACCCAGAACATGCTGAAGATCCCGGAATGGAACCTGGCGCGCTTCAACGGCGACGGCAACTGGGACGGCGGGCGCCTGCTCAACGGGTTGAGCTTCGACCCGAGCGGCAGCGTCGTCACCGGCGCGCAGTACGAGAAGCTGGCCGGCAAGGCCTACTACTGCAGCGAAGAACAGGCCGCCGCGGCCGGCCTGGCGCCGGGCGGCTGGGGTCCGGACGACTGCACCATCCCCACGCCGCAGCTCACCGGCAACTACAGCCGCGAAAAGGCCCTGTCGCAGACCGCCGACCTGTCGATCGACTGGGACATCAGCCCGTTGTGGAAGGCCTCGTTCACCGGTGGCCGCACCTGGTCCGAGGGCGGCCCGTCGATGAACTTCCGCATGTCGGCCAAGCCGCGCCGCCAGGTCGACGGCGTGTGGCAATCCGGCAACAGCTACAGCGCGTGGGACCTGACCGGCACGCCGAGCGCCACCTTCTCGCCGAACCTGCAGGACCAGCTGATGGCCGGCATCGCCGAGATCGACACCGGCTCGACCGATTCGTCGTGGACCCAGACCAGCATCAAGCAGAACTACTTCCAGGCCGACGTCACCAAGCTGTTCGAAAGCGGCTGGCTGGATTCGATCCAGATGGGCGCCAAGTATCGCGACGGCCAGGTGCACCGCAATACCGGCAACACCTACTGGGTGTGCCAGGGCACCGATCCGGCCGACTACGACAACAACCGCTACCAGGCCGGTTGCGATCCCAACGCGAGTGTCGCCCAGCCGGGCTTCTTCCTGTCCAGCCCGATCGACAACATCGCCGGCGGCTTCAACGCCAACGTGTTCCCGGGCATCGACTACCCGGCCTACCTGCGCCACCTCACCGAGCGCTACGGCCGGTCGTACAACCGCGACGAGGAGGACTTCGTCTACAACGTCGACGAGAAGATCTTCTCCGGCTACTTCCAGGCCAACTTCCGCACCGAGCGCGTGCGCGGCAACGTCGGCGTGCGCGTGGTGCGCACCAAGCAGTTCGCCGAGTCCAGCGACTCGGTGGAGCAGTTCAACGACTACTTCCAGGACAACGCCGCCGGCGCTCCGATGGGCTGCAACGATCCCGCCGCCGCCGCGCTGATCGGATCCAACAGCGGCTACGTCTGCGAAAGCGGCTTCGTGCGCCTGCCCGACGCCCTGTCGCGCGAGAAGACCTATGCGCTCAGCTCGATGGAGAAGACGTACACCGACTTCCTGCCAAGCTTCAACATCGCCTGGGACATCACCGACAACCTGGTGCTGCGCGGTGCCGCGTCCAAGGTGATCGCGCGTCCGGGCTACACCAGCATCGCCTACCCCGGCAGCCTGCGCTTCGTCAGCGAGGAGTACAGCAACGACCGCCGCGTCGCCGGCGGCACCGACACTACCGGCTGGCTGGGCTCGGGCAGCAACAAGACGCTGGAGCCGTTCGAGGCGACCCAGCTCGACGTGGGCCTGGAGTGGTACTTCAAACCGGGTGCGGTCGCCGGCGTGGCGCTGTTCCGCAAGAACGTGGACAACTTCACCGTGCCGGTGGTGCGCGACCAGCAGATGATGGTCGGCGGCCAGTCGGTCACGGTACAAAGATACGAGACCGAGGCCAACGGCCAGGACGGCGTGTCGCAGGGTGTGGAGCTGTACGGGCAATACACGTTCGAGATCGGCCTGGGCTTCCAAGCCAACTACACCTACAACGACACCAATCTGGCCGCGATCGTGCTGGATGGCCAGGAGATCGGCTCTTCGCCGCTGGTCGGCAGCGCCAAGAACCAGGCCAACTTCACCGTGTTCTACGAGAACCAGAAGTTCCTGGCGCGCGCCTCCTACAACCGCCGCGGCGAAGTCGTCGGCGGCCTGAACAATGGCCTGACCGAATACTCCGAGCCCTACGATCAGCTGGACCTCAACGCGGCCTACAACGTCACCGATGCGCTGACCCTGACCGCGTCGGTACTCAATGCGACCAAGTCCGAACAGCGCATCTACCTGGGCAACGACACCCAGGCCCGCCTGCGGTCCAACACCTACACCGGCCGCCAGCTTTACCTCGGCATGACCTGGAAGTTCTGAGCACCCGCTCCTGCGCTTCGATGGGGTCGGTCTCTCCACGGCAGCCGCGCTGGTCCAGGCGGCTGTCGTTTTTCTTGGCGCACGCGAGCCGGTTGGCCGCGCCCAGGCGGCGATGGCCCACTCAAGACGCTCGGCCACATGCCTGCACAACGCTCGCCCCTTCGCTGTGGCGCCGATTACGCCTGGCCGCGCGAATCGAAAATCGGTGGCGCAGCGGCAGAACCGATCGCTTCCGTGCACCTTTCTGATTCCTGTCCGGCCTGGCGATTGCCGGGCCTGCGCTTTGCCGCGATCATCTACGCATGGCCGCCACCTCCCGCCCGCGCTCACGTCCGTACCGATACCTGCTGGCCGCGGGTTTGCTGCTGTGCGGCGCCGGGCCGCACGCGGCGATGGCGCCGGCGGCGCCGGTCGCGCTGGCCGCATCTACCGCGCCCGATCCCGGACGGGATCCGTTGCTGCAGGCGCAGCTGCGCGCACTGCAGCCGCAGCGGCCGGGCGTGACCGACCTGTACGTGGTCGGCTTCGCCGGCGACGCCAGCGAGGACGTGTTCCGCAACGAGACGCTGTACCTGCGCGAGCTGTTCGCGCAGCGCTTCGACGCGGCGGGGCGCATCGTCACCCTGATCAACCACGCCGACAATCTCGGCGCCCACGCCTACGCGCCGCAGGCCTCGTACGACAACCTGGCCGAGACGCTGCAGCGGATCGGCACGCTGATGGACCGGCGCGAGGACGCGCTGCTGCTGTTCCTGACCAGTCACGGCACCGAGCAACACGAGCTGTACCTGCAGTTCGGCCCCGGCGAGGACGCCGACTACGACACCATCGCGCCGGCGGAACTGCGCGAACTGCTCGACGACGCCGGCATCCGCAACCGGGTGATCGTGCTGTCGGCGTGCTACTCGGGCGGCTTCGTGCCGGCGCTGAAGAGCGCGGACACGCTGATCATCACTGCCGCGCGCCGCGACCGGCCCTCGTTCGGCTGCGGCAACACCGCCAACGCGACCTATTTCGGCCGCGCCTGGCTGATCGATGCGCTGGCCCGCACCAGCGACTTCGTCGAGAGCTATCGCCTGGCCAGCACCGAGATCACCGCGCGCGAACAGGCCGAGGGCGAGACGCCGTCGTATCCGCAGCTGTACGTCGGCGCGCGGATCGCGCCGTTGCTGCAGCGCTGGCGCGCGCAGTTGCAACCGGTCGCGGCGCCGGCGTATCCCTATCCCGAGCCTGAGCCGGAGACGGCAACCGGGGCGCCAGCGAACATGCAGATGGAAACGACAGCAGCGCCGGAACCGACCGCCGACGGCAAGGCCCATGCGAACCGCAAGGTCGATGCGCAGCCGGAAACGGGGTCGGTTGCGAATGCCGATGGCGAGGCCAAGGCAGCGGCCGCAGGTTCGGCGCACATACCGACGTCGGCACCGCCGTCGGCGACAGCGCCCCGCCACTGAGGTCCGCGCGGCGATGCTGCGCAGCGATCGAGACCAAGCCACAAGCGCCGAATGCGGCGTCGAGCGTGGTTTTCTCAAGCGCCTTCCGCAGCCAGATGCAAGTGATTCGCGTTTGATCGCGCACTGCCGCAACTCGCTAAACTTCGTTCCGCAGCAAGCCCGCCCGCCTCACGCCAGCCAGCTGCGCCCGATCCTTCCGCCCGCTCGCCTTCGCTCGCCAGCCAGGATCACCGCTTTCGACAGCCTCCCGCGTGGGGGCGTTCTTGTTTTTGGGATTCGGAAAATCCGCTTGCTGGCCTGTGACCAGCGGCGCCGCTGGCGCGAGACGCAGGGTCTGTCGCCTGCGTTCGTCGCGACTGAAGCCGCTCCCACAAGAACTTGCGGCGAGCCAGCCGGGGTGCACTGTAGGAGGGGCTTCAGCCCCGAGAGTTCGCGTGCGGGGCCGACCGGTTTGCCGGCGCGTCCGTCGCGGCTGAAGCCGCTCCCACAAGAACTTGCGGCGAGCCAGCCGGAGTGCACTGTAGGAAGGGCTTCAGCCCCGAAAGTTCGCGTGCGGGCCGACCGGTTTGCCGGCGCGTTCGTCGCGGCTGAAGCCGCTCCAACAAGGGCGCGCATCAGCGGGCTGGGTGCACGGTGGGAGGGACTTCAGTCCCGACGCGGAAGGCGAAACGCTTGCCGTCTGCCAGGCCAGGAACCCTTCGCATCAATGCGCCGACCCGTGGCGCACTCAGGGCGTCGCGTCCTGCAGGCGATAGCGGGTGGTCGCGCGCTGCTCTCCGCGCCAGCGGTCGAAGGCGCGTACCTCGATGCGGTGTTCGCCGCCGCTCAGGTCGGTCGGCAAGGCGCCGCGCCATAGGTGCTGCGACGGGACCGCTTCCGGCGAGCGGTCGTAGCCGCGCAGGGCCTCGGCGGCATCGTCGCGTGCGTTCTCGGCGAGCAGGTCCGGATCCGGCTGCTGCACGCGCAACATCGGCTTCCAGGCGCCGTCGTCGATGCGATATTCCACGCGGCTGCCGTCCTCGCCCATGAACACGTTCGCGTATACCCCCCATGCCGGATAGGCGCCGCGGCGCAGCACCTTCGGCGCATGCAGAGCCATTGGTGCATCGTCGTGGGCGCGCGCGGCGTGGTAGGCCAGCGCATAACGGCCATCGCGCTGCACGGTCAGCAGCGCATAGCCATTCGGGGTGCCGTCGGCCATGGTCGCCGCGGGAATGCCGTCGGCCTCCTTGGCCCCGGACCAGTACGCGCCGCAGGCGGCGCCGACGTTGTATTCGTGCAGCGGCGCCGCGCCCTCCCAGCCGTCGGCCGCGGTGTAGTAGACGTGCCGCTGGGTATGGCTGTGGCCGGTGAGCAGCAGCACGTGGGGAAAGTCCTTCAGCAGCGCGAACAGCCGCGCGCGGTCGGCGCGGCGGAAGGCTTCCTTGCCGGGGGCGGCATCGAACAGGTGGATATGCATGCCCAGCACCAGCAGCCGCTGCTTTGGCAACGTCGCCAGGTAGTTCCGCAGGAACGCGAACTGATCCTCGCGCAGCCCGCCCACGTAGTTGGGCCGCTGCTGCGGCTGGTAGACCACGTCGTCCAGGAACACGAAGCTGGCGCCGCCCTCCTCCACCGCATAGGTGTCCGGGCCGTAGGTCGCGCGCCAGCTGGACAGCGATCCTGCATCGTCGGGGGCGTCGAAGTTCAGGTCGTGGTTGCCGGGCACATGGAACCATGGCACGCCCAGCTTGGCGGTTTCGGCGTTCAACGCCGGATACAGCGACAGGTCGTCGCTGACCACGTCGCCGAGCGTGGTGCCCAGCCGCGCACGGGTCTTGCCGAGCAGCGGCGCGACGATGCCGCGCGCGTAGTAGCCGACATCGGCCATGTTCGCGGTCTGCGTGTCGGCGAACACCAGCACCTCGGTCGGCGCGGCCGGCGGCTGCGCGCGCAGCGCGAAGTCCCAGCCGCCGGTGGCGGTGCCGGTCGCGGCGATGCCGGCGTATTTGGTCGCCGGCGAGCCGGCCGGCGCATAGTGCCGCCAGTAAGCGGGCAGGCCATCGTCGCCGGCGACGAAGTCATAGCTGTCGGGCTTGATCACGAACACCGTGCGCCCGGCTTCCACCGGCAACCGGTAACGGCCCTGCGCGTCGGTGCGCACGATGCGTACTCCGTCGGACACCTGCACGCCGGCGATGCCGCGCTCGCCGGCACCGCGTCCCGCGCGCCCGTCGCGTTCCTGGTAGACGGTGCCGTCGACCACCACCGGCGCGGCGATGGCCGGGGCCGCGAACAGCGCCAGCAGCGCGGCGGCGAGCGAAAACGAGCGTGGCATCATGCGGCGCACTCCGGCGACGGGAAACCGCGGATTGTAGCCACGCACGGTGACGCGCGCGGTACCCGCGCAGGCGCGCTCAGCGGTGCCGCGCCTCGAGCACGGCGACCGCGTCGGCCAGCGACAGCCCGCGCGCGCGCAGCAGCACGACCAGGTGGTACAGCAGGTCGGCCGACTCGCCCAGCAGGTCTTCGTCGCCCTGGGCGACACCGGCCAGCGCGGTCTCCACGCCTTCCTCGCCGACCTTCTGCGCGATGCGCCGCGTGCCCTTCTCGAACAGCTGCGTGGTGTAGCTGCCCGGCGGACGCTCGCGCTCGCGCTGCTCGACCAGCCGGTCCAGCGCGCCGAGGAACTGGCCCGGTGCCTGCGGGAAGCAACTGGTGCGTCCCAGGTGGCAGGTCGGACCCTGCGGCCGCGCCAGCACCAGCAGCGTGTCGCGGTCGCAATCGGTGTCGATCGACACCAGCTCCAGCACGTGCCCGGAACTCTCGCCCTTGGTCCACAGCCGCCGCTTGCTGCGGCTGTAGAAGGTCACCTTGCCGCTGGCGCGGGTCGCGGCCAGCGCTTCGGCGTTCATGTAGCCGAGCATCAGCACCCGCAGCGTGTCGGCGTCCTGCACCACCACCGGCAGCAGGCCCTCGCCCTTGTCCCAGTCCAGCGCATCGGCGTCCGCCGCCATCGGCGCCACGGCGTGTTCAACCGGCATCTCGCACCTCGATCTGGCAGCGGCGCAGGAAGCGCTTGAGTTCGGGAATCGGAATCGCGCCGCTGTGGAACACGCTGGCGGCCAGCGCGCCGTCCACGTCGGCCTGCTCGAACACGTCGGCGAAGTGCTGCATCTGCCCGGCGCCGCCGGAGGCGACCAACGGCACCCTGCACAGCGCGCGCACCTCGTGCAGCTGCGCGATGTCGTAGCCGCGGCGCACGCCGTCGTTGTCCATGCAGTTGAGCACGATCTCGCCGGCGCCCAGCTGCTGCGCCTCCACCACCCAGTCCACGGTGCGCACGCGCAGCGCCTGGGTCTTGTTCGGATCGCCGGTGAAGCGGCGCACGCGCCACTGGCCGTCGTCCTCGCGGATCGAATCGATGCCCACCACCACGCATTGCACGCCGAAGGCCTCGGCCAGCTCGGCGATCAGCGCCGGCCGCTCCAGCGCCGGCGAGTTGATCGAGATCTTGTCGGCGCCGGCGTGCAGCACCGCGCGCGCGGTGGCCACGTCGCGGATGCCGCCGGCCACGCAGAACGGGATGTCGATCAGCCGCGCCACCCGCTCGACCCAGGCGTAGTCGACCGAGCGCCCTTCCGGGCTGGCGCCGATGTCGTAGAACACCAGTTCGTCGGCGCCCTGGTCGCGGTAGCGCAGCGCCAGCTCGACGATGTCGCCCATGTCGACGTGGTCGCGGAACTTCACGCCCTTGACCACGCGTCCGTCGCGCACGTCCAGGCACGGGATGATGCGCCGGCTCAGCATGCCAGCGCCTCGTCCAGGCCCAGCCGCCCTTCCAGCAGCGATTTGCCGAGCACCGCGCCGGCGCAGCCGACCTCGCGCACGGCGCGCACGTCGTCCGCGTCGCGGATGCCGCCGGAGGCCTGCACGTCCACGCCCGGCGCGATCTGGCGCAGGTAGGCGTACAAGTCCAGGTTCGGCCCGGACAGCATGCCGTCGCGGGCGATGTCGGTGCACAGCAGGTGCTTGAGCCCCGCACCGGCGTACTCGCCGGCCAGCGCCTCCAGGGTCAGCGAAGAGGTCTCGGTCCAGCCCAGCACCGGCAGCCGCCACACGCCGTGCGCGTCCTGGCGCGTATCCAGCGCCACGGTGATGCGTTCGGCGCCGAACTCGGCCAGCCACTCCAGCACCGACTCGCGGTCGCGCACCGCCAGCGAACCGATCACCACGCGCGCGGCGCCGGCGTCGAGCATGCGCTGCACGTCGGCGCGCGAGCGCACGCCGCCGCCGGTCTGCACCTGCAGGCCGGTCCGGGCGCTGATCTGGGTCAGCAGCGGCGCCAGCGTATAGCCGCCGGCGCGCGCCGCGTCCAGGTCGACCAAATGCATCCAGCGCGCGCCGGCGGCGGCGAAGGCCTGCGCGCGCGGCAGCGGATCGTCGCCGTAGTGGGTTTCGCGGGCGTAGTCGCCCTGCGCCAGCCGCACCACGCGACCGTCGCGGATGTCCAACGCGGGATAGACGACGAAGCTCATCGGAAGTCGGTCTCGAGGAAGTTGCGCAGGATGCGCGCGCCGGTGTCGGCCGAGCGTTCCGGATGGAACTGCGCGCCGCAGCGACGGCCGCGCTGCACCACCGCGGTGAACAGGCCGCCATGATCGCAGGCGGCCACCGTGTCGGCCGTGACCGGCGCCGCGTAACCGTGCACGAAGTAGGCGCTGGCGACTTCCGGCAGGCCGTCCATCAATGGCGAGGGGCGCATCGGCAGCAGCCGGTTCCAGCCCATGTGCGGGATGCGGATGCCCAGCGCCGGCGGCATGTGCCGCACCACGCCGGTCAGCAGGCCCAGGCAGTCGACCTCGCCTTCCTCGGAGTGCTCGAACAGCAGTTGCATGCCCAGGCAGATGCCGATCAGCGGCGCCTCGAGCGCGCGCAGCGGCTCGATCAGGCCCTGTTCGCGCAGCCGCGCCATCGCATGCGGCGCGGCGCCGACGCCGGGCAGGATCACCCGGTCGGCGCCCTGCAGCCCGGCGGCGTCGCGCACCAGCCGCGCTTCCACGCCGAGGCGTTCGAGCGCATAGCGCACCGAGCCCAGGTTGGCGCCGCCGGCATCGATCAGCGCGATGTCGCTCACAGCACCCCCTTGGTCGACGGCAGCGCATCGCCTTCGCGGCGCACGGCCTGGCGCAACGCGCGCGCCAGCGCCTTGAAGCAGGCCTCGACCTTGTGGTGGTCGTTGTCGCCGCGCACGCTCAGGTGCAGGTTCAGGCCCGACGCGTCGCACAGCGAGCGGAAGAAATGCGGCACCAGTTCGGTTGGCAGGTCGCCGACGCGCTCGCGCTTGAATTCGCCCTCGAACACGAAATACGGGCGCCCGCTGAAATCCAGCGCGGCGCTGGCCAGGGTCTCGTCCATCGGCAGGGTGAAGCCGTGGCGGCCGCCCTCGCCCGTCGCCAGCCACGGGCTGTCCGGCGGATCGAAGCCGTAGCGGCCAATGCCGCGCTTGTCGCCCAGCGCCTGGCGCAGGGCCTGGCCAAGCGCCAGGCCGGTGTCCTCGATGGTGTGGTGCTCGTCGATGTGCAGGTCGCCGTCGGCGCGCACGTCCAGCGCGAAGCCGCCGTGCTTGCCGATCTGCTCGAGCATGTGGTCGAAGAACGGCAGCCCGGTGGCGCAGTGCGGATCGCGCACCAGGTCCAGGTCGATGTCGACCGAAATGCGGGTTTCCTTGGTGTCGCGCTGCACCCTGGCGCGACGCGGCGCGTCGGCCAGTGCGTGGGCGATGCCGGCCCAGTCCCAGTCGCCGCCGAACTGTTCGGTCTTCAGCTGGAAGCCGCGGATGCGCAGGTTGTCGGCGAACTGGATGTCGGTCAGGCGGTCACCGACCATCGCCGAGCGCGTCCAGTCGATGCTGCGGTCCTGCAGGTACGGCAGCATCAGGCCGGTGCCCGGCTTGCGCGTGGGCGCATTGTCGGCCGGCCAGCTGCGGTCGACCAGCACCTCGCGGAAGGCGATGCCCTGGCTGGCGAAGATCTGCAGCATCAGGTCGTTGGGGCCATCGAACGCGGCCTGCGGATAGGCCTCGCTGCCCAGGCCGTCCTGGTTGGTGACGATCACGAACTGGTAGCCGGCATCGCGCAGCTTCAGCATCGCCGGGATCACGCCGCGCACGAAGCGCAGCTTCTCGTACGCGTCGATCTGGAAATCGGCCGGCTCCTCGATCAGGGTGCCGTCGCGGTCGACGAACAGGATCGGGGTCATGCCGCCGCCCTCCATGCCTGCAGCGCGCCGAGCACGCGCTGGTTCTGCTCCGGCGTGCCCAGGGTGATGCGCAGCGCATCGCCGAGCATCGGCGCGGCGCGCTGGTCGCGCACCACCACGCCGGCGGCGAGCAGGGCGCCGAACGCGCCCTCGGCGTCGTCGAAACGCAGCAGCAGGAAGTTGCCCTGCGAGGGATACACCCGGCGCACGCCGGGCAGCGCGGCCAATGCGGCCTGCATGCGCTCGCGCTCGCCGCGCAGCTCGGCCACGCGCAGCGCGGTCTGCCGCAGCGGCTCGTCCTGCAGCGCGGCCAGCGCCAGCTGCGCGCACGGCGTCGGTACCGGATACGGCGCCTGGCAGCGCCGCAGCACCGCGACCAGCGCCGGATCGGCGATCACGCAGCCGATCCGCGCCGCGGCCAGCGCGTGCGCCTTGGACAGCGTGCGCAACACCGCCAGGTTGTCGTAGCGGCCCAACAGCGTGGTCGCCGAGGCGGTCTCGGAGAATTCGCCGTAGGCTTCGTCGACCACCAGCAGCGCGCGTCCGCGCAGGCGCTCGGCGGCGCGTTCGATATCGGCCAGCGCGATCGCCGCCCCGCTCGGATTGCCGGGCGAGCACAGGAACACGATCTTGGCCATCTGGGTCAGCGCCGCGTCGACCACCGCGTCGACGTCGGTGAGCAGCCCGGCAGCGGTGTCGCGCAGCGGCACTTCGACCAGGCGCGCGTTCTGCAGCCGCGCGCACACCGCATACATGCCGAACACCGGCGGGGTGACCACGATCGCATCGCGCCCCGGCTCGCACAGCGCGCGCAGCAGCAGGTCGATCGCCTCGTCGCTGCCGCGCCCGAGCAGCAGCTGCTCCGGCGCGCAGGCGTACAGCGCGGCCAGCGCGGCGCGCAGCGCCGGCGGCTGCGGATCGGGATAGCGGCGGTTGCCGGCATCGCGGTCGGCGGGGTTGGCCCAGGCCGACTCGTTGGCGTTGAGCCAGACCTCGCCCTGCACCGCGCTGCTGCGCGCCGACGAGTACCCGGCGAAGTCGCGCAGGTCGGGGCGCACCAGCGCCAGCACCGAGCCGGGCGTCGCCGCAGCGGTCGCCGCGCTCATGCCGCCTTCTCCATCCGCAGCGCCACCGCGTTGGCGTGCGCGTCCAGGCCCTCGGCACGCGCCATGGTCACCGCGCAGGCGCCGATCGCGGCGATGCCGGCGCGGCTGGCGCTCTGCACGCTGACGAAGTTCTGGAAACTGGCGACGCTGACCCCGCTGTAGGCGCGCGCCGCACCGTTGGTCGGCAGTACGTGATTGGTGCCGCTGCAATAGTCGCCCAGCGCTTCGGGGGTGAAATCGCCGAGGAACACCGAGCCGGCGGCCTCGACCCGCTCCAGCCAGCCGCGCGGCTCGCGCAGCGCCAGGATCAGGTGTTCGGGCGCGTAGCGGTTGCTGATCGCGAAGGCGTCCTCGAGCGTGCCGACCTGGATCAGCCGCGACGCCGACAGTGCCTGGCGCGCGATCGCCGCACGCGGCAAGGTCGCCAGCTGCCGTTCGATCTCGTCCTCGACCGCATCGATCAGTTCGGCGCTGTCGGACAGCAGCAGCACCTGCGAATCCGGGCCGTGCTCGGCCTGCGACAGCAGGTCGGCGGCGACGAACGCGGCATCGGCACCGACGTCGGCGATCACCAGCACCTCGGACGGGCCGGCCGGCATGTCGATCGCCGCCGCACCGGCCTGCGCCACCTGTTGCTTGGCTTCGGTGACGTAGCCGTTGCCCGGCCCGAACAGCTTGTCGCACGACGGCACCGACTCGGTGCCGAAGCCCATCGCCGCGATCGCCTGCGCGCCGCCGAGCTTGAACACGCGATCCACGCCGGTCAGCCTGGCCGCGACCAGCACCGACGGATCGGCCGAACCGTCGGCGCGCGGCGGCGTGCACAGCACCACCTCACGGCAGCCGGCCAGCGCCGCCGGCACGCACAGCATCAGCGCGGTGGACGGCAACGGCGCGCTGCCGGCCGGCACGTACAGGCCGACGCGGCCGATCGGCCGCACCACCCGTTCGCAGACCACGCCGGGCGCGGTTTCCACCGCATACGCCTGGGTCATACCGGCGCGGTGGAAGCTCTCGATCCGCGCCGCGGCCTGCGCCATCGCTTCGCGCAGCACGGCCGGCACCGCGGCCTCGGCAGCGGCGAACTCGTCAGCGGTGACTTCGAAGCTCGACAGCACCACCCCGTCGAAATGCGCGGTGATCTCGCGCAATGCGGCATCGCCGCGGCTGCGCACGTCCTCGAGCAGCTGCGCCACCGCCGTGCGGGTCTGCGCGGCGACGGTCTGCACCGGCCGGGTCAGGGCCTGCGTGCGCGCCTGCGCGTCGAGCGAATTCCACTCCAATCGGTTCATGCCAGCGATCGCTCCACCGTCAACACCATCAGTCCCTGCGCGCCGGCGCGTTCCAGTTCCTCCATCCGCTGCCAGGTGATCGCGCCATGGCACATCGTCTGCAGCTGCAACGGGCCGTCGCCGTCGCCGGGCAGCTGCACCAACGGGTCGGCGTCGGGCAGCAGCCGGGTCAGTTCGGCGACATGGTCGCGCGAGGCGCGGAACATCAGCAGCTTGCTGTCGCGCAGCTTGAGCACGCCGTCGAGCCGGCGCAGCAGCATCGCCGCCAGCCCGGCGCGCGCGTCGCCCGGCTCGCGTACCGGCCCGGCCAGCACCGCCTCGCTCTCCAGCAGCGTCTCCACCGGCTTGAGCTGGTTGGCGGCGAGCGTGGCGCCGCTGGACACCAGGTCGCAGATCAGGTCGGCGGTGCCCAGGCGCGGCGCGATCTCCACCGAGCCGGACAGCTCCACCACCTGCGCGTCGATGCCGCGCGCCTGCAGCCAGTCGGCCAGCACCGACGGATAGCTGGTGGCGATGCGCTTGCCCTGCAGCTGTTCTGAGCCGGTCCATTCCCAGCCGTCGGGCACCGCCAGCATCAGCCGGCACTGGCCGAAGTTGAGCCCGCGCAGCGCGCGATAGGCGTCCGGCAGGCCGTTGCGGCGGCGTTCGCCGGCCTGCTCCTCCAACTCGTTGCGACCGACGATGCCGAAGTCGCACACGCCGTCGGCGATCAGCCCGGGAATATCGTCGTCGCGCACCAGCAGCAGGTCCACCGGCAGCGACTCGCCGTAGCAGAACAGCTTGTCGCGGCTCTCGCGCCAGCTCAGCCCGCAGGCGGCCAGCACCGCGCGCGCCGGCTCGGCCAGGCGGCCGCTCTTCTGGATCGCGATACGCAGCCGGTCACGCGCCGGCGCTGCCAGGGAAGCACTCATCAGGACATCTCAATGGGAATCGGAAGGGCGCGCCGACTGCCGGCGCAGCGCCACGGCATAGCCGCCGGCGCCGTGTTCCAGGGTTCGCGCGACGCGGCCGATGGTGGTGACGCTGACCTGGGTCAGCTCGTGGATCTCGCGGTACGGCACGCCCTTGAGCAACAGCGGCACCACCCGCCAGCGGTCGGACATCGCCTCCAGTTCGGCCGGCGTGCACAGGTCCTGCAGGAACGCGGCGACCTCCTGCGGCTTGCTCAGGTGGGCCAGGGCGCGCGACAGCGCCTTGAAGGAGGCGTCGACATCGCGATCGGGAAGCGGAACGGGTCGTTGTTTCATTGCATTAATGTAATAGCGTGTTAGCACATTAGCGCGATTGGACGGGCTGGGTCAAGCCGCAGCAGATGCGGGCGTTCCATGGATGTGTTGGATCCCTGGGATGTGTTCGATCCCTGATGGACGTGAGGTCGTGCCGTGCCATCTGTCGCGGCTGAAGCCGCTCCTACAAGGAGCGGTGCGTGCACGCTTTCGTAGGAGCGGCTTCAGCCGCGACAGGCACCCGGACGCATTGCATCGGCGCAAGGGCGCAGGCAAGCTCCGGTCGTCACCCACGGGCGCGCCCGGTCGCAGATGGCGAACGCGCCTTGCGCCCACCCGTGCGTGAGCGGCTTCAGCGGGGACAGGCTCTGGCTATCCGCGTCGCGACTGAAGTCGCTCCCACAAGGGACATGCGGCGCGACCGTCCAGGCGGCGCCATGCCCGCCCTACGCCGAGGTCGATGATCGAGGGTCGTGCAGGTCCGCTCAGGGCATGACCTTGGCCTGCTCCAGCTCCACCTGCAGGGCGCTGGCGAGCTCGTCGCGGGCGACCTCGAACTGCTGCTCGCGAACCAGGTCCTTGACCGCGACCACGCCGCGCGCGAGCTCGTCGTCGCCGGCCAGCACCACGAAGCGGATGCCGGCGCGGGCGGCGTACTGGAACTGCTTGCCGACCTTCTTCGGCTCCATCTGCACTTCGGTGTTGATCCCGCCCACGCGCAGGCGGCGGGCGATGTCCAGCGCATCGGCCAGCTTGGCCTCGTCCATCAGCGCCACCATCGCCTGCACGCTGCTGGACGCGATGCCCTCGATCAGCCCCGCCTCGCGCAGCTGCCAGAACAGCCGGGTCAGGCCGATCGAGATGCCCACGCCCGGCAGCCTGGACTTGGTGTAGTGGCTGGCCAGGTCCTCGTAGCGCCCGCCCGAGCAGATCGAGCCGATCTGCGGGTAGTCGGTCAGCAAGGTCTCGTAGACCGTGCCGGTGTAGTAGTCCAGGCCGCGGGCGATGGAGAAGTTCAGGCAGTACGCGCTTTCCGGCACGCCCAGCGCCTTGACCAGCGCGAGCACTTCGCGCAGCTCGTCCACGCCTTCGCGTAGCGTCGCGCTGGACGCCGCCGCCGACGCCAGCGCGTCCAGGCGCGCCAGCGCGTCGTCGTGGCCGCTGGAGCGCACCGCGACGAAATCCAGGATCTGCTGCACCTGTCCGTCAGCAATGCCGAAGCCTTCGCCGGCCAGCGTCTGCCGCACGTAGTCGGCACCGCGCTTGTCCAGCTTGTCGACCTCGCGCAGCACCGCCAGCTGGCGCTCG
This sequence comes from Xanthomonas sp., assembly GCF_017163755.1. Taxonomy (GTDB): domain Bacteria; phylum Pseudomonadota; class Gammaproteobacteria; order Xanthomonadales; family Xanthomonadaceae; genus Xanthomonas_A. The sequence goes on from NZ_JAFIWC010000016.1 coordinate 116,087, forward strand.
CCGTCGGCCACGCCCAGGCTCTCGAAGAAGCCGCGCATCAGCTTGCGGTTGTTCAGCTGCACGGCGAAAGCGCCGATGCCCAGCTCGGCGAACACCGCGTGGATCACCGCCAGCACCTCGGCGTCGTAGCGGATGCTCAGCGTGTCCTTGCCGATCACGTCGATGTCGCACTGGTAGAACTCGCGGAAGCGGCCGCGCTGGGCGCGCTCGCCGCGGTACACGCGCTGCATCTGGTAGCGGCGGAACGGGAAGCTCAGCTCGTGCTCGTGCTCGGCCACGTAGCGCGCCAGCGGCACGGTCAGGTCGAAGCGCAGCGCCAGCTCCGGCAGGCCGGGCTCGTCGCTGTCGGCCTTGTTGGCCAGGGTGCCGGTGGACTGCACGAAATACACCTGCCGCTCGGTCTCGCCGCCGGACTTGGTCAGCAGCACGTCCGACAGTTCGAACACCGGGGTCTCCACCGGCAGGAACCCGAACCGCTCGTAATTGCGACGGATGACGTCCAGCATGCGCTGGAACGCGATCTGCTCGCGCGGCAGCAATTCCATGATGCCGGGCGGCGTACGGGGCTTGATCACGTGCAAAACTCCTGCTTTCGGGGGCGAGCGAAACGCAATTCTAGCCGCAGCGGGTGCCTGCGGCCGCATGGGGGTATCATTCCCGTGTGTCCACCCCGACCGCCACGCGCATGCACCGGCCCTCCCCTGGCTTCGCTCTGCCTTATGTCGAGCCTGTCGCGGCAGAGCCTCCGCGCACCCACGACTGCCTGCACTGCGCAGTGCGCCACCTGGCGGTCTGCGCGGCGCTGACCTGCGACGAGGTACAGGCGCTGGAGCGGGTGACCACGTCGACGGCCTACGCCAGCGGCGCGACCCTGGCACGGGCCGGCGAGCAGCGGCAGGCGGTCTACACCGTCACCGGCGGCGCGCTGCGGCTGGTGCGCACGCTGGCCGACGGCCGCCGCCAGGTGGCCGGCTTCGTGTTGCCGGGCGACTACGTCGGCCTGAGCGAATCGCCCCGGCACCGTCACGACATCGAGGCGATCGCCGACAGCCGCGTGTGCCGGGTGAGCGTGGCGCACATGCAGCAGCTGCGCGCCGACTATCCGCAGCTGGAACGCAAGCTGCTGCAGCGCGCCTGCCTGGAGCTGGATGCGGCGCAGGATGCCGCGCTGGCGCTGGGGCGCCTGCAGCCGACCGAGAAGCTGGCCGACTTCCTGCTCAAGCTGGCCGCGCGCGCGGCGCGGCAGAAGGAGGCCGGCAATAGCGTGACCCTGCCGATGGGCCGCGGCGACATCGCCGACCATCTCGGCCTGACCATGGAGACGGTCAGCCGCACCTTCACCAAGCTGCGCCAGCAGGGATTGATCGCGTTGCCGCAGTTGCACGTGGTCGAGATCAAGGACTTCGCCGCGCTGCACCGGCTGGCGTCAGACGACGGCCAGTGACCGGCCCGTCGCTGCGCCGCCCGGCGGTTTTTTCGCCATCCTGTGCGCCGGCCTTGCGCCGGCGCCGTCGCGCGGACTTATCCACAGTTTTCCCCGGCACTGCTCCACATCCCGTGTGGACGGGATCGCGGCAGGTTCGCAGCGCGTGGCACGCCTGCCGCCCAGCGCCCGCATTGGCGCAGCCGCGCCGGTGCGCGTGAGCGGCCGATGAGGCAGGCGCGCTCCGGCACCATCGCCCTGCACCAGGTGGACGTGGCCGCGGTTCGGCCGCTGCGGCTGCGGGTGCTGCGTCCCGGGCTTGCCGCCGACAGCGTGGCCTATGCCGGCGACGACCTGCCCGGCACGCTGCACGCGGCGGTGTTCGACGGCGATGCGGTGGTGTGCGTCGGCACCGCCTTCGCGCAGGCCTGCCCCGGCGACCCGCAGCCGACCGACTGGCGCCTGCGCGGCATGGCCACGGCGCCCGAGCACCAGGGCCGCGGCTACGGCCGCCTGCTGATGGGCTTCCTGGCCGGGCAGATCCGCCAGCACAAGGGACGCCGCCTGTGGTGCGACGCGCGCGCCGGCGCGGTCGGCTACTACGTCCGGCAGGGCTTCGTCGCCGTCGGCGGCGCCTTCGAGTTGCCGGTGAGCGGCACGCACTACCGCATGCTCAAGCCGCTGGTCGACGAGGCCTGACCCGCTTGCGGCGTCCACGCCGGAAGCTGCGCATGAACGCTTCAGACGCCGGGCGGCGACGGCAGACAGCGGCCGCGGCCAAGGCATAGACTGGCGCCCGGAACACACCAGCGGCTTTCGCCGCCGCGGTGCCGGTGGGGGGAGCCACACGGAGGACCGTCATGTCCGTTGCAACCGAAGCGCCATCCGACAGCCGCGCTTGCGTGATGCTGGATCGCGAAAGCGAATTGAAGTTCTGGAAGGAGCATTTCGAGCAGGCATCCTTCCACCAGCCCGGCCGCGGCTTCACCGACTACGAGCCGGCGCTGAAGCTGGCCTACGACGCCTACCTGAAATTCCACGGGCAGCGTTTCGAGGACATCGCGCCGCAGTTGCGCGACATCTACCAGCGCGACCATCCGCGATCGCGGCTGGACTGGCTGCAGGTGCGCAGCGTGGCGCACGCGGCCTGGCAGCGGATGCAGCCGCAGGACGCCTGAACCGTCCGCCGTTGCCGCCTGCGCGCCGCAGCCGCGGCCGCGCGCGTCAGTCCGCGGCCTGCGCGGGCGTTGCCGTCGCGGCCACGCCGGTGCCGCCGCAATCGGCGTCCAGCAGCCGCGAACGGCGCAACCATCCCGCATCGGGGTAGTAGGCGAACACGAACGCGCCCTCGCGCAGGCTGTCGATCAGCCGCCGCGCCACCGCCGGCCGCACCGCCGGACAGCCCAGGCTGCGGCCGATTCGACCCTGGCGGCGGATCAGCGCCTCGCTGACGTACGGCGCGCCGTGCATCACGATGGCGCGATCGCGCGCGTGGTCGTTGAAGCCCGGCTCCAGCCCGCGCAGGCGCAACGAATAGCCGTTCTGCCCGGTATAGGCCTCCTCGGCCTCGAACGCGCCGAGGCTGGACATGTAGCTGCCGTCGTCGTTGGAGAAGTGCCGCGCGCGGTTGTCGCCGGTATTGCGGCCGTGCGCCACCCATTCCTGGAACAGCAGCCGCCGCCGCTGCAGGTCGAACACCCACAGCCGGCGCTCGCTGGACGGCAGCGAATAGTCGATCACGCCGAACACCGGGGACTGCGATGGCGCGCGCCGCCGCGCGCACTGCAATGCGTGCGCGGCCAGGCCCAGCACCTGCCGATCCAGCGTCGGCGCCTGCCGCGACAGGGCGTCGACCAGCATCCGGGTCGCCGCCGGCGCCGGCGCAGGCACCGCCGCCGCCGAAGCGGCGGTCAATGGCAGCGCCAGGCACAAGGCGCTCGACCAGCGGCGAAGCGTGCGACGCATCGGGATCTCCGGTACCAGGCAGGGGACGCGCTTGCGTCCTGCTACCTGGATGGGTGCCGCCGCGGCCGATTCCAAGCCCGCAGCGGACCGGCGCCGGGCCGCGCGGCTCAGCCGTCGATCAGCCGCCGGCGCAGCAAGGCGTAGTCCGGCGCGATCGGCTCGGCCTGCGCCGGGCGCTGCAGCAGCGCCGCCAACGCCGGCGGCACCGGCACGCTGCGCCCGATCAGCGGCTCCACCACCGCCTCGAACTTGGCCGGATGCGCGGTGGCCGCGACCGCCCAGCTGCCGGTGTCGGCCTCGGCGCCCTCGGCGCGGATCTGCTCGAGCACGTGCAAGGCGGTGGCGGTGTGCGGACAGTGCACTTCGCCATGGCGCTGGAAGCGCTGTGCGATCGTGCGCCGGATCTGTGCGTCGTCGACCGAATACGACTGGAATTCGGCGCGCAGCGCGGCATCGTCGCCGCGGTACAGCCAGCGCAGGCGCTCGAAGTTGCTCGGCGCGCCCACGTCCATTGCGTTGGCGAGCGTGGCCACGCTCGGCTGCGGCGCGTAGTCGCCGCCGGCGAAGTAGTCCGGCAACACGTGGTTGGCATTGGTCGCCAGCACGATCCGGCCCAGCGGCACGCCCAGCGAGCGCGCCAGGATCGCCGCCAGCGCGTTGCCCAGGTTGCCGGTGGGCACCACCAGGTTCAGCGGCCGCGCGTGCGCGGCATGGTGGACCAGCGCGCTGTGCGCGTAGTAGCTCATCTGCGGCAGCAGCCGGCCCAGGCTGATGCTGTTGGCCGAACTCAGCGGCACCTGCGCCTGCAGTTCCACGTCGTTCAAGGCCTGCTTGACCAGCGCCTGGCAGTCGTCGAACGAACCGTCCACGCGCAGCGCGTGGATGTTGTCGCCGAAGCAGCCGAGCTGGTGCGCCTGGCGCGGCGACACGCGCCCGTCCGGATACAGCACCACCACGCGCAGCCCGGGCTGGCGATGGAACGCGGCGGCGACCGCGGCGCCGGTGTCGCCGGAGGTGGCGACCAGGATGGTCAGCGGGGTGGACGCGTCGCGGCGCAGGCGCGCCAGGCATGCGGCGAGGAAACGCGCGCCGAAGTCCTTGAACGCGGCGGTGGGGCCGTGGAACAGCTCCAGCGCATGATCGTCCGGCGTGGCCAGCGGCTGCAACGGCGCGGGGAAGTCGAAGGCCTCGGCGCAGATCGCCGGCAGTTCGGCGGCCAGCGCATCGCCGGCGAAGAACGGCGCCAGCAGCGCCGCGGCGGTCTCGGCGAGCGTGGCGCCGGCGACGAGCGCGCGCGCCTGGGGCATGCGCTCGGGCACATACAGCCCGCCATCGGGCGCCAGCCCGGCGGCGATGGCCTGGCTGAGGGTGGCCGCCGGGGCGGTGTTGCGGGTGGAGATGAAGTTCATTGCAGGCCCGTCGAAAAGGTAGGAATCATCACTTGCTATCGTCCCTGGGATGCTGCGCGCCGCCAGCCGTGGCGTCGATGCAGCAGCCACGGTCCACTACTAACACCGCTTGGCGCTGCGGTTCCGCCAACGCCATCCAGGCTTCAGCGACGCATCCGTGCCCCATGTCGCCGTTGCCAAGCTAGCGTTCTTGCTCTCGCTGTTGCTGTTGCTGTTGCTGTTGCTCTCGCTGTTGCTGTTGCTCTCGCTGTTGCTGTCGCTGTTGCTGTGGCTCTTGGGGCCCCCATTGAGGGTCGGCGAGCGGCCTGGGAAAAACCCCGGAGGGGCGACGCGCAGGATGCGCGTCGTTTTTCGCTGGCACATGGATGTGCCATCGAAAAATCCCAGGTTGCTCGCGGACCCCGCGCGCAGCGCGGAGCGACCCGACTGGGGCGGCCTTTCTTTTGCTTACTTTTCTTTGGCCGTTCAAAGAAAAGTAAGTCGCGCGCAGCGCGAAAGCTCTGCTTCTGCTCTAGCTTCTGCTTCTGCTCTAGCTTCTGCTTCTGCTTCTACTTCTGCTTCTACTTCTGCTCCAGCTCCTGCTCTAGCTTCTGCGTTGGCCTTCGCTTTGCGTCCATACTTCAGTTGGCAAGAACAGCATCAAAGCAAATTCAAAAACAAGGCTTTCGCGCGTTGCGCGAGTCACTTTTCTTTGCTTGTGCAAAGAAAAGTAACCAAAAGAAAGCACACCCCGGGCGGGCCGCCCCGCGCAAGCGCGGGGTTCGCGAGCACGCCGGGAATTTTTCGAAGGCACATCCATGTGCCATCGAAAAACGACGCACATCCTGTGCGCCGCCCCTGCGGGGTTTTACCCGACGCGCTCGCCGGCCCTTAACGGGGGCCCGAGAAGCAAAAAGCGGTGAAGCGACAACAACAGCAACAGCAACAGCAACAACAACAACAACAGCAAAAGCAAAAGCAAAGACAACCGCAGCAACAACGGCGACAGCGACAGCGACAGCGACAGCGACAGCGACAGCGACAGCGACAGCGACAGCGACAGAATTATGTGTCCCTTGTTGACGCGATTGCGTCAGACCAGCCTCGCCGCCGGGCTGGCCAGCGAGGACACCCAGTACTGGCTGCCCAGGCCCGCCGCCGCGAACGCCGCCTGCACCGGCGCGGCCGCGGCCTCGGCCTCGGCGCGGGTCGGGAACCAGGCGAACACGCTCGGGCCGGCGCCGGAGATGCTCGCGCCCATCGCCCCGGCATCCAGCGCCGCCTGCTTGGCCGCGTCGAACCCGACGATCAGCGGCGCGCGCCGCGGCTCGATCAGCACGTCGCGCAATCCGGCGCGGACCAGCTCGGCATCGCCCGCGTGGCAGCCGGCGAGCACCAGCGCCAGATGCCCGCTCTGCGCGACGAAGTCCTGCAACGCATAGCTGCCGTGCAGCGCCTCGCGCGCGCGGCGCGTCTCCAGCACCGCGTCCGGATGCACCAGCAGGCTGTGCCAGGCCGAAGGCACCGGCACCGGCACCATCCGCTCCAGCGTGGACAGCACCAGCCCGCCCAGGAACATCGGCCCGAGGTTGTCGCCGTGCCGGCTGCCGCTGGCCACCGCCTCGCCTTCCAGCGAATGCAGATACAGCTGCTCGCGCGACAACGGCGCGTCCAGTAGCGCATTGGCGGCCACCAGCGCGGCCACGCACGAGGCCGCCGAACCGCCCATGCCCGAGCTGAGCGGAATGCCCTTGTCGATCTCGACCTCGAAACCGAACGGCAGCCGCAGCGCCTGGCGCAGCGCGATCAGCGCCGCGCCGGCGGTATTGCGCTCGGCCAGCCGCGGCAGCTCCACCGCCGCGCCGCGGATCGCGGCGATGCGGACCTCGGGCGCGTCGATCCGGCGCACCGTCACCGTGTCGCCGACCCCGGCCACCGCATAGCCGAGCAGGTCGAACCCCACCGCGACGTTGGCCACCGACGCTGGCGCGAACGCGCGCGCCTGGCGCAGGTGGTTGTCCGCCGCCGCGCCGGCCACCATGCTCTCGGCCACCGTGCTCACAGGCGCGCGCCCTCGCCCGCCGCCACCCGCAGCAGGTCGGCGAACACCCCCGCCGCGGTGACTTCCGGACCGGCGCCGGGCCCTTGCACCACCAGCGGGTTGTCGCAGTAGCGGCGCGTGGTGAACTGCACCACGTTGTCGGTCAGGCGCAGGTTGGCGAAGGCGTGCGCGGCCGGCAGCTCGACCAGGCCGACGCTGGGCGCGCGTTGCGGCGACAGCTGGGCCACGTAGCGCAGCACGCAGCCGCGCGCCTTCGCCGCCGCCAGCCGCTGCGCGAACGCCGCGTCCACCTGGTGCAGCTGCGCCATGAACTCCTCGACGCTGGCCTGGCGCAGCGCCTCGGGCACCAGGCTCTCCACCGCCACGTCCTCCAGGCTCAGTTCGCGCCCGGCCTCGCGCGCCAGGATCACCAGCTTGCGCGCCACGTCGATGCCGGACAGGTCGTCGCGCGGATCCGGTTCGGTATAGCCCATGCCGCGCGCGTCGGCGACCAGCTGCGAGAACGGCGCGCTGCCGTCGTACTTGTTGAACAGCCAGGCCAGGGTGCCGGAGAAGATGCCTTCGATCGCGGTCACCTCGTCGCCGGTGTCGACCAGGTCGCGCAGCGTGGTGATCACCGGCAGGCCGGCGCCGACCGTGGCCTCGTAGCGGAAGCGCGCGCCGCTGGCCGCGGCCGCGGCGCGGATCGCGTGGAAACGCGCCAGCGGGCCGGCGCCGGCCTGCTTGTTCGGGGTCACCACATGGATGCCGGCGGCCAGCCAGCCGGAATAGCGGTCGGCGACCTCGGCGCTGCCGCTGCAATCGATGATCACCGCATGCGGCAGGTGCGCCGACAGCAGGTGCGCGGTGAACGCGTCCAGGTCGGTGGCCTGCTGGCCGCCGGCGAAGGCCTGGCGCCAGTCGCCGGTCACCGCGCGCGTCTCCAGCAGCATGCTGCCGCGCGCGGCGATCGCGCGCAGGCGCAGGTCCAGGTTGGCCTTGGCCAGCAGCTGCGGCTGTGCGCTGCGCAACTGGTCCAGCAGCGCGGCGCCGACGTTGCCCGGGCCGATCACGCCGACCGAGAAGGTCTGCGGCGACAGCCAGAACCCGGCGTGCGCGGCGCGCAGCGCCTTGGTCGCGTGGGCGCTGTCGATCGCCACCGAGATGTTGCGCTCCGACGAGCCCTGCGCGATCGCCAGGATGTTGACCTGGGCGCGGCCCAGCGATTCGAACAGGCGCGCGGCCACGCCCGGCTGCCCGGCCATGCCGTCGCCGACCGCGGCCAGCACGCTGATGCCGGTGGTCAGCTGCACCCGCTGCACCTGGCCGAGCACCAGTTCGTGGGCGAACGCCGACAGCAGCGCATCGCGCGCGCGCTCGGATTCGTTCTGCCGCACCACGCAGCAGATCGAATGCTCCGAGGAACCCTGCGAGATCATCACCACCGACACCCGCGCGTTGCGCAGCGCGGCGAACACGCGCTCGGCGGTGCCGGGCACGCCGATCAGGCCGGTGCCCTCCAGGTTCAGCACCGCCAGGTCCGGGCTCAGGGTCAGGCCCTTGATCGGCCCGCTGCTGGTGCTGCTGGCGGTGATGCGGGTACCCGGATGCTCGGGCTGGAAGGTGTTGCGGATGATGATCGGCAGCCCGCGCTCGATCGCCGGCGACATGGTCTGCGGATGCACCACCTTGGCGCCGAAGTAGGCCAGTTCGCAGGCCTCGTCGTAGCTGAGCGTCTCCAGCTGCACCGCTTCGGGCACCACCCGCGGATCGGCCGACAGCACGCCGTCGACGTCGGTCCAGATATGCAGTTCGTCGGCGTTGAACAGCGCGGCGAAGATCGCGCCGGAATAGTCGCTGCCGTTGCGGCCCAGGGTGGTGATGCGGCCGGCGCGGTCGCGGGCGACGAAGCCGGTGACCACCACGCGCCGCTGCGGATTCTGCTCGCGCCACTGCGCCAGCCGCTGCGCGCTCGCCGCCCAGTCCACGTCCACGCCGAGCTCGCCGCGATCGACCACCAGCACCTCGCGCGCGTCCAGCACCGCGCAGTCCTCGCCCAGCGCGCGCAGGTGCTCGCCCAGCAGCTGCGCCGAATACACCTCGCCCAGCCCCTGCACGCGGTCGAGCACCTCGCGCGGCAGTTCGCCGATCACCGCCAGCGCGGCCAGGATCTCGGCCAGGTGCTCGAAGCGCGCGTCCAGCCATTCGACCGTGGCCCCGGAATGCTCGCCGAGCAGCGATACCGCCGCGGCGCGATGGCGGGCGCGGGTCTCGTGCCAGCGCTCGCGCCATTCGCCGTTCTCCTGCGCGGCCAGCTCGGCCAGCTCGATCAGCGCATCGGTGACGCCCTTCATCGCCGAGACCACGGTGACCTGCATGGTTTCCCCGCGCGCCAGCAGCAGCGCGGCGACGTGCCGGTAGCAATCGGCGTTGGCCACCGAGGTGCCGCCGAACTTGTGTACGACCGTGGGCGCGACGGCGGATGCGGGCTGTGGGGATGCGGCAACGGCGGGGGACGACATGGGTGACCTCTGGTTGGAGGCCCCGTTCGCATCAGGCTGCCGGGCTTCCCCGCATCCTGACTCGGGTGCGGGGCCGTGGTTTCGGGACTTACACGAAAACGACGGGGCGCACCGGGCGAATGGTGTGGGTGGTAATACCGGTGCTAATGCGGCGCGCATGCGTGGCCGCGTGCCGCAACGGCGACACAGGGGCAACGGAACGGGCGGCGGGCATCGGCATGGACGCCAAGAGACATCATCGCCTCGCCCGCTGTCAAGCGTCCGCGCCGCCTGCCTGCGCGCCGCCGGCACGGTTGCTGTTGCAACCGATCCGCCGCATGGCCGCGGCCGCCTGCAATGCATGAATCCGGGCCGCCAGGCGGGCGCTGCACGGACGAAGAAAAGCCCACGGCGACCGGTCGTCGCGCGTGGGCTGTGTGCAGCGGGATACGCGGCATTTGCGCAAATCCCCGCGGGCGGCGCCGTCAGGCGCACGCCGCCCGCGTCGGTCAGTGCTGCTGGTCCTGCGGCTTGTCGGTGGTCGGCTCCGGCGGCGTGGTGGTCGTCGGGTTCTCGCCGGTGGTGGTCCCGGTGGGCGGGGTTCCCGTGGTGCCGGCGGCCGGGTCGGTGGTCATCGGATCGGTACCCGTGCCGGTGCCGGTGCCAGTGCCGGTCGGCGAGGCCGCCGGATCGGTCGCAGTGCCCGACTGGCCCGCCGCCGTGCCCGCATCGGCCGGTGCCGTCGCCGGCGTGGACGCGTCGGTGGTGCCGGACGCATCGCTGGACTTGTCGTCGCGGTTGCAGGCCACCAGCGCCATCAACGCCAGGCTCATCACGGACGCTTTCAGTAGGTTGCTCATACGGTTCTCCTGTTTTGAACGGTCATGCCATTCGATACGTGGTCGCCGCGAGCGGCTCGAGCCGAAAAGCGGCTGCCGCGGCTCAGGCGGTAGGGTCACGGACAACCGAGGTGCGCCCAGGCCTGCCGCCGTGGCGCCATCGGCTCGCCGACGACGCAGCCACCGTATCGGAGCGAATGCAAACGGCACGTCGGCGCGAGGTAGAGAACAGGTGAGCGGACGCCATCGCGGCGGATGCCCCGGAAAACCCGTTGGCCATCGCGGCTGCAACGTTCGCCGCAGGGCGTTCCGCACCTGGCCGGCCGACACGGACTGCCTGCCTGGCGCGGCGTTCGCACGGCATCGGGTGGCCGGGGGACGCTGGTGCTCGCTGGCCGCCTTACGCCACGCGGGCGTGCGCAAGTTGGTGACCCCGGCGCGATTCGAACGCACGACCTGTCCCTTAGGAGGGGACCGCTCTATCCAGCTGAGCTACGGGGCCATAAGGCTTTGCGGGGAAGACTGGCGCGAGCGCTGTGCTTCTGCTGCGCGCGCATTGCCCCACTTGTTGCGGATTGTAGCGGATGCCGTCGCACCTTGGGCCCCGGTGGCCCAGGGGACGGCCTGGTGGCCATGCGGGGTCGCCGGCGCCGGTCTGCTAAAATTGCCGGCTAATCGCGTCCCGCGTCCCCCGCCTGCGGTCGCCTTCCCTGTCGCAACGCAACCCCAGGAGATTCCATGTCCGCTGACCTGCTCAAGGCGCTCGGCCTGACCGCATCCAATTCCGGCACCTACCTCGGCCAGGGCGAGTGGTCCTCGGCCACCGGCGCCGGCACGCTGCGGCCGCTGAACCCGTCCAGCAACGAGGTCATCGCCGAAGTGCAGGCGACCACCGCGGCCGACTACGAGACCGTGGTGGCGCGCGCGCAGGCCGCGTTCAAGCTGTGGCGCACCACCCCGGCGCCGCGCCGCGGCGAGGCGGTGCGCCTGTGCGGCGAAGCGTTGCGCAAGCACAAGGACGCGCTCGGCTCGCTGGTGGCGCTGGAGATGGGCAAGAGCAAGCCCGAGGGCGATGGCGAGGTGCAGGAGATGATCGACATCGCCGACTTCGCCGTGGGCCAGAGCCGCATGCTGTACGGCTACACGCTGCATTCCGAGCGCCCGGGCCACCGCATGTACGAGCAGTACCAGCCGCTGGGCCTGGTCGGCATCATCAGCGCGTTCAACTTCCCGGTCGCGGTGTGGGCATGGAACGCGTTCCTGGCCGCGATCTGCGGCGACATCTGCATCTGGAAGCCGTCCAACAAGACCCCGCTGACCGCGATCGCCTCGATGAGGATCTGCAACGACGCGCTGCGCGACGCCGGCTTCCCCGACATCTTCTTCCTGATCAACGACGCCGGCACCGAGCTGGCCGAGACCCTGGTCGAGGACAAGCGCATCGCGCTGATCAGCTTCACCGGCTCCACCCAGGTCGGCCGCAACGTCGCCGAGAAGTGCGCGCGGCGCCTGGGGCGCTGCCTGCTGGAACTGGGCGGCAACAACGCCATCATCCTCGACCCCAGCGCCGACCTGAAGCTGGCGGTGCCCGGCATCGTGTTCGGCGCGGTCGGCACCGCCGGCCAGCGCTGCACCACCACGCGCCGGCTGATCGTGCACGAATCGATCTACGACACCGTGCTGGCGACGCTGGTCAAGGCCTACAAGCAGGTCGAGGGCAAGATCGGCGACCCGACCGACCCGGCCAACCTGATGGGGCCGCTGAACAGCCGCGGCGCGGTCGAGCAGTTCCTGGCCTCGATCGAGAAGGCGCGCGCGGCCGGCGGCACCATCCAGACCGGCGGCACCGCGCTGGACCGTCCGGGCAACTTCGTGCTGCCGGCGATCGTCACCGGCCTGGACAACAGCCACGAGGTGGTGCAGCACGAGACCTTCGCGCCGATCCTGTACGTGATGAAGTACCGCGAACTGGACGAGGCGATCGAGATGCAGAACGGCGTGCCGCAGGGCCTGTCGTCGTCGATCTTCACCCAGAACCTGAAGGCGGCCGAGCAGTTCCTGTCCGCGGCCGGGTCGGACTGCGGCATCGCCAACGTCAACATCGGCACCTCCGGGGCCGAGATCGGCGGCGCCTTCGGCGGCGAGAAGGACACCGGCGGCGGCCGCGAGTCCGGCTCGGACGCGTGGAAGGTCTACATGCGCCGGCAGACCAACACCATCAACTACTCCGACTCGCTGCCGCTGGCGCAGGGCATCAAGTTCGACCTGTAAGCGATGCGCATCGCCGCCCTGTCCGATATCCACGGCAACCTGCCGGCACTGGAAGCGGTGCTCGCGGACATCGGGCGGCGCGGCGCAGCGCGGATCGTCAACCTCGGCGATCTGGTATCCGGTCCGCTGTGGCCGCGCGAGACCGCCGAGCGGCTGATGCCGCTGGCGCTGCCCACGGTGCGCGGCAACCACGAGCGCCAGCTGGCCGAACTGGCGCCGGCGGCGATGGGCGCCAGCGATGCCTACGCCTACGCGCAGCTGACGCCGGCGCAGCGGCGCTGGCTGGCCGGGCTGCCCCCTACCCTGGCGCTGGAGCAGGCGCTGCTGTGCCATGGCACGCCGCACGACGACCTGTGCTGGCTGCTCGACGAACTGGTGCCGCCAGGGCTGCTGGCCGCCGGCGCGCAGCGCGTGCGCGAACGCCTGGGCGACGCGTCGCCGGCGGCGCTGGTGCTGTGCGGGCACAGCCACCTGCCGCGCATGCTGCGCCTGGACGACGGCCGCCTGCTGTGCAATCCGGGCAGCGTCGGCCTGCCGGCCTATGCCGAGACGCATCCGCAGCCGCACCGGGTCGAAACCGGCACGCCGCAGGCGCGCTACGCGATGCTCGAATGCCGCGACGGCCGCTGGGACGCGCAGCTGCTGGCGGTCGACTACGACCACGCCAGCGCGGCGGCGCAGGCCGAACGCAACGGCCGCCCGGACTGGGCGCATGCCCTGCGCCACGGGCGCATGCCCGCATGAGCGGCGCACGGCCGGCGCGCTTCTGGGATAATTCGCCCATTGCGCACGCGAACGCGCCCGTCGGGGCGAATCCGCCCTCCCAGCCCACGAGGATCCGCAGATGAGTGCCGTACGCGAAACCAACTCGCTCGCCGTGGTCAGCCTGGTCGCCGGCATCCTCGGCTGGACCCTGATGCCGCTGCTCGGCAGCCTCGGCGCGATCGTCGCCGGGCACCTGGCGCGCGCCGAGATCCGCCGGCAGCCAGAACGCTTCCAGGGCGACGGACTGGCGGTGGGCGGGCTGATCCTGGGCTGGGCCGCGGTGCTGGTCGGCGTGGTCTCGCTGCTCGTGGTGGCGCTGTTCTTCGGCGGCTTGGCGTGGTTGATCGGCACGCAGTCCTGAGCCGATGAGCGCGCCCTCCTCCAGCGAACGCTTCAGCGACCGCGTCGCCGACTACGTGCGCTACCGGCCCGGCTACCCGCCGGCGCTGCTGGACTGGGTGCACGGCGAGCTGGGCGTGGCGCGCGGCGCGCAGGTCGCCGACATCGGCGCCGGCACCGGCATCTCCGCGCGCATGTTCCTGCAGGCCGGGCACCCGGTGCTGGCGGTGGAACCGAACCGGCAGATGCGCGAGGCGGCGTGCGCGCTGCTGCGCGACGCGCCCGGCTTCGCCGCGGTCGACGGCAGCGCCGAAGCCACCACCCTGGCCGATGCCAGCGTCGAGCTGATCAGCGCCGCGCAAGCCTTCCACTGGTTCGACCTGGACGCGGTGCGCCGCGAGTGGGCGCGCGTGCTGCGTCCGGGCGGGCTGGCGCTGGTGTACTGGAACTCGCGCCTCCTCGAAGGCACGCCGTTCCTGGTCGGCTACGAACGGCTGCTGCTCGACTACGGCACCGACTACAGCGCGGTGGCCGAGCGCTACCACGACGACGCCACGATGCAGCGCTGGTTCGGTGCCGGGCTGCGCGGCGTGGCCCGGTTCCCGAACCTGCAGCGGCTGGATTTCGACGCGCTGCGCGGGCGCCTGCTGTCCTCCTCGTACGCGCCGCTGGCCGGCCACCCGAACCACGCGCCGATGCTGGCCGCGCTGCGCGCGCTGTTCGACCGCCACCAGCACGACGGCCTGGTCGATTTCCACTACCTCACCCGCGCCTTCGCCGGCACCTTGAACTGAGCTGCGCCCATGTATTCCCTCGCCCGCCCGTTCCTGTTCGCCTTCGATGCCGAGCGCGCCCATGCGCTCGCCCTGAACGCGATCGAGATGGCCTACCGCACCGGCGCCAACCCGCTGCTGGCCAAGGCGATCGCGCCGATGCCCACGCGCGCGTTCGGCCTGGACTTCCCCAACCCGGTCGGCCTGGCCGCCGGCCTGGACAAGAACGGCGAGCACATCGACGCGCTGCTGGCGCTGGGCTTCGGCTTCGTCGAGATCGGCACGATCACCCCGCGCGCGCAGGCCGGCAACCCGAAGCCGCGCATGTTCCGGCTGCCGCGGCAGCAGGCGGTGATCAACCGCATGGGCTTCAACAACCTCGGCGTGGACGCGCTGGTGCGCAACGTCGAGCGCGCGCGCCGGCGCAGCGGCCTGCTCGGCATCAACATCGGCAAGAACAAGGACACCCCCAACGAGGACGCCGCGTCGGACTACCTGCACTGCCTGGAGAAGGTCTACGCGCTGGCCGACTACGTCACCGTCAACATCTCCTCGCCCAACACCGCCGGGCTGCGCGAACTGCAGGAGGAACAGGCGCTGCGGCAACTGGTGTCGCAATTGCGCGAGGCGCAGGAGGCGCTCGGCGCGCGCCACGGCAAGCGCGTGCCGATGCTGGTCAAGGTCGCGCCCGACCTCAGCGACAGCGACATCGACGCCGCGGCGCGGGTGCTGTCGGACCTGTCGGTGGACGGGGTGATCGCGACCAACACCACCGTCGCCCGCCCGGGCCTGGAGCACCTGCGCCTGGCCGCCGAAGCCGGCGGCCTGTCCGGCGCGCCGCTGCTCGGCCAGTCCACGCTGGTGCTGCGCCGGCTGCGCGCGCGGCTGCCCGAATCGATCCCGCTGATCGGCGTCGGCGGCATCCTCTCCGGCGCCGACGCGGTGGCCAAGATGGCCGCCGGCGCGGCGCTGGTGCAGTGCTACAGCGGGCTGGTGTTCCGCGGCCCGGCGCTGATCGGCGAATGCGTCGAGGCGATGCGCCGGCGCCGCGAAGCGCCCAGCCGCGGGGCCGTCGCCGCGCTATGAGCAACGCCTGGTCGCTGACCCGCAACGCCCCGCTGCAGGCATTGAACACCTTCCACGTCGCCGCGCAGGCGCCGTGGCTGCTGCAGATCTTCGCGCCCGAAGCATTGCCCGAGGCGCTGCTGGCGCCCGAGCTGGCCGGCGCGGCGCTGCTGCCGCTCGGTGGCGGCAGCAACCTGCTGTTCGCCGGCGACGCCCCGGGCGTGGTGCTGGCCTTCGCCAACCGCAGCATCGACACGCTGGAGCACCGCGCCGACTACGCCATCGTCCGCGCCGGCGCCGGCGTAGGCTGGCACGAGCTGGTGATGTGGTCGCTGGCGCAGGGCCTGTCGGGGCTGGAGAACCTGGCGCTGATCCCGGGCACGGTCGGCGCCGCGCCGATCCAGAACATCGGCGCCTACGGCGCGCAGGTCGGCGAGTTCGTGCACGTGGTCGAAGCCTACGACCGCGCCGACGCCACGTTCGTGCGGCTGGACGCGGCCGCGTGCGAGTTCGGCTACCGCGACAGCCTGTTCAAGCGCCAGCCGGACCGTTACCTGATCGTCGCAGTGGAGTTCAACCTGCCGCGGCTGCACGCGTTGCGCCTGGACTACGCGGGTATCGGCGAGGAGCTGGAGGCGCTGGGCATCCGCATGCCCGGCGCGCCGGACGTGGCGCAGGCGGTGATCAACATCCGCCGGCGCAAGCTGCCCGACCCGGACACGCTCGGCAACGCCGGCAGTTTCTTCAAGAATCCGCTGCTGCCGGCCGAGCAGGCGCAGGCGCTGCAGCATGCGCATCCGGCGCTGCCGGTGTATCCGGGCGACGACGACGGCCAGCGCAAGCTGTCGGCGGCGTGGCTGATCGAGGCCTGCGGGTGGAAGGGCCATCGCGACGGCGACGCCGGCGTGGCCGCCTCGCACGCGCTGGTGCTGGTCAACCACGGCCAGGCCAGCGGCGCACAGATCCTGGCGCTGGCGCGGCGCATTTCCGCCTCGGTGCTGGAGCGCTTCGGCGTGGCGCTGGATCCGGAGCCGCGCATCGTCGGCGCGCAATGGTGAGCGGCGCGGTGTCGCTGCGTGCGGCCTCGCTGATGCTGGCCAGCACGGTGTCGTTCGGCCTGATGGCGGTGGCGATCCGGCTGGCGTCGGGCACGATCTCGACGGTGGAAGTAGCCTTCTTCCGCAACTTCTTCGGCCTGCTGTTCCTGCTGCCGATCCTGCTGCGCCCGGGCAGCCCGTCGCTGCGCACCGCGCAGTTGCCGCGCTACCTGCTGCGCACCGCCATCGGCCTGGTGTCGATGCTCGCCGGCTTCTGGGCGATCGGCCACCTGCCGCTGACCCAGGCGATCTCGCTGTCGTATTCCACCCCGCTGTTCGTCACCATCGCCGCGGTGCTGTGGCTGGGCGAGACCGTGCGTCTGCGGCGCTGGATCGCGGTGCTGTGCGGCTTCGTCGGCGTGCTGGTCATCGTCCGGCCCGGCGCCGCCGACTTCAGCGCCGGCACCCTGGTGGCGTTGCTGGCGGCGGTGATGAGCGCGCTGGTGGCGATCCAGATCAAGCAGCTGGCGCGCGTGGACCACGCCAATACCGTGGTGTTCTACACCTATGTGTTCTGGGTGCCGATGTCGCTGCTGCCGGCGCTGTTCGCGTGGACCTGGCCGCAGGGCCTGGACTGGCTGTGGCTGCTGGCCACCGGCCTGTTCGGCACCCTGGGCCAGTTGCTGTGGACGCGCGCGCTGCGCATCGGCGAGGTCTCGGCGCTGACCCCAATCAGCTTCACCCAGCTGCCGCTGGTGGCGCTGCTGGGCTGGTGGCTGTTCGACGAGTCGCCGGACCGCTGGACGGTGATCGGCTCGCTGATCATCCTCGGCGCCAACGCCTACATCGCCCACCGCGAGGCGCTGCTCGCGCGCCGCGCGGCCAGCGAGGCGGCCAGCGCGGCCGCCAAGCCCGGCGAATGACCCCGCGCCGGACGGTCGCCGTGGCCGGCATCGGTGATACGCATGCCCGCGCGCGCCCGACCCGCCACCTGGAGACGCAATGAAGACCATCGGCTTGATCGGCGGCATGAGCTGGGAATCCACCGTGCCCTACTACCGGCACATCAACCAGACCGTCCGCGCGCGGCTGGGCGGGCTGCATTCGGCCAAGGTCCTGCTGTACAGCGTGGACTTCCACGAGATCGAGCGGTTGCAGCAGGCCGGCGACTGGGACGCGGCCGGCGCGGCGATGGCCGCCGCGGCGCGCTCGCTGCATGCCGGCGGCGCCGATTTCCTGGTGCTGTGCACGAACACGATGCACCGCGTCGCCGAGGCGATCGTCGCCGCGGTGCCGCTGCCGCTGCTGCACATCGCCGACGCCACCGCCGATGCGCTGCAGGCGGCCGGGGTGCACCGGGTCGGGCTGCTCGGCACCCGCTTCACGATGGAGCAGGACTTCTACCGCGAGCGGCTGCAGCGACGCGGTTTCCAGGTGCTGGTGCCGGACCCGCCAGGACGCGCGCAGGTGCACCGCATCATCTACGACGAACTGTGCCAGGGCGTGATCCGCGACGAATCGCGTGCGCGCTACCGCGAGGTGATCGCCGCGTTGCAGGCGCAAGGCGCCGAGGCGGTGATCCTGGGCTGCACCGAGATCTCGCTGCTCGTCGGCGTGGACGACGCGGCGCTGCCGCTGTTCGACACCGCCGCGTTGCACGCGCACGCGGCGGCGCTGCACAGCCTGGCATAGCGGACGCGGCAGTCGCAAAGGGCTGCGGTCGCCGACCGCGCCGCACGGCGCCGTTGCCGGAGCGTCCCGGTGGCCGAGGGCTTGAGGTCCGGATGGCAACGGTCGGACCGACGTCCGTCCCACGTGCGGAGCGCCGCGTCGAACGGACGCCACGGCGCAGCAAACGCCATAATGGGCAACGATCGATTTCGACAGGACACCGATGCGGACCCTGCGCTTGCTTGCCATCGTCGCGCTCGCCCTGCTGGCCTGGCCTACGCTTCCCGCGCTGGCCGCCGGGATCCCCGAGTACACGCCGAACGTCGTCGATCCCGCCGGAATCCTGAGCGAGCCGGACCGGCAGCGCGTGAACGAATCCCTGCAACGGATCCGCGATGCGCAGCACATCTGGGGCGCCGTCTACATCGTGCCGTCGCTGGAAGGCGGCAGCATCGAGCGTCTCGCCGAGCAGGCGTTCCAGAAATGGCAACTGGGGCAGAAGGACGCCGACAACGGCCTGTTGCTGGTGCTGGCGATGGACGAGCGCCGCTCCCGCTTCGAGGTCGGCTACGGATTGGAAGGCCGCCTGCCCGACGTCGTCGCCAGGCATGCGCTGGACGACTACCTGGCGCCGGGGATGCGCCAGGGAGACACGGCGGGCGCCATCGTCGATGCGTTCGGCTTCATGGCGCGCGTGGCCGCCCAGGATCCAGGCTCGCTCGAGGAACTGTCCCGGCACACCGCGCCGTCCGGCGAAACGGACCAAGGGCACTGGGTCTACGGCGTGGTCGCCTGGGCCGGCCTGGTGGCGCTGGTCTGGCTGCTGCTGCCGGCCCGCCGGTGGTGGATGCGATGGCGGCGCGGCCGTCTGGCGCGCCGCCATCCCGAGTTCGCCGGGGAACCGGAGGAAATCGCCCAGTCGGGTAATAGCGAGCGGGTCTGGGTGGGACGATTCTTCAAGGTGTTCCTGACGATCAATCCCGGCGTATTCGTGCTGCTGCTGTCGGCCAAGTTCACGCTGGCGTTCGTGCTGTCGATCGCGATCGAGCTGCTGATCCTGGTCTCGATCCTCGCGCTGGCGAGCCGCCGCTATCGCTCGCCGCAACACTTCCGCGCGTATCTGCAGCAGCAGGCACGCCAGCGCGAAACGCTGATCCGCAAGGGCCACGTCGTGGAGACCGCCGCGGGCGCGTTCGCCTACACCCCGGCGTACTACGCCAGCCACACGTCCTCGTCCTCGTCGTCCTCGTCCTCCTCCTCTTCGTCGTCCAGCGGCTCGAGCGGCGCGTCGTCCTCCGGCGGCGGCAGCTCGGGCGGTGGCGGGGCCAGTTCGGGCTGGTAGCTGCCGACGAATCCCGGTCCGCCGCGAAGCGAGGCGCCCCCCGCCGGCGGCACCGGGCCTGGGAAAGCCCCTCTCCCACCGGGAGAGGGGTTGGGGGTGAGGGTACGGAGCGAAGCCTTCATGGATCGGGCGCGCGAGGCTTCGCGCGCACCCTCATCCGGCCCTTCGGGCCACCTTCTCCCGGTGGGAGAAGGGTGTCGGCTTCGGGACGTGACTGCGGGCGGTGGAAAGATCCGTCGGGCTGGCCGACAAGCTGGGCTG
>NZ_JAFIWC010000017.1 GCF_017163755.1 Xanthomonas sp.
AGCGGGAATAGCTCAGTTGGTAGAGCGCAACCTTGCCAAGGTTGAGGTCGCGAGTTCGAGTCTCGTTTCCCGCTCCAAGATCCGCCGGCGCCTCGGTGCCGCAACGAAAAAGGTCCCTCGCGGGGCCTTTTTTGTTGCCTGAACGCCGGCCAGCGCAGGCGGTGCGGATGCGCTTGCAGGCGTCGGATGCCGACGCCGACGGTCAGGCGCGCGGGTTGCGTGCAGCGGCGTGAAAATTTGTCTGCGAAGGCTGGTACAACGCCCGCGGTGGCTGTAGAATGCCGGGCTCCCAAGCGGGAATAGCTCAGTTGGTAGAGCGCAACCTTGCCAAGGTTGAGGTCGCGAGTTCGAGTCTCGTTTCCCGCTCCAGGTTTCGACAAGGCCCCGTCTGCGGGGCTTTGTTTTGTCGGCTACCGCCACCGGCGGTTTCCGCTAGAATTCAGTCCACCGGCCTGGTGGCAGAGTGGTTATGCAGCGGACTGCAAATCCGCGTACGCCGGTTCAATTCCGACCCAGGCCTCCAAATGCAGCAGTGAACGCGACGCCCGGTGGATCCGTATCCGCCGGGCGTTTTGCATATGCGCCGTGCCGAAGTGCTTCGCCCGGCCCGATCCGGGTTTGCGGTTTGCGGTTTGCGGTTTGCGGCAGCATGGCTCTTCTCCGCGGCTCGGCGGCGGCAGCTGCCAGCTGTTGCCGAATCTGCGCTGCACGCGGCTGATGGCAGGCCGGCGTATCCCTTCCTGGATCTCGTGAACTGTGGGTGTTCCGGCAGCCGGAGGCTGCGGGTGCCGGGCTCAGCCGCTACCGTTGCCTTCGGCTTTCTTCGGATTCTTTTCCGCCGCCGCGCGCTCGTCCGCGCGCAGGCTCGGCCACGCCGCGTGCAGGTACTGGATGCCCGACAGCAGGGTCAGGATCGAGGCGATCGCCAGGGTCCAGTCGCCGACGTGGAAGATGAACCGGCCCATCCACACGCTCTCCGGCGGCGAGCCGTCGGGCATCACCGAGTACAGCAGGCACAGCAGCGCCACCATCTGCGCGGTGGTCTTGATCTTGCCGATCATCGCCACCCGCACCTTGGCGCGCTGGCCGATCTCGGCCATCCATTCGCGCAGCGCCGACACCGCGATCTCGCGGCCGACGATCACCGCGGCCCAGAACGCCATCCACGGCGTCGGATGGCCCTGCACGATCAGGAACAGCGCCACCGCCACCATCAGCTTGTCGGCGACCGGATCGAGGAACGCGCCGAACGCCGAATACTGGTGGTAGCGGCGCGCGACCCAGCCATCGAGCCAGTCGGTGAACGCGGCCAGGCCGAAGATCGCCGCCGAGGCGAAGTTGGTCCACGTGTACGGCAGGTAGAACACCAGCACCAGCACGGGAATCATCACGATCCGCAGCAGCGTGAGCCAGGTGGGGATGGTCAACTTCATTACGCTGCTCTACTCGCCTGCCGGATCGGGCGCCGGCAGCCCGTGCAGGTTAGCGTAGATTCGCGCGGCGAGCGCGGCATTGACCCCTTCCACGCGCGCGATTTCCGCTTCGCCCGCGGCCTTGAGCCCGGCCAGCCCGCCGAAGTGTTTGAGCAGGCTGGCGCGGCGCCGCGGACCGATGCCGGGGATGTCTTCCAGCTTGCTGGTCATGCGCGCTTTCTGGCGCCGGCCGCGGTGTCCGGTGATCGCGAAACGGTGCGCCTCGTCACGCACCTGCTGGATGAATTGCAACGCCGGCGACGCCGCGCCCGGACGCAGCTCGCGCCCGTCCGGCATCACCAGCGTCTCGTGCCCGGCGCGACGCTCCTCGCCCTTGGCCACGCCGATCACCACCACGCCTTCCACCGCCAGGTCGGCCAGCGCGGCATTGGCCTGCGCCAGCTGCCCGGCGCCGCCGTCGATCAGCAGCACGTCCGGCAGCACGCCGCCCTCCTCCACCGCGCGGCGGAAGCGGCGCTCGATCGCCTGGCGCATCGCCGCATAGTCGTCGCCCGGCTCGATGCCGCTGATGTTGTAGCGCCGGTACTGGCTGCGCACCGGGCCGCTGGCGTCGAACACCACGCACGAGGCCACCGTCGCCTCGCCCATCGTATGGCTGATGTCGAAGCACTCCACGCGCTTGACCGGCTCGGCCAGGCCCAGCATCTCGCGCAGCGCCTCGCTGCGCGCGTGCTGCGCGCTGCGGCTGCTCAGCTCGCTGACCAGGGTCGCCTGCGCGTTGCGGCTGGCCAGTTCCAGGTAGCCGGCGCGTTCGCCGCGCACGCTCCATCTCAGCTGCACCTTGCGCTCGGCGGCCGAGCTCAGCGCCGCCTCGATCAGCTCCGCATCGGCGATTTCGCGGTCCAGCAGCACCTCGCGCGGCGGCGGCTGTTCGGCGTAGTACTGCGAGACGAACGCGCCAAGCACTTCGGCGGCGCTGTCCTCGCCGTTGGTCTTAGGGAAGAACGCGCGGGTGCCGAGGTTGCGGCCGTCGCGGAACGCGAGCAGCAGCACGCAGGCGTTGGCGCCCTGCATCGCGCAGGCGAGCACGTCCAGGTCGGCGGCGCGGCCGTCCACGTACTGCCGGCTCTGCATGCTGCGCAGCGAACCGAGCAGGTCGCGCAGGCGCGCGGCGCGCTCGAACTCCAGCTGTTCGCTGGCCGTCTGCATCGCCTGCACCAGTTCCTCGCCGAGCTGGTCGCTGCGTCCGTCCAGGAACATCGTCGCGCGGCGCACCGATTCGGCGTATTCGTCCGCCTCCACCAGCGCCACGCACGGCGCGCTGCAGCGCCCGATCTGGTACTGCAGGCACGGCCGCGAGCGGTTGCGGAACACGCTGTCCTCGCAGCTGCGCAGCTTGAACAGCTTGTGCATCAGGTTCATCGTCTCGCGCACCGCGGTCACCCCGGGGTACGGCCCGAAGTAGCGCCCGGGCACCGCGCGCGGGCCGCGGTGCAGCGCGATGCGCGGCCATTGCTCGCGGGTCAGCAGCACGTACGGATAGCTCTTGTCGTCGCGCAGCGACACGTTGTAGCGCGGCGCCAGCGACTTGATCAGCTGGTTTTCCAGCAGCAGCGCCTCGCCCTCGCTGCGGGTGACGGTGACGTCCATGCGCGCGACCTGCGCCAGCATCGCCATGGTCCGCGCGTTCTTCGGCGAGGCGCTGAAATAGCTGGACACTCGCTTGCGCAGCGCGCCGGCCTTGCCGACGTAGAGCAAGGTGTCGTCGGCCGCGTACATGCGGTAGACGCCTGGCGCGGTGCTGAGATTGGCGGCAAAGGCCTTGCCGTCGAACGGGGCTTGCGACGCGGTCATTCGCTGATCGGCACGTCGCTCAGTTCGCCGCTGGCGATGTCGTAGCGCAGCACCGCATGCGCGTCGGTCTCGGCGATCCACACCGTCCCCGCCGTCACCGCCAGCCCGGCCGGGCCGTGCAGGCGCCGCGGCAGGGCCACGGTCGACAGTTCGCCGCCGCCCAGGCGCAGGCTGCGCAGGCTGCCGTTGCCGCTGTCGGCGATCCACAGCAGCGGCGACTCCGGGCTCAGCGCGATCGCCTGCGGAAACTGCAGGCGCGCGCGGCTGCGCGGGCCGTCTTCGCTGCCGAACTCCCAGGTGCCCTGGCCGCCGAGCAGGGTCTGCACCAGGTCGCCGCGCAGCTGCATCGAGCGCACCGCCGAGCCCAGCGCGTCGCACACGTAGAGCACCTGCTGCACCGCGGCCAGGCTGGCCGGCTGCGCGAACGCGGCCAGGTGGCCGCTGCCGTCGCGCACTTCCAGCGCGCCGGCGCCGGCGCGCCAGCGCAGCGTGCGGCTGCCCAGCTCGTAGCTCCAGATGCGGTTGTCGCCGGCCATGGCGATGTGCACCTGGTTGTCGGCGACCACCACGTCCTGCGGCTGATTCAGCGGCGCCAGCCGCACCTGCTCCACCGGCCCTTCGACCGGCTCGCCGGCGCGGCCGTTGCCGCACAGGGTGTCGACATGGCCGCTGAGCAGGTTGATCCGGCGCAACGCGTGGTTGCCGGTGTCGGCCACGTACAGCACGCCGCGTTCGACGGCCAGCCCGCGCGGGCGGTGGAACGCCGCCTCGCCGGTGCCGCCGTCGATGAAATCGGCGGTGCCCAGGCCGAACTGGCGCAGCACGCGGCCGCCGCTGGTGCACTCGAGGATGCGGTGATGGCCGCTGTCGGCGATGTACAGGCGGTCGTCGGCGACCGCCAGCCCGGTGGGAAAGCGCAGGGTCAGCCGCGGCTCCGGGTTGGATTCGCGGATGTGGCGAAGGTCCTCGTCGAGCGGCGGCGGCTGGCCTTCGCACAGCGCATTCAGCGCCTTTTCCAGGTCCGCTCCGCCGACCCCGACCAGGCGCCCGCGCTCGTAGCCGCCGGCGTCGATCAGCACCAGCGTCGGCCAGGCGCTCACGCCGAAGCGCTGCCAGGCGGCCCAGTCGGCGTCGAGCAGGATCGGGGCCGACACGCCCTGGCTGCGCAGCAGCTTCAATGCGCGCTGCGGGTCGCGCTCGCTGTCGAAGCGCGGCACCTGCACCACGATCAGCTGCAACTTCCCCGGATTGCGCGCCTGCCACTGGCTGAGCTCGGCCAGGCGTTGCGCGCACCACACCGAGGCGCCGTTGACGAAGGCCAGCACCAGGGCGCGGCCCTGGTGCTCGCGCAAGGTCAGCGGCGGGGCATTGAGCCAGGCGCAGGTCGGCGGCAGTTCCATCGCGGCGATCGAGTTCATGGGCCGATTATGCCGGAGACGCCGTGTGCGGACAGTCGCGCGACGCTGGCGGCGGCGGCTTTGTCCACCAGCCGCCACACTTCCTCGAAATGGTCGCTGCCGCCGGTATAGGGGTCGGGGATCTCGGCCGCCTCCTCCAGCCCGGCCCACGGCAGCCACAGCGCCAGGCGCCCGTGCGCCGCGGACGGCGCCAGCTGGCGCGCGTCGCGCAGATTGGCCGCATCGGCGCACAGCACCCAGTCGAACGCGGCGAAGTCGTCCACGCGCAGCTGCCGCGCGCGCAGCCTGGCGATGTCGACCCCGTGGCCGCGCGCGCAGGCGATCGCGCGCCGGTCCGGCGGTTCGCCGGCATGCCAGCCGCCGGTGCCCGCCGAGTCGACTTGCACCTGCCCGGCCAGCGGCGAACGTTGCAGATGGTGGCGCAGCGCCCCTTCGGCCATCGGCGAGCGGCAGATGTTGCCCAGGCACACGAGCAACAGCTTCATGCGCGCGCCTGCAGCCGCGCTTCGGCGCGCGTCAGGTCTTCCGGGGTGTCCACGCCCGGCGGGAACGGCGACGGCGACAGCGCCACCGCGATGCGGAAACCCGCCTCCATCACCCGCAGCTGCTCCAGCGACTCGATCTGTTCCAGTTGCCCCGGCGGCATCGCCGCGAAGCGGCGCAGGAAACCCGCGCGGTAGGCGTAGATGCCGATGTGCCGCAGCCACGGGCCCGGCGGCAGCTGCTCGCGCGAGGCGGCGAACGCGTCGCGATGCCACGGGATCGGGGCGCGGCTGAAATACAGGGCGTCGCCCGGCGCGCTGCGCACCAGCTTGACCACGTTCGGATCGAACAGGGTCTGCGCGGACTCCACCGGCGTGGCCAGCGTCGCCATCTCCGCGCCGCTGTCGGCCAGTGTCGTCGCCACCGCGCGGATGCCGTCGGCGGGCGCGAACGGCTCGTCGCCCTGCAGGTTCACCACCACGGTGTCGTCCGCCCAGCCGGCGATGTCGGCGCATTCGGCCAGCCGGTCGGTGCCCGACGCATGCGCCGGCGAGGTCAGCGCGACCTGCACGCCGTCCAGGCCCGACACCGCCTCGGCGATGCGCGCGTCGTCGGCCGCCACCCACACCTCGCGCGCGCCGGCCTGCAGCGCGCGCCGCGCCACGTGCAGCACCAGCGGCTCGCCGCCGAGCAGGCGCAGCGGCTTGCCGGGCAGCCGCGACGCGGCGTAGCGCGCGGGGATGGCGACGATGAACGGCGCCGTCATGCGCGCGCTCCGGCTGGCATGGCTGGACCGAGCGCTTCACAGGATAGGAACATGGATGATCGTCACTCCGGCTGATTGAAGGGTGGTACCGGCCAAGAAACCACGTGGCCTGGGCGCTGGCCGTCGAGCGCGCCTCGCGGACACCGCCGCGACTGTCTGCGGCCGTCTCCCCTACATTCTATAGACGGCCCGGCTGCAGCTGCGCCAACGCACCTGTTCGTCCGCGATGCGTCGGGGCGGCCGGCGCCGGCCACCCCGGCAGCACGACTGCAGTATCTGCGTGTGCCTACCACAGTCGTGCATGTGGCCATGTGGCCCACCGGCGACGCATCGTGCTCGCCGCCGCGCGATAAAACGGGCTTGCCCGGCCGTAGCGATCTCGAACGGAACGACGACGCGCCGACGACCGGCGCGGCGACAGCGCCCGACCGCTCAGGGCGCCTGCACCTCGTAGCCGCGTGCGCGCAGCCGGTCCAGCGGCCCGCCGGGTTCCTGCAGGGTCTGCATCGACAGCGACGCGAACGTGGAGCGGTTCTTGGCCAGTGCCTGCTCGGCGCTGGCCAGCCATTTTTCCAGCGCGCGCTGGCGCACGTCGCCCAGGCCGAACTTGCGCGCCACGCCGGCCTCGCCGATCGCGTCGAAGCAGATCCGGTACTGGTCGTTGCTGGGCAGCGCCGCCAGCGCATCCAGGTCTCCTGTCGCCCAGGCATTGGCGCGCCGGCGCATCGCGTCGAGGTCGCTGCCGATGACCTGCAATGTGCGCGCGAAGCAGGCGCCGTCGTCCAGCGCCGACGTGCGCAGCTCCCGCAGCGCGGCCTTCGGGTCGGCGATCTTCAACGCCACCACCACCGGCGTGATCGGTACCCTGCCGCGCTTGGCCGCGCGTTCGATCACCGGCTGGGTCACGCTGCGCCGGGTCAGGCCGGCGCGGCGCATCGCCGCTTCGTACAGAGCCTGCGCGGCGAATACCGGACGCCACGCCTCGACGCTGCGGTCGTTGCCCAGATACTGCGCCTTCAACGGCAGCCAGGCGGCGTACTGCGCCGGCGCCACCGTCTGCTGCAGGGTCTTTCCGTCAGGATTGCGGCGCGCCTTCAGCGCCGAAGGCAGCAGCATCAGGTTGCCCAGCATGCTGCGGCCGGTGCTGAGATCCAGCGAGGGCTCGTCGAGCACCTGCTGCGACGAGGCGATCACCTGTTCCACTTCGGCCGATTCCCACTGCATGCGCTTGGGCAGTGGCGACAGCGTGCCCAGGATCCACAGCACGTGGTCGCCGCGCCGCACCTGCCACAGTCCGGGGCCGGGCTGGCGACCGCTGACCAGCACCGCATCCAGGTCCACCACCGCCGGGGCGGCGGGTACCGGCGGCGGTGCCGCGGTTGCGGCGCAGGGTGCCGCGGCGAGCAGCGCCGCCAGCAGCCACGCGCTGCGCATGTTCGTCCTGCCTGTGCTCGCCTGCATGATCCGCTCCGCCGATTTCCTCGCGACGATACGCAGGCCGCCCGCGCGGCGACAGTGTCATTGGTCCAGTGGCGGCAACTGCTTGGCCAACGGATGCGTGTCGTTCAGCAGCTCGAAGCCGTCCCAGACGAATCCGGGGGCGACGTCGCAACGCACCAGGCTGTAGTCGCCCAGCGGCCGCGCCGCCTGCCAGGTGCCGGCCGGGATCACCAGCGCCGCCGCGCCACCGCGCGCGCTGGCGTCCAGCCGCTGCCGCCGCAGGCCCTGCTGCGCATCGAAGCTCAGCAGTTCCAGCGCGTCCCCCTCCTCCCAGTGCCAGGTCTCGTCGGCGTCGATCCGGTGCCAGGCGCTGCATTCGCCACGCAGCAGCAGGAAGCGGATGGCGGTGCCCGCCGCACGCGCCACGCCGGCGTGAACCACCTCCACCGCGGACGTGTGGACGCGTACGTAGTGGCCGCCTTCCGGATGCGGAAGCAGCGCCAGGTCGCGCTGCAGGTCGGCGATGCGCTGTGCGGAATGATCGGACATGTGGCCGCCAGTCTAAGCCGGGTCGACGCTGCCGGAACAGGCCAGGGGCAGGCGGTCGGCGCCGCCATTGCGATGCGCATGGACGCCATGCATCGCCGCGCGCTGCCTAGGGCCGTAGCGAAGCCTGGACACGTCGCCGAAGCGGCTTGCGCGAGCGGCGAAGGCCGCCGACGCCGCGCGCCTGTTGGCGATGCCCGGGCAGCAACGCGCGGCCGGCCGCGGTCAACGGCCGTGCGGGCCGCCGGCCGCCGTGGTCGCATCCATCGGCGGATCCAGGCGCCGCCCGGCGCGCAGGCATACCGCGAAGAACACCAGCAGGTCCCAGCTGTAGCGCTTGAGCAGCCGGCGCGGTTCGCGAAGCAGGCGGTACATCCACTCCAGATGCAGCCGGCGCACCCAGTCCGGCGCGCGCTTGGCGTTGCCGGAAAGGAAATCCAGCAGCGCGCCCACGCCGAACAGCAGCGGCGCGCGCAACTGCGCGGCATGGTCGAGAATCCAGGTTTCCTGCAGCGGGTTGCCGAACGCCACCAGCACCACGTCGGCGCCGCTGTCATTGATCCGCTGCGTCAACGCGTCGCCGGCCGCGGCGAACTCGCCATAGCCGTCGCACAGACCGACCACCTGCTGGCCGAGATCCCGGGTCAACGCGGCGCCGGCCTGCTGCGCCACGCCGGGGCGGCCGCCGAGCAGGAAGAACCGCAGCGGACGCCGGCTGTGCCGGCACAGGTAGGGAATCAGGTCGGTGCCGTTGAGATTGCCGGCGAAGCGGCGGCCATGCACCAGCAGCGCGCCCAGGTCCATGCCGATGCCGTCGTTGACGATGCGCACCCCCGGCGCGCGCAAGCGCGCGCGCAGCAGCTGGCACTGCACGACGAAGTTGGTGTTGGCGAAGAACACCTGGCGCTGTTCGCCGCGCGCCTGCGCCTGGAACAGCGCGTGCGCGAACGCCGCCTCGGTGGTCCGCAGGATCGGATAACCGCCGAGCGCGATCACCTCGCCGGCATCGCGCGCCTCACCAGAGTTCATGCGGAAAGCTCTCCAGAAGTCCGCGTTGCAATCCGGCCAGATCGAACTCGCCGTTGCCGCCCAGTTCCAGGCATTCCTCCACGCTATGCCCGGCGTGCCACTGCTGGCGGCCGGTGCCGTGGTAGTAGTCGTCGTACTTGAAGCGCTCCTCGCCGTTGCCCCAGTCCAGGTAGACCGCCGGGATGCCGTAGGCTTCGGCCAGGATCAGGCCGTGCAGCGAACTGGAGACGATCATCTGCGCCGACAGCAGCTGGCGCACGAAGGTCGCCGGCTTGCAGTTGGGGAAGATCAGGTGATCGGAAAAGGCCTGGTACTTGCTGGCCGGCTCATTGAAATGCGGAATCACCGCGAACGGGCGCGACGGCCCGGGCTGCAGCGCCTGGCGCGGGAAGAAAAGCGGCATCAGCAGGCCCGGATCGCCGTAGACCTCGGGCACCGTGATGCCGCGCGCCTGCAGGAACTGGCGCGTCTTCGGCCCGCGCACCGCGCGCACGTCCAGCTGCTCGAAACGGTGCCGGTCGGCCGGAATCTTGCCGTTGATGCCGCTGCCCCAGACCACGTCGCCGCTGCGCGCGAAATGCAGCACCGAGCCGATCGCGATCAGGCGCTGGCGCTTGTCGCGCTTGTCGATCAGCGCACGATCGCGCAGCGACAGCACGTTGCCGACGATGACCTTGGAAAGGTGGTCGCCGATGTTGACCTCGCCGTTCTTGGGCTGCCACCAGTACAGCGCGCGGCGCTCCTCACGTTCGATCCATTTTTCCAGCAGCGTGGCGGGCATGGGGGAAATCCTCGGAAAAAGTGGGGGCGGCGGAGCAGCTCCGCCGGGTGAAGTCAGTAGGCCGCGGCGGTGCCGGCGGTGGCGTCCGGATACAGGCGGGTCTCCGGGTACGCCGCCGGATCGAGCACCCGGTCGGTGGTCTCCGCCCAGCTCAGGCATTGCCGATAGCGTATCCGCGGCGCCTGCAGCGCCTTGCCGATCGCCGCGACGATCGACGCCTCGTCCCCGGGCGTGTAGCCGAAACGCGCCTGGTAGGTGCCGACCACCGCGTTCGGGCACACCGCCGGCAGGCCGAAGAAATCGTACTGCAGCAGCTTCATCGAACTGTCCGCCAGGTAGGCCGGCACCTGCTCGGAGGCGTACGGTGCGATGCCGAACCGCGCATGCTTGATGTAGCGGATGGTCTCGGCGTGCTTCATCTCGCCGTAGACGACGACGTTGTCGCCATAACCGGGCGCGCGCCCCATGCCCGAGCCGATCACGTGGAAGGTGACCTGCGGGAACGCGCGGCTGGCGGTGACGAAGAACTCCGGATCGAACAGCATCGAGCCCACCGCCACCGCATGGATGCCCTCACCGTACGGCGAAGGATCGCCGAGCGTCTCCAGATTGTGATCCACGCCGTGCCCGACGTGGAACAGGTTGTGGCGGCTGGAGATCTCGTCGGCCATCGCCGGCGACACCAGCGCGATCACGTCCAGGCTGGGCGCCACCCGGTCGAAGGTGCGCTCGATGTAGTCGGCGACATTGATCGTGCTCAGGCCGTCGGAGGCGCGGTAGACCTTGCGCGCGGTCGGATTGACCTGCCCCGCCAGCTCGATGAACGCCACGGCGATGCCGCTTTCGAACACGATCACGTCCGCCTCCTGCATCCAGCGGATCAGCGTGGCCGGCGGCTTGGCCGCGTACAGCTTGAACATCAGGTCCTCGAGCGGGCGCAGCCAGCGCCGGCGCGTATTGAACGGATGCAGCGGCGCGCGCCACAAGTAGCAGTCCACGCCGTTGTGCCGCACCACCGTGTTGGCGGTGGCGTCCAGCGGCAGGCGCAGGTCGCCCTTGAGCCGCGACAGCAGGCTGTAGCGCAACGAGAAGAAGCGCGTGGTGCCGCGCTTGGCCAGTTCGTCGGTGATGAAGTGGATGTTGGCGCGGCGCGGCGTGCGGTAGTCGTGCGCGGACAGCACCAGATAGCACGGCGGCCGGCCGGCCAGGGCCGCTGCCGGGGCCGCGGCGATCGCCGCCGATTCGGATGGATCGCTCATGCCATCGTTCCTTTGCAAAGGGGGTCGGGATACGGGTTCATCGCTTGGCCTTGACCTCGCGCAGCAGCTTGCGGATGTTGACGATCGCCATCACGTCGCGGCGGAACGCCGGCCACAGCGCGAACGCCAGCAGGAAACTCAGCAGCATCGCCGCGCTGCCCACGGCCAGTTGCTGCCACAGCGATGCGCCGCCCCACTGCCGCGAGGCCAGCGCCGATGCCGCGCCGCACGCGCCATAGCCGACGATCGCGCGCAGGCCGTTGTTGAACAACGCCGCGGCCGGTGCGTCGGCGATCCGCCCGATCCACAGCAGCGACAACGGCCACAGCAGGACCAGCCCGAAGGTGTAGCCGATGGTCACCCCCATCACGCCCCACAGCGAACCGGCGAAGATGCAGGCGATCAGCAGCACCCGCCCGACCACCGAATACACCAGCTGCTGCCGCATCAGGCCGCGCGCCAGGAACACCCAGTAGGCCGCATAGGCCGCGGACTGGAAGATACCGCCGACCGTGAGCACCTGAAACAGCGGCACCGCCGGCCGCCACTGTTCGCCCAGCACCAGCACGATCAACGGCAGCGCCTGCGCGCAGGCGAACGCGAACATCGACACGATCACGTGCACCATCACCGTCTGCCCGCGCAGCAGGAACGCGCCGAAGCGCGGCGGGTCGTCCTGCAGCTGCGACAGCACCGGCAGCGCCACCGAGGTGGCCGGCGCGTTGATCTGGTTCAGCGGCATCATCAGCAACTGAAAGGCGCGGTTGTACAGGCCCAGCGCCTCGGCGCCGATACGGTGGCCGATGATGACCTGGCCGACATTGCGGCTGGCGTAGCCGAGCAGCTGCGCGGCCATCAGGTTCCAGCCGAAACTGAGGAAGGCGCGCATCGGCGCGTCGCGACGGTAGCCGCGCGGCAACCAGCGTGCGCAGATGCCCGCGATCAGCAGGTTCACCAGCGCCTGCACCACCTGCTGCCACACCAGCGCCCAGTAGCCGTAGCCGGCCAGCGCCGCGGCCACGCCCGCCAGCAGGCCCATCACCTGCGCGCCGACGTCGCTCAGCGACAGCTGGCCGAAGCGCAGCCCGCGGCTCAGATGCGCGCGATACTGGGTGGTCATGCCGTTGAGCAGGAAAGTGACCGCCAGCGCCTGCGAAATCGCCACCAGCGCCGGCTCGCGATAGAAATGCGCGATCCACGACGAGGACAGGAACACCACCACCGCCAGCGCAAAGCCGATCCCACTGTTGATCCAGAACAGGTTGTCGCGCTGCTCGCGGCTGACATGCTTGGCCTGGATCGCCGCGGACGACAGGCCGAAGTCGCGCAGGATCTCGGCCACGCCGACGATCGCGGTGACCATCGCCATCAGGCCGTAGTCGTACGGCGTCAGCAATCGCGCCAGCAGCACGATGCCGCCGAACTGCACGATCATCTTCGCCAGCTGCCCGGCCATCGTCACCGCCGCGCCGCCCGCGGCGCGCGAGGCCAGGCTGCGTTCGGGCGGGGCGCTCCTGGGCATATCCGGAAGGCTCACGCGTGCGCCGCCACGCGCGCGCCAAGCGCCTGGAGGTAGCTGCCATAGTGCTGCAGACCGATCGCCGCCCAGTCGCGCCGCGACAGGTCCGGCGCCGCGTCGGCCGGCAGCTGCCGTGCCTGCGCGTGCGCCGCGGCCAGCTGCGCCGCATCCAGCTCGCCCCGGTACAGGATCACCCAGCCAGGGCCTACTTCGTCGGCGATCGCGGCGTTGGACTCGCTCCACGGCGCCAGCACCGGCCGCGCCAGCGACAACGCCAGCAGCAGCGTGCCGGAGTTGTGCATCTGCCGGTACGGCAGCACCACCAGTTCGGCCTCGCCGACCTCCTGCGCCAGCACTTCGTCCTCGACGTACTGCAAGCGCGCGCTGATCCGCGGATCCGCCGCGCATGCGCGCTCCACCACGTCGCGGATCTGCGGATTGATCGGGTTGCCGGCGATGCGCAGGCTCAGCGACGGGTCCGGCAGCGCGGCCATGGTCTCGACCAGCGTCTCTACGCCCTTGTACGGCCGCAGCAGGCCGAAATGCAGCAGCCGCCCAGGCACCCGCGGCGGTTGCCGCATCGCCGCGTACCAGTCGCGGTAGTGGCCGTGCAGGATGGTATCGGTCGCCGGCTCGCGCATCGGCGTGGTGCCGTTGATGCGGATCCAGCGCGTGGTCAGCCGATCGATCCAGCGCAGCAGCTGGCGCTCGCGCCAGCCCTTGTCCTCGTGCGGCGCGAAGTTGTGCAGCGTGCGCACCACCGGCGTGGCGGTGAGCTTGAGCCGCAGCAGCAGCAGCGCCATGCAGGCCTGCTTGGCCAGCGTGCCCAGGGGGCTGCGGTGGCGCACCAGGTATTCGGGCCAGTGCAGATGCAGGACGTCGTAGCGCGACAGCAGCGCGCTGCGCATCGAGAAGAAGCGCAGCTGGACCTGCTGCGGCAGCGCGGCGTACAGCTGGATCAGGTAGGGATTGGTGGTCGCCGTCGGCCGTTCGGTCGAGGTCAGCACCGTGATCGGCGGCCCGGGTACCCGGGCATCGCCGCTGCAGCGGGGTTCCGGCTTCATCGCCCCGCTCCGTCGCGCCCGAGCGCTGCGTGGTACTCGGCCACGTACGCATCCACCACCCGCCCCCAGTCGTGGCGCTGCGCGTAGTCCATCGCCGCCTGCCGCTGCGCGGCGTACGCGGGATCGACCGCCGCCGCATAGGCCGCCACCGCGGCGGCGGCCGCCTGCGTGTCGGCCGGATCCACCAGCACGCCCTGCTCCGACTCGCGCGCCAAGCGCGCGAACGGCGGGATGTTGCTCAGCACCGGCAGCAGCCCGGCACTCATCGCCTCGATCGCGGCGATGCCGAAGCCCTCGTGCCGCGACAGGCAGACGAAGAACTGCGCGCTGCCGAGCAGCTGCGCCAGCGCTTCCTGCGACGGCGCCACGCTGAGCTGCACGCGGTCCTGCAGGCCGCGTTCGGCGATCGCCTGGCGCAGGTCGCCCTCGCTGAAATCGTATTCGCGGCCGGCCACGATCAACCGCCACGCCGGGTCCTGCACGGCGAGCGCGCGCAACAGATCCAGCGTCTCCAGCAGGCCCTTGTTGATCGACCAGCGGCCGAAGTAGATCAGGGTGCGCCCGGGCGACGCGGCGCCCTGCCCGGCGAACTTCTGCACGTCCACGCCGTTCTCGATGACGCGCAGGCGCTGCGGCGCGACCACCGCCGAGAACAGGTCGCCGTCGTTTTCGCTGGTGGCGACGACGCGCGCATACGCCCACGCCGACGCGCGGGTCAGCGTCTTGAACCACAGCATCTTCAGCCGCGAGGCATAGGTGGTATGGAAGAAGCCGCCATGCGTGGAGACGATCATCGGCTTGCCGTGCAGCATCCGGGTCAGCGCCAGGTAGTCGTAGAAGAAATCGATGCCGTGCACGTGGATCAGGTCGGCCTCGCGCACCGCGCCGAGCACCGATGGCGCCAGCGGATAGCGCGACGAGCCGCGGTACGGCAGGCGCCGGATCGGCACGCCCTGGTGCTCGTCGAGCGCAGCCAGCCGCTCGTGCGCGCGGGTGAACACGCGGTCCAGCGTCACCACCTGCACCTGGTCGGCCCCTTGGCGCTGGTGCCGGCGGGCGATGTTCAGCACCACTTCTTCCATGCCGCCCACCGAAGGATGGAATTGGCGCACCACATGCACGACCTTCATCGCATCCCGCTCCTGCGCGGCCATCGCCGCGCTGCTGCCGTTACCATCAGATCGTCTTCCCCCGGGCCGCGGATCGGGCACCCAGGGACCAGGGTGCGAACCGCATCAACAGCATGCGCAGCGGCACGCTCGCCGCCAGCGCGAACGCCGACACGAACAACGCCCATCCCAGGCCGGGCTTGCCGCCGGGACCGAACCAGCCCAGCAGCGATGCCACGCCGGACAGCACGAAAAAGACCAGGATGTGCGTGCACAGGATCAGCAAGGTGTTGCGCCCGATCCACTGCACGCCGGGCCAACGCGCGATCAACCGCGCCGCGCACAGCGCCATCGCCGTGCCGAGCAGGCTGACCGCCAGGAACACCGCGCTGGACTGGCCGAACTGGAGCATGTTCACGTCGACCCGGCCGTTGCGCCAGGCCAGCACCAGCCACGGCAGTCCCAGTACCGCGATGCCGACCGCATTGCCGGCCGGCGTGGCCGGCAGCAACCAGCCGCGGCCGGCCAGCAACGCGCCGGCAGCGAAGAAGAACAGCGCGATCGGCAGCACGTCCAGCGCGAACGGCAGGCGCAGTTGCGCGCCGGGAAACCACTGCGCCCATGCCCAGGCCAACAGCAGCGTGCCGGCCGCCAGCACGACCGCGGCGATACGCCTGCGCAGATACAGATAGGCCAGCGTGGTGACGAACAGCGCCGGCAGGAACCACAGCGCCGGCTGCACATACAGGCGCGGACCGCTGCCGGTGACCAGCCCGAGCAACGGGTCCCACCACGGCAGGTCGCCCCAGCGCTGGGCCTTCTCGCCGATATGCCGGGTCAACAGCCAGTAGATGTAGCCGAGCACGAAGAAGCACAGGTAGGGCAGCAGCAGGGTCCGCGCCAGCTTGACCACGTCCACGCGCGCGCCCGCTGGCGCGCCGTAGGCCGCGGCCACCCATCCGGAGAGGACGAAGAACATCGGCACGTGGAAACTGTAGACCAGGATGGTGAAGGCTTGCGGGATGCCTTTGGCGTGGCCGAGCACCACCAGCACGATCGCGAGCGCCTTTGCCGCATCGATGCGCCCGTCGCGTTCGCGCACCGCCGCGACGGGCGACGCCGTGGACGTCGGACCCGGGTGACGCGTCAACGCGCTCATGCCAGCGCCGCCGGCGGCCGCCCGGGCGCGCCGTCCTCGTCTGCCGTTGTCGCTTGCAGCGCAAGCGCGCCGGCCTCGGGCGCGCGCAGCCGCGGCACCATCTGCCACAGGCAGCCGCAGGCGAACCACCACAGCGCCGCGGTCTTGATCGAGAAGTAGCCGTTGGACACCAGCAGGCTGAGCGCGAAGGCGAAGATCAGCAGGTTCTTGAACAGCTGGCCTTCGACCGTGCGCATCAGCATCAGGAACGAATACGCCAGCAGGAACGCCAGCACCATCACCACCGACTGCGACGAGATGAAATAGGCGATGCCGCTGTCGAAGTACTTGTACGGCGAATCGAAATCCAGGCCCAGCCATGCCTGCGTGCTCATCCGCCCGACCGAGTCGACCGTAAAGAAGATGCGGCCCGGCATCGTGTCCTCGTAGCTCTGGATTCCAGAAGCCCACACCAGCAACCAACCGCCGAGCAGCACGCCGAAGAAGATCAGGAACCCCAGGCGCTGGTCCATCCGCTGCAGCAGCGGGGTCATCAGCACCATCAGCACCACGGTGCCGGCCGCCAGGCGCCCGTCCGAGGCCACGATCAGGAACCCGATCATCAACACCGACGCGGCGATCGTGAGCGGCCGCAGCCAACGCCGGAACGTCAGCACGATCGCGGCGAAGAAGATGATGAAGTTGCCCATCGTCACCGGCTCGATGAACAGCGACGAGGCGCGCGGCAGGTTCGACGAGGGCAGGAAGTTGCGTGCCCCCGGCCGGGTGGCGCTGACGAACAGATTGCTGTCCGCGTTCCAGAAGCTCGCCGCGCTGGCGCCGCGCGCGTTGACGAAGTAGCTCTTCGGATTGACCACGTCACCATACAGCGTGGGCAGCGCCAGTTCGAACACCGCCACCAGCGACACGATCAGCGCCAGACGCACGAACAGCTTAGGCAGCGAGCCGGTGTAGGCCGCGCCCAGCACCAGGAACGCGAACGGAATCAGCGCGTCGCGGAAGAACTTCGGATCGATCTTCCATACCAGCAGCAACCGCACCAGCATCAACAGCACCAGCAACGCGATGCCGGTGAATATCATCGCGCTGCGGCGCCGGTCCAGCGACCACAGCCCGATCACGAAGCAGGCCGCATAGACCGCCAGTTCGGCCACATAGGTCATCGCCGGGCTGACGGTGAACACCGACGCGTTGACCAGCGCCAGCAGGAAGTTGTAGCCCACCGCGAACAGCAGCACCAGCTCGATCAGCAGGTTGCGGCGCCGTTCGCGCAGCGGCATCGGCGCGGCGGTCAGCACGGCGCGGCTCCGGCGGCGCAACCGCCAGCAGCGCCCTGCCGGCGCGCATCAGGCGTCGCGGGCGATCGCGCCGGAACGCGCCAGGCGCGCGCCTGGGCGGCTCGGGCCCGCGCGGCGCGCGGCGCCGGCAGCCCGATCTCCCCGGTGCCGGCGACAGCGACGACGACGCGTCGCCGGCACCGGGGACGGTCGGCTGGGTAACGGCACGTCGGGCGCATCAGTAGGCGGTCTTCTGCCCGAGCACCTTCACCGCGGTAAGCACGATGATGCGTATGTCCAGCCACAGCGACCAGCGGCGGATGTAGTCCAGGTCGTACTGGATACGCTTCTTCATCGTACGCAGCTCCGGCGTCTCGCCACGGAACCCGTTGACCTGGGCCCAGCCGGTGATGCCCGGCTTGACGTAGTGCCGCTGCATGTAGTGGTTGATCAGCTTTTCGTAGTGGGTGTTGTGCTGCGCCGCGTGCGGACGCGGGCCGACCACCGACATGCTGCCGCCGAGCACGTTGAACAGCTGCGGCAGCTCGTCCAGGCTGGTTCGGCGCAGGAACGCGCCGAACGGCGTGACCCGGCTGTCGCCGCGCTTGGCCTGCACCACCACGTCGCTGTGTTCCTGTTGCACGCGCATCGAACGGAACTTGTACATGTAGAACTCGCGGCCGCCCAGGCCGTGGCGGCGCTGGCGGAAGAACACCGGACCGGGCGAACTCAGCTTGACCCCGATGGCGATCGCCAGCATCACCGGCCACAGCATCAGCAGCGCGGCTAGCGCGACCAGCTTGTCCTGCAGCGCCTTGGCGACCAGGAAGTAGTTGTTGCGGTCCACGCCGCCCTGGCGCAGGTTGATCACCGGCACGTTGCCGATCTGGTCGCCGGACTGGTTGAGCATGCCGAAGTCGAACAGATCGGGGATCAGCCGGACCTGGATCGGATAGCGGTCCATCTGCTGCAGCAGTTGCTTGATGTGGTCGCGCTCGCCCAGCGGCAGCGAGATCCACACCTGCTCGACCTGGTTGTTGTTGAGGAACTCGATCAGCGACTCCGGCGTGCCGGGACCCAGGCACTGCAGCTTCTTCGGATGATCGGCCACCGACAGGTCGTAGTCGCTGCTGAAGTAGCCCATCATCTGCATGCCGACCCACGAGTTGCGGCTCAGGTAGTTGTGGATCTTGACCACCGGGTGGCGCAGGCCGACCACGACCACGCGCTGCACGTCCACGCCTTCGGAGCGCAGGTGGTTCAGCACCCCGCGCACCATCGTCCGCGACAGCAGCAGGATCGCCAGGCTGCTGGTGAACCACAGCCCGATCCACAGGCGCGAGACCTGCTGGCCGAACTGGATCACGAACGCATGCACCGCGAACAGCGCGAACACGCCGCTGCATGCCAGGCTCAGCACCATCATCTCGCGCAGCAGGCCGCGTCCGCGCCAGCTGCGATACAGCGGGAACAAGGCGAAGCAGATCACCGCGTACAACAAGGTGGTGCCGATCGCGACGCGGTACGACGCCTCGGGCATCCACGTGTTGAACAACAGGCGGTGGGTCACGAGCGCGGCCATGACGATGACCGTCAGGTCCGATACGCGCAACAGGATGTCCGCGGCGGCCGAGTACTTGGAAAGCAATCGGGGCGATGCGGTGGTGTAGGTGGCGCTGCTAAGGTCTGCCAAAAGCATGATCGGGATTCCTATCCAAACTCGGGTCGGTGGCGTGCGGGGGAACACGCGACGTATCCGGGCCTCGATTCATCTGACATGGACCGCTGCGGTGCCTTCCTCACCGACCCCAGGTCCACGTCAGCCCGTGTTACTTCAACAGAAGGACGACTTCGTACAAGCGAACGGAAAATAAAGGGTTGCCTCATTACTTAGCTGAACCACGTATCACCTCTCTGAAGGAATTGCTTAAGAAATAAGACTCTGTGCCGAGGTCGTCGCATGCGCCGCGACCCGGATCACGCCGCGTCGCATGCCCGCGCGCCACGCATCGCAGTCACGGTGCGGACGCAGCATGGGCTTCGCGCAGGAAATAGCGGATCAGCGCGATGGCGATCGCAGCGAACAGGCCGAACACGAACGCCAGCGCCAGGTTCAGCGGCAGCTTCGGCGAGCTCGGCTGGCTCGGCACATCGGCGCGATCGACGATCGACACATTGTTGGTACCGACGTTGCCGGCCACGCCGATCTCCTTGTAGCGCTGCAGCAGCGCGTCGTAGAGCTGGCGGTTGGTGTCGGCTTCGCGCTTGAGCATGTTGTAGCGGATGCTGCGCGACTGCAGGTCCAGTTCGTCGATCTTCAGGCTGGAGATGCGCTCGGACAGCATGGTCTCCTGCTGCCGTGCCGCTTCGTAGTCGTTCTTCAACGCGCCGCGGATGTTGGCCACTTCGTTGCCGATCTGGCGCTTGATCTCGTTGATCTGGTTCTGCAGGCGCTGCATCTCCGGATAGCCCGGCTGGAACGTGGCCAGCTTCTGCTGGTATTCCGAGGTCAGCTTGATCTGCTCCGAGCGCAGGGACTGGATCAGCGAATTGCTGATCACCTGCGGCAGGGCCATGCCGTCGCCGACGCCGGCCTGGCGCCAGGCCGACTCGGCCTTGATCCGCGCATCCTGGGCGGTGGCCAGCATCGCGTTGAGCTCGGACATGTTCTGCGTC
The DNA here is from genome assembly GCF_017163755.1 of Xanthomonas sp. GTDB lineage: Bacteria > Pseudomonadota > Gammaproteobacteria > Xanthomonadales > Xanthomonadaceae > Xanthomonas_A. The sequence goes on from NZ_JAFIWC010000017.1 coordinate 19,814, forward strand.
GGCAGCGACGGCTTGTCCTCGCCCATCGACACGATCTGTTCCTTGCTCGAGTAATCGACCACGTTGCGCTCGGACTCCTCGACCCGGTCGCGCAGCTGCGCCAGACGCTCGGACAGGTACTTGGAGGCGAAGGCCGACGCCTGCAGGCGCCGTTCCTGTGTCGAAGCGATGAACATCTTGGCGTAGGTGTTGGAAATGCGCGTGGCCAGCACCGGATCGGGCGAATCGAAATTGATCCGCACCAGCCGCGAATCGCGTACCGGCTCGATCACCAGGCCGTCCAGCAGCGGGCCGATCAATGCGTTCTCGACCGCGGCGTTGCGCGCCTCGGTGCTGGGCGGTTTGCCGTCGCCGTTGCCGTTGAGCTTGTCCAGCGCGGCATCGGCCAGCGGCTTGAACGCCGGGTCCTGGGCCAGCTTGGCCTCGCGGATCACCGCGCGCGCCAGCGAGCGGCTGCCGAGCAGTTCGTACTGGGTCTGGTAGAAATCGCGGTCCTGCGGCGATTCCACCGGCATCAGGTTCTCGACGTTGGTGACGTTCAGCGCCTCGCGCTCGATCTGCAGCACGCTGGTGGCGCGGTACTTGGGCGTCATCAGCAGCGTTATCCCCAACGCCACGACCACTGCCGCAGCGGTGATGCCGATGATCAGCCAGCGCTGCCGGTTGAGCGCGTTCCAGTAGTCGAGCAGGCTGATGTCGGCCGGGCTCAACGGCGCGGAGGAAGGACGGGTATGCATCGTGGACGTACTCATCGGTAAGCCCGCCAGACCATGACGAACGGCGTAAGCTCGAGCACCGTGCGCAGCAGCAGGCGCGCGTCGGAACGGTAGACGACGATGATGTCGCCGCCGTAGACCTCCGGATCGGGCGATTCGCCCTGCTCGACGTCGTTCAGGTCGAAACGCGCCAGCATCTTCTGCCCGCCGATGTTGCGGAACACCACCACATTGCCGCGGCTGGCGACACCGCTCACGCCCTTGGCCTGCGCCAGCGCCTGTTGCAGGGTCAACGCCGGCCCGGCGATCGGGTAGATGCCGGGCTCGGAAACCGCGCCGGTCACGGTGACCCGGTTGCTGGTGAATTCCTGCACCAGCACCGACACCTGCGGATCCTGCAGGTAGCCGTTGCGGTAGCGTTCGGACAGTTGCTTCTCCAGCGCGTTGACGCCCAGGCCGGCGGCCTTGACGTCGCCGATCAGCGGCAGCGAGATGCGCCCGGCGTTGTCCACCCGGACCTGGCGTTCGAGGTCGTCGACCTGGAACACCTTGACCAGCAGCAGATCGCCCGGCCCGATCAGGTACTCGGGCTGGCCCATCGCGCCGGCCAGCGGATCGCCTGGCGGCAGCTCCTTCAGCATCTTGGGCCCGGGACTGCACGCGGACAGCAAGACCAGACAGGAGAGGGCCAGGCACGACGCCCAGTTGAACTTACCGAAAAACTTACCCATGCGCGATGCTCGTAATCTCTGTTGAGTGGTTTCGGATCGCCGCACTTCCACCGCCATCCCGTGATCCATCACCGGTCGGAGCGTGCCTGTGCAGTGTCATTTCCAGCCCTGGCGGTAGCGCCGGGGGGCCAACAGCGAAGCCTCGTGTTGCACCGCACTATGGCACAGGCACTTGGCGTCACCAATACGTCTACCGACATTTTCTTGACGCGATACCAGCCCGGTTCAAGTTCCTATCCACGTATTCAGCAATGTCATGACAACGTTGACATCTTGAGACGCTGTTCTACGGAGTATTAACGTGACATCCGTCAATTCCATGACGGGCCGGGGCCGCAATTAAATGCCGGATTCTTGTCTAACGTGACATGAATCACAGCATTTAGAAAGGCCCGGGATTGGGACAGGGAGTCCAGTTTGACCGCCGTGCGTGATGGATTTGTCTACGTGCTCACCCGTCGATTTAACGGTCGACTACACCCTCGTAGCCAGGGCCGGAGCGGCCCTTGCGCAGACCGCGACCCGAGCCAGGCGTCGCGCCCCCGGTCCCCGCATCGCAAAACCGAGCCGGTAGGAGCAAGTGGGAGTCCAGATGGAGCAAGCGGGAGTCCAGGCATAGAAGCCAGAGCGACGCGGCGCTGCGCGCGGCGTTGGCCGCGCAGGCTGCATCGATGCATCCCGGCGTGGCGGCTACGCCGGGACGCCGGCAGATCGCACAGCGCGAAAGTCCGCGCGTCGGTCGCGCCACGCTTTCCATGCAGCTCCGCAGCGACGCCAGCTTCGCAGGCGCGACCCACGCCCGGCACAGGCGCAACCGGCACCACGCCGGCACCCTGATCGATGCCCAGGACGATGTCCGCATACGCGCCCGGCGCGCAACGAAAAACGGCTTGCGGGTTCGCCGCAAGCCGTTGTTCTTACAAATTGGTCGGGGTAGCCGGATTCGAACCGACGACCACCAGTCCCCCAGACTGGTGCGCTACCAGGCTGCGCTATACCCCGGTATTCGCTATCAAGCGAGTCCCGCCTCGCGGCGAGCTGGCGATTATAGCGGGTTTGCCCGGCGCATTCCTAGCCGCTCGGCGCCGCGGCGATCAACGCCGCAACAGCTGCAGCACTTCTTCCAGTTCCTGCCGCACCTGCTTGATGATCTGGTTGCTCAACGCCGATTCCTGGCGGGCGCCCTCGCCCTCCAGGCGCAGGCGCGCGCCGCCGATGGTATAGCCCTGTTCGTACAGCAGGCTGCGGATCTGCCGCACCATCAGCACGTCGTGGCGCTGGTAGTAGCGGCGGTTGCCGCGGCGCTTGACCGGTTCCAGGCTGGGAAACTCGGTTTCCCAGTAGCGCAGCACATGCGGCTTGACGTCGCACAGCTCGCTCACCTCACCGATGGTGAAGTAGCGCTTGGCCGGAATCGGCGGAAGCTCTCGATTACTGCCCGGATCCAGCATAAGCCTCCACTCGCTCCTTGAGCTTCTGGCCAGGACGGAAGGTCACCACCGTACGGGCCGAAATCGGAATCTCTTCGCCGGTCTTGGGATTGCGGCCGGGGCGTTGGTTCTTGCGGCGCAGGTCGAAGTTGCCGAAACCGGACAGCTTCACCTGCCGCCCCTGCTCCAGCGCATCGCGCAGCACGTCGAAGAAGGCATCGACGAATTCCTTGGCCTCGCGCTTGTTCAGCCCGACTTCGTCGAACAACCGTTCGGCCATTTCCGCTTTGGTCAACGCCATTGCCCTGCCATCCCCGTGCTACGTCCCTACGCCTAACCGCGAATCCGCGCGCCATGTTCGCGGGCCAGCGCGGCCACCGCGTCGGCGACCACCGCATCCACATCGCGATCCGTCAGAGTGCGCGAGTTGTCCTGCAAAATCAAGCCCATAGCGAGACTCTTGAAACCCGCCTCGACCCCCGGCCCGACGTAGCGGTCGAACAGCACCACCTCGCGCAGCAAGGGACCGACGGCCGCGCGCACGCTGCCGGCCAGCGCCGACCAGGCGACCGCCTCGGGCACCAGGAAGGCCAGATCGCGGCGCACCGACGGGTAGCGCGACAGCTCGGCCGCGCGCGGCAAGGCGCGTGCCGCCAGCGGCGCCAGCGCCAGCTCGAAGCCGAACACGTCGACCTCGATCTCCAGCGCACGCAGCAGGCGCGGGTGCAGCTGGCCGATCCAGCCGATGCACTCGCCGTCGCGGCAGACGTCGGCCGAACGGGTCGGATGCGCGAACGGATGCGCCGACGGGCGGAACTCCAGCCGCGCGCCGGAGGCGCTGGCCAGCGATTCGACGTCGCCCTTCAGGTCGTGGAAATCGACCTTGCGCGCCGGCAGTCCCCATTGCAGCGCCTCGGCATCGCCGCACACCGCGGCCGCCACGCGCTGCGTCTCGCGCGGGGCCGCGCCCGGTTCGGCCGCCTGGAACACCTTGCCCAGTTCGAACAGGCGCACCCGCCCGGCCTGGCGCGCGGCATTGCGACCCAGCGTCGCCACCAGCCCGGGCAGCAGCGACGGACGCATCACCGCGAGCTCGGCGCTGAGCGGATTGGCCAGCGGCACGCGCTCGTCGTGCAGTTGCCACTGGTCCAGCCAGGCGGCACCGACGAAGGCGTAGTTGATGGTCTCCAGCATCTCGCGCGCGACCAGCTGGCGGCGCACGCTCGCTTCGTCCAGCGCCGTCTCGCTGCTCATCGCGATGCGGGTGGCCCCGCCCGGCAGCGTGGTCGGCAGCCGGTCGTAGCCATGGATCCGCGCCAGTTCCTCGACCAGGTCTTCCTCGATCGCGATATCGAAGCGGCGGCTCGGCGGCGTCACCTGCCAGCCGTCGGCGGCGGCCGCGACCTGCATGCCCAGCGCGCGCAGGATGCGTTCGACCTGCGCATCGGCGATCTCGATGCCGAGCACGCGAGCGATGCGCGCGCGGCGCAGCGCGATGGCCGCCGGCGCCGGCAGGTGCTCGGGCAGCTCGGCTTCGACCACCGGACCGGCGCGGCCGCCCGCCAGTTCCAGCACCAGCCGGGTGGCGATTTCGATCGCCTGCCGCGGCAGCGCCGGGTCCACGCCGCGCTCGAAGCGGTGGCCGGCATCGGTGTGCAGGCCGAGCTTGCGCCCGCGGCCCATGATCGCCGCCGGCGCGAAATGGGCCGCTTCCAGGAATACGTTGCCGGTGCCGTCGGTGACGCGGGTGTCGTAACCGCCCATCAGCCCGGCCAGTGCGACCGCGCGGTCGTCGTCGGTGACGACCAGGAAGCTGTCGTCCAGCGCCGCGTCGCGTCCGTCGAGCAGCTTCAGCGCCTCGCCGGCGCGCGCGCGGCGCACGCCGATCGGCCCGCGCAGCGTGTCCAGGTCGAAGGCGTGCATCGGCTGGCCCAGTTCCAGCATCACGTACTGGGTGACGTCCACCAGCAGCGACAGCGGGCGCACGCCGCTGCGGCGCAGGCGTTCGGCCATCCATACCGGCGTGCTTGCGGCCGGATCGATGCCCTCGATGACGCGGCCGCAATAGCGCGGCGCCTCGGCGCCGGCGCCCAACGTCACCGGCAAGGTGCGGTCGCTGCCCGCGGCGACCGGCGCGGCGTCGAACGGCAGCACCTCGCTGGCGCAGGCGGCCGCCACGTCGTAGGCGATGCCGCGCACGCCGAAGCAGTCGGCGCGGTTCGGGGTCAGCTTGATCTCGATGCTGGCGTCCGGCAGCCCCAGGTAGTCGGCCAGCGCCTGGCCGACCGGCGCATCGGCCGGCAGTTCGAACAGCCCGGACGCGTCGCTGTCCAGGCCCAGCTCCTTGGCCGAGCACAGCATGCCGTTGGAGGCCACGCCGCGCAGCTCGGCCGCCTTGATCGCGATCCCGCCGACATTGGCGCCGACCAGCGCCAGCGGCGCGACCAGCCCGACGCGCGCGTTCGGCGCGCCGCAGACGATTTGCAGCGGCGCGCCCTGCCCGGCGTCGACCTGGCACACCTGCAGCCGGTCGGCCTGCGGATGCCGCACCGCCTCGACGATGCGCGCGACCACCACCTGCTGCAGCGATTCGCCGAGCGGCGTGACCTCTTCGACCTCCAGGCCGATGGCGGTCAGGGTCGCAGCCAGTTCGTCGCGCGAGGCCTGGGTGGGGACGTGGCTGCGCAGCCAGTTTTCAGAGAATTTCATGGTGTTTCCGGGACTCGGGACTCGGGACTCGGGACGCGGATGCAAGGACTCGCAGACAGGCGGAACGCTGACGCTTCCGCGAGTCCCGAGTCCCCAGTCCCGAGTCCCGAACGGGATTCATGCGAACTGACGCAAGAACCGCACATCGTTCTCGAAGAACGCGCGCAGGTCGTTGACGCCGTAGCGCAGCATCGCGAAGCGCTCCACGCCCATGCCGAAGGCGAAGCCGGTGTAGCGCTGCGGATCGATGCCGACGTTCTTCAGCACGTTCGGATGGACCATGCCGCAGCCGAGCACCTCCAGCCAGCGGGTGCTGCCGTCGGGCTGCTGCCAGGCGATGTCGACCTCCGCGCCAGGCTCGACGAACGGGAAGTAGCTGGGGCGGAAGCGCATCTGGAAGTCGCGCTCGAAGAACGCGCGCACGAACTCGGCCAGCGTGCCCTTGAGGTCGGCGAAGGTGGCGTGCTCGTCGACCAGCAGGCCCTCGACCTGGTGGAACATCGGCGAATGGGTCTGGTCGCTGTCGCTGCGGTAGACCTTGCCGGCGGCGATCATGCGCAACGGCGGCGCGTGCTCGCCCATGTAGCGCACCTGCACCCCGGAAGTGTGCGTGCGCAGCAGGCGGCCGTCGCCGAAATAGAAGGTGTCGTGCATCGCGCGCGCCGGATGGTGCGGCGGGAAGTTCAAGGCTTCGAAGTTGTGCCAGTCGTCCTCGATCTCCGGGCCGTCGGACAGCTCATAGCCCAGCCGCGCGAAGATCTCGGTGATGCGTTCCAGCGTGCGGGTGACCGGATGCAGGCCGCCGCGCTCGCCGCGCCGGCCCGGCAGGGTCACGTCGATGCGCTCGTCGGCCAGGCGCGCCTCCATCGCGGCGCTTTCCAGCAGCGTGCGGCGCTCGGCCAACGCGGCGGATACGGCATCGCGCGCGCGGTTGATCGCCTCGCCGGCCAGCTTGCGCTGCTCGGCCGGCAACGCGCCGAGCTGCTTGAGCTGCGCGGTGATGCTGCCGCTCTTGCCGAGCAACGCGACGCGCAACTGCTCCAGCGCGTCCGGGTCCTGCGCCGCGGCGATGTCCGCCAGCGCCTGCCCGGTCAGGGATTCGATGTCACTCATTGCACTCGCGCCTCACTTTCAGCCGAACGTCCAACCTGGTTACCGCGATCAGGGGCATCCCGATGACGGGACAGGTCCCGCGATCAGGATGCACAAAACGCAAAAAGGGGAAGGACTCGCGCCCTTCCCCTGCATGCATGTCTGCGATGGCTCCTCGTTGAAAACCCGCACATGGATGGCGGGCTCCTGCGAGGGACTCGCACTTATGCCGCCAGCGCGCCCTTCGCCTTCTCAGCCAAGGCGGCAAAGCCCTGCGCATCGTGCACGGCGATGTCCGCCAGCACCTTGCGGTCCAGGGTGATGCCGGCCTTGAGCAGGCCGTTCATGAAACGGCTGTAGCTCAGGCCGTTGATGCGGGCCGCCGCATTGATGCGGGTGATCCACAGCGAACGGAAATTGCGCTTCTTCTGCTTGCGGCCGATGTAGGCGTACTGCTGCGCCTTGATCACCGCCTGCTTGGCGACGCGGAAGACCTTGCGGCGGGCGTTGTAGTAGCCCTTGGCCAGGTTCAGAACTTTCTTGTGACGACGGCGTGCCTGGACGCCACGTTTTACTCGAGCCATGGTTCAGTCCTCAGAGGTAAGGAAGCATACGGTCAAGACGGCCTGCGTCCTCGGCACGAACATGGTTCGTCTGCCGCAGGTTGCGCTTCCGCTTGGTCGCTTTCTTGGTGAGGATGTGGCTACGGTTGGCGTGGCCGGCCTTGTACTTGCCGGAGGCGGTCTTGCGGAAACGCTTGGCCGCCGCCCGGTTGGTCTTGATCTTGGGCATTGCAATGTCCTTGATGGTGTTTTGTCACTGGTCAGGGCGGTGGGGTCGCCACGCTTTCCATCCTTGCCCGTACCTGCTTGTAAGCCCTTGATCCTCAAAGAATCCGGGCGGGTCCTGTTGCCGCCTGCACGGCAAACCCGATGAACCGGGCCGCGCATTATGCCAGGGCGGGGAATGCCTTGCAAATCATGTATTTCGATCCGGATGCCGGGACTCGGGACTCGGGACTCGAACAGGCTGCGCGGGCCGCGGGCACGCTGCAAGCGCGAGGCGGTCAACGCGGCGATCGGGAAACGCAAAGAGCAGGCGCCCGGGCGGCCGCGCTCCCGCGCGAGGCGGGGCGCGATCCTGAAGCCGCGAAAGCCGCGGTCAGCGCTTCTTCGGCGCGATCATCATCACCATCTGCCGGCCTTCCAGGCGCGGACGCGATTCGATGACGATGTCTTCGCCGAGGTCGGCCTCGATCCGGGCCGCCATCTCGCGACCGAGTTCCTGGTGGCTCATCTCGCGGCCACGGAAGCGGATGTTGACCTTGACCTTGTCGCCCTCTTCGAGGAAGCGACGCATGTTGCGCAGCTTGATCTGGTAATCGCCCTCGTCCGTGACCGGACGGAACTTGATTTCCTTGATCTCGACCTGCTTGGTCTTCTTCTTGGCTTCGTTGGCCTTCTTCTGCTGCTCGAACTTGAACTTGCCGAAGTCCATGATCTTGCAGACCGGCGGGTCGGCCTGCGGCTGGATCTCGACCAGATCCAGGCCGTCTTCCTCGGCCAGCGCCAGCGCTTCGTCGCGCGTGAGCACGCCGACCATTTCGCCGTCCGCGCCGATCACGCGAACGCGCGGGACGCGGATCTCTTGGTTCTTGCGGTTCTGTTTGTTGTCAGGGGTACTGATATTGCAATCTCCCAGGGGAATCGGATCGACGCGGCCGAAAGGCTCGGCCGCGTCGGGATGGTGTTACGCCAGCTGCTCGGCGCGCAGGCGCTCGGCGAAGGCGGAGACCGACATGGTTCCCAGATCCTCCCCCGATCGCGTCCGCACGGCAATGGCGCCGTTTTCCTTCTCGCGGTCGCCGACCACCAGCAGGTAAGGCACCCGCTGCAGCGTGTGTTCGCGAATCTTATAGCCGATTTTTTCGTTCCGCAAATCGGCCGTAACGCGGAAGCCTTGATTTGCAAGGCTTTTCCGCACACTGTCTACGTGATCGGCCTGGGCGTCGGTGATGTTCATCACGACCGCCTGCACCGGCGCCAGCCAGGCCGGGTAGGCGCCGGCGTAATGCTCGATCAGGATGCCGATGAAGCGCTCCATCGAGCCCACGATGGCGCGGTGCAGCATGACCGGGTGCTTCTTCTGGCTGTGCTCGTCGACATATTCGGCGCCCAGCCGGCCGGGCATCATGAAGTCGACCTGCATCGTGCCCAGCTGCCAGGTGCGGCCGATCGCGTCCTTGAGGTGGTACTCGATCTTCGGCCCGTAGAACGCGCCCTCGCCCGGCAGCTCCTGCCATTCCACGCCGCAGTTGCGCAGCGCCGCGCGCAGCGCGGCCTCGGCCTTGTCCCAGGTGGCGTCGTCGCCGAGGCGCTTTTCCGGGCGCAGCGCGATCTTGATCTGGATCGTGCCCTCGGCCGCCGGATCGAAGCCGAACGCCGCATACACCGCCAGCGCCTGCTGGTGGAACGCGGTCACCTCGGACTCGATCTGCTCCTCGGTGCAGAACACGTGGCCGTCGTCCTGGGTGAAGCCGCGCACGCGCAGGATGCCGTGCAGCGCGCCGGACGGCTCGTTGCGGTGGCACGAGCCGAATTCGCCGTAGCGGATCGGCAGGTCGCGGTAGCTGTGCAGGCCCTGGTTGAACACCTGGACGTGGCCCGGGCAGTTCATCGGCTTGACCGCGTAGGTGCGCTTCTCCGATTCGGTGAAGAACATGTTCTCCTGGTAGTTGTCCCAGTGGCCGGACTTCTGCCACAGCGACACGTCCAGGATCTGCGGGCAGCGCACCTCGCCGTAGCCGCTGTCGCGGTACACCTTGCGCATGTACTGCTCGACCACCTGCCAGATCGCCCAGCCCTTCGGATGCCAGAACACCAGGCCCGGCGCCTCTTCCTGCAGGTGGAACAGTTCCTGCTGCTTGCCGATGCGGCGATGGTCGCGCTTCTCGGCCTCCTCGATGCGCTTGATGTACGCGTCGAGCTGCTTCTTGTCGGCCCAGGCGGTGCCGTAGATGCGCTGCAGCTGCTCGTTCTTGGCGTCGCCGCGCCAGTAGGCGCCGGAGATGCGGGTGAGCTTGAACGCCTTGAGGAAGCGCGTGTTCGGCACGTGCGGGCCGCGGCACATGTCCACATATTCCTGGTGGTAGTACAGGCCCATCGCGGTGATGTCGTCGGCCATGTCCTCGATCAGGCGCAGCTTGTAGTCCTCGCCGCGCGCCTTGAACACCTCGATCACCTCGGCGCGCGGCGTGACCTTCTTGACCACGTCGTAGTCCTGCGCGATCAGCTCCTGCATGCGCGCCTCGATCGCCGCCAGGTCTTCCGGGGTGAACGGGCGCTCGCTGTGGACGTCGTAGTAGAAGCCCTCGGCGATGACCGGGCCGATCACCATCTTGACGTCCGGATACAGCTGCTTGACCGCGTGCCCGACCAGGTGCGCGCAGGAGTGGCGGATGATCTCCACGCCCTCCTCGTCCTTGGCGGTGATGATGCGCAGGCTGGCGTCGTGGTCGATCAGGTCGCTGGCGTCGACCAGGCGGCCGTCCACCGCGCCGGCGATGGTGGCCTTGGCCAGGCCGGGGCCGATCGACTGGGCCACGTCCATGACGCTGACAGGGTGTTCGAATTCGCGGCGGCTGCCGTCGGGGAGCGTAATCGTGATCATGGGTTCGGCAAAATGGGGGAAGCGGTGCGGGTCCGGCGCGGGCGCGCGGCGCGCCGGGAGGCGGCGCCACGCGGCGGCGGGCATACAAATAAGGCGCCACAAGGGCGCCTGCTCGGACAGCCTTGGGCGGGATTCATGCTGAGGCGATGGTAGTGCTCATGTCGCACGCTCGGCCGGCGTTGCCGCGGGCCACCCGTAGTTCCGCATTGATTGACTGGGCATAGTAAACCATAAAGGCGGGACTCGGGACTCGGGACTCGGGACTGGGGATTCGGGATTCGGGAGCGGGCTGATGGCATCCCCAGTCCCGAATCCCCGATCCCGGTCCTTCGTTGCGCCGCAGCAACGGCGCGGGCCCGCGTCGTGGCATGCTGCGCGCCTTTCCGGTACCCGCGAGCCACGTCCATCAAAGGCAAAGCCACTTCGCTCGATATCGCCTATCTGGCCGGCGTATCGCAGCCGACGGTCTCGCGCGCGCTGCGCGGCAGTCCGATGGTCAACGAGCAGACCCGGCGCAAGATCCTGGCGATCGCGCGCGAGCTGAACTACAAGGTCGACAAGCACGCCTCCAGCCTGCGCCTGCGCAACGCCGGCACGCTGGCGCTGCTGTTCTTCGAGGACCCCACGCCGGACGACTCGCTGATCAATCCGTTCTTCCACTCGATGCTGGGCTCGATCACCCGCGCCTGCGCCCGCCACGGCTACGACCTGCTGGTGTCGTTCCAGCAGCTGTCGGACAACTGGCATGCCGACTACGGCGACAGCCAGAAGGCCGACGGCCTGATCCTGCTCGGCTACGGCGACTACCTGCAGGCGCGGCAGCGGCTCCAGCACCTGGTCGAGCAAGGCACCCACTTCGTGCGCTGGGGCGCGGTGCTGCCGGACCAGCCGGGCGTGTCGATCGGCTGCGACAACTTCCAGGGCGGGCACGACATCACCGTGCACCTGCTCGGCCAGGGCTGCCGTCAGCTGGCCTTCCTCGGCCATGCGTCGAACCACTACCCGGAGTTCTTCGAGCGCTACCGCGGCCATGCGCAGGCCCTGCGCGCGGCCGGGCTGGACCCCGACCCGGCCCTGCAGGCCGACGCGATCTCCACCGAACAGTCCGGCTACGAGGCGATGCAGTCGCTGCTGGGCCGTGGCGTCGCGGTCGATGCGGTGTTCGCCGCCAGCGACCTGATCGCGGTCGGCGCGCTGAAGGCGCTGCGCGAGCACGGCCTGCGCGTACCCGACGACGTCGCCCTGGCCGGCTTCGACGACATCCCGATGGCCGCCTGCGTGGCGCCGGCGCTGTCGACGGTGCAGCAGGACACCAAGATCGCCGGCGCGGTGCTGGTGGAGACGCTGCTGGCGCAGATCGCCGGGCAGCCGGCCGCAAGCCGGACCCTGCCGGTGACGCTGTCGTTGCGGGCCTCGTCGCAGCGCGGCTGAGCCGGCGCCGCCGCGGCGGCGCATTTCCTTGTCAAACCAGAATGATTATCATCCGCGAGCATAAGCAGCGCGGCATCCGCTCGGGTTGCGCGCCACTCCACAGGAATCCGCCGATGCCCCCTGCCCGCACGCACGATACCGCCGTCTTTCCCCCTCGCCGGGCAGCGCCCGCACCGCGCCCAACCGCCACGCGGCAGGCCCGGAGCACCCCGCGATGAGCGCGGTCGTCTGGATCGGCATGGCCACCGCGCTGGCGCTGCTGTCGGCGCTGGCGCTGTATGCGGGCTCGGCGCATTGCCGGGTGCCGGCGCTGCGCCGCCTGCGCGCGCATGGCACCGCATTGGGACTGGCGCTGGCGGCGGCATCGCTGGCGCTGTGGATCGGGCGGCTGGGCGTCGGCGCCGGGCTGTGCGCGATGCTCGCCAGCTGGATGCTCGGGCTGATGCTCGCGCCGTGCCTGGGCATGCTCGGCGGCGGCGCGCCCGCCACGCGGAGCCGCGCATGATGTGGAGCCGCGGGCTGGCCGGACTGCTGCCGGGCTTCTTTCTGGCCGTGGCGCTGACCGGGCTGGTGTGCTGGCTGCCGCCGGGACCGTGGCAGCGGGCCCTGGTCCCGTCGTTGCTGGCCTTCGTGCCGCTGTGGGTGGCCGCGGCCATCGGCGCCTTCGCGTTCCGCAGCGGGCTGCGCGCGTGGATCGGGCTGAGCCTGGCCGCCGCGGCGGGCTTCGCCCTGCTGTGGGCGCTGAAGACCCTGGGCTGGGCGCAATGAGGAGATCCGCATGAAACTGCAAGCCGCCACCGTGCGCACCTTCACCGCGCTGCATACCTGGATGGGGCTGGTCGCCGGCTTCGCGCTGTTCGTCGCGTTCTATGCCGGCGCCATCACCGTGTTCCACCACGACCTGCCGCGCTGGCAGTCGCAGCAGGTGGTGCCGGTGCAGACGCTGGACGACGCGCAGCGCCTGCTGGACGGCGTGCTGGCGCGGCACCCCGATGCCAGGCAACAGCTGGGCATGCTGTTCCCGAGCACGGAGTTCCCCAAGGCGCTGATCTACTGGCCCAACGCGAAGGGCGCATGGCAGTTCGCCACGCTGGACGACCTGCAGGGCGCCCCGACCCTGCCGCAGTCCGGCCTGGCCACGCTGGTCAACGAACTGCACTACACGTTGGGCTTGCCGGTGGCCGGCGTCTACCTGATGGGCATCGTCAGCCTGCTGTACGCGGTGGCGATCGTGTCGGGCGTGATCGTCCACCTGCCGAAGCTGTTCAAGGACCTGTTCGCGCTGCGCCCGGGCCGCAATCTCAAGCAGTTCTGGCTGGACGCGCACAACGTGGTCGGCGTGCTGAGCCTGCCGTTGCACCTGATGTTCGCGGTGACCGGCGCGGTGCTGTGCCTGTCGCTGCTGCTGATGGCCGCGCTGAACCCGCTGGTCTTCGAAGGCAAGCTGCCGCAAGCCATGCCGGCGGCGATGGACACCGCGCCGGTGCGCAGCGCCAGCGGACAGCCCGCGGCGCTGGGCACGCTGGCCGACTGGAACGCGCGCGCCGTGGCCGAAGCGCGGCGGCAAGGGCTGCACGAGTTCGAGCCGGTGTACATGAAGCTGCAGCACGCCGGCGACCGCAACGCCACGGTGGAGGTCAGCGGCGAGTCGCCCGGCGCGCTCGGGCCGAACGGCGCGGTGGCGCTGGAGGCGGCCAGCGGAAAGGTCCTGGCCACCCAACTGCCCGGCCGCCGCGATGCCAACCACGCCACGCTGGCCTCGGCCTATGCGCTGCATTTCGGCGAGTACGGCAACGCGCTGGTGCCATGGCTGTACTTCCTGCTCGGCATCGGCGGTGCGTTCCTGTTCTATTCGGGCAACCTGCTGTGGATCGAGTCGCGGCGCAAGCGCCGCCAGGCGCAGCAGGGCCGCGCGCAGATCAACATGGCGCGCGCCACGGTCGGCGTCTGCCTGGGGCTGTGCGTGGCCGTTTCGGCGGCGTTCGTCGCGGTGCAGGCGCTGGAACGGCTTGCGCCCGATGCGGTGGACGCCGGTATGCGCTGGGCCTGTTTCGGCAGCTGGGCGCTGTGCGTGCTGTGGGCGGCGCTGCGCACGCCGGCGCAGGCCGCGCGCGAATTGCTGTGGGCGGCGACCGTGGTCACCGCGGCGATCCCGCTGGCGCACGGCCTGGCCAGCGGCTGGTGGATGTGGACCAGCGCCGCGGCCGGGCAATGGCCGTTATTCTGGGTCGACGGCATGGCGCTGGCGATGGCGCTGGGCTTCGCCGTGCTGGCGCGCGCCACCGCAAGGCGCGCGCGGCAGGGCGAGCCGAACAGCGTGTGGGCCGATCCGCAGCCGGCGGCGGCGTAACTCCCCCCCGTTTTTGTAGGAGCGGCTTCAGCCGCGACCGGGCGTTGCCGGTAACGCCCGGTCGCGGTTGATGGCCCGAAGCCACCCGGCGCCGCTCCTACAGTGGCGGCGCCACGCCGTCCTTGGCCGCCATCAGCCAGCCCAGCCGCGCGCGCAGGTCCGGGCGGACGATCGGCGCATCGGACAGGAACACGCGCACGCCGTGCGCCGGCACCTCGGCGCGCAGCGTGTCGGCGACCTCGATCGCACGGCCGTCGAAGCCGTCGCGCCAGGTGCCGGGCTGCAGGTAGCGGCGCACTTCCAGCGTGCGCGGCGCATCGCCCTTGTTCAGCAGCACCAGCGCGGTCTGGGTACGCCCCTGGTGCTGGAACACGCGGTAGAACACCGCTTCCTCGCCGGCCAGGCGCAGGTTGAGCTGCAGCCCGCGCTGCAGCGCCGGGCTGCGTTGCCGCAGTGTGGCGATGCGCTGCAACGGCGCGAAGATCGGGCTCCGCACCGCGCCATCCACGCGCTGCTGGCCGAAGTAGTTGCGGTTGCCGGCGTGCTCGGCGCGGCCGCGCATGAAGCCGGTTTCCGAGCCGTAGTAGATCACCGGGATGCCGCGCGCGGTGAACAGCCAGTTGTGCGCGTCGATGAAGCCGCTGTCGCTGGCGTCCAGCCGGGCCATGTCGTGGTTGTCGTAGAAGGTCATCAGCTCGTACGGGTTGGCGTACGGGCCGCGCTCCAGGTACAGCGGGACCTGCAACTGCTCGAAGCCGCGTTGCGCGTGGCCGAATACCGATTCCAGCGCCTGCTTCAACGGGAAATCCAGCACGCTGACCCCGGCGTTGCGCGGCCAGGTATGCCCGGCGATCTTGCGCGCGTCGTAGTCGAAGGCCTCGCCGAACATGAACATGCCGGGGCGCCGCGCGCGGATGCGGCGCACGAATTCGTGCCAGAAGCCGTCGGGCATCCAGCCGATGGTGTCGATGCGGAACGCGTCGGCGCCCTGCTCCAGCCATTGCGCATAGGCGCCGACCAGGTACTCCATCACCGCCGGATTGCGTTCGTTGAAGTCCGACAGCTCGGCCAGGCCGCCGCCGGTGTTGTAGAACGCGTGCAGCGGGTTGTGCGCCGGATCCAGCTTCGGCGGCGGCAGGTTCTGGTGGTCGGCGATGAGCGTGCCGTCGCGGTCGAACAGCTGGCCGAACATCGGCTGCCGCCTGGGCATCGTATAGGCCGGCGAGCCGTGGTTGCCGACGATGTCCAGCACCACCTTCAGTTGCTGCGCGTGCATGGCCCGGGTGAAGCCGGCGAAATCCAGGCCCGGGCTGGGCAGATGCTCGTCGAGCTTGTAGAAGTTGACGCCCCAGTAGCCGTGGTAGCCGGTCTTGCCGCGGTCGCTCAGCGAGCTGCCCCAGGTGATCGGCTTGCCGCCGGTGAACGCCTGGTCCGGGTTGTCGACGATGGGGGTGATCCACACCGCGCTGAAGCCCAGATCGCGGATGTAGCCGGCGTTGTCGGCCACGCCCTTGAAGTCGCCGCCGAGGTAGCCGATGTTGTCGCTCTCGCCCGGCGGCGCCGGCAGCGGGATGTCGAAGGTGCGGTGCGCGCCGCCCTGGTCGCGATGGTCGTTGCCGGGATCGCCGTTGACGAAGCGGTCGGTGACCACGAAATAGACCGCGTCGCTGGCGAACGGTTCCAGCGTGCCGTAGTACTCGGCCGGGGCCTGCGCATGCGCCGCCTGCGCGGCGGACAGCGCGGCAGACAGCGCCAGGGTCGAACACTTCCGCATCATTGCCTCGCTCCGTTGTCGGCCGGCACCCGCAGCATGCACAGCGCCGCCAGCAGCAGGCTGCCGCCGCCGATCGCCAGTGCGTAGAGCGGCTGCCCGCCGAGCCAGTGCTTCAACACGAACCCGAGCACGCTGGCGGCGACCAGTTGCGGGATCACGATGAAGAAATTGAAGATGCCCATGTACACGCCCATCTTGGCCGCCGGCACGCTGCCGGACAGCATCGCGTACGGCAGCGACAGGATCGACGCCCAGGCGAAGCCGACGCCGAGCATCGACAGCAGCAGCCACTGCGGATCGCGAACCCACAGGAACGACAGCAGCCCGGCCGCGCCCAGGCACAGGTTGAGCTGGTGGCTGGCGCGCAGGCCGAGCCGGCGCACCAGCAGCGGAATGGCCATCGCCGCCAGCGCGGCGAAGCCGTTGTACGCGCCGAACAGCACGCCCACCCAGTTGGCGCCCTCGTTGTACGCGGCCGAGGCGGCGTCGCTGGCGCCGTAGTGCGTGCGCGTCACCGCGGCGGTGGTGTAGATCCACATCGCGAACAGCGCGAACCACGAGAAGAACTGCACCCATGCCAGGCGCCGCATCGCCGGCGGCATCGCCTGCACGTCGCGCATGATCGCCGCCAGCATGCGCGTGTGGCGCAGCCGCGGGGCCAGCCATTGCAGCAGCCCGTAGCCGGCGAACAGGCCGGCCAGCACGTACAGCATGCGGTCGCCGCCGTGCCAGGCGATCGCCGCCGCGCCGGCCAGGCCCAGCGCCAGCCAGATCGCCGCCGCAGCGTCCGAGCGCGGCGCCGCCGCGCGCTCGTCGACCAGCGGCGGCGGCGCGTCGTCGAAGCCCTGCAGCGTCTCGGGCGGATACTCGCGCGTGCTCAGCACGGTCCATAGGATCGACCCGAACAGCACCGCGCCGCCCAGGTAGAACGCATAGCGCACCGTGGCCGGCACTTCGCCGGCGGCGGCGGTATTGCTGACGCCCCATTTGGCCAGCAGCCACGGCAGCAGGCTCGCCACCACCGCGCCGACGCCGATGAAGAAGCTCTGCATCGCGTAGCCGCCCGCGCGCTGCCGCGGCGGCAGCTGGTCGCCGACGAATGCGCGGAACGGCTCCATCGACACGTTGATCGACGCGTCCAGGATCCACAGCGTGCCGGCGGCGATCCACAACGTCGGCGAGTTCGGCATCGCCAGCAGCGCCAGCGTGGTGAACAGCGCGCCGAGCATGAAGTACGGGCGGCGCCGGCCGAAGCGGTTCCAGGTGCGGTCGGACAGGTAGCCGACGATCGGCTGCACGATGAGCCCGGTCAGCGGCGCGGCGATCCACAGGCCCGGCACCTGTTCCATGTCCGCGCCGAGGGTCTGGAAGATGCGGCTGGCGTTGGCGTTCTGCAGGGCGAAGCCGAACTGGATGCCGAGGAAACCGAAGCACATGTTCCAGATCTGCCAGAACGACAGCGCCGGCTTGGCCGGGCGCACGGCGCTCATTCGTGCCCCTTGTCGCCGGCGGCGGGCGCGATCAGCAGCGCGGCGACCGCGGCGTCGTTGACCACGCCGTCGGCACCGCCGGCGCCGCCGGTGTAGCGCGCGAAGTGCTGCAGCGCGCTCATGTTGGCAGCGCCCACCAGGTCGATGCGGCAGGCCTGGCCGGCCTGCAGCACGAACTCGGCCGCGGTGGATTCCTGCTCGCCGACGCTGTGCGGCATCACCACCGGCCTGCGCTGCGGCGTGGCGCCGGCGCATTGCAGCTGCAGCTGCTTCACCGCCGCGGTGACGCCGGTATTGATCGGCCCGTGCGCATTGGCGTAGCGCAGGCTGAGCCGATAGCGGCCGTCGCGCGGCGGCGTCCAGTGCCAGGCGTCGGCGCCGTCCAGGCGCGACGTCTCGCCGACGCACACGCTGGGGCTGTGCAGCGATTCCCACTGCGGCGAGCGCCGGGTCAGGCTCAGGCACTGCACCTGCGCGCGCAGCGGCAGACGTGCCCCGTCGGCACGGCCCGGCAGGCGCTCGCCGTCGACGTACAGCACCGTGTCGGCCGCAGCAGCGGAGACGCGCCAGCCCTGCCCGTCGCGCCGCAGCACCGGCGCGGGCGGCGCAGCCGGCGCGAAGGCGTGTTCGGCGGCGATGCGCCGCAACGGCAGCGGCTGCGTGCGCCGGCCGGCCAGCTGCACCGTGGTCACGCCGTCCTGGGTCGTCGTCTCGCCGGCCACCAGCAGGTCGCCGTCGATCCGCGTCGGCCGCACCAGCACGATGCGCCGCTCGCCGGCTTGCAGCGCGATCTGGCGCCGCTCGCCGAACAGCATCGGCACCAGGCTCGCCGGCAGCTTCGGCAGCACCGCGCCGTCGTCCTGCACGCCGAACACGCCCTCGCCCACCATCGCCAGGTAGCCGGCCACCGACCACAGCTGCCGCGGCGAATTGACCACCGGACCGCTGAGCGCACCATCGTCCACGTGTACGGCCTGGCTCAGGAACTCGTAGTTCTCCATGTTCGAACCGGCCAGCGCGGCGCCGCGCATCAGCGACTGCACCTCGAAGGCGATGCGCGCACTGTCGTCGGTATGCCGCGCCGCGCGCAGCGCATAGGCGCTGACGAACGGCCACAGCGCGCGGTTGTGGTAGATCGGCACGCCGGGCTGCTGCGGCCAGATCACCGGGCTGCCGGCCTCGACCACCGGATAGCGCGCCAGCGCCGCGCGCGCGCGCGCCGGCGGCAGCACGTCGGCCAGCACCGCCAGCGACAGGCCGAGCAGGTCGTAGCTCTCGTACGCCACCGGGTGCTCGGCGCTGCCGATATAGCTCATGTAGGTGCCGCGGTCCTCGCGCCAGAAGCGCTGCGCGATCGCGCGCTTGAGCTGCTCGGCCCAATCGGCGTAGCGCGTGGCGGCGGCATCGTCGCCCTGCTCCCGCGCCAGCCGCTCGCCCAGGCGCAGCGCCTGGTAGTGCAGCACGTTGGTCGACAGCGCGAAGGAGCCGGCGATGAAGCGCACGTCGTCGCGGGTCCACGCCGGATAGGTCTGCTCGCGCCAGTCCAGGAACGAGGTCTCGCCGCGGTACAGGCCGATGCGCGCGTCGAACGCGAACGCGCGGTCCTGCGCCAGCGTCGCGGCGAGCGCCGCGCGGGTGTCGGCGGCGAAGCCCGGATCGTCGAGCAGGTGGCGCGCGGCCAGGAACCACACCACGCGGTCGCTGCTGACCGGCCAACTGCCGCCCGAGCCGGTGTCCTGGGCCACGAACAACCCCGGCAGCGCAGCGTCGCCGCGCATCGCCGACAGCTTGAAGCGCAGCGAACGGCGGGTGCGCTCGGGATCGAGCCGGGCCAGCGCCAGGTCGGCGGCATAGCTGACGTCGCGGGTCCACACGTAAGGCCAGCGCTCGCCGGTCTGGTAGCAGTCGCACGGCAATGGCCGGCCGTGGTCGAAGGCGGGATCGCGGATCGCGTCCACGCGATCGTCGGCCAGTTCCTGCTGCGCGAGCGCGAACAGCGCATCGAACATCGCGCTGGCGGTGTCGCTGCGCATCGGCTGCGGCGGCAGGCGCCGCTCGCCGGCGGGAAAGCGCAGCACGAAGCCGCCATCGGCCAGGGCCTGGGCATGCGCGCGGCGGCCGTCGAATTCGAGGTCCGCCGCAGCCGCGGGCGGACCCGCCGCGGCACCCAACGCCGCGGCCAGGCAGATCATCTTCAGCATCGAAGCGGCGGACCGGCTTGCGCCCGTCGGCCTCCCTCCCTCTTTGCTCGCGTTGTGGTTGCGCCTCGCCGACAAAGCCGGCGCCGCGGTCGCGGCCCCTCCCTCAAGGGTGCCTCGGGCCATGGTAGACGCGTCGGGCGCCGCCGCGCACAGCTGCATACGTATTCATCGCGGCGGCGGCGGACGCGCGCTGATCGCGCTGCCGCGCCGGGCCCTCGCGCTCGCGCAGCGCCGCGAGCGGGCAGTCGCCTAGCGGTGGTGAACCCTGCCGGCACGAGCACCGGATACGCCGCGACGCGGCGGCCGGTCCACGCACGACAAGACCCCTGGCATGCGGGCGCACCACGCGCGCGCCTCGCTTCGCCTCGCGCGCTGCCATGGGCCGCGTGGAAGCGATTCCAGCGTCGTGCGCGCCATTGAATACGTATGCAGACCGCGTTCGCGGCGGAGCGTCGTGTCTACCATAGGTTGCAGTCGCCGACGCCGGAACGGCTGCGCGATAACAACAAGCCAGCCGATCCGCTGGACCAGAAAAACTTGCATCACCAACATTGCCTGGGAGGGGAAAATGTTGAACCACAAGCGCAATGCGCTGACCATCGCTCTGGCTGTAGCCATGACGCCCATGCTGGCGTCGGCGCAGACCGACATCCAGGGCCAGACCACCGAGACCGCGTCGCAGAACCCGGTGACCGAACTGGACAAGGTCGAGGTGACCGGCATCCGCCGCGGCATCGAGAACGCCATCGCCATCAAGCAGGACGCCACGTCCATCGTCGAGGCGATCTCGGCCGAGGACATCGGCAAGCTGCCCGACGTGAGCATCGCCGAATCGCTGGGCCGCCTGCCCGGCCTGGCCGCGCAGCGCGTGGCCGGCCGCGCCCAGGTTATCAGCGTGCGCGGCCTGTCGCCGGACTTCGCCACCACCCTGCTCAACGGGCGCGAGGTGGTCAGCACCGGCGACAACCGCAGCGTCGAGTTCGACCAGTACCCGTCGGAACTGGTCAACGGCGTGACCGTGTACAAGACCCCCGACGCGGCGCTGGTCGGCCAGGGCCTGTCGGGCACCATCGACATGCAGACCGTGCGCCCGCTGAGCTTCCCCGAGCGCGTGATCGCGGTCAGCGGGCGCCTGCAGAAGAGCTCGCTGGGCGAAGCGGCCGATGTCGACGAGTTCGGCAACCGCTTCAGCGCCAGCTACATCGACCAGTTCTTCGACAAGACCCTGGGCATCTCGATCGGCTACGCGCACAGCGACAACCCGATCCAGGAGAACCAGGTCGGCCTGTACGAGCCGTGGACCACCGAGCACACCGATGCCGGCAACCGCCCCGGGCTGGCCGCGGGCACCTACTTCTCCGACGGCATCAAGGCCTTGCGCCGCACCGGCAACAACAAGCGCGACGGGGTGATGGCCACCGTGCAGTTCCGTCCGTCCAACGCGTGGACCAGCACCTTCGATGCGTTCCACACCGAAGCCGAGCAGATCGACACCGCCAACCAGTTCGAGCTGAGTCTGAGCGGCAATGGCGAGGATTCCAGTGACCCCAACTCGATCCTGCCGATTTTCAGCAATGTCGGACGCAATGCTAACGGCACCTTCACTGGCGGCACCATTTCCAACGCGTATCCGTTGGTTCGGGGCATGTACAACAGGCGCAAGGACAAGATCGACGCGTTCGGCTGGAACAACGAGTTCAATCTCGGCAGCGTGAAGCTCGTCGCCGACCTGAACTACTCGAAGGCCACCCGCAACGAGACCAACCTGGAGAACAACCTCCAGCTTATTCCGCGCCCGCAGTTCGATACCGTCGGCGTCTCGGTCAGGCCCAACGGCTTTTCGCAGATCACCCCCGGGCTGGACTACTCCAACCCCGACGCGTTGTTCCTGACCAACACCATCTACGGCTCCGGTTACGGCAAGGTGCCGCAGGTCGAGGATCGCCTGAAGGGCGGCAAGCTGGCCGCGACCCTGCCGATGCCCGAAGCGCTGTCCTGGTTCACCGACCTCGACGTGGGCGTCAACTACGCCGACCGGCGCAAGCAGAAGACCCAGGCCGAAGGCAACATCCTGCTCGGCGCGCAAGGCGACTCCAATATCGCCGCCGACCTGCAGTACGACCCGGTCAACCTGGGCTTCGCCGGCATCGGCTACATCCCCGCCTGGAACGTGCCGGCCGCGGTCGGGCGTTACATGGTGTTCGAACCGGTCACCGACCTGGACTACCTGATCCCGAAATCGTGGACGGTGCAGGAGAAGATCACCACCGCCTGGCTGCGCGCCAACATCAACACCGACATCGGCGAAGTCGGCGTGCGCGGCAACATCGGCGTGCAGATGCAGCACACCGACCAGAGTTCGCAGTCCAACTACTTCGACCGCTCGCGCCCGGACGGCCAGAACGTGCTGCCGATCGACGCCGGCAAGACCTACAACGACTGGCTGCCGAGCCTGAACCTGGCCTTCATGTTCCCGCACCAGCAGACGCTGCGCTTCGCCGCGGCCAAGCAGGTCGCGCGCCCGCGCGTGGACCAGATGCGCGCCGGGCTGGAGTTCGGCGTCGACACCTCCACCGGCAGGCCCGGCGGCAGCGGCGGCAATCCGCTGCTGGACCCGTGGCGCGCCACCGCGCTGGACCTGTCCTACGAGAAGTACTTCGGCGAGAAGGCCTACGTGGCCGCGGCGATCTTCTACAAGGACCTGAAGAGCTACGTCTACACGCAGTCGCGCGACGACTACGACTTCTCCGACCTGGTCGAAAGCTACGTGGTGCCGCCGGGCATGACCGTCCCGGTGCAGACCATCGGCACCTTCTCCTCGCCGCAGAACGGCAAGGGCGGCACCCTGCGCGGCCTGGAGCTCACCGCGTCGCTGCCGCTGGACATGCTGGCCGACAGCCTGCGCGGCTTCGGCGTGCAGGCCAGCGCCACCTTCAACGACAGCGACATCGAAATCCTCGACCCGGAAAGCGCCTCCAGCGTGGGCTCGGATCCGATCAGCCTGCCGGGCCTGTCCGACCGCGTGTACAACTTCACCGCCTACTACGAGCGCCACGGTTTCGAAGCCCGCGTCAGCCAGCGCAGGCGTTCGGACTTCATCGGCGAGATCGGCAACTTCAACGGCAACCGCACCCTGCGCTACGTGGTCGGCGAGAGCGTCACCGATGCGCAGGTCAGCTATACCTTCGGCGACGGCAGCACCCTGCGCGGGCTGACCTTGCTGCTGCAGGCGAGCAACCTGACCAACGAACCCTACCGCACCTACGCCGCCAGCAAGGACCGTCCGCTGGAGTACATGGAGTGGGGCCGCACCTACATGCTCGGCGCGAACTACAAGTTCTGATCTGACCGCGGCATCGAGCAGCAGCGAGCCCGCCGGGTGACCGGCGGGTTTTTGCTTTTGCGCGGGTGCCGCGGCTGACGCGTGCGGCGTGCGGCGCGGTCGTGTGCCTGGAGAGAAGCGACCGGTGGCGGGCAGCGGCGCAGATACACGGTATCGGGACCGCAGGGGTCAATGCAGGGGACTGTTCCGCCTCTTTCGGCACCGGCCGCGATCACCAGGCATCCGAATCCTAAAGAAGCGCTTCGGACGGCTCGGCCATCGTGGTGACAGGCGTTGCCAACGACTCGTCGCGACTGAAGTCGCTCCCGCAGGATTGCTTGAGCCCGCACCGTTGTCGTTGCTATTACCATCATCGTGGCCAGGCCCGACAGGCCGCGACGGATGGCCGAGGCCACCCGGCCCCGCTCCTACAGGGAGCGGGAATCGCCGCGGCGTCCGTAAGCACGGGCTCCTACAGTGCATCGCCCCAAGGCCTGCGGATGGGTACGTGTGGGCCAGACCGCACCGCACACGATCTCGCCAAGCGGCGGCACGCAGAGCGCTGTCGGCAAGGTGCAGCCAAGGGCGAGTCATGCCCTTCCAGCGGCGAATCGTGGGACGTAGACGGCACCGGCCATGGCGCACAGCCATAGCCACAGGCGACGGCACGCGTCTCCCGATAACTGAAGGGCCGACACCTCATCACCGGCAGCACGCGCGATCCGCGCATGGCCGTTGCCCCGGCCGCCGCGTAGCCGAGGCGCGGCGCGCAAGCGCGATCAGGCCGGCACCGATCGCCGTGCGAAGAAGGCCGCGTAGGCAGGAAGATGCAGGCGTTCGCCGTCGCGCTCGCCCGCCACCGGGCCCGGCACGTCCAGCAGCTGCCACTGGCCGGCCGGCAGGGTCGTGGTGGCAGGCACCGCGGACAGGTTGAACGCCGCCAGCACCGACTCGCCCGCCACTTCGCGAGTGAACATGAGCACCGGCTCCGGGGTCTCTACGAACGCAATCGAACCGGCGACCAAAGCGGGCTGCAAGCGGCGCCAGGCCAGGAAGGCCTTGAACGCGTGCAGCACCGAATCCGGATCGCGCTCCTGCGCCTGCACCGACAGCGCGCGGTGCGCGTCGGGAATCGGCAACCACGGCGTGCCGGCGGTGAAGCCAGCCTGCTGTGCGTCGCTCCACGGCATCGGCGTGCGGCATCCGTCGCGCCCCTTGAAGGTCGGCCAGAAGGTGATGCCGTACGGGTCCTGCAACGCCTCGAACGGTACTTCCGCCTCGCCCAGGCCGAGTTCCTCGCCCTGGTACAGGCATACCGAGCCGCGCAGCGAACACAGCAGCGCCACCAGCATCCGCGCCAGCGCCGGCGGCGCGGTGGGACCGCCCCAGCGGGTGACCGCGCGGGCCACGTCGTGGTTGGACACCGCCCAGCATGGCCAGCCCTCGGTCATCGCCGCCTCCAGCCGCGACACCGTGCCGCGGATGTAGGCGGCGCTGAAATCCTCGACCAGCAGCTCGAAGCTGTAGCCCATGTGCAAGCGGCCGTGTGCGGTGTACTCGGCGGTGGTGGCGAGCGAATCCTCGGAGGAGATCTCGCCCAGCGTCACCGCGCCTGGGTAGCGGTCCACGACGCCGCGCAGGCGCTCGAGAAAGGGCAGGTTCTCCGGCTGGGTGTTGTTGTAGTAGTGGTACTGGTACGCGTAGGGGTTGTCCGCGCTGAAGCCGCGGCCGACGCGCTTTTCCTCCGGCTTGGAGGGGTTGTCGCGCAGCTGCGCGTCGTGGAAGCAGAAGTTGATCGCGTCCAGACGGAAACCGTCGACCCCGCGCGCGAGCCAGAATTCCACGTTGTCCAGCGTGGCCTGCTGCACCTGCGGATGGTGGAAATTCAGGTCCGGCTGCGACGACAGGAAGTTGTGCAGGTAGTACTGCGCGCGCCGCGGCTCCCATTGCCAGGCCACGCCGCCAAACAGCGACATCCAGTTGTTGGGCGGCGTGCCGTCCTCGCGCGCGTCGGCCCACACGTACCAGTCGGCCCTGGGATTGTCGCGGCTCTGACGGCTTTCCTTGAACCAGGCATGCTCTATCGAGGTGTGGCTGAGGACCTGGTCGATCATCACCTTCAGGCCCAGCGCATGCGCCTTGGCCAGCAGCCGGTCGAAATCCTGCAGCGTGCCGAACAGCGGATCCACCTCGCGATAGTCGGCGATGTCGTAGCCGAAATCGGCCATCGGCGACTTGAAGAACGGCGAGATCCAGATCGCATCCACGCCCAACGCGGCGATGTAGTCCAGCCTGCTTTCGATGCCGGGCAGATCGCCGACGCCGTCGCCGTTGGCGTCTAGGAAACTGCGCGGATAGATCTGGTAGATCACCGCACCGCGCCACCATGGAGCCTGTGTCATGGAATGCCCCTCCCGGGCAGGTAAGCGCACACGAACGCGGGTGCGGAAAGCCGCGCTAGATTACCGTCGAAGCGTCGGCCGCGACGCTGGCTGCATACGTATTCAAACCGCGTGCGGCACCGCATACGCCGGCAGGCGGCGTACATCGGCGCGTGGGGTGATGGGCGACGAGTTCGCCGGCGCATCGCGCCGCCACGACGGCGACGATTTGCCGACCGCACGGGCGCAGCCGGCGAATCGCCACCGCGCGACGATGACCGGCGCTGCGCACAGCGTCGGCAGCCCGACGCATGGGGAATCGCCCGCGCCGCGCACGTGCCGGTCGATGTATAGCCACTCGATCGGCACGACGCGCTTCGCCGCCGAGCGCCGTCCCAACCCATGTGCTGGCGGTGGGTTCCCGCTGCCGGCAGGCGCGTGCCCACGCTGGGCCGGCCGGCCCCATGCACTTGCCACCAAGGCGGGCCGTGTACCATTGCGCGATGCCGACCCGAGCCCGTCCCGTCGTTCCGGATCCCGACCTGGAACGGGATATCGCCGCCATCGGCAGGATCGCCGCCGTCCCCACCATCCTGCAGGTGGTGTCGCGCACCACCGGCATGCGCTTTTCGGCCGTGGCACGGGTCACCGAGACCACATGGACCGCCTGCGCCGTATACGACCAGATCGCGTTCGGGCTGGCGCCGGGCGGCCAGTTGCAGTTGGAGTCGACCATCTGCAACGAGATCCGCCAGAGCGGCAACGCGGTGATCTTCGCGTCGGCCTCGACCGATCCGGTGTTCTCGCAACACCACACGCCGAAGCTGTACGGCTTCGAGAGCTACGTGTCGGTGCCGATCCGCCGGCCCGACGGCAGCTTCTTCGGCACGCTGTGCGCGCTGGATCCGCTGCCGGCGAAGATCGACGACGACACCCTGGCCATGCTGGACCTGTTCGCCCAGCTCATCGGCGCGCACCTGGAAGCCGAGGACCGCGTCCTGCAGCGCGACACCGCGCTGGCCGATGCCGAAGCCACCGCGCAGCTGCGCGAGGAGTTCATCGCCGTGCTCGGCCACGACCTGCGCAATCCGCTGCAGTCCATCATGTCCGGCATCGAGCTGCTCGACGGCGCCGCGCAGGGCGCGCGCGAAGGCAAAGTGCTGGACTACATGCGCAAGAGCGCGCTGCGCATGTCCGAACTGATCGACAACATTCTCGATTTCGCCCGCGGCCGCCTCGGCGGCGGGTTGTCGGTGGCGAAGGTCGAAGAGCGCGAACTGTCGCGCTACCTGGAACAGGTGGTGTCGGAGATCCGTGCCGGCTACGCCGACCGCGAGCTGCAGACCCACTGGCGCCTGCAGTTGCCGGTGCACTGCGATCCGGACCGCGTCTCGCAACTGCTGGGCAACCTGGTCGCCAACGCGGTGCTGCACGGCGATCCGGCGGTGCCGGTGACGATCACCGCGGTCAGCGATGCCCGTGGCTTCGAACTGAGCGTGCACAACGGCGGGCATATACCGCAGTCCAAGCAGGCGCAGCTGTTCCGGCCCTTCGCGCGCGCGCAGCTGGATCGCAACGAACCCGGCCTGGGCCTTGGCCTGTACATCGTCGCGGAGATCTCGCGCGCGCACGGCGGCACGGTCTCGGTGCAGTCGACGCCGGAAACCGGCACCCGCTTCGTGTTCAACCTGCCGGCGACCGCCTGAGCCGGCCCGCGGGCGGCGATGGATCCGCCGCAGCATCCGGCGCGTGCGCGGGAGGCCGGCACCCTGACACGCCGCCATGTCAGCCCGGCTCGCAGGAGCCCCCTCCCGGCTTGGCCTCGTGCCCCGCTCTGACCAGGCGCCGGACATCGAGCGTCTAGGGGGCGTCCGCGCCCAATCGTGCAAGTCTCCGCACGACTTTGCGGCGCGCAAGCCGGCCAGAGCTACCGGCTGGATCCCACGAAAATACAGCCGCTATCACAATTGAATGCGTTAAGACAGACGCAGCGCCTGGAGGCTTGCTTTTCGATGGCATTTGTCTACATTTAGAGACAGAGCGCGGAGGGAGCGCTCCCGGGGGAGAAGACCGAGATGAAGCTGATCCGAGCATACGAGCGGCAGGTCAAGACATTGATCTTGCTGGGCTACGCCGGTTGCGCCGGCTTTGGGTTCTGGGTGCTGGTGCTGCATCGGGCGGCCACGCAAGGCGCCTGATCGCAGCCAGCCCAGCGCGACATTCGCTGCGTCCGACAGCGTGACCCCATCGCCTGGCTCGGCCTGGGCGAACGTGTCGCTGCCGCCCAGCGTCAACCACGGCCGAAGCAGCGTCCGGCTTCGAGGGCCGTCAGGACCTCGTTTTTCGACCTGCGATGCGCATGCCGCCAACAAGGCCTCGATGGGCGTGCCGGGCGATGTCGTGCCGGGGATAGTAAACCGGTTGCGAACACGACCACCGCGTCAACGCGTAGCGGATCGAGTGGCGGTCAAGGCATTTGGCCAGCAGGGACCTGCGCACCCTAAATGCGGTCGCCACTGGCGGCGGCGGTACAGCGTGGCCCATACCGAGATGTACCAGTGAAGTACGCCACCGGCAATGCGCCGCATGGTCATCCACACCATTTATGAACTCGTTTATCAAACAGTCAAGTCGCCCCCGCTAGCCTGCCGGCACATCCTGGAAAGGAGACGCCGATATGATTCTGGAAACGAATCAGTTCGAGCTGCTCGCAGTACGGTGGATGCGCGACGCCGGCGCAACGGCCGAGTCCACCGAAAGCCGGATATCCGAGATCGACGTGCGCTGCAAGGGCTGCAGCCACCGCTGGAGCGCAGGCGCGCGCGGCGACCACGCATTCGCCGATGCCAGGGGCAACCTGGTGCTCACCTGCCCTGGCTGCAATGCCGCCGAAGATGTCATGGGCAGATACGCGAATGGTTGAGCCGCCGCGGCGGCTTGTTCATCGAAGTGGCGCGCTGGGCGGTCATTGAGCGCGGCGCGGTAAAGGAAGGCCGTTTGCCTGAGACCCGCAGGCCCTGGATCATTTGCCACTCCCGGACGCGGGCAAGGCGATATGGACGTCTCGATATGGCGGCGGGCTTCCGGACGACGGAGCCCGCGATCATCTCCCATCGCTACCCACGGGACGCCTGGAGCATCTGGCGACGGGTTACTTGCCGCGCAAGCGCAAAGCAGCGCTACCGCGGACTATTGCTCTTGCCTTCCAGGCAGGCTAAGATTCGCGCCCCTGCAGCGGTCTGTCCGCCGCAGCGATCGGGCGGTTAGCTCAGCGGTAGAGCACTACCTTGACATGGTAGGGGTCACAGGTTCGAACCCTGTACCGCCCACCACGCGAAAGCCGGCAACAGCAAGGCCTTCCGTGGACTTGATACGCTTCCAGCGTATTTCTCAAGCTTGATCCAGTCAGCGCGTCGCATACCGCAAGCGCCACCGGCAGCTCGCATCCGGCTTGAGCATTTCGTGCCTTACGTTGCTTGCATCGGCGAACGGCTGACGTCGCGACGCCGACGAGCGAACCTGCCATGGCGTGCAGCGCATTCACGGCGTGGGCATAAGCCCCTCATGCAGGCATGAAGCTGGCGCGCACATCGCCGCATGATGGCGAAGCCCGATGCTGCGGACGAGGGACGTCCCGCCTGATGCCGTGCCCTTGAAGCCGAAGCAGAACGCCAGCGCCGTGTGCCGCCGCGGCCGCGGATCCTGCGCAACCGCCGGCCAGCGCGCCGCGCCCCGCTAGCTGACCAGGCTGGCGTCGCGCAGCTTCTTGATCTGGTCGCGCACCCGCGCCGCATCCTCGAATTCCAGGTCGCGCGCGTGCTGGTACATCTGCTGCTCCAGCGCCTTGAGCCGGGCCGCGATCTCGGCCGGCGCCAGCGTCCGGTAGTCCATCGGCTCCTCGGCCACGCGGCGGCCCCTGCCCTTGCCGCCCTTGGGCTCGGCCGCGCCATCGGAGCGCGCGCCTTCGAGAATGTCGACGATCGGCCGCGCCACCGACTTCGGGGTGATCCCGTGCTCCAGGTTGTACTCGACCTGCTTCTCGCGGCGGCGTCCGGTCTCGTCGATCGCCGCCTGCATCGAGCGCGTCATCCGGTCCGCGTACAGGATCGCCTTGCCGCGCAGGTTGCGCGCGGCGCGGCCGATGGTCTGGATCAGCGAGCCGGTCGAGCGCAGGAAACCCTCCTTGTCCGCGTCGAGGATCGCCACCAGCGACACCTCCGGCATGTCCAGGCCTTCGCGCAGCAGGTTGATGCCGACCAGCACGTCGAACTTGCCCAGGCGCAGGTCGCGGATGATCTCCACCCGCTCGACCGTGTCGATGTCCGAATGCAGATAGCGCACGCGGATGTTGTGCTCGCCCAGGTACTCGGTGAGGTTCTCGGCCATGCGCTTGGTCAGCGTGGTCACCAGCACACGATCGCCCAGCGCGATGCGCTTGTGCACTTCCGACATCAGGTCGTCGACCTGGGTGCCGACCGGACGGATCTCGACCTCCGGGTCGATCAGCCCCGTCGGGCGCACCACCAGCTCGGTGATCTCGCCAGCCGATTCGCGCAGCTCGTAGGGCCCCGGCGTGGCGGAGACGTAGATGCTGCGTGGCGAGCGCGCCTCCCACTCCTCGAAGCGCAGCGGCCGGTTGTCCAGCGCCGACGGCAGGCGGAAACCGAACTCCACCAGCGTCTCCTTGCGCGAACGGTCGCCCTTGTACATCGCGCCGATCTGCGGAATGGTGACGTGCGACTCGTCGACCACCAGCAGCGCGTCGGCCGGCAGGTAATCGAACAGCGTCGGCGGCGGCTCGCCCGGCGCCTTGCCGGTCAGGTGCCGCGAGTAGTTCTCGATCCCGTTGCAGTAGCCGACCTCGGCCATCATCTCCAGGTCGAACTGGGTGCGCTGGGCCAGGCGCTGCGCCTCGACCAGCTTGTTCTGCGCGTAGAGCTGCTCCAGGCGCTCCTTCAGCTCGAGCTTGATCGTGTCCACCGCGCTGAGCGTGCGCTCGCGGGTGGTGGCGTAGTGGGTCTTCGGGTACACCGTGTAACGCTGCAGCTTGCGCAGCGTCTCCCCGGTCAGCGGATCGAACAGGGTCAGCTTCTCGATGTCGCCGTCGAACAGCTCGATGCGCAGCGCTTCGCTGTCCGATTCGGCCGGGAACACGTCGATCAGCTCGCCGCGCACGCGGAACGTGCCGCGGTGCAGTTCGTACTCGTTGCGGGTGTACTGGAGATCGGTGAGATGCTTGATCAGCTCGCGCTGCTCCACGTGCTCGCCCACCGACAGGATCAGGCGCAGCGACAGGTAGTCCTCCGGCGCGCCCAGGCCGTAGATCGCCGACACCGTCGCCACCACCACCGCATCGCGCCGCGACAGCAGCGTCTTGGTCGCCGCCAGCCGCATCTGCTCGATGTGCTCGTTGATCGAGCTGTCCTTCTCGATGAAGGTGTCCGACGACGGCACATAGGCCTCGGGCTGGTAGTAGTCGTAGTAGCTGACGAAGTACTCGACCGCGTTGTGCGGAAAGAACGCCTTGAACTCGCCGTACAGCTGCGCCGCCAGGGTCTTGTTCGGCGCCATCACCAGGGTCGGCTTCTGGATCGCCTGCACGACGTTGGCGATGGTGTAGGTCTTGCCCGAGCCGGTAACCCCGAGCAGCGTCTGCTTGGCCAGGCCGGCCTCGAAACCGGACACCAGCTTGTCGATGGCCTGCGGCTGGTCGCCTGCCGGCGAATACGGCGATACGAGCTGGAAACGGTCGGACATGGCACCACCCTCGGACGACCGCTGAGTATAGCGACGCCTGGATGACAGCCGCGTCTGGAAAATTCCTACAGCGCGATGGGGAGCGGGATGATGCCGCTGGAGGGCCACGCTTTGGAAGCTGGAGGCCCCCATACGTCGAGTCACGCACGTGCGCACCCGCCAGCGAGGCCTGTCCCTGATCGAAGCCATAGCCTGCATGGTCGTCATCGCAATACTGACGGCCATCGCCCTGCCCGGCACGCGCCATACGCTGCAGCGGCAGCGCATAGCGACCTCGATGCACCTGCTCAGCGGCGGCCTGGCAGCGGCGCGCAACGCGGCGATAACCGGCGCGGTGCCGGTCACGGTGTGCCCGTCCGCAGGCGACGGGCGCTGCCGATCGGACCTGGACTGGAGCGAAGGCTGGCTGATCTACCGCGACAGCGCCAGGCAGCCGCAACCGCGCTCGCCCGCAGACGTGTTGCGCAACGAGATTCAGCCGGTCTCTTCTTCCATAAGCCTGCTGTCTTCCAGCGGGCGGCCCACTGTCCGCTTCCTGGCAGACGGTCGAGCGGCAGGCAGCAACATCACGGTACGGGTATGCGCGGACGGCAAGCTACAGGGCGAGGTCATCGTCAACAACCTGGGGCGGGTGCGCTCGCGCAGAACCCCGGGCACCCAATCCTGCGATTGAAGCGTTCATCAACCCGAAGGGCCATGGCTCATGTCAATGGCGTCAAGGCCGCTTCCGCACCTTCGCCCTGGCCAGCGCCCGTTCCCTTTCCAGTGACCCAAAAAACAAGGGCCGCGATCGCTCGCGGCCCTTGCAGATTTGGCGCCCGAAGTTGGACTCGAACCAACGACCCCCTGATTAACAGTCAAGTGCTCTAACCGGCTGAGCTATTCGGGCGGGGCGCGCATTGTAGCCACTTTTCGAAGGGGCTAGCAAGCCCTCCTCGACACTTTTCCGCTGCTTCAGTGCGCCTTGCACTCACCAGCATTCAGAACGGGTACCGGCGCTATTCCCCTTAACTCCTGCCTGGTTCACGGTCAAGGTGCCGCATTTATCTTGGACTTGCGTGCCTTGCGGTGTCGCCGTGATGACGAACGTCGATTGCGTAGGTGCCACGTTGATCGTGTAGAACGCGGTGCCCCCCTCTCTGGGCGAAGCGTTAGGTACGCCGTTGAGGCCGACATAGGTGTTGTTGCTGGAGTGAAAACGCTCCGCCAGCTGAGAATACTCCACGAGATCGGCCTTGGCCTGTGCGCGCCGACTCTTGCGCACCTGTTCGTTGTACGAGGGATAGGCGATGGCAGCCAGGATGGCGACTACCGCCACCACGATCATCAGCTCGATCAAGGTGAAGCCGCGCGCCAAGCCGCGCGGCCCCGATGCAGGGGCACCTCGAAATATCATTTGATCTGTCTCCAGGATTGACGGCCGCACGCACGCGGCATGTACAGCGGTTGGGCGCCTGCCGCCTGAATCACCATGCTGCATTGCCCACTGAGCGCATCGTTCAGCGCTGTTTCGCCAGCCCCGGCGGCGAGTGGCGTCCCTCGCGAACTGGTCAGCACCGCTACATCGGTCACCGGCGCACTGCCTCCGGTGTTGAGACTGGTAGCACCAGTACCTGTTCCGGGCGACGCCCCGGTCGGACTACCCACTCTCACCTGCGAAAGCGCGGCACCGCCACTCAGGGCATTCAGCCCGTATAGCCAATTACTGCCGGCGGAATCGCAACCCGCCGTGGTATTTGGAAAGTAGCTGGGAATGAACAACACGCCACTTTCGATGCTGGGGTTCCCCACCACACGTTCGCCGGCAGGAAGATCCAGATACCAACCAAGCTTGCCCGACGGAACCGCCGTCGTGCTGGTGATGCGAGCAGTGCTGCTCGTGCTCAGGATCGTCTGCGCGAAGAGATTTGCGCGAGTGACGGTACCGGTCCGGGCCGGCAGATCCAGCACCCCATAGATCGACTGGATGGACTTGTCCGTCCCATCTCCCTCGAAAGAGAAAGAGCCGGTGCCGAAGTACACCATCACGCCACCGCCCTGCCCCGCTGCAGCCGCAAGGCCACCGAGGATGGGCTGGCGCTTGCCGTTGACCAAGTTCGTGGTGAACACGGGCACAGTCTGCGTCGCAGGCGTACTGCTGCGCAGGTCGAACTTCCAGACCGCACCCTTCTGGTCAGCGGCGTACACCGTATCGGCGTAGCCATCACGCACCTGGGTGGTCAATGCGTTGCCGGTACCGCCCCAGCGGTCCAGCACCACGATGTTGCCCAAGCCGTTCTTGCCCACCGGCGCCGCCGTCTCGTTCGCCTGGACCGTGGTAACCGCGCCGGTAGCGATGTCGACGATGAACAGCACCGCATTGCCATTGTCGCTGTTGTAGCCGTTGCCGAAGATGGCCTTCCAGGCCACGCTGCCGGACGTCGTCTTGACTGGCACGATCACGGGCTTGCCAAGCACATAGCCGATGTTCTTGCTGATGGCCGTGTTGGCGTTGCGGTCGTTGACTTCCCACAGGACGTCGGCCGAGGTGAAGGAAGAAGGATTGGATACATTCAGCGCAAAGACGCTGCGGCCGCCGGCACCTGTCGAGGCTACCGCCACCGTCTTCCATCCCCCACCATAATATGCGTCCGACGAAGCGATAGGCCCGTCAACATAGTAGCGGTGCCGGAAGACTTGGTCGTCCTTGTCTTCAATCCGATACGAGAACAGCAGATTCCCCATATGCCCAAGCGCCGTGGTCGGGATATACCCGAAGAGCTCCTTGCCGCCACTGGTGGTCGGCGTTCCATCGAACACATGGAACATGCCGTCGTTGGCGCCGGCGAAAACCAGGTTCTTGCGCGTCTTTTTTGTTTCTAGATAGGCAGCGTACCCATACGGATCGGCACCACTACCGCTCAGTGAACGATAGCCGTAGTCGTTCAATGGGGTGATGACCAGCGGCGTAGCGTTGACGATGTCCCCCAAGCGGGTGGTACGGGGTCGCAACGGCGTCTCAAGCGTTTGGTCTTCCAGCGACTGATCGCCAAGCAGGTAGTTCACCGCCTGACTGATATCGATCTTCAGCCGATCGGTGATCAACGTCTCGCTGCAGCGCGACATACCCACGATGGGGTTGTTGCACAGCGCGGCGAGTGTGACATTGGTGGACGAGAAACGGCTCGCCTGCTTGGTACTGCCGGAATACTGGCCGAACCATACATTTCGCGCCGCCGGCGCCGGCAGCTTCGCGCTGGCTTCCCACACTACTTCGTACTTCACTGCGCGGGTTGCAGAATCAGTGGAGACCTTCTGCCCCGTCAGCGTCCCGTACCAATCCATGCCATTGCTCTTGGATTCGTAGAACGGGGAGACCGTCACGGAGCCCGCACCCACGCGCGCGCCGGCCACCGCAATGCTTCCCGATGGGCTAGCGCCCGCCCCGACCGCGGTCAGGATCTGACGCATCGCGGAGGTAACCAGCGCTGGGGTCTTGGCATTGATCATCTGGCCGCGCGCGTTCATGGTTGCATGCCACATCTCGTCCACGGCCTGTGGCGCCAGATCCACCGGCGGATCCCAGACGGGCGGATTGGTGTAAGGGTCGGGCGTAATCACCGAAGGGTCGTCTTCGTCGGGTATGTATTTGACGCCGTATTGCTTGCCCGAAGACCCCAGCACCACGCCATAGAAGTTCATGTGCAGATTGGTTTGGCAATCCAGACGCTTGTCCGGAGACGCCCCCTTGCATGCGTCGGCAACCTTCACCGCATTCTGGTCGAAACCAGGCACCAGACTATTGAGGTAATAAGGCACCACGATGTCCGCCATCGTGCCGCTATATCCATCCGCGAAAGGCGAACCCATGTTGACATCAAGATTGCCTACAGTGTTGCCGCCCTCGTTGATGTAGCCATCGGTGAACAACATGCCGGCATTTTTTTGGCAAATAAGCTGGACCGGCGCGCCGGCGTCGGTGCGGGGATCGCGCTTGAACTGCTTGCCCATGTAGTCCACCGCGGTACGAGTCGGCGTACTGCCGCTTGCGCGAAGCGTGTACAAGAAGTTGAACAACTTCTCGCGGTCGCCACCCACCTGCGTGTTGGACATGTCGTACATCGTTACCGCCCTCCGGTCGTTGATCCAGAAGGTACCTACGCGCATGTTGGTGACATCCACCAACGCGTTGGTGGTGGCGCCGATGACCGCTTCACGACGGGTTCTGTAGAAACTGAACCAATTGGCGAAGTTCTGCAGGGCGTCGTTATAGGCGGCGGCATTGTTGCCGAAATTGGCGAGCTTGATCTCGTACTTGTACAAAGTCCCCGGCATGCCGCCTGTCGGATTGGTCACTGCCACCGGTGTGGCGGTATAGCCATAGCCTGCGGGCAGCGACGCAGGATTCTTCAAATAGAACGTCGCTGGGTAGTACCGGATGCCCAAAGAACACGACGCCTTGATGGTGGTGTCTTGAGTAAGCGTGACCCACTGGTTGGCCAAGCCAGGCAGGACTGGAGAGGCATTGCAGCCAGCGGTACGATATACAACCGTGTCTTTCGGCAGCACCATGCCGTTGTACACCTGGAACCTATAATTGTTGTTGGCGTTACTGACGTCCGCGGTGAGATTGTAAGTCAGGGTGCTTTTGCCCGTGGAACCGGCCGGACGCGGATCCACAGGCGCATTGGCCGGATCGATGGTCATGTAGTCTTTACGGTCGTACGTCTTCCACGGCGAGTAAACGACGCGCGGATCGAAGTAGGCCGGATTGACGTCTGGCGATCTCGCAAAACCGAATGCGTTGATTGGAGGAATGGCAGCGTTGGCGTCGCGGCCGTTGTAGGGAATTTGATAGTGGTATGCGCTACCGCTCCCGTAACCCCACGGCGTGGCGCCATTGAAAAAGCTGAGATTGGTACCGTTCCAGGAAAACACGCCGTCTCGCGTATTGTTCAAAACCTCCCAAAGCATCGAGCCGGAATCGTCCAGCGCCAGGATGAAGGCCGGAGGGATACTGGTTTCGATATTCATCGGTGCCTGCGCGAGAGTGCCCTCACCTTGCACCGCGAACACGGACGAATACACCAGATAGCCGGCGCCGATGGACCCCAAAAACGCGGCGGCAAGCTTGAGACGACGGGAAGCCATGGACTAAGCCCTCAAGGCCGGAAGATGGTATCGATGGCCGCGTCGGCCGTCGGATTGGTGCCGTAATCGGTGTTGTACGCGGTTACCTGGTAGATGGGATTGGGATCCTCGTTCACCGGCTCGCCCATGCCCAGTTCCGAATTGCCGGAAATGCACGGCCCAATCAGGCGCACATTTAGTTGTTTGCCACCGCTGAACTGAAGGTTGTCAGCCCACGCCGGGCCGTCGAAAGGGGTATCGCACACCGCGACGTCGGTCGGGGCCGTGCAATCCGCGGTGCTGGTGCGGTTGACCAGATCCTCGATGCCGCACTCCGTTTGCCGGGCATAGGCTTCTGCGTTCTGGAACGCCAGATTCGAGGACTGGTAGTTGGACGACATCTTCTCCTGCAGCCCCGTGACCTGCAGGCCGACGATGCCGATCAACGCAAGCAGGACCAGCATGATCAAAGCGATATACAGCACCGCACCGGACTGTCTATTCGGCGAATGGAACTTGATTAGTGGCATCGGCGGGCTCCCGTCAGTTGCCATACAAGCGATTGCGCAAAGCAACCGTGGTTTCGTAAGACGCTCGGTAGCGCGCGTCATATGTGGCCGGAGGCGCGAACCTCACCCCAAGCGCACGCACTTGGTTCTCCTCTGTGCTGGGCGCAGCGGCAGCAGCGCGCTCGGGACTACGCGTGACCAAGCCCACCTGCACCGCGCCGACACGTCGCCACTCGTTCGCGTTCGCCGCCAGCGCATCGGCTGGGTTGTACACATCGATATAGCCGCTCGGCGGGTTGTTGACCAAATCCGCGGTGCGGTCGCGCCCGAAGATCAGCTGCATGCTCTCCACGCCTTCGACGAGCTCTTCGGCCACATAACTTGCACCGTTGTAGCGGGCACGGAAGAGCGCCGGCTGTCCGGCGGTGTTCGACGCCACGTAGTAGACCAATGACTCGGCGCGGTACAGGAGTGTCTGGCCGGAAGGCTGGGGCGTGAAGTGATCGATCACCACGCCAGTGGTGACCTGCCCGGCCGCTGAATCCACGCCGCTCGCGCTGAACACATCGGCATAACTGCAGTCGGCGACCCCGAACAACTGGGGGTTCGCCACACCATCGTTCGTCAACGCGGCCCAGCGCGCCGCCGGCACCGTGAACGTGGTGCTGCCGCCGGTGCTGCTGATGGTGTTGACTGGCGCGCCTTCCCTGTCCAGGAAACGCAACACGACGATGTCGCTCCCCGGCAATGGTTGCAGATTCGCGATCAAGCCAGGCAGGGCCGGCGACCAGCCGGCGGCCGCCGCACCGATGGTGACCGCATTGCCCGGCTTGGTCCCCGTCGCTTCATAGCCTTGGATGGACACCGAGAAATTCAGCGGATACAAAGGCGCCGCCCCAAAATGCGGAGCCAGCGCGCCCGGCGTCTGCAGCCGCGCCTGGTCGTTCACGCAGCCGAAGTGGCCGGCCATGCGCAGGTCGCGCTGCAGGTAGTCCACCGCGAAGCGCGCGTTCTCCTGGGTTCGCGCCATTCCCTCGGACAATTGGTAGGCGGAGCGTGACGCGCCGAAGATCTGCACCACCCCCAGGATCAGGACCATGCCGATCAACATCGCGATCATCAGCTCGATCAACGACATGCCCGATGGACGCCGCAGGTTGCGGTAGCTCATAGCCGCGTCGCCACGGTGATCGAAGTCGTGCTTCTGCTCACATCCCGCTCCCCCCACTGCAGGCGCACCGTCGCCTGGCCGTTGGCATAGACCACGGTGGCGCCCGCGCTGTCTCCCAATGCGCGCACCACCTGGCATTTCCAAAGTTCGGACATCGCCGCCACGTTCTGGGTATTGGCCTTCGGCTCGCATGGAGCACCGGTGCGGCTACCGGCGGCGAACGTGGCCTGTGCTGCATAGTCGGCGGCGCTGAGCCGATTGATACGCATCTGGTCGAGAATCTCTGAAGCGAGATTGGTCGCCTGGGTGCGGTAGTTGGAGCTCTGCGACATGCGTACGCTGGTCGTCTGCAATAGCGCGTAGCCCAGCAGGCCGAATGCGAGCACCAGGATCGCGATCATCACTTCGATCAGGGTGAACCCCCGTTGCCGGGACAGCATGCCGGCAAACGAACGACGTGTCATTGGCAACTCTCCAAACCAGCACCCCTCTTCACTTGCCCGGTCAGGCCGATTGTGATGGTTCTGCGATACGCACCGCCACCGCAGTCCTTCGGTTGAAGGATCAGCTGCCCGGCGTCGGCCGCAGTGCTGGCTCGCCTTCCTCGCGAATCGAAGCGTAAAACCTGCGCCGGACCAGTGATCTGCAGCTTGTCGTTGCCCTGGGTGTATCTCAGCACGGTCTCGCCGGCATCGACGGTGCCGTTCCCGTTCGCATCCGCCCATACCATCCAACCATCGTTCCAGGTGCCGTCGCAGGCGGTGCCAGAGGTGCTGCCGCAGATGCTGCTTCCGCGGTTATTGCGTACCGCCTCGCTTCGCGCCAACGACACCGATGCGATCATCTCGTTGGTGCTCGTGGCGACGCGATTGGAGCGCATGGTGTTCTGGAAACTGGGAAACCCGATGGCCACCAGCACCGCCAGCACGGCGAGCGTGATCATCAGTTCGACCAAGGTGAATCCGGCATTTCGAGACGACATCTAGACGCTCCCCAGCGTGACGTCGCAAGCCTGGACCGTGCGCCAGCTCCGCGCAAGCGCCGCGGGGACGAACGGTCGTCCGGGGCGGACGGGCGTCAAATAGCCGACGCCCCGCCCCCCCTACCCTGGACCTGGACCGCTAGGTCACCACCCGGTAGCAAGGCCGGTATTCGCCGGAGATCTTCATCCGCCGCTGCTCGACGAACGCCCGCAGCAGCTCGTCGAGCGCCTGCATCATCGCCGCGTCGCCGTGGATCTCGAACGGGCCGAACTCATCGATGCGGCGCATGCCGTCCTCCTTGACGTTGCCGGCGACGATGCCGGAGAAGGCGCGGCGCAGGTCGGCGGCCAGGGCGTCGGCGGGGCGGCCGGGGCGCAGCTGCAGCGCCGCCATCGCCTCGTGGGTGGGCACGAACGGCTGCTGGTACTCCAGCGGCACGTGCACCGACCAGTTGAAGTAGAACGAGTCCTTCTGCGCGATGCGGTGTTCGCGCACGCGGCGGATGCCCTGGGTCATCTTCTTGGCCACCGCGACCGGGTCGCCGACCACGATCTCGTAGCGCGATGCGGCCTCGTCGCCCAGCGTGAGGCGGATGAAACGGTCGATCTGCTCGAAGTACGGCGCGGCGATGGTCGGGCCGCTGAGGATCAATGGGAACGGCAGTGCCTGGTTTTCCGGTCGCAGCAGGATGCCGAGCAGGTACAGGATCTCCTCGGCGGTACCGACACCGCCGGGGAATACGATGATGCCGTGGCTCAGCCGGATGAACGCCTCAAGGCGCTTCTCGATGTCCGGCATGATCACCAGGTGGTTGACGATCGGATTGGGCGATTCGGCCGCGATGATGCCCGGCTCGGTGACGCCGATGTAGCGGGTGTTGGTGCGGCGCTGCTTGGCGTGGGCGATGGTGGCGCCCTTCATCGGCCCCTTCATCGCGCCGGGACCGCAACCGGTGCAGATATCCAGCCCGCGCAGGCCCAGCTCGTAGCCCACCTGCTTGGTGTAGAGGTATTCGTCGCGCGAGATCGAATGACCGCCCCAGCACACCACCAGGTTGGGGTCCGAACGCTGCAGGATGCGCGCGTTGCGCAGCAGGCCGAACACCGCGTTGGTGATGCCGTCGGACGATTCCAGGTCGGCGGCGTATTCGGGCCCCAGCTCGATGGCCATGTAGGCCAGGTCGCGGACCACCGCGAACAGCAGCTCGGCCACGCCACGGATGATCTCGCCGTCGACGAAGGCCATCGCCGGCGCATTGAGCAGGTCGATGCGTACGCCGCGGTCCTGCTGGGTGACCTGGATATCGAAGTCCGGGTACAGGTCCCGCGCCGCGCGCGGGTCGTCCGAGGCACTGCCGCTGGTCAGCACCGCCAGCGCGCAGCGCCGCAGCAGTTCGTGCATGCCGCCGCTGGACGCATCGCGCAGCCGCGCGACTTCGGCGCGCGAGAGGATGTCCAGGCCGCCGCGCGGGTAGATCCGCGCGTCCACTACCGGCAGCGCCCGCGCCGCCGTGTTGCTCGTCGTCATATCGGAATTCTTGTCGTTGTCGTCAGCGGCGACTTTAGCGCCCGGCCCTGCAAAAGAAAACGGCCGGGTCGCCCCGGCCGTTCGCTTTCATACATGCACCGCCGCTGCGCTTAGAACTGGTAGCGGAAGCCCACCTGCAGCGCCCAGCGCGAAATGCCCTTGTCGTCGTAGACGGTCAGGTTGTCCGCGCCGTTGTAGCGGTACACGTACTTGCCGGTGGCCTGGTCGATGCCGCCGTACTCGACGATACCGCGCATCGCCGGGAACGCGACCTCTTCCACCCGGCCCCACTTCTTGTTCAGCAGGTTGCCGACGTTCATCACGTCGAGCCAGATGGAGGCCTTGTTGCCCTTGAGGAAACCGGGAATCTCCTGCTCGATGTGCAGATCGAACTGGTTGACCCACGGATTGCGCGAATCGTTGCGCTGGGCGACCTGGCCCAGATGCGACTTCAGGTACTCGTTGCCGTTCACGTAGTTCCAGAACGCGGTCTCTTCGGCCGCCGAACCGAACAGCACGTCGCCCGGGGCGCGCGGGATGTACAGCAGGTCGTTCAAACGGCCGTCGCCGTTGGCGTCGTTGTCGAACGTATAGCTGTACGGACGGCCGCTGCGGCCCTGGTAGATCAGGCCGACCTTGGTGTTGTAGTCGCCGAAGAACGCATGCTTCCACTGCAGGGTCGCCAGGAAGCTGTTCTTGATCTCGTACGCCGACGTGGTGTTGACCTCTTCGTTGGCCTGGAACACCGCGGTGTTGCCCAGCTGCGAGCTCGACGTCGAGCTGGTCAGCGTGCTGACTTCGTCCGCGTTGGTGTAGGTGTAGGACATGCTCCACGACCAGTCGCTGTCGTTGAACGGCTTGCTCAGGCCGACCGTCATGCTCTGGCTGCCACCCTTGCTGGTGGAGCGGGCGATGATGGCGTCGTTGTAGGTAGAAATACGATTGGCGCGCGCGTTAACGGACACACCGGAGGGCTGTGATCCATTGACATTCCAACTGGCCGGATTGCGGCCCGACCCATTCCAATAGATTTCGCGGCCATCCTGACCCACCGCGGTCACGCTACCGAGATTCAGCTGCTGGTAGTAGATCGCTTCTTCGACCGACGTCACGACGCCTTCCACCGACGCGACGATGCCGTACCACGGCAGCTCGGTGTCGAACGCGAGGTTGGCTTTCCACACCGACGGCTGGCCGAGATCCTTGTCGACGAAGTCGACGGACTGCGTAGCGCCACCGACCGTGCCGTTGCCCGTCGGCTGGTTGTTGATGTCGGGGGTGAAACGGATACCGTTGGAATTGATCAACGCGGTATTGGAGAAGTTGTAATCGGTATAGGCCAGTCCGGTGTTCGAGTACGGATTGGACAGCCACACCGAGGCCGCGGCGCCCTGGAACAGGCCCACGCCGCCGCGCAGCTGGGTCGGGCGCTCGGCATCGAAGGTGTAGTTGAAGCCGAACCGCGGCTCGAACAGGCCGTTGCCGTCGATGGTCGCATCGTTGCGCACGCCGAACGCGTTGGAAGCCGCCGCGTTGTACTGCGGCTTGTCCTTCACCATCGGCTCGTCGTAGCGCAGGCCGAAGGTCAGGGTCAGGTTGCTGTTGACCGCCCAGGTGTCCTGCACGAACAGGCCCAGGTTGCGGATGCCCCACTGCGCGGCGATGTCGTCGATATTGCCCGAGTTCGATTCGGAATAGCGATAGTTGGCGGGGACATTGGCGCGGTAGTCGGCGATCGAGTTGAACGTGTACGAGCCGAACACGCGCTGCGCGAACAGGTTGAAGATGTCGTTGTCTTCGTAGTCGAAGCCGAACTTCACTGTGTGGTCGTTCAGGAACAGGTTGCCGGCGAAGAACGCGTTCCAGGTCTCGGTACGCAGCGCGTTGGCCTGGGTGCTCTGCTCGGTGCCGAGGTTGATCGTGGAGTTGCCCACGCGCACGGCGATCGCCGGCAGCTGCGAGGCAGCGGTACGCTCGGTCGCATAGTCGCGGTAGGAAACCTTGGCTTCGGTGGAGAACGTATCGGTCCAGTCGCTGAACAGCTGGCCGGTGTAGGTTTCCAGTTCGAAGTCGCGGACGTAGTGGTAGGAGTTCAGCGACAGCGCCGAGGAGGAGAAGCCGTTGAGGTTGGCCGTGCTCTGCTCGGACTTGCCGTAGCGGAACGAGGCGCGGTGCTTGTCGCTGATGTTCCAGTCGAGCTTGAAGCCCTTCTCTTCCGATTCGGAGTTCAGCGCGGGCAGCGCCAGGGTGCCCGGCTCGAAGCCATAGACGTTCCTGGAGATGTCGATGATCTCGTCGACCTGCGCCTGCGAGACGTTGACGATGTTGCTGGCGCCAGAGCCGGTCGGGCCGTAGCCGGAAGCGCCGGTGAACACGCCCTTGCCTTCGTACTTCTCGTAGTTGGCGAAGAAGAACAGCTTGTCCTTGACGATCGGGCCGCCCACGGTCAGGCCGTAGGTCTTCTCGCTGTCGAAC
The DNA here is from genome assembly GCF_017163755.1 of Xanthomonas sp. Classification (GTDB taxonomy): domain Bacteria; phylum Pseudomonadota; class Gammaproteobacteria; order Xanthomonadales; family Xanthomonadaceae; genus Xanthomonas_A. The sequence goes on from NZ_JAFIWC010000017.1 coordinate 62,641, forward strand.
AGCTTGGGACGGATGTCGTTCTGGTTCTTGCCGGACCAGTCGTTGTCGCGGTAGGTGCCGTACACCGAGCCGTGGAACTCGTTGGTGCCGGACTTGGTCACCGCGTTGATCACGCCGCCGGTGCCGCCGCTGATGCTCACGTCGTAGTTGGCGACGTCGATCGAGATCTCGTCGATCACGTCCATCGAGAACGGCTGGCGCGGCGTCGGCAGGCTGTTGGATTCCAGGCCGAACGCGTCGTTGGTGCTGATGCCGTCGACGCGGATCGCGTTGTAGCGCGGGTTCTGGCCGCCCACCGAGATCTCGTTGCGCGACTTGTCGGTCTGCGACACGCGCGGATCCAGGCGCACGTAGTCCTGCAGGTTGCGGTTGATCGACGGCAGCGAATCGATGTCCTCGCGGGTCACGTTGGTGCCGGTGCCCATCTTGTTGGCGCTGAACACGGCCGAGCCGTAGCTGCCGGCGATCGCCTGCACGGTGCCCAGGGTGGAGACGTCGCCGCCCAGCGTGGCGTCGACTTCGTTCACCTTGTCCAGGTTCAGGTACACGCCTTCGCGGGTCGTGGTGCCCGCACCGGAACCGGTGATGACGATGGTGTACGGACCGCCGACGCGCAGGCCGCGCGCGTTGTAGCGGCCGCTGGCATCGGTGACGGCCCGGCTGACGGTGCCGGATTCGACGTGCGTGATCGTCACCTCCGCATTTGGCACGGGCTGGCCGCCGGCGCCCACGACCTGACCGGCGACACCGGCGGAGGTGCTCTGGGCGAACACGGGGGCGGCGGCGAGCGCTGCTACGAGGCCAAGGGCGAGCTTGGACATCCGAAGACGGCGGGGTTGGGTCATTGCGATAGCCTCGAGAGGAGTATTGGCGAAAGGCGCATAGCTGGCCGTCCTGGTGTGCGTGGACGGTGGCAAAATTGGGGTTCCGCTCCCTTGCTGGATCCCCGCAAGGGTTAACGTGAGTTTAACACCTTAGGGCCGATTTGTTGCCAAAGCGTGACAATCGAGCGCCGACGGACATGAATTGATATCCATCCCGGTTTGCGAGCCACGTTTGGCTCAATGAATGCAACAAACGTCGCAATTGGTGCCAAGCCAACCTTCGCGTGGAACGCTGGCAGACCAGATGGGTGGCCGACCCATCGCCCGCGGCTTGACCGCTGGCGGCGCACAGTCCCCCGGCTTGGAGCCAGCCAGGGTGAGTGTCTACGGATTCGCGGACCACACGATGCCGATTCGAATCAGTCGCACCGAGGCCGATTGCAGTCGCTTGGCTGGGTCCGGCCGATCAACCAGGCAGATAGCCAGTGCCCGGTCAGACGGACGGTGCCAACGGCGCAGATGCGGCCCCAAAAGGATGCGGCCCCAAAAGGACGCGTTGCGCGCATCCCCGCAGCTGCGGCACCGGTCCAACCGGCTGGATTGCTAACTGACCGGACAATGCCGGAGACGAAACGGCCGGCACTGGCCCGGCCGTGAAGGAAGGAACGGCACCCGCGCGGGCGGGTCGATCGCTGGATCAGAACAAGGTGCCGAAGGTCAGCGTATAGCTGCGCGGTTGCAGCACCGAATAGTACGGCGCGGCGGAATGCAGGCCCTGGTACTCGCTGGCGCCGGCCGCGGACACCAGCGCGAGGAGGTGGCCCAGGTCACCATCGCTGCGCTCAGCCGGCGCCGGGCAGCTTCAGGTAGGCGCTGAGCCCGTCGAGGAACATCTGTACCGAGATCGCCACCAGCAGCATGCCCATCAGCCGCTCCACCGCAGTGAGCACGCGCATGCCGAGCAGCTTGTACAGCAGCGTGCCGGAGAACAGCAGCGCCGAGGTGCCGACCCAGGCCAGGATCAGCGCCAGGCTCCATTCGCCCAGCCGCGCCGGTTCGTTGCTGCCCATCAGCATCACCGCGGCCATGCCCGACGGACCGGCCACCAGCGGGATCGCCAGCGGCACGATGAACGGCTCGCCGTCCGGGATCTCGCCCATCAGCCCTTCCGGGCGCGGGAAGATCATGCGGATGCCGATCAGGAACAGCACGATGCCGCCGGCGATCGCCACCGATTCCTGGCGCAGGTGCATCACCTCCAGCGCGTACTTGCCGCCCCACAGGAAGCCCATCAGCACGCCCAGCGCGATCAGCAGCTCGCGCGCCAGCACGATGCGCTGGCGCCTGGGCGGCAGCGGCTTGAGCACGCTCAGGAACACCGGGATGTTGCCGAGCGGGTCGAGGATCAGGAACAGCAGCAGCGCCGCCGACAGGATGGTCATGCCAAGGGATTCCAGATGCGGCCGCGATGCGCGGCGCCGGCGGGCGACAGCAGGGTGACGCAGGCGGCGGCGTAGTCGGCCGGGTCCACCGCCTCGAAGTCTTCCTGGTGGGTATAGGCGCGCGCGCGCAGCGCGGTGCGCATCGCGCCCGGTTGCAGCCCGGCCACCCGCACCGGCGAGGCGGCGAGTTCGCCGTGCAGCGTCGCCAGCAACCCGCGCAGTCCGTGCTGCGCCGCGCCGTAGCCGCCCCAGTAGGCGCCGCCGACGCGCGCCGGGTCGTCCAGCGCGAACACGATCGCCGCATCCGGCGCCTGCTTCAGCAATGGCAGGCAGGCCTGGCTCAGCCAGCCCGGCGCGGTCAGGTTGACGTGGATCGCGCGCGCGAACAGCGCCGGATCGGTGTGTTCCAGCGGGGTCAGGCCGGCGAAATCGGCGGCGCAATGCAGCAGGCCGTCCAGCCGCCCGAGTTCGCCGTGCACGCGTTCGGCCAGCGTGGCGTAGTCCTCGGGCGTGGCGCCGAGCAGGTCCAGCGGATACAGCAGCGGCTCCTGCCCGGCCTCGGCCAGCGCATCGTAGACCCGGTTCAACCGCGCCGGCTTGCGCCCGAGCAGCACCACTGTGGCCCCGGCGCGCGCGCAGGCCAGCGCCGCCGCGCTGCCCAGCCCGCCGGCGGCGCCGCTGACCAGCACCACGCGCTGCGCCAGCGCGCCCTGCTGCGGCGCGCGCTCCGCTGCCGCGACCGGGTTCACGGCTGGTAGGCCTCGGTGACGATGCGCTGCAGCTCGCCGGATTCGAACAGCTCCAGGGTGATGTCGCTGCCGCCGATCAGCTCGCCATGGATGAACAGCTGCGGGAACGTCGGCCAGTTCGAATAGCGCGGCAGATTGGCGCGGACCTCCGGCTCGTCGAGCACGTTGACGGTATGCAGCCGGTCGGCGCCGGCGGCCAGCAGGGCCTGCAGCGCGCGGCTGGAAAAGCCGCACATCGGGTATTGCGGCGTACCCTTCATGAACAACACGATGGGGTGGCGTTCGACTTCGGCCTGGATGCGCTCCATCACCTGCATGGGATTGTCTCCTGCTGGGGCGAAAGAACGACCATGCCCGGTCGGCTAGACTTTCGCGTAGCCGCATAGTGTAAGCCCTGCGCGCGATTGCGCCGACGCGCATCGCCCAAACCGCCCGAAGAGGATCCATGGCCATCGAACTCGCCCCCCTGCCCTACGATCGCGCGGCGCTGGCCCCGCACCTGTCCGCCGAGACGCTGGACCACCACTACGGCAAGCACCAGCGCGAGCTGGTGGAGCGGCTCAACGCGCAGATCGCCGGTACCGAGTTCGCCGAACTGAGCCTGGAGGACCTGGTGCGACGCACCCAGGGCAGCGTGTTCCAGCATGCGTCCGAGGTGTGGAACCACGCGTTCTACTGGCGCGGCCTGCGCGCCCGCGGCGGCGGCGAGCCGGGCGGCGCGCTCAGCGAGCGGCTGGCCAGGAGCTTCGGCGACTTCGCCCGCTTCAAGGCCGATTTCGAGCGCATGGCGCTGGCCGTGTTCGGCTCGGGCTGGGTGTGGCTGGTGCAGCGCCCCGACGGCGCGCTGGCGCTGGTCAGCACCGGCAACGCCGGCTCGCCGCTGACCGGCGACGACACCCCGTTGCTGGCCTGCGACCTGTGGGAGCACGCCTACTACATCGACTACCGCGGCGACCGCGCGCGCTACCTGGAGGCGTTCTGGAAGCTGGTGAACTGGGAGTTCGTGGCGGCGAACATGGGCTGAGGCCGGGATTCGGGATTGGGGGTTCGGGATTCGCCAATCCGGCAGCGCGCCTACGTCTGCGGCGCCTGCCGACGTCCTGATATCTAGCTCAAGCTTGGTTGGTCGCGACCCGCTGCGCTGGTTCAGCCCTGTGCGCGCAGCGCCTCGATCACCGGCGCGACCTGCGCATCACGCCGCAACTGTGCGCCGGTCGCCTGCAGCGCCTGCGCCAGGGCCGCTGGCATGTCCTCGCGCAGCGTGGCGTGGCCGACCTTGCGCCCGTCGCGCGGTTCCTTGCCGTAGTCGTGCCAGTGCCCGCCGGGCTGCGCCAGCACCGGCAGCGGGTCGGGCATCTGCCCGATCCAGTTGAGCATGCAGGCATGGCCGAGCATGCGCGTGGCGCCCAGCGGCAGCCCCAGCACCGCGCGCAGGTGGTTCTCGAACTGCGAGGTCTCCGCGCCTTCGATCGTCCAGTGCCCGGAGTTGTGCACGCGCGGCGCCATCTCGTTGGCCAGCAGCGCACCGTCGCGGCAGAACAGCTCCAGCGCGAACACGCCCACGTACTCGAGCCGCTCGGCCAGCGATCGCGCATGCGCGATCGCCGCCGCGGCAGTGGCCGCGTCGACCGCCGCCGGCGCCAGGCTCGCCGACAGCACCCCGTCCACATGCCAGTTCTCGGTCAGCGGCCAGCTGCGGAACTCGCCATCGCGGCCGCGCACCGCGACCACGCTGAGCTCGCGCTCGAACGGCACGAAGGCCTCGACGATCAGTCCCACGCTCTGCGCCTGCGCGCCCAGCGCCGCCCAGGCGGCGTCGGCGTCGGCGGGCGACTTGATCCGGAACTGGCCCTTGCCGTCGTAGCCGAGCCGCCGGGTCTTGAGGATGCACGGCGTGCCGATCTGCGCCAGCGCCGCGTCCAGGCCCTGGCGGCTGTCGATCGCGGCGAAGTCCGGCACCGGAATGCCCAGCTCGCGGAACAGGGTCTTTTCGGCCAGGCGATCCTGCGCCACCGCCAGCGCGCGCGGGTTCGGGAACACCGGCACCCGCGCGGCCAGCCACTCGGCGCTGGCGGCAGGCACGTTCTCGAAATCGAAGGTGGCCACGTCGATCTTGGCCGCAAATCCGGCCAGCGCGGCCTCGTCGCGGTAATCGCCCACCTGCAGCGGCGCGACCTGGCCGGCGCAGGCATCGGCGACCGTATCCAGCATCACGAAGCGCAGGCCCAGCGGCGCGCCGGCCAGGGCCAGCATGCGGGCCAGCTGCCCGCCTCCCAGGATGCCGACCGTGGTCATTGGCGCGGGTCGTCCTGGGCCATCACCTCGTCGGTCTGGCGCTGGCGGAACTGGCGCAACGCGGCGGCGATGTCGGCATGCTCGGCGCCGAGCATCGCCGCGGCGAACAGCGCCGCGTTGGACGCGCCGGCGTTGCCGATCGCGAACGTGGCCACCGGGATGCCGGCCGGCATCTGCACGATCGACAGCAGCGAGTCCATGCCGTTGAGCGCCTTGGACTGCACCGGCACGCCCAGCACCGGCACCGCGGTCTTGGCCGCGAGCATGCCCGGCAGGTGCGCGGCGCCGCCGGCGCCGGCGACGATCGCGCGCAGGCCGCGGCCGGCGGCCGTCTCGGCATAGGCGAACAGCACGTCGGGGGTGCGGTGCGCCGACACCACCTTCACTTCATAGGGCACGCCCAGCGCATCGAGTTTCTGCGCCGCATGCTGCATGGTCTCCCAGTCCGAGCGCGAGCCCATCACGATGCCGACGAGCGGCGCGGTTTGCTTGGCGGTCATGGCCGTCCCCTGCCTTAAAGACGTATTCTAGCCGTCTTCCACGCAAGACGAAGACCGGATGGACCGCAAACTGCTAGACCTGCTGTGCTCGCCCGATACCCGCCAACCGTTGGCCCTGCTCGATGCGCGCGGCCTGGAGGCGCTCAACCGCGCCATCGCCGCCGGCGGCGTGCAGCGCGCCGACGGCAGCGCGCAGGCGCAGGCGCTGCGCGAGGCGCTGATCACCCGCGACCGCAAGCAGGTGTTCCGCGTCGACGACGGCATCCCGGTGCTGCTGGCCGAAGAGGCGATCGCCACCGCCCAGCTCGCCGACTTCCCGGCCAAATGAGCGCGGCGCCCGGGCGCTTCGATGCGCCGCCGCAGGCGCTGGTCGAGGCCGACGTGGCGCGCGCGCTGGCCGAGGACCTGGGCAGCGGCGACGTCACCGCCGCGCTGCTGCCCGACCGCGCCGACAGCGCCTACCTGCTGTGCAAGCAGGAGGCGGTGATCGCCGGGCGACCGTGGTTCGATGCCTGCCACCGCGCGCTGGACCCGCAGGTCCGGATCGACTGGCGCATCGCCGAGGGCGAGCGCGTCGCCGCCGGCACGGTGCTGGCGATCCTGCACGGGCGCAACCGCGCGCTGGTCAGCGCCGAACGCAGCTCGCTGAACTTCCTGCAGACGCTGTCGGCCACCGCCACCGCCACCGCCGCCTACGTGGCCGCGGTCGCCGGCACCGGCGCGCGCATCCTCGACACCCGCAAGACCCTGCCCGGCCTGCGCCTGGCGCAGAAGTACGCGGTGCGCTGCGGCGGCGGCAGCAACCACCGCATCGGCCTGTACGACACGGTGATGCTGAAGGAGAACCACATCCGCGCCGCCGGCTCGCTCAGCGCCGCGGTGCACGCGGCGCGCGCGCAGTCGCCGCAGCTGCCGCTGGTGGTCGAGGTCGAGACCCTGGCGCAGCTGCGCGAAGCGCTGGCGGTGGGCTGCGACCGCATCCTGATCGACGACTTCGACGCGCAACTGCGCCGCGAGGCGGTCGCGATCGCCGCGGGCCGGATTCCGCTGGAAGTCTCCGGCGGCGTCGGCCTGGACGCGGTGCGCGCGATCGCCGATGACGGCGTGGACTGCATCTCCATCGGCGCGCTGACCAAGCATGTGCAGGCGGTGGACCTGTCGCTCAAGCTCGGGCCGCTGCCGGGCTGACTTCACGGCCCCTGCCGCGCCGCTCTGCGACGCTGCCCCTTCCCCCCATTCATTCGAGTTCGCCGATGGCACGCCCCTGGTTCGCGTTGTTGTGTGTGGCCGCCCTGCTCCCCGCCGGGCGCGCCGCGGCCGCCGAGGTGTGCGACGTGCCGCCGCGTTTCGGCCTGAGCCAGGCCGCGATCGCCATCGTGCGCACCACCTGCAACGAACACCGGCTGTGGTGGCGTCCGTTCATCGATGCGCAGGGCCGGCTCGCCAGCCTGCGCGTGACCGAGGCCGAACGCAGCTACCTGGCCGACCACGGCATCGAGGCGTGGCAGCGCGTGGCGAGCTACTGGCGCGACAGCGGCACGCTCGGCGCGATGGGCGGCAGCGATGGCGCGTCCAGTTGCCAGGCGCCGGACGGTTCGCGCTACACGCAGTCCGATTGCCGCGCCTTCATCGTCGACAACCCGTGGTCGGCAGCGTTCGTGTCCTACGTGATGGTGCGTGCCGGCGTGGCCGGCTTCCGCGGATCGCCGCGGCACATCGACTACATCCGCGCCGCCTACCAGGCCGGCGCCGACGGCACGCCGTACCGCTACGCCGACCCCGGCCAGGAAAAGCCGGCGCCCGGCGACCTGCTGTGCTTCCTGCGCGGGCGCAAGGACGCGCTGGGGCCGGCCGGCCTGCAGCAAGCGCTGACCCGCGGCGGCGCGCTGCCGTGGAAGTCGCACTGCGACGTGGTGATCGCGGCCAACGTCGGCGGCGACCACACGCTGTACCTGATCGGCGGCAACGTGCTCAACGCGGTGACCATGCGCAAGCTGAAGCTCGACCGCGCCGGGCGCCTGCAATTGCCGGCGCCGCTGGCGCAGGACCAGACCAGCGACGACGGCGCCGGCCTGGAATGCACCCCCGGCCGCGAGGAACTGTGCGACTTCAACCGCCAGGACTGGGCCGCGCTGCTAAAGCTGCAACCGCAGGCGATGCTGTACCCGCCGGCCACGCCGGGCGCGGCACCTCCGGCGCCGGATCCGTCGACGCCCACGGCACCCACGACGCCGCCAGCGCCGGGCACGCCGACCACCCCGGCCGCATCGCCGGCCGCGACACCGGCACCTGCGCCTGCACCGACGCCGCCGGCGCCCAGCGCTGCGCCGCAGACGGCCGAGCCGCCAAAGACCGAGCCTGTGCCGCAGCAGTGAGCGTGGTGGTGGCCCCGGCGCACCGCGCTGGGCGGATGGACAACCCGACTGTCCGCACACGACGCGCTCGCCGAAGGTATCCCGATGCGCCAATGGTCTCACCACCACGCACGCGTGCCTGGCGACGCGGTGTACCCCAGGCATAGGCAATGGCATGGCGACATGACGAAGCGGACCGAGCAAGCATCCCGATCGGAAGATGCCTTGTAGGAGCGACTTCAGTCACGACGGGCGCTACCGCTAGTGCCTATCGCGACCGGATAGCCAAGCGCCACCCAAGCCGCCCCACGCTGCGCTACTGACCCACTGCCCAGCGACGCGCCGGCGCTCCGTCGAACTCCCGCGCACGCGCCTGCGTCAGCACCGCCATCGCCAGGTCGCACAGATGGCAGTCGTCGCGCAAGATCGGCCACCTGCGAATAGCTGAGAAAAAAAAGGAGCAACAGAACTGGTACCGCCGCGGCTGAAGCAGCGAACAAAAACCTAGTTGGTGAGCACGCGGCGGCAAAGCACGCAAGGCTCTTCGAGTCCCGAGTCCCGAGTCCCGAGTCCCGAGTAGTCCCACCCACCCAACATTGCCCCTGCCCCGCACGCTCGCTACAGTGGCCGCATGCCCAGCCTGATCCTGTTGATGATTGCCGGCGCCGCGCTGTTCGCGTTCTGGAACGCCTCGCGCGCGGCCGCCGAACGCGCCGAGGTGCTTGGGCGCAACGCCTGCAAGGCCGCCGACGTGCAGTGGCTGGACCAGAGCGTGCATGGCACCGGGCTGCGCGTGCGGCGCCTGCCCAGCGGCTGGCTCGGCTTCGAGCGCAGCTTCCGCTTCGACTATTCCTACGACGGCGTCGACCGCCACAGCGGCCGACTGGTGCTGCTCGGCGACCAGTTGATCTCCTTCACCGGGCCGTCGGCGGCCACGGTGACGGCACTGCACGAAGGCCGCGCGCCGCGCGACTGAGTCGTCGTCCCGCCTTCGCGAAGGCATGTGTTGCGGCAGGGACTGATGTCGGCGCATGGATGCAGGTCGCGCCTGAAGGCGCTCCTACAGGGAACATCACGAACGCGCACCGCCTCGCTCGGCGCCAACGCATTTGTCGCACTTGAAGGTCTTGCCGCTGCTTGCCGGATCGAAGGAGTCACGGCTGACGCACGGATGCCGGCAGCCACGGCGGCGGCACAGCCTCAGCTCCGTCGCTGCACGTCGGTCGACCACAGTCCGCAGTCCGCGTCCGGCAATCGATGGCTCGGCGCGCGCCGCGACAGGTGGCCTCGCGCCGATGGGCAAATGGCTAGCGTTCTAGGCCGGCCAGGCGGCGAAGGGAAACGCCTTACTTCACCACCCGCAGATGCGGACGCTTGCCGCCCGACGGCGCATCGTCCGCGCCGGAAGGGCGCGGCGGCGGCGTGTCGTCGCCCGGCGGCTCGGTCGCGCCGTGGATGTCGTCCGGCAGCGCCATGCCCTGCCCGGTCTCGCGCGCGTACACCGCCAGCACCGCCGCCATCGGCACCTGCACCGGATAGCTCACGCCGCCGAAGCGCGCGGTGAAGCCGACGCCCTCGTTGTCGATCTGCAGCCGCACCACCGCGCGTTCGGCGATGTTCAGCACCACCCGGCCGTCCTTGACCGCGCTGGGCGGCACCTGCACGCCCGGCAGCCCGGCATCGACCAGGATGTGCGGGGTCATGCCGTTGTCGTTGATCCACTCCACCAGCGCCCGCAGCAGGTACGGGCGATGGCTGGTCATGCGGGAAATATCTTCGGTCATGCGCCAAGTCTACGCGCCGACGCGCGTACGCGTCGGCAGAACATCGGGAACGGGAGGCGTCGCGCGCTTCAGGTCGGCAGCTCGCGCAGCTTCTTTTCCTGGTCGGTCAGGCTGCGGATGAAACCGGGGTTGCGGAAGATGCGGTTGCCGTAGTCCTCGATCGCCTTGCCGTCCTTCGGCAGCGGAATGTCCAGGGCCTGCAGGCGCCAGATGATCGGCGCCATCGCGCAGTCGGCCAGGCTCATTTCCGGATTGAGGAAGAACTTGCTGGCCTTGAACAGCGGCACCGACGCGGTCAGCAACTCCTTGAGCCGCTTGCGCCCGGCTTCGGCCTGGGCCTTGTTGCCCAGCTGGATCGCCTGCACCTGCGGCACCCAGTCGTGCTCGATGCGCAGCATCGCCAGGCGCAGGCGCGCGCGCGACAGCGGGTCCACCGGCATCAGCGGCGGATGCGGGTAGCGCTCGTCCAGGTATTCGCTGACCACCGAGGCCGCGTACAGCACCAGTTCGCGCTCCACCAGGGTGGGCACGGAATGGTAGGGATTGAGGTCGATCAGGTCTTCCGGAGGATTTTGCGGATCCACCGCCACGAAGTCGTAGGTCACGCCCTTGGCCGCGAGCACCAGGCGCACGCGGTGGCACAGGACATCATCGGTGGACGAAAACAACGTCAAGGTATTTCGCATGCGCAAACTCGCCGCCATTCAAGGCTCTCCGACGACCGGAATCCGCCGGCCGCATCGACGCCGCCAACACCTTGCTGACGGTCATCACGGCCCCTGAGTGTGCAACCCCTGCTCACAAAAGCCAATAGGATGAACAGGGAATCGCTTTAGGAACGGTGCAGCAACGGCCGACGCCGTTGCGCCGCCACTCAATGCACGTCCTTCCAGTATTCCTGCTTCAGCAGGTAGGCCAGGAAGGTCAGCAGCGCCAGGAACAGGATCACCCACACGCCCAGGCTCTGCCGCTTCAGCGCGGCCGGCTCGCCGGCGTACTCGAGGAAGTTGGTGATGTCGCGCACCGTCTGGTCGAACTGGGCCGGGGTCTGCTTGCCGGGCGTGCCCAGCTGCAACCGCTCCACCGGCTTGTCCATGCCGGCCTGCTCGGCCTTGCCGTAGACCGGCTGCTGCAGGCCCTGCAGCTCCCACAGCGGGTTTGGCATCGAGGCGTTGGCGAACAGCTGGTTGTTCCAGCCCAGCGGGCGCGACTGGTCGAGGTAGAACGACTTGAGGTAGGTGTAGACCCAGTCGCTGCCGCGCACCCGCGAGATCAGGCTCAGGTCCGGCGGCGCCTTGCCGAACCACTTGGTCGCCGCGTCGTGCGGCATCGACGCCTCGATGTGCTCGCCGACCTTGGCGCCGGTGAAGTTGAGGTGGTTCATCACCTCCTCCTCGCTCAGCCCCAGGTCCTCGGCCATGCGCGAGTAGCGCAGGTATTTCAACGAATGGCAGCCGGAACAGTAGTTCATGAACAACTGCGCGCCGCGTTGCAGCGAGGCGCGGTCGCCCAGGTCGTTGCCCGCCTGCTGGGTCGATGCGCCTTCGGCGGCCAGCGCCGAGGCGGACAACAGCAGGGCGGATGCGAAAACGGCAAGCATGGAGATCAGGCGCTTGGTCATGGCTGGTCACCCGTCGTCGCACCGAACAGGGAGCCAACCACCCTTGCGCCCCAGAACACCATCTGTCCCCACGGCAACACGTAGCTCATGAACGACACCGCTGCAACGGACCCGAGGCAGGCCAAGGCCGCAATGAAAGGCTTAGTCATGGGTGGTCACCCGATCCGGCACCGGCTTGGTCCGGTCCAGCGTGGTCCATATCGGCATGGTCAGGAAGAATCCGAAATACAGCACAGTCAGCACGCGCCCGATGTAGGTCTCGCTGGCCTCGGTACCGGGACCGGAACCGATCACGCCGAGCCAGACGAAGCACACCGCCAGCACGCCCAGCATCACCTTGGAGATCCAGCCGCGGTAGCGGATCGACTTGACCTTGGCGCGGTCCAGCCACGGCACCAGGAACAGGATCGCGATCGCCGAGAACATCACCAGCACGCCGCCGAGCTTGTTCGGCACCACCCGCAGCATCGCGTAGTACGGCGTGTAGTACCACACCGGCTTGATGTGCTCGGGGGTCACCAGCCGGTTGGCCTCGGTGAAGTTGTCGTGCTCCAGGAACAGGCCGCCGAAGGCCGGGGCGAAGAAGATGATGAAGGCGCCGATCAGCAGCAGGAAGCCGACCCCGACCATGTCCTTGACCGTGTAGTACGGATGGAACGGGATGCCGTCGGCCGGCTTGTTCGGATCCCAGCGGTTGCCTTTGGGCCCCTTCTTGATCTCCACCCCGTCCGGGTTGTTCGAGCCGACCTCGTGCAGCGCGCCCAGATGCAGCACCACCAGCAGCAGCAGCACCAGCGGCAACGCGATCACGTGCAGCGCGAAGAACCGGTTGAGGGTGGCGTCGGACGGCAGGTAGTCGCCCATGATCCACTCGGTCAGGCCGTTGCCGATCACCGGGATCGCGCCGAACAGCGAGATGATCACCTTCGCGCCCCAGAACGACATCTGCCCCCACGGCAGCACGTAGCCCATGAACGCTTCGGCCATCAGCACCAGGTAGATCAGCATGCCCAGGATCCACACCAGCTCGCGCGGCTTCTTGTAGCTGCCGTAGAGCAGGCCGCGGAACATGTGCAGATAGACCACGATGAAGAACAGCGAGGCGCCGGTGGAGTGCATGTAGCGGATCAGCCAGCCCCACTCCACGTCGCGCATGATGTACTCGACCGAATTGAAGGCCTCGGCCGCGCTGGTCTTGTAGTGCATCGTCAGGAAGATGCCGGTGACGATCTGGTTGACCAGCACCACCAGCGCCAGCGAACCGAAGTAGTACCAGACGTTGAAGTTCTTCGGCGCGTAGTACTCGCCAACGTGCTTGCGGTAGAACGGCATCAGCCCCGGCGCGCGGTCGTTGACCCAGTCGAACACGCCGTTGGCGGTACGGGTGAGGATATTGTCTGCCATGGCTTACGCGGCCCCCGTGCTGGTGGACGATGCGGGATCGACACCGATGACGAGGGTGTTGTCGTCCTCGTAATGGTGTGGCGGCACCAGCAGGTTGATCGGCGCCGGCACGCCCTGGAACACGCGCCCGGCCATGTCGAAGCGCGACTTGTGGCAGGGACAGAAGTAGCCGCCCTTCCATTCCGGGTCGTAGGGCTCGGGGCGGATCTCGGCGACCATTTCCGGCGAGCAGCCCAGGTGCGTGCACAGCCCGACCAGCACCGAGATGTCCGGCTTGATCGAGCGTCCCTCGCCCTTGATGTAGGCGGGCTGCTGTTCGGCGACCTCGGACTTGGGGTCCTTCAGGCGGCCGTCCAGCGTCGGCAACGCGTCGAGGATCGCCTTGGAACGCTTGACGATCCAGATAGGCTGGCCGCGCCATTCCAGGATCAGGCGTTGCCCTTCCTGTAGCGCGCTGATGTCCGCCGTGACCGGCGCACCGGCCAGCTTGGCCTTGGCACTGGGGTTCCATGACTTGATGAAAGGAACCGCCACGAAACCTGCACCGATCGCTCCCACCACCGCCGTGGTGGCGGTGAGAAAGCGGCGGCGTCCTGCATTAACAGAATCGTTGACCCCATCGTTGGCCATCCGGCACTCCGATATTGATTGGGTAGCGTGAGGCTGCCAGCGGCTCGGTGGGGGTCGAGCCGCATAAAATCCACTGCAGTGTAGCGGAACCGTTAACGGACAGACAATGCATTGCGTGCCGGCGTCGCGCCGGCGCTGTCCGCCGGCTCAATGCGCGCTCGCCAGTACGCCGCGATAGCGCTCGGCGAGCACGCCGACGCGCTGCACGTAGCGCTGGGTCTCGCTGTACGGCGGCACGCCGCCATGCCGGTCCACCGCGCCTTCGCCGGCGTTGTAGCCGGCGGCGGCCAGCGTGAGGTTGCCGTTGAAGCGCTTCAGCAGCCAGGCCAGGTACTGCACGCCGCCGCGGATGTTCTGCGAGGCGTCGAACGAATCGCTGACCCCGAAGCGGCGCGCGGTGGGCGGCATCAGCTGCATCAGCCCCTGCGCGCCGGCGCGGCTCAGCGCGAGCGGGTTGTACGCCGACTCGGCGTGGATGATGGCGCGCACCACCGCCTCGTCGACCCCGTACTCGCGCGCCGCCGCGGCGATCTCGTTCTGGTACGCGGTGGTGTTCAGGCGCACCGCGCCGAAGTTCACCCCCGGGTTGGCGGCGCAGGCGTAGCAGGTCTCGATGAAGCTGTAGTGGATGGTGCGCACCGTGCCCAGGCTGGCGACCTGGGTGGGACGGGCGCTGGTGTAGTGGCGCACCCCGTCCTTCATGTACGAATAGACCTGGCCGCTGATCACCCGGCGCGGACCGGACGGCGCGGCCCTGGCGGCCGGCACCGAAGCGGCGACGCGGTTCGGCGCTGCGCCGGCGGTGATCGCCGTGGCGGGCGGGGCGCTGATGATGGTCGCCGGCGCGCCGGGGTCCGGCGCCTGGGCCGCGGCGATGGCGACGCCGCGGCTGGCGGCGGCGTCCGTGGCGGGCGCTGGCGCCGGCACCTGCGGCATCGCGCGCGGCGCGCGGCGGTCCGGGACATAGCGGCTGACCACGCTGCAGCTGGCCCCGGACACGCGCTTGCTGACGTAGCTGGGAATGCCGTCGCCGCCGACGCACTTGTACAGGGTGCCGGCGCTGACCGGCGCAGCCGACAACGTGGCGATCACTATCCCCAGCAGCCCCACCATCCCCTTCATGGCGGCGAGTGTCCCAACTTCGCCGACGCTTGCCAAGTGCGCGCCGCCGCTACCGGGACCGGCGACCCGTTTGCGGCCTTCCGCGGCCGTCATCGGACCTGGCCCATCGATGGCCGCCACTGCCCGATCCTCGCGCCCTACCCCTCCCCCGCTCGCCCGGTCCGTAGCCATCTTGTGGCACCCACCCGAGGACACCGCCGGCATAGCCGCCGCGCGTCACTGCGTATCGTCGCCGACGCAGGCCGCGGCCGCGCGCAGCGCCGCCAGCAGCGCCGGCCTGAGCGCCTGGCCGTCGATCAGCTCGAACGGGACCCCCAGCGTCAGCAGTTCCGCCGCCAGCCAGGCCGGGGACTCGGCGCCCATCGACAGCCGGCAATCGCCGTCCTCGCCCGCCTCCAGCACCCCGCACCACGGCGGGATGCGCGCGGCCAGTTCGGCCGGATCGCCGCGCAGGCGTACCCGCAGCTGCACCGGGAACGACGCGAAACTGATCGCTTCGCGCACCATCTGCGCCGGATCGCGCGGCGGCAGCCGCGCCGGAGCCACCTGGCCGAGCGCCAGCGGCGCGTCGATGCGGTCGACCCGGAACGTGCGCCAGTCGGCGCGATCGCGGTCCCAGCCCAGCAGGTACCAGCGGCGTCCGTAGTTGATCAGGCGCAGCGGCTCGATCCAGCGCCGGCTGGCCCGGCCCTGGTGGTCGCGATAGGCGAAACCGAGCAGGCGGCGGTCGCGGCAGGCGCCGGCGATGCCGATCAGCAGCCGGGAGTCCGGCACCGCGGCGTCGTGCCCCAGCGACACGGTCACCGCGTGCAGCGCGCCGGCACGCTGCCGCACCCGCGCCGGCAGCAGCGGATCCAGCTTGGCCAGCACCCGCAGCGCCGTGTCCTCCAGGCCGCTCATGCTCGCCGCCGCCGCGCGCAGCGCCACCGCGACCGCCACCGCCTCCTCCTCTTCGAACAGCAACGGCAGCATCTGCGCGCCGGCCGCCAGCTGGTAGCCGCCACCGACCCCCGACGAGGCCCGCACCGGATAGCCCAGGCCGCGCAGGCGCTCGACGTCGCGGCGCAGGCTGCGCCGGTCCACGCCCAGACGCTCGGCCAGCTCGGCGCCCGGCCAGACCCGGCGGGTCTGCAGCAGGGCGATCAGGCGCAGCATGCGGGATGCGGGGGAAGCCATCGCCCCACCGTATTGCGGACACGATCCGTCCGCAATAGCGCCTAGCATGGGCTCACCACCCCAGGAGCGCCCGCCATGCCCACCGCCGACCGCCACATCACCCTGTACCACAACGCCAAATCGCGCTCCAAGGGCGTGCTGATCCTGCTCGAGGAACTGGGCGCCGACTATGCGATCGAGCGCCTGGACCTGCAGAAGGGCGAACAGCTGGCGCCGGAGTACCTGGCGATCAACCCGATGGGCAAGGTCCCGGCGATCGTCCACGCGGGGGTGGCGATCACCGAACAGGTCGCGATCTACCAGTACCTGGCCGACCTGTACCCCGAGGCGGGGCTGGCCCCGGCGATGGGCGATCCGCGCCGCGGCCCCTACCTGCGCTGGCTGGCGTTCTACGGCTCGGCGTTCGAGCCGGCGGTGATCGACCGCGCGCTCAAGCGCCAGGCGCCGCCGCGGGCGCTGTCGCCCTATGCCGACTGCGACACGGTGATGGGCGTGGTCGACGACCAGCTGGCGCGCGGCGACTACCTGCTGGGCGAGCGCTGCACCGCGGCCGACGTGCTGTGGGGCAGCGCGCTGGGCTGGATGGTCGGCTTCGGCCTGATGGACCCGCCGGCGCCGACCCGCGCCTATGTCGAACGCATGGCGGCGCGGCCGGCGGTGCAGCGCGCGCAGGCGGTCGACGCGGCCGCCGAGGCCTGAGCCGCCTGCGCGCGGAAGCCGGCCCGGGTAGACTAGCCGGCTTCCCTTTCCACCCGCCTGGATTAAGCGCCATGACCGGGACCGTCCTGCATCCCCTGCCCTCCGCCGGCACCCCGGCCGCGGCCACGCCCGCGGTGCGCGGCAAGCTGTACATCAAGACCCACGGTTGCCAGATGAACGAGTACGACTCGGCCAAGATGGCCGACGTGCTCGCCGCCGCCGAGGGCCTGGAGCTGACCGACAACCCCGAAGAAGCCGACGTGGTGCTGGTCAACACCTGCTCGATCCGCGAGAAGGCGCAGGAGAAGGTGTTCAGCCAGCTCGGCCGCTGGAAGGCGCTGAAGGCCGGCGGCCGGCCGGTGATCATCGGCGTGGGCGGCTGCGTGGCGTCGCAGGAGGGCGAGGCGATCGTCAAGCGCGCGCCCTACGTGGACCTGGTGTTCGGCCCGCAGACCCTGCACCGCCTGCCGGAGCTGATCCGCGCGCGGCGCGAATCGGGCAAGTCGCAGGTGGACATCAGTTTCCCGGAGGTGGAGAAGTTCGACCGCCTGCCCGAACCGCGCGCCGAAGGCCCGTCGGCGTTCGTGTCGATCATGGAGGGCTGCTCCAAGTACTGCTCGTTCTGCGTGGTGCCCTACACCCGCGGCGAGGAGATCAGCCGCCCGTTCGAGGACGTGCTGGTGGAGGTGGCGCAGCTGGCCGCGCAGGGCGTGCGCGAGATCAACCTGCTCGGCCAGAACGTCAACGCCTACCGCGGGCCGTACGCCGATGCCGAGGCCGGGGAGCAGCCGCAGTACGCCGACCTGGGCCTGCTGATCCGCAGCATCGCGCAGATCGACGGCATCGGCCGCATCCGCTTCACCACCTCGCACCCGCTGGAGTTCAGCGATTCGCTGGTCGATGCCTACCGCGACGTGCCGCAGCTGGCCAATTACCTGCACCTGCCGGTGCAGGCCGGCAGCGACCGCATCCTCAGCGCGATGAAGCGCGGCTACACCGCGCTGGAATTCAAGCAGAAGATCCGCAAGCTGCGCGCGGTGCGCCCGGACATCTCGATCAGCTCGGACTTCATCGTCGGCTTCCCCGGCGAGACCGACGCCGACTTCGAAAAGACCATGAAGCTGATCGAGGACGTGGGCTTCGACCAGAGCTTCTCCTTCATCTACTCGCGCCGGCCCGGCACGCCCGCCGCCGACCTGGAGGACGACACCTCCGATGCGGTCAAGCACGCGCGGCTGGCGCGGCTGCAGGCGCACATCAACGCGCACTCGCTGCAGATCTCGCGCGGCATGGTCGGCAGCGTGCAGACGGTGCTGGTCGAAGGCCCGTCGAAGAAGAACCCGGCCGAGCTCACCGGCAAGACCGAGAACATGCGCTCGGTGAACTTCGCCGGCGACGCGCGCCTGATCGGCCAGTTCGTCGAGGTGGCGATCACCGAGGCGCTGAGCAATTCGCTGCGCGGGCGCCTGCTGGCGACGGACTGAGCGAGCGAGACCGCACAGCCGGCGCGACCGCGCCGGTCGCGCCACGGCCGCATGCGCGCGCCTGCGGCGCCGGACCGGCTCAGTCCAGCCGCTTGCGGAAGCGCGCGATCGCCAGCGCCATCATCGCCGCGGTGAACGCGAGCAACGCCAGCACGTCCGGCCACAGCTCCGACAGCGGCGCGCCGCGCAGCATCACGCCGCGGATCAGGCGCACGAAATGGGTCAGCGGCAGCACCTCGGCCAGCCATTGCGCCAGCGTCGGCATGCCGTCGAACGGGAACATGAAGCCCGACAGCAGGATCGACGGCAGGAACAGGAAGAAGGTCATCTGCATCGCCTGGAACTGCGATTGCGCGCGGGTGGAGATCAGCAGGCCCAGGCTCAGGTTGGCGACGATCAGCAGCAACGCCGCCGCGTACACCGCCCACAGGCTGCCGCGCACCGGCACCTCGAACAGCCAGGCGCCGAGCAGCAGCACCAGCGTGGTCTGGATCAGCCCCACCGCCACGTAGGGCAGCACCTTGCCGATCATCAGCTCGGCGCTGGACACCGGCGTGGTGATCAGCATCTCCAGGTTGCCGCGCTCGCGCTCGCGCACGATCGCCATCGCGGTGAACATCACCAGGGTCATGGTCAGGATCACTCCGATCAGCCCCGGCACCACGTTCACCGGCGAGCGCCGCTGCGGGTTGTACAGCGGCAGCACGCTGATGGCGGTCTGCCGCGCGGCCGCGGCGTCGCCGTCCAGCGGCAGCTGCGCCAGCTGCCGCGCCGCGGCCTGCACCGAGATGTCGCTGCCGTCGACGATCACCTGCAGCGCGTCGCGGCCCTCGATGCGGCGGCGTTCGAAGTCGGCCGGCACCACCACGCCGATCTTGATCCGGCCGCGGCGCAGCAGCGCCTGGATGTCCTGCGGCGTGCTCGCCGGCGCCGCGGCGCGGACCACGCCGGTGGCGAACAGGTCCTGCACCAGCGCGCGCGAACCGGCGGTGCCGGCCATGTCCGCGACCGCGGCCGGCAGATGGCGCACGTCCAGGTTGATCGCATAGCCGAACAGCAGCAGCTGCAGGGTCGGGATGCCGATCATCATCGCCAGGGTCAGCCGGTCGCGCAGCATCTGCCGCAGTTCCTTGACCACCACCGCGGCGATGCGCTGCCGTTTCATGCCGCCGCCTGCGCGTCGCGGCGGCGAGTGGCGGCGACGAACACGTCCTCCAGGTTCGGCGCCACCGCGGCGAGTTCGGCGTCGATGCCGGCCTCGCGCAGGCGCTGCCGCAGCTGCGCCGCGTCGACGCCGCCGTCGGCGCCGAGCACGCGCAGTTCGTTGCCGATCTGCGCCACGCTGAGCACGCCGGCGCTGCGATGCAACTGCGCCTGCGCGCGCCGCGGCGCGGCGGTGCGCACCGCGAAGGTGCGGCCTTGCAGCTGCGCGGTCAGGGTGTCGGGCGTGCCGTCGGCGACCAGCCGGCCCTGGTCGAGGATCGCCAGCCGATGGCAGCGCTCGGCCTCGTCCATGTAGTGGGTGGACACCAGGATGGTGGTGCCGGCGTCGGCCAGGTCGAAGAGCTTTTCCCAGAAGTCGCGGCGCGATTCCGGGTCCACCGCGCTGGTCGGCTCGTCGAGCAGCAGCAGCTGCGGCCGGTGCACCACCGCGCCGGCCAGCGCCAGGCGCTGCTTCTGCCCGCCGCTGAGCGTGCCGGCCAGCTGCCGCTGCCGGTCGTCCAGGTCGTAGGCTTGCAGCAGGTCCTGCACCCGCGCGCGGCGCTCGCTGCGCGACAGGCCCTGCACGGTGGCCAGGAACTCCAGGTTCTCGCGCACGCTCAGGTCCTCGTACAGCGAAAAGCGCTGGGTCATGTAGCCCATGCGCAGGCGCAGCGCCTCGGCCTGCTCGGGGATGCGCAGGCCGAGCACCTCGATCTGGCCGGCGCTGGGCGTCAACAGCCCGCACAGCATGCGGATGGTGGTGGACTTGCCGGAGCCGTTCGGCCCCAGGAAGCCGTAGACGCTGGCGCGCGGCACGCTCAGGTCCACCGCGTCGACCGCGGTGAAGTCGCCGAAGCGCTTGCTGACGCCGCGCGCGCGGATCGCGATGTCGGCGGCGTCATTCATCCGCGCCGTCCGCGAACCGCACGCGCACCGGCAGCCCCGCCGGCAATTGCGCGGCGCCGGCGTCCAGCTGGACCTCGGCCAGGTAGCTCAGGCGTTCGGCGTCGTCGCCGCTGAGCGCGTAGTACGGGGTGAACACCGGTTCGCTGCGGATCATGCGCACCCGTCCCGGGTAGGCGCGCTCGCCGCCGCCGACGTACACCTGCGCGCGCTGCCCGACCTGCACCCCGGCGCGCAGCGGCTCGGGCACGTAGACCCGCGCGTACGGCGCATCGCCGACCAGCAGGATCGCCAGCGCCGCGCCGACCGGCGCCTGGTCGCCGAGCTTGTAGGGCAGGCTGTCCACGCGCCCGGCGCGCGGCGCGACCAGGCTCAGCCGCTCCAGGGTCAGCGCCTGTCCGGCGGCCTGCGCGGCCGCCGCCGACAACGCCGCCTCGCCCTGTTGCAGCTGTTCGCTGCGGGTGCCGTGCAGCAGTTCCTGCAACGCCTGCTGCGCCGCGCGGGCCTGCGCCTGCGATTGCGCGGCGGCGGCGCGGGCGCGGTCCACGTCGGCCGCGGCCACCAGCTGGCGCGCGCCCAGCGGCTGCAGCCTGCGGTAGTAGGCGTCGGCGTCCACCGCCTGCGCCTGCACCGCGGCCAGATTGGCGCGGGCCTGGGCGATGGCCTCCTGGCGCGGGCCGGCGACGCGTTCGTCGAGCAGCCCGCGGCTCTGCGCCACCTGCGCCCGCGCCGCGTCCAGCTGCGCCTGGGTGCGGTCCGGCTCCAGCTGCAGCAGCGCGGTCCCGGCCTGCACGCGCTGACCTTCGCGCACGTCGATGCGCACGATGCGCTCGGCGGCCGGCGCCGGCACCCCGATACGGTCCCATTCCAGCGTGCCGGCGGCCTGCGGCGGCGCGGCCTGGCAGCCGCCCAGCAGCGCCGCGGCGAGCGCCCAGGGCAGCCCGCGGGTGGCGATCGACGGGTTCATGGCTTCAGCTCCAGGCCGCGCTCGAGCAGCGCCAGGGTGTGCACGCGCACGGCTTCCATGTCCAGCTCCTCGGCCTGGAACAGGCGCTTCCAGATCGGCGCCCCGGCCGCCGGGAACATGGTCAGTCCCACCAGCGACACCATCAGCAGGCGCGGGTCCAGGCCGGCGTTGAGTTCGCCGCGCTGCTGCGCCTGGGCGAAGCGCGCGGCCATCTGCTGCGCCAGCATCGGCCCGATCCGCGTGGTCAGCAGCTCGCGCAACGCGCCGCCCTCGCTGACCACCTCGCGGATCCACAGCGGCGGCAGCCACGGATGCCGCACCACCAGCGCGGCGATGCCGTTGACGAAGCCGGCGATCAGCGCGCCGGCGCCGGCATCGGTCTGCAGCAGCGTCTGGCGCAGCTCCACGAAGATCGGCAGCACGCGTTCGGCCACCACCGCCTCGAGCAGCTGCGCCTTGTCGCCGAAATAGTAGTGCGCCAGCGCCGGCGTGACCCCGGCCGCGCGCGCGATGTCGCGCAGCGAGGCGGCGGCGATGCCTTGCGCGGCAAAGCAGTCCAGTGCGGCCTGGAGCAGGCGCGCGCGCTGGTCTGGGGAATGCGCGTTCGGCCGGCCTGGCGCGCGGCCGCGGCGCGGCGGCGTGCTGTCGGCGGCAGCGGCGTCGGCGGCGGGGTCCTCAGCGGCGGGAGCGTGGCCGGGCGGCTTGCGTGCGCTCGGCTTGGAGGGTCTGGAGGTAGCCATGCAGATATTTAATTCATCAATTAATTAAATTTCAAGCGGTCGCCGACGAACGGTGTGTCGGCTCGTCATCAATCGGCTCGTCATCAACAAGCGTCGGCAATGCGATCGCGACCAAGCGGCGCATCCCGGCGGCAGACGGCTACCGGTACTGACGCGGTCCACTCGCGCTGACGCTGCCTGGCGCGGCAGCGCGCGATACGCGCCCCGGGAGCGCGCCGCAATCCCCTTGTCGCCGCCCCATCCCACGGCGGCATCGGCCGACGTTGCGTGCCTGCCTCGATGACCGGGCCTGCCGACAACGCCGGGCCATTCGGCAGCGACGCGGCCGCACAGCGCCACGCCGGACCGTGCCGCGCATCCACGCCATCCGCGCGATTCCGCACCGCGTCAAGGCGCGCCGTACAGTGCCGTGCAACGTCCTGGCGCAGCATCGCCGCCTTGCTTCGCCACCCTCGCCGCGTTCGCGCTGTCTGGCCCTTCACGGCCGCGCGCGCTACGCTTCCATCCCCTGTCCTAACGACGCTGGCGCGGTTCCGCGCGCCGTGTCCGAGCCTTGATGACCACACCCGCGCAAAGCGATTTTTCCCTGGAACCGGCCGACACCGAACGCCTGGCCAACCTCGCCGGCCCCTTCGACGAACATCTGCGCCAGATCGAACTGCGCCTGGGCGTGGAGATCTCCAACCGCGGCAACGTCTACCGCGTGACCGGCCCGGCCGCCGCGGTGACCGCCGCCGAGAAGCTGCTGCGCGCGCTGTACGAGGAAGCCGACAGCGTGGTGTTCGACAACCAGGCCATCCACCTGCGGCTGAACCAGGCCAACGTCGAGCACGTGGCCGAGCGCGCCTACGAGCCGCAGGAGGTCGCGATCAAGGTCAAGCGCGGCACCGTGCGCGGCCGCGGCGCCAACCAGGCCAAGTACCTGCATGCGATCGCCACCCACGACATCAATTTCGGGGTCGGCCCGGCCGGCACCGGCAAGACCTTCCTGGCGGTGGCCAGCGCGGTAGAGGCGCTGAACGAATCGCGCGTGCAGCGGCTGATCCTGGTGCGCCCGGCGGTGGAGGCCGGCGAGAAGCTCGGCTTCCTGCCCGGCGACCTGAGCCAGAAGGTGGATCCGTACCTGCGCCCGCTGTACGACGCGCTGTACGAGATGCTCGGCGTGGAGAAGGTGGTCAAGCTGCTGGAGAAGAACGTCATCGAGATCGCGCCGCTGGCCTACATGCGCGGGCGCACGCTCAACGATGCGTACGTGATCCTGGACGAGGCGCAGAACACCACCATCGAGCAGATGAAGATGTTCCTGACCCGGCTGGGCTTCGGCAGCACCGCCGTGGTCACCGGCGACCTGACCCAGATCGACCTGCCCAAGCACGTGAAGTCGGGGCTGCGCGACGCGATCGAGGTGCTGCACGAGGTCGACGGGGTCAGCTTCACCTTCTTCGAGGCGCGCGACGTGGTCCGCCATCCGCTGGTCGCGCGCATCGTCAACGCCTACGAGAAGCGCGACGCGGTCGACAAGCAGACGGGGCCGGCATGACCCGCGGGCCGGTCCGCCTCGATGTCGGCGTCAGCTACGCCCTGCCCCGCGCCGGGCTGCCGGCCGCGGCCAGCTTCCGCAAGTGGGTGGCCGCGGCGCTGAAGGGGCGCATCCGCGAGGCCGACCTGGCGATCCGCGTGGTCGACGACAAGGAAGGGCGCGCGCTGAACCACCACTACCGCGGCAAGGACTACGCCACCAACGTGCTCAGCTTTCCGGCCGAGCTGCCGGAAGGGGTGAAGCTGCCGCTGCTCGGCGACCTGGTGATCTGCGCGCCGGTGGTGGCGCGCGAGGCCGCCGAACAGGGCAAGCCGCTCAACGCCCACTACGCGCACCTGACCGTGCACGGCGTGCTGCACCTGCTCGGCTGGGACCACGAGCACGACAAGGACGCCGATGCGATGGAGCAGCTGGAACGCGAGATCCTGGCCGAACTCGGCATCGACGACCCCTACCGTGGAGAGCGCTGAGATGCGCCGTTATCGCTGCCTGCCCGCCCTCCTCGCGCTGCTGGCCGGCGCGGCCCTGCCGCCGGCCCAGGCGGCCGCGCCCGCCGCAACCGCCGCCGCGGTGCCGGCGCAGGCCATCGACCTGCCGGCACTGCTCGAATGCCGCCGCAGCGTCGCCGAGTTCGGCGCGCTGGCGCCGCTGCTCGCCGACCCGCTGAAGGCGGTCGCGCAGGGCTGGAAGCCGCTGCCGCAGACCAACCTGTTCATGAGCGAGTACGAGCTGATCCGCCCGATCCAGGTGTTCGGCCACAGCACCACGCGCATCGCGGTGGCCGGCGCCAGCGTGATGGCGATCCTGGATCTGCCCGACCCGCGCCCGCTGGCCAAGCAGCTGCAGCTGGAAGCAGCGGTGGACACGCCGGAGAAGGCGATGTTCGGCCGCGAGCTGGTCAGCCGCGACGTCGCCGACCCCAAGACCGGCGAGGCGATGATCGAATCGATCATCCTCAGCGTCTCGACGGTGAAATCGCACCCGGGCAAGACCCTGGCCGGCTGCAGCTACAGCCTGGACCTGCCGGAAGACCCGAGCGCCCCGCCCGCGCCCGATCCGCTGGCCACCCCGGCGCCGGCGGCGGCCGGCTGAACGCCGTCCCGGTCCTGCTAGACTTGCCCGCATCGCCCGGCCCGCCGGGTGCCGTACCCGCAGAACATGTCCGAAGACGACCCTAGTAGCTCCCCCCCGGAAACCCACGAAAAACGCCGCGGCTGGCTGGAACGCCTCAGCTCCGTGTTCTCCGGCGACCCGCATACCCGCGACGACCTGGTGGAAGTGCTGCGCGACGCGCAACACGACGGCCTGATCGCCGCCGATACCCTGCGCATGATGGAAGGCGCGCTGTCGGTGTCCGAACTCACCGTCGGCGACGTGATGGTCTCGCGCTCGCAGATGGTCTCGCTGCCGGCCGAATCGCGCTTCATCGAGCTGATGAAGCAGGTGGTCGAGTCCGGCCATTCGCGCTTCCCGGTGCACGGCGAGAACAAGGACGAAATCCTCGGCATCCTGCTGGCCAAGGACCTGCTGCGCGGCGTGGTCGCCGACCACGGCCCCGGCACGGTGCGCGAACTGCTGCGCCCGGCGGTGCTGATCCCCGAGTCGAAGAAGCTCAACGTGCTGCTGAAGGAATTCCGGCTTTCGCGCAACCACATGGCGATCGTGGTCGACGAATACGGCGGCGTCGCCGGCCTGGTCACCATCGAGGACGTGCTCGAGCAGATCGTCGGCGAGATCGACGACGAGCACGACGACGCCGAGGACGAGGCCTCGCTGATCGCCGCGCAGGCCGACGGCCAGTACGTGGTCGACGCGTTGACCCCGATCGAAGACTTCAACGAGCGCTTCGGCGCCGACTTCCCCGACGACGACTACGACACCGTCGGCGGCCTGGTCACCGAGGCGATCGGCCATCTGCCGGAAACCGGCGAGGAACTGACCCTGGGCCGTTTTGCGTTCCGCGTGGCGCGCGCCGACGCGCGTCGCGTGCAGGCGTTCCACGTCACCGTGCTGCCGTCCGACGCGCAGGACGACGCTTGATCCCTCGCGCCCCGCATCGCGCGCGCGGCCTGCCGCGCTGGCTGCTCGGCACGCTGCTGGCGTGGCTGGCGGCGACCGCGTTCGCGCAGACCGGTGCCGGCGCCGCCGCCGCGGACGCACCGCCGCCCACCGCCGCTTCGGCTGCCGCCCTGCCCGTCGACGCCGCCGCGCCGGCGCCGCGCGTGGGCGTGGCGACGATGCAGCCGGGCGACGTGTTCTTCGAGCGCTTCGGCCACGATGCGATCGTGGTGGTGGATCCGCGCAGCGGCCGCGCCACCTCGTACAACTTCGGCTTCTTCGACCCGACCGAGCCGGACTTCGTCAGCCGCTTCGCCGCCGGCGACATGATGTACTACCTGGTGGCGCTGCCGCTGGAGCAGGACCTGGCGCAGTACCGCGAGGTCGGACGCGGGGTCAGCATCCAGTGGCTGGACCTGGAGCCGGCGCAGGCGCGCGCGCTGGAACAGGCGCTGGCGCAGCGCGCGCGTCCGGAAAACGCGCGCTACCGCTATGACTACTTCACCGCCAACTGCGCCACGATGGTGCGCGACGCGCTGGACCGCGCACTCGGCGGCGCGTTGCACGCACAGCTGTCGGGGCGCTCGCGCGGCAACACCTACCGCAGCGAATCGGTGCGCCTGGCCTCGCCGGCGGCATGGATGTGGCTGGGCTTCGACTTGGGGCTCGGACCGTACGCGGACAAGCCGCTGTCGCGCTGGGAAGAAGCGTTCGTGCCGATGCGCCTGGCCGAGAGCCTGGACGAGGTGCGCAACAGCGCCGGACGCCCGCTGGTGCAGGCGCGGCAGGAACTGCTGCCGCAGCGGCAGGCGCCGGAACCGCCGGAACGGATTCGGCACTGGTGGCCATGGCTGCTGGCCGGGCTCGTCGCCGCGGCCGGCATCGTCGCCGCTTCGCGCCGGCCGCGCCTGCTGGCGGCGCTGGCGCTGCCGTTCTGGCTGCTGTGCGCGGTCGGCGGCGGCGTGCTGCTGTACCTGTGGGGCCTGACCGAGCACCGCGCGGCCTGGGCCAACCGCAACCTGCTGCTGCTCAACCCGCTGTGCCTGCTTCTGGTCGGCGGCGCGGTGGCCGCGTTGCGCCGGCGCCCGCCCGGTCGCTGGTTCGGCATCGTGCTGTGGCTGGTGGTGGCGCTGGCCGGCGCGGCGCTGCTGATCCACTGGCTGTCGATGATGCAGCCGCAGTTCAACCTGCAGTGGATCGCATTGCTGCTGCCGGTGCACACCGCGTTGGCCTGGGCGTTCACGCAGCGCCGCTTGCGCCGCTGAGCGCGCCCGCGCACGATCCACGCCCATGGCCTCCATCCCCGCAAATCCCGCCTGCGTCATCAACTGCGTGCACTACGACGGCCACGGCCGCCGCCACGACATCCCGCTGGAGCGGATCAGCGACGTGCTGGCCGGCGACGACGGCTTCGTCTGGGTCGGCATGTACGAGCCGGAGGACGACGTGCTGCAGCTGCTGCAGGAAGAGTTCGGCCTGCACGACCTGGCGATCGAGGACACGCGCAAGGCGCACCAGCGGCCGAAGGTCGAGTCCTACGGCAACTCGCTGTTCGTGGTGGTGCATACCGCGCAGGTGATCGAGGAGCGCATCGTCTACGGCGAGACCCACGCCTTCCTCGGCGCGCGCTTCCTGCTGACCGTGCGCCACGGCGCCTCGCTGCCGTACGCGCCGGTGCGCGAGCGGCTGGAGCGCGAGTCGGCGCTGATGCAGCTCGGCCCGTCGTTCGCGCTGTACGCGGTGCTGGACTACATCGTCGACAACTACCAGCCGATCCTCGACGATTTCCGCGAGAGCCTGCAGCGCCTGGAGAAGGACATCTTCGCCGAGGCCTACCACCGCGACACCGCGATCCGCCTGTACGAGCTCAAGCGCGAGCTCAACCAGATGCGGCTGGCGGTCGCCCCGCTGCAGGACGTGCTGGCGCACCTGAAGCGCAACCCGGGGCCGCTGATTCCCGACGAGCTGCGCCTGTACCTGCGCGACGTGCTCGACCACGCGGTGCGCACCAACGACGCGATCGACACCCTGCGCGAGATGCTGGGCACCGCATTGAGCGTGAACCTGTCGCTGGTGACGCTGGCGCAGGGCGAGACGGTCAAGCGCCTGGGCGCCTGGGCCGCGCTGCTCGCCGCACCGACGCTGATCACCAGCTGGTACGGCATGAATTTCCAGCACATGCCGGAACTGGACTGGCCGTGGGCCTACCCGCTGATGATCGGCGGCGTCGGCGCGGTATGCCTGGGGCTGTATCTGGCGTTCAAGCGGGCGCGGTGGCTGTGAAGCCGGGACCGGGGACCGGGGACCAGGGACCCGGAAAAGCGCAGCGCCGCTAGCTGCCTCCGCGAGCGGCGCAGCTGCGCTGCGCCGTTGCGTGGTCCTGCTTTTGCCGCTCCGGGTCCCCGGTCCCCGGTCCCTGGTCCCGGCATCACCCCACATACACCGACTTGATGTTCATGAACTCGTGGATGCCATGCTCGGCCAGTTCGCGGCCGAAGCCGGAGCGCTTGATGCCGCCGAACGGCAGGCGTACGTCGCTCTTGACGATGGCGTTGACGAAGGCGGCGCCGCACTGCAACTGGCGGGCGACGCGGTCGCCGCGCTCGCGGTCCTGCGTCCACACGCTGCCGCCCAGGCCGAAGGTGGTGTCGTTGGCCACGCGCACGGCTTGGGCTTCGTCGGCCACGCGCAGGATCGCGGCGACCGGGCCGAACAGTTCCTCGTCGTAGGCGGGCATGCCCGGGCCTACGTCGTCCAGGATCGTCGCCGGGTAGCCGGCGTGGGTGGCGGCGTCCGGCGCGGCGCCGAGCAGCGGCGTGGCGCCCTTGTCGATGCTCGCCTGCACCTGCTTGTGCAGTTCGTCGCGCAGGTCCTGCCGCGCCAGTGGCGCCAGCGTCGTCGCCTCGTCCTGCGGGTCGCCCAGCCTGAGCCGCGCGGCCGCCTCGACGAAGCGGCGCACGAACTCGTCGGCGATGGCGTCGACCACCACGAAGCGCTTGGCCGCGATGCAGGTCTGCCCGGCGTTGTCGAAGCGCGACTTCACCGCCGCGGCCACGGTCGTGTCCAGGTCGGCGTCGTCCAGCACCACGAACGCATCGCTGCCGCCCAGTTCCATCACGCACTTCTTCAGTTGCTCGCCGGCGGTGGCCGCGATCGAGCGCCCGGCGCGCTCGCTGCCGGTCAGCGTCACCGCGGCGATGCGGCCATCGCGCAGCACCTCGGCGGCCTGGTCGTTGTCGATGTGCAGCACGTCGAACACGCCGTCCGGCACGCCGGCGGCCCTGAGCACGGCGTTGATCGCATCGGCGCAGCGCGGCACGTTGCTGGCGTGCTTGAGCAGCGCCACGTTGCCGGCCATCAGCGCCGGCGCCAGGAACCGGAACACCTGCCAGATCGGGAAATTCCACGGCATCACCGCGAACACGCAGCCCAGCGGCTCGTAGCGCACGTAGCTCCTGTGCGCGTCGGTCGCCACCGGCAGGTCCTGCAGGTAGTCCGCGGCGTGCTCGGCATAGTGGTCGCAGGCGGCGGCGCATTTGTCGATCTCCGCCAGCGCCTCGTTGCGCAGCTTGCCCATTTCCGCGGTCATGGTGCGCTGGATCGACTCGCGTTGCGCGCGCAGCTGCGCGCCGACCCGGCGCAGCAGGTCGCCGCGTTCGGCCAGCGGCAGCGCCGCCCACGCCGGGAACGCCCGCGCCGACGCCGCCAGGCGCTGCTCGACCGCGTCCGCATCCATCAGTTCGAGCGAGTATTCGACCTGGCCGGTCGCGGGATTGACGGTGTCGTGGCGCATGGGGAGGACTCCTCAAAAAGTGCCGCCAGCCTACTCCGGCGAAAGTTGCGGCGGCGTAGGCGAACGCGTTGGAGCATCGGAGATGGGGCCGCCTACGCGACCGCCCGATCGGCCGTGCGGAAACGCAGCGTTGCGCGGCCTGGCGCGCGATGCCGACGCCGCAGCGCCGCATGAACCAACGCGAACTGCGGGCGAGCGCTGGTATCCACCAGGCATGTACCTGCGTTCGTGCAGCACGTTTCGGCAGAGCGAGGCACCGGCACGCAAGCACCCGCAGCTCGTAGTTGCGTTGCGGCGCCCGTTCGGTCGTCAGGCTCAGGCAGGCGCGGCGCACGCCCCACTCTCCGCCGGCAATGTGGGTCGCTGATGTCCGCACGCCAGCAGCGGCGTTGCGCGCCTGCCGTTCCTGGCAGGGGCAAAACCGTGGCACGTACTCGTGCCAGCCCCAATGGCCGCTTTGCCCGGTGCGCGCTTTGCACGATGCGAAAGTCGGTGGCCACGCAGGCACCGGTGCCGCTGCGGGCTGCCGCTGCCGGTGTGCCGCGCATCAGTAACCGAAACGCGCAGCCGTACGCCGTTAGCCGTCCTGGTACAGCCTGCCCTGCTGCAGGCGGTAGCGCCGGTGTACCACGCCGTCGGGCAGTACGTCGTGGCTGATCAGCAGCAGGCTGCGCGGTCCCAGCGCCTGCGCCAGATCGGCGAGCAGCGCCTGCGCGGTGTCCACGTCCAGGCCTTCGGTCGGCTCGTCCAGCACCAGCAGCGGCGCATCGCGCAGCAGCGCGCGGGCCAGCGCCAGGCGCCGCGCCTGGCCGGCTGACATCGTCGCGCCGTTCTCGCCCAGCCACGCGTCCAGCCCGCCGACCTCGTGCAGCCAGTCGCGCAGGCGCACGTCGGCCAGCACCTGGCGCAGCGCATCGTCGCCGGCGTCGGGCGCGCCCAGGCGCAGGTTGTCGCGCACCGTGCCGGCGAACACCGGCGCGCCCTGCGGCAACCAGGCCAGGCGCCGGTGCCATTGCGCCTGCGCGGCGTCGCGCAGGTCCACGCCGCCGTAGCGGACCGCGCCCTGCAGCGGATCCCACAGCCGCAGCAGCAGCGCCGACACGGTGGTCTTGCCGCTGCCGCTGTCGCCGTAGATGGCGATGCGCTCGCCGGGCGCGATGCGCAGCTCGACCCCGTCGAGCACGCGGCGCGGCTCGCCGGGCCAGGCGAAGGCGACAGCGTCGAAATGCAGCTCGGCCAGCGCCGGCAACGCGTGCGGCTGTGGCGGATCGGCGACCGGCGGGGATTGCCCGGCGATGCGCTGCAGCCGCTGCGCGGCGACCCGGCCCGACTGCAGCGCCTGCCATGCCAGCCCGGCGCCGGCCCAGACCTCGAGCAGGGCCACGGCCAGGAACAGCAGCCCGGCGGCGTGTTCGGCGGCGATCGCGCCGTCGCGCGCCGCGCCCAGCGCCAGCCACAGCATCGCCAGCAGGCCGACGCCCGCGCACGCCGCATGCAGGGCGTTGCCGGCGATCAGCCGGTGCCGCTGCGCGCGGTCCTCGCCGCGCAGCGCCTGCGCGCTGGCCTCCACGCGCGCGATCCAGTCGGCCTGCGCGTCCAGCGCGGCCAGGTCGGCGGCGCCTTCCAGGCCTTCGTAGGCGAGCGTGCGCAGCGTCTCGCGCTGCTGCGCGCGGCGCTGCTCGCGCGGGCGGGCGCCGCGCGCCACCCGCAGCGGCACGCCGATGCCGACCGCCGCCGCCAGCGCCGCCAGCAGCAGTGCCGCCGGCGGATGGATCAGTGCGGCCGCGGCCACGCCGAGGGCGCCGACGCCGACCAGCGCGGCCAGCGGACCCAGCGCCCGCACCGCCAGGCCGTCGACCTCGCCGATGTCGGACATCAGCCGCGCCAGCAGTTCGCCGGTGCGGCTGGCGCCCAGCCGCGCCGGCGCCAGCGGCAGCGCGCGGCGGAAGAACCACACCCGCAGGTCGCGGGCGATGCGCAAGGTGGCGTCGTGGCCGATCAGCTTCTCGCCGTAGCGCGAGGCGATGCGGGCGAAGGTCAGCGCGCGGATTCCCGCCGACGGCGAGAAGAAATTGAAGCCGCTGCCCATGCCGACCGCACCGGCCAGCGCGGCGGCGGTCAGGAAGCCGCCGGACAGGCCGAGCAGGCCGACGCCGGCCAGCATCGTGGTCAGCAGCAGCAGCGCGGTCAGCAGCAGCCGGCCGCGGTGGCGCCGGAACACGCCGCGCACGTCGTCGTTGCGCGGCGCGCTCATGCCTGCCCCCCTGCCGCGGCGCGCGCGTCCAGGCGCAGCACGCTGTCGGCCCAGCGCATCGCCGCCTCGCTGTGGGTGGCGACGATCACGCTGCGGCCGCGGGTGAAGGCGGCCAGCGTGCGCAGCAGTTCGGCCTCGGTGTCCGGATCCAGGAATGCGGTCGGCTCGTCGAGCAGCAGCAGTTCCGGATCGCGCAGCAGCAGCCGCGCCAGGCCGATGCGCCGCGCCTCGCCGCCGGACAGGCCGAAGCCGCGTTCGCCGATCACGGTATCCAGGCCCTGCGGCAGGCGCTCGGCGAAACGCAGCACCTGCGCCGCCTCGGCGGCGGCATGCAACTGCGCGGCGCTGGCGTGCGGATCGGCCAGGCGCAGGTTGTCGGCGATGCTGCCGTGGAACAGGTAAGGACGCTGCCCGGCGTAGCCGATGCGCAGCCCCGGACGCTGCTGCACGCTGCCGGCACGCGGCGGCAGCCAGCCGGCCAGCGCTTCGAGCAAGGTGCTCTTGCCGCTGCCGCTGGGCCCGACCAGCGCCAGGCGCTGCCCCGCCGCGAGCGTGAACGACAGCTCGCCCAGCACGTCGCAGCGCGCGCCCTGCGGACGCAGCGCCAGGCCGTTGACCTGAAGCAACGGCGCCGCCTGCGGCTGCAGCGGCCGCGGCGCGGCCGGCACTGCCGGCAAGGCCTGCGCCGGCGCCGCGAACGCAGGCGGTTCGGCGAGGAGCGCGGCGACCGGCGCGGCGGCAGCGGAGGCGCCGGGCAGATCGCCGAGCAGGCGCTCCACTTCGGCCACCGCGGCCAGCGCGTTGGCGCGGTCGTGGTAGTGCGCGGCCAGGCGCCGCAGCGGCGCGTAGAACTCCGGCGCCAGCAGCAGGCAGAACACGCCGGTGCCCAGCGTCGGCACCGCCGCATGCAGCGAGATCATGCCCAGGTAGCTCAGGCCCAGGTACATCGCCACGATCGCCACGCTGACCGAGGCGAAGAATTCCAGCACGGTGGAGGACAGGAAGGCGATGCGCAGCACCTTCAGCGTGCGCTCGCGCACCCCGTCGGCGGCCGCGGCGACGCCGAGCAGTTCGGCGTCGCCGCGGCCGTACAGGCGCAGCAGGCCCAGGCCCTTGAGCCGGTCGGCGAAATGCCCGCCCATCCGCGCCAGTTCGCGCAGCTGGCGGCGCCCGGCCGCTTCGGCGCCCCAGCCCACCAGCATCATGAATACCGGCACCAGCGGCGCGGTGAACAGCAGCAGCACGCCCACCACCCAGTCGGTCCAGCCCACCGCCAGCAGGATCAGCAGCGGCACCACGCTCACTTCCAGCCGTGCCGGCTGGTAGCCGGCGTAGTAACCGTCCAGCGCATCGCCGTGCGCCAGCAGCAGTTCGCCCAGTTCGCCGGTGCGCTGGCCGCGCAGCCACAACGGGCCGCGCTGCAGCAGGCGCCGGTAGACGCGCCCACGCAGTTCCAGCTTGGCCGCATCGGCGACGTCGCCGGCCGCGCGCTGCGCCCACCAGCCCAGCAGGGCGCGCAGCGCCAGCACCGCGGCGAGCACCGCGAACGCGGCAGCCCCCGCCGCCGGCGCGCGGCGCTCGACCAGCAGCGCCTGCACCAGCCAGGCGATGGCGCCGGCCTGCACGATCAGCAGCGCCCCGGACAGGCTGATCGCCGCGGCCGCCACCCGCTGCCGGCCGCGCGCGGCCTGCGCCAGCGCCGCCAGCCACTGCAGGCGCTGGCGCCGCTGCGGCTGCGTATCGGCGTACGACTCGGCGGGATCGGTCAAGACGGGCTCGCGGCGGCTGGCGGGATCGCCATTGTAGGGCGCGCAGTGCGGCGGCGCCGGGATGCCACGATGCCCGCCGCGCCTGGACCGCGGCATTGATCTGGATCAAGGCCGAGCGCGCCGGGGAAGCGGAAGATCCCGCCACAACCTCCCGTTACCCGGCCACCCAGATGCACATCTTCCACGAGGTAGCACAGCCATGATCGACACGACAGTCGTAGAGCTGTCGCGGCTGCAATTCGCCCTGACCGCGATGTACCACTTCCTGTTCGTCCCTCTCACCCTCGGCCTGTCCTTCATGATCGCGATCATGGAGAGCGTGTACGTCATGACCGGCAAGGACGTGTGGCGGCGCATGACCCTGTTCTGGGGCGTGCTGTTCGGCATCAACTTCGCCATGGGCGTGGCCACCGGCATCGTGATGGAGTTCCAGTTCGGCATGAACTGGTCGTACTACAGCCACTACGTCGGCGACATCTTCGGCGCGCCGCTGGCGATCGAAGGGCTGATGGCGTTCTTCCTGGAGGCCAGCTTCATCGGCCTGTTCTTCTTCGGCTGGAACAAGCTCTCGCCGGTCAAGCACCTGATGGTGACCTGGCTGGTGGCGCTGGGCACCAACCTGTCGGCGGTGTGGATCCTGATCGCCAACGGCTGGATGCAGAACCCCACCGGCGCGGTGTTCAACCCGGAGACGATGCGCATGGAGGTGGTCGACTTCATGGCGGTGGTGTTCAACCCGGTGGCGCAGGCCAAGTTCGTGCACACGGTCAGCGCCGGCTACGTGACCGGCGCGGTGTTCGTGATGTCGATCAGCGCGCTGTACCTGCTGCGCGGCAAGCATCGCGAGATGGCGCGGCGCTCGTTCGCGGTCGCCGCCGCGTTCGGCCTGGCCTCGTCGCTGTCGGTGGTGGTACTCGGCGACGAGAGCGGCTACGCCGCCAACGAGCACCAGAAGATGAAGCTGGCCGCGATCGAGGCGATGTGGGAGACCGAGCAGGCGCCGGCGGACTTCACCGCCTTCGGCATCCCCAACCAGGCCACCGGCAGGAACGACTACGCGATCAAGGTGCCGTACCTGATGGGCCTGGTCGCCACGCGCTCGCTGGACACGCCGATCCCGGGCATCCTGGAACTGGTCAAGCGTGCCGAGCACCGCATCCGCGGCGGGCAGATCGCCTACGGCGCGCTGGAGCGGCTCAAGGCCGAGCGCAACGACGCGCAGGCGCGCGAGGTGTTCGACCGCCACTGGCAGGACCTGGGCCACGGCCTGCTGCTCAAGCGCTACCGCGACGACATCCTCAACGCCACCCCGGAGGAGATCTCCAAGGCCGCGCTGGACACCGTGCCGCGGGTGCTGCCGCTGTTCTGGACGTTCCGGGTGATGGCCGGGCTGGGCTTCTACCTGATCGCGTTCTTCGCCGCGGCGCTGTGGTTCTCGTGCAAGCACAACTTCGAGGACAAGCGCTGGTTCCTGAAGCTGGCGGTGTGGACGCTGCCGGCGCCATGGATCGCGATCGAGTGCGGCTGGTACGTGGCCGAGTACGGCCGCCAGCCGTGGGCGGTGGAAGGCGTGCTGCCGACGTTCTACGCCGCCTCGGGCCTGGCGCTGCACGACATCCTGATCACCCTGGCCGGCTTCGTGGCGATCTACACCACGCTGCTGATCATCGAGGTCAAGCTGATGCTCAAGGCGATCGGCAAGGGTCCGGACGATCTGCCTGCGCTGCTGCAGCCGACCCCGCGCCCCGCCACCCCGCTCGCCGCCCCTGCGGCCGCCGGTCAACTCTGATCCCGGCAGGAGAACTACGATGGACTTCATTGCACTGGACTACACCACGCTGCGCGTGATCTGGTGGCTGCTGCTCGGCATCCTGCTGATCGGCTTCGCGGTCATGGACGGCTTCGACCTGGGCGTCGGCGCGCTGCTGCCGTTCGTGGCCAGGAACGACGCCGAACGCCGGCTGGTGGTCAACACCATCGGCCCGGTCTGGGAGGGCAACCAGGTCTGGCTGGTGCTCGGCGGCGGTGCGATCTTCGCCGCCTGGCCGCCGCTGTACGCGGTCAGCTTCTCCGGCTTCTACCTGGCGATGTTCGTGATCCTGTTCGCGCTGATCCTGCGCCCGGTCGGGTTCAAGTTCCGCGGCAAGATGCCCAGCCAGCGCTGGCGCAACAACTGGGACTGGGCGCTGTTCCTGGGCGGCTTCATCCCGGCGCTGATCATGGGCGTGGCGGTGGGCAACGTGCTGCTCGGCGTGCCGTTCCACTTCGACGACACGTTGCGGGTGTTCTACACCGGCTCGTTCTTCGGCCTGCTGATGCCGTTCGCGCTGCTGGCCGGCCTGCTCAGCGTGAGCATGCTGGTGGCGCACGGCGCGGCGATGCTGGTGCTGAAGACCGACGGCCCGGTCGCCGAACGCGCGGCGCGCTACGGCAGCGTGGCGGCGCTGGTGGCCTGCGCGCTGTTCGCCGCCGCCGGGGTGTGGGTGGCGACCGGCCTGCCCGGCTACCAGGTCACCTCGCAGGCGGTCACCGACGGCGCCACCAACCCGCTGCTGAAGACCGCGGTGATCGGCGCCGCCGGCGGCTGGATGCACAACTACCAGACCATGCCGCTGACCGCGCTGGCGCCGGCGCTGGGCGTTCTCGGCCTGCTGCTGAGCGCGGCGCTGCTGGCCAGGCGCCGCGGTGGCCTGGCGTTCATCGCCTCGGGCACGGCGATCGCCGGCATCATCCTCACCGTCGGCTTTGCGATCTTCCCGTTCCTGCTGCCCTCCTCCAGCCAGCCCGGCTCCAGCCTGACCCTGTGGGACGCGTCCAGCAGCCACCTCACGCTGTGGATCATGCTGCTGGCCACGGTGCTGTTCCTGCCGATCATCATCGGCTACACCACCTGGGTGTACCGCGTGCTGAAGGGCAAGGTCACCGCCGAATCGATGGACGAAAACCCGAACGCGTACTGAGCGCGTTCGCCCACCCTACCTTCTTAGGAGATTGCAGCATGTGGTATTTCGCCTGGATCCTCGGCGTCGGCCTGGCCTCGACCGCCGCCATCCTCAACGGCATGTGGTTCGAAGCGCGCGAGCAGCGCAAGCAGGAAACCGGCGGCTGAAACTTTCTTGCGGCGGGCGCTTGCCGAACCCCGGCGAGCCCCGTATCATACGCGGCTCCTTCGGGGTGTAGCTCAGTCTGGTAGAGCGCTACGTTCGGGACGTAGAGGTCGCAGGTTCGAATCCTGTCTCCCCGACCAGTTTCAAGGTCACGAGAAACCTGGAAAGCCAACGCTTTCCGGGTTTTTTTGTGCCTGCGATTCGCTGCCAGACATGCGCGAAGACGCGGGGCGGCGCGCGTCCGGCGTCGGCTGCAGCATGACTGGCGGCGATTCCGTTGCGGGCGCATGCGGCCCAGACGACGTTGCGCGCTGCCAGGAGGGCACCACGTCGATGCCGAGGCAGGCGAACGCGCGGCCACACGTAGCGCCACTTGTTCGCTCCGCCCTCGCACCCGCCCGCCACGGCCGGGCTCCGCCTGGCGCGCAGCTCCACCGGCGCTCGCGCGCAGGGAGGCCGTGCTAGTCCCTGGAGAACGCGACCCGGACATCGCGCCGGCCCAATGCCTGGGCCAGGCCGGCCGGGTCCTGCACGCGGCCCAGCCGGGTATAGGAGTACGAAGAGGCGAATGTGGAATAGAAGACGACCAGGGTCTGCGTGCCGTAGAGCATCAGGTCGCCGGCGCGAAGCGTGCCCGGCCGGCGCGCCTGCCCCGGCAGCGGCTGCGGCAGCTCGGCGTGCTTCTCGTTGCCGTTGAGCTCGCTCAGGTGCAGCGCGAGCGGCAATTGCGCGGCGAACGCGCGAGCAGCCGCGTTGTCGGCCATGGCGACGGCGAAACGGCGTTCGCCCACGGTCATCCACATGCGCGTCTGCTTCGGGCTCATCGATGCCGCGGCGGCCGCGGGCAGTGCCGACGTCGCCTGCGCGCCGGCCTCCTCGCAGCGGCCGAGCCCCGGCAGGCCGAGCAGCAGCGCCAGCCAAGCCAGCGTTCGGCTTGAGGGCCAGTGTCGATCGCCGCTGCCGGCGCCGCGCGCCACGCGGTCGGCGCCCGGCGCCAACGCCATTGCGAACGCCTGCCGCCGCGGCTGCGGCTCAGGCGACACGCGCCGCGCTCGTGCGCGAGGCCAGCCAGGTCAGCGCCGCCGCGAGCACAAGCACGGTGGCGCTGGCGGCGAAGGTGACCCCATAACCGCCGCGGTCGAACAGCACCCCACCGACGGTCGAGCCCAGGGCGATGGCCAGTTGGATCACCGCCACCATCAGCCCGCCGCCGGCCTCGGCGTTCGTCGGCATGGCGTGCGCGATCCAGCTCCACCAGCCCGCCGGCGCCGCGGTGGCCAGCAGTCCCCACAGCGCCAGCAACGCCGCCGCCGCGGCGACATGCGCGCCGAACGGGATCAGGGTCAGGGCGATCGCCGCCATCAGCAGCGCGATGGCGATCAGGCTGCGATACAGGCCGCGCTTCAGGACCGCGCCGACCAGCACGGTGCCGACGAAACCGGCCACGCCGATCCCGAGCAGGACCAGCGACAGCGTGGACACGTCCGCCCGCGCCACGGTTTCCAGGAACGGCCGCACGTAGGTGAACAATGCGAACTGCCCCATGAAGAACGCCCCGCACGCCGCCATGCCCAACGCGACGGAGCGTTGCCGGAGCGGCGCGAACACGTTGCGTGCGCCGGGCGCGCGCGCCGCGGCCATGGCCGGCAGGCTGGCCCACTGCCAGGCCAGGGCAATGGCCGCGACCGGCACCAGGCACAGGAACGTGCCGCGCCAGCCGATGACCGCGCCCAGGTAGCTGCCGAGCGGGGCCGCGATCACCGTGGCCAGCGCGTTGCCGCCGTTGAAGATGGCCAGCGCGCGCGGCACCTGGCCGGGCGGCACCAGGCGCATCGCGGTCGCCGCCGACATCGACCAGAACCCGCCGATCACCACGCCGATCAGCGCGCGGCCGGCCAGGTAGGTCGGATAGTTCGGGGCCAGCGCAACCACCGCGCCGGAGACCGCCATCAGCCCGGTCAGCGCCAGCAGCAGGCGCTTGCGGTCCATGGCGCCGGCCAGCGCGGGAAGGGACAGGCTGGTGAGCACCGCGAACGCACCGGAGATGGCGATCCCATAGCCGGCCAGACCCTCGCTGACGCGCAGGTCGGCGGCCATCGGCGTCAGCAGGCTGACCGGCATGAACTCGGACGCGATCAGCGCGAACACGCACAGCGTCATCGCCAACACGCCGCTCCAGTGCGCGGGCGCTGCCGTGGCGCCGCGTGGCGTGTCTCCCGTGCGCGCCTCCATCGGCGCGCTCATGGCATCGCCCCGCTGCGGACCGCAGACGCGGGACGGCACGATCCGATCGTCGTGCGCGGCACTACCGTGCACCCAGGTTCTGCTTGAAGAAGGACGCCAGCTTGTCGAACGGGATGAGGTCGGTGCGGTCGTAGAGGTCCACGTGGCCCGCGCCCTTCACCCAGTACAGTTCCTTCGGCTGCCCCGCCAGGCGGAACGCCTCCTCGCTGAACGCCTTCGAGTGCGCCTGGTCGCCGGCGATGAACAGCATCGGCCGCGGCGCGATGGTCTGGATGTCGTTGAACGGATAGAAGTTCATGAACCTGCCGAGGCTGCTGAGCATGGGCTTGGTCGTGTTCTGCGCCGACTCGCCTTTCGGCGTGTAGGCGCCGCGCGGGGTGCGATAGAAATCGAAGAACTCGCGCTGGATCGCCGGCGTGTCGCGCTCCAGTTCGTTGACCGTTCCGGGGATGTAGCGGACTTCGCCGCCCGTGGATTCGGCCACGCGCTGGTCGACGGCCGACCGGATGATGTCCTGGCGCTGCGCCAGGCTGGTGGCGTTCCCGAGCCCATTGCGCG
Organism: Xanthomonas sp.; assembly: GCF_017163755.1. Lineage (GTDB taxonomy): Bacteria > Pseudomonadota > Gammaproteobacteria > Xanthomonadales > Xanthomonadaceae > Xanthomonas_A. The sequence continues at coordinate 101,861 of NZ_JAFIWC010000017.1, forward strand.
CCGCCGCTCCCATGTCGTACATGCTGACGGTCGCGATCGCCTTCATGCGCGGGTCGATCTTGGCCGCGCTGATGACGAAGCTGCCGCTGCCGCAGATGCCGAGCACGCCGATCCGCTGCGGATCCACGATGGCCTGCGTGGCGAGGAAGTCCACCGCCGCGCTGAAGTCGTCGGCGTAGATCTCCGGCGCGATCAGATGCCGCGGCTCGCCCTGGCTCTCTCCCCAGTACGACAGGTCGATCGACAGGGTCACGAAGCCCCGCTCGGCCAGCTTCGTCGCGTACAGATTCGCGCTTTGCTCCTTCACCGCGCCCATCGGATGGCCCACCACGATGGCGGCGTTGCGGGCGCTGCGGTCCAGGCCCTTCGGAACGAACAGGTTGCCCGCCACGGTCATCTGGTACTGGTTCTTGAAGGCGACCTTGTGCATGGCCACCTTGTCGCTGGTGTAGAAGTTGTTCGCGCCTCGGGACATGTCTGCTCCTGTTGCGGCAAGGGGACTGATCAACAGCGCAAGCAGCGCCAGAATCTTGTGCACGGGGTTCTCCACTGCGGGAAGGGAAGCGGCGTTCGCCGTTCCGGGCGATCAGGCGGGATCAGGCGGCGAGCGAGGCGTTGTCGATCACGAAGCGGTACTTCACGTCGCCCTGCAGCATCCGCGCGTAGGCCGCGTTGATCTGGTCGGCGCGGATGAGCTCGATGTCGGCGACGATGCCGCGCTCGGCGCAGAAGTCGAGCATTTCCTGGGTTTGCGCAATGCCGCCGATCATCGAGCCGGCCAGCGTGCGGCGCTTCATGATCAGGTTGAACACCTCCGGCGACGGATGCGGTGCGGCCGGCGCGCCGACCAGCACCATCGCGCCGTCGCGCTTGAGCAGGACCAGCAACGCGTCCAGGTCGTGCGGCGCGGCCACCGTGTTGACGATCAGGTCGAAGCTCCTGGCATGGGCGGCCATGTCCTGCGCATTGCGCGATACCACGACCTCGTCGGCACCCAATGCCAACGCGGCGTCGCGCTTGGCGTCGGAGGTGGTGAACGCGACGACATGCGCGCCCATGGCATGGGCCAGCTTCACGCCCACGTGGCCAAGGCCGCCGATGCCGACCACGCCGACCTTCTTGCCGGGGCCGGCGCCCCAGTGCCGCAGCGGCGAATAGGTGGTGATGCCCGCGCACAGCAGCGGCGCCACGGCCGCCAGTTGTTCGGCCGGATGGCGCACGCGCAGCACGTAGCGCTCGTGCACGACGATCTGCTGCGAATAGCCCCCCAGGGTGTGGCCGGGAGCGTCGGCGGTCGGGAAGTTGTAGGTGCCGACCATGCCGTCGCAGTAGTTCTCCAGTCCACCGTCGCACTCCTCGCAGTGCTTGCAGCTGTCGACGATGCAGCCGACCCCGACCAGGTCGCCTTGCTGGAAGCCGGCCACCTGCGCTCCCACCGCGGCGACCCGGCCGACGATCTCATGGCCCGGCACGCACGGGAACCGGGTGCCTGCCCATTCGGCGCGCACCTGGTGCAGGTCGGAGTGGCAGATGCCGCAGAAGGCGATGTCGATGCGCACGTCGTGCGGACCCGGTGCGCGGCGAACGATCTCCATGGGTTCCAGGGGCTGGTCGCCGGCATGGGCGCCGTAGGCTTTGACGGACATGGTGGGTTTTCCGTTGACGGGAGGACGGCCATTGTCGGCACGGCGCATCCAGCTGATAAGATGATGAATGCTTGCATGCCCTATAAGCTCGATTAATCAATAGACCTGTCAGACTCGGCCCATGGCACGACGCAACCTCAACGACCTGTTGGCCTTCGTCACCGTCGCCCGGGAAGGCAGCTTCACCCGCGCAGGCGCGGTGCTCGGGGTGAGCCAGTCGGCGCTCAGCCAGGCGATCAAGGCACTGGAAGCGCGACTGGAGATCCGCCTGCTGACCCGCACCACGCGCAGCGTGTCGCCCACCGCGGCCGGCCAGCGCCTACTGGAGGCCATCGGCAACCGCTTCGACGAGATCGAGTCGGAACTGGACGCGCTGACCGCCCTGCGCGACAAGCCGGCCGGCGTCGTGCGCATCACCAGCGGCGAGCACGTGCTGCACACGACGCTGCTGCCCAAGCTGACGCCGGTGCTGCACCGCTACCCCGACGTGCAGATCGAATTCGATGTCAGCTACGGATTCCGCGACATCGTCGCCGACCGTTTCGACGCCGGCGTGCGCCTGGGCGAAAGCCTGGACAAGGACATGATCGCGATGCCGATCGGGCCGCCGCTGCGCATGGCCGCGGTCGCGACGCCGGGCTATTTCCGCGACCGCCCGGTGCCCAAGGCGCCGGGCGACCTGACCGGACACCGCTGCATCAACATCCGTTTCCCCACCCACGGCGGCATCTACGTGTGGGAATTCGAGCGGCGCAACCGGCAGGTGAACGTGCGCGTCGACGGCCAGCTGATCTTCAATACCTCGCCGCCGATCGTGCGCGCCGCGCTCGAGGGGCTCGGCATCGCCTTCCTGCCCGAGCAGGAATTCGCCCCGCACCTGGAGCAAGGACGCCTGGTGCGGGTGCTGGAGGACTGGTGCCCGCCATTCTCCGGCTACCACCTCTACTACCCCAGCCGCCGGCAGCATTCCCCCGCGTTCTCGCTGGTCCTGGACGCGCTGCGCCTTTGAGGGTGCGGCGGCGCGGCATCGCGGCATGCGCGCGGCCGGGGCGTTCTCACGCGGGCGGCACGCCCGCTGCCGCTCAGCGCACCGGCAGGCTGATGAAACTGGGCTGCTGCGGCGTGTGCCAGATCCGCTGCGTCGCCTTGCGGTAGTCGCCGGGCTTGGCGAAGAAGATGTTCGGCACGAAGCTCTGCGGATTGCGGTCGTACAGCGGGAACAGGCTGGACTGCACCTGCACCATCACCCGGTGCCCGCGCTGGAAGGTGTGGTTGGCGGTGGGCAGGCCGAACGTGTACGCCAGCGGCTGGTTCGGCGCGATCGGCTTGGGCGTTGCGAAACTCTCGCGGTAGCGGCCGCGGAAGATCGCCATCGACACCGCCAGCTCGTAGCCGCCCATCTTCGGGTCCGACGCCATCTCGTCCGGATACACATCGATCAGCTTCACCACCCAGTCGCTGTCGCTGCCGGTGGTGGACGCCTGCAGGTTCACCGCCGGCGCGCCGGCGATGCGCAGCGGCTCGCGCAGCGGCTCGCTGACGAAGGTCAGCACGTCCGGGCGGCCGTCGACGAAACGCTGGTCGCGCACCAGCCAGGTGGTCCACATGTCGCGGTCGGAGAAGTCCACCGGACGCGGCACGAACGGCACCGGCTTGGCCGGGTCGGACACGTATTCCTCGTATTCGGCCTGCCCCGCGACCGGCGCGTCGAACGACAGCTTGCCGCCGGCGAGCAGGTACAGCGGACGCGAACTCGCCTGGCAGCCCTGGTCGCAGCTGCGCGGCCACTGCGCCAAGCGGTCCCAGCGGTTCTCGCCGGTGTCGTAGATGAACACCGGCGGCGTGTCCGCCTTGGGCGCGCCGTCGACCAGGTACTGGTCGAAGAACGGCTTGAGCACGTCGCGGCGGAACTGCAGCGCGGTATCGCCGTCGAACTTCAACGCGCCCAGCGAGGAACCGTCGTAGTTGACCTGGCTGTGCCGCCACGGCCCCATCACCAGGTAGTTGAGGTCGTTGCCGGCGTCGCGCGGCTCCATCGCCGCATAGCTGTGGATCGCGCCCCACATGTCCTCCTGGTCCCACAGGCCCTGCAGCCACATCGTCGGCACCTTCAGCGGCGTGGCGGCCATCACCTTGTCCAGCGCCTGCTGCTGCCAGTAGCTGTCGTAGGCCGGATGCTCGCTGAGCTTGTGCCACCACGGCAGCTGCTCCAGCCCGGCGGCCCGGGCGTAGTCGCCGGCCGAGCCGGCGCGCAGGAAATTGCTGTAGTCGTCGTAGCCCTGGCGCGGGATCGAAGCGCCCTTGCCGCGCTCGCTGAGCTGGCCGGTAAAGTAGTCGAAGTTGATCTGGCGGAAGGCGCCGTAGTTGAACCAGTCGTCGCCCATCCAGCCGTCGATCATCGGGCTCTGCGGCGCGGCCACCTTCAACGCCGGATGCGGATCGGTCAGCGCCATCACCACGGTGAAGCCCTCGTACGAGGAGCCGAGCATGCCGACCTTGCCGTTGCTTTCCGGCACGTGCTTGACCAGCCAGTCGATGGTGTCCCAGGCATCGGTGGCGTGGTCGACCTTGCTGCCGTTGAGCGGGCCGCGCAGCGGCCGGGTCATCACGTAGTCGCCCTGCGAGCCGTACTTGCCGCGGATGTCCTGGAACACGCGGATGTAGCCGCCGTCGACGAACACCTCGTCGCCCTGCGGCAGCAGGTCGCGCATGTGCGGCGAGGCCATCCGGCTGGCGCGGCCGCTGGCGTCGTAGGGCGTGCGCGTGAGCAGCATCGGCGCATGCTGCGCGCCCTTGGGCACCACGATCACGGTATGCAGCTTGACCCCGTCGCGCATCGGGATCATCGCCTCGCGCTTGACGTAGTCGTTGGCCTCGCTGGGGGCGACGAACTTCCTGCCGGTGATGTCCGGGGTCATCGGCGAGGTTTGCGCGGCGGCCGGGCCGGCCAGCGCGGCGGCGAGGACGGTGACGATCAGGCGGGCGGCGATGGGACGCATGGAACCTCCGGCGGTTGGACCGCGACTGTAGTCACAAGCGTGGCCGCGGGGAAAGTGCCGGGGCCGGGACGGCGTTCGCATCGCCTGCGCGCCGTCCGAACGCGTCCGCTCGCGGGTCGGCGCACGAGCGCGAGCAGGACCTGGAGCATCGGCTGTCCAGGCCCGCATCCTCGCGCGAGCGGCTTCGGTCGCGACAGGCCGGTCGGTAACGCCCGTCGCGACTGAAGTCGCTCCCACAGCGATTGCGCGGGCTGCCAGCACTCTCGGTGAAAAGGCACTAGTTCGCCGGTGTGTAGCCGATCGCGGCACGGATCGCCGCCACTTGCGCGGCGTCGCACTGCGCCGGCGTGGCCGTGGGCCTGCCGGATTCGTCGGCACCGGTACACGGCGCGGGTACGGGTTGCGCGGCGGAGGTGCAGTGCTCAGGCGCCGCGCTCAGGCCTCGCGCGGGCGATGGGGGATAATGGGCGTTTTCGGATGGGCACACCTGGCCGCCACGCGCCAGCGAAGGTCCTTGTTGCCGCCATGATCGATGTCCCCACGCTGCTCGGCTACACCACCGTCGTGCTGCTGTGCATGTCGCTGCTGGTGCTGGTGGTCCGCCCGCAGGCGGGCAAGCGCCTGTGGTTCGCGATGCCCTTCTTCGCCGGCGCCTGCGGCTGCGCATTCCTGGTCCAGCCGCAGGCGTTTCCCGGCAGGCTCGGCCTGCAGCTGGGCGCGTTCTGCATCACCCTGGCCTATGCGTTCGGCTGGCAGGCGGTACGCGCCTTCTACGACCGTCTGCCGAAATGGGGCTGGCTGCTGCTGCCCGCGGCGCTGTGGCTGTGCCTGGCGATCGCGGTGTTCGGCCGGTTCGGCTGGACCACGGCCAATGCGTGCATGCGCATCGCGCTGGTCTGCCTGTACAGCGCGCTGCCGGCGATGGAACTGTGGCGCCGCCGCAAGGGCGGCCTGCCCTCCGCCGGCCTGCTCGCCATCGTGTTCGGGATCGCCGCGGCGCTGTCGGCGCTGGCGGCGGTGTTCGCGCATTGGCTGCCGGCGCCGCTGGGCGCCGCGCCCACCCAGACCTGGGCGGTGGTCTTCTACAACGTGAGGATCCTGCTGCACGTGCTGCTGGCCGGCGCGCTGCTGATGGCCATGCACAAGGAGCGCGACGCGCTGCGCTACTACGACGACTCGGTGCGCGACCCGATGACCGGCCTGTACAACCGCCGCTTCTTCCAGCAGCGCTCGCAGCAATGGCAGGACAGCGGCGGCCGGCACCGCTCGGTGCTGTTCTTCGACATCGACCACTTCAAGCGCATCAACGACGGCCATGGCCACCGGATCGGCGACGCGGTCATCGTGCTGGCGGCGCAGGCCGCGCAACGCACCTTGCGCAAGGGCGACTGGATCTTCCGCTTCGGCGGCGAAGAGTTCGTCTGCGTGCTGCCGGACACCGGCCTGGCGGAGGCGAACGCGACCGCCGAGCGGCTGCGCCTTGCGTTCATGGCCGACGCCAGGGAGGTGGAAGGTCGCCCGGTCGCGGCGACCATCAGCATCGGCGTGGCCAGCTCGGTCGGCGGCGTGCCCCGTGTCGATGCGCTGGTGGCCGAAGCGGACCGGATGCTCTACCGGGCCAAGGCCGACGGACGCAACCGGACCGCCTCCCTCATGAGCGGCGACCCGCCCGGTACCGCGTAGTAGTGCTGCTGGCGCCGCGCGAGCGCCGCGCGGCTCAGTGCCGCACCTGGCCCTCGCCGCGCACCACGAAGCGCTCCACCGTCAGCGCATCCAGGCCCATCGGGCCATACGCATGCAGGCGCGTGGTGGAGATGCCGATCTCCGCGCCCAGGCCGAGCTCGCCGCCGTCGGAAAACCGCGACGACGCATTGACCATCACCACCGCCGAGCGCAACGCATGGACGAAGGCCTCGGCATTGGCCGCGTCGCGCGTGGCGATCACCTCGGTGTGGTCCGAACCGTAGCGGCGGATATGCGCGATCGCCGCATCCAGGTCCGGCACCACGCGCACCGCCAGCACCAGGTCGAGGAATTCGGCGGCATAGTCGTCGTCGCTGGCCGCGGCGATGCCGGGGAGCTGCGCGCGCGTGGCGGCGTCGCCGCGCAGCTCCACCCCGCGCGACTGCAACGCCTGCGCCGCCAGCGGCAGGAAGCGCGCGGCGATGTCGGCGTGCACCAACAGCGTCTCCAGCGAGTTGCACGCGGACGGGCGCGACACCTTGCCGTCCACCAGCAGCTTCACCGCCAGCTCCGGATCGGCCGAGGCGTCGACGAACAGGTGGCACACGCCCTTGTAGTGCTTGATCACCGGCACCCGCGCATGCTCGGCGACGAAGCGGATCAGACCCTCGCCGCCACGCGGGATCGCCAGATCGACGATGTCGTTGAGCTGCAGCAGTTCGAGCATGGTCTCGCGGCGCAGGTCCTCGACCAGGGTCAGCGCGGCCGGATCCAGCCCGGCCTGCCGCAACGCGCGCTTCAGCGCCGCGGCGATGGCGGTGTTGGAGTGGATCGCCTCGGAACCGCCGCGCAGGATCACGCCGTTGCCGGCCTTGATGCACAGCGCGGCGGCGTCGGCGGTGACGTTGGGACGCGCCTCGTAGATCATCGCGATCACGCCCAGCGGCACGCGCACCTTCTGCACGCGGATGCCATTGGGGCGCACGTCGTCGCGGGTGACCTGGCCGACCGGATCGGGCAACGCGGCCACTTCGCGCAGCGCCGCGGCGACGCCGGCCAGGCGCGTGCGGTCCAGGCTCAGCCGGTCGAGCATCGCCGCGCTGGTGGCCTTGTCGCGCGCCGCCGCAAGGTCGCGCCCATTGGCGGCCAGGATCGCGTCGGCGTCGGCCTCCAGCGCCGCGGCCATCGCCTCGAGCAGCTCGCGCTTGGCGGCGGAGGACAGCTGCGCCAGCGCCTGCGCGGCGTCGCGGCATTGCAGGGCCAGGCGTTTGATCTCACTCATGGATCGGTCCTTTTGGCGGGGCTCGGGACTGGGGACTCGGGACTCGGAGAAGCCGGGGGATCGGCGGCGGACGAGCCGCTTTTCCGGGTCCCGGGTCCCCAGTCCCGAACCCCGGCCTCACAACAAGACCATATCGTCGCGATGCACCACGTTCTCGCCATAGCTATACCCCAGCGCGGTCTCGATGTCGCGCGAGTGGCGGCCGGCGATGCGGCGGATGTCCTGCGCCGAGTACTGGCTGACGCCGCGCGCGATGCGCGTGTGGCCGTCGGCCGTGCGGCAGTGCACCTCGACCATGTCGCCGCGGCGGAAATCGCCGTCGGCGCCGGTCACGCCGCCCGGCAGCAGCGATGCGCCCTTCTGCAGCAGCGCGCGCGCCGCGCCCGCATCGACCAGGATCGCGCCCGGCTCCACCGGCGCATGGTGCAGCCAATACTTGCGCGCGGCGATACGGGTGCGCGGGGCGTGGATGCGGGTGCCGAGCAGGCGATCCTGCGCCAGCCCGCGCAGCACCTCGCCGCGGCGGCCGTTGAACAGGAAGGTGTCGATGCCGGCGGCGCCGGCCTTGTGCGCCGCCTCCAGCTTCGTGCGCATGCCGCCGGTGCCGGCGGCGCTGCCGCTGCCGCCGGCCATCGCCAGCACCTGCGCGTTCAGTTCGGGCACGTCGTCGAGCGGATGCGCCCGCGGATCGCTGCGCGGATCCGCGGTGTACAGGCCGTCGATGTCGGTGGCGATGAACAGTGCGTCGGCATCGACCAGCGCGGCGACGATCGCCGCCAGGTTGTCGTTGTCGCCGAGCTTGAGCTCGTCCACCGACACGGTGTCGTTTTCGTTGACCACCGGCAACGCGCCCAGCCGCAGCAGTTCGCCGAGCGTGGCGCGCGCGTTGAGATAGCGGCGCCGGTTGCGCAGGTCGTCGTGGGTCAGCAGCACCTGCGCCACCGGGCGTTCGAAGAAGCGCTGCCACAGCGCGATCAGCTGCGCCTGGCCCAGCGCCGCCAGCGCCTGCCGCGCGGCGATCGGCGCGCCGGCCTCCGGCTGCCGCGGCACCAGCGCGCGGCCGGCGGCGACCGCGCCGGAGGACACGATCACCACCTCGCGGCCGGCCGCCAGGTTCGCCGACACGAACTGCGCCAGCCCCAGCGCGTAGCGCGGCGACAGCCCGCCGCCGTCGGCGGCGAGCAGGCTGCTGCCGACCTTGAGCACGGCGCGGCGCCAGGGCGGCAGCGCCTGCTCGACGAAGCGCGATGCGGGCGGAGGGGTGGGATCGTTCATGGGATCGGCCTGCGCCTGCTTCAGTGGACCTGCCACGCGTACACGGTGAGCTCGGAGGCGTCGTGCAGCACCAGCGGATCCTGCGCCACCAGCGCCCGCGCGGCCTCCAGGCTGGCGACGTTCTTCAGCAGGTAGGCGCCACCGCTGCCGTCGGCGAAGCCGCCGGTCAGTTCCAGCCGGTCCTCGGCGCGCAACCGCGCCAGGAAGGCGCGGTGCGGTTCGATCACCTCGGCGCGAAAGCCCGGCTTGCGCATCGCCATCACCAGATAGAGCGTCTTCATCCCGGTCCCTCCAGCAGGTCCGTGGCGGCAGCCGGCGCCGGCTCGCGATCGCCATGGCGGTGCGGCGCCGACACCACCCGAAAGTGCAGGTCCTGCGCCGAGTCGTTGCGCATCTGGTGCGCGCAACCCGGCGCCACGTGCAGCCCCTGGCCGGCGCCTAGCCGATGGCGCTGCCCGTCCAGCTCGAGCACCGCCTGCCCGGCGAGCACGTAGAAGAACTGCCGCGCGTGGCGATGCAGGTGGCGCCGTTCGGCGCTGCCGGGCGGCATGCGTTCCTGGATCACGCCCAGGTCGCCGCCGCGCAGCAGATGCCAACCGTCGCAAGCCTCGCCCCAGCGGTAGTGCTGTGCATTGGCGGTGTCGACGACGCCCATGTCAGCCCAGCGCTTGCCAACGCGCGCGCAGCGCGTCCAGGCGCAGGTCGGCGGCGGCGCCCGGCGACACCCGCGCGGCCAGGCTGGCCTCCGGCGTGCGCCCTTGCCCGGCGCTGTCCGCCGACGCCGCGGCGGCCTGGTAGGCGTCGCGGAACGGCACCCCGGCCGCGGCCGCCTCCACCGCCACGTCGGTGGCGTACATGCCCGAGTCGATCGCCGCGCGCAGCTTGTCTTCGCGCCACTCCAGGTTGGCCAGCAACGCCGGCAGCAGTTCCAGCGCGGCCAGGCCGCGGCCGAAGCCGTGGAAGATCGCGCCCTTGCTGCTCTGCAGGTCGCGGTGGTAGCCCGACGGCAGCGACAGCAGCTGCTCGATCTCGGTGCGCGCCGCGGCCACGCTGGCGTGGGTGGCGCGCATCAGCTCGATCACGTCCGGGTTGCGCTTGTTGGGCATGATCGAGCTGCCGGTGGTGTACTGCGCCGGCAGCGCGACGAAGCCGAACTCGCCGCTGGTGAACAGCGACAGGTCCCAGGCCAGCCGGCGCAGGTCCAGCGTCGCCCCGCCCAGCGCCTCCAGCGCGGCCATCTCGAACTTGCCGCGCGACAGCTGCGCGTAGACGGGTGAGACCTGCATGCGCGCGAAGCCGAGCGCGGCGGTGGTGTGCTCGCGGTCGAGCTTCAGGTTGACGCCGTAGCCGGCGGCGGTGCCGAGCGGATTGGCGTCCACCAGCTTCAGCGTGTCCTGCGCGCGGATCGCGTTGTCGATGAACGCCTCGGCCCAGCCGGCCCACCACATGCCGGCCGACGACACCACCGCGCGCTGGATGTGGGTGTAGCCGGGCAGCGGCAGGCCCGATTCGGCCTGCGCGCGGTCCAGCGCGACCTCGGCGACCTCGGCGCTCAACTGCGCCACGCGCGCCAGCTTGTGTTTCAGCCACAGGCGCGTGGCCACCAGGACCTGGTCGTTGCGGCTGCGCCCGGTGTGGATCTTGCGCCCGGCATCGCCCAGGCGCTCGGTCAGGCGCGCCTCGATCGCCGAATGGCCGTCCTCGAAGCGCTCGTCGAGCACGAATGCGCCGCTGCGGAAATCCTCGGCCAGCGCCGCCAGTTCGCGCTGCAGCCCGGCCAGCTCGTCGGCCGACAGGATGCCGATGCGCTGCAGGCCTTCGGCGTGCGCGCGGCTGGCGTCGATGTCGTACAGGAAGAACTCGCGGTCCAGGATCACATCGTCGCCGGCCAGGAACGCCTGGATCTTGGCGTCGACGGCGACGCCGGGTTTTTGCCAGAGGAGGTTGGTCATTGGGATTCCTTCGGGACTCGGGACTCGGGACTGGGGACTCGGAAAGCCATTGGCTGCGGTCGTACGACGCACAGGCGAGGCGAGACCGCTTTCGCTCCTATCGAGTCCCGAGTCCCCAGTCCCGAGTCCCGACCACAACTACCCCTCATTGCGGACGCTCCATCGGAGGAATCGCCATCAGCTCGTCCAGGCCGAGCGCGAGGTTGAGATTCTGCAGCGCCTGGGTCGCCGCGCCCTTGAGCAGGTTGTCCAGCGTCGCCACCACCACCACGCGCTTGTTGCCGGGGGCCAGGGTGAATCCGCCGATCTGCACGCCGTGCCTGCCGGCGATGCGGCTGACCCACGGCGCCTCGTCGATCACCTCGACCAGCGGCTCGCCGGCATAGCGCTGCCGGTAGCGCTGCCCGATCGCCTCCAGCGCCAGCGGCTGCTGCAGCCACAGGTTCACGGTCATGCTGATGCCGCGGAAATGCGCCGCCACGTGCGGCATGAACTCCACCGGCACGCCGAGCTGCGCCGACACCTCGCGCTCGTGCACGTGGTTGGTCAGCGAGTACGGCATCAGGTTGTCGCGCAGCAGCTCGGGGTTGTTCTTGTCCGATGGCGTGGTGCCGGCGCCGGAATAGCCGGACACGCCGAAGCACTGCGGCGGCCCGGCCAGCTGGTCGAGCAGCGGCGCGATCGCCAGCTGCATCGCGGTGGCGTAGCAGCCGGGATTGCTGATGCGCCGCTGCCCGGCATAGCGCTGGCGGGTCAGCTCCGGCAGGCCGTAGTACCAGCCCGGATCGAACCGATAGTCCGCCGACAGGTCGACGACGACCGGGTCCATGGCCGCCGGGTCCGCGGCCACCGCCGCGTCCAGCGCGGCGACATAGGGCGCGGCCTTGCCGTTGGGCAGCGCCAGCACCACCGCATCGGCGCGCTTGGCGGCCACCGCGTCGGCGTCCAGGTTCTCGTAGCGCAGTTCGCCGCGATAGGCGGCGCTGTGCTCGGCCACGCGCTGGCCGTCCAGCTCGCGCGAGGATACGAACGCCAGTTCCAGCTGCGCATGGCCGGCGACCAGTGCGATCAGTTCGGCGCCGGTATGGCCGCGTGCGCCGACGATGCCGACGGTGAAGGGTTTGGAAGTCATGCGTGTGCGTCCAGGCGGAACTGCAGGTGGCGCTTCACCGCCGGCCATTCCGAGTCGAGGATGGAGAAGACGACGGTATCGCGCGGACTGCCGTCGCTGTGGCGCTTGTGCTGGCGCAGCACGCCGTCCTGCTTGGCGCCCAGGCGCGCGATCGCCGCGCGCGAGGCGTGGTTGAACCAGCTGGTTTCCAGCACCACGCTGAGGCAGCCCAGGGTGTCGAACGCGTGGCCGAGCAGCAGGCGCTTGGCCTCGGTGTTGAGCCCGGTGCGTTGCGCGTGCGTGGCGTACCAGGTGTAGCCGATGCTCAGCCTGGGCACCTCCGGATCCAGATCGTACAGGCGGGTGCTGCCGACCACCGCGCCGTGTGCATCGCGCACCGCGAACGCCAGCACGCGGCCGAGCGCCTGCGCCTGCAGCGCCGCGGCGAGGTAGGCGTCCAACTGCGCCGGTGCCGGCACGTTGGTGTACCACAGCCGCGACAGCTCGCCGTCGCCCAGCGCCGCGCGCAGCCCGTCGGCGTGGGCGGCCTGCAGCGGCTCCAGCACGACATGCTGCCCGCGCAGCGTGGGGACGTGGCGCCAGGTATCGGGAAGTTCTGCGTTCATGGCGTAGGCATGGCCCTGTCGGTGCCTGAAGGAACGGTGCCACCGCCGCGCTGGCGGCGATCCGGCCGGCCGCGTCAGGCCGCGGCGCCGGGCTTCCGCCAGCGCGGAAGCGACGTGTCGAACGCTCAGCCGAGCAGCGTCGGCTTGCGCGTGGCGCAATGCGCCACGCAGTGCTGGATCTGCTCGAAATTCTCCAACCCGTACCAGAATACCTTCCACTTCTCCTGCTTGAAGCAGCCGTCGGACTCGGCGTAGTAGAAGATGTTGACCTGGTTGTTGTGGCGCGAGCGCCAGAACAGCTGCGGCGTTTCCTCGCGCATCACGTTCCACACCGCGCGGCCCAGGCCTTCGCCCTGGGCGTCGTCGAGCACGGCGAACTTGTCCAGGTAGGTGTAGCCGTCTTCGTGGGTGAGGATCACCGCGGCGCGGTAGTTCTCGCTGACGTAGGCGCGCAGCAGCCGGGTGTTGTCGAAGTAGTCCGGCACCAGGCTGCGGCCGAAGCTGGATTCGATCAGCGTCTTCAGCCTGGGCGTGTCCAGTTCGCTCCACGAGGTGGCGCGAAGCACCTTCTCGCCGCGCCGCACCAGCGTGCCCGAACCCTTGTGGGTGAACAATTCCTTGGCCAGGTCGGCCGGGCGCGTGATCGACACCGACGACTCCAGCGGCAGCCGGTCCAGCAGGTCCTTGATCTGCTCAATCTTGACCTTCATGCCGCCATGGATCCACGGCTGCGCGATCAGGTCCTCGTACTCGGTGGACAGGTTGATCGAGTCGATCACCCTGCCCTGCTCGTCGAGCAGCCCGCCGGTGCCGGTGAGGAAGATGATCTTGTACGGCTGCAGTTCCTGCACCAGTTCGTTGGCCGCGAAGTCGGCGTTGATGTTGAGGATCTGCCCGCTCGGGGTTTCGCCCAGGCTGGTGATCACCGGGATCGAGCCGGCCTGCAGGCTGGCCTCGATCGGCGCCAGATTCACCGCCTTGACCTCGCCGACCAGGCCGTAGGTGTCGCGGTCCAGGTACTGCGCTTCGAACACCCCGCCGGTGATCGAGGTGGCGCGCGCGCCGTTCTGCTGCAGCGCCTCGACCAGCTTGAGGTTGGAGGCCTGGAACACCTTGCGCACGATCGCCAGCGCCTCGGGCGAGGTCACCCGCAGGCCGTTGACGGTCTGCTTCTCGATCCCGGCCGCGGCCAGTTCGCTGTCCAGCTGCGGGCCCGCGCCGTGCAGCACGATCGGGGTCAGGCCGACCTCCTGCAGGAACGACAGCGACGAGGTCAGCGCCTCCAGGTCGTCGCGCAGCACCGCGCCGCCGACCTTGACCACGGCGAAGCGCTTGGCGTCCAGCTGCGAGAAGCGCTTGAGGTACTGGCTGATCTCCTTCGCGCTGGCCATGCTCGAAAGCAGGCGCACGATGGTCTGGCGGGTTTGTTTGTTGGCTTGCATGGTGGCGGTGGCTTCGTGTGGTGTGTCGGCCGCGCCTGGCGCGACCTGCTGTCGGGATGGCCCGTCGCGCCCGGTCGTGCGGCTAGCGGACGTTGATGATGCGGTGCACCGACTCGGCGTAGCGCTGCAGCTGCTGCAGCGACACCCACTCGTCGGCGGTATGCGCCTGGGCGATGTCGCCCGGGCCGTAGACCAGCGCGGTGTAGCCGCCGGCCGAGAACAGCGAGGCCTCGGTCCAGAAATCCACCGCGTTGCCGATCGGCAGCTCCAGCGCGTCGGCGACGTCGCGCGCCGCCAGGCGCTTGTCCTCGGCCTGGGCGATGTCGCCCGACGGCAGGCTCGGCCCGCGGAAGGTCTCCTCGAAATGCGCGGCGGCCGGTTCGGCGAAGCCGGCGAAGGTCGCCAGCAGCGCGTCCACGTCCATCGACGGCAGCGGGCGGAAGCCGAAGCGCAGCTCGGCCTGCGGCGCGATCATGTTGGCCTTGATGCCGCCTTCGACGCGGCCGATGTTGAAGCGCAGCCCGGTCAGCCCGCCGAAGCGCGCATGCGCCAGCGACTCGACATGGTCCAGCGCGCGGCTGCCCCAGCGCATCGCCTGGTGCAGCGCGCTGGCGGCAGGATCCTGCCGGCCCGACGCATGCCCGGCGCGGCCGGCGAAGCGCATCAGCACCGAACTGATGCCGCGATGCGCCAGCACCGCCTCGCTCATCGTCGGTTCGGCCACCAGCACCGCTTCGTAGGCCGGGACCGGGGACCGGGAACCGGGGACCGCGGGATGCGCGGCGAGGAACGCGGCGATACAGCGCGGGTCGTTGGCCTCCTCGTCGGTCGAGAACAGGAACGCGGCATCGCCGTCGCCGGCATTGGCCGCCGCCACCAGCGCCGCCGCCGCGCCCTTGATGTCGCATACGCCCAGGCCGATCACCCGGTCCTCGGCGCGGCGCAGGGTGTGCGGATCGGCGCTCCAGTGCGGCGAGTCCGGCACCGTGTCCAGGTGCACGTTGAACAGGTACTTCGGCGCGCCGCGCACGGCATGGAAGCTGACCGCGCCGGCGCCATGGTCGATCACTTCGACCCGGAAGCCGGGCAGCTGCGCGCGCAGGTAGTCGAACATGCCGCCGGTACCGATCGCGCGCGGCGGATTGCGGGTGTCGAAGGACACCAGCCGGTCCAGGTGCGCGAGGGTGGTTTCGAGCAGATCGGTCATGGGATGTCAGGCAGCCGTGGGGTGGGTGCGGTAGAGGTCGGCATGGGCGATTTCCATCAGCGATTGCGGCCTGACCGGGGCCGCGAAGCCGTACTGGGCATACAGCGCGTGCGCGTCGGAGGTGGCGAGCATGAAGCGGCGCAGCCCCTGCAGCTGCGGATGCGCCAGCACCGCGGCGACCAGCTGCTTGCCGTAGCCGCGTCCGCGGTAGGCGTCGAGCACGAACACGTCGGCCAGGTAGGCGAAGGTGGCGAAGTCGGAGATCACCCGCGCGAACGCGACCTGCCCGGCGCCGTCGACGTAGCCGCCGAAGCACAGCGAGCCGGCGAGCGCCCGCTGCACCGTGCCCAGCGGAATGCCCAGGCTCCAGTAGGCCTGCTCGCTGAGGAAGCGATGGATCAACGGCAGATCCAGGTCCTGCTTGTCGGTGCTGATGCGCAATGCGTCCATGGATTCCATGACAGCTCCCTTCTCCCGCCGGGAGAAGGTGCCCCGAAGGGGCGGATGAGGGTACGGGCGAAGCCTAGTGAAAATCGATATTGCAGGGGCGGATGAGGGGCGCCTCAAGAAACATCGAGAGACAGTCGGGCCGAGCGCGTCGCCACGCGCCCGGATGGCGAACCATACGGATACACGCTGCATGGTTCCCCTTGGCTGGCGCGTGGCGACGCGTTCGTCATGACTGGTCCCGAAAGTTTCCTGCGGCGCCCCCACCCCCTCTCCCGGAGGGAGAGGGGCTTTAGGCTCAGCGATTGACCTGCGCGTACAGCGTCGAGCTCATCCCGAACAGCTTGATGAAGCCCTCCGCCTCGGCCACGCCCCAGTCCGCCGACTGCGCGTAGGTCGCGCCCTTGGCGTTGAGCAGGTGCGGCGACTTCACCGCCACCGCATCGACGCGCCCGCCGCGCGTTTCCAGCGTCACTTCGCCGTTGACCATGGTCTGCGAGGAATTCAGGAACGCCTCCAGGTCGGTCTTCAGCGGATCGTGGTAGAAGCCTTCGTAGACCAGTTCCACCCACTTGCGCGCCACCTCCGGCTTGAAGCGGTTCTGCTGCTTGGTCAGCACCGCGTCCTCCAGCGCGCGGTGCGCGGCCAGCAGCGCGATCAATCCCGGCGCCTCGAACACGATGCGGCCCTTCAGGCCGATCACGGTGTCGCCGGTGTACACGCCGCGGCCCACGCCGTACGGCGCGAACAGCTTGTTGAGCTTGGCCAGCAGCTTGGCGCCTTCCAGCGGCTTGCCGTCCACCGCGACCGCTTCGCCGTGCTCGAACTTCAGGGTCACCGTCAGCGTCTCGGTCGGCCACGCGCTGCGCGGCGCGCACCAGCCGCGCGCGCCTTCGCCCGGCGCCTCCCAGCGGTCGATCTCGCCGCCGGACATGGTCACCCCGAGCAGGTTCTCGTTGATCGTGTAGGCCTTCTGCTTGGCGCGCACGCCGAAGCCGCGCTCTTCCAGGTACTTCTGCTCGTAGGCGCGGGTCTGGGTGTGCTCCTTCTGGATCTCGCGGATCGGCGCGACGATCTGGTAGTCGCCCAGCGCCTTCACCGCCAGGTCGAAGCGCACCTGGTCGTTGCCCATGCCGGTGCAGCCGTGGGCGATGACGCGGGTGCCCAGTTCGTCGGCGCGCTTGAGCGCGGCATCGACGATCAGGTAACGGTCGGACACCAGCAGCGGATACTGGCCCTGGTAGCCCTCGCCGGCCCACACGAACGGCTTGACGAAGCCGGCCCAGATCGCCGGGCCGCCATCGACGGTGACGTGGCTGGCCGCGCCCAGCTCGGCGGCGCGCTTTTCGATGAAGTCGCGCTCCTCCTCGTCCACGCCGCCGGTGTCGGCGAACACCGTATGCACCGCGTAGCCCTGCTCCTGCAGATAGGGAATGCAGAAACTGGTGTCCAGGCCGCCGGAGAAGGCCAGGACGATGTCCTTGGTGCCGGGACTCGGGACTCGGGACTCGGGACTCGAAGAAGCAGTGGGTTGCGACATGGATGAACTCCTGGGGGAATGCTGGATAGATACTAAAAATGAAGGAGCCGGCTGGGACTTTACGAGTCCCGAGTCCCGAGTCCCGAGTCCCGAACCAAAGCGGCCATCACCGCCTTCTGCACATGCAGCCGGTTCTCGGCCTCGTCGATGGCGATGCAGTTGGGCGAATCCATCACCGCGTCGGTGGCCTTGACGTTGCGGCGCAGCGGCAGGCAGTGCGAGAACACGCCGTTGTTGGTCAGCGCCATCTTGCGCTCGTCGACGATGAAGTGCTGGTACTGGTCGCGGATCGGCTTCTCCGGGCCCCAGTTGCCGAAGAACGGCAGCGCGCCCCAGCTCTTGGCGTAGACCACGTCGGCGCCGGCGTAGGCGCTGTCGATGTCGTGGCTGACCTGCAGCGAGCCGCCGCTCTCGGCCACGTTCTGCGCGGCCCAGCCCATGTAGCGCTCGTCGAGGACGTAGTCCGGCGTCGGGCACAGCAGGGTCACGTCCATGCCCAGGCGCGTGGCGATGGTCAGCGCCGAGTTCGCCACCGCGGTGTTCAGCGGCTTGGGATGATAGGTCCAAGTCAGCACGTACTTCTTGCCGCGCAGGTCCTGGGTGCCGAAATGCTCCTGCAGCGCCAGCGCATGCGCCAGTTCCTGGCACGGATGGGTGATGGTCTCCATGTTGATCACCGGCACCGGCGAATACCTGGCGAAGCTCGCGAGCACCTTGTCCTGGCGGTCGTCGGCCCAGTTCTGGAACTTCGGGAACGCGCGCACGCCGATCAGGTCGACGTAGCGGCCCAGCACCCGCGCCACCTCGGCGATGTGCTCCTCGGTATCGCCGTCCATCACCGTGCCCAGGTCGAACTCGATCGGCCACGCGTCCTTGCCCGGCTGCAGCACCACCGCATGCCCGCCCAGATGGAACGCACCCAGCTCGAAGCTGGTGCGGGTGCGCATCGACGGGTTGAAGAACACCAGCGCGATCGACTTGCCCTTCAGCTCGCTGCCCAGCTTGTTGCGCTTGAACAGCGCCGCCTGGGTCAACAGCGCGTCCAGCTCGGCCCGGCTCCAGTCCTGGGTGTTCAAGAAGTGCTTCAGAGACATCGATCCATCCTTTGCTGCGTGGAACCGCCGAAGCCGGCGGCATGCGCGGGACGCGCGGGTTTTCTTTACGGGTGAAACCTTTCCGGGGGATGAAAACGAAAAAACCCAGCCTCGGGCTGGGTTTTCAGAACGAACAGCAAGACGCTCCGTTTACCCAGCCAGGATGTGGGATTCCGGTCGGCGCGCACGCGAGGTCATGCCGGAGGCCATCCGGGCGGCGCTGAGGTCGTGCTGGGGCGAGTTCGCTTTCATGGCCGCGCATCCTCGCATGCGCGCGGCGCAGGCGCAAGCAGGCGCATCAGCGCGCCGGCGCCACGATCGCATCGGGCATGTACGGGGCCACCGAGACCCGGATGCGCAGGCGATTGCCCGGGTCTTCCGGCAGCCGCGAGCGGTACTTGGTGCCCTTGTAGACGTAGTCCACGTCGTAGGCGATCGGCCGGCGGAACTCGCGCCCGACCTCGACCACGCGGCAGTTGCTGCCGCCGCCAAGCGCCGCCGCGGCGGCGGCCGGAGCCGGGGCGGGCTCTTCGTGGCGGCGGCTGAAGATGTCCTTGACCGAATCCATGATCCGGTTAAGCCGGCTGTCGTCCTCGGCCGGCTTGACCGTGACCGGCGCCAGCGCCGGCATCGGATCGTCGCACTGCTGCTCGGTGCGGGTGGCGCGCAGGGTCTGGTAGACCGGCTCCACGTTCAGCACCTGGGCGTAGTCGAGCTTGACGTTCTCGATCACCACCACGCGGTTGCGCACCTCGCCGTCCTGCGCCAGGGCCGGCACGGCGCCGCATGCGAGCATGCAGGCCAGCGGCAACAACAGGATCGGACGCATCGGCACCGGGCTTCGAAGGACAGAACAGGCAGTGTAGGCATGTCGCCTTGCGTCGCGCTGAACGTGGGGTTACGCGGCGGCCGCGGCGCCCGCAGTCCCGCCGCTGCCGGTAGAATCGACCGGCTCCCCCCTACCCCGATGCCGATGAGCCTGCGCCTGCACAACAACCTGACCCGCCGGGTCGACGCCTTCGAGCCCCTGGACCCGGTCGCAGGCCCCACGCTCTATGTCTGCGGCCCCACCGTCTACAATTACGCGCATATCGGCAATGCCCGCGGCCCGGTGGTGTTCGACGTGCTGGCCGCGCTGCTGCGGCGCCGCTACGGCGCGCTGCGCTACGCGCGCAACATCACCGACGTGGACGACAAGATCAACGCCGCCGCGCAGGCCCAGGGCGTGCCGATCTCCACCATCACCGAGCGCTTCGCCGCCATCTACCGCCAGGACATGGCCGCGCTGGGCGTGGCGCCGCCGGACCTGGAGCCGGAGGCCACCGCGCACATCCCGCAGATCGTGGCGATGATCCAGCGGCTGATCGACAACGGCCACGCCTACGCCGCCGAGGGCCATGTGCTGTTCGCGGTGGCCAGCTTCGACGGCTACGGCAAGCTGTCGCGGCGCGATCCGGAGGAGATGCTGGCCGGCGCCCGCGTCGACGTCGCCCCGTACAAGCGCGACCCGGGCGACTTCGTGCTGTGGAAGCCGTCCAGCGACGAACTGCCCGGCTGGGACTCGCCGTGGGGCCGCGGCCGCCCCGGCTGGCACATCGAATGCTCGGCGATGGCCGCCGCGCACCTGGGCCCGACCATCGACATCCACGCCGGCGGCGTGGACCTGCAGTTCCCGCACCACGAGAACGAGATCGCGCAGAGCGAGTGCGCGCACGGCGGCGCCACCTTCGCCCGCTTCTGGCTGCACAACGGCATGCTCAACTTCAGCGGCGCCAAGATGAGCAAGTCGCTGGGCAACATCGAGACCGTGCACGACCTGATCGCCAAGCATCCGCCCGAGGCGCTGCGCTACGCGCTGCTGAGCGCGCACTACCGGCAGCCGCTGGACTGGTCCGAGGCGCTGATCGAGCAGTCGGTGCGCACGTTGGACCGGCTGTACGGGACGTTGCGCGATCTGGCTGTCTTCGGCTCCCCGGATGACACAGAACCAATGCGGGAGGCAGCCATTCCTGACGAAGTGGAGGCCGCCCTGGATGATGACCTCAATACTCCGCTGGCGTTGTCGGTTCTTGCCAGCATCGCTACCGAGGCCCGTGCGTTACGGAATCAGTTCGCGCACGGCGCCGAACGTTCGGCTCACCTTCCTGAATTGCTGGCGCTCCGATCGAAATTGCTCGGCGCCGGCAAGGCATTGGGACTGCTGCAGCAGACACCGACGGCCTGGTTCAACCGCGGCGCCGCCGACGGCGACGACGCGCGCATCCAGGCGCTGATCGACGCGCGCGGCGAGGCCAAGAAGAACCGCGACTTCGCCCGCGCCGACGCGATCCGCCAGCAGCTGGCCGACGAAGGCGTGGTGCTCGAGGACACCGCACAAGGGGTGCGCTGGAAACGTGGCTGACGCTTTTTCCTTCACCGGGATCATGGCGCCACCACGCTCTTCCTTCTCCCGCCGGGAGAAGGTGTCCCGAAGGGGCGGATGAGGGTACGGCAGCGCCGATGAGGCTGTGGGCGAAGCGGCTGGCGTCGATTTCTCGCGAGGCTGCGCCCGTACCCTCACCCCCAACCCCTCTCCCGGGGGGAGAGGGGCTTTACCGATTAATCCTGGATTTGCGATGACCGATACCGATTTCCCGCTCGAACACAGTCCTCGAAGACACAGCGCAAGATGTGCGTTGGAATCGCAGCCGAGCTCTTCCTTCTCCCCTCGGGAGAAGGTGCGCCGAAGGGGCGGATGAGGGTACGGCAGCGCCGATGAGGCTGTGGGCGAAGCGGCTGGCGTCGATTTCTCGCGAGGCT
>NZ_JAFIWC010000018.1 GCF_017163755.1 Xanthomonas sp.
GAATGATCCGGGGACCACGCCTAACCCGACCTGACCCGCATGCGATCGGAACGGGTTTCCGACCGGGCGGCGGGCGGCGCCGCATCCCCCAGCAATTCGGCTACCATTGAAGTAAAACGCTCCGCGAACTCGCGCCGCTGCGCCTCGAAGTAGTTCCTGGCCGCGGTACCCAGCGCGTCGCACTGGGTCGGCGACAGCGCCAGCGCGCGCTCCACCGCCGCCTCGATCGCGGCGACATCGAGCTGGTAGCGCACGCCGAGGTTGTCGGCGCGCGCTCCGAGCGGTGCGATCAGCACGCCGCGCTCGCCGGTCACCAGCTCGTTCATCGGCGCGCCGTCGGTGGTCACCACCACCGCGCCCACGCTCAGCGCCTCCATGATGTAGTGGCCGAAGCCCTCGGCCTCCGACGGGCACAGGTGGAAGCGGTGGGCGTTCTGCAGGCGCCGCAGTTCGCGCTGGTCGAGGTAGCCGGTCAGGTAGTCGATGTTGCCCGCCTCGATCGGCCGCGACTTCTTCGCGTTCTGCACCACGCTCAGCCGCGGCCATTCCGGGTGCCGCGCCCAGGTCTGCAGCAGCACCGCGGTGCCCTTGGCCGAGCTGCGCCCGGCCACATGCAGGAACGCGCGTTCGCGCGGCACCTCCGGGCGATAGCAATCGTCGCTGCAGAAACTGACGAAGCCGGTCGCGCAGCCCAGCTCGCCGAAGCGCTGCTCGGCGTGCCGGGTCTTGCACAGCACGCGGTCGAAGCGCGGCAGCCACGCCAGCCACTTGTCCAGGAACCACTCCGGGTTGGGCACCAGCACGTTGCGCCGGCCGCCGCCCAGGCAGCGCGGATAGACCCGCTCCAGGAAGATCTGCAGGTCGGCGGGCCCGCGCACCAGGCCGCGCAGCCACAGCGCGAGCTCGCGCAGGCGGTTGACCGCGCGCACGGTGCCGAAGCCGAACACCTCGACCCGGTAGCGGCCGGTGCTGCGCAACGTGTCGGCGACCAGATGCAGGTCGCGGCTCAGGCCGCCGCCGTTGTCGCGGCTGATGACCCGGATCAGGCGCATGACACGCCACGCCGCAGCGCTGGCCGGCCACGCCGGACCGGGAACCGCGCCGGCGTGCGGGCGCCGCTCATTCGAAGCGGTCCTTGTCCTGTTCGCGCAGCCGGTCGCGGTCGCCCTTGGTGACCACGCAGGCGCCATGCACCGCCGATGCGGGCACCAGCCACCAGTTGCGGCGGTTGGAGACCCCGGCCAGCTGGCTGGCGTTGCGGTCCACGCAGCCCAGCATCGCCGCCTCCTGCACCAGCAGCCAGCGGCGCTGCGGGGCCTGCGCCTGCCAGGCGACGCCGCGGCGCAGCTGCTCGTCCCAGGACACCACGAAGCCGAAGGTGGTCGCGGCGCGGTCGGCCATCAACAGGTTCTGCTCCTTCCATGCCACCAGCCCCAGCTCGGCGTCCGGGCCGATGCGGCGGCCGGCCGCCTCCATCACCCCGCGCGCGGAACTGGACTTGTTGATCAGCGGATACACCATCAGCCCGGCCAGCACCCAGACCGCGGCCAGCAACGAAGCCAGCGCCGCCTGCGGACGGCGCGCGAACACCGCCAGGCTGCCGACGCCCCACAGGCCGATCGCCAGCACGGTCCAGGCCAGCGCGCGGACCGTCGGCAGATCGACGCCGCGCGCCTCCATCATCTGCGCGCGGAACCCGTGGCCGACCAGCACCGCCACGCCGACCGCGAGCAGCGCGACGGTCAGCAGCGCGGTGAACGCCAGCAACAGCCGCTTGAACGCCAGCTTGCGCAGCAGGCCCGGCAGCAGCGGCGCCAGCGCCAGGCACACCATCGGCAGCGCCGGCAGCACATAGACGTCGCGCTTGCCGCTGGGGATGGAGAAGAACAGGATGATCAGCGCCCACCACGCCAGCGGCAGCAGGTAGCGCGCATCGCGCCGGCGCAGGCGCCGCGCCCATGCCGGGACCGCCCACGGCAGGGCCAGCAGCGCCGGCAGCCACATGCTCGGCATCACCCCGAAGAAATAGAACGGGCCGTGCGGGTGGTCCCAGGACTTGGTGTAGCGCCCGGCGGTCTGCCGGAACAGGATGTCGTTGAGATAGGCGCGGTATTCGGGCTCCTGCGCCGACAGCGCCGTGGCCACCATCGGCACCAGCCAGATCGACACCGCGCCCACGAACGCCAGCGGACCGAGCCAGAAGCGCGCATCGCGCACGGCCACCTTCACCTGCGGCCAGCGCGCCAGCGACGCCAGCGCCGCCGGCAGCAGCATCAGCAGCGCGATGCCGCCCACGCCCTTGGTGATCGTGCCCAGCCCGGCGGCGAACCAGCCCAGCGTCCACATGCGCCAGTCCGGGCCGCGCAGCAGATGGCGGATCAGGCCGTAGTTGGCCAGGGTGATGAAGAACACCACCAGCGGATCGATCTGCGCCTTCTTCGCCTGGTAGGTGAAGTGGAATGCGAACAGCAGCAGATACGCCGCATACATGCCGACCCGGCGCGTCCACAGGCGCCGGCCGAGGTCGTAGACGCAGGCCAGCGTGCCCAGCCCGGCCAGCAGCGACGGCAGCAGGAACGCCACCCGCCAGTTGCCGAACACGCTGTAGAACGAGGCCTGCAGCCACATCAGCATCGGCGGCTTGTCCGAATACAGTTCGGTGCCGCGGTGCGGGAACAGCCAGTTGCCGCTGTCCACCATCTGCTTGGCGACCAGCGCGAAGCGCGGTTCGTCGGCCGGATGCGGATCGCGCAGCCCCAGCCCGGCGCCGAGTACCAGCACCGCGAGGATGGCCAACAACCAGAATTCTCGGGACGCGCGGGTCTTCAGCATGGGACGGGATGATACCGGGGCCGAATCACGCCGTCTTGCGCGCACGCGCGTAGAAAAACCCGTCGCCGTCCTGCTCGCCGGGCAGGCGCTGGCGGCCGCCGCCGGCGGCATGGCCGTAGGCGGCGCCCGGGTCCTCCGGCGCCGCATCCGCATGGCGCGCCAGGAACGCCAGCAGTTGGCGCTCGTTTTCGTCCTTCAGCAACGAACAGGTCGCGTACACCAGCACGCCGCCCGGGCGCAGCACCTGCCACGCCGCATCGAGCAGGCGCGCCTGAATGCCGCGCAACGCGGCGATGTCCTGCTGCCGGCGGTGCAGCAGCACGTCCGGCTGGCGGCGCACGATGCCGGTGGCCGAGCAGGGCGCATCCAGCAGCACCGCATCGAACGGCGTGCCGTCCCACCAGCTCGCCACGTCGGCGGCGTCGGCGGCCTGCAGCACGGCGTGTTCGCCGGCGCCGGTGCGGGCGAAGGTCTCGCGCACCCGCGCCAGCCGCCGCGCGTCCACGTCAAGCGCGGTCAGGCGCAGCGTCGGGTCGCGTTCGAGCAGGTGCGCGGCCTTGCCGCCCGGCGCGGCGCAGGCGTCGAGCACGCGCGCGCCGGGCGCCGGTGCCAGCGCGTCGGCGACCTGCTGCGCCGAGGCGTCCTGCACCGACACCGAGCCGTCGGCGAAACCGGGCAGCGCGCTCATCGCCACCGAGTCGCCGAGCCGGATCGCGTCGGCCAGCCACGGCACGGTCTCGGCTGCGATGCCGGCCTCGGCCAGGCGGCGCAGGTAGCCGTCGCGGTCGCTGCGGCGGCGGTTGACCCGCAGCCACAGCGGCGCCGCCTGCTGGCTGGCGGCGAAGATCGCCTCGGCCTGCCCGGGCCAGTCGGCGCGCACCGCCTCGCGCAGCCACAGCGGCCAGTCCGCGGCCGGCTCGGCGGCCGGCATGCCCTCGCGCAACGCGCGGCGCAACAGCGCGTTGACCATGCCGGCCTGGCGCGGCCGGTCCAGCGCGCGCGCCGCCTCGACCGTGGCCGACAGCGCCGCATGCGGCGCCAGCTGCAGCGCATCGATCTGCGCGAATCCCACCAGCAGCAGCGCGCGCAGTTCGGCGTCGCGCTGCGGCAGCTGCTTCTGCAGCCACAGCCGCAGCGCCGCCTCGTAGGCGGGACGGCGGCGCAGCACCGCAAAGCAGATCGCCTCGACCAGGGCGCGGTCGCGCGGGTCGGGCAGCGTCGGCAATGCCGCGGCCAGCTCCGCCTTCAACGAACGCCCGCGCTCGATCACCGCCACCAGCACCCGCGCCGCCGTCACCCGCGGCGCCACCCCGGGCAGCATCGCCGCGTCGTCCGGCGGGTTCATCGCGGGCAAGCGCGCCGGCTCAGGCCAGCACCGGCAGGTCGCGCCGGGCGTTGAGGTAGTCGGCGGCGGTGATCGCCTTGCCGCCCTCGCGCTGCAGCACGCGCAGGCGCAGCGCGCCCTGGCCGCAGGCGATGTCGATGCCCTGCCTGGACGCGGCCAGCACCGTGCCCGGCGCGTGCGCGTGCGCCAGCTCCAGCGCGACCGCGCCGTGCACGCGCACCCGCTCGCCGGCCAGCACCGCCTCGGCGATCGGCCAGGGATTGAACGCGCGCACCCGCCGCGCCAGCAGCTCGGCCGGCTGCTGCCAGTCCAGCCGCGCTTCGGCCTTGTCCAGCTTGTGCGCATAGGTGACGCCGGCCTGCGGCTGCGGTTGCGGCACCGGGCGGATGCCGGCGCGCAGCAGGCCCAGGCCGTCGGACAGCACCTGCGCGCCGAGCGCGGCCAGGCGGTCGTGCAGCTGCCCGCCGGTATCGGTCTCGCCGATCGGGGTGCGCTGCGACAGCAGCACCGGGCCGGTATCCAGGCCGGCCTCCATCTGCATCAGGCATACCCCGGTCTCGGTATCGCCGGCCTCGATCGCGCGCTGGATCGGCGCGGCGCCGCGCCAGCGCGGCAGCAGCGAGGCGTGCACGTTCCAGCAGCCATGGGTCGGGATCGCCAGCACCGCCTTGGGCAGGATCAGGCCGTAGGCCACCACCACCAGCAGGTCCGGCTGCAGCGCGCGCAGGGTCTGCAGCGCGTCCGGCGAACGCAGCGTCTGCGGCTGCAGCACCGGGAGGCCGCGCGCCACCGCCTCCAGCTTGACCGGCGACGGCGTCAGCCCGCGGCCACGGCCGGCAGGCCGGTCCGGCTGGGTATAGACCGCGACCACCTCATGGCGCTGCGCGGCCGCGCGCAACGACGGCACGGCGAAGTCCGGCGTACCGGCGAAGACGATTTTCATGGAGGCTGGGAACCGGAATGAGGAATGGAGAATGGGCAAGGCGCGAACCCGGAAAGGTCACGGGTACCGCACTTACGATTCCCGTTTCTCCATTCCCGGTTTCCCGCTTCAAGCTACGTGCTTGCGCGCCTTGGCCAGCTTCTTGCGCACCATCTCGCGCTTGAGCGGCGAGAGGTAGTCGACGAACAGCTTGCCGTCCAGGTGGTCCATCTCGTGCTGCACGCATACCGCCAGCAGGCCGTCGGCGGCCAGTTCCTGCGCCTGGCCGTGGCGGTCCAGGTAACGCACGGTGATGGCGTTGGCGCGGGTCACGTCGGCGTAGATGCCCGGCACCGACAGGCAGCCTTCCTGGTAGACCTGCTCGCCGTCGCGGCTGAGGATCTGCGGGTTGATGAACACCTGCGGCGCGTTCTTCTCCTCGCTGACGTCGATCACCATGAAGCGCTTGTGCACGTCTACCTGGCTGGCGGCCAGGCCGATGCCCGGGGCCTCGTACATGGTCTCGAACATGTCGTCGAGCAGGCGCTGGAACGCGGGCGTCGCCACGTCGGCGGCGTCGACCGGGACCGCCTTGGTGCGCAGGCGGGGATCGGGGAACTCGAGAATAGGTAGCAGGGCCATAGCGGTACCCAATGTGGGGGCGCCGGACAATTCGGCAAGGCCGGACAATTCTACCGCGAACCCTTGCGCTGCGCCCTGGGTTCTGGACTATAGTGCGCGGACCTGTTGGGGAATCAGGCTCCGCACTCATGTTCAATCGACTCCGTACGGTCGTCGCCGTGGCGATGCTCACCGTTGCGACCTATGCCGCTTCCACGAGCATGGCCGCCGAACACCCGGACACCTACGTGGTGCGCAAGGGCGACACCCTGTGGGACATCGCCGGGCGTTTCCTGGGCAAGCCCTGGCTGTGGCCGGAAATCTGGCAGGCCAATCCGCAGGTCCACAATCCGCACCTGATCTATCCGGGCGACGTGCTCAGCCTGGCCTACCTGGACCGCGTGGCCCGCGCCGGCGTGCGTCCCGGCCCGCGCCAGGAAGCGCCGATCAACGCGATCCCGCTGTCGGACGTCGAGCCGTTCCTGAAGAACCTGCGGGTGACCGACAGCATCGACGGCCTGCCCTACGTGGTCGGCCTGGAAGAAAACCGCATGCGCGCCACCGCCGGGCAGCTGGTCTACGCCGCCGGCCTGGCCGACGCGCAGGCCGGCCAGCGCTATGCCGTGGTGCGCCCGACCGTGCGCTACGTGCTGCCCAAGCTCAGCGACGACCTCAATGCCGACGGCCGCGTCACCCCCGGCACCGGCAACCTGTGGCAGACCTTCGTGCCGCCGGACAAGCGCCGCGAGACCCTCGGCTACGAACTGGCCCAGGTCAACGTCGGCACCGTCACCCGCACCGCCGCCGGCAGCGACCAGGTCACCACCCTGCTGCTGCACGACAGCGACCGCGAAGTGCGCTCCGGCGACCGCCTGATCGCGGTCGAGGCGCAGCCGTACGACCTGCAGTTCGTCCCGCACCCGCCGGCGCCGCAGGCGGTCGAGGCCGGGCTGCGCGTGCTCGCGGTGGCCGACGCCTTCACCGCGGCCGGCCCGCGCGACGTGATCGCGATCTCCGGCGGCAGCCGCGAGGGCATCGACAACGGCACCGTGTTCTCGCTGTGGCGCCACGGCAACCGCGTCAACGACCGCGTGCGCAGGCCCGAGACCTCGCGTGCCGACGACGGCTTCACCGGCGGCGCGGGCAGCACCGTGGCCCTGCCGGACGAGTACGCCGCCCACGCGATGGTGTTCCGCACCTTCGACAAGGTCAGCTACGCGCTGGTGATGGACGGGATCAAGCCGACCCGGATCGGCTACGACGTCAAGCACCCCGACGCACGCTGACCCGCGCACGCGGACTAGTCCTACATCCACCACCGACGGCGCCCGAGGGCGCCGTCGGCGTTTGCGGCCTAGCCTGCGCGCATGGCCGCTCGTCCCGCCCACCGTTGCGCCGCCGACGCGCTGCTGGTCCTGTCGCTGGCCGGCGGCGCCAGCGCGCCGCGGCGCCTGCTGCTCGAGCGCTGCGGCGGGGCCGGCGCCGCCCTGGCCGCCGGCCCCGCGGCCTGGCGCGCGGCCGGGCTGAGCGAGGCCCAGGCCCAGGCGCTGCGCGAGCCGGATCCCGCCGCGCTGGACGCCGCGCGCGCCTGGCTGGCGCAGCCGCGGCACCACCTGCTCGGCTGCCACGACCCCGACTATCCGGCGCTGCTGCGGCGCATCGCCGCGCCGCCGCTGGCCTTGTACGTGGACGGCGACCCGGCCGCGCTGTGGCACCCGGCGCTGGCCGTGGTCGGCAGCCGTGCGCCCAGCGCCGGCGGCCGCGACAACGCCTACCGCTTCGCGCGCGCGCTGGCCGAGGCCGGCATGGCGGTGGTCAGCGGCATGGCCGCCGGCGTGGACGCGGCCGCCCACGAGGCGGCGCTGGCGCGCGGCGGCCTGACCGTGGCCGTGGTCGGCACCGGCGCGGACCTGGCCTACCCGCGCCAGCACGCCGCGCTGCGCGCGCGCATCGCCGAGCGCGGCGCGGTGGTCAGCGAGCACCCGCCCGGCACCGGCGCCCGGCCCAGCCATTTCCCGGCGCGCAACCGGATCATCGCCGGGCTGGCGCTGGGCACGCTGGTGGTCGAGGCGGCCGAGCGCTCCGGCGCGCTGATCACCGCGCGCCTGGCGGCCGAGGCCGGGCGCGAGGTGTTCGCGCTGCCCGGCTCGATCCACAACCCGCTGGCGCGCGGCTGCCACCGCCTGATCCGCGACGGCGCCGGGCTGGTGGAAAGCGCCGAGGAAGTGCTGGCCGGGGTCGCGCCGCTGGCCGCCGAACTGGCCGATGCCTTGCGTGGGCGCCTGAACGCCCCCACACACAGGAGCGCCGAGATGGTCGGCGCCGCGCCGCCGCCTTCCGATCCCGACTACCAGCGCTTGTGGCAGGCGCTCGGTCATGACCCTACCCCTATGGATTCATTGATCGAGCGCACCGGATTGACGCCCGCCGCGCTGTCCTCCATGCTGCTGCTCATGGAACTGGACGGCAAAGTGGCGGTCGAACGCGGTCGTTACACCCGCAAACCCTAGTTTCTTCACCTCCACAGCGTCTAGCGACGCAGGCCGAGGGGCAATGAAAGAGAGCATTCTGGATGTCCTGCTGTACCTGTTCGAACACTATTTCAGCGAAGACGCGGACCCGGTCCGCGACCGCGACTCCCTCCAGAATGGCCTGATCCAGGCCGGTTTCAGCCCCACCGAGATCAGCAAAGCGTTCGACTGGCTCGATGCCCTGGCCGATCAGCGGCCGGCGGTGGCGCAGCCGCGCGTGGACGGCCCGATCCGCATCTTCCACGGCCCCGAGCTGGACAAGCTGGACGTGGAATGCCGCGGCTTCCTGCTGTTCCTGGAACAGCACGGCATCCTCGACAGCGACCAGCGCGAGCTGGTGCTGGACCGGGCGATGGCGCTGGACCAGGACGAACTGGACCTGGACGACCTGAAATGGGTGGTGCTGATGGTGCTGTTCAACCAGCCCGGCGCCGAGGCGGCCTACGCCTGGATGGAAACCCAGATGTTCGTCGACGAACCGGAGCCGCTGCACTGAGCTGAAGGGCCCGTGCACGGACGCAGGAGAGAACCTTGAGCCACTGGTACTACGCCGATGCCGCGCGCCAACGGCACGGGCCGCTGAGCAGCGCGGCCCTGCTGGAGCTGCTGCAGGGCGGACAGCTGCACCCCGACACCCTGGTCTGGCGCGAGGGCCTGCCGGCCTGGGCGCCACTGCGCTCGTTCGCCGAGGAACTCGGCCTGCCTGCCGCCGCGGCCGCGCTGCCCCCGCCGCTGCCTGCGCCGGCCGCTGCGCCTGCCGCCGCCGTCGCCACTGCTGCCGCGCCCAAATCCGGGCTGTCCGGCTGCGCGATCGGCGGCATCATCGCCGCGGCGGTCGGGGTGGTGGGGCTCGCGGTGATCGGCGTGCTCGCCGCGATCGCGGTACCGGCGTACCAGGAGTACACGCTGCGCGCCAAGAGCACGGCGGCGATCGGCCAGATGGAGGCGCTGAAGCCGCAGATCGAGGCCTACATCGCCGAGCAGCAGCGCTGCCCGGTCAACGGCGACGACGGCTTCGGCACGCCGGAAAGCTACGCCGACGCGCAGATCGCGCAGGTCCGGGTCGGCCGTTTCGACAACGGCCATTGCGGCCTGGAAGCCACCTTGCGCGAGCCCGGCCGCGATGCGCTGGATGGCAAAGCGCTGTGGCTGGACTACGATGAACAAAGCGCCGCCTGGACCTGCAGCGCCGAAGTGGACGACCGCTATCTGCCCGTGCACTGCCGCGGCTGACACGATAGCGGGACGATGGACAGCAACCGGGGAAATGGACAATGACTGAGTGGTACTACGCCGACGCTGCGCAGCAGCGTCATGGACCGATGCCGGCCGACGCGGTGAAGCAGCGCTTCGAACGCGGCGAACTGGGGCTGACCACGCTGGTGTGGCGCGACGGCCTGAGCGAATGGCGCGCGCTGGGCGACTTCGTCGACGAGCTGGGGCTGGGCCAGGCGCCGTCGCCGCTGCCGGCCGTGCCGGTCGCCGAAGACATGGGCTTGGACACGGCCACGCCGGCCGCAGCCGCAGGCACCGAGCCGGGCGTCGAGCCCGGGGCCGCCGCTGCCACGCAGCCGTTGCCCAGCGCCTGGACCAGCCCCACTCCCGCCGCCGACAGCGCCTATTCGCCCTACGCCGCCCCCGCCGCGGCACTGGCCCCGGAGACCAATTTCGTCGCCGGCGGCGAGGTGGTCCAGGCCGGCTTCTGGAAGCGCACCGCGGCCTACCTGATCGACGGCATGCTGATCGGCATCGTCGCGCAGGTGGTGCAGGTGATCGTGATGATCGGCTTCTTCGGCTTCAGCGGCCTCGCCGGCGCCGGCTCGGCGCCGGATTTCGGCACCGCCAGCGGCATCATCATGCTGCTGCTGGTCTATCTGTTGCCGCTGGCGATCTCGGCGCTGTACTTCGGCGCCTTCCACGCCTCGGCCAGCCAAGCCACCCTGGGCAAGATGGCGATCGGCATCAAGGTGGTGCGCAGCGACGGCAGCCGCATCACCCTGGGCCGCGGCATCGGCCGCTACTTCGGCTTCATGCTCAGCAGCATCACCCTGGGCATCGGCTTCCTGATGGCGGCCTTCACCGAGCGCAAGCAGGCCCTGCACGACATGCTCTGCGACACCCTGGTGGTAGACAAGTGGGCGTTCACCAACCATCCGGAGTGGCAGCAGCGCCAGCTGGGCACGGTCACCATCGTGATCCTGTCGCTGTTCGGCGTGCTGATGGTCGGGATCGTGTTGCTGCTGATCGTGTTGATCGGCGTGGCCGCCAGCGGCAACTGGCACTGACGGCCGGGACTCGGGACCCGAAGAACCGAAGCCGGTGGAGCCCCCGCGGGCCTGGGCATTTCAGGCATCGCGGGGCCGGGGCGCTTGACAGCCGCTGCCGGACATGTCCACTAATAAAAAAGAGACGCAGCTGAACGCCCGGGGTACCTGCCCCGGGCGTCGGCCGCGCTGAACCACCGCAACGCTTCACTAACCGGAGCAATTGCGCCACCCTACCGCCCCCAGGGCGCCCGCCCCGCCCATTCGAAGCCCACCTCATCATGTCCAAGCACCTGCTCATCGTCGAATCGCCTGCCAAGGCCAAGACGATCAACAAATACCTCGGCAAGGACTTCCACGTCCTGGCCTCGTATGGGCACGTGCGCGACCTGATCCCAAAAGAGGGCGCGGTGGATCCGGACGATGGCTTCGCGATGCGCTACGCGCTGATCGAGAAGAACGAAAAGCACGTCGAAGCCATCGCCAAGGCCGCCAAGATCGCCGACGACATCTATCTGGCGACCGACCCGGACCGCGAGGGCGAGGCGATCAGCTGGCACATCGCCGAGATCCTGAAAGAGCGCGGGCTGCTCAAGGACAAGCCGCTGCACCGGGTGGTGTTCACCGAAATCACTCCGCGCGCGATCAAGGAGGCGATGGCCAACCCGCGGCAGATCGCCGTGGACCTGGTCGATGCGCAGCAGGCGCGGCGCGCGCTGGACTACCTGGTCGGCTTCAACCTCTCGCCGGTGCTGTGGCGCAAGGTGCAGCGCGGCCTGTCCGCCGGCCGCGTGCAGTCGCCGGCGCTGCGCATGATCGTCGAGCGCGAGGAGGAGATCGAAGCCTTCGTCGCCCGCGAGTACTGGAGCATCGGCGCCGACTGCCTGCACCCGTCGCAGCCGTTCGCGGCCAAGCTGGTCAAGCTCGACGGGCAGAAGTTCGAGCAGTTCACCATCACCGACGGCGACACCGCCGAAGACGCGCGGATGCGCCTGCAGAAGGCCGCGCAGGGCGCGCTGCACGTCACCGACGTGGCCAGCAAGGAGCGCAAGCGGCGCCCGGCGCCGCCGTTCACCACCTCCACGCTGCAGCAGGAGGCCTCGCGCAAGCTCGGTTTCACCACCAGCCGCACCATGCGCGTGGCGCAGAAGCTGTACGAAGGCGTGACCCTGGGCGACGAAGGCACGGTCGGCCTGATCAGCTACATGCGTACCGACTCGGTGAACCTGTCGCAGGACGCACTGGCCGAGATCCGCGACGTGATCGCGCGCGACTTCGGCACCGGCGCGCTGCCGGACAAGCCGAACATGTACCAGACCAAGTCCAAGAACGCGCAGGAAGCGCACGAGGCGATCCGTCCGACCGCCGCGCTGCGCACGCCGACGCAGATGGCCAAATACCTGGACGACGACGGCCGCCGCCTGTACGAGCTGATCTGGAAGCGCGCGGTGGCCTGCCAGATGGTGCCGGCGACGATGAACACGGTGACCGTGGAACTGGCCGCCGGCAGCGAGCATAGCTTCCGCGCCAGCGGCACCACGGTGATCGACCCGGGCTTCCTGGCCGTGTACGAGGAAGGCAAGGACCAGAAGGCCGCCGAGGACGAGGACGAGGGCCGCAAGCTGCCGGCGATGAAGCCCGGCGACCGCATCCCGCTCGACCGCATCCACGCCGACCAGCATTTCACCGAGCCGCCGCCGCGCTACTCGGAAGCCTCGCTGGTCAAGACGCTCGAGGAATACGGCATCGGCCGTCCGTCGACCTACGCCTCGATCATCCAGACCCTGCTGTTCCGCAAGTACGTGGAGCTGGATGCGCGCCGTTTCCGCCCGTCGGACGTCGGCCGCGCGGTCAGCAAGTTCCTGTCCGGCCACTTCACCCGCTACGTCGACTACGACTTCACCGCCAAGCTCGAGGACGAGCTGGACGCGGTGTCGCGCGGCGAGGAGGAATGGCGGCCGCTGATGGAGAAGTTCTGGGGCCCGTTCAAGGAACTGGTCGAGGAGAAGAAGGAATCGGTGGACCGCTCCGAGGCCACCGGCGCGCGCGAGCTCGGCACCGACCCCAAGACCGGCAAGCCGGTCAGCGTGCGCCTGGGCCGCTTCGGGCCGTACGCGGCGATCGGCAGCACCGCCGAGGACGCCGAGGACAAGCCCAAGTTCGCGTCGCTGCGCCCCGGGCAGAGCATGCACACCATCACCCTGGAGGACGCGCTGGAGCTGTTCCTGATGCCGCGCGCGCTCGGTGAGGACAAGGGCGAGGACGTCAGCGTCGGCATCGGCCGCTTCGGTCCGTTCGCCAAGCGCGGCAGCGTCTATGCCTCGCTGAAGAAGGAAGACGACCCGTACACCATCGACCTGGCGCGCGCGGTGTTCCTGATCGAAGAGAAGGAAGAGATCGCGCGCAACCGCATCATCAAGCAATTCGAAGGCAGCGACATCCAGGTGCTCAACGGCCGCTTCGGCCCGTACATCAGCGACGGCAAGCTCAACGGCAAGATCCCCAAGGACCGCGAGCCGGCCACGCTGACCCTGGAAGAAGTGCAGAAGCTGCTGGAAGAGACCGGCAAGCCGGCGCGCCGCGGCTTCGGCGCCAAGAAGACCGCCAAGAAGGAAGCCGCGCCGAAGAAGGCCGCGGCCAAGAAGGCCGCCGCCGACGCGCCGGCGAAGACCGCGGCCAAGAAGACCGCCAAGAAGGCGACCAAGAAGACCGCGAAGAAGGCGGTCAAGAAGGTCGCCAAGAAGGCGGTCGCCAAGACCGCCTGACCGGGCATCCGCTCCACCCGCGTGCGGCCGCCTGCCGTACGCGCGGCCGCCGGCGGATTTCCGACCGCCTTGCGCATTGCCGGCCCCGGCGGCGTGCCGCATCATTGGCCCATGACCGATCTGTCGCCGAGCCAAGCCGTCGCCGCGTTGCAGCGCGGCGGGGTGATCGCCTACCCCACCGAAGCGGTCTGGGGGCTGGGCTGCGACCCGTTCGACGAGGCCGCGGTGACCCGCCTGCTGCGGATCAAGCAGCGCCCGGTGGACAAGGGCCTGATCCTGATCGCCGCCGACCTGGACGCGCTGCGCCCGCTGCTCGACCTGTCCGCGGTCCCGCACCCGCGCCTGGCCGAGGTGCTGTCGAGCTGGCCCGGCGCGCATACCTGGGTGCTGCCGGCCTCGGACCTGGCGCCGCGCTGGATCACCGGCCAGCACCGCGGCATCGCGGTGCGGGTCAGCGCCCATCCGCAGGTCGTGGCGCTGTGCCGCGCCTGGGGCGGCGCGCTGGTGTCGACCAGCGCCAATCTCGCCGGCGAGCCGCCGGCGTACCGCCGCGACGCGTTGGATCCGCGGCTGCTGGACGCGATCGACGGCGTGCTCGACGGCCAGACCGGCGCGCTGGCGCAACCCACCCCGATCCGCGACGCCTGCAGCGGGCAGGTGCTGCGCGGCTGAATCGCGGCCGCGCGCGCTCACTTTCCCTGGCGCGGCAACGCGCGCAAGATGCGCGCATGCCGTCCATCGCCCGCCTCCGCCGCCTTTCGCTGTCCGTACTGCTGCTGCCGCTGGCCGGCGCCGCCTGGGCGCAGAGCGCGAGCACCACCAGCACCACCGCCGGCGGCGACGGGCAAGGTTCGGTGCGCATCTACCGCTGCGCCGGTTCCGGCGGCGCGGTGAGCCTGCAGAACGTCCCGTGCGAGAACGGGCGGCCGCAGCAGGTACGCGACATGCAGCGCCCGCGCGACCCGCCGCCGCGCGCGACCACCACGCTCAGCACCGACCCGGCGCGCGACGCCGCCGCGCCCGCGCCGCTGCCGCAGCGCGAGATCCGCATCGTCACCGTGCAGCCGCCGCAGCCGATGTACGAATGCGTCACCGAAGACGGCGAGCGCTACACCAGCGAAAGCAACGAGGGCAACCCGCGCTGGGTGCCGATCTGGACCGTGGGCTATGTCGGCGGCTACGGTCCGGGGCATCGCCCCGGCCGTGGCCACGGCGGCGGCGAACGCCCGCGGCCGGTGCCGGTCCATCCGGGCGCCGGCGTGGTGGTGCCGGCCGGCAGCACCCTGGTGCGCGACGTCTGCAACGCGCTGCCGCCGCAGGAGGTCTGCGCGCGCCTGGCCGACCGCCGCTGGGAGCTGATCCGCCGCTACAACAGCGCGCTGCAAAGCGAACGCCGCGCGCTGGAAACCGAGCAGCGCGGCATCGACGCGCGGCTGGACCGCGATTGCGGCGGCAGCTGAGCATGCGCCTGGACATCGGCACGTTCCTGCTGCTTGCGCTGCTCGGCGCCGGCACCGGCGCCGCGCATGCCGAAGAAGTGGTGTTCTACCGCTGCACCGACGCGCAGGGCGCGCTGACCCTGCAGAACATGCCGTGCGCCAAAGGCATGCGCCAGGAAAAGAAGATCATGCAGGGCGTCAACAGCGCCCCGGCCTACGCGCCGGCCTACGTGGCGCCAGCGACGCCAGCTGCGCCCGCGGCATCCGCCGCGGCGGCCGGCGCTCCGGTGCCCGCGCCGGTCGCGCCGCCTCCAGCATCCGCCGACGCCCCGCGGCTGCCGCCGCCGCCGCTGTACCAGTGCAGCACCCGCGACCGCGACAGCTACGTCAGCGAGGACGCCGAACCGGCCTCGCGCTGCCTGCCGCTGAAGACCGTCGGCCTGGACGGCAGCGCCGCCAAGGCCGCCGGCAGCGCCTGCGAAGTGGTCCGCGACAGCTGCGCGCGGGTGCCCGACGGCGCCGCCTGCGAGGCATGGAAGAAGTACGCGGCCGAGGCCGAATCGCACTGGCGCTTCGCCGTGCCCGAGCACGTCGAGCAGCGCCGGCAGGAATACCAGCGCCGCCAGCGCGTGGTCGAGGAAAGCAGCTGCGGCGCGCCGGCTCAGAAGCCGTAGCGCAGGAACCCGCCGTCCACCGCGATGCATTCGCCGGTGATGTAGCTGGCCGCCGGCAGGCACAGGAAGCCGACCGCGGCCGCCACCTCCTCCGGTTCGCCGATCCGGCGCATCGGCGTGCGCTCGATCACCTGCTCGTAGTAGTCCGGGTCCGACAACGGCCCGGAGGTGCGGCGGGTGCGGATGTACCACGGCGCCACCGCATTGACCCGGATCCCGTCCTCGGCCCACTCGGCGGCCAGGTTGCGGGTCAGCTGGTGCAGCGCGGCCTTGGTCATGCCGTAGGGCGCGCCGCTGCGCACGTGGGTCAGGCCGGAGACGCTGCCGACGTTGACGATCGCCGAGGCCGCGTGCTGGGCCAGCAGCGGATGCGCATAGCGCGACAGCTCGAACGCCGAGAACAGGTTGGTCTCGAAGATGCCGCGCCACTCGTCCTCGGTGTAGTCCACCGCGGCCTTGCTGATGTTGCCGCCGGCGTTGTTGACCAGCAGGTGCAGGCCGTCGGCATGGTCCTCGACCCAGTCCAGGATCTCGCGCCGGTCCTCGTCGTCGGCCACGTCGGCGGCCAGCGCCAGGATGCGCTGCCCGGGAAACGCGTCGGCCAGCTCGTCGCGCGCCGCTTCCAGCGCGTCGATGTCGCGCGCCACCAGCATCAGTTCGGCACCGAAGCCGAGCAGCTCGCGCGCGATCGCCAGGCCGATGCCGGCGCTGGCGCCGGTGATCAGTGCGGTCTGTCCGTCCAGCCGCCAACGTTGCTGCATCGCCTTGCCTGTGTGCGTCGGGTTGGGCGTAGGATAACCCCCACGCTCAACCAGGTCGCCCCGATGAAAACCGCGCTGAGTCTGGTCCTGTCGTTGTCGCTGCCGGCCGCGCTGGCGGCATGCAAGCCCACTCCCGAGCCGCCGGACAAGCCGGTCGAGCCGCAGGCCACCGCGCTGCGCGATGCGATCGCGCAGCCGCTGGATCGCGCCAAGCAGGCGCAGGCCGGCGTGGAACGGGCCGCGGCGCAGCAGGACGCGGCGATCGACGCCGCCACCGGACAATGAAAAACGCCGGCGCGAGGCCGGCGTTCGGGTGACGTTGGCTCGGCCGCGCTCGCGGTCAGAAGCCGCAGAAGCAGTACGCCAGCGCCTTCACCGGCGCGCCGTTGCGGTCCTGGGTGGCGTCCTGCACGAAGCGCAACTGCGTATCCAGCTCCGGCAGGTTGCGCGCCAGCAGCGCGTGCGCCAGCGCCGAATCGCCCAGCATCCACGCGCCCATGCGACTGCCGGCGAAACCGCTGACGAACTGCGAGAACGGCGTGGCCGGCTTCTCGATGTAGCGCACGCGGTACTTGTCGCGCTCGCCCAGCTTGGCGCGCGCGGCGGCATCGGCCACCGCGTCCTTGAACCCGCCGAAGGCGTCGACCAGGCCGCGCTCCTTGGCCTGCGCGCCGCTCCACACGCGGCCGCGCGCGATCTGGTCGATCGCCTCGACCGGCTTGTGCCGCGCCTGCGCCACGCGCCCGGTGAAGTCGGCGTAGCCCTTGTTGATCACCGACTGGATCACCTGCCCCACCGCCGGATCCATCGGCCGCGAGATGTCGAACGCGCCGGCGAAACGGGTGGTGCCCACGCCATCGGTGTGCACGCCGATCTTGTCCAGGCTGCGGGCGATGTTGGGGATCATGCCGAAGATGCCGATCGAGCCGGTGATCGTCGACGGATCGGCGTAGATGCGGTCGGCGTTCATGCTGATCCAGTAGCCGCCGGACGCGGCCAGGTCGCCCATCGACACCACCACCGGCTTGCCGGCGGCCTTCAGCGCCACCACCTCGCGGCGGATCTGCTCGGAGGCGAACACTTCGCCGCCCGGCGAATCCACGCGCAGCACCACCGCCTTCACGTCGTCGTCGTCGCGCGCCTCGCGCAGCAGCGCCGCGGTCGATTCGCCGCCCACGCGCCCGGCCGGCTGCTCGCCGCCGCTGATCTCGCCGGCGGCGACCACCACCGCCACCTGCGGCCGCGCGTCCACCGGCGACTGGCGCATGTCCACCTGCTGCAGGTAGCCGTCCAGGCCGACGTTGCGGAAGCCGCTGTCGGCATCGTCGTCGGCGACGCCGCGCTCGGCCAGCAGCTGCTCGACCTCCTCGCGCGTCTTCAGGCCGTCGACCAGCTTCTGCTGCAGCGCGAACTTGGCCAGGTCGCCGCCGGCCGCGGCGATGCCCTCGGGCATGGTGTCGATGCCGGCGCCGATCTGCTGCGGGCTCAGCTTGCGCGCCTTGGCGATGTCGGCCAGGTAGCGCTGCCACACGTCGTTCATCCAGAACAGGTCCGCTTCCTTCGCATCGGCCGAGGCCGCATCGAGGATGTACGGCTCGGCGGCGGACTTGTATTCGCCGACGCGGAACAGGTGCACGTCCACGCCGAGCTTGTCCTGCAGGCCCTCGCGGAAGTACTGCCGGTAGCGCCCCAGGCCCTCCAGCACCACCGCGCCCATCGGATCCAGATAGACCTCGTCGGCCTGCGCCGCCAGCAGGTACTGCCACTG
Source organism: Xanthomonas sp. (assembly GCF_017163755.1). GTDB lineage: Bacteria > Pseudomonadota > Gammaproteobacteria > Xanthomonadales > Xanthomonadaceae > Xanthomonas_A. Next base: position 17,923 of record NZ_JAFIWC010000018.1, read on the forward strand.
GCTCATGCTGTCGCTGTAGGCGACGACCTGCTTGCCCGACGCGCGCAGGTCCTGCAGCGCGGCGGCCACCTCGCGCATCGACGCGAAGCCGCTGGGCTGCAGCTTGTCCAGGCGCAGCGCGACGCGCTCGATCTTCTTGTCGTCCTTGGCCGCCTCCAGCGCGCGCACCAGGTCGCGCAGCTGGATCTCCTCGGCGCCCTTGTCGCCCATCGCCTTGGTCAGCGCGCGGCTCACCGGGTCGGCGCTGAACTGTTCGACCAGCTTGCCTTCCGGCGCGATCAGCAGCGTGGTGCGGTCCTGCAGCGGCTTGGCGCCGCTGCCGCGCGCCATCGCGAACACGAACAGCAGCAGGATCAGGAACAGCAACCCGAAGAACGCGAGGTTCAGGATCAGCCGGCGGGTGAAGTTCATCACATCCCACAGGCCAACGAAGAAGCCGACGATGGGGTTGCGACGCACGGGTTGGTTCATGGAAAACTCCGGGGAAAAGGCGTCTTGCTGAGGCGCAGCATACCGGCTGCCCAGGTCGAAGGCATGCGCCTGAAGTCAGGGGGCCGAGGCGGCCAGCAGGCGCCGGCTGCTGATCCGGAACCGCCAGCCCATCATCACCGCCGCGGCGGTCAGGCCCAGGATCAGCCCGATCCACATGCCCTGCGGTCCCCAGCCCAGCCACAGGCCCAGCCCGGCGCCCAGCGGCATGCCCAGCCCCCAGTAGGAGCACAGCGCCAGCAGCATCGGCACCCGGGTGTCCTTGAGCCCGCGCAGCGCGCCGCCGGACAGCACCTGCAGCCCGTCGGGGAACTGGAACGCGGCCGCGTACAGCAGCAAGGTCGAGGCCAGCCCGGCGACGGCGATGTCGCGGGTATAGATGCCGACGATGGCGTCGTGGCCGAACAGCAGCACCAGCGCCGACAGCGCCTGCGTGCCGAGCACGATCGCATAGCCGGCCCAGGCCGCGCCGCGCACGCCGACCGCGTCGCCGGCGCCGGCCGCGCGCCCGACCCGCACCGTGGTCGCCTCGGCCACGCCCATCGGCACCATGAAGCACAGCTGGGCCACGTTGATCGCGATCTGGTGCGCGGCGGCCGGCACCTCGCCCAGCCGCGCGATCAGCAGCGCGGTGGTGATGAACAGGCCGCCCTCCATCAGGATGGTGATGCCGATCGGCAGGCCGGTCTTGAGCAGTCCGCCGATCGCGCGCAGGTCCGGCGGCTCGAACGTGGCGAACAGGCGCAGCGGCGCGAAGCGTTTGGAGCGCATCAGGTACACGGCGAACACGATCGCCTGCATCCACATCATGATCGCCGAGGCCATGCCCAGCCCGCCGGCGCCGCGCTCGCGCAGCCCGAACAGGCCGAACGTCAGCACGTAGCCCAGCGGCCCCAGCACCAGCAGCCCGCCGAACCCCAGCAACATCGTCGGCAGCGTCCAGTGCATGCCTTCGCTGAGGTAGCGCATGCAGAAGTACAGCACCATCGCCGGCACGCCCCAGCGGATCGCATGCAGGAAGTCGCGCGCGCCCGGCACGATCTCCGCGGCGATGCCCAGCTGCGGCAGCGCCAGCGGCATCACGCTCAGGAACGCGAACATCACCACGCCCAGGCCCAGCGACAGCCACAGCGCCTGGCGGAACATCGGTCCGATCTGCGCATGGCGGCGGCCGCCGTCGAGCTGCGACACCGACGCGGTCAGCGCGATCAGCGTGCCGATCGGGATCATCATCGGCAGCCACAGCAGCGCCGTGCCCACGGTCACCGAGGCCAGCGTGCGGGTGCCGTGATGCCCGGCGATCACGTTGTCGACGAAGCTGATCAGGCCGGCGGACACGTGCCCCAGCACCAGCGGCAAGGCGAGCTGCGCGGTGGTGCGCAGTTCGCGGCCCCGGACCGAGGCCGGGGTGGAAGAGGAAGACATGACGGACTCTGGCGATCTCGCCACTACGGCCGCGCGGGAGCGCTGGCGCCGGGTGGCGGAGGGCCGGTATCTTACCTGCTCGCACCCGGGGATGCAGGCGCGATGGGCAACGACACGCGCGCGGCGCCGGCAGCGTGCGCGAACTGCGCGACGACGTTGCACGGCCACTACTGCCACCACTGCGGGCAGTCGACGCACAACCCGCTGCGCGACGTGCGCCACGCGATCGAGGACGTGTTCGATCGTTCCGGCACCTGGACGGGTGTGTGTTCAGAACCCTTGCCGACCTACTGTTGCCCGGCCGGGTCGCGCGCAACTACATCGGCGGCCACCGGGTGCGCTACGTGGCGCTGTCGGTGCTGACCTTCTTCCTCGCCCAGTACGTGATCCATTTCGGCAGCGGCCGGGCGCAGGCGCAGCCGGCCCAGGCGCAGGCCCCGCGCGATCCGTTCGCGCGCACGGCCAGCGCCGAGGACGTGGAGGCGGTGCGCGCTGCATTGTTGAACGCACTGCGGTCGGCGCGCGAAGCGGTGCCGGTATCGCTGGCCGATGCGCGGATCGGCATCGATGCCGGCACTACCTGCTGGTCGGCGGCCTGTACGCCAGCCTGGTGGGCATCGCCGCGCTATGGCGGCTGATCGACAGCCTGGTGCGGCTGCGAGGCGGACACGCCACCGCGCCGATCAGCGCGTGGCGCGCTGGCGCAGCCACGCCGCACGGGTCTCGGCGCTTTGCGCCAGCAGCTCGCTGCGCAGCGCCGCGCGTTCCTGCGGCGGCGTGCGCTGCGACAACAGCGCCAGCTGCTCGCGCTGGTCGGCCGGCAACGCGCGCAGCAGCGCCAGTAGCCCCGCGCGCTGCGGCTCGGGCACGTAGCCGACCAGGGGCTGCAGCGCCCAGTACTCGGCGCCCAGTTCGGGGCCGAGCAGCCAGCCGTGGCGCTCCAGCTGGTCGAGCGCGGCGAATTCGTCGCGCAGCTTGTGCTGCTGCTCGCCCGGCAAGGCGCCGAACGCCGTCGCCACCTGGCGCAGGCGGGCCTGTACCGCCGCATCCAGCGCGTTCCACGCCGCCTCGCGCTCGTGCAGCTGCGCAGGGGTCAGCGCCGGCGGCGGCGCCGCGGAGGCGGCGGACACCGTCGCGGTGCTCACCGCGGCCGTGGCCGCCGCGGCATCGCCGGCGGCCGGCGCGGCGTCCTCGGCGCCCGGCGCCTCGCGCTCGATCCGCGCCGCCGGCGCGCCGGCGGCGTACCAGGCGTAGAAATCCAGGTCGTAGATCGCCGCCTCGGGCAGCGGCGCCGGCGGCGCGGCGGGCAACGGCGGCGGCGGGGCCGGGCCGGACTCGGCCGGCAGCGCCTCCACCTGCACCGGACCGGTATCGCCCAGCGCCAGGTTGGCGTCGTCGGACGGCGCCTGCCGTGGCGCGCCCCACCACAGCGACGCCACGAGCAGGCTGGCCACGACCAGCGCGACCGCCAGCGCCAGCCGCGGCCGGGTGACCCAGCCACGGCGTGGCGGCGGCGGATCCGCGGCCGGCGGCGTGACCGGGCGCGGGGGCGCGCCACCGCCGAGCGCCGCCTCGCCCAGCGCCGCCAACGCCTGCAGGCGCGCCGGCGGCAGTTCGCGAAGATGCTGTTGCGCCGCGTCGGCCAGCGCGCGCCAGCCGCCGGCGTCGGGCTGGCCGTCGGCCGCGCGCGGGCAGGCGCGCGCCAGCGCCTGCTGGTACTGGGTCTGGGTCTGATCGAGCACCCGCGCCGCCGTGGCCTCGTCGAGGCCGGCGACGATCCGCAGCAGCAGCGCCAAGCGGTCGGCCGGGTCGAGCCGTTGCAGGTGCGACAGCCCCGGCGGCCAGCTCGCCGCTGCGCCCGCCGGCGTGCGCAGCGTCGGCACCGCCGCCAGCAGCTTCCAGAAGCGCAACGGCCATTCAGCCATCGGCAACGCCGCGGCGTGGGTGCGGAACGCCCGCATCGCCGCGGCCAGCGCGCGCAGACCGTGATCGGCATCGCCGAGTTGCAGTTCCGCCACCACGGCGGCACGACGTTCCGTACCGCGCAGGAAAGCGGCCAGGGCGGGCGGCGTGGCCGCACCGGCGGAGGAAGGCGCGGCGGTCATCGGGACTCCATCATCGACGCGATGATAGCGACGACACCGCTGCGCCGCGCGCTTGACAGCCGGGCCAAATCCGCTCTCCCAAAGCGGCCGGGGCGTCGCCGCAGGCGCGGGTTGTGCACAGCACGATGCGAAGCGCCCTGCGGCGTCTGTCAAGCCCTCCCGGAATCATGTTGCAATCGTGTTTCACGGCTAAGTACATGGTTTTATAAGGGTTTATCGGAGTGGCGTTTTTTTGTCCAAGTCGTGGCAGAGGCTTGTGAATCCATCTTCACGGCGTGGAGCAAGCCATTCATGCACAGTCTTATCCACAGGAGATGTGGATAAACGCAATTCTCCAAGCCCAGCAGTGATTTACGACCCATTTATCACTTTGGGGGCAGCAATGAGCGGCAACTGGCCGCCGCCGATCGCGCAGTGCGCGGGCTCCCAACGCGCCCGGTAAACTGGCGCCGATGTCCGTCCCCGTCGCCACGCTCCGCATCGCCCTGCCGGTGCCGTTGCCGCACCTGTTCGACTACCTGCCCCCGTCCGGCGGCGCCGTCGCGGCCGGCGACGTCGGACGCCGGGTGCGGGTGCCGTTCGGCAGTCGCGAGCTGACCGGGGTGGTCGCCGCGCTCGGCAGCGTGGAGGACCCGGCGCCGCTGCGCGAGGCGCTGGCCTGGCTCGACACCGCCCCGCTGCTGCACGGCGAACTGGCCGACTCGCTGCACTGGCTGGCGCGCTACAGCCACGCACCGCTGGGCGAGGTGCTGGCGACGGCGCTGCCGGTGGCGTTGCGCCGCGGCGAGGCGCTGCCCGACACCCATGCCTGGGCCTGGCGCCTGACCGAGGCCGGCGCCGGCCACCGCGCCCGGCCCGGGACCCGTCCGCACCGCTTCGCCGAGTTGCTGGCGGCCGGGCCGCTGGACGAAGACCGGCTGGACCAGGCGATGGACGACTGGCGCAGCGCCGCGCGCAGCCTGGCCAAGCGCGCCTACGCCGAGCGCATCGCGGTGCCGGCCAGCGCCGCCGCGCCGCAGCCGCAGCCCGGTCCGGTCCCCAACGCCGAACAGCAGGCGGCGATCGACGCGATCGTCGCCGCACCGGGATTCGCCCCGTTCCTGCTCGACGGGGTCACCGGCAGCGGCAAGACCGAGGTCTACCTGCAGGCCATCGCCGCCTGCCTGGCGCGCGGGCGCCAGGCGCTGGTGCTGGTGCCGGAGATCGGCCTGACCCCGCAGACCCTGGCGCGGTTCCGCGCGCGCCTGGGCGTGCCGGTGCACGCGCTGCACTCCGGGCTCAACGACAACGAGCGCGCGCGGGTGTGGGCCGCGGCCTGGCGCGGCGAGGCGCGGGTGGTGGTCGGCACCCGCTCGGCGGTGTTCGTGCCGCTGCCGCAGCCGGGACTGATCGTGATCGACGAGGAACACGACGGCAGCTACAAGCAGCAGGACGGCATCCGCTACCACGCGCGCGACTTCGCCCTGGTCCGCGGCAAGGCGCTGGACGTGCCGGTGCTGCTGGGCAGCGCCACCCCGTCGCTGGAGAGCCTGCACAACGCCGGCAGCGGCCGCTACGCGCACCTGCGCCTGACCCGCCGCGCCGGCGACGCGCGGCCGCCGGCGGTGCGCGTGCTCGACGTGCGCAAGCGCCCGCTGCAGGACGGCCTGTCGCCGGACGTGCTGGCCGGCATCGGCCAGGCGCTGGCCGCCGGCGGCCAGGTGCTGGTGTTCAAGAACCGCCGCGGCTACGCGCCGGTGCTGTTGTGCCACGACTGCGGCTGGACCGCGCCGTGCCAGCGCTGCAGCACGCCGCTGCACGCCACGCCGATGACCGTGCACGCCGGCGGCCGGCGCCTGCAATGCCATCACTGCGGCGCGCGCCAGCCGGCGCCGCTGGCCTGCCCCGACTGCGCCAGCCTGGCGCTGCAGCCGCAGGGCATCGGCACCGAGCGGCTGGAAGAGCGTCTGCTGCAGGCCTTTCCCGACGTGCCGGTGCTGCGCATCGACCGCGGCACCACGCAGCGGCGCGACGCGCTGGAGACGCAGCTGGCCACGCTCGGCAGCGCGCCGGGGATCCTGGTCGGCACGCAGATCCTGGCCAAGGGCCACGACCTGCCGCAGCTGACCCTGGTGGTGGTGGTCGGCATCGACGAGGGCCTGTTCTCGGCCGATTTCCGCGCCAGCGAGAAACTGGCCCAGCAGCTGATCCAGGTCGCCGGGCGCGCCGGCCGCGCCGCCAAGCCGGGCGAGGTCTGGCTGCAGACCCACCACCCCGGCCATCCGCTGCTGGAGACGCTGGTGCACGGCGGCTACCACGCCTTCGCCGACGCCGAACTGGCGCAGCGCGAAGCGGCCGGCTTCCCGCCATACGCGCACCTGGCGCTGCTGCGCGCCGAAGCCCGCCAAGTCGAACAGGCCAACGCCTTCCTGAGCGCGGTGCGCGCGCTGCTGCCCGAGCACACCGAGGTGCAGCGTTTCGGGCCGATGCCGGCACCGATGCCGCGCCGGGCCGGTTTCCAGCGCGCGCAGCTGCTGCTGTCGGCGCCGGCGCGGCGCGCGCTGCACGCGGCGCTCGACGCCGCGGTGCCGGCGATCCACGCGCTGCCGCAGGCGCGCCGGGTACGCTGGTCGCTGGACGTGGATCCGCAGGATCTGTACTGATCCGCACGCGCGGCGCTGCGGTCGCGACACGGCGCCGTTCGCGTCTGTGCGGCCGAGGAATCGGCCGGTTCGCACGCAGCGATCGCACGCCCGCGAAACGTGCTGCGGCGGCATGCGCTTCGCTTGGCCTCGCAGCATCGGCTGCATTCGATCTTTCCGTGCGACGGCGCGCAGCTGCGTTCGCGATCGCAACCGGGCTGCCGATTCGATGTCATTGCAGAAAAATCCACTGAACGGTGACGCCGATCGCCAGCATCAAGGCTCGGCAACCGGGACGCTGCGCACCGCAAAGCCCGGACGGCGCGCGCCGTACATGCTGCACACACATACGCGCAGGCGTTTTACGCCACAATCGCCGGCATGAGCCTTTCCCCGCTCCGCCCCCGGCCACGGCAGCGCGCCACCTTCGCGCTGCCGTCGGCGCCGGCGGCGACCGCCAGCGCGAATGCCCCTGCGCCGCGCCGCCGCTAGCGTCCTTCGGCCGCCGGTCACGCCGCCGCGGCCACGCGGTGCGTGCACCCGTTCGATGCCGCACGCGGCACCCACGTGCGCGGCCGCCGCGCCCGGCGCATGGCACGCGCGGCACCGCCGCGACCGCGCCGCGCCGATGCCGGCGACAGCCGCCGCGCGCTGCGATGGCCATCCCGCGCGCGCGTCAGGCGCCGGCGCGCATCCCCAGATCCTGCATCCCCGGAGTCGCCCATGGCTGCCACGCCCGTCCCTCACCTGATCGTCGTCGGCGGTGGTTTCGCCGGCCTGTGGGCCACCCGCGCCCTGGCCGACGCGCCGCTGCGCATCACCCTGATCGATCGCCGCAACCACCACCTGTTCCAGCCGCTGCTGTACCAGGTCGCCACCGCCGGCCTGTCCTCGCCCGACATCGCCGCGCCGCTGCGCCACATCCTGCGCCGGCAGCGCAACGTGGAAGTGCGCCTGGGCGAAGTCGCGCAGCTCGACAAGCACGCCCGGCAGGTGCGCCTGGGCAACGGCGAAACGCTCGGCTACGACTACCTGCTGGTCGCCACCGGCGCCACCCACGCCTATTTCGGCCACGACGAATGGGCCGCGCACGCGCCGGGGCTGAAGACCCTGGACGATGCGCTGCACCTGCGCCGGCATCTGCTGCTGGCGTTCGAGCGCGCCGAGGCGGAGACCGACCCGGCCGCGCGCGCGGCATGGCTGAGCTTCGCCATCGTCGGCGGCGGCCCGACCGGGGTGGAACTGGCCGGCACCCTGGCCGAGATCGCGCGGCACACGCTGAAGAACGAGTTCCGCCGCATCGATCCGGCCGAAGCCAAGGTGCGGCTGATCGAAGCCGGGCCGCGGGTGCTGTCCTCGTTTCCCGAATCGCTGTCGGCCAAGGCGCAAAGGCAGCTGGAAAAGCTCGGCGTGGAGGTGCTCACCGGCGTGCCGGTGGCCGGCATCGACGGCAGCGGCTACCGCCTGGGCAGCACCTTCGTCGCCGCGCGCACGGTGGTGTGGGCGGCCGGCGTGGCCGCCTCGCCGCTGGCACGCACGCTGGAGGTGCCGCTGGACCGCAGCGGCCGGGTCCAGGTCGAGGCCGACCTGAGCGTGCCCGGCCATCCGGAGATCTTCGTCGCCGGCGACCTGGCCTCGCTGGCCCAGGCCGACGGCAAGCCGGTGCCCGGGGTGGCGCCGGCGGCCAAGCAGATGGGCCGGCACGTCGCGCGCAACCTGCAGCAGCGGCTGCGCGGCCAGGCCGGCAATGCGCCGTTCCGCTACGCCGACTACGGTAACCTGGCCACGATCGGGCGCATGGCGGCGATCGTGCATGTCGGCCGCCTGCAGCTGTCGGGGCTGCTGGCCTGGTGGTTCTGGCTGGCCGCGCACGTGTTCTTCCTGATCGGCTTCCGCAACCGCCTGGTGGTGCTGCTCAACTGGGCCTGGGCGTACTGGAGCTACCAGCGCGGGGCGCGGATCATCCTCGGCGACGACACGCGCCAGGACGAGGACCCCGGCGCGCCGCCGCCGCAAGCGTGACACCTCGCGGGCGGGCTGCGATCCTAGCGGCCCTTCCGCCGCCCGCCGCGCCTTGGCTACCTTCCTGCTGCTGCTCGACCTGCTCGGCACCTTCGTCTTCGCGATCAGCGGCGCGACCGTCGGCGTGCGCCACCGGCTGGACCTGTTCGGCGTGCTGGTGCTGTCGTGCGCGGCCGCGGTCTCCGGCGGCATCGCCCGCGACGTGTTGATCGGCGCCACCCCGCCGGCCGCGCTCGGCGACGCGCGCTACCTCGGCGCGGCGTGCCTGGCCGGGCTGCTGACCTTCTACAGCCACGGCACCGTCGAACGCCTGCGCAACCCGGTGCAGATCTTCGACGCGGTGGGCCTGGCGCTGTTCGCGGTGTATGGCACCAGCAAGGCGCTGGCGTTCGGCCTGACCCCGCTCAGCGCCACGCTGCTGGGCATGCTCAGCGGCATCGGCGGCGGCATCGTCCGCGACCTGCTGGTGGCGCGCACGCCGGTGGTGCTGCAGGCCGAACTGTACGCGGTGGCGGCGCTGCTCGGCGGCGGCGTGGTGGCCGTGGCGCACGTGCTGCACCTGCCGCAGCCGTGGGGGCTGGCGATCGGCGCCACGCTCTGCTTCGGCCTGCGCTTCATGGCCATCCGCTACGGCTGGCACCTGCCGGTGGCGCGTCCGCCGGAGGCGTGAGCGCGGCGCTGCCGGCTCGGGCGACCGACCGGCACAACGGCAACGAAAAAGGCCCGGAAAACCGGGCCTTTTCGTACTGTCGTCGGCTCGCCGTGCTTGCGAGGAGCCGGGCCAGGGGCAGCGATCAGGCCACGAACAGCGCCTTCATCTTCTTCAGCGCGTTCGCCTCGATCTGGCGGATGCGCTCGGCCGACACGCCGTACTCGTCGGCCAGCTCCTGCAGCGTGATCTTGCTGTCGGCGTCCAGCCAGCGGCGCTTGATGATGTCGCGCGAACGCGCATCCAGTTCGGCCAGGCCCTCGCGCAGCAACTGCAGCTGGTTGTCCTCGCTGTCGGCGCGCTCGTAGGCCTGCGAGGGGTCTTCCTCGGCGGCCATCAGGTAGGCGGCCGGCGACGGCGGCGCGTGGTCGTCGTCGTCGTCGGACGGCGCGTCGAAGCCGATGTCGCGTCCGGACAGGCGCGACTCCATCTCCAGCACCTCGCGCTCGGACACGTTCAGGTCCTTGGCGACCGCGGTCACTTCCGCCGCGTTCATCCAGCCCAGGCGGGTCTTGGACTTGCGCAGGTTGAAGAACAGCTTGCGCTGCGCCTTGGTCGTGGCGACCTTGACGATGCGCCAGTTCTTCAGGATGTACTCGTGCATCTCGGCACGGATCCAGTGCACCGCGAAGCTGACCAGGCGCACGCCCATTTCCGGGTCGAAGCGCTTGACCGCCTTCATCAGGCCGATGTTGCCTTCCTGGATCAGGTCGCCGAGCGGCAGGCCGTAGCCGTTGTAGCCGCGGGCCACGTGGACCACGAAGCGCAGGTGGGAATGGACCAGTTCGCGCGCCGCGTCCAGGTCTTCATGGTCGCGATAACGCACCGCCAGCTCGCGTTCCTCTTCGGACGTCAGCACCGGGATCTGGTGCACGGCGCCGATGTAGGCATCCAGCGAACCGAGCGGACTGGGGATCGGGAGGTTATTGGCCACCAGCGCGGTGGCAGGCATGGTCTGGTTCATAGGGGCTCATCTTAGCAGTCAAGTAATTGGACTGCCGGGTACAGTAAAAAGTTCCTGCGTTCCATTGATAGAACGTTCGTGCTGGAATGAAGCGCACAGCAGCGATGACGTGGAACGACGGGAAGGGCGCGCAGGAAAGGCTTTGCAGCCGCAACGCTAGCACCGGTACCGCGAAATTTCCGTGCATGCGGCGCGCACCGGGCCGCGCCGGCGGGCGGGGTTCAGCCGGCGGCCAGCATCGCGTCCAGTTCCGCGCGCGGCGGCAGGCTCCAGTCGATCGGTGCCGCCCCGCGACGGTGCAGGTAGTCGTTGGCCGAGGAGAAATGCTTGCAGCCCAGGAAGCCGCGATGCGCGGACAGCGGCGAGGGGTGCGGCGCCTTCAGCACGCGGTGGCGGCGGGTGTCGATGACCTTGCCCTTGGCCTGGGCGTAGCTGCCCCACAGCAGGAACACCAAGCCTTCGCGCTCGCGGTTCAGGGTATCGACCACGTGGTCGGTGAAGCCTTCCCAGCCCTTGCCCTGGTGCGCGCCGGCGCGGCCTTCCTCGACCGTCAGCACCGCGTTGAGCAGCAGCACGCCGCGCTGCGCCCACGGCAGCAGGCAGCCATGGTCGGGACGGCGGATGCCCAGGTCGTCCTCGATTTCCTTGTAGATGTTCAGCAGCGACGGCGGCACCGGCACTCCCGGCAGCACCGAGAAGCACAGCCCGTGGGCCTGACCGTAGCCGTGGTAGGGGTCCTGGCCCAGGACCACCACCTTGACCTGCTCGAACGGGGTGGCGTCGAACGCGGCGAAGATCTGCCGCCCCGGCGGGAACACGCGCGCGCCGGCGGCCTTGCGCTGGCGCAGGAAGCCGGCCAGCTCGCGCATCTCCGGGCGCAGCAGCCAGTCGCCCACCCGCGCCTTCCACGAAGGTTCCAGCTGCACCCGGGTTTCTTCTTCTTCGCTACTCATACGGTTAGGCGGTCGGATCAGTCAGAAGGTCACGGCGTTGTCGGCGAGCTTGGCCAGGCGCAGCTGGAACAGCACCTTGGTCACCAGCAGCCGCTCTTCGATCGGCTTTTGCACCAGGTCGTTGGCGCCGGCGCGCAGCAGCTCGGACTGGTTGTGCGGGTTGCTGTCGCCGGTCATCACCAGCACCGGCATGCGCCGCTTGCCGTAGGCGAAGTCGATGCGGATGCGCTGCACCACGTCGCGGCCGTTGAGCTCGCCCTTCAGGGTGACGTCGGTCAGCACCAGGTCGATGCGGCGGGTGGTGCGCCCGAGCGATTCGGCGGTGAGCAGCGCGAACGCGTCCTCGGCGGTCAGCACGTGCACCACCTGCAGTTCCTGGCGCTCGAGCATGCGCTTGGTCGCCTCAGCCACCACGCGGCTGTCCTCGACGTAGAGGATGGTCGCGCCGGCCACCGGCTGCGGCTGCACGTAGCCGCGGATGAAGGTCGCCAGCGCCTCGTGGCCCAGCGCCTTGTCGAAATAGTCGGTGACGTATTCGGTGAAGCGGCGCTCGACCAGGTGCTGCTGCGCGTCGCCGGACACCACGATCACCGGCACGTAGGCCTGCCCGGCCGCCTCGCGCACGCTGCGCGCCAGGGTCAGCCCGTCGCCGTCGGGCAGCGCCAGCGAGGTGGTGACCAGGTGCACCGGCCCGGCCTCCAGCGCCGCGCGCGCCTCGGCGATGCTGGAACAGCCGACCACCTCCACGTCCGGCAGTTCGCGCCGCAGCACGTCGGCGATCAGCTTGCGCACCAGCTTGGACCCGTCCACGACCATCACCCGCGGGGCGTCGCTGATCAGATGCTTGAGCTCGTGCCGGGACATGCGCGCCTCAGGTGTCGGTCGGGCGGGTCTGGCGCAGGAAGTGGCCGGTCACCAGCCATGCCCCCAGCCAGCCGAGCAGCAAGGTGCCGAGCAGCACGAACGAGGCGTGCAGGGCATCCAGCCCGTGCAGCGCGAAACGGCTGCCGTAGCTGTCGGCCAGCGCCGCCAGCGGCGGCCCCAGCGCCAGCCCGGACACCGCGATCAGGCCCAGCGCCAGCGCGCCGGCGCCGAACCCGTACCACGCGCCCAGGTACAGGAACGGGCGGCGGATGAAGCCGTCGCTGGCGCCGAGCAGCTGCAGCACGCCGATCTCCTCGCGCCGCGACTGGATGTCCAGGCGCACGGTGTTGCCGACCACCAGCACCGCGCCGGCGCCGAGCAGCGCCGACAGCACCTGCACCAGGCGCTCGCCGAAGCGCAGCCAGCCGTCCAGGCGCTTGCGCCACAGCGCGTCGTGCTGCACCAGGTCGGCCTGCGGCAGCGCGCTCAGCGACGCCGCCAGCGGCGCGTCGTCGGCCGCGGCCGGGGTGACGATCAGCAGCGTCGGCAGCGGGTTGTCCTCGAGCGCGCCCAGCGCCTCGCCCAGCCAGGCGCTGTCGCGCAGTTCGGCCATGCCCTGCTCGGGCGTACGCAGCGCCACCGCGGCCACGTCGGCGCGGCCGCGCAGGCTCTGCGCCAGCGCGGCGGCGCCGGCGGCGTCGATATCGGTCTTCAGGAACACGTTGATGTCGCGCGACTGCTGCACGTTGCCGGCGAAATGCTTGAGGTTGTCCAGCGCGATCGACAGGCCCAGCGGAAGCGCCAGGGCCAGCGCCATCACCGCCATCGTCAGCAGCGTCGCCCACGGCTTGCGCATCGCCCGGCCGAGGCTGTAGACGATGCTGTGCAGGTGATGGTCCCACCACACGGCCAGGCGCGAGGGCGCGGTCGCGCCGGCGGCGTTGCGTGCGCTCATTCGGCCAGGTCCTGCGGCGAGATGTCGTCGACCAGGCGGCCGTGGTCCAGCACCAGCACGCGCTTGCGCATCTGCTTGAGCAGCGCCAGATCGTGGCTGACCACCAGCACGCTGGTGCCGCGCGCGGGCATCTCCGCGAACAGTTGCATGATCTCCGCGGCCAGGGTCGGATCGAGGTTGCCGGTGGGTTCGTCGGCCACCAGCAGCCGCGGCTCGCCGACCATCGCCCGGGCGATGCCCACGCGCTGCTGCTCGCCGGCCGACAGCTGCGACGGCAGCGCCTTCTCGCGATGGCCCAGGCCCATGCGTTCGAGCACCGAGCGCACCCGCTTGCCGATCTCGGCGCGGCGGGTGCCGCGCAGGATCAGCGGCAGCGCCACGTTCTCGGCGATGCTGCGGTCCATCAGCAGGCGGTGCTCCTGGTGCACCGCGCCGACCTCGCGCCGGTGCAGCGGCACGCGGCGCCCGCGCACCTTCAGCAGGTTGCGGTCGGCGAACAGCACCGCGCCGCGGCTGGGCCGCTCGCTGAGATGGATCAGCTTGAGCAAGGTGCTCTTGCCCGCCCCGGAGTGGCCGGTGACGAACAGCATCTCGCCCTCCTCCACCTGGAAGCTGACGTCCACCAGCGCCTCGTGGCCGCCGGCGTACTGTTTGCTGACATTGTCGAACCGCAGGACGCTCATCCGGCGATTATGCCGGAGCGCCCCGGGTTTTCGTCCACCGTGCGCGGCCCGCGGGCGGTGGACGAGCGGTTCAGGAGCTGGAGACCAGCGAACGCAGCTTGCGGCCCAGGCGGGTCAGGAACGAATCGTTGCCGCCCTGCGACGCCGACCGCTCGGCCTGGCGCGCCTTGATCGGCGTGGCCGGCACCTGCACCGGCTTGGCCTGCGCAGCGGCGCCGGCGGCGCCATTGGCGCCGCTCGGGCCGGCCGTGCCGTTCGCGTTCGCGCCCTCGGCGCCTTCCAGCGGGCGACCGGCGCGACGGCGCCGGCGCTTGCGCGGCGGACGCTCGCCTTCGGCCGCCGGCGAAGCCTCGGCGGCCACGCGCGCCGGCTTCGGCGCCTGCGCCTTCGGCTCCGGTGCGGAGCTGGCCGCGACCGCATCGGCGGGCACCGCCGCGACCGCGGCCGGGTCGCCTTCCGGACGCGGCTTGCGCGCGCGCCGCGGTTCGTCGCTGCGGCGTTCGCCGCGCGGGCCGGCGCCGCTGCGCGCGCCTGCCGGGCCGCCGGGCTTGCCGCGGCCGCCGCCGCGACGCTGCTCGTCGGCCTCGCGCTGCGCGCGCGCCTCGCGGAAGATGTCGCCGATGCTCTCGTCGGCGTCGGCATCCACGTCCGCCTCGGCCTGGCCTTCGACCACGGCGCGCGGCGCGCGCGGCAGCGCGGTCAGCAGTTCGGCGGTGACCGGCTCGACCGGGATCTTCTGCTCGATGTAGGCCTCGATGTCCGGCAGGCTCATCGCGTAGCGCTCGCAGGCGAAGCTGATCGCGTCGCCTTCCTCGCCCAGCCGCGCGGTGCGGCCGATGCGGTGCACATAGTCCTCGGCGTCGAACGGCAGGTCGTAGTTGTAGACGTACTTGACCCCGTCGATGTGCAGGCCGCGCGCGGCCACGTCGGTGGCCACCAGGATCTCCAGCTGGCCCTTCTGGAAGCGGTTGAGCAGGGTCTCGCGCTTCTTCTGCGGCACGTCGCCGGACAGCACGCCCACGCGGTAGCCGTGGCGCTCGAGCGAGCGCGCCACGCGCTCGACGAAGGCCTTGGTGTTGACGAACACCATCGTGCGCGCGCCCTCGCTGCGCGACAGCAGGCCCAGCAGCAGGGTCAGCTTCTCCTCGTCGGAGGGGAAGTAGATGCGCTGGCGCACGCGCGCGGCGGTGATGCTCTCGGTTTCGACCACGAGCTTTTCCGGCTCGTTCATGTGCTCGTAGGCCAGCTCCAGCACGCGGTGGCTGAGCGTGGCCGAAAACAGCAGGGTCTGGCGGGTACCGCGTTCGGGCATGCGCCGCAGCAGGAAGCGGATGTCCTTGATGAAGCCCAGGTCGAACATGCGGTCGGCTTCGTCGAGCACGCAGATCTCGCAGGCGTGCAGCGAGACGACCTTGTGCTGCTTGACGTAGTCGATCAGCCGGCCCGGGGTGGCGATGATCACGTCCACGCCCTGCTGCAGCAGCTCGCGCTGCTTGTCGTAGTCCACGCCGCCGTAGACCAGCGCGAAGCGCAGGCCCAGGTCGGCGCCGAACTTGACCGCGTCCTTGTGGATCTGGATCGCCAGTTCGCGGGTCGGCGCCAGGATCAGCGCGCGCGGGTCCTCGGCCTTGCGGTCGGCCAGCGCCGGGCGGCTGAGCAGGCGGTTCATCACCGTCACCAGGAACGCCAGGGTCTTGCCGGTACCGGTCTGGGCCTGGCCGGCCACGTCGCGGCCCGGCAGGGCCACCGGCAGGGTCAGCGCCTGGATCGGGGTGCAGCGGGTGAAGCCGGCGCTCTCCAGCCCGGACAGCAGCGCCGGTTGCAGGTCGAACGCGGAAAAAGTCACATCGGTCAGCGGTTTGTCGCTCATCATTCCATCTTCGTGAGGCCACCTCGCCCGAAGCGTAGGTCGCGGCTTGCATCGTCCCCGGCAGCGTCGCACACTGACAACTTCTATGCCGGGTCGCGCGACAGGGGGAATCCCTTGATTTCGCCGCGCAATGCCCCAGTTTACCGCAATGCGGCGGCCACCCGGTCCGGCTGGTCGCATTGCCCCAGGAGATCTCCAAGTGAACGATAAGGTTGTACACGTCGGCGACGCCGATTTCGATACCGCCGTGCTGCAGTCCGGCGAGCCGGTACTGGTGGACTTCTGGGCGGAATGGTGCGTCCCGTGCAAGATGATCGCCCCGGTGCTGGACGATCTGGCCGACACCTACGACGGCAAGCTGAAGGTCGCCAAGGTCAACGTCGACGAGAACCGCGCCACCGCGATCAAGTACCACGTGCGCTCGATCCCGATGCTGCTGCTGTTCAAGGACGGCCAGGTCCAGGCCACCCAGATCGGCGCGGTCGGCAAGGGCCAGCTGACCCAGATGATCGACAAGACCCTGGGCGGTGCCGCCGCCTGAGGCGGCGCCTACCGCCTTCGCCCGCCGGCGGCCGTCGCCGTGGCGGGCGCCGACCGGCGCCAGGCATGGCGCTGGCGGCTGAATCGCCTGCGGCGGCGGCGCTTGCCGTCGCCACGCGGCGGTGATAGTGTCAGCCCATCCGGTGGCATTCGCGCACCGCACCCCCTCTGGAAGATTCTCTTCTAGACCCCTTCCCAACCCGTTTGCCCCCACGCTGGGCGCTCGCACTCATAGCGAGGAATCACCACTTGTCCGATAACACCACTACCGAACCCGGGAGCGTCGACGCCCCCGCCGAGAAGCGCGCGCGCAAGCCGCGCGTCAGCAAAGCCGCGTCCGGCGCCGAAGGCGGTGCCGACCACGGCGCGCCCGCGCAGCCGAACCTGCCGCTGAACCCGGCGCCCGCCCACCAAGCCGAGGCGCCCCGTCCCGCTCCGCAGGAACGCCAGGAACACGCCGCGCCACAGGAACACGCGCAGGCCTCGTCCTCGTCCCAGCAGCCCCAGTCCGCTCCCGCCTCCGGCGGCGATGCCCAGGGCCAGGGCGGCGGCAACGGCAACCAGAACGACGGCGGCGAATCGCGCGAAGGCGGCAATGCGCGCTTCAACAACCAGAATCCGCAGAACCAGAACAATCCGCAGAACAACCAGAACAATCAGCAGGGCAATCGCCGCGACCGCTTCCGCAATCGCCGCGATCGCGGCGGTGGTGGTGGTGGCGGTGGCGGTGGCAATGGCGGTGGCCGCGAGCGCTACCCGGACAACGGCCTGCCCAACGACACCGGCGCCAACGAAGTGTTCGTGCCGCGCCCGCACGCCAACGTGCCCGAAGGCTTCCCGATCTACTCGCTGAGCGACCTGAAGCGGATGCCGGCGCAGAAGCTGCTGGACATCGCCGAGCAGCTCAACATCCAGGACGGCGTGGCCCGCGCACGCAAGCAGGACGTGATCTTCGCGCTGCTGAAGGTGCTGACCCGCCACGGCGAAGGCGTCGCCGCCGACGGCGTGCTGGAGATCCTGCCCGACGGCTTCGGCTTCCTGCGCGCGGCCGAGGCCAGCTACCTGGCCGGCCCGGACGACACCTACATCTCGCCCAGCCAGATCCGCCGCTTCAACCTGCGCACCGGCGACCACCTGTCCGGCCGCATCCGCTTCCCGAAGGACGGCGAACGCTACTTCGCGCTGTCGATCGTCGACACGATCAACGGCGAGCCGCTGGAAGCGAGCAAGAACAAGGTGCTGTTCGAGAACCTGACCGCGCTGTTCCCGCGCAAGCGCTTCACCCTGGAGCGCGGCAACGGCTCGTCGGAAGACATCTCCGGCCGCATCCTCGACCTGATGGCGCCGCAGGGCAAGGGCCAGCGCGCGCTGATCGTGTCCCCGCCCAAGGCCGGCAAGACCATGCTGATGCAGCAGGTGGCCACCGCGATCACCACCAACCACCCCGACGTGCACATGATCGTGCTGCTGATCGACGAGCGGCCGGAAGAAGTGACCGAAATGCAGCGCACCGTGCGCGGCGAGGTCATCTCCTCCACGTTCGACGAGCCGGCCGCGCGCCACGTGCAGGTCGCCGAGATGGTGATCGAGCGCGCCAAGCGCCTGGTGGAACACAAGAAGGACGTGGTGATCCTGCTCGACTCGATCACCCGCCTGGCCCGCGCCTACAACAACGTGGTGCCGTCCTCCGGCAAGGTGCTCAGCGGCGGCGTCGACGCCAACGCGCTGCACCGCCCGAAGCGCTTCTTCGGCGCGGCGCGCAACGTCGAGGAAGGCGGCTCGCTGACCATCATCGCCACCGCGCTGGTGGAGACCGGCAGCAAGATGGACGAGGTGATCTACGAGGAGTTCAAGGGCACCGGCAACAGCGAAGTGCACCTGAACCGCCGTATCGCCGAAAAGCGCGTGTACCCGGCGATCGACATCAACCGTTCCGGCACCCGCCGCGAAGACCTGCTGATCGAGCCGGAGCTGCTGCAGAAGATCTGGATCCTGCGCAAGCTGCTGCATCCGATGGACGAGATCGCGGCGATGGAATTCCTGCTGGACAAGATGAAGAACACCAAGTCCAACGACGAGTTCTTCGGTTCGATGAAGCGCTGAGTCCGGCGCGGCCTCGAACGCGAAACGCCCCGCTTCGGCGGGGCGTTTTCGTTTGCGCGCCCTGGCGGGCGACGCCGTGGCGGCATGCCCGCGCGAGGCTCAATCCGGATACAAGCGCATGCCCGCATAGGGCTGAAGCCGGCATTGCGCCAGGCGCGAGGCCAGATCGCCGACATGCGCTTCCAGCCGGTGGCCGTCGGGGTCGAGGAAGTAGAACGAATCGCCTTCGCTGCGGTTGCGCTGCCATTCCACCACCGCCTGCGCGCGCAGCCGCTCGACGAAGCCGGCGAACGCGTGCTGCGCGATGGAGAACGCATAGTGGGTGTAGCCGGCCGCCGGGCGCGGCCGTTCTGGCGCAGCCGCCACGGCCAGGCACAGCCACAACGGCCCGCATTCCAGGTAGGCGCCGTTGTCCCAGCGCGCGGCCAGGCGCATTTCCAGCAGGTCGCGGTAGAAGCCCAGGCTCCGCTCCAGGTCGGCGACCGCCAGCGTCAGATGGCTCAGGCCGGCAAGCACCGGGCGACTAGCCGCCTTCCAGCGCAGTCAGCAGCCGCGGGCCGGCCTTGCGCCCGGCCATGTACACGCCGCCGCCGGGCAGCGCATCGGGCGAGAACTGCGCGCGGTCCTGCGGGATGGGCCACGGCGCCGGTTGCCGCGGCCCGGGCACGTAGCTGACCCAGCGGCCGTAGTCGTCGGGATTGCCTTCGTTGGGATTGCCCTGAAGCGTGTAGCTCACCGGCACGCGCACGATCCAATACGGCTCGGCGGCCGCCTCGCCTTGCGTGGGCGGGCGGAACGTCCACTTCCGGGCCGCCGCCAACGCGCTCTTGGCGAAGATGTCGCGCAGCCGCCTCATGTCGTTCTCCGACGCCACCACCTGCAGGTTGACCTGCTCGGCGAAGGCCTGCTCGGGCTTGCCGTCGCGTCCGACCTTGACGACCAGGTAGACCATGCCGCCGGCGCCGGCGCGGAACGCCGCTTCGGGGTAGGCCGGCGGGCGCATCTGCAGCATGCCCACCGCGGCCGGGTCGCGTTCGTCGTAGGTGTCGAAGCTGACGTTGCGGATGGCGATCTGGTAGCTGTCGCCCTCCTGGCGCTTGGCCACCACGCGCACGCTCATCGGCGCACGCGCGGCCACCGGCTTGCCATCGCGGGTGGCCGGCTCGAACGTCCATTGCAGCGCCGAGCTGCGCACGAAATCCACGACGCCGGACGGCAGCCTGTCCTCCTTGTCCAGGACCACACGGCTGACCGAGCCGTCCGCCTCGATATCGACCTTGCCCTGCAGCAGCAGGCTGCTTTCGATCTGCTTGCGCACCGCGCCCGGTCCTGCGGCAAACGCGCTGCCGGCGAACAACGCCAGCGCCAGCAACAGCCATCCGCGCAGCGCCATACCCTGCATGTTCCCTTGCATCCGTCATTCCTTCGCGAGAGGTTGGTAGGCGCCGATTACAGCGCAGCGGCGCGCCGCAGCGCAAGTCAGGCCAGGCGCAGCGACGGCGGGTACGGCGGCGTGTCCGGATAGTCGTCCTCGCGCAACCGGGCCTGCAGGCTGCGCCACCACTGCGGATCGAACAGCTCGGCGTGCGCATGCCTGACCGCGTCCAACACCGCCGCCGGCAGGCCCATGAACAGCGCGAAGCGCTCGGGAAACACGTCGCGCGGGCCGACATGGAACCACGGCTCGGCCGACATCGCCTCCTCCTCGTTGCGCGGCTGCGGCCAGTCGCGGAACGTGCAGTCGGTGACCAGGCACAACTCGTCGTAGTCGTAGAACACGGCGCGACCCTGGCGCGAGATGCCGAAGTTCTTCAGCAGCATGTCGCCGGGAAAGATGTTGTTGCAGGCCATGTCCTTGATCGCCTGCGCGTAGTCGAGCGCGGCCTCGCGCGCGGCCTCGGCGCCTTGCTCGCGCAGGTACAGGTTGAGCGGACGCAGCCGGCGCTGCACGTAGCACAGCTCCACGATCACGTCCTCGCCGTCTTCGCGCAGGTTGCGCGCGCAGCCTTCGAGCAGTTCCTTGAGCAGCGCCGGGGCGAAGCGCGCGCGCGGGAAGCGCAGCGAACGGTACGGCTGCGCGTCGAGCAGGCGCCCGACCCGGTCCAGGCTGAACACCAGCGCGTACTTGTTCTCCACGTCCTGGCGGCTCATCGCCTTCGGATAGGCGAAGCGGTCGCGTATCAGCTTGAACACCAGCGGATAGCTGGGCAGCGTGAACACCGCCATGACCATGCCCGGGGTGCCGTCGGCATGGGTCAGCTGCTCGTGCGGATGGGCCTGGAAGTGGCGGAAGAAGGTGCGGAAGCGCTCGGTCTTGCCCTGCTTGGCGCGCCCGAGCGTGGTGTACAGCTCGTCGATGGGCTTGTGCGGCAGCAGGCTGCGCAGGAACACCACCGCGTCGCCGACGGTGGCCAGGTCGGCCTGGAAGTAGCTGCGCGAGATGCCGAACAGCTGCGCCACGTCGCTGCGCCGGGTCAGCACCGCCTCGGCACGCAGGCCGCGTTCGTCGTTGACCAGCGCGATCACGCACGGCGAGAAGCGCTGCTCGCCGAACACGCGCCCCACCAGGTAGGCGCGGCGCTCGCGGTAGAACACCGTCTCCAGCAGTTCGATGCCGCGCACCGGATGCTCGCCCCAGTGCGCCAGGTCGTCCTGCAGGCGCACCGCGATGGCCGCCGCGCAGCGCGTGCGGTGCGCGTACGGCGCATCGAACGGGTAGTCGCCGAGCACGCGCACGAAGGTATCCACCGGCCGCGTCTCGGACACCGCATAGCTGTGCCGGGCGACCGGATGGGTGATCGCGTCGGTCGGCTCGATGTCCAGCGCGACGAACTCGATCTGCGCATCCACGCCCTGGGTGCGGAAGAAGCGCCGGGTCAGCGTGTTGTAGAAGGTCTTGTACAGCTCCTGGTCGATCAGGCCCTGCAGCTGCGCGGCGAAGCGGATGCGCACCTGCGCCCACAGGCCGCGGTCGTGGGTGCGGCCGAGCAGCAGCGTGCGCAGCCGCAGCATGCATTCCTCGATGCACTGGTCGTACAGCGCGATGCGCTCGACCGCGTCGCGGCGCGCGCCGTTCCAGTCGCGCAGTTCGAAGCGGCGCCGCGCGCGGCGGCTGATCTGCGCGAACCGCGCGTGGTAGTCCTCGAACGCGTCGTGGATCAGCCGCGCGACGGCGTCGGCACGGGGCTCGGGCGGTGGCGGCGCGGGCGCGGTGGACATGGCCGCAGTCTAGGCCCTGTCCGCGCCGCTGCAACAGTCCTACCGCTTGCGCCGCGAACCGCTGCGGCGCGGCGCCTGCGCCGAGGCCGCCGCCTGCATGTGCTCGAGGTGCTCGTCGGCCTGCCGCCGCAGCCAGCCGCGAAACGCGACGAACCCCAGGTGGCCGGCCGAGCGCGGCGGATACACCAGGTAATGCGACCAGGCGGTCTTGAGCCGATGCGGCGACAGCGGCACCAGCTGGCCGGAGTCGATCAGCAGCCGCGCGCGGGTGATCCGGCCCAGGGCCACGCCGACGCCGTCCAGCGCGGCGCGGTGATGCGATTCGGAGTCGTCGAACACCGCCACGTAGCGTGCCGGCGGCGATTCGCCGGTGGCCGCGAACCAGCGGTCCCATTCGCCGTCCGGATCGCCGAGCAACGGCCACTGCGCCAGCGGCACGGGCTTGCGCGCGCGCATCCGCGCGATCAGCGCCGGGCTGGCCATCGGCACCAGCCATTCGTCGAACAGCGGCTCAGCGGTGACCCCGCTCCACTGCCCGGTGCCGATCCGCAGCGCCGCGTCGATCTGCGGCTGCCGCTCGAAATCCACCAGCCGCTGGTCCGACAGCAGGTTGATCTCGATGGTCGGATGCGCAGTGAGGAAGCCGGCCAGCCGCGGTACCAGCCACGCCGAGGCCATCGACGGGGTGAGGCTGATCGTCAGCACGTCGTCGCGGCGCGCGGCGAACGGCTGCAGCGCTTCGGTGATCGCGTCCAGGTGCGGCGCGATGCGCTCGATCAGGCGCTGCCCGTCCGCGGTCAACGCCACGCCGCGCGCGTGCCGGGTCAGCAGCCGGTAGCCGAGCCGCTCCTCCAGCGTGCGCATCTGGTGGCTCAACGCACTGACGGTGAGGTTCATCGCCGCCGCGGCGCGCGACAGGTTGCCGAGCCGGGCGACGGTGGCGAAACCTTGCAAGGTGTGCAGCGGCGGACGCGCCATGTTGAATCCCATTCAAGGCTGACTTGCAAAACCATCGCTTTTTCGGCGTCGAGCTTGCGCCTATCGTCGATCCTACTCAAGTGAGGAGACGCGCCATGAGCATCTTCAACGACCTGCTGTTCCACCACGGGCATGTCGCCAACGCCGAGCTGGCGCGTTCGCTGGCTGCGCCGAAGGACCCGGCGCCGGCGCCAGGACCGGCGCCGCAGCCTCAGGACAGCGACGCCAACGCGGCGCAGGCCGCGCCCGAGGCAAAGCGCGCGGCGGCGCGGGCGCGCCGCCATTCGGCGCTGCTGCAAGCGATGACCGCGCTGTCGCCGTTTCGTTGAAACGGCGGCGCCGCTACCCGCAGGCATGCGTTCGCCTGCGGCCATCGGTGCCTGCCGCGTTCGCCGGCAGGCGCGATACGGTATCAGGCAGCGTATCGATGCTTGAACCAGCGCTTCAGGTCAGATGCCTGCGCCGCTCCAGCTCCGCTTCGGTCGGCTGCTCGAACTCGAACGAGCCGGTGACGATATCGCCGTTGCGGACATAGCGGTTGACGGTGACGCCGGAGCCGGAGGTCTTCGAACCGACCAGCTTCAGCGCGCCGGCGAAAGCGCCGTCGCCGAACAGCTTCTTGCCCTTGCCGAGCACCAGCGGGAAGATCGACACGTTCAGCTCGTCGACGAGGTCGTGTTCGAACAGCGTCTTCAGCAGGTCGGTCGAGCCCTGGGTGAGCAGGTCCGGCCCGTCCTCGCCTTTCAGCTTTCTGACCGCGGCCATCGCGTCGGGATGCAGCGCATGACTGTTCTGCCAGGCGAGCCTGAGCGAGGGGTTGCGGGTCGCGACGTACTTGTTGATCCGGTCGAACATCGGGCCGATCGGATCGTCCGCGCCGACGTAGGGCCAATGCGCCGCGAAGATGTCGTAGGTCTTGCGCCCGAGCAGGAGGTCGAACGGCTTGGCGAACATCTCGCCCACCGACGCTTCCAGCGTGCTGTCGAAATAGGGCGCGGCCCAGCCGCCGTGCCCGAAGCCGCCGACCGGATCTTCGTCCGGCCCGCCCGGCGCCTGCATGACGCCGTCGAGACTCACGAACGCACCCACGATGATCTTTCTCATTCCGTTCTCCTGAGGCGCGGCGGCCACGATCGGCCAACGCTACCCCACACGACGTTCCGGGATGGCCGGTTTCGACAAGGAGAATGGTATCGGAGCCGCAGCGCGTGCTGCGGCACCGCGTGGCGAGGACAGGCCGACGCCTCGGCCTGTCCCCCGCCGCTGCGCCTGGATCAGGCGGACAGCGTGGCCAGCGCGGCATTGAACGTCGCGCTGGGGCGCATCGCCTGGCTGACCCGGTCGAGGTTGGGGCGGTAGTAGCCCTGGATGTCGACCGGCTTGCCCTGCACGCCGTTGAGCTCGGCGACGATCATCGCCTCGTTCTCGGTCAGCTGCCGGGCCAGCGGCGCGAAGCGTGCCTTCAGCGCGGCATCGTCGTCCTGCGCGGCCAGGGCCTGCGCCCAGTACATCGCCAGGTAGAAGTGGCTGCCGCGGTTGTCCAGCTCGCCGACCTTGCGCGACGGCGACTTGTCGTTGTCCAGGAACTGGCCGTTGGCCTGGTCCAGGGTGCGCGCCAGCACGCCGATCGCCGCGTTGCCGTGGCGCTGGCCCAGGTGCTCCAGCGACGCGGCCAGGGCCAGGAACTCGCCCAACGAATCCCAGCGCAGGTAGTTCTCCTCGACGAACTGCTGCACGTGCTTGGGCGCCGAGCCGCCGGCGCCGGTCTCGAACAGGCCGCCGCCGGCCATCAGCGGCACCACCGACAGCATCTTGGCGCTGGTGCCCAGCTCCATGATCGGGAACAGGTCGGTGAGGTAGTCGCGCAGCACGTTACCGGTGACCGAGATGGTGTCCTGGCCCTTGCGGATGCGCTCGAGCGAGAACCGGGTCGCCTCCACCGGCGACAGGATGCGGATGTCCAGGCCCGACAGGTCGTGGTCCTGCAGGTAGCGCTCCACCTTCTGGATCATCAGCGCATCGTGCGCGCGCTGCGGGTCCAGCCAGAACACCGCCGGGGTGTCGCTCAGCCGCGCGCGGCTGACCGCCAGCTTGACCCAGTCCTGGATCGGCGCGTCCTTGACCTGGCACATGCGCCAGATGTCGCCGGGCTCGACCGGATGCTCGAGCAGCACGTTGCCGCCGGCATCGGTGACCCGCACCACGCCGGCGGCGGCGATCTGGAAGGTCTTGTCGTGCGAACCGTATTCCTCGGCCTTCTGCGCCATCAGGCCGACGTTGGGCACGCTGCCCATCGTCGCCGGATCGAACGCGCCGTGCCGCTTGCAGTCCTCGATCACCGCCTGGTACACGCCGGCGTAGCTGCGGTCCGGGATCAGCGCCTTGGTGTCCTGCAGCTTGCCCTCGGCGTTCCACATCTTGCCCGAGTCGCGGATCATCGCCGGCATCGACGCATCGACGATCACGTCGCTGGGCACGTGCAGGTTGGTGATGCCCTTGTCCGAGTTGACCATCGCCAGCGCCGGGCGCTGCGCGTACACCGCCTGCAGGTCGGCCTCGATCTGCGCGCGCTGCGCCTCCGGCAGCGTGGCGATGCGCGCGTACAGGTCGCCGATGCCGTTGTTCGGATCGAAACCGACCTGCTTCAGCGCCTCCGCGTGCTTGTCCAGCACCTCCCGGTAGAACGCGCCGACCACCACGCCGAACATGATCGGGTCGGAGACCTTCATCATCGTCGCCTTCAGGTGCAGCGAGAACAGCACGCCCTGCTGCCTGGCGTCGTCGATCTGCGCCTGCACGAAGCTGCCCAGCGCGCGCTTGCTCATCACCGCCGCGTCGATGATCTCGCCGGCCTGCACCGCGGTCTTTTCCTTCAGCACGGTGGTCGCGCCGTCGCTGCCGACCAGCTCGATCCTGACGCTGCCCGCCTGCTCGATCAGCACCGAGCGCTCGCTGCCGTAGAAATCGCCGGATTCCATGTGCGCCACGTGCGACTTGGAGTCCGCGCTCCATGCGCCCATGCGGTGCGGGTGCTTGCGCGCGTAGTTCTTCACCGACAGCGGCGCGCGGCGGTCGGAATTGCCTTCGCGCAGCACCGGATTCACCGCGCTGCCCTTGACCCGGTCGTAGCGCGCCTTGGCTTCCTTTTCCTGCTCGGTCTTCGGCTCGTCCAGGTAGTCCGGCAGCGCGTAGCCCTGCTGCTGCAGTTCCTTGATCGCGGCCTTGAGCTGCGGCACCGAGGCGCTGATGTTCGGCAGCTTGATGATGTTGGCTTCCGGCGTGGTCGCCAGTTGACCCAGTTCGGCCAGGTCGTCGGCGATGCGCTGGTCTTCGCGCAGGTATTCGGGGAACTGCGAGATCAGCCGGCCGGCCAGCGAGATGTCGCGGGTCTCCACGGCGACGCCGGCGGTGCCGGCGAAGGCGGCGACGATCGGCAGCAGCGACTGCGTGGCCAGGTACGGCGCTTCGTCGGTAAGGGTGTAGAGGATCTTGGGCGTATTCGACATTGGTGACGTGGACTCTCTTGCGGATTCGAGAATGGGAGCGGGCCGGGAAAAATGCCTGCACGCGAGCGGGCGGACTGCGCCAACTTCGCTGCAGTTTTTCGGCGACGGGCGTTCCCGCGACGGCGACAGCATGTACGGCCCTGGATTGTCGCGTTTTCTCCGCGCCGGAGAAAGCCGGCGGATGGAACGATGCGACGTGCGCCGCAGGAAACCCGCGCAAACGGCGGAAAAACTGCGCCACCGAGCGCACGCGGGCAACGCATGTCCCCCGCCATGCCCACTGGACAGAACACGACAACGCGTTGTGCCGCAGGCGTCGGCCGCACCCTTCGCAAGCGTATGGAAACGAGCGAGGTCGCGTGCGTGCCGATGCTGGGACACCGCGGGCGTTCGCGCGCATCGATGGCCGCGCGCACCGCTCGGTACGCACCGCGTGGCGCTTGCGGTGGTGCCGCCGTGCCGATCTGCGCAAATGCCGATCGAACCGGCTTGCGCCGCGCGCTTGGCACCGACGGAGGCGAGGCGCCACGCTTCGGCGGCGGCGCGGCGCATCCATGCCAGACATGGCCGCCCAGTCGATCGCATGGCAGAAGGCCGCGCATAAAAAAGGGCGCAACCTTGCGGTTGCGCCCAGCGTCTCCGCAGCGGCCGGGAGAGAGACGGCCGCGGCGGATTCGAGACGGTTTACTTGACTTCGAATTCCTGCGGCGTGCCCGCCGGCTGGCCGTTGACGGTGACTTCGGCCTTGTACTTGCCGGCCGGCCAACCGTTGGCGTTGGTGAATTCGAAATTGGTGGTTTCCGCGCCGGCCGTGGTCAGGGTCTGGTTGTGCTCGCCGGCGGTCTGCCCGTCCTGGAACAGCAGCCTGGCGCCGACCGAGGTACTAGTGGACGAGCCTTCGGTCTTGACCGAGACCAGGATTTTGTCCTTGCTGCTCAGGGTGGTCATGGGCGCGACCGCCTTGTCCGCGCCGGCGGCGTTGCCTACCGTCACCGACGCCACGGTCACCTGGCCCGCGGTCGCGGCGGCCGGCGGCTGCGCAACGTCGGCGGGGCCGGGCAGCTGTTCGGTCGGCGCCGACGACGTCGGATCCTGGGACACGTTCTGCTCCTGGTCCTGCTTCTTGCACGCGGACAGGCCGGCGGTCACCGCCAGCAGCAACAGCATCGATTTCGAATGGATCTTCATGCGCAGTGACACTCCTTGGATACGGTGACTAGCCCGGAATACCGGCTAGAGGAAAAGGGCCGCGTACGCGCATTCAATGCGGCGGAAGCTTGAGGGTCTGGCCGGGGTAGATCTTGTCCGGGTCGACGAGCACGTCCCGGTTGGCTTCGAAGATGCGCGTCCAGGCATTGCCGTCGCCGTAGTGCAGCTTGGCGATCTTGGACAGCGAATCGCCGGCCTTGACCACGTAGATCTGCTCGACGATATCGGCAGTGCTGTCCACACGGACGCTGACAGCGGAGAAGTCCGCCTTCGGCGCTTCCTCCGCGGTGCTGTCCACCTTGGCGGTCACCGCCGAGAAATCGGCTTTCTTATCGCTGCTCATCGCGGTAGCTCCGTACCTGGGTCGACGGCGCTCACCGTTGCATAGCGTTTGTTAAAAGCGGATCGCGCAATCGTGAACACCGTCCCCGGCGTTCAGTCCGGCAGGCTACTGCCGCGGGTCGCGGTGGAAGGCGATCGGCTCGGCCACGTCCGCGGTGGCGCGCCAGGGATTGATGTCCAGGCCGCCGCGGCGGGTATAGCGCGCCTCCACCTGCAGCGACTGCGGCCGGCAGCGCGTCATCAGGTCGTGGAAGATCTGCTCCACGCACTGCTCGTGGAAGCCGGCGTGCTCGCGGTAGCTGACCACGTAGCGCAGCAGGCCTTCGCGATCGATGCGCCCGCCGCGGTAGCGGATGCTCAGCGTGGCCCAGTCCGGTTGCCCGGTGACCGGGCAGTTGGACTTGAGCAGCTCGCTGAACAAGGTTTCCTCCACCACGTCCTCGTCCTGCGCCAGCAGGAACGGCGGATGCGGCGGACCGTAGTGGTCGATGGCGATGTCCAGCGCGTCCAGCGATTCGCCCTCGCCCAGCGGGTCGGCCGGCGGCAGGCCGAACTCCACCGCCACGTCGGCGCCGGCGCGCGCCGACAGGTCGGTGACGATGCAGGCGCGCACCGCCTCGGCGCTGTTGAAGCGCGTGGCGTTGAGCGAGTTGAGGTACAGCTTGAGCGACTTGGATTCGATCAGCTGCGGCGAGGTGCACGGCACCTGCAAGGTGGCCGTGGCCACGCAGGGCTTGCCCTGCGCGTCCAGCCAGCTCAGCTCGTAGGCGTGCCAGCGGTCGAGGCCGAAGAACGGCAGCGCGCCGGTGTCCAGGCCGATGTCGGCGCGGCCGGCGGCGCGCGGGATGGGGAACAGCAGCGACGGGTCGTACTGCGACGGGTACGCGACCTCGCGGCCGAGACTGGAATCCTGGGGGGTGTTCATGGCGCAAGTCTAACGGGCGCGGTCTTGCTGGCAGATATATGGGAGGCGGCAATTCGGGATTGGGGATTGGCGAAGCCGGGCCGAAGTGAGTACGGCCGAGCCAACACCAATCACCCAAGGCCGGGACCGTGGATCGACGGAGCCGCCGGCACGCAAGTACCGCCAGTTTTACGAATCCACCATCCCGACTCCCGAATCACCGCTTCATGTGCAGATAGTCCAACGACACCTGCAGCAGCGCGCGCAAGCCCACGTCCAGCGACGATTCGTCGAGCAGGAACTGCGGCGAGTGGTTGCTGGGCGCGGTCGCCGGGTCGGTGCCCTTGGCGGTGGCGCCGACGAAGAAGAACATCGACGGCACCTGCTGTGCGTAGAACGAGAAGTCTTCGGCGCCCATCTGCAGCGGCGGCTCGTAGACGTTGCCGGCGCCGACCACCGCCTGCAGGCTGGGCAGCATCTTCGCGGTCAGCGCCGGGTCGTTGACCGTGGCCGGGTTGCCGTCCTGGTCCGGCACCCGCGCGTCGACCTTGGCGCCGTGCGCGGCGGCGGTGTGCTCGGCGACGTTCTTCAGGTCGGCGAAGATCTGCTGGCGCATGCCTTCGTCGAAGGTGCGGATGGTGCCGACCATCTCCACGTCGTCGGGAATGATGTTGTAGCGGATGCCGCCCTTGATCGCGCCGAAGCTGACCACCGCCGGCTGCTTGCTGAGGTTGGCGCGGCGGCTGACCACGGTCTGCGCGGTGCCGATCAGGTCGGCGCTGGCCACGATCGGGTCGATGCCGTTCCACGGCGCCGAGCCGTGGGTCTGGCGCCCGAGCACCTTGATGCTGAAGCGGTCCGAGGCGGCCATCAGCGGGCCGCCGCGCACCGCGATCTTGCCCGCCTGCACGCTGGAGAACACGTGCAGGCCGAACATCGCCTGCGGCTTGAAGTCGCGGAACAGGCCTTCCTTGAGCATCAGCGACGCGCCGCCTTCCTCGTTGCCCGGCGCGCCTTCCTCCGAGGGCTGGAACACCAGCATCACCTCGCCCGGCAGCTGCGCGCGCATCGCCACCAGCGCCTCGGCCACGCCGAGCAGGATGCTGGTGTGCGCGTCGTGGCCGCAGGCGTGCATCACCCCCACGGTCTCGCCGCGGTACTGGCTGGTGGCCTTGGAGGCGAACGGCAGGCCGGTCTGCTCGGTCACCGGCAGCGCGTCCATGTCCGCGCGCAGCGCGATGCGCGGGCCGGGCAGGCCGCCCTTGATGATCGCCACCACGCCGTGGTGGGCGATCCCGGTCTGCGGCTTCAGGCCCAGCGCGCGCAGCCGCTCGGCGACCTTGGCCGCGGTGCGCTCCTCGCGGTTGGACAGTTCCGGGTGCTGGTGGAAGTCGCGCCGCCACTCGACCACCTTGGGCTGCAGCCTGGCCGCGGCGGCCGCCACCTCGGGGCGTTCGGCCGATTGCGCCGAGGCCAGCAGGGGGACGGCGAGCAGGAGCGCGGGAAGCAGGCAGGACGGACGCGGCATGGCGATCTCCGGTGGGTTTGGATGAGGGCGTTCAGCCAATGTAGTGCATCCGCGCCGGCCAGGCACCGGTCCGCCGCGCCGCGCGGGGCGAAAAACCCTTACGAATCCGTGTCAACCGATGCGGCGCTGGCGCGTTGCCGGTGCCGATGGAACGCATCGGCGCCGATGCGGTCTGTCCCTTCAGTCATGGTCCAATCGCGCGGCGCCGACGATATGCTTCCACGCTTGTCGCACCAGCCATCGCGGGAGGGTCCCCTACCCCGCCTCGCCACAGGAGTTGCCGGATGTCGCGTTTCTGGAAAGTTGCGCTGCTGGTCGTCGCAGCAGTCGTCGTCGTGGCCCTGGGCATGCGCTTCATGCGCGGCGGCGGCGGCGCCGGGCAGGAGCGAGGCGCGATGGGAGGCGAAGACGCCGACAAGGCTCCGGTCCCGGTCACCGTGGTCGCCGCCACCGGCCAGGCGGTGCCGATCTACGCCACCGCCACCGGCACCGTGGCCGCGCTCAACACCGTCACCGTCAACCCACAGGTCGGCGGCCAGCTGATGAGCCTCAACTTCCGCGAGGGCCAGGAAGTGAAGAAGGGCGACCTGCTGGCGCAGATCGACCCGCGTTCGCTGCAGGCCAGCTACGACCAGGCCGCGGCGAGCAAGCGCCAGAACGAGGCGCTGCTGGCGACCGCGCGCTCCACCTTCCAGCGTTCCAACGCCCCCGAATACCGCCAGTACGTGGCCAAGACCGACCTGGACACGCAGCGCAACCAGGTGGCGCAGTACGAAGGGGCGGTGGCCGCCAACGAGGCGGCGATGCGCGAGGCGCAGGTGCAGCTGCAGTACACCCGCATCGTGGCGCCGATCGACGGCATCACCGGTATCCGCGGCGTGGACGCAGGCAACATCGTCAGCGCCACCAGCAGCATCGTCACCATCACCCAGGTGCATCCGATCTACGTGGTGTTCAACCTGGCCGAGCGCGAGCTGCAGGGCGTGCGCGAGGCGCAGGCGGCCGGCCCGCTGGTGGTCGCGGCGCTGGACCGCAGCGATTCGCACGTGATCGCCGGCGATGGCCGCGTCGACGTGATCGACAACCAGATCGCCAGCGACACCGGCACCTTCCGCGTGCGCGCCGAGTTTCCCAACACCAACAACGCGCTGTGGCCGGGCCAGTTCGTCAACGTGCGGCTGACCCTGCGCACCCTGGCCGAGGGCGTGGTGGTGCCGGCGCAGGCGGTGCAGCGCGGCCCCGACGGCGACTACGTGTACGTGGTGCAGGGCGACAGCACGGTGCAGATGCGGACCGTCAAGCAGGGCGTGGAGGTCGGCGACAGCCACGTGCAGCTGGTGCAGGGCCTGAAGGCCGGCGAGCGGGTGGTGACCGAAGGCCAGTTCCGGCTCAAGCCGGGCACCAAGGTCACCGCGCTGAAGCCGGGCCAGACCCCGCCGGAACCGACCGAGGCCGAGCTGAAGGCGGCCGAGAGCAAGCGCGGCAAGGAAGGCGGCGGCCGCCGCGGCGGCGGTCCGCGCTGACGCCCGCCGCGGGGCGCGGGCCCCGCATCCGCTTGCCGCCCGCCACGGTGCGCAGCGGCGTTCGGCTCCCTGAGTTTCCGTTCGACCTTTGCAAGGACACGCCACGTGGGCTTTTCGACGATCTTCATCCGCCGCCCGATCGCCACCACCTTGTTGATGGCCGGCGTGCTGCTGCTCGGCATCCTCGGCTACCGGCAGCTGCCGGTGTCGGCGCTGCCGGAGATCGACGCGCCCAGCCTGGTGGTGACCACCCAGTACCCCGGCGCCAACGCCTCGACGATGGCCTCGCTGGTGACCACGCCGCTGGAGCGGCAGCTGGGGCAGATCTCCGGCCTGCAGATGATGACCTCCGACTCCTCGGCGGGACTGTCCACGATCATCCTGCAGTTCGCGATGGACCGCGACATCGACATCGCCGCGCAGGACGTGCAGGCGGCGATCCGCCAGTCCACCCTGCCCTCGTCGCTGCCCTACCAGCCGGTCTACAACCGGGTGAACCCGGCCGACGCGGCAATCCTCACCCTCAAGCTCAGCTCCGACACGCTGCCGCTGCGCGAGGTCAACAACTACGCCGACTCGATCCTGGCCCAGCGCCTGTCGCAGGTGCCGGGCGTGGGCCTGGTGTCGATCGCCGGCAACGTGCGCCCGGCGGTGCGCATCCAGGTCAACCCGGCGCAGCTGTCGAACATGGGCCTGACCATGGAGGCGCTGCGCAGCGCGCTGACCGAGACCAACGTCAACGCGCCGAAGGGCTCGCTCAACGGCAAGACCCAGTCCTACAGCATCGGCACCAACGACCAGCTGTCCAGCGCGGCCGAATACCGCGACACCATCATCAGCTACAGCAACGGCGCGCCGGTGCGCCTGTCGGACGTGGCGCAGGTGGTGGACGGGGTGGAGAACGACCAGCTCGCCGCCTGGGCCGACGGCAAGCCGGCGGTGCTGCTGGAAGTGCGCCGCCAGCCCGGCGCCAACATCGTGCAGACGGTGGAGCAGATCCGCGCGATCCTGCCGCAGCTGCAGGCGGTGCTGCCCAGCGGCGTGCACCTGGATGTGTTCTCCGACCGCACCGAAACCATCCGCGCCTCGGTGCACGAGGTCAAGTTCACCCTGATCCTGACCATCGGCCTGGTGGTGGCGGTGATCTTCGTGTTCCTGCGCCGGTTGTGGGCCACGATCATCCCGTCGGTGGCGGTGCCGCTGTCGCTGGCCGGCACCTTCGCGGTGATGGCCTTCGCCGGCATGTCGCTGGACAACCTGTCGCTGATGGCGCTGGTGGTGGCCACCGGCTTCGTGGTCGACGACGCGATCGTGATGATCGAGAACATCGTGCGCTACATCGAGCAGGGCAAGAGCGGGCCGGAGGCGGCGGAGATCGGCGCCAAGCAGATCGGCTTCACTGTGCTGTCGCTGACCGTGTCGCTGGTGGCGGTGTTCCTGCCGCTGCTGCTGATGCCGGGCGTCACCGGACGCCTGTTCCACGAGTTCGCCTGGGTGCTGTCGATCGCGGTGGTGATCTCGATGCTGGTGTCGCTGACGCTGACGCCGATGATGTGCGCCTACCTGCTCAAGCCCGACGCGCTGCCCGAGGGCGAGGACGCGCACGAGCGCGCGGCCGCGGCCGGCAAGACCACGCTGTGGACCCGCACCGTTTCGCTGTACGAGCGCACCCTGGACTGGGTGCTCGGCCACCAGCGGCTGACCCTGCTGGTCGCGCTGGCGACGATGGTGCTGACCGTGGTGCTGTACGTGGTGATCCCCAAGGGCCTGCTGCCCGAGCAGGACACCGGGCTGATCACCGGCGTGGTCCAGGCCGACCAGAACGTGGCGTTCCCGCAGATGCAGCAGCGCACCGAGGCGGTGGCGCAGGCGCTGCGCGAGGATCCGGCGGTGACCGGCGTGGCCGCGTTCATCGGCGCCGGCTCGATGAACCCGACCCTCAACCAGGGCCAGCTGAGCATCGTGCTGAAGACCCGCGGCGATCGCGACGGCCTGGACGAGGTGCTGCCGCGCCTGCAGAAGGCGGTGGCCGGCATTCCCGGCGTGGCGCTGTACCTCAAGCCGGTGCAGGACGTGACCCTGGACACGCGCGTGGCCGCCACCGAATACCAGTACTCGCTGTCGGACGTGGACAGCGCCGAGCTGGCGACCCAGGCCGCGCGCCTGACCGAGGCGCTGCGCCAGCGTCCGGAGCTGGCCGACGTGGACAACAACCTGGCCAACCAGGGCCGCGCGCTCGAATTGACCGTGGACCGCGACAAGGCCAGCGCGCTCGGCGTGCCGATGCAGACCATCGACGACACGCTGTACGACGCCTTCGGCCAGCGCCAGATCTCCACCATCTTCACCCAGCTCAACCAGTACCGCGTGGTGCTGGAAGTGGCGCCGCAGTTCCGCACCAGCACCGCCTTGCTGCACCAGCTGGCGGTGGCCAGCAACGGCAGCGGCGCGCTGACCGCCAGCAACGCCACCACGTTCGGCCAGACCACCTCGAGCAACTCGTCCACCGCCACCGGCATCGGCAACCAGAACACCGGCATCGCCGTCGGCAGCGGCGGCACGATCCCGTTGTCGGCGCTGGCCGAGGCGAAGATCTCGACCACGCCGCTGGTGGTCAGCCACCAGCAGCAGCTGCCGGCGGTGACGGTGTCGTTCAACCTGGCGCCGGGCTATTCGCTGTCGCAGGCGGTGGCGGCGATCGAGGAAACCAGCGAGCAGCTGCAGCTGCCGCCGCAGCTGCATGCCGAGTTCATCGGCAAGGCGGCCGAGTTCACCGGCAGCCAGACCGACGTGGTGTGGCTGCTGCTGGCCTCGGTGGTGCTGATCTACATCGTGCTCGGCGTGCTCTACGAGAGCTACATCCATCCGCTGACGATCATCTCCACGCTGCCGCCGGCCGGCGTCGGCGCGCTGCTGGCGCTGATGCTGTGCGGGCTGAGCCTGTCGGTGGACGGCATCGTCGGCATCGTGCTGCTGATCGGCATCGTCAAGAAGAACGCGATCATGATGATCGACTTCGCCATCGACGCGCGCCGCGAAGGCGCCAACGCGCACGATGCGATCCGCCGCGCCTGCCTGCTGCGCTTCCGCCCGATCATGATGACCACCGCCGCGGCGATGCTCGGCGCGCTGCCGCTGGCGCTGGGCGACGGCATCGGCTCTGAACTGCGCCGGCCGCTGGGCATCGCCATCGTCGGCGGCCTGCTGCTGTCGCAGCTGGTCACGCTGTACACCACGCCGGTGATCTACCTGTACATGGAGCGCTTCTCCGAGCGGCTGCGCGAGCGGCGGGCGGCGCGGCATGCGACGGCGGCGGAGGGGCGGGCATGAAGTGCCGGGACTCGGGACTCGGGACTCGGGACTCGAAAAGCGCCGCCCACGTGCGGCATTTGCCAGAACGTGACGCCGGGATTTCCCTGGGAGCACGAATCGCCATTGCTTCGCGAGTCCCGAGTCCCGAGTCCCGAGTCCCGGCACAATGAACATCTCCGGCCCCTTCATCCGCCGCCCGATCGGCACCACGCTGCTGGCGATCGGCCTGTTCGTGGTCGGCATGATCTGCTACCTGCGCCTGGGCGTGGCGGCGCTGCCGAACATCTCGATCCCGGTGATCTTCGTGCAGGCCAGCCAGGCCGGCGCCGATGCCACGACCATGGCCGCCACGGTCACCGCCCCGCTGGAACGGCACCTGGGCCAGCTGCCCGGCATCGACAACATGCGCTCCTCCAGCTCGGAAGGCAGCAGCATGGTGTTCATGATCTTCCAGAGCGACCGCGACATCGATTCGGCCGCGCAGGACGTGCAGACCGCGATCAATTCCGCGCAGGCCGACCTGCCGTCTGGCCTGGGCACGCCGCGCTACCAGAAGGCCAACCCCAACGACGATCCGGTCATCGCCATCGCGCTGACCTCCGATACGCAGTCGGCCGACGACCTGTACAACGTCGCCGATTCGCTGCTGGCCCAACGCATCCGCCAGATCAGCGGCGTGGCCTCGGTCGACATCGCCGGCGCGTCCACCCCGGCGGTGCGCGTGGACGTGAACCTGCGCGCGCTCAACGCGATGGGACTGACCCCGGACGACCTGCGCAATGCGGTGCGCGCGGCCAACGTGACCTCGCCCACCGGCTTCCTCAGCGACGGCGACACCACGGTGGCGATCGTCGCCAACGACGCGGTGGCCAAGGCCGCCGACTTCGGCCAGCTGGTGATCTCGGTGCAGGACGGGCGCACGGTGCGCCTGCGCGACGTGGCCAACGTCTACGACGGCCAGCAGGACGCCTACCAGGCGGCGTGGTTCGGCGGCAAGCCGGCGGTGGTGATGTACGTGTTCACCCGCGCCGGCGCCAACATCGTGGAGACGGTGGACCGGGTCAAGGCGCAGATCCCGATGCTGCGCGGCTACCTGCAGCCGGGCACGCGGATGACCGCGTACTTCGACCGCACCCCGACCATCCGCGCCTCGCTCAACGAGGTGCAGGTGACGCTGCTGATCAGCCTGGCGATGGTGGTGCTGACGATGGCGCTGTTCCTGCGCCGGCTGGCGCCGACGCTGATCGCCGCGGCCACCGTGCCGCTGTCGCTGGCCGGCGCGGCGCTGGCCATGTACGTGATGGGCTTCACCCTCAACAACCTGAGCCTGCTGGCGCTGGTGATCGCGATCGGCTTCGTCGTCGACGACGCGATCGTGGTGATCGAGAACATCATGCGCCACCTGGACGAAGGCATGTCGCGGCTGGATGCGGCGCTGGCCGGCGCGCGCGAGATCGGCTTCACCATCGTCTCGATCACCGCCTCGCTGGTGGCGGTGTTCATCCCGATCCTGTTCGCCAGCGGCATGATCGGCGCGTTCTTCCGCGAGTTCACCGTGACCCTGGTCGCGGCGATCTGCGTGTCGGCGGTGGTCTCGCTGACCCTGACCCCGGCGCTGTGCAGCCGCTTCCTGTCCGCGCACCGCGAGCCGGACCGGCCCTCGTGGCTCGGCCGCAAGCTCGACGCGATGCACGCCGGCATGCTGCGCGCCTACACCTACGCGCTGGATTTCTCGCTGCGCCACGCGCTGCTGCTGGCGCTGACCCCGCTGCTGTTGATCGTCGCCACGGTGATGCTCGCCGGCGCGGTGAAGAAGGGCTCGTTCCCGGCGCAGGACACCGGCCTGATCTGGGGCCGCGCCAGCTCCAGCGCCACGGTGTCCTTCGCCGACATGGTCAACCGCCAGCGCCGCATCACCGACATGCTGATGGCCGACCCGGCGGTGAAGATCGTCGGCGTGCGCCTGGGCAGCAGCCGCCAGGGCTCCAGCGCCAGTTTCAACATCGAGCTGAAGAGCCGCGACGAGGGCCGCCGCGAGACCACCGCGCAGGTGCTGGCGCGGCTGAGCGCCAAGGCCGACCGCTACCCGGACCTGCAGCTGCGCCTGCGCGCGATCCAGGACCTGCCCAGCGACGGCGGCGGCGGCACCAGCCAGGGCGCGCAGTACCGGGTGTCGCTGCAGGGCAACGACGCCGCGCAGCTGCAGGAATGGCTGCCGAAGGTGCAGGCGGCGCTGAAGCAGAACCCGAAGCTGCGCGACGTCGGCACCGACGTGGACACCTCCGGACTGCGCCAGAACATCGTCATCGACCGCGCCAAGGCCTCGCGCCTGGGCATCTCGATCGGCGCGATCGACGGCGCGCTGTACGGCGCGTTCGGCCAGCGCCAGATCTCCACGATCTACGCCGACCTCAACCAGTACAGCGTGGTGGTCAACGCGTTGCCGGAACAGACCGCCACCCCGGCGGCGCTGGACCGCATCTACGTGCCCACCCGCAACGGCACGATGGTGCCGATCACCGCGGTCGCGCGCCAGGTCCCCGGGCTGGCGCCGCCGCAGATCCAGCACCAGAACCAGTACACGACGATGGACCTGAGCTACAACCTGGCCCCCGGCGTGAGCACCGGCGAAGGCGATGCGATCATCGCCGCGACCATCGCCGGCCTGCGCATGCCCGGCGACATCCGCATCTCCGACGGCGGCGGCTTCAACGTGCAGTTGCAGCCGAACTCGATGCTGATCCTGGTGATCGCCGCGATCGTGGTGGTCTACATCGTGCTGGGCATGCTCTACGAGAGCCTGGTGCATCCGGTGACCATCCTGTCCACGCTGCCGGCCGCCGGCATGGGCGCGCTGCTGGCGCTGTGGGCGACCGGCACCGAGCTGTCGGTGATCTCGATGATCGCGCTGGTGCTGCTGATCGGCATCGTCAAGAAGAACGCGATCATGATGATCGACTTCGCCCTGGTCGCCGAGCGCGAGCACGGCAAGTCGCCGCTGGAGGCGGTGCGCGAGGCCTGCGTGGTGCGCTTCCGCCCGATCATGATGACCACGATGGTGGCGATCCTGGCCGCGGTGCCGCTGGCGGTGGGCCTGGGCGAAGGCTCGGAACTGCGCCGCCCGCTGGGCATCGCGATGATCGGCGGGCTGCTGATCTCGCAGAGCCTGACCCTGCTCAGCACGCCGGCGCTGTACGTGATCTTCTCGTGCCTGCGCGAACGCCAGCGCAGCTGGCGCGAGCGGCGGCTGGCGCTGGCGCGCGCGGCCGGGTAGTCCGGGATCGGGATTCGCGGTACCGGTCCGCTTGGATCCGGATCCAGCAACCGGCGATGGCCGGCCGGCGCCCGGCGGACCCGCTGCCGCACGGGCAGGACGCTGGCGCGCTGATCGGCCCCCGCGGCCAACGGCTTGCGCCGGCCGATCGCGCACAGCCACCAGGCATCGCCCACGCCAAGCGCAGACCGCGCTGCGCGACGCCGGGCGCCATCCGGCAAAAAAATTCTGCCGCGCATGTCGATCCCGGCCGCGCCCGCTCGTCGTTCCCGGTGAGAGCGCCCCGCCGCCTGCCGGCGAGGGGCGCGTGACCCGACAGGAGAGCGACATGCGCTGCATGGTATTGATGAAAGCCACCCCCGAGTCCGAAGCCGGCGTGATGCCGAGCACGCGCCTGCTGCAGGCGATGGGCGCGTTCAACGAGCAACTGGTCGATGCCGGCGTGCTGCTGGCCGGCGAGGGCCTGCATCCCAGCGCGCGCGGCCTGCGCGTGCGCTACGACGCGCACGGGCATACGGTGAGCGCCGGGCCGTTCGCCGCCACCGGCGAACTGGTGGCCGGCTTCTGGCTGCTGCAGGTGCGCTCGCTCGACGAAGCGCTGGCCTGGGCCGAGCGCATTCCCAATCCCGACCGCGCGCAGTTCGAGGTCGAGATCCGCCAGGTGTTCGAGATGGAGGATTTCGGCCAGGCGATGACCCCGGAGCTGCGCGAGCAGGAAAACCAGTTGCGCGCGCGGCTGGACCAGCCGGCCTAGGCGCGCCGTTCACCGCTGCACAGGCCTCGGCACGCGCGCCGGCCTGTCGCCACAGATCCCTCGACCGGAGACCCCAGGATGAAGCTCAACCCGTATCTCAATTTCAACGGCAACTGCCGCGAAGCGTTCGAACGCTACCAGCAGATCCTCGGCGGCCAGCTGCAGGTGATGACCCACGGCCAGGCGCCGGCCTGCGAACAGATCCCCGCCGACTGGCACGACCGGGTCATGCACGCGGCGCTGTGCGTCGACGATCAGGTGTTGATGGGTTCGGACATGCCGCCCGAACCTGGCGCCGGCGCAGCCGCGCACGGCATGGCGGTGACGCTGAACTTCGATGGCGCCGCCGAGGCCGACACCGCGTTCGCCGCGCTGGCCGACGGCGGCCAGGTGCGCATGCCGATCGGCGAGACCTTCTGGGCCGAACGCTTCGGCATGGTCGTGGACCGCTTCGGCACGCCGTGGCTGGTCAACGGCGCGCTTCGCAACTGCTGATTCCCCCCACCACGCCAACAAAGGAAACCTTCCATGGCCAAGCAAATCTTCGTCAACCTGCCGGTCGAGTCGCTGCCGCGCTCGGTGGAGTTCTTCACCGCGCTGGGCTTCACCTTCAACCCCACTTACACCGACGAGAACGCCACCTGCATGATCCTCGGCGAGAACCTGTTCGCGATGCTGCTGGTGAAGCCGTTCTTCAAGACCTTCATCCCCGGCGAGATCTGCGACGCCTTCGCCTGCACCGAGTCGATCACCGCGCTGGCGCTGGACAGCCGCGAGGAAGTGGACACGTTGGTCGCCGCGGCGCGCGCCGCCGGCGCGCAGATCATCGCCGAGCCCAAGGACTACGGTTTCATGTACCAGCACGGCTTCCGCGACCTCGACGGCCACCTGTGGGAACTGTTCCACGGCGACGGCGATCCGT
The DNA here is from genome assembly GCF_017163755.1 of Xanthomonas sp. GTDB lineage: Bacteria > Pseudomonadota > Gammaproteobacteria > Xanthomonadales > Xanthomonadaceae > Xanthomonas_A. Next base: position 57,697 of record NZ_JAFIWC010000018.1, read on the forward strand.
CCTGAGCATGGCCGGCCATGTCGCGCAGCGCCTGCCCGCCGATCCGGTCGCCGCGGCCCATTGCCGCGGCGCCGCTTGCGTCCGCGCGCCGGCGATGCTGTCATCCACGCCGATGGCCACCGACCCGCACCGCACCATCGACGCCGTCTGGCGTATCGAATCGGCCCGGATCATCGCCGGGCTGGCGCGCATGCTGCGCGATCTGGACCTGGCCGAGGAGCTGGCGCAGGACGCGCTGGTCGCCGCGCTGGAGCACTGGCCGCGCGACGGCATCCCCGACAACCCCGGCGCCTGGCTGATGACCACCGCCAAGCGCCGCGCGATCGACCGGCTGCGCCAGCGGCAGCTGCACCAGCGCAAGCAGGCGCAGCTGGAGCACGAGCTGGACTGGCAGCAGGACAGCGTGGCGCCGATGGACGAGGGCCTGGACGACGACATCGGCGACGACCTGCTGCGGCTGATGTTCGTCGCCTGCCACCCCGTGCTCGGCACCGAGGCGCGGATCGCGCTGACCTTGCGCCTGCTCGGCGGGCTCAGCACCGACGAGATCGCGCGCGCCTTCCTGGTGCCCGAGCCGACCATCGCCCAGCGCATCGTGCGCGCCAAGCGCACCCTGGCCGACCGCCAGGCGGTGTTCGAGGTGCCGCTCGGCGCCGAGCGCGGCGAGCGCCTGGAGTCGGTGCTGGAGGTGATCTACCTGGTCTTCAACGAAGGCTACGCGGCCACCGCCGGCGACGACTGGATGCGCCCGGCGCTGTGCGAGGAAGCCCTGCGCCTGGGCCGCGTGCTGGCGGGGCTGGAGCCGCGCGTGGCCGAAGTGCACGGGTTGCTGGCGTTGATGGAGCTGCAGGCCTCGCGCACCCGCGCGCGCACCACCGCGCAGGGCGAACCGGTGCTGCTGCTGGAGCAGGACCGGCACCGCTGGGACCGGCTGCTGATCGGCCGCGGCCTGGACAGCCTGGGACGCGCCTGGAAACTCGGCGGCAGCGGCGGCCTGTACACGCTGCAGGCGGCGATCGCCGCCTGCCACGCGCGCGCGCAGCGCGCCGAGGACACCGACTGGTCGCGCATCGCCGCGCTGTATGCGCAGCTGGCGCGGCTGGCGCCGTCGCCGGTGATCGAACTCAACCGCGCGGTGGCGGTGGCGATGGCCGACGGCGCCCAGGCCGGGCTGACGCTGGTCGACGCCTTGCGCGAGGCGCCGGCATTGCAGCGCTACCACCTGCTGCCGTGCGTGCGCGGCGACCTGCTGGAGAAGCTGGGCCGCCGCGACGAGGCGCGGCAGGAGTTCGAACGCGCCGCGGCGCTGGTGCGCAACGTGCGCGAGCGCGCGCTGCTGCAGGCGCGCGCCGCGGCCTGCGCCGAGCCTGCGACCGGTACGGCCGCAGCGTCCGAATGAACCCGCGTGCGGCGTGCCCGGCCCGGCGCGCCGCACGCGGGTGCTGGACGCCAGGCGCCACGCCGCAGGCAGCCGGATCGGGATCAATGCAGCGGGGGAACGTGGATCCACGCCTGCGCCGTACCGCACCGGCAAACAGCCAATCGGTGAATCAGGCGCCTCGCTCCGGGCGTGCGCCGCGGGGCGATACCGGCGCACGCGGCGGCGCCTGCCCCGCGGACGGGCCGCAGCCTCGACGCCCCCGCGGTCGCAGGCGCCGGCTATTCCCGCAGCGCGGCGATGAACGCGCGCCCCACCGGCCCGGGCGGCGCGTCCTTGCGGTACACCGCGTGCATCGACAGGCCCGCGCGCGCGGACGCGGTGGCCTGGGTCCGGATCTCCACCAGCAGGCCCTGCTGCAGGTCGGCCTGCACCATGTGCAGCGGCATGTGGCCCCAGCCGAATCCGGCGCGCAGGAAGGCATGCTTGGCGCCCAGGTCGGCCAGGCGCCAGGTCAGCGGGGACAGCACGCCGAAGCTGCGCCCGGCCGACAGCGTGGTGCGGTCGGTCAGCACCAGCTGCACCTGCTTGCCCAGCGCGGCGTGGGACACCGCCTTGGCCGAGCCCGCCAGCGGATGCTGCGGCGCCACCACGGTGACGAACGGCACCTCGACCAGCGGCTCGGAGCTCAATTCGTCGGGAATGGTCGGCAGCGAGCCGATCACCCCGATCCGGCAGGAGCCGTCGAGCACCGGCTGGATCACCCCGCCCAGCGCCTCGACGTACAGCCGCAGCGGCGTATGGGGGAACTGCGCGCGGCACTGGCCGACCGCACGGGTGATCGCGTCCATCGGGTACATCACGTCGATGACGACCGCCAGCTCCGGCTCCAGGCCCTCGCGTATCGAACGCGCGCGCGCCTTGAATCCGTCCATGTCGTCGACCACCGCGCGCGCGTCGCGCAGCAGCGACCGGCCTTCCTCGGTCAGCCGCGGATAGCGGCTGCTGCGGTCGAACAGGACCACCCCCAACTGCGCCTCCAGGTTGGCCAGGGTGTGGCTGACCACCGACTGGGCGCGGCGCAGCTTGCGGCCGGCGGCCGAGAAGCTGCCCTCGTCGGCGGCGGCGATGAAGGTGCGTATCTGGTCGAGCGTGACCCCATCGAGCATGTCGGTCCTTGGATGGTTGGGCGCCGGCTACGCAGGCGCGGATGGCTGCCGCCGGCCGGCGCGGCGCCCGCGGCGGACCGCGCGCGGCGGCATGCTCAGCCGTGCAGCGCCGCCAGGCTGTCGCGCTCGATGTCGGCGTAGATCGCGAACTCGTCGTGCACCGGCGCGCCCAGCGCCTGCTCGAACGCCTCGCGGTTGGCGTGCGCGGCATACGCGCGCTGTTCGCCGCCGCCCAGGTTGGACTGGAAGATGCCCGCGGCGCTGACCGGCAGGAAATCCTCGTAGACGATCGGATCGGCGCTGGCCAGGCCGCCGGCGATCAGCGCCTCGGCGGGCTTGCCGGCGCGCGCGGCCGCGCCGGCGGCGCGGCCGGCGTCGGTCAGCGCGTAGCGGTAGTAGCCCAGGCCTTCGCGGCGCAGCGTGGGGTGATCGTCCGGGAAATCGGCGAACGCCTGCGCCAGGCGCTGCGCGTAGTCGCCGCCGGTGCTGCCGGCGCCGTCGCTGTCGCTGTCGCGCGCGCGCGCCAGCAGCGCGTCGTACAGCGCGCGGCCCTTCGGGGTCAGCGCCAGGCCGCGCTGTTCGATCTCGCCGAAGCGCGCGGTGTGGCGGCCCTGCGCCGCGCCGCCGTCGTCGGCCGGGAAGCGCACCGTTTCCTCCAGCGCCTTGAAGCTGGTCTGGCGCAGCAGGATCGGGCAGCGCCGGCGCGGCGGGCCTTCGATCACCGCCTTGGCGTCGAGCCCGCGCTGCTGCATCAGCAGTTGCGCCGCGTCGATGTCCAGCGTGCGCGGGGTCAGGTGGTTGATGTGCGGACCGCGGAAGCTGACCACGTCGGCGATCAGCCGGTGCGCGGCGTTGAGCGCGTGGTAGCTGTCCAGCGAGACGGTGGCCTCGCCGTGCCAGCGGAAGGTCTCCAGCGCCTCGGCGACGAAGCGCTGCGCGTCGGCCTGGTCCAGGCCGCCGGCGCGCTCGCAGCGCTCGATCAGCTGCAAGGCGCCGTCGGTGAAGATCCGGCGCCGGGCCAGGATCGCCGCCGCGCGCTCGCGCAGCGCCGCGTCCTCGATCAGCTCCAGCCGCAGCAGCGAGGTGAACACCCGGAACGGATTGCGCGCCAGCGCCGCCGCGTCGATCGGGCGGAACGCGGTGGAATGCACCGGCACGCCGGCCACCGACAGGTCGTAGTAGCCGACCGGGTGCATGCCCATCACCGCGAACAGGCGCCGCAGCGTCGCCAGTTCCTCGGCGGTGCCGACGCGGATCGCGCCATGGCGCTCCTGGTCCAGCCGCGCGCGCTCGTCGTTGCGCTGCAGCTGCTCGGCCAGTGGCGGGTCCGCCGCCAGCGTGTCGGCGTTGACCTGCGCCACCAGTTCCATCAGCGTGCCGTACAGCGGCACCTCGGTGCGGTACATGTCGGACATGGCCTGCGCGAACTGCTGGCGAATGGCGTCGGGCGAAACGAAGGCGGTGGTCATCGGCGGATCCGTGGCGAAGGCGGCGCCGGCATCGCATCCGGCAGATGCGCCTATTCTCGCGCCAGCGCCGCGGCGCGGCCAGCGGCCGTGTCGCGGCGGCGATCCGGGCGCGGGAAGGAATGGCATCGAAGCGGCGAGTGGGCGCCTGGGAGGCGGCCAGGCAGCGATCCAGCCCTGGACATCGCGGCCGGAGCCTCTCTTGCGAGCGGGCGCTTCGGCACGCATGCACGGTAGGAGCGGCTTCAGCCGCGACATGATCCGCGTTGCGCCATTTCGGAACATCCACGCGCCTGCCGCGCCAACGCGCCCGTGTCCGCGGTCGCGGGCGTGCGCGATGCGGGCCGCCGCGCATGGAAGGTCGCGGCTGAAGCCGCTCCTACTGGGGTGCGTCGGGGCTTCAGGCGGCCCTTGCTCCCTCGGTCGCGGCGCCTTCCTCTGGCAACACGGCACCGGGACACTCACACCGGCACGCTTCAGTCCCCGTGGCTCCGCAGCAACTGGCGGCCGGTGCGGCTCGCTGCTTCGCAATGCGGACGCGCGCCGCCGCTACGGCCGCGCGGCGGCGGCCTTGTCGCGCTGCGCGCGGTCGCCCAGCTGGCGGCGCAGCAGCGCGTCGAGCGCGATCGGCCGGTCCCAGTGGTCGTAGCTGGCGACGATGGCATGGCGCAGCGCGCGGTAGTGCAGCGAACCGGGTTCGATCTGCAACGGCGCCAGCGCCTGCTCCCATTCCGCATCGCCGGCGCCGGCGCGCGCGCGCACCAGCGTGCGGCAGGACACCGCCGCGGCCTTGGCCATGAAGCAGGCGAAATAGATATCGCCCGGCCGCCAGCCGCGCTCGCGCAGCAAGGCTTCGGCATAGCCGCGCGGGACCTGCGCATAGCGCGCGACCTCGTCGAGGAAGCTGTCCGGATAGCGCGCCGCGTACAGCCCGATGTCCTGCAGTTGCCGGTCCACCCAGGCATCGCCGGTGCCGGGCGCGTACTCGTCCGGCGCCGGTGTCGCGGCGGGTGCCGCCGCAGGCGCCGGCTGCGCCCATGCGCTGGCCGCCGACAGCCACAGCAGCACCAGGCAGGCGCAGCGGATCCGCATGCGCCCGCTCAGGCCGGCGGCGCGCCGGCCTGCGCGGCGGCCAGCGCGTCCAGCGCCGCCACCGCCTGCGGCCAGCCGGCGGCGCTCGGGACCTCGCGCAGCCGTGGTTCGTCGGCGGCCAGGCCGTGTTCGGCCTCGTGCGCCCAGGTCACCGTGTATGGCGTATGGATGCCCCAGCCGCCCAGCGCGATCACCGGCTCCACGTCCGAGCGCAGCGAGTTGCCGATCATCACGAAGCGCTCGGCCGGGATGCCGAATTCGGCCAGCACCTTGGCATAGGTCTTCGGGTCCTTCTCCGACACCACCTCGATGCGCGGGAACAGCGCGCCCAGTCCGGACTGCTCGATCTTCGCCTCCTGGTGGAACAGGTCGCCCTTGGTGATCAGCACCACGTCGAAATCGCGCGCGATGGCCGCCACCGCCTCGCGCACGCCGTCGATCACCTCGACCGGATGCTGCAGCGTGGCGCGGCCGATCTCGACCACGCGCTGCAGGTCGCGCGCGCTGATGCGCGCGTCGGTCAGCTCGATCGCCGCCTCGATCATCGACAGGGTCATGCCCTTGACGCCGTAGCCGAACACCGCCAGGTTGCGCCGCTCCACCGCAAGCAGGTGCTGCAGGGTGCCGCTGTCGTGCAGGTCCAGGTACTGGCCGAGGATCGCCTCGAACGCGGCTTCGGCGTCGCGGTAGTAGTCCTCGCTCTTCCACAAGGTGTCGTCGCCGTCGAAGCCGACCAGGGCGATGGCGGAGCTGCGTGACGCGGTCGCGGTAGTCATCGGCGCAGCATAGCAAGCCGTCCTGCGGCTGTTAACGCGGCCGGGCGACGCTAGCCGGCGGCGGGGTCGCCGGGACCGGGCTGGTAGTGGCCGTATTCCTCGCGCGACAGCAGCCCGTCGCCGTCGCTGTCGAAGCTGTCGAAGGTCTCGGTGAGCACCGGATCGGCGGCGGCCTCGGCGCGGCCGATGCGGCCGTCGCGGTCGCGGTCGAGCGCGGCGAAGCTCTTCGCGCCGGCGCTGGCGCCGGCATCGCTGGACGGCGGCGGCGGCACCGGCAACGCGGGCGCCGGCAATGCCGGCAGCGGTGCCGGCACCGGCGCCGGCAGGGGTTCGGTGGGCGGCGAGGCGGCCGGCGCGGGTGCCGGCGCCACGCTCGGTGGCGCGGCGATGGCGGTCGCGGCGCACACGGTCAGCGCTGCGGGCAGCAGCCGGCGCTGGAAACTACGGGCGATAGGCATGGACGGCCTCGTCTGGCACGCGGAACTGGACGTGTCTTACCGTACACCCTGCGCCGACTCGGGTTCGTTATCCGCCAATACCGGCAACGCGACTTCGCGAGGGCACCGAGACCGGCAGCGGCGGTCGCGATACCGGCAGCGAGCGCATCCAGGTCCGTGGTGCGGACTCGGCAGAGTCGAAAGGATCGGCGATGCCGGAGCCGGTGACGGGCAGGACTTTTTACGGAGGAGTCTTTACGGTGGGGGGCATCGCCCTGGCTGGCGGCTCCACTGCGCGAGGTTCCGGCCCCGCTGTACATCGCAGCCGGCCACCGCCGCCGTTCGCGGTGTCCTGCACTCCACAAAAAAGCAGGAATGGCCTGCGCCATCCCTGCATGTGTAGCCGCACTGCCTGCTTGCGGGCTGGATCGAGCGGCCCGGTGCGCCTGTACCGCGCCGGGCGGGCTGGGCCAGCGCTTACTGCTGCTGGCCGTCGGCGCCGGCCGCGCCGCCGCCCTGCTGCTTGGCTACGAACGCCTTGTACTCGTCCGGGGTCAGCTTGCCGTCGGCATCGCCGTCGGCCTGGGCGAAGATCTGGGTGAGGCCGGCGTTGACCTGGGCCTCCTGCTTGCTGATCGCGCCATCGCTATCGGTATCCACGTCGGCCCAGGTCTGGCCGCCGCCACCGGAGGCGCTGGACTGGGTCGCCGACTGGCCCGAGGCGCCCGTCGCCGACTGGCCCGAAGCGCCGGTGGCCGACTGCGTGCCGGCCTGGGTGGTCGGGGCCTGCGCGGCGGCATCGGCCTGTGCATCCTGGGCGAAGGCGGGCAGCGCCAGCGCGGCGCTCAGGGCGGCGACGATACCGATCAGGGGCTTGCGGTTGCGGATGTTCATGGGTGGTCTCCTTTCGATTCGACAGCTCGGTTGTGTGGCATGCACGGTGATTCCGTTGCATGGCCACACCGTGCCGCCGCGACGCTGAATCGATTCCGCTGTGGAAAATCCGCGGCAACGGCTTCTTAACCACAGCGGCGCGCGCAGGCGCTACCGGCTTGGTTAGCGCCCGGTGAGCGATGGGTAAGCGAGTCGTTCAGGGTGTTTTCATTACGGAAAGAAAGCGTGTGTTTCAGGCGCGTTCGTGATCGCGGTCGGCGGAATTTGCGCTTGAACGCGAACTGAACGCGACCCATGCCAACGCGACCCCGGCGAGCGCGCCGGCCACTTCCAGCACCACCCGCGTCCCCAGTTCGTTGGGATCGTGGATGCTGGCCAGCGCCAGCCGCGCGTACAACGGCGACTCCAGGCGCACGATGCCGGTGTAGAACAGGTTCCAGGCGTCCACGCCGGCCGAGGCCGCCACCGCGAGCAGGCACGACCAGCCCAGCGCATGGCCTTCGCTCCAGCGCAGCCAGCGGCACAGCCGGTGCCACAGCGCGTAGACCAGGAAGCCGACCGCCAGGGCGATCAGGCCGGCCTCGAGCGAGCCCAGCAGGCCGAAGTGCAGCGGCAGATTCATCGCGAAGGTTCCGGAGCGGACAGGGCCGCCAGTCTAGGGCCTGAGGCGCCGTCCGCGCGGCCGCGCCGGTATAGGGCCGGCCTTTAGCCGTCGTTCTCGGCGCTGGCGCGCACGCTGGGCTCGCCGTCTTCGTCCCAGCTCACCGCGATCAGCATCGGCTTGCAGCACACCTGGCAATCCTCCACGTACTGCTGCGCCCCGGCCGACGGATCCAGCGCCAGATCGATCCATTCGCCGCAATACGGGCACTGGATGTCGACGAAGGGCTGCATGGCGGACATGCGGCTACTGTACCGGCACATCGTAGGCCGTGTCCGGCGTCGGCTCGGGCTGCAGCGTGTAGTGCCACCATTCCAGCGGGTAGTTGGCGAAGCCGGCGGCGGTCATCGCCTGGCGCAGGCGCTGCCGGTGCGCGCGTTGCGCCGCGCTGAGGCCGGGTGCGTCGGTATGCGCGCGCGGATCGAAGAAGTCGAAGCCCGTGCCCATGTCCAGCGGGCGGCAGGCGCCCCGCCGGCAGTCGAGCAGGGTCAGGTCCACGGTCGCGCCCCGGCTGTGGCCGGAGCGTTCGGCGATGTAGCCGCCGAGCAGCACGCGCTTGTCCAGGTTCGGGTAGTAGCGCGGCTTGGCGACCTGGTCGGACAGGTCCGCCGCCCAGGCGACGAACGCACGCACCGCGCGCACCGGCCGGTAGCAGTCGAAGACCTGCAACGCATAGCCCTGCGCGTGCAGCGCGCGCTGCACGTCCGCCAGCGCGCGCGCGGCAGGCTCGAGCAACAGGCACTTCGGCGCGTCGTAGCCGGGCACCGGGCGGGCGGTGAAGTTGTCGGCCGACGCGTAGCGGATATCCAGCGCGATGTCCGGCGCATGTTCGCGCACGTCGACCAGGCCCGCCTGCGCCGGCGTGGTCGCGGCCGACAGCCGCACCGCAGACGCCGCCGGTGCGGCCAGCGCCAGCGCCGACGCCAGGGCGATTCCCGCGCAGGCATGCCGGCGGCGTGGCGCTGGGCGGGCGGGTGGATCGGCGGGATGCGGCGTGTCGTAGCGGATGGTCGGCATGCCATGGTCCGGGCGGCGTTCGCGCAAAGCATAGGCGATCGCCGTGACGGCATGCGCTGCGTGCGGAGCGGGCGCGCCCGCCATGCCTGCAGCGCAATGCGATGCGGTGGCCGCGCGCGATGAAACGCGTTGCGTGGCGACGGCGTCGCTGCGCGTGATGCCGCGCCTATGGCGACTCGGGCTCGGCCGCCGGCTACGGCGGCGCCAGCGGCGGCCGGGTCAGCGCATGCAGGATGCGCAGGTCCTCGGCATCGATGCCGGCGGCGTCGCGGCCGCGGTAGCGATGGTGGAAGGCGCGCAGCGTCGCGGCGCGGTCCTCGAGCGGATAGCCGAGCAGCGCCAGCGCCTGCCACGGATCGAACCCGGGCGGCGCCGGCGGCGCGTCGGCCGCGGGCCAGCGCCCGAACCCGGCATCGGCCAGCCGTTTCCACGGAAACAACGGGCCGGGATCGACCTTGCGCGTGGGCGCGAAATCCTGGTGCCCGATCACCTGCGTGCGCGGGATGCGCAGGCGCGCGCACAGGTCCTCGAGCAGCACCAGCAGGCTGTCGATCTGCGCCGGCGCGAACGGGCTGTTGCCGTCGTTGTCCAGCTCGATGCCGATCGAAGCGGAGTTGATGTCGGTGATCGTGCCCCAGCGCCCGGCGCCGCCGTGCCAGGCGCGGCGTTCGTCGCTGACCAGCTGGTAGCGCTTGCCGTCGCGTCCGATCAGGTAGTGCGCGCTGACCTTGCCCTTGCCGTTGTGCGAACGCAGCGTGTCCAGGCTGCGCTGCACCGAGTCCTGGTCGGTGTAGTGGATCACGATCAGGACCGGCCGGCGCAGGTCCTGGTTCGGCGACGGCACCCACTCGGCTAGCGGATTGCGCGGCGGCGCATGCGCGCAGCCGCCGAGCAGGACGAGCAGCGGCAGCGGCCACAGCCAGCGAGCCGGGGGCGAGGGGAAGGCGCGGACGATTCGGGGCATGAACGGCATCCTGGACATCGGAACAGCAGGCAACGATCGCGCAGGACCGGCATCCGGACAACGCCAGCGACGGCGCCCGGCCCATGCCGGCGGCGGGCCCGACGCCTCAGTGGCCAGGCGCCGGCGCTGAAGCCCCTCCTGCAGGATCCACCGGATCCACCGGATCCGCCGGGCAAGGCCCTGCCCGCACGAAGTCCAGGTCGGCATAGTCGTAGCTGAAATCGGCGTCGGGATCCACATGCGACAGCTGCATATGCTGCGTGCCATCGGCGGCGGTGGCGAAGTCCAGCCAGGGCTCGGCGTCGACGCTGGCATCGTCCCAGTCCACCAGCCAGCGCCCGCCGGCCTGCATGACCTGCCCGCGCAGCAGCGGCGACATGCGCGCGGCGAACTGCAGCGTCCCGCGCTGCGGGCACAGCGCCACCTCGCCGAACCACGGATCGCGCCACAGGCCTTGCCGGTCGCGCAGCGCCGCCGCCGTGGCCGGCGCGCGCGCCGCCGCGGCGCTTCGCGCCGGGTCCGGCCTGGCGGCGTGCGCGCGCTCGCGCGCGAGCAGCGCGGCGTAGTGCTCCACGTCCAGCGCGCGCTGGTCCGGGCGGGTGAAGCGCTTGGTCAACGCCGCGCCCAGCGTGGTGCGCATCTCGCCGCCCTCCCCGTTGCTGAGGATCACGAAGCCGCTGCGTCGGTCCGGCAACAGCACCAGCGAGGAATACATGCCCATCAGCGTGCCGGTGTGCGCCACCTTCCATTGTCCGTCGGCGTCGGAGATGCGCCAGCCGTAGCCATAGCCGTACATGCGCGTGCCCTCCCACTGGCGCATCTGCGCCGGGATCGGCATCGGCGTGTGCAGCGTCCACACCGCCTGGCGCTGCGCGGGCGACAGCCATGCGGCCTGTTCCGGCGGCGGCGCCAGCCACGCGCGCATCCACGCCAGCATGTCGTTCAATCCGCAGCGGACCCCGCCGGCGGCCATCGATGGCGTGTCCGGGATGCGCGCCGCGTCGGCGCGCACCACCACGTTGCGCTCGCCCTGGCGCATGTGCGGCTGGGCGACGTTGCCGACCGCGTCGCGGTCCCAGGCGCCCACCTGGCAGCCGCGCATGCCCAGCGGCGCGAACACCTCCTCGCGTACCAGCTGCGCGTAAGGCTTGCCGCCGGCGCGCGCGGCCACCTCGCCGGCGACCACGTACAGCAGGTTGTCGTAGGCGTAGTGCGAACGGAAGCTGTGGGTGGGCTTGAGATGCGCCAGCCCGGCGATGATGTCGGCGCGCTCGAACCGGTTCGGCTCCGGCCACAGCATCAGGTCACCGGCGCCCAGGCCCAGGCCGCTGTTGTGGATCAGCAGGTCGCGCACCTGCAGGTTGCGCGTCACCCACGGGTCGTGCATGCGGAACTGCGGCAGGTACCTGGTCACCGGATCGTCCCAGCGCAGCTTGCCGGCATCGACCAGCCGCGCCAGCACCGCGGCGGTCATCGCCTTGGTGTTGGAGGCGATCTTGAACAGCGTGTCGGCATCGATCTTCTCGCCGCCGCCGGCGCGCAGTTCGCCTTCGGCGCGCACGTACGCCACGCGTCCGTCCTCGATCACGCCCACCGCCAGGCCGGGCAGGCGGTAGCGCGCCATCGCCTGCTCGAACAACCGGTCGAACGCGGCCCGGTCGGCGGCATGGGCCGGCGCGGCCGCCAAGGCGCCGGATGCCGGCAGGCCGCACATCGCCCATGCGAACACGGCCGCTGCCAATCGCTTCATGCCGCCTCCCTTGCAGGCGCCGCCCGTGGCCGGCGACGGTGCCGCCGGCATGCCATCGGCCCGGTCAGTAGCTCCACGTCGCGGTGAACTGCGCGTAGCGCGGCGACTGGAAGCTGGTGCCATAGCCGAACAACGGATTGTAGGTGCCGATGCTGTCCTGCGGCTCCAGATCCTGGTCCACCGCCAGGATGCGCTGCTGGTTGAGCACGTTGTACACCGCCAGCTTCAGCCGCAGGTCGGACGGGATCGGCACCTTGTAGGTCAGGCTGACGTCCATGTCGTAGGTCCACGGCGTGCGGCCGCGGCCGCCGCGCGGCGAATGCACGTACTGCCGCTCGGACGCCACGTCGGAGGTGCAGTTGGCCATGCAGATGTAGTAGCTGTGGAAGTCGGTGTCGTCGAACGGATTGCCGGCGCCGAAGGCGGTGACGGGGCTGCCGGACTGCACGCTGAGCGTGGCCGCCGCGGTCAGGTTCTCGGTCAGCGCATAGCTGCCCCTGAACTTGAACTGGTGACGGCGATCGTTCGCCAGGTAGCCGTAGCCGCGGTAGTTGACCCACGGATTGTCGAAGTTCTCGGTGCGCCCGCTGTCGGCGAAATCGGTATCGGAGTTGACCGGGCCTTCGGCATTGCCGCGCCCGTAGGCCAGCGTGTAGGACGCATTGAACGCCCATACCCCGTCCCAGCCGCGGTCCACCTGCAGTTCCAGCGCCTTGTAGTCGCGCTTGGGTTTGACCCAGCCGGTCTGGCCGAGGTAGTTGCCGTCGTCGTCGTACAGCGCCCAGCCCTCCTTGCCGGTATCGATGGACAGCCAGCCGTCGTTGGCGCCATCGCAGTCGGTGTCGCCCCACACCGTGTTGGAACGCCCGGGGTTGCCCATGATCCACACGCTGTCGATCGGCCCGCACTGCGCGGTGGCGGTGATGTTCATGTCGTCGATGGCGTCGTGCAGGCGGCGGTAGGTGACGCTGGCGCCGATTGACCACGCGGGGTTGAGCATTTGCTGGAAGCCGAGGATGGCCTCGTCCTGGTACACCGGATCCATGTCGCGGTTGACCTCGGCGCGCAGGTCCGGGACCGAGCCGTCGCCCTGCGAATTGTCCACCGGGCCGATCTGCCCGCCGAGCGCGGGGATGTTGTTCTCCGCGCCGCTGTAGCCGAGGAACTCGTACCAGGTGCGCTCGTCGAGGAACCCGCCGGCCTGCTTGATGTTGATGACGTTGGCCACCGGCAGGAAATAGCGGCCCAGGTTGCCGAACACCTTGGTGGTGCCGTCGCCCTTGACGTCCCACGAGAAGCCCAGGCGCGGCGCGAGCATGTCGTCGATCTTGATGTAGCTCTCGCCGTCGCCGCCCTTGTTGTCGAACGCCTCCAGGCGCAGGCCCAGGTTGAGCAGCAGGTTCGGCGTGACCGACCAGTTGTCTTCCACGTAGTAGGCCGAGTTGATGGTCTCGAACGAGCCGTCCACTTCGTAGCGGCGCGTGCGCACCACCAGGCCGCTGGCGGGGACCACGCCGCCGTTGAGCGCCGCGCCTGGGGTGCGCCGGTAGATGTCGTAGCGGTAGCCGCCGGGCCCGGGATAGGCGCGGCTGTAGTCGGAGGTGTTCTCCTCGCGGTCCAGGCCGAAGCGCAGCAGGTGGTCGCCGAGCATCCACTCGAAGTCCGCGCGCGCGGCCTTGCGCGTGTCCAGCGCGGTCTCGACCAGCGAACTGGTGGTGCAGCCGCGGTCGCCCTGCAGCGCGGTGGGCACGCCGTCGGCGCTGGTGCGGTTGTCGTAGACGCGGTTGCAGTTCTCGTCGCGCAGGCTGCTGGTGGCGCGGTTGCGCTTGTTCTCGCCGTACATCAGGCGCATCGACAGGTCGTCGTTGAACTGCCAGCTGTAGGTCGCCGACCAGTTCCTGCCGCCGACCTTGTTGTAGATCTGGTTGCTGCGCGGGCCGACGGTGCGGCCGGTGTCGTAGTCGTAGTCGTAGACGTCGGTGGTGGTCTCGTTCTCGTCGGAAAAGCCGAACAGCGAGAGCATCTGGTTGTCGGTGATCTGCCAGTCGATCTTGCCGCCCCAGAACGGGTCGTCGGCCTTGCCGCGGTTCAACGAGGTGCCGGCGTCGTCGGTGTTCCTGGGCTGGTAGTCGCGCGCCTCGTACATGCCGAAGAAGAACAGCCGGTCCTTGACCAGCGGGCCGGAGGCGAAGACGTTGAAGGCGCTGCGCGCGTAGTCGTCCTGGCTGGAGGTGATGTAGCGCTGGCCTTCGAAGTAGCGGTCGCGTGCCCTGGACTGCAGCGCGCGCGGTTCCACCACCAGCTCCGCGCCGGCCTTGAACTCGTTGCTGCCGGAGCGGGTGACCGCGTTGATGACGCCGCCGGTGCTGCGGCCGAACTCCACCGAGTAGCCGCCGGTCTTGACCTGGAACTGGTCGTAGAACGAGAACGGCACCGAGGAGAAGCCGACCCGGTTGTAGAAGTCGGTGACGTTCAGGCCGTTGATGTAGACCGTGTTCTCGGCCACCGAGGAACCGCCGAACGAAAGCCCCTGCCCGCCCAGCGAGCCCTTGCCCTTGACCACGCCGGGCGCGAGCAGCGCCACCGCGGTGAGGTCGCGGTCCACCGGCAGGCGCTGCAGGTCCTCGCGGCTGATGTTGGTGGCCGACTCGGTCGAGCGCACGTCGACCATCGACACCACCTGCGGCGCGCGCACCTGCACCGCGCCCAGCGTGCTCACCCCGCTGATCGGCACGTTCACCGTGGTCGCGTTGCCCAGCGTGACGGTCACGTCGGCGACGTGCGCGGGCGCCCCGTCCCCGCGCGCGACCTCCACCACGTAGCTGCCCACCGGCAGCAGCGGAATCCGGTAGCCGCCGTTGCGGTCCACGCCGACCGAGCGGGTGAAGCCGGTCTGCGGGTTGCGCACGGTCACGGTAACGCCTTCCACCTGGCCGTCGTCGGCCAGCACCCGCCCCACCACCGCGCCGTCCTGCGCCAGCGCCGCCGGCGCGATCGCTCCCAGACACGCGCCCAATGCGACGCACAGCGCCGCCTTGCGAAAATTCTTGCCGTTCATCCCCTGCTCTCTCCTGCAGTCGTTGAAGTGGTGGTAGGTCCCCGTCCCTGCCTCACGTGCCGTCGGGCGGCAGCATCTTCCAGTCGAAGCGGTAGTCCCATTGGTCGAAGTACAGGTTGCCGCCGCGCCATTCGGCCTCGCCGCGTTGCGAGTCCACGGTCTCGGAGCGGAAGTGGCGCTTGACCGGCAGCAGCGGCCGCGCCCAGTCGTCGTTGAACGCGATGCGGTAGGCGTCCAGGCTGCCCAGGTAGAAGCCGCGCAGCTTCGGGTCGTCGCTGTCCAGCGCGCCGGTGGTCACGTCCATCGGCACCCAGCCGTACGGCGCCAGGTACAGCCAGCCCCAGTCGTGCATGTTGTCGTAGCCCATCGCCTCGTCGGAGAAGGTCCAGCCCGACTGCCAGCGCGCGGGAATGCCGTTCAGGCGCAGCAGCGCGATCAGCAGCAGGGTCTGCTGGCCGCAGTCGGCATGGCCGGCGTGCAGCGCGTAGTCGCTGATGTTGGACAGGGTCGAGTACTCGCGCGCGCCGGCCCAGGGAATGCGGTCCACCGCGGCGAACAGGCGCTGGGCGATGCGGTAGGGGTTCTTCTCCTGGCCCACCGCCTTGCGCGAGAACTCGCGCAGCGCCGGGGTGAACACCACGTGCGGCGGGCGCTGCTCCAGGTACGGCGCCAGCGCCGGATCGGCCGGCGCCGGCCGCACCCGCGCCGGATCGAGATCGAAATGCCGCGCATGGACGGTCAGCTCGTAGCTCACCGAGAACTCGGTCGGCGTGCCCGCCTGCGCGATGCGTTCCAGGTAGGCGGTGCGCTGCAGCGCGTCCTGCGGCGCCACGCGCACGCCGGCGGGGACGCTGCCGAGCAGGCGGATGTCCTGCTGCTGCCCGGCGATATCGCGCGGATACGGGATCCAGGCGCGCACGGTCTCGCCAGCCGGCACCGCATCGGCCTTCACCGTCAGCGACTGGGTGACGCGCAGGCGCCGCGGCGCGACGCTGCTGGCGCCGCTGGACGCGGCGGCCGCGAGCACTTCGCGGTGATGCGGGTGCAGGCGTTCGTAGGGGCCGTCGCGCGGCGGCGGCACATCCGGCGCGCGCCGCGCCGCGGCCTCGGCGCTGAGGCGCAACAGGTTGGACGGCGCGCGATTGAAATAGCGGCGCTCGCCGTCGATGTCCATGCGCTCGAGCAGGCCGGCGGCGTCCCAGGCGGCGAACTCGGCCTCGCGCAGGTCCGGGATCCACTGCCGCAGCCGGCGCTTGGCGGCGGCCTCGTCCAGGCCGAAATCCAGCCGGATGCGGCGCATGCGCTCGCGCTGGAATGCGTACTCGCCGCGCTGTTGCGCGGTCGTGGACGCGTTCGCCAGCGCCGCGGCGATACGCCGTTCGGCCTGGCCGAAACGGCCGGCGTCGATGTCGGCGATCACCTGCGGCAGCGGCGGCGGCTCGCCGGCGCCCGCCGGCCGCGCGCACAGGCACGCCAGCAGCAGCACCGCCCATGCGCCCCAGGACGCGGCATAGCGCGAAGAATGCTGGCGGAGGCGGGGTTCCACGACGACACTTCACCGGAACAGGGCGGTAACCGCTGTGTAGCACGCCCCTGGTAGCGGGTCAATAATTTATTCTTGCAATCAAGCGAGAAAGGAATAAATATTCTTTGCCATTCCTCGGGAGCCGTTCCATGACCATCCCCCGCCGGCGCACGACGCGCGCCTTCTGGCTGTCGGCCACGCTCGGCGTGGCGCTGGCGGCCACCGCCACGCTGGCGGCGCGCGAGTTGCCGCGCGTGCCGGTCGATGCGCGGACCGGGATCGTGGCGCTGCAGCCGCAGCAACTCGAACCGGCGTACTGGATCGCGCGCCAGCCCGATCCCGACCGCAGCATCCTCGACCGCGCCGGCATCGACGCGCAGAACGCGCGCATGCGTGCCAGCGACCCGGCGATCGAGGACATCGCCGGGCTGCCGTCGCCGCTGCCTGCGGCGCTGGTGCAAGAGCGGATCCAGGCGCTGTCCTCGCGTCCCACCCGCACGCTCTACGACGCGCGCGGCGCGGCGCTGGATGCGGCGCGCATCGACGGCTTCGTCGCCGGCCTGGCGCTGGACGCCATCCCCGCCACGCGCGAGCTGCGCTACGGGCTGGTGGTCAAGCGCGCGGCGCTGCGCACCTTCCCGACCCGCGAACGCGTGTTCTCCACGCCCGGCGACACCGACATCGACCGTTTCCAGGAATCGGCGCTGTTCCCGGGCGATGCGGTGGCGGTGCTGCACGTCAGCCGCGACGGGCAGTGGCTGTTCGTGGCCAGCGAGCGCTACAGCGCCTGGATCGACCGCACCGCCGTGGCCATCGGCGATGCCGCGCAGGTGCTCGGCTATGCACGGCGCGCGCCCTACCGCATCGTCACCGGCGCCACCGCATTCACCGCCTACACCCCGGAGCGGCCCGAGCTGTCGCGGCTGCAGCTGGACATGGGCGTGCGCGTGCCGGTGCTGGCCGACTGGCCGGCGCAGCGGCCGGTCAACGGCCAGCATCCGGCCACCTCGCACGTGATCGAACTGCCCGTACGCAACGCCGACGGCAGCCTGGCGCTGGCGCCGGCGCTGCTGCCGCGCAGCGAGGACACCGCCGCCGACTACCTGCCGCTGACCCCGCGCAACCTGATCGCGCAGGCGTTCAAGTTCCTCGGCGAGCGCTATGGCTGGGGCCACGACTACGGCACCCGCGACTGCAGCGGCTTCGTCTCGGAGATCTACCGCAGCTTCGGCGTGCTGATGCCGCGCAACACCAGCGCGCAGGCGATCAGCCCGGCACTGGACCGCATCGCCTTCGACAAGCGCGACGGCCCGCGCGAGCGCATGGACGCGGTGCGGCGCCTGCAGGTCGGCGACCTGGTCTACATCCCCGGCCACGTCATGCTCGCGCTCGGGCACGCCGACGGGCTGGCCTACATGATCCACGACACCGCTGGCGGCGGCTGGCTCGGCGCCGACGGCCGGCGCGCGTCGGCGCATCTGAACGGCGTATCGGTGACGCCGCTGGAGCCGATGCTGGCCAGCGACACCGTCACCTACGTCGACCGCATCACCAACATCCAGCGCCTTCGCGCCAAGAGCCCCGAATGAAGATCACCGATATCCAGCTCGGCATGCTGCGCGTGCCGCTGAAGACCCCGTTCAAGACCGCGCTGCGCACCGTGGAGACGGTCGAGGACGTGGTGGTGCTGGTCCGCACCGACAGCGGCCACACCGGCTACGGCGAGGCGCCGGCCACCGCGCCGATCACCGGCGATACCCACGGCTCGATCGTGGAGGCCATCGACCGCTACATCAAGCCGCGCCTGCTTGGCCAGGACATCGCCGACCTCAACCGCATCACCGGCCTGATCCAGTCCGCGCTGGAGCGCAACACCAGCGCCAAGGCCGCGGTGGAGATCGCGGTCTACGACCTGTGGGGCCAGCTCTACGACGCGCCGCTGTACAAGCTGCTCGGCGGCGGCGACCCGGTCATCACCACCGACATCACCATCAGCGTGGACTACATCGACAAGATGGTGGCCGACTCGCTGTCGGCGATCGAGCGCGGCTTCGAGTCGCTGAAGATCAAGGTCGGCAAGGACATCGGCCTGGACATCGAGCGGGTCAAGGCGATCCATGCCGCGGTCGAAGGCCGCGCGCTGCTGCGTCTGGACGCCAACCAGGGCTGGACCGCCAAGCAGGCGGTGCAGGCGATGCGCGCGCTGGAGGATGCCGGCGTGCTGCTCGAGTTGCTGGAGCAGCCGGTGAAGGCCGCGGACATCGACGGGCTCAAGTACGTCACCGACCGGGTCAACACGCCGGTGATGGCCGACGAGAGCGTGTTCGGGCCGGCGCAGGTGATCGACCTGATCCAGCGCCGCGCCGCGGACATCATCAACATCAAGCTGATGAAGACCGGCGGGCTGTCCAACGCGATCCGCATCGCCGACATCGCGGCGTTGAACGGGGTGCAGTGCATGATCGGCTGCATGATCGAGTCGAGCATCAGCGTGGCGGCGGCGGTGCACCTGGCGGTGGCCAAGGCGGACATCATCACCAAGGTGGACCTGGACGGCCCGTCGCTGGGCCTGTTCAACCCGGTCGAGGGCGGGGTGATGTTCAACGAGTCGGAGATCACGATCACCGACGCGCCGGGGCTGGGCATCCGCGAGATCCGCGGCCTGGAACTGCTGCCGCCGCGCGGGTGATGCAACGCTGCGCGCGGCACGGTGCATCACGCGAGGTCGTTTCCGTCGCCGCCGTTAGACCCGCCTCACCGGTTCCACCGCTGTTGCTCTTGCTTTGGCTGTTGCTGTTGCTGTTGCTTTTCTGCTGTTGCTTTTGACTTACCGGGTCCCATCCGCAGCGGCGGCTACGTCGGGGAAAAACCCCGCAGGGGCGGCGCACAGGGATGTGCGCCGTTCGCGGCAGGGGCAGGATGCCCCTTCCGCGAATCCCCGGCGTAGACGCGGACCTGGAGCGCGCAGCGCGGAAGGCGCGAGGACGGGCGTGCTTTCTTTTGGTTACTTTTCTTTGCACGAGCAAAGAAAAGTGACCCGCGTTAGCGGAAGCTGTTGCTGTTGCTGTTGCTGTGCTCCCACAAGCAAAACCCAAGCACAAGCAACAGCAAAGCTTTCGCCTTGCGGCGAGTTACTTTTCTTTGCTTGTGCAAAGAAAAGTAACCAAAAGAAAGCACACCCTACTCCGCGCCCTCCGCGCTGCGCGCTCCGGGTCCGCGAACAGACCGGGATTCGCGTAGGGGGCATCCTGCCCCTTTCGCGAACGGCGCACATCCATGTGCGCCGCCCCTTCGGGGTTTTTCCCGGCCTGTTCGCCGCTACGTAAGGGACCCAGTAAGTCAAAGGCACAAGCAACAGCAACAGCAGGAGCAAAGCAGAGCAAGAGCAAGAGCAAGAACAAGGCTATTTTGCGTAGCCTCGGGCCGCGGATTCCTTTACAACCTCATCGACACTCACCCGTACCGACAGAACTGCGGACTCCATATCGCCCCATGCCACCCCTGGTCAAAATCCGCTCCGAGCGCGCACGCATGTCGGCCATCGAACGCCGCATCGCCGACTTCATCGTCGACAACGCCCACCTGCTGCGCGACTACTCCTCGCAACAGCTCGCCAGCGCGCTGGGCATCAGCCAGTCCAGCGTGGTCAAGTTCAGCCAGAAGCTAGGCTTCAAGGGCTACCCGGACCTGAAGTACTCCATCGGCCAGGCCGTCGCGCGCAGCGGCGGCGGGCAGGACAGCGCGCAGCCGCCGGCGGCCGACCTGGACAACGACGACTACCTGCGCCTGGACCAGGCCCTGCGCCGCAGCAAGGCCGCCGCCGAGGAGGAGACCCGCCTGCTCAACCCGCGCGCGGAGATCGAGCGGGTGGTCGCGCTGATCGACCAGGCGCCCAAGGTGTTCGTCTGCGGCCTCGGCGACGACGGCCTATTCGCGCGCGAGTTCGCGATGCGCCTGTCGCTGCTCGGCGTGCTCACCGTGCACCACGCCGATCCGATCCTGATGATGGCCAACCTGTCGGCCGCGCGCCCGGACGACGTGCTGCTGATGTTCTCCGAGTTCGGCAAGCTGCCGGCGCTGTCGCAGATCACGCGCCAGTTCCAGGCCGGCGCCGGCCGCGTGGTGGCGATCACCCGGCACACCGCCAACCCGCTGCGCGCGCATGCCGACGCCGCGCTGGCGGTGTCGGCGCACGATCCTGCGCCGCATATCCAGCAACTGTTGTACCGTGCCTCGTTGCAGCACCTGCTCGACTTCGTGTTCGTGCTGCTGTGCCAGACCAACCCCGACCGCCACCGCCAGCTGGCGATCAACCTGGAGCGGGTCCAGCACCTGCTCGACGCCTGACCGGCCGCTACCGGAGAATCGCATGCCGATGTTCCCGTCCTTCACCGCCGCGCGCCGCGCCGTCCCGGGCCGCGCGCTGGCCTGCCTGGCGGCGCTCGCGCTCGCCGTGGCCGCCATCGGCAGCGCCCACGCCGCCGCGCCGCAGGCCATGCGGCAGGCGCGGCAGCTGGTGCTGGTGATCGCGCCGGACTGGAACAGCCCGCGCGGGCGGCTGCAGGCGTTCGAACGCGACGGCGACGGCTGGCGCGCGCACGGCGAGGGCTTCGCCGTGGCGCTGGGACGCAACGGCAGCGCCTGGGGCGAAGGCCTGCATCCGGCGCAGGCGGCCGCGCCGCAGAAGCGCGAAGGCGACGGCCGCAGCCCGGCCGGGGCGTTCGCGATCGGCGAAGCGTTCGGCTATGCCGAGCGCGCCGACACCGCGCTGCCGTACCGCGCGATGCGCGCCAGCAGCTACTGCATCGACGTGCCCGACTCGCCGCTGTACAACCGTATCGTCGATGCCGAGGCGGTCGGCGCCGAGGCCGTCGCAGGCTCCACCGAACCGATGCGCCTGGACCTGCACAAGGAGGGCGACGGCCGCTACCGCGAGGGCTTCGTGATCGAACACAATCCGCGCGCGCGGCCCGGCGCCGGCAGCTGCATCTTCGCCCACCTGTGGCGCGCGCCCGGCGAAGCCACCGCCGGCTGCACGGCGATGACGCCCGAGCACATGCGCGGCCTGCTGGCCTGGCTGCAGCCGTCGGCCAGGCCGCTGTTCGTGCTGCTGCCGGCGCACGAGTACCGGCGCCTGCGCGAGGCATGGTCGCTGCCGGCCGTGGAGCCGGCGCCATGAGCGAGCCCGAACGTCCCGGGCTGGTCCGCGCGGTCAGCCGCTGGCAGATCGTCGGGTTGTCGATCAACGACGTGATCGGCAGCGGCATCTACCTGCTGCCCGCCGCCACCGCCGCGCTGCTCGGGCCGCTGAGCCTGTGGGCGGTGCTGCTGGCCGGGCTGGCGGTGGCGCTGCTGGTGCTGTGCTACGCGCAGGCCGCCAGCTACTTCGACGAACCCGGCGGCAGCTACCTGTATGCGCGCGAGGCGTTCGGCCGCTTCGCCGGCTTCGAGATCGGCTGGATGATCTGGCTGACCCGGATCAGCTCGGCCGCCGCGCTCAGCAACGGCCTGGCCGACGCGGTGGTGCGCTTCTGGCCGGCCGCCGCCGGCGGCGGCGCACGGCTGGCGATCGTGGTCGGCTCGCTCGGCCTGCTCACCGCGATCAACGTGATCGGGGTGAAGTCGGCCGCGCGCACCGGGGTGGCGCTGGTGATCGGCAAACTGGTGCCGCTGCTGCTGTTCGTGGCCATCGGCCTGTTCTACGTGGACTGGTCGTGGGCGTTCTCCGGCCAGGCGCCGGACCCGCGCGACTTCGGCAACATGGGCGAAGCGGCGCTGCTGCTGCTGTTCGCCTATGCCGGCTTCGAGAACATCCCCGCCGCCGCCGGCGAGTACCGCAATCCGCGCCGCGACGTGCCGTTCGCGCTGATCACGATGATCGTCACCGTGACCCTCATCTACGCGGCGGTGCAGGTCGTGGCGCAGGGCACGCTGGCCAACGTGGCGCAGTCGGCGACGCCGCTGGCCGACGCGGCCAGCGGCTTCGGCGGCGAGGCGCTGGCGCTGATCCTCACCGTCGGCGCCACCATCTCCATCCTCGGCACCACCAGCAACACGGTGATGCTCGGGCCGCGCTTCCTGTTCGCGCTGGCGCAGGACGGCTACGGGCCGGCGATTCTGGCGCGGGTGCATCCGCGCTTCCGCACCCCGGCCGCGGCGATCGTGCTGCAGGGCGTGCTGTCGCTGGCGCTGGCGCTGTCCGGCTCGTTCGTGAAGCTGGCGCTGCTGTCGATGGTGACCCGGCTGTTCGCCTACATCGGCACCGCCGCGGCGGTGCTGGTGCTGGCGCGGCGCTACGGCGACCGCCCCGGCGCGCTGCAGCTGCCCGGCGGGCCGCTGATCCCGGTCGCGGCGTTGCTGCTGGCGCTGGCGCTGCTGCTCAGCGCCAGCTGGCAGAACCTGGCCGCGGCCGGTGCGGCGCTGCTGGTCGGGGCGGTGTTCTACGCGTTCCCGCGCACCCCGGCACGGCCCTGAGGCGGTCTTCACGCAGCGCTGCGGCGTTGTCACGCACCGCTAACCAGGCCGTGGCGACCCTGTAGGCCCGAGCCGACCGGACGAATGCCGCGATGAAACTACGCCGTGTCTACAGCACGCCCGATGTCGCCACCGCGACCCGCGTCTTGCAGGCGGCGCGCAGCGCCGGCGTGGACAACGACGACCTGTCGCTGATCGCGCGCGGCGACATCGAACTGCAGGCCATTCCCGACGACCGCAAGGACGCCAAGACCGACTTCGTGCCCGCGGCCGCGCGCGGCGCGCTGGGCGGCGGCGCGGCCGGCCTGCTGGCCGGACTGGTCGCGATCGCGGTGCCGCCGCTGGGCATCACCCTGGCCGGCGCCGGGGTGATGACGCTGGCGGGCGCGCTGGTCGGCACCTGGTCCTCGGCGCTGGTCGGCGCCACCGTCGCCGATCCGGTACGACGCACGTTCGAGGAGGAGATCGAGGCCGGCCGCATCCTGGTGGTGATCGAAGGCGAGACGGCGCAGTTGGAAAGGGCCGATCCGGCCATGGTGTCCGCCGGCGCGACCGCGCTGCCCTACGAGGCCGCGGCCGCCGCCCAATAGCGCGGCCTACGGCGCCGAGGCCAGCGCACGCATCCGCTGCATCAGGCCCAGCCCCTGCACCAGCGAATAGGCGATCAGCGCCGAGGCGATCGCCAGCGTCAGCGGGCTGGCGTGCTGCAGCGTCTGTGCGCTGCCGCCGGAGAAGCCGCCGCTGGCCCAGCGCCAGGCCAGGCGGCCGAGCAGCAGCGCGCTGAGGCCGGCGCCGATCCACGGATTGGGGACATAGGTGCGTACGCCCTGGTGCAGTTCGATGCGCGTATGCCGCAAGCCGAATATCCCCAGGGCGACGCCGGCCAGCGCACCGCCGGCCATGCCCAGGCGCACCGCCGGCAGCATCGCCGCCAGGTACGCCAGGCCCAGCCCGAGCACGCCCAGCAGCGCCAGCCGCGCCAGCGTGCGCCGCGGTTGCCACGGTTGCCGGCCGAAGTAGCGGCGCAGGCGGCGGTAGTAGATCCAGCCGATGCCCGCGGTGGCGAGATACGGCGTCAGCAATGCGAGTCCGGTGGCGGCCATGCGGGGTGTCCTGGAGCGGATGGGAGGTGCACGGCGATGCTACGGAGCGGCGCACGCCGCCGCACCTGCCGCTTGTCACTTTTTTCGCCCGCCGCGCCGCACGACGCCCGCTTCATGGACCCGTCACGCAGCGCTGGAACGGCATTAACGGCCCCGGCGCTAGCGTCGGCTGCACAGCAACCACAGGAGACGGCGATGAGCGTTCCCTACCAGATCCCCGGACGCGAACCCAACGACGACGAACGCAGCGCCGTGTCGCAGTACTGGCGCGAGCGCTTCGTCGACGAGCCGTACTACACCGAAGGCGAGCGCTTCGAGGACTACGAACCGGCCTACCATGTCGGCCACGAGGCGCGCGTGCGCAACCTCGCCCAGGCCTACGAGCAGGTGGAAGCCGACCTGCACCGGCAATGGGATGCCGACAAGGGCTCGGCGACGTTGAGCTGGAGCAAGGCCCGGCATGCGGTGCGCCGCGCCTGGGAGCGTGCGGGCCAGCGCTGAACTCTCGCGACGGACGGGGCGTACCATCGCGTGCGCCGACGCTGCGCCGTTCCGTAGTACACGCGAAACCGACGAAGTCGCCAGCACGTCGCCAGCGCTTCTGCGAGAGCCCCCGTGCGAGCTCCCGTGCGGGCTTGCCCATGCCGCGATGCACGGGAGCTCAGCGCTGTGCAGGGGAGCCTCAGCGGAGCGGATAGCGGTCGACATGTGCGATGGTGCCGAACCGTTGGATCAGCCAGGAACGCGGCAACGGTGTTGGCCGGCGCATGCACAGCCGCCTTGCTTCGCAATCGCAGCAATGACACGCGTCGATCTGGATTCTTCGCAGCGCAGGATCGCGATGTCCAGGTCACCGTTGCAGTCATCAATCGTAGCGATTCGTGTCGGTCGAGAATGCAAGATCGGCCGCCCACGAGCGAACACACTCGCAGTCGTGTCACATCCGTGTCATGTCGCAGGATGCGATGCCTCCACGCGCGCGCGTCCCGTCCGCGTTGGTGCGCGCACGCACCACGCCCGTGACCGGCGCCACGTCTTCGACACTGCATGCTTGCCGCCAACGCTGGGTTTGCTAGCGTCCGGTATTCGACTCCTCCTTCCGACAGGTGCGCCATGCAACGTTCTTCTCTGGGTCTGGCTTGCGGTCTTGCCTTGGGTCTGGCGGTCTTCGCGGCGCAGGCCGCGGCACCGGCGAAAGTCAGCGAAAAACGCGGCGACTGGCCGTTCACCGCCACGCCCCAGGCCACCTTCAACGAGCCGTGGGCGATGAGCTTCCTGCCCGACGGCACCGCGCTGGTCACCGAGAAGCGCGGCGCCCTGAAGCGCTTCGATCCGGCCAGCGGCCAGGTCGGCAGCATCAGCGGCGTGCCCAAGGTGGCCTACGGCGGCCAGGGCGGCTTCGGCGACGTGCTGCCGCACCCGGGCTTCGCCCAGAACGGCTGGGTCTATCTGAGCTATGCCGAGGCCGGCGAAGGCGATACCCGCGGCGGCGCGGTGGCGCGGGCCAAGCTCACGTTGAATGCCGACGGCAGCGGCGCGCTGTCGGAGCTGAAGGTGATCTGGCGCCAGCAGCCGAAGGTGACCGGCTCGGGCCACTACGGCCACCGCCTGGCGTTCGGCCCGGACGGCAAGCTGTGGATCAGCTCCAGCGAGCGGCAGAAGTTCGATCCGGCGCAGGACATGAGCGGCAACCTGGGCAAGATCGTGCGCCTGAATGCCGACGGCAGCGTGCCGGCCGACAATCCCTTCGCCAGGCAGGGCGGCGTCGCCGCGCAGGTGTGGTCGCTCGGCCACCGCAACGTGCTCGGGCTGGCGTTCGATGCCAACGGCCTGCTGTGGGAGCACGAGATGGGGCCGGCCGGCGGCGACGAACTGAACCTGATCCAGCGCGGCGCCAACTACGGCTATCCGATCGTGTCCAACGGCGACCACTACGACGGACGCCCGATTCCCGACCACGACACGCGCCCGGAGTTCGCCGCGCCGAAGGTCAGCTGGACGCCGGTGATCTCGCCGGCCGGCTTCATCATCTACAGCGGCAGCCAGTTCCCGCAGTGGCGCGGCAACGGCTTCATCGGCGGGCTGTCGTCGCAGGCGCTGGTGCGGATCGAGTTCAATGGCGAGAAAGCGCGCGAAGCGGCGCGCTACGACATGGGCAAGCGCATCCGCGAAGTGGAGCAGGGACCGGATGGCGCGATCTGGCTGCTGGAGGACGGCAGCGGCGGACGCCTGCTGCAGTTGCGGCCGCTGGACGGTTGAGCCGCGGCCGCGCCGAGGCGACCGCAGCCCCTCAGTCTCGCGGTCGCGTTCGGCCAGTCGGAGCGCAGCCTCTGCAAGCGCTTCAGTCCCGACGACGCATCGGCTGGAAGGCGCCGGGACCCGAGCGCCTCCATGCTGACGGTCGAAGGCCGACTGCGGGCGCGAGCCCATGCCGGCTTGCGCGCGAAGTCGGCGCGCCAGCTGGCCGGCTTCGTGACCACGGCGCGGCAAGCGGCGCCGCGCGTCTGCTTGGGCCTGGTTTCGTCCAAGCGGGTGGATCACACCAACGCTCCGTGCCTGTCGCCGCTGGCGTGGGCGGTCCAACCGCTACCTGGAACGGCCGCATCCGTGTCGCTGCGGACAGCTGCAGGGCTGCTCCCAGCCAGGCACCGGCCTTTGTGGAGGCGCAGGTTCGGCCCGCGCCGGCCAACGCGACCGCGAGCCCCCAACGTCGCCCACGGTTCGCTTCGGCGACGCGCAGCTGACCAGCCCTGACGCCACTGGCAGCCCCGCCTTCAGGGCCGCTCAATGGCGCGCTCGCGTTACGCCTTCGGCAGCAGTTCGAAGCTCACCGGCTCGCCGCTGGTCGACGATGCGCAGACCCACAGGTCGAACAGGCCCGGCTCGGCTTCGAAGCGGCCGTGGCGATCGGTGAACGCCAGCGCGCGGCGATCCAGCGTGAACACCACGTCCACGCCCTGCCCCGGTTGCAGCAGCACCTTGCGGAAGCCCTTCAGTTCGCGCACCGGGCGCACCCGGCTGGCGACGCGGTCGTGCACGTACAGCTGCACCACTTCCTCGCCGGCGACCTCGCCGACGTTGTCCAGCCGCGTGGTCACGGTCAGCGTGTCGTCCCAGCGCAGCTGCGCGCGATCCAGCTGCGGCGGGCCATAGACGAAGCGCGTATAGCTCAGGCCGTGGCCGAACGAATACAGCGCCTCGTTGGGGATCTCCCGCCAGCGCGCCTTGTACTCGCTCATCGTCGGCAGCTCCGGGCGGCCGGTGCGCGGGTGGTTGTAGAAGTACGGCTGCTGGCCGGCATCGAGCGGGAAACTCACCGGCAGCCGCGCCGACGGGTTGTAGTCGCCGAACAGCACGTCGGCCACCGCCGGGCCGGTCTGCGTGCCCAGGTACCAAGTCACCGCGATCGCCGCCGCGTCGCGCACCGCGCCGTGCAGCGCCAGCGCGCGGCCGTTGCGCAGCAGCACCACCAGCGGCTTGCCGCTGGCCGCCACCGCCTCGGCCAGCGCCTGCTGCGCCGCCGGCAGCACGATCTGCGTGCGCGACTGCGCCTCGCCGCTGTAGCGCTGCGGCTCGCCCAGCGCCAGCACCACCACGTCGGCCACCTGCGCGGCGGCCAGCGCCGCGTCGATGCCGCCGTCCAGCGGCGCTTCCAGTTCGCAGCCCGGCACCACCACCAGCGCCGCCGGATCGGCCAGCGCTGCGCGCATGCCGTCTTCCAGGGTCACGTAGCGGTCCTTGTCGCCGAACAGGGTCCAGCAGCCTTCGATGTTCTCGCGGTCCTGCGCGAACGGGCCGATCAGGGCGATGGTCTGCCCGCTCTTGCGCAGCGGCAGCACCGGGCCGTCGTTCTTCAGCAGCACGATCGAACGCCGCGCCGCGTCGCGCGCCAGCGCATCGTGCGCGGGGATGTGCGCCTGGTCGGCTTCGCGCGCCGGATCCAGCGAACGGTAGGGATCGTCGAACAGGCCGATGGCCTCCTTCAGCGCCAGCACCCGCCGCACCGCCTCGTCCAGCGCCGCCATCGGCACCTCCCCGTCTTCCACCAGCGACGGCAGGTGCGCGGCATAGAAGCCGCTCTGCATGCTCATGTCCATGCCGGCCAGGAACGCCTTCCTGGTGGCGTCGCGCTCATCGCTGGCATAGCCGTGCGCGATCAGCTCCATGTCGGCGGTGTAGTCGGAGATCACCACGCCCGGGAACTTCCATTCCCCGCGCAGGATCTCGGTCAGCAATTCGTGGTTGGCGCTGGCCGGCACGCCGTTGATGTCGTTGAACGAGGTCATCACGCTGAGCGCGCCGGCGGCGAACGCGGCCTGGAACGGCGGCAGGTGCACGTCGCGCAGGGTCTGCGGCGCGATGTCCACCGCGTTGTAGTCCATGCCCGCGGCGACCGCGCCGTAGGCCGCGAAGTGCTTGGGCGTGGCCAGCAGCGAGTCGTGCGCGCGCAGGTCCTCGCCCTGGAAGCCGCGCACGCGCGCGGCGGCGAACGCGCAGCCCAGCACCACGTCCTCGCCGGCGCCTTCGGCGCCGCGGCCCCAGCGCTGGTCGCGGGCGATGTCCACCGCCGGCGCATAGGTCCAGTGGATGCCGGCGGCGGTGGCCTCGATCGCGGTGGCGCGCGCGGTGCGCGCGGCCAGTTCCGGCTCGAAGCTGGCGGCCTCGCCCAGCGGGATCGGGAACACCGTGCGCATGCCGTGAATCACGTCGGCGGCCAGCACCACCGGGATGCCGAGCCGGCTCTCCTGCAGCGCCACGGTCTGGATCTGGCGGCCGAGCGCCGCGCCCACCCCGTTGAACAGCGAGCCCACCTTGCCGGCGCGCACCTGCTGCAGCACCTCGTCGGCATTGCTGACATTGGCCTCCGGATTCACGTCCGGGGCGAACGGGCGCACCATGTCAGCGAAAACGCCGAGCTGGCCGACCTTCTCTTCGAGGGTCATGCGGGCGATGAGCGATTCGATACGATCCGAAGCCATGGGGTCCTTTGAGAAAACGTTTACATAGCCGTCAATTCTAGCTCTCCGGCCTGGCGAGCGGGCAAGTCGGCGGCCATTTCCGGCCCCTATTCAGGAACTGTCTACCGCGCCGCGGCGGGCGTCAGCCCCGCGATCACTGGTGCCGGCAGCGGCGCGGCGGCCCCGCGCGGCCTGCGCAAGCCTACCCGTTTGCCGCCGACACCGGCGCCGGCCATCGCCCCCCGCGGCACCGTCCGGTACCGCGTCGCAGTGCATCCACAGCGCCGCCTGTCCGCTGCCGTCTGTAGGAGCGGCTTCAGCCGCGACAACCAAGCCGCCAATCTTCTGCGCGGCGTCGGTCGCCATCGTCCCTACGCGCTGAAGTAGGCGTCGGCGATCGCGGCGTGCAGGTGGCCCAGGTGGGTCTGGATCTCGTCCATGAACGCGGCCGGGTTGTGCCGGGCCAGGTAGGCCGGGTCGGCGTTGCGCACCAGCCCGTTGATCCGCATCAGCGCGCGCTCCACCGCCGGGCGCGGCGGCATCGTCGGCAGGATGTGCTGGGCGCGGGTCAGGCAGAAGTGCACGCTGCGCGGGAAATCGTTGTTCTGCAGCAGGAAGCGCAGCGCGTGCTCGCCGGTGACGCGCTGGCGCATGTGCCGCCGGTACATCTGGTAGGCCGCCAGCGAGCGCAGCACGCTCATCCACTGCATGTTCTGGTAGGCCTCCAGGTCGTCGGCCTTGCGCGGCGTGATCAGGCCGGAGGCGCCGGCGTCGATGATGCGCGTGGTCATGTCGGCCTGTTCGATCGCCGTGCCCAGGCGCAGGAACTGGAAGCCGATGTCGCGGCTGACGTTGGCGGTAAGCAGCCCGGAGACCTTCAGGCAGGCGTCGGTGACCCGGTTGAGGAAATCCATCCGGTAGCGGCGGCCGATGCTGCGCTCGCCGTTGGCGTCGATGTACAGGTGCAGGTCGTTGACCGCTTCCCACACCTCCTGCGGCAGCGTGTCGCGGATGCTGCGCAGCAGTTCGCGCGCCTGCTGCGCGGAACTGCGCAGCGAGGAGGGATTGCGCTCGTCCAGCAGCAGGAAGCGCACCACGTCGGTGTCGCCGACGTCGTCGCCGGCGTTGGGAAACCACAGGTTGAAGTTCTCGCCGGCGCCGACCGTGTCGATCATCGGCCGCCAGGCGAACCGCACCGAGCGCGGCAGGTCCAGCTGCAGCAGGCTGCCCACGCCGACCAGCCGCGCGGTGGTCTCGGCGCGGCGCACGTAGCGGCTGAACCAGTAGAGGCTGTCGGCGACGCGCGAAAGCATCAGTCCAGCTCCTCGTCCAGGTCCACCACCCAGGTGTCCTTGGCGCCACCGCCTTGCGAGGAGTTCACCACCAGCGACCCCTCCTCCATCGCCACCCGGGTCAACCCGCCGGTGGTGACGTAGACGTCCTCGCGCGAGAGGATGAACGGCCGCAGGTCCAGGTGCCGCGCCGCCGGGCCGGCCTCGGTGACGATCGGCGCGGTGGACAGGCCCAGCGTCGGCTGCGCCATGTAGTTGCGCGGGTCGGCCTGGATCAGCTTGCGGAACTTGTCGCGCTGGCGCTTGGTCGAGCGCGGCCCGATCAGCATGCCGTAGCCGCCGGATTCGTTGGCCGGCTTCACCACCAGCTGTTCGAGGTGCTCGAGCACGTATTGCCGGTCCTTGTCGTCATGGCACAGGTAGCTGGGCACGTTGGGCAGGATCGGCTCCTCGTCCAGGTAGTAGCGGATCATCTTCGGCACGTAGGCGAACACCACCTTGTCGTCGGCCACGCCGGCGCCCGGCGCATTGGCCAGCGCCACCCTGCCGGCGCGCCAGCTGCGGATCAGCCCCGGCACGCCGAGCACCGAATCGGGGTGGAACACCTCCGGGTCCAGGAACAGGTCGTCCACGCGGCGGTAGATCACGTCCACGCGGCGCGGACCGTACACGGTGCGCATGTAGGTGCAGTCGTCGTCGGCGACGAACAGGTCGTCGCCCTCGACCAGCTCGATGCCCATCGCCTGCGCCAGGTAGGCGTGCTCGAAGTAGGCGCTGTTGAACATGCCCGGGGTCAGCAGCGCGATCACCGGCTGGTCGCCGGGACGCGGCGACAGCGCCGCCAGCGTGTCGTACAGCTGCGACGGGTATTCGTCCACCGGCAGGATCGCACTGGTGTCGAACAGTTCCGGGAACACCCGCTTGGCGACCATGCGGTTCTCGAGCATGTACGACACGCCGCTGGGAATGCGCAGGTTGTCTTCCAGCGCGTACAGCGTGCCGTCGGCGTCGCGCACCAGGTCCGAACCGCACACGTGCGCCCATACGCCGAGCGCCGGGTTGATGCCCACGCACTGCGGGCGGAAGTTCACCGAGTGCTCGAGCAGCATTCCCGGGAACACCTTGTCCTGGATGATCCGCTGTTCGCCGTAGACATCGCCGATGAACAGGTTGAGCGCGCGCATGCGCTGCTTCAGCCCGGCTTCGGTGCGCTGCCACTCGCTGAGCGGGATCACCCGCGGGATCAGGTCGAACGGCAGCGTGCGGTCGACGTTGCGGCCGTCCGAATACACGGTGAAGGTGATGCCCATGACCCGCGCGGCGACATCGGCGGCGAGCTGGCGCTCGGACAACTCGCGCCCGGACAGGCTGGACAGGTATTCGATGACCCGGCGGGCGGCGGGGCGCGGCCGGCCGTCGGCCTGGATCAGCTCGTCGTAGGTGGCCGTGCGGTACTTGCTCCAGTCCATCGTGCCCCTGCGGTGTACGCCATCCCGGCGCGATCGGCCGGATGTTGCGTTGCACAGCAACATGCCCGTTACCGTGATGAGCGTCAAGCAGGGCGGCCGAGCGCGCCATGCCGGCGGCGGCGGGCGAACAAGCTGCATGCGGTGCCAGCCACGCCGGCGGCGCAACACAGCCGCTGCGCGCCACGCGATGTACGCGGCGCCACGGGACGCTCGACATGCCGCTTTTTTTCTGTAGGAGCGGCTTCAGCCGCGACAGAAACCCAAACGTCAGCGGCATACCGGCAGATCGGTCGCGGCTGAAGCCGCTCCTACAGAGGGGCAACGGCGCGGGACAGCGGATCGCGCCGCAGCGCCGCCGGGGGCCGTGGCCGCCGCCGCCCGCGGATCAATCTTCCTGGCGGCTGCGCTCGATGATCACGCCCACCGCCTGCGTGCCGCGCACCGCGCCGGGCTTGCTGAGCTTGAGCCGCAGCCAGCGCACGTCGAACTCGGCCAGCACGATCGCCGCGCAGCGCTCGGCCAGCGTCTCGACCAGGCCGAAATCCGATTGCTCCACGACCTCCACCAGGCGCTTGCTGACCGCCTTGTAGTTGAGCGTATCGGCGATGTCGTCGCTGGCCGCGGGCTTGCGGTTGTCGAAACCCATTTCCAGGTCGAAGCGCAGCGTCTGGCGGATCCGCCGCTCCCAATCGTAGATGCCGATCAGCGCGTCGATTTCCAGGCCTTCGATGAAAACCTTATCCATGCTCGGGACTCGGGACCGGGGACTCGGGACCCGGAAAAGCGGGAGTCTGAGGCTCTACCGGGTCCCGGGTCCCGAGTCCCGGGTCCCGCGGCCTCGCTGCCGCCAACGGCGGCAGCGATGCCATGTCCCACCGCGGCGTCACCTGCACCGCCGCGTCGCTGTACTGGCCGGCCTGCAGGCGCAGCGCGCCGGCGAAGGCGATCATCGCGCCGTTGTCGGTGCACAGCGCCGGGCGCGGGAAACAGGCGCGTCCGCCGCGCTTGAGCGCCATCGCCTGCAGCTTGGCGCGCAGGCGCTGGTTGGCGCCGACGCCGCCGGCCACCACGATCACGTCGCTGCCGGCCGCGTCCAGCGCGCGCTCGCACTTGATCGCCAGCGTATCGACCACCGCGTCCTCGAAACCGCGTGCGATGTCGGCACGGGTCGCCTCGCTCTGGTCGCTGTCGCGCCAGGCCAGCAGCACCTGGGTCTTGAGCCCGGAGAAGCTGAAGTCCAGGCCCGGGCGGTCGGTCATCGGCCGCGCGAAGCGGAACCGGCCCGGCGTGCCCTGCGCGGCCAGCGCCGCCAGCTGCGGTCCGCCCGGGTACGGCAGGCCCATCATCTTGGCGGTCTTGTCGAAGGCTTCGCCGGCGGCGTCGTCCAGGGTCTCGCCGAGCAGGCGGTAGCGGCCGATCGCCTCGACCGCGACCAGCTGGGTATGGCCGCCGGACACCAGCAGCGCGACGAACGGCGCCGCCGGCGGATCGTCCTCCATCAGCGGCGCCAGCAGGTGGCCTTCCATGTGGTGGACGCCGATCGCCGGCACCTCCAGCGCCCAGGCCAGCGACCGCGCCACGCCGGCGCCGACCAGCAGCGCGCCGACCAGGCCCGGGCCGGCGGTGTAGGCCACGCCGTCGATGTCGCGCACGCCCAGCCCGGCCTCGTCCAGGGTCTGCCGGATCAGCGGCAGCAGCTTGCGCACATGGTCGCGGCTGGCCAGTTCCGGTACCACCCCGCCGTACTCGGCGTGCAGCGCGATCTGGCTGTACAGCGCATGCGCGCGCAACGCCGCCGCGCCGGACAGGCCGGTGTCGTAGACGGCCACGCCGGTTTCGTCGCAACTGGATTCGATGCCTAGGACGCGCA
This sequence comes from Xanthomonas sp., assembly GCF_017163755.1. Taxonomy (GTDB): domain Bacteria; phylum Pseudomonadota; class Gammaproteobacteria; order Xanthomonadales; family Xanthomonadaceae; genus Xanthomonas_A. The sequence continues at coordinate 91,050 of NZ_JAFIWC010000018.1, forward strand.
TCGCGGTATCCGCAAAGAAGAGCAAGAAGTCACAGAACGGTTCCGTCGAGGAAGCAGGCCGATTAGGCTGGTGGCCGGAAAGCCGCACATCACACGCAAGGACGTGGACGCGATGCTGGGAGTTTACAAGGTCGAGCGCTGGGATCTGGCGCAACTGCAGGGCCTGGTCCGCGCCGTCGCCGGGGCCGGCGTCCAGGCTGAGGCGCAGTGGTACCGGGGCAGCCGGCGCTGCGCGCCGGAACAGGCCAACCGCCTGGTGCTGGTCCAGGCCGGCAAGCCGTTCCTGCAGCAGCGCGGCGCCCGCGGCACGGTCCATCCGCAGCGGCTGCCCGCCGCGCAGGCCCAGGCCCTGCTCGCGGTGGTGCATCGGCACGGGCTGAGCGCACCGCCGCGCTACGCGCTGGGCGTGGCCTGCGCGGCGGCGTACCTGCTGCTGTACCTGCTGCTGGTGCTGCCGGCGTCGAGCCGGATCGGCCCGCTGTTCGGGGCCATCTCGCTGATCAGCCTGCTGCTGAGCCTGCTGGCGCTGGGACTGGGCGTGGCGCTGGCGCATGGCAGCCTGCGGCTGCGCGGCCGCTGGCTGCTGTTGCTCGGCGCGCCGGGGCTGCTGCTGCACGCGCCCGGCTCGCTGCTGCTGTTGCCGCTGGTGCGGCAGATCATGGCCGCCTGGCTCCACTACCGGGCGCGCGAAGCGCAGCGGCGGGTCGAATCGCAGGCCCCGTCCGCCGCCGCGACGGCCGACTTGCACGGCTCAAATCAGTCGCTATAATGTGCGGCTCGCCGGGCGTGACCCGGTCATCATTGTGTCCCGGAGATTCCATGCCCAGCGTCAAAGTCCGCGAGAACGAGCCCTTCGAGTTTGCGCTCCGTCGCTTCAAGCGCACCTGCGAAAAGGCCGGCGTGCTGGCCGAAACCCGCAAGCGCGAGTTCTACGAAAAGCCGACCCAGGAACGCAAGCGCAAGGCCGCAGCCGCGGTGAAGCGCCAGCTGCGCCGGACGTCTCGCGACGTCACCAAGCGTCAGCGTCTGTACTGAGGATCGCGGTTTGCGGTAGCGGAATGTGCCGGTTTCGGCATCCGCTACGGCAAGCCACCGAAGCCGGCACGCGCAAGCGTCGCCGGCTTTTTGTGTGCTCGGCCGATCCGCGCGGCGATACGTCCAGGGCCCATGCGCGGCCTGATGCGCCGCGCATTCGCGCGCCACGCGCCGGAGCCGGCGACCTGCCGCACCGACCGGGCCGTCGTCGTCCACCGCGGGATCCTGCGGATGGCCCACAGTGCCGCAGGCCGGTTCATCGGCAGCCCGTCGGGACGACATCGCCCGCATCGTGCCGCGGCTCGCCTCCTAGAATAAGCAACCCCCGTTCTTTCCCTTTTCCCCCTAGAGCCCCTCATGACCCTCAAGCAGCAGCTCACCGACGACATGAAGGCCGCGATGAAGTCCGGCGACAAGCACAGCCTGGGCGTGATCCGGCTGATCAACGCCGCGATCAAGCAGAAGGAAGTGGACGAGCGCGTGGAGATGGACGATGCCGCCGTGCTCGCGGTGATGGACAAGATGGTCAAGCAGCGCAAGGACTCGGTGAACCAGTACGAGGCCGCCGGGCGCGAGGACCTGGCGGCGATCGAGCGCGAGGAGATCACAGTGATCGAGCGCTACCTGCCGGCCAAGCTCGGCGAAGCCGAGATCGTCGCGGCGATCCGCGACGCGATCGCGCAGACCGGCGCCAGCGGCCCGGCCGACATGGGCAAGCTGATGGGCGTGCTCAAGCCCAAGCTCGCCGGCCAGGCCGACATGGGCCTGGTCTCGACGCTGGTCAAGCAGCAACTGGCCGGCTGAGCCGCGCAGCGCCTGTTGGCGCTACGCGCCAAGCCGTAGCGCCCGCCCAACGCCATCGCAACAGGCCTGGCTTCACCCGCCTTTCGGCCCGGGGCTGCTACAACGCCCCCGGGCCTGCGGACCTTCCGCGCCGCCGCCGGCCCGCCGATCCCGCGCGCCGCCACGTCCGAAGGCATGTCCATCTCCCTGTCGCCCGAACGCCTGCACAAGCATCTCGCGCGCCTGCAGCAGAGCCTGCCCGCGGCGCTGTTGCGGCGCTTCGTCGAGATCGACGTGATGACCCAGTCGGCGTCGCTGTCGTTCTACGCGCTGCTGTCGCTGGCGCCGCTACTGGTGCTGCTGCTGTGGCTGACCGCCTCGCTGTACCCGCAAGCGCAGCAGGCCTTCATCGAACAGATCGGGCAGCTGGCCGGGCACGGTGCGCGCGAGGTCGCACAGACCATCATCAACAACGCCAAGGACCAGCCCAGCATCGGCTCGCTGGCCGGGCTGTGGAGCACGCTGCTGCTGTTCGTCGGCGCCACCGCGGTGTTCGCGCAGCTGCAGAACGCGCTGAACCTGATCTTCCGCACCGACGCGCAGCGGCTGGAGGGCATCGTCGCCTGGTTCAAGAAGCGCGTGTTCTCCTTCGGCGTGGTGTTCGCGCTGGGCTTCCTGCTGCTGATCTCGATGATCCTCACCACGGTGCTGCAGGTGGCCTTCGCGCGGCTGCCGTCGCTGCTGCCGGCGGTGGGCTACGTGTCGACGCTGGTGATCTACATGCTCGCCTTCGCGGTGCTCTACCACTACCTGCCCGACCGCCGCGTGGAATGGCGCCAGGCCCTGCTCGGCGGCGCGATCACCGCCTGCCTGTTCGTGATCGGCCGCTACGCGATCGGCCTGTACATCGCCACCGCCGCGCCGGGCAGCGCCTACGGCTCAATGGGCGCGCTGGTGATCCTGCTGGTGTGGATCTACTACGCCAGCGTGGTGTTCTTCGTCGGCGCGCTGATCACCGCGGTGATCGACGAGCGCCTGCGCTCCAAGCGCAAACTGGCCGCGGCCGGCATCGATGCCGCCGCGGCCGACCCGGTGCCGCCACCGCCATAGGCCCTGCCGGCGCCCGCGCGGCGGATTGATCCGCGGCGACGGCCGGGCGCATGGCATCCTATTGCGATGGCCCGCATCCCCGACGCGTTCATCGACGACCTGCTTGCCCGCACCGACATCGTCGAGGTGGTGGGCACGCGCGTGCCGCTGAAGCGCCAGGGCAAGGAATACGCGGCGCGCTGCCCGTTCCACGACGAGCGCTCGGCTTCGTTCACGGTGTCGCCGACCAAGCAGTTCTACCACTGCTTCGGCTGCGGCGCGCACGGCACCGCGATCAGCTTCCTGATGAACTACGACCGCCTCGAGTTCCTCGACGCGGTCGACGAACTGGCCAAGCGCGCCGGCATGGAAGTGCCGCGCGACGCGCAGCAGCGCGGCGCCGCGCAGGCCGCAGGCGACGACCACCGCGACCTGTATTCGGCGCTGGACGCGGCGGCGAAGTTCTTCCAGCGCCAGCTCGAGGGCAGCGACAAGGCGCGCCAGTACCTGGATGGGCGCGGCGTCGACGCCGAGAACCGCGCGCGCTTCGCCATCGGCTACGCGCCGGACGGCTACAGCGCGCTGAAGGACGCGCTGGGCACCGACGAGCGCCGCAGCAAGCTGCTCGATCGCGCCGGGCTGTTCTCCAAGAACGAACGCGGCCACGTCTACGACAAGTTCCGCGACCGGGTGATGTTCCCGATCTTCGACCGCCGCGGCCGGGTGATCGCCTTCGGCGGCCGGGTGATGGACAAGGACGACGGCCCCAAGTACCTGAACTCGCCGGAGACCGCGCTGTTCCACAAGGGCCGCGAACTGTACGGCCTGTGGCAGGTGCGCCAGGCCAACCAGAAGATCGAGCGGCTGGTCGTGGTCGAGGGCTACATGGACGTGGTCTCGCTGTTCCAGTTCGGCGTGACCCAGGCGGTGGCCACGCTGGGCACGGCGACCACGCCGGACCATGCCGAACTGTTGTTCCGCAACGCGCCGGACGTGTTCTTCTGCTTCGACGGCGACGCCGCCGGACGCCGCGCCGGCTGGAAGGCGCTGGAATCGGTGCTGCCGCGGATGAAGGACGGACGCCAGGCGTTCTTCCTGTTCCTGCCCGACGGCGAGGATCCGGACAGCATCGTGCGCAAGGAGGGCGCGGACGGTTTCGGCGAGCGCCTGCGCCAGGCCACGCCGCTGTCGCAGTTCTTCTTCGACGAGCTGTCGCGCGAAGTGAACCTGGCTACGCTCGACGGCAAGGCGCGGCTGGCCGAGCGCGCGCGGCCGATGCTGGCGCAGATCCCCGACGGCGCCTTCGGCGACCTGATGCGCCAGCGCCTGGCCGAGATCACCGGCATCGGCGGCCCCGCGCCCGCCGCCGCGCAACCGGCCAAGCCGCCGCCGCGCGCGGTGCGCCCGGCGCAAAAACGCAGCCTGGTGCGCGAGGCGATCGTGCGCCTGCTGCATACCCCGTCGCTGGCGCTGGACCTGCGCCCGCCCTATCCGTTCGCCGGCCTGCGCCTGCCCGGCATCGAGCTGATGATCGAACTGCTGCAGATCGTGCACGCGCGCCCGGAGATCACCACCGGCGCGCTGCTGGAGCAATTCCACGAGCGCGAAGAGCTGCCCGCGCTGCAGAAGCTGGCCGTGCAGGACATTCCCGGCGACACCGCCAGCTGGCGCCAGGAACTGCACGACGTGGTGGTGCAGCTGGAAACCCAGACCCTGCAGCAGCGGCTGGAGGAACTGCAGGCCAAGCAGCGCGCGCAGGGCCTGGACGACACCGACAAGTACGAACTGCGCGAATTGCTGCGGCTGCGACCCGGCGCGCGCTGATCGCCCGCCGTGGTGGCTAAGATGGCGGCTCCCCGTTCGGAGTGCGCCTGCATGCGTCGTACATTCCCGTTGCTCGCCAGCCTGGCGCTGGCCCTGCCGCTGCCCGCCCTCGCCCAGCACGAACCGGCCGCGGTGGCGCGCGAGACGGTCGGCGTGCGCACCAGCGAGAACATTCCGGCGCTGCCGCCGGCGCTGGTCGAACAGCTGGCGCGCTACCAGAACACGCGCGGCGCCGAACTGGCCGGCTGGACCCGCGACGGCTGCCTGCTGGTCGGCACCCGCTTCGCCGAGACCGCGCAGGTGCACCGGGTCTGCCAGCCGCTGGGCATGCGCGAACAGCTGACCTTCTATCCCGAGCCGGTGAAGGCCGAGGCCGCGCCGGCCAGCAGCGGCCGCAACGGCTTCGTGCTGAGCAAGGACCGCGGCGGCGACGAGTTCTTCCAGCTGTACTGGTACGACCTGGACACGCGCCAGACCACGCTGTGGAGCGACGGAAAGTCACGCAACCAGGCGCCGCTGTTCTCGCCCGACGGGCGCTGGTTCGCCTGGTCCAGCACCGCGCGCAACGGTACCGATACCGACGTGTGGCTGCTGGACCTGAAGACCGGCGCCAAGCGCGCGCTGGTCACCGAGGGCGGCAGCTGGAGCGCGCTGGACTTCGCGCCGGACGGCACCCGCCTGCTGGTGCAGAAATACGTGTCCGCCAACGAGGCCTACCCGGGCGAAGTGGACCTGGCCAGCGGCCGGCTGACGCTGTTTCCGGTCGACGGCGGCAAGGCCGCGTTCGGCGGCTTCAAGTACGCGCACGACGGCAAGCGCGTGTTCTTCGTTTCCGACGAGCCGGTGGACGGGCGCCCCAGCGATTTCCGGCGACTGCGCCTGCACGCGCCTGGACGCGGCGCGCCGCAGCTGATCAGCGCCGGCATCGACTGGGACGTGGAACTGTTCGAACTGTCCCCGGACGGCAAGCGCCTGGCCTTCGTCAGCAACGAGGACGGCATCGGCCGCCTGCACCTGCGCGAGCTGCCGTCGTTGCGCGAACTGCCGCTGCCGGCGCTGCCGGTGGGCGTGATCGGCGCGCTGGCGTTCGCGCCGGACAGCCAGCGCCTGGCGCTGAGCCTGAACACCGCGACCTCGCCCAGCGACGTGCAGGTGATCGACCTGCGCACGCAACGCGCGACCGCCTGGACCCGCAGCGAAGTCGGCGGCCTGGACACGGCGCAGTTCGTCGCCCCGACGCTGGTGCGCTTCCCCAGCTTCGACCAGGTCGACGGCCGGCCGCGCACGATCCCGGCGTTCTACTACAAGCCGCAGCAGCCGCCCCGGCACGGCCGCTATCCGGTGGTGATCAGCATCCACGGCGGTCCCGAAGGCCAGGCGCAGCCGGTGTTCACCCCCAGCACCCAGTTCCTGGCCAACGAGCTGGGCGTGGCGGTCGTGGTGCCGAACGTGCGCGGCTCGTCGGGCTACGGCAAGTCCTACTTGCTGCTGGACAACGGCGACAAGCGCGAGGACTCGGTCAAGGACATCGGCGCGCTGCTGGACTGGATCGAGCGCCAGCCGGAGCTGGACGCCAAGCGCGTGGGCGTGGTCGGCGGCAGCTACGGCGGCTACATGGTGCTGGCCTCGCTGATGCACTATGGGGAACGCCTGCGCGCCGGCATCGACGTGGTCGGCATCTCCGATTTCCGCACCTTCCTGAAGAACACCGAGGACTACCGCCGCGACCTGCGCCGCGCCGAGTACGGCGACGAGCGCGATCCGGCGATGGCCGCGTTCTTCCAGCGCATCGCGCCGCTGGAGCACGCCCAGCGCATCCGCTCGCCGCTGTTCGTCGCGCAGGGCCGCAACGACCCGCGCGTGCCGTACACCGAAGCGCGGCAGATCGTGGAGGCGGTGCGCGGCAACGGCCGGCCGGTGTGGTACCTGGAGTTCGCCGACGAAGGCCACGGCTTCCGCAAGAAGGCCAATGTCGACTACTTCGGCGCCGCCAGCATCCTGTTCTGGCAACAGCACCTGCTGGAGCCGTGAGCCGATGGCCTGGTTGAAGAAGCTGCGCATCGAGCCGTTCACCCTGGCCTTGCTCGGCACCGTGCTGCTGGCCTCGCTGCTGCCGGTGCACGGCCGCGCCGCGGCGGCGATGGACACCGCCACCGACGTGGCGATCGCCGCGCTGTTCTTCCTGCACGGCGCGCGCCTGTCGCGCGAGGCGATCGTCGCCGGCGCGCTGCACTGGCGCCTGCACCTGACCATCCTGGCCGCGACGTTCGTGCTGTTCCCGCTGCTCGGGCTGCTGCTCAAGCCGCTGTCGCACTGGCTGCTGACCCCGGAGCTGTACATCGGCGTGCTGTTCCTGTGCGCGCTGCCGTCCACGGTGCAGTCGTCGATCGCGTTCACCTCGATGGCCGGTGGCAACGTGCCGGCGGCGGTATGCAGCGCGTCGCTGTCCAGCCTGCTCGGCGTGTTCCTGACGCCGCTGCTGATGGGCCTGCTGGCCGGCGCGCAGAGCGCGATGGCCCATCCGCTGGAGGCGATGGGCAGGATCATGCTGCAGCTGCTGGTGCCGTTCGTGGCCGGCCACCTGCTGCGGCGCTGGATCGGCGGCTGGGTCGAGCGCCGCCGCGCGGTGCTGCGCTACACCGACCAGGGGGTGATCCTGCTGGTGGTCTACACCGCCTTCAGCGCCGCGGTGATCGAGGGCCTGTGGCGCAAGACCCCGGCGCCGGCGCTGCTCGGCGTGGCGGCGGTGGCGGCGCTGCTGCTCGCGGTGGCGATGATCCTGATCACCTACGGCGCGCGGCGGCTGGGCTTCGACCGTCGCGACGAGATCCCGATCGTGTTCTGCGGCTCGAAGAAGAGCCTGGCCACCGGCGTGCCGATGGCCAAGGTGATGTTCGCCAGCGGCAGCCTCGGCGCGATCGTGCTGCCGGTGATGATCTATCACCAGATCCAGCTGATCGTCTGCGCCTTCATCGCGCAGCGCTATGCGCGCGGCGCGGCGGCGGGCCGGCGAGACTAGCCGCAGCGGTACGCGGAGGCGGCTATCGGCCGGATCTCCACGATGCAACTGGAACCTGCGCGACACCCCGCCGCCGGGTTCTTGCCGGCGCGCCGCGGCACTGCACCGGCGGACATGGCGGCCGCTGCCGCCGAGCCGCGGCATATGCAGATGCGCAAGCGGAATGTCTGCGACGCGGCCCGCTCGGTAGAGTGCGCGATTGACGCGCTGGCGTGCACGGCACGCGCGCCACCCTTCCCTCGCCTGGTGTCCGCCGCATGCGTCGTACGTTCCGCCGTTCCGCGATGACCTCCGCCGGCCTGGCCGCGCTGCTGACGCTGGGTGCCTGCGACAAGCCCCCCGTTGCGGACCCGCCCAAGGCGGCGGCCGTGCCAGCCAAGGCGCCGGACACGGCCGGCATCGCCTGGCGCGAGGGCGACGTGGACGATGCCTTCGCCGAAGCGCGCGAACACCACAAGCCGGTGCTGCTGTACTGGGGCGCGGCCTGGTGCCCGCCCTGCAACCGGCTCAAGGCTACCCTGTTCAAGGACCCTGCCTTCATCGCCCGCACCCGCGCGTTCGTCGCCGTGCACCTGGATGGCGATTCGGAAGGCGCGCAGGCCTGGGGCGAACGCTTCGGCATCAAGGGCTACCCGACCATCATCGTGCTGCGCCCGGATCGCAGCGAGGTCACCCGCCTGGCCGGCGACAGCGACAGCGACCGGCTGGCCGAGGCGTTGCGCGTGGCGGCGACCCGCACCACCACCTCGGCGCAACTGCTGCAGCAGGCGCTGCAGGCGCCCGCCACGCTCAGTGCCGACGACTGGACCCTGCTCGGCGAGTACGGCTGGGCGGTGGATGCCAGCCAGTTGCTCAAGCCGGACCAGGCCGCCGGCGTGCTCGCGCAACTGGCGGCCGCGGCGCCGCAACCGGCCCTGCAGCGGCGCTTCGCCCTGCTGGCGCTGGCCGCGCAGCCGCCGGGTAGCGCCGGCGCCGCCGACGCCCCCCACCGTGCCGCGCACCGCGACCTGCTGCAGGCGGTGCTCGCCGATCCGGCGCAGGTGCGCGCCAACCGCAGCACGCTCACCTACGCGGCGCGCGAGCTGGTGCAAGCCGCGGCCGCCGACGCCGCCGAACGCAGCGCCTTGTCGAGCGCATTGACCCGGGCGCTGGACCAGGTCTACGCCGACGCGAGCCTGCCGATCAGCGATCGCCTCGACACCGCCTATGCCGACATCCAGCTGGCGCGGCTGGCGCAGGGCCAGCCGGCCGATCCGGGCGACGCGCCGCCTCCGCCGCTGCCGGCCGCGGTGGCCGACAAGGTGCAGCAGCGCGTGCGCTGGGCCGAGCAGGCCGCCAAGACCGACTACGAACGCCAGTCCACGATCAGCAACGCCGCCGGCCTGCTCGATGCCGCCGGCGACAGCGCCGGCGCCGAACAGCTGCTGCTGGCCGAGCTGGGACGCAGCAAGACCCCGTACTACTACATGCCGGAACTGGCCGACTTGGCCGAGGCGCGCAGCGACCGGCAGACCGCGCTGTACTGGCTGAAGAAGGCCTACGAGAGCGCCGAGGGCCCGGCCACCCGGGTGCAGTGGGGCGTGCTCTACGTCGATGGCCTGATCCGGCTGAAGCCCGACGACAGCGCCGGGATCGAGGCCGCTGCCGGGCAGGTCATCGGCGAGCTGGCGGGACAGCCCGGCGGCTACCACCAGCGCACCCGGCAACGCTTCGACACCCTGGCCAAGGCGCTGCAGGCCTGGAGCAGGCAGCATGGCGGCGGCCCGGTGCTGCAGCGCCTGCAGCAGCGGATGCAGCGCAGCTGCGCCAGCCAGGACCGCGACGGCTGCCAGCACTGGCTCGGCTGAGCCTGCCCATCGCGCAACGCTCCGGTTCTTGCGGGAGCGCATGCCAGGCCGTGCGTGCGCCTGCGCGTTCGTGCACCGCGCCGAGCGCCATCGACGGCCTCGAACGCCGCTCCGATCCGCGGCAGCGGCGGCGCCAGCGCCCACGCCGCGGGTCACCACGCAGCTCAGTCGGCGGCCGTGGCCGGCCACAGCGTCGCCACCACCGCCATCTTCACCCGCGGCGGGCCGAGCGTGGCGGCCACGCGCCAGCCGTGCGCGGGCTGGCGCTGCAGCGTGTAGCGCAGCCGCTCGCTGCCGCCGTGCGGATGCGGCATCAGCTGCCAGGACGCGGGCAAGGCCAGGGTGTCGGCATATTCGAACAGCACCACCACCTCGCAGCGCGCGACGGCGCTGCAGCGCACCGCGCCGCGCTGCCAGCCGCGCACCGCGTGCAGCACGTCCCAGCCCGGTTCGTCGTAGCCGCGCGGCGCCACGATGTAGCGCGCGAACGGCCAGGCCTGCAGCCGGCCGCCGCCCAGTTCGAACGCCAGGTAGGCATCGATCGCCTGCTCGGGCGTGTCCCACGCCCATGCCGGCAGCGGCAGCGCCGCCAGCGCCAGCAGCGCGGCGCCGCGCAGGCGTCTGCCGCTCACGCGCCGGCCGGCATCGGCATCGCCAGTGCCGGCATCAGCCAGTGGTCCACCAGCAGGAACGCGAACAGCGCCATCAGGTACACGATCGAGTAGCCGAACATGCGCATCGAGAACATCTCGTCCGGCGGGTCGAGCATGCGCCAGGCGAACCACACGAACACCGCATCGAGCACCAGCGTGCCGCCGAGGTAGAACACCCCGCTCATGCCCACCGCCACCGGCAGCAGCGTCACCACCACCAGCAGCAGCGTGTACACCAGGATCTGCCTGCGGGTGTGCGCCACGCCGTGGGTCACCGGCAGCATCGGCACCGATGCCTTGGCGTAGTCGGCGCGGCGGAAGATCGCCAGCGCCCAGAAGTGCGGCGGCGTCCATACGAAGATGATCAGCACCAGCAGCGACGCGTACGCCCAGTCCCACTGCCCCTGCATGCCGGTGATCGCGGCCCAGCCCAGCAGCGGCGGCGCGGCGCCGGCCAGGCCGCCGATGACGATGTTCTGCGGCGTGGTGCGCTTGAGGAACACGGTGTAGATCACTGCATAGCCGATCAGCGAGGCGAAGGTCAGCACCGCAGTGATCGTGTTGACCCAGATCACCAGGATCGCCATCGACAGCGCGGTCAGCAGCGTGGCGAACAGCAGCACCTGCCACGGCCGTACCTTGCCCACCACCAGCGGCCGCCACGAGGTGCGCGCCATCTGCGCGTCGATGCGCGCGTCCAGCAGCTGGTTGATCGCCGCCGCCGCCGAGGCGGCCAGCCAGATGCCGAAGAAGCCGATCAGGCCGGTGCGCACCTGCGCCCAGCTCGGCACCCCGGGAATCGCCAGGCACATGCCGACCAGCGCGGTGAACACGATCAACGCCACCACCTTGGGCTTGGTCAGGTCCCAATAGTCGCGCCAGTGGATACGCATCGTCGTCATTCCGGCGCGCGCAGCCGCGCCAGCAGCGACACCAGCACGAACAGCAGCGCCACCGCGCCGGCGTTGTGCAGCACCGCCACCGGCAACGGCAGCGCCAGCTTGACGTTGAGCACGCCCAGGCTCACCTGCGCCAGCAGCAGTACCGCCAGCGCCGTCGCCCAGCCGCGCATGCCCGGCGAGCGGCCCAGCCGCCATCCCAGCCACAGCAGGTAGGCGGCCACCACCACCGCCATCATCCGGTGCGCCATCTGGATCGCGATGCGCGACGCGCCATCGAGCACGCCGCCTTCGTAGTCCACGCCGATGCCGCGCCACAGGGTGAAGCCTTCGCGGAAATCGTGCGGCGGCCACCACTGGCTGACGCACTTGGGAAAGTTGTCCGCCGACCAGCTGCCGCCGCCGCAGGCCAGCGCCGCGTAGTTGGCGCTGACCCAGCCGCCGAGCGCGATCTGCAGCGCCAGCACCGCCACGCCGATGCGCAGCAGCCATTTCAGCCGCGACGCGTCGGCCAGGGTGATCGGCAGGTGGGTCGCCCGCCAGGCCATCCACACCAGCAGCGCGAACATCAGCAGGCCGCCGAGCAGGTGCCCCATCACCACGATCGGCTTGAGCAGCAGGGTCACCGTCCACATGCCCAGCAGCGCCTGGAAGATCACCACCGCCAGGGTCAGCGCCGCCGCGCGCGCCAGGTCGGCGTTGGACCAGCGCAGCGCCGCCAGCAGCAGGATCGCCTCGCCCGCGCCGGCCAGCGCCATCGCCAGCGATGGCCAGCCGGACATGTACAGCGGGATCGACAGCGCCACCAGCGTCGCGGCACCGACGATCTGGGCGATGCCCAGGCGCCGCCGGCGCGCGGCCAGCAGCGACAGCACCAGCACTTCCACGCCCAGCGCCCCGGCCAGGAAGCGGTGCACCTGCTCGCGCCAGGCCTTGTGCGTCTCCAGCGGCCGGATCTTGCTGGCCGCATGCGCATTGGCCTCGTCGCTGCTCTGCGGCCAGGTCACCCGGCCATAGCAGGTCGGCCAGTCCGGACAGCTCATGCCCGCATCGGACAGGCGCACGAACGAGCCGAACATGATCGTGCTGGCGGTGAACAGCGCCGCCAGCCAGGCCATGCGGTGGAAGTGCCGAAACAGCGCCGGTGGCGCGAACAAGTTCATAGGACGTGGCTCACAGGAGTTTCAGCAGCTTCGACAGGTCCGCACGCAGGTCCGCCGGGTCGAACCCCGGCGCATAGCGCAGCACCACGAAGCCGTTCGGATCGATCACGTAGACCGGCACCCCGGCCGGATCGTCCACCCGCGGCAGCGCCGCGCGCAGCGCCGGATCCGGCCGCAGCGCGCGCAGTTCGGGCATCGCCGGCAGGCCCGGCGGCGGCGTGCCGATCCACAGGATCTGCACGTGATCGGCGTTGTGCCCGAACAGTTGCCAGACCTTGTCCAGGTCGCGCGCCAGCGCGAGGCAGGCCTCGCGGCAGTCGGCCGGCGGCGCCAGCACGATCCGCCACAGGCGCTGCGACGGCGCCCAGGGATACGCGCTGCCGTCGTGCAGGCGCGGTTGCAGCGCGCGCAGGTCGGCGGGCGGCGACAGCAGTTCGCCATGGTTGCGGTTGCCGGCCGGCTGCCAGCCGGAGAAGCGCAGCGCGCCGGCCACCAGCATCGAGCCGAAGAACAGCGCGAACAGCGCGATCAGCATCCAGCGGCCGCGACGGACCGCCTGGCGTTGGACCGGGGGAGAGGCATTCATGCCGGCGATTTTCTCATGCGCGCGCGCTCAGCGCCTGCGCCGATCCTTGCGCGAACGCCAAGTCAGCACCGCGGCGGTGAACAGGACCGCCAGCGCCAGCCCGAACCACTGCACCGCGTAACCCAAGTGGCGCTCGGGCGGCAGCGTGTTCGGCAGCAGTTCCAGGTCGCGGGTGTAGCCCATCGGCAACGCCGGATCCAGGCGCAGCACCTGCGACAAAATGTCGCGGCGGCCCAGCGCCTGGCCGATCGCCTGCGGCTCCATGCGCATCGCCAGCCAACGCTGCGCGGGCGGCGCCGGCGCCGGTACCAGCGCCGGGCCCAGCGCCAAGCCGTGCGACGGCGGCGGGGCGAGCAGCCCGCGCAGCGCGTAGCGGCCCTGCAGCGGTGGCGGCGCAGGCAAGGTGCGGTCCGGCGGCAGCGGCAGCCAGCCCAGTTCCACCAGCAGCGGCCGCGCGCTGCCATCGGCCAGGAACGGCTGGTACAGCTTTACGCCGCCGCGGCCCTGGCGCAGCTGGTTGTCCAGCAGGACCTGTCCCGGCAGGAAGCGGCCGGCGCCCTGCACCCAGGCCAGCCGTGCCGGATCGTCCGCGCGCAGCGCATCGGCCAGCGCCACCGTGCGCTGGCGCACATGCGCGGCCTGGTCGAGCAGCGCCTGTTTGTGCTGCATGCGCTGCAGCTGCCAGACGCCCAGCGCGCAGAACAGCAGCGCCACGACCAGCGCCGCGGCCCAGCCGAACAGCAGCGGGCCGCGCGCGCGCGAAGCGATACGCGGAGCGGCGGCCAGGGTCATAATGCGCACACACCGCTCGCCGAGATGCGTATGAACGACTCGTTGAAGACGTTGCTGATAGTCGCGTTCCTGATCGTCATCGTCTGGAATCTCGGCGCCGGCCTGTACTACCTGTTGGTGGACCGCGGCCAGAGCAAGCGCACGGTGAACGCGCTGACGCGCCGCATCGCGCTATCGGTGGGACTGATCCTGCTGGTGATCCTGGGCATCTATACCGGGGTGATCAAGCCGCATGGGATCGCGGGATAGGACTCGGGACTCGGGACTCGGGACTCGGGACTCGGGACTCGGGACTCGGGACTCGGGACTCGGGACTCGGGACTCGGGACGGCAGGATGATGCCCCGGGGCAAATCGATGTCAAGCGATTTGATGCAAAAAGAGGCCGCTTTTTTTTCAGAAAAAGCGGCCTTTCTTATGCGCTCCGGCGCAACCGCTTTTCTGTAGGAGGGGCTCAGCCCCGACGCCTTACCGGCAAAGCGTCGGGGCTGAAGCCCCTCCTACAGAAAAGCACAAATGCAGCGCACCCGCGCAATGCTCCGAGTCCCCGGTCCCGAGTCCCGAGTCCCGGCCTCACAACACATAAACGAACAGGAACAACGCCAGCCACACCACGTCGACGAAGTGCCAGTACCACGCGGCCGCTTCGAACGCGAAATGGTTGTCGCGGCTGAAATGCCCGCGCGAAGAGCGCAGCCACATCACCAGCAGCATGATCGTGCCCAGCGCCACGTGCGCGCCGTGGAAGCCGGTGAGCATGAAGAACGTGGACCCGTAGATGCCCGAGCCCAGGGTCAGGTTCAATTCCTTGTAGGCATGGATGTATTCCTCGGCCTGCAGGAACAGGAAGACGATGCCCAGCAGCACGGTCAGCCCCAGCCACACCATCAGCTGGCCGCGGCGACCGGCCTTCAGCGCGTGGTGGGCGATGGTCAGCGTCACGCCGGAGCTGAGCAGGATCAGCGTGTTGATCAGCGGCAGGCCCCACGCCGGGATCGTCTGGAACTGGCCGCCGATCGCGCCCGGGCCATTGGTCGGCCACGCGGCCGAATAGCCGTCCCACAACAACGCATTGGTCATCACGCCGTCGCCGCTGCCGCCCAGCCACGGCAGGGTGAAGGCGCGGGTGTAGAACAGCGCGCCGAAGAACGCGCCGAAGAACATCACCTCGGAAAAGATGAACCACACCATGCCCATGCGGAACGACACGTCGACCTGGCGGTTGTAGTGCCCGGCGATCGACTCGCGGATCACGTCGCCGAACCACATGAACAAGGTCGCCACCAGCATCGCGATGCCGGTGAAGAACGTCCACTTGCCCCACGACGCGTCGTTGAGCCAGCTGGCCACGCCGATCATGGTCACGAACATCGCGATCGAACCGATGAACGGCCAGCGGCTGTGGCTGGGTACGTAATAGGCGGTGGCGTCGGTGGTGGGCTGGGCCATGGCGGGTTTTCCGGATCGGGTCAGGGGGCTGCGTGCGTGGAACCGGACAGCTTCGGCGAGCCCAGTTCGGCGCTCAGCGCATCGTTCTTGAAGAACGTATACGACAAGGTGATGGTGGTGACATCGGGCGGCAGGTCCGGATCGACGATGAAGCGCACCGGCATGTCGCGCTTCTCGCCGGCCTGCAGCGTCTGCGCGGTGAAGCAGAAGCACTCGGTCTTGGTGAAATAGCCCGACGCGCGCGCCGGCGCCACCGACGGCACCGCGCTGCCGACGATGGCGCGGTCGCTGTCGTTGCGCGCGTAGTACAGCGCTTCGTTCAGTTCGCCCGGCACCACGACCATGGTCAGTTGCTCGGGATGGAACGACCACGGCAGCTTGGAATTCACGCCGCCATCGAACTCCACCTTCACCGTGCGCTTGCCGACCAGCGCCTTGCCGGCCTGCGCACCGTCGCCGGGACCGCGCTCCAGGCGCACGCCGAAGACCTTCTCGCAGGCGATGCGGTACAGCGGCACCAGCGAGAACGTCAGCACGAACACCGCCAGTGCCACGCCGACCAGCTTGAACACGCCGGCGTTGCTGTGCACGGGACCGGCCGGCGCGTTCATCGGCCAAGCACTCCGGACAGGATGAAGCCGGCATAGATCAGCACCGCGACCGCGCCCACCAGCAGCGCGGTGCGCACCGCGCGCTTGCGGCGCACGGCCAGGTCGTCGAGGGGCGGATGCGGCGTCATCAGTGGCTGATGTCGTCGTGGGCCAGGTCGCCGGGCTTGAGCACCGGCGGCAGGGTGAAGGTATGCGCCGGCGCCGGCGACGGCACCGTCCATTCCAGCCCGCGCGCGCCTTCCCACGACCGCGCCTCGGCGCGCGCGCCGCTGCGCAGCGAGGCGATCAGGATGCCGGCCATCAGGAACGGGGTGACGAACATGCCGAACGCGCCGATCGAGCTGACCATGTTCCAGTCGGCGAACACCACGTTGTAGTCGGGGATGCGCCGCGGCATGCCGGCCAGTCCGAGGAAGTGCTGCGGGAAGAACAGCAGGTTGACGAACAGCATCGTCCACCAGAAATGGAACTTGGCCCAGGCCTCGCTGTACATGCGCCCGGTCCACTTCGGCCACCAGTAGTACACCGCGGCGATCAGCGCGAACACCGCGCCGGTGACCAGCACGTAGTGGAAGTGCGCGACCACGAAGTAGGTGTCGTGGTACTGGAAGTCGGCCGGCACGATCGCCAGCATCAGCCCGGAGAAGCCACCGATGCTGAACAGGATGACGAACGACACCGCCCACAGCATCGGCGCCTCGAAGGTCAGCGAGCCCTTCCACATCGTGCTGACCCAGTTGAACACCTTCACCCCGGTGGGGATGGAGATCAGCATCGTGGCGAACATGAAGTAGATCTCGCCGCCCAGCGGCATGCCCACGGTGAACATGTGGTGGGCCCAGACGATGAAGCTCAAGAACGCGATCGCCGCGATCGCGTAGACCATCGCCTGATAGCCGAACAGCGGCTTGCGGCTGAAGGTGGGGATGATCTCGCTGACCACGCCGAAGGCCGGCAGGATCATGATGTAGACCTCGGGGTGACCGAAGAACCAGAAGATGTGCTGGTACATCACCGGGTCGCCGCCGCCGGCGGCGTTGAAGAAGCTGGTGCCGAAGAACTTGTCGGTCAGCAGCATGGTCACCGCGCCGGCCAGCACCGGCATCACCGCGATCAGCAGGAACGCGGTGATCAGCCAGGCCCAGCAGAAGATCGGCATCTTCAGCAGGTCGATGCCCGGCGCGCGCATGTTCAGCACGGTGGCGATGATGTTGATCGCGCCCATGATCGAGCTGATGCCGGCCACGTGGATCGCGAACACGCTGAAGGCCACGTTGTAGCCGCCCTGCAGCGACAGCGGCGGATACAGCGTCCAGCCGCCGGCGGGCGCGCCGCCGGGAATGAACAGGGTCATCAGCAGCAGGGTGAAGGCCACCGGCAGCAGCCAGAACGACCAGTTGTTCATGCGCGGCAGCGCCATGTCCGGCGCGCCGATCTGCAGCGGGATCATCCAGTTGGCCAGGCCGACGAAGGCCGGCATCACTCCGCCGAAGATCATCACCAGCGCATGCACGGTGGTCATCTGGTTGAAGAACTCGGGCTTGACGAACTGCAGGCCCGGTTGCGCCAGCTCCGCACGGATCACCACGCTCATCGCCGCGCCGATGATGAACATCGTGAAGCTGAAAAGCAGGTAGAGCGTGCCGATGTCCTTGTGGTTGGTGGAGAAGAACCAACGCTCGACGAAGCTCTGCTGGTGCCCGTGCTCGTCGTGATGGTCGACTGCGGAATGGGCCATGGCGGCTACCTCAGAAAAAGGATGCAGAAGGTCAGGCGGCGCGCACGGTCAGGTGCGAGTCGAAACGAAGGCGGAGCAACGAGGCTTGCGGCGGCGCCGCGGGCGCGGCCGTTTCGGGCGCCGCGGCGTCCGGCGCAGCGGGAGCCGGAGCCGGGGTCTGCGCCGGAGCCGCCGGCGCGGGCGCCGCGGCAGGCGCGGGCGCGGCCGGCGCGGCGGCCGGCTTGCGTGCCGCCAGCCACTTCTGGAATTCCTGCTTGGACACCGCCTCGACCACGATCGGCATGAACGCATGGTCCTTGCCGCACAGCTCGGCGCACTGCCCGCGGTACACGCCCGGGGTCTCGATGCTGGTCCAGGCCTCGTTGATGATGCCGGGAATCGCGTCCTGCTTCCAACCCAGCGCCGGCACCCACCATGCGTGGATCACGTCGTTGGCGGTGATCACGAAGCGCACCTTGGTGTTCACCGGCAGCACCAGCCGGTTGTCCACGTCCAGCAGGTAGTGCGGATCGCTCTCCAGGGTCGGCACCTTGCCGCTCTGGCGCATGCGGTCCGAACCGCGCTCCAGGCGGCTGGTGAACGACACGTTCTGGCCCAGGTACTCGTAGTGCCACAGCCACTGGTAGCCGGTGACCTTGACCGTCAGCTCGGCGTCGCGGGTGTCGTACATCGCGATCAGCTTGGCGGTGGCCGGCCAAGCCATCACGATCAGGATCAGCACCGGGATCACGGTCCAGACGATCTCGGCCTTGGTGTTATGGCTGAATTGCGCGGCGACCGCGCCCTTGGACTTGCGGAACTTGAACATCGCATAGGCCATCGCCCCGAACACCAGCAGGCCGATGACCACGCACACCCACAACGCGATCATGTGCGCGTCGTACGCATTGCGCGCGCTCTGGGTGACGCCCCTGCCCATGTTCAGCTGCCAGGGCTTGGGGTCGGCCGATTGCGCCCATGCCACCGGTGCGGCCGTCGCCGCGGCCAATGCCATCCCCATCCTGACCGCCTGTTGCTTCCATCTGCCGCATTGCTTCATTGCCTAGACCCCTTGGAGCGTCATCGGTTGCGGCCGGTCGCGGCCGCCAGCAAGCCTTCCAGGGTCTGCGCCAGCTCGCGGCGCTCGCCCGGCCCGAGAAATTCGCCTACCCGGACCTGCCTGCCGCTTGACGCCAGCACCACCCTGTCGTCGCCTTCGATCCGCAGCCGCACCCAGTGTGGATGGGCGCGGAACGCCGGCGTTACTGCATTCGTGCGGGTCACTTCCACGCAGCCCGGACCCACCCGGATATCCTCTTCTCGCTCGCCGCTGCGCCATACCCAGCGCAACGCAAGCGCCACCATGACGCTATGAAGCAGGGCGAACGCAGGCGCGAACACGTTGCCGGCGAGCCACCCCAACCCTGCCCCCGCCCACATCGCGCCGGCCAGCGCGGCGAACAACAGGACGAACTGCCGGGCGTTGAGCGCCCGCGGCGGTCGCAGCCGCAGCTGCGTACCCGACCCCTCCGAAGAAAACGGAAACATTTCGATCATGTCGAACCGCGCTTCCGAGCCGCCTGGCTTCGAGCCGAGAGCACGCTTCGATGGTAGCCCCCGGCCTGCGCGCGGGCAAGCGCGGGTTCATCATAAAAAATGCTGCATTGCAACCTGACGCGTGCGGACAGGCGCCGACGCGCGCCCCGCCGTCGCCTGTCGCGTGTGGCGACGGGCATCAGGGCAAAGCCGGGGCGCGCTGCGCGGGCAGGCGCTGGCATACCATATGCCGGTCTTTCCTGACCTCTTCCGCATGAACGCATTGTCTGGCGCCGGCACCTCACCGGCGATGCCGTCCGCGACACCCTCGCCGCTGCTCAGCCCCGAACTCCCCCCCGCTCCCCACGCCCTGCGCGCCGCGATCACCGCCGCGTGGCTCAAGGACGAAACCGAACATGTGCGCGAACTGATCGAGCAGGCGCGCCTGCCCGCCGCCGAGCAGGCCAAGGTGCAGGCGCTGGCCGCCGACCTGGTCACCCGCGTGCGCGCCCGCGCCCAGGACCAGGGCGCGATCGAGGCCTTCATGCGCCAGTACGACCTGGGCAGCGAGGAAGGCGTGCTGCTGATGTGCGTGGCCGAGGCGCTGCTGCGCATCCCCGACCAGGACACCGCCGACAAGCTGATCCGCGACAAGCTCGGCGACGCCGACTGGAAGAAGCACATGGGCGAAAGCGACTCGGTGCTGGTCAACGCCTCCACCTGGGGCCTGATGCTCACCGGCAAGCTGGTGCAGATCAACGACCTGACCCGCGCCGACGTCGCCGGCGCGTTCAAGCGCCTGATCGGCCGCGTCGGCGAGCCGGTGATCCGCCTGGCGGTGCGCCAGGCGATGAAGATCATGGGCCACCAGTTCGTGATGGGCCGCACCATCGGCGAGGCGCTGTCGCGCTCGAAGAAGGGCGACAACGCGCACTACCGCTACTCGTTCGACATGCTCGGCGAAGGCGCGCTGACCATGAAGGACGCGCATCGCTACCTCGACGCGTACCGCCAGGCGATCCACGCCATCGGCCGCAGCGGGCCGAACGGCTCGTACCAGGGCAGCGACGTGTTCGCCGCGCCCAGCATCTCGATCAAGCTGTCGGCGCTGTATCCGCGCTACGAGCACGCCAAGCGCGCGCGGGTGATGGCCGAGCTGGTGCCGGGCGTGCTGGAACTGGCGCAGCTGGCCAAGTCCTACGGCATCGGCTACACGGTGGACGCCGAGGAAGCCGACCGCCTGGAGCTGTCGCTGGACATCATCGAGGCCACCTACTCCGACCCGTCGCTGGACGGCTGGGAAGGCTACGGCCTGGCAGTGCAGGCCTACCAGAAGCGCACCCCGTACACGATCGACTTCCTCGCCGACCTGGCGCGCCGCGTCGGCCGCCGCATCCCGGTGCGCCTGGTCAAGGGCGCGTATTGGGACGCGGAGATCAAGCGCGCCCAGGTCGAAGGCCATCCGGGCTACCCGGTGTTCACCCGCAAGCAGAACACCGACGTGTCCTACTTGGCCTGCGCGCGGCGCATGTTCGCGCACAGCGACGCGCTGTACCCGATGTTCGCCACCCACAACGCGCAGACCATCGCCGCGGTGCGCGCCATCGCCGCCGGCAAGGACTACGAGCACCAGAAGCTGCACGGCATGGGCGACGACCTGTACGCCGAGGTCATCCCCGCCGACCGCCTGGGCGTGCCGTGCCGCGTGTACGCGCCGGTCGGCTCGCACGAGGACCTGCTGCCGTACCTGGTGCGGCGCCTGCTCGAGAACGGCGCCAATTCCAGCTTCGTCAACCGCATCACCGACGAGGACGTGGCCATCGAGGACCTGATCCGCGATCCGGTCGAGGCCGTGTCCTCGTTCGCCTCCATCCCGCATCCGAAGATTCCGCTGCCGGCCGACCTGCTGCGCAGCCAGAACCACAACAGGAAGAATTCCATGGGCGCCAACCTCGCCAACGACAACGACCTGCGCGCGCTGGCCGACCAGCTCAACGCCGCGATCAAGCCCTGGCAGGCCGCGCCGCTGGTGCCCGGCGCGGTGATCGCCAGCGAGCCGCTGCCGGTGACCAACCCCGCCGACCGCCGCCAGGTGGTGGGCCGCTGGCAGCCGGCCGACGCCGCCGCCGTGGAGAAGGCGCTGGCCAATGCGGTCGCCGCGCAGCCGGCCTGGGACCGCACCCCGGCCGCCAGCCGCGCCACCATCCTCGAGCACGCCGCCGACCTGCTGGAAGCGCGCCTGCCCGAGTTCATCGCGCTGTGCGTCAGGGAGGCCGGCAAGACCCTGCCCGACGGCGTGGCCGAAGTGCGCGAGGCGGTGGATTTCCTGCGCTACTACGCCGGCCAGGCGCGCGCCCAGTTCGGCGCGCCCGAGCGCCTGCCCGGGCCGACCGGCGAATCCAACGAACTGCAGCTGCATGGCCGCGGCGTGTTCGTATGCATCAGCCCGTGGAACTTCCCGCTGGCGATCTTCCTCGGCCAGGTCGCCGCGGCGCTGGCCGCCGGCAACAGCGTGATCGCCAAGCCGGCCGAGCAGACCAACCTGGTCGGCCATGCCGCGGTGAAGCTGCTGCACGAAGCCGGCGTGCCGGAAGCGGCGGTGCAGTTCCTGCCCGGCGACGGCGCCACCGTCGGCGCCGCGCTGACCCGCGACCCGCGCGTGGCCGGCGTGGCCTTCACCGGCTCCACCGACACCGCGCGCGCGATCAACCGCGCCATGGCCGCGCGCGACGCGGCGATCGGCGTGCTGATCGCCGAGACCGGCGGCCAGAACGCGTTCATCGCAGACTCCTCGTCATTGCCGGAAGCGGTGGTCAAGGATGCGATCTCCAGCGCCTTCATCTCCGCCGGCCAGCGCTGCTCGGCCGCGCGCGTGCTGTTCGTGCAGGACGACATCGCCGACAAGGTGATGACCATGCTGGCCGGCGCGATGGCCGAACTGAAGGTCGGCGACCCGGGCCTGCTGTCCACCGACGTCGGCCCGGTGATCGACGCCGACGCGCTGCAGATCCTCACCGAGCATGCCGCGCGCATGGACCGCGAGGCGCGGCTGATCGCCGTCGCCGCCACCGACGACGGCACCGCCCACGGCAGCTTCTTCGCGCCGCGCGCCTACGAGCTGCAGTCGCTGGCGCAGCTGCAGCGCGAGATCTTCGGCCCGGTGCTGCACGTGCTGCGCTGGAAGGCCGACCAGCTCGACGCGGTGATCGACCAGATCAACGCCACCGGCTACGGCCTGACCCTGGGCGTGCATTCGCGCATCGACGAGACCATCGACCGCATCGCCGCGCGCGTCCAGGTGGGCAACGTCTACGTCAACCGCAACCAGATCGGCGCGGTGGTCGGCGTGCAGCCGTTCGGCGGCCAGGGCCTGTCCGGCACCGGCCCCAAGGCCGGCGGCCCGCACTACCTGCTGCGCTTCGCCACCGAAAAGGTGGTCACGGTCAACACCACCGCGGCCGGCGGCAACGCCTCGCTGCTGACGCTGGGCGACTGAGCGGCCGCGCCCGGCGTTTCTTCGGATTTTGAAGTGCTGGATGGTTTGTGGGAGCGACTTCAGTCGCGACGGGCATCACCGGTAAAGCCCGTCGCGACTGAAGTCGCTCCCACAGGGTGACTTGGCGACAACGTCAGCCATGCCGATGCACAGGCATAGGCACAGGCACAGGCATCCGCTAGCGTCGCCGAGGTGCCTGACTAGGCTCTCCAGCAATCAATCGCACACGCTGCCGGATCCGGGCCGTAAACAAAAAAAGCCCCGCTTCTGCGGGGCTTTTTTCTGTCCGCCGCGGCCTGCGCCGCGGCGGTTCACTGCAGCACCGGCCCGATCAGAACTTGTAGTTGATCGAGGCCGCCAGCACGTCGCCGCGCACATCGTAGGCGCCGACCAGCGTGTTGCCGGTGGCGCTGGTGGTGGCGATGCTCGGGTCGCTGGTGAACAGGTGGGTGTAGCCGAAGTTGTACTCGGCCTGCTCGGACGGACGCCAGCTCAGACCCAGCGAGACCCACTTGCGGCTCGCGTCGGGCACGCGCACGTCGCGGTGCGCTTCGGTGGTCGGGGTCTGGTCGTAGGCCAGGCCGCCGCGCAGCGTCAGCGCATCGCTCATGCGGTAGTCGGCACCGATGGAGACGAAGGTGGTGTCGCGGTAGGAGAAGTCCAGCACGCTGTCGGGCTGGTTGGAGGCGAAGTCCACCGTGACCTGGTCGAACTTGCTCCAGGCGGTACGGGTGACGTCGGCCATCACCGACCACCGCTCGTTGACGTTGTGGGTGAAGCTCATCGTCGCGCTGGCCGGCAGCTTGACCGTGGCGCGGCCCTTGGTGTCGACGAAGGTGCCCGGCGCGGCGACGCCGAGCACGGTGGCCGCATTGCCCGGCACGGTGAAGTTGGCATCGCCGTCGGTGATCTTGTGCTCGACCTGCGAGCGGTAGCTCAGGCCGATGTGGGTGTTCTCGTCGATGCTGAACAGGCCGCCCAGGGTGAAGCCGACCTCGGTGCTGTCGCCCTTGATGTTCGAGTAGCCGTCGGCGCTGCCCGGCGCGAAGCCGGGGACGCGGCGCGAGGCCAGCACGGTGCCGAAATCGACCGCGTTGGCCAGCTCGATGTCCAGGCGCTCGGCGAACACCGACGCGCCGAAGGACACGTACGGGTTCACGTCGTAGGAGAACGCCACGTTGAAGTCGATCGCCTGCAGCTCGGTCTTGGTGCCGTTGTAGCGGCCGACCCAGTCGCGGTCGTATTCGGTCTTGAAGCCGAACGGCACGGTCAGCGAGGTGCCGAGGTGCATGTTGTTGTTCTCGCCGAACGGCAGGTGGAAATACGCCGCCGGGACCGGCGCGATCATGCCGGCGTCGCCGCCGTCGCCGCCGGAAATCGGCGCGCCGGTGGCATAGGTGCCGCTTTCGCCCTTGTACTTGGCCGAGAAGCTGATCGCGCTGACGTCGGCCTGGAACAGGCGGCCGTCGAGCTGGCGCATGCCGGCCGGGTTGTTGGCGATGATCGAGGCATCGTCCGGGGCGCTGCCGGAACCGGCGAAGGCGCGGCCCAGGCCCTTGGCGCTGTTTTCCTTCAGCTGGAAGGCGGCGCCGTGCGCCTGACCGATGGTCAGGGCGCCGACGATGCCGACGGCCAGGGCGGTGAAACGGACGAACTGGGTTGCGTTGTGCATGGCTTGTTACTCTCCGGAAGACGGTAGGTGTCTGTGTACGCGCCTGCGCGGACCGGCCTGGCAGGCCCGATCCGCGCGCCGGAGTCCCCTCCCGACATACGACGCCGTATGCAGTATAACCGTCCGCGTTAACTCAACAATAACAATATCGTCCGTTCAGCTTCGCCAGGAGTGGGCATGTGTTCAGCCGGGTGAAGTGGGTATCTTACGGGCCGGGTTTTTCGGTATCGGCATGTTCGTCTCCATTCCTTCCCGCGACAGGACCACGCTGCGCTGGGCCACGCCGCTGCTGTTCGCGGCGATGTGGCTGGCGTTCCTGTGGTCGATCAGCCGCCCCGACGAGGCGCGCGGCACCCTGTGGCTGGACTGGGGCGCGCTGTCGGCCGGGGTCGCCAGCCCGCAGGACTGGCTGGCGACGGTGCAGGACGGCAGCGTGCTGCGCCTGTTCACCGCGCTGTTCCTGCATGCCGACTGGTCGCATCTGCTCGGCAACCTGGTGTTCCTGCTGATCTTCGGCCTGCCGGCCGAACGCGTGCTCGGCCCGTGGCGGTTCCTGCTGCTGTTCCTGGGCGGCGGCGCGATCTCCAACCTGGCCGCGGTGTTCGCGATCGGCACCCCGGACCGGGTCATCATCGGCGCCAGCGGCGCGGTGTCGGCGCTGATCGGCACCTACCTGGCGCTGTTCCCGCGCGCCAAGCTCGGCGTGGTGCTGCCGCTGGGGCTTTTCCTGGAATTCGTGCGCGCGCCGGCCTCGCTGCTGATCGGCATCTGGGCGGCGCTGCAGGTGGTGTTCGCCTACATCGGCCCGGCGTTCGGCATGGTGGCGTGGTCGGCGCACCTGACCGGCTTCGCCTTCGGCATGGCCTACGGCCTGTACGTGCGCGCGGCGATCGCCCGGCGCATGCGCAAGCGCAAGGGCTTCTGAGCCGCCACCGGCCGCTTATAATCGCGGCATGGCCAAGCCTTTGTACAAAGTCACGTTCCTCAACCACGGCAAGGTGTACGAGCTGTACGCGCAGCAGGTCGGCAGCAGCCACCTGTGGGGCTTCAGCGAGATCGGCGAACTGGTGTTCGACGTGCACGACGGCCTGGTGATCGACCCCACCGAAGAACGCCTGCGCGAAGAATTCGGCAACACCAAGGTGCTGCACCTGCCGATGCAGAGCATCGTGCGCATCGAGGAAGTGGAGAAGAAGGGCCTGTCCGCGATCCGCGACGCGACCACCGGCGAAAAAGTGGTCACCCCGTTCCCGATGCCGGCCAAGCCGCGCTGAGCCGGCGAGCCGCGCTGAACCAAGCCGATCGCGCAGCGCAGTTGCGATTGTCGCCCTGCCCTTGTAGGAGCGGCTTCAGCCGCGACCCGGCCCTATCGGGGTAAATCCGGGTCGCGGCTGAAGCCGCTCCTACAGCACCGCCCGGATCGGAATGCGCTAGGTCGCACTGATGACCCGCGCTGCGCACTGCGCAGCGCGGCGTCGTGCCGCCAGCATGTCAGTTGCCAGAAGGCGGCGCCGGCATGTCGGTCTTGGGCGGATCGACCTTCGGTGCTTCCAATTTCGGCACATCGGGCTTCGGCGCTTCGGCCTTGGGCGCGAGCGTCGCCGGCTTCGCTGCGGTCGGCGTGGCCGCCTTCGGCTTGGCCCTGACCGGCTTGGCGGCGGCGGCCTTGGCCACCGCGCCGGGCTGCTTCAGCTCGGCCAGCGCCTGCGCGATCGGCGCATCGCCCGGCAGCACGTCGCCGGCGCTGTAGCCTTCGGCGCCTTCGTCGTCGCCATGCAGGTGGCCCGGCAGCTTGGCTTCGCTGTAGTCGCTCAGCGAGGCCGGCGTGTCCTCGTCGGCGCTGGCCTCCGGGTGCAGCACCACCTCCGGCACGATGCCGCTGGCCTGGATCGACTTGCCGCTGGGCGTGAAGTAGCGCGCGGTGGTCAGCTTGACCGAGTCGCCGTTGTCCAGCGGCAGCACGGTCTGCACCGAACCCTTGCCGAAGGTGCGGCTGCCGACGATGCGCGCGCGCTTGTTGTCGCGCAGCGCGCCGGCCAGCACTTCCGAGGCGCTGGCCGAACCGGCGTCCACCAGGGCCACCATCGGCGCGCCCTGCAGCAGGTCGCCGGGCGTGGCGTCGAACTTGGAATCGCTGACCGAGATGCGCCCGCGGGTGCTGACGATGCCGCCCTTGTCGAGCAGGTCGTCGGCCACCTGCACCGCCGAGGTCAGCAGTCCGCCGGGATTGCTGCGCAGGTCCAGCACCAGGCCGCGCAGCTTGCCGCCGGCCTTGGACTGCAGCTGCTCCAGCTGCTTGTGGAAATCCGCGCCGGTGTCGGCCTGGAAGGTGCTGATGCGCACGTAGCCGTAGCCCGGCTCGAGCATGCGGCTGCGCACGCTGGCCACGCGGATCTTTTCCCGGGTCAGGGTCACGTCGAACGGCTTGTCGACCTTCTCGCGGACGATGGTCAGCACGACCTTGCTGCCCGACTCGCCGCGCAACGGTTCCATCGCCTTGACCGCGGTGATCGGCTTGCCGTCGATCGCGACGATGAGGTCGCCCGAGCGCAGGCCGGCGCGCGCGGCCGGGGTGTCGTCGATCGGCGACACCACCTTCAGCGTGTTGTCCGGCAGCTGCAGCAGTTCCACGCCGATGCCGTCGTAGGCGCCGGTGGCCTGTTCGTCGAACGCCTCGGCGTCCTCCTTGCTGAAGTAGGTGCTGTGCGGGTCCAGGTCCAGCAGCAGGCCGCGGATCGCCGACTGCATCAGCTTCTTGTCGTCCACCGGATCGACGTAGGCTTCCTTCACCGCGTTGTACACCGCCACGTAGCGCCGGATCTCGTCCAACGGCACGCGCGAGGCGGCCGATTCGGTGGCGTCCGGGTCGTCCGCGTCCGGAGCGTCGTCGGCGCTGGCCGCGGTCGGGGCCGGCTCGGGCGCGGTCTGCGCCATCGACGGCAGCGGCGCCAGAGCAAGCAGCAGGGCAGCGGACAGGACTACGCGCATGAAGCACTCCGATAAGGGGAAGGCGGCGCCGTCCACGACGCAGCTGCCCGGATTATGCGCGAAGCCAGGCTAAATTCGCGTTGAACGCCGCCATGCGCGCAGCCCGGCGCGGTTCAGCGGCGCTGCAGCCACGACGACGGGTCCACCGGCTGTCCGTTACGGCGCAGTTCGAAGTACAGCGCCGGCCGGCCCTGCCCGCCCGAGTTGCCGACCTTGGCCACCGCGTCGCCGCGCTTGACCTGGTCGCCGGCATCGCGCAGCAGCGCATCGTTGTGCGCGTACAGGCTCATGTAGCCGTTGCCGTGATCGACGATCAGGATCATGCCGTAACCGGTCATCCAGTCGGAGAACACCACGGTGCCGTCGGCCACCGCGGTGATGGTGCTGCCGGCCGCCGCGCCGATCAGCACGCCGCTGCTGGTACGTCCGTCCGGCAGCCTGCCGCCGTAGCGGGCGAGCAGGTCGCCGGACAGCGGCCAGCCCAGGCCGCCGACCTTCAGCGCCGGCGCCGACGCCACCACCTTGGGCGGCGTCCTGCTGCCGCCGCGCGTCCCCGGGTTCTTCGCCGCCGCCTTCGCCTGCGCCGCCTGCTCGGCGGCGGCGCGCTTGGCCGCCGCGCGCCGCTCGGCTTCGGCACGCGCGGCCGCCACACGCAGGTTGGCGAGCAACGTCTCCAGCGCCTTGGCGTCTTCGCCCAGCGCCTTTTCCCGCTCGCTGCGGTCGCGGTAGCGCTGCTCCAGCTCGGACATCACGCTGGCGCGCTGCTTGCGGTCGCGGACCAGCGCCGCCGCCTGCTCCTGCTGCTCGCGTTGCGCCTGGCTCAACTGCTGCTGCTGGGCGATGACGTCCTTCTGCACCTGTTCCAGCGCTTCCAGTTCGTGGGTCAGGGCGGCGATGCGCTGCGTGCGCTCGCGCTGCAGATAGCGGTGGTAGGCGAGCAGGCGATTGGCATCGGCGACGCGGTCCTGAGCCAGTAGCAGCTTCAGCGGCGCGTTGCCGCCGATCGCATAGGCCGCGCGCAACAGCTGCGCCAGCTCGGCGCGCTGCCGGCCCAGGCCGCTGCGCAGGCCATCGCGCTTGCGCTCCAGTTCGGCCAGGGTCTGCTGGTGCCGGCGCAGCGCCTGCTGGGTCTGCGCCAGGGTGCGGCCGGTGAGCGCCACCTTCTCGTCGGCCTCGCGCAGCTTCCGCGCCGCGTCGCCGCGCCGCCCCTCCAGCTCGCGGCGCTCGGCGGCGATGCTGTTCAGCTCGCCGCGCACCTTCTGCAGCTTGCGTTCGGCCTCGCGCGGGTTCTGCGCCGACGCCAGCGCCGCGGCCAGCAGCCACAGCGCGGCGCCGGCGCGCCACCAGCCGCGGTGGCGCGCGGACAGCTTCCCGCCCGCGTCCACGACGGACGGTGCGGGACTGGGCGAGGCGCGGTCGGCTGCGGGCAAGGGCGTGTCCAGTGACTTCAGGCAGGTGTGGATTGTAGCGAAGCGTGTTGTCATCCCCTCGAAATCCCTGCCGCGCTCGAGCGGCGTCCTGGAGGTGCCCCATGAAGCGTACGCAACTATCGGTCCTGCTGGTCCTGGCCCTGGGCGCCGGCCCTGCGCTGGCCGCCGAAGACATCAGCAAGGTCAACGGCAGCGTCACCGCAGAGTCCGGCAGGCAGTACGGCGACCTGGAGACGGTGAACGGCAGCATCACCGTGGAAGCGCGCGCCCAGGCCAACGACGTGGAAACCGTCAACGGCAGCATCAAGATCGGCGATCACGCGCAGACCAAGGGCGTGTCGACGGTCAACGGCGGCATTCGGGTCGGCCAGCAGGTACAGGTCTCCGGCAGCATCGAAACCGTCAACGGCGGCATCTTCGTCGACCGCGGCAGCCGCGTCAGCGGCAGCGTGGAAAGCGTCAACGGCGGCATCGGCCTGGTCGCCACCGAGCTGGGCAAGGGCATCGAGACCGTGAACGGCGACATCACCGTCGGCCACGATTCGCACGTCGCCGGCGGCATCGAAGTCAGCAAGCCCAACTTCAACATGTCGTTCAAGCCTTCGCGCAAGCCGCGGGTCATCGTCGGCCCGCGCGCCGTGGTCGACGGTCCGCTGCACTTCGAACGCGAGGTGCAGCTGTACGTGCACCGCAGCGCCAAGACCGGGCCGATCACCGGCGCCACCGCCCAGGTCTTCGAAGGCGATACCGCACCGGAGAACTGAGCCGCGCCAGCGAAGCGCCGCGGCTTGCCTATAGAATCGGGATTCCATCGACTTCATGGACCCCCGCATGTCACGCAAGCTCCTGCTATGCCTCGCCGCGGCGGCCGCGCTGTCCGCCTGCAAGCGCGAAGAGTCCGCCCCGGCGGCGGCCGCCGCACCGGCGCCCGCCGCGCCCGCGACCGCCCCCAGCCACGCGTTCAGCGCCGACATCGCCCCGGCCGACTTCGGCGAACTGGTCAAGACGCTGTCCTCGGACGAATTCGAGGGCCGCGGCCCCGGCACCGCCGGCGAGGAAAAGACCGTCAGCTACATCCGCGACCAGATGCAGCGCATCGGCCTGCAGCCGGGCAACGGCGACAGCTGGTATCAGGACGTGGCGATGACCGAGACCACCGCCGATCCGGCAACCACGCTCAAGCTCGACGTGAACGGCAAGCCGCGCGAACTGAAGTTCGGCAGCGACATGGTGATCGGCACCCGCACCGGCCAGACCGAGGTCAAGATCGACGGCAGCGACATGGTCTTCGTCGGCTACGGCGTCGATGCGCCCGAGCAGAAATGGAACGACTACGCCGGCCAGGACTGGAAGGGCAAGACCGTGGTGATGTTCGTCAACGACCCCGGCTTCCATGGCGAAGACGGTTCGTTGTTCGAAGGCAAGCGCATGACCTACTACGGGCGCTGGACCTACAAGTTCGAGGAGGCCGCGCGCAAGGGCGCCGCGGCGGCGCTGATCGTGCACGACACCCCCGGCGCCAGCTACGGCTGGGACGTGGTGAAGAATTCCTGGTCCGGCGCGCAGTACGACCTGCCGGCCAAGGACGATCCGGAACCGCGCATTCCGGTGCAGGGCTGGATCACCGCCGAGACGGCCAAGCAGCTGTTCGCCGGCGCCGGCCTGGACCTGGCGCAGGCGTACAAGGATGCAGGCAAGCCGGGCTTCAAGCCGGTCCCGCTGAAGGCCAAGCTGTCGGTCGACCTGAAGAGCAGCATCTCGGAGAAGAAGTCGCGCAACGTGGTCGGCGTGCTGCCCGGCGGCAGCCGCGCCGACGAGGCGGTGCTGTACATGGCGCACTGGGACCACCTCGGCAAGCACGAGGGCGAATCCGGCGACAACATCTACAACGGCGCGGTCGACAACGCCACCGGCGTGGCCGGCATCCTGGAGATCGCCGACGCGTTCGCGCATCAGCAACCCAAGCCGGAACGCTCGGTGGTGTTCCTGGCGGTGACGCTCGAAGAGTCGGGCCTGCTCGGTTCCAAGTACTACGTGGCGCATCCGACCTTCCCGCTGAACAAGATCGCCGGCGTCATCAATCTCGACGCGCTGCCGGTGGCCGGACGCGCCAAGGACCTGGTGGTCAACGGCTTCGGCAGCTCCGAGCTGGAGGACGTGCTCAAGCCGATCGCGGCCGCGCAGGGGCGCGTGCTGCACGCCGAGTCGTCGCCGCAGAGCGGCTTCTATTTCCGCTCCGATCACTTCAACTTCGCCAAGGCCGGCGTGCCGGCGCTGTACATCGATGGGGGCGAAGACCTGATCGATGGCGGCATCGATGCCGGCAAGCGCGCGTCCGAAGACTACGGCAAGCACCGCTACCACACCCCGGCCGATCAGTACGACCCGGCGACCTGGAAGCTGGAGGGCATCATGGACGATCTGCAGGCGGTCTATGGCGTGGGCAAGGAACTGGCCGGCGGCGACGCTTGGCCGAACTGGTACCAGGGCAATCCGTTCAAGGCCGCACGCGACAGCATGATGGGCGGCGCCAAACCGGCGCAGCCGGCCTCCAAGTAACAAGTAATCGGCGGCCGCAGTAGATCCAACGACGACGGCGCTCAGGCGCCGTTTTCGTTGGCGCATCTTCAATGTCGCCCGCTTCACCTCCCGCACAACCGCCCGCGGGGGAGGATGGGGTTTCTTCACGCTGCAGGAGCAACCCCATGATCGATTCGAAGACATTGGCTCGCCCGCGGTATGCGGTGTTGCTGTCGTTGCCGCTGTGGGCAGGCGTGGCGTTTGCGCAGCAGTCGCCGGCGCCGACGGTATCGGCGGGTGCGGCGGCGTCCTCGCCGTTGACGGAGTCGCAGGTGCGCGCGCAGTTGAG